>CAWJGV010000007.1:0-116201 GCA_963842605.1 uncultured Actinomycetes bacterium
CGGCCCAGCGTGTCCCCGGTGCTGGGCGAGGTGCTGCACGCCGTCGCCGAAGGCCGCTTCGACCCAGACCCGTATTCAGCGACCGGCTCCCGTTTGACGACGCAGCCACCGCCCTGGCGGGAACCCGCCAAAGGCGGTCTTCTGTCCGATAGACGCGCCGCCAGTCCGTGCCCTGACAGCGGACGTATCCGCGACGCGCTGTCAAGATCACGCCGATGAACACTGTGCGTCCAGCCTCAGTCGCAACGGACGCGTGCCGGGGACACCACGATTCTCAAGCCGCGGCCAGCGAGCCTCGGAGTCGAACCGGGGGAGCCACCATTGTCGGCGTGCGGTACGGGCGTGGACGAGCGTGAAATCCCTGAAAAACACTACCTATGGTTGGCAATTTCGTATATCGTCGGCTCGGCCCTGCTGCGGAAAAAGGAAGCCGCGACTGTGTCTCGAGCTGGCGTAACAGTGATCGCGTCCGTCATCGCGACCGCGCTCGCTTCGCCGGGCGCTGGAGCGCACGACGGGGTCGAGACGGCCGCCACCCACGCGGCCGAGGACGCGGTCACGCACACGGCCACCCAGGAGCGAGCGCTGGACGACCAAACGCGCGCCGTCACGGCGTCCGACGCGAGGAGGGCCGCGGCCGCGGTCGCCGGCGCCCCTCAGGACGTAGGCAAAGGGGTCCGGTAGTCGATTGGCCGGTGGTTGGCGTGCACGTCGCACTGCTGCCGAATGGCAAGGTCCGGGCCTACGACTCGATCGGCGACAACGCGACCGAGACGTACCCCGTTCAGGACCACACACGCGCGACCGTGTGGGATCCGGCGACGCGCACCCAGACGCCGGTCAACGTCGACACCGGCTTCAACGTCTTCTGCAGCGGCCTGGCGCATCTCGTCGACGGTCGGCTGTTCCTGGCGGGCGGAAACAAGGACCTGGGGGCCAACGGCATCGTCCAGACTCACCCTTCGATCCCGGTTAAACACGTGGAGCCTCGGTCCGAATATGGCGGCTGGGCGCTGGTATCCGAGCGTGACGCCGCTGGGCAACGGCGAGATGCTCATCACCTCGGGCCGCGTCGATACGCCCGAGGTCCGGACGCTCGCTGGCGGCCTGCGGGCGGTCAGCACCGCGTCGCTTGAGCAGCCGCTGTATCCGTGGATGGACGTCGCCCCGGACGGCCGGGCGTTCTACTCGGGTCCCGACCAGACGTTGCGCGCGCTCGACACCGCCGGCACCGGCACGTGGGAGGCGCTGGGACAGCGCGACGGCATCTACCGCGACTACGGCGGCCACGCGCTCTTCGACGTCGGGAGGATGCTCGTCGCGGGCGGCGGCGAGTCGACGAACGACGCGCAGGTCGTCGACGTCAACGGGGCCACGCCGCAGGTCTCGCCGACGGCGAAGCTGGCCTACGGCCGTCGGCAGTACAACCTGACCGTGCTCGCCGACGGAACGGTCCTCGCCACGGGCGGCAATTCCTCGGGCGCGCCTGCCGTCGATCTCAAGGCCGGTGTCTACCCGGCCGAGCAGTGGAACCCCGCCACCGGCCAGTGGCGGACCCTGGCCGCGATGCGGATTACGCGCCAGTACCACTCGACCGCGCTCCTGCTGCCCGACGGGCGCGTTCTCTCCTCCGGCGGCGGGATCTGCGGCGAGTGCGACCAGGTCGGTTATCTCGGCAAAAACGCCGAGATCTTCTCGCCGCCCTACCTCTTCCGGGCCAACGGCAGGCTCGCCCCGCGCCCGGCCATCCGCGCCGCGCCGGCGTCCACGGGCTACGGCGCGCGGATGCGGATCGCGACCGGGAAGGCGGCGTCCATCCGCAAGGTCGCCCTCGTCCGCCTCGGCGCGGTCACGCACTCGGACAACATGGAGCAGCGCTACATCCCGCTGTCCTTCACTGCTGGCGCGACGCGCCTCATCGCCACCGCGCCGGCCAACGCCAACGTCGCGCCGCCGGGTTCTACATGCTCTTCGTCGTCGATGCCAACGGCGTGCCTTCCGTGGCCCGCATGGTCAGCGTCCAGGGCTGACTCGCCGCTTGCAGTCACGCTGACGCAGCCGGCGAGCGGCGCGACCTTCGCGGCGCTCGAGATGGCGAGACCCGGATTCGAATGGGCGAACCACGTGACGGATGCATCCGGTACCACGCCGGTACTTCACTGAGGGCTGGTGTGAGGGCTGTGTGGGCGACCTTGGCGGTCAGCCCCAGGTCCATCAGGCGCGCTGTGGTTCGGTCGCGGCCTTGACCGCCCAGTCGAGCGCGTAGTCGGCGACCTCTTCCCAGCCGGGCGCTCCGGCGGTGAAGTGAGGCCGCCCCATGAACTCCTTGTAGTCCACGACCGCCTTCGACTTGGCGAGCCGGTGCGCCGCCTCCCTGGCCACCGACGCGGGCACCGTGTGGTCCTCCGAGTTGCCGATCACGAGCAGCGGCGGACGGTCGTCCTTGTGGACGTCGACCTTGGTCACCGCGTTCGGGTTGAAGTTCGCGAACGCCGCCTGGAAGAGCACGCGCCCGGGACCAGGGACCTCGTAGCGCTCGTAGGCCGACTGTGCTTCCTCGTCGGTCATGAGCGCGTTGGTGAACGCGTAGTGGAACTGCTTCGGGCTGAGCTCCACGGTCCGGTTCTTGTTGGCCGGGTTGCCGAGCACGGGCGTGGTCACGCGGATCTGAGCGGGCGGGAGCCGCAGCACGCCCTTGATCTGCGCAGGCGAGATGCCCACGCCGGCGGCGCCCAGGCCGCGGTCGAGCAGCAGCTCCGTGATGAGGCCTCCGAAGGAGTGCCCCATAATGATCGGCGCCTCGTCGAGTCCGCGGACGATCGCGTCGTAGTGGTCGACGATCTCGGTAACGCCGAGCCCGTTCATCGGCGAGGGGTCGCGACGAAGCTCCTCCACCTCGCCCTCCATGTGCGGCCACGCCGGGGTGAGCACCTGGTGGCCGCGGCTCTCGAAGCGCTCCTTCCAGCCCTCCCAGCTGCGCGGTGTCAGCCAGAGGCCGTGGATGAGGACGATGGGCGGTACGGAAGCCTCGGAGGTCATGGCTTCTCCTCTGTTGTAGGGCCCAATGTGCAAGTACGGGTGACGCTACGGTCGTTGAGCGCGGCCTCGAGGAGCCCGAGGACGACCCCGAACACCGCGTGGCGGATCGTCGCCTGGCCGAACGCTCGGGGGTTGGCGGCGAGCTTCGGCAGCTCTTTGCGGGCGGGGTGGTAGCGGTCGACCAGCACCGTCATCGGCCAGGTCGCGACGTGCTCGATGAGGCCCGCCAGTAGGCCGCGAAGGACCGCTGGCCCCGGCAGGGACGGCTTGAGCCGCGCGTATCCGGCGCCCAGGATCGCGCCGTTCTGCACGTGGAGCGCGAAGCCGATGGGTTGCCAGTCGTCGCCGCGCGTCACGAGCTTGCCCAGGATCTCGACGTCGTCGTAACTGGAGTCGAAGAGGCGTTTGTCGAGGGGCTGCTCGAGCGTCATCACCACCGTCGCGACCGCGCCCGCGAAGCCCCCTCGCAAGCTCGTCTGCAGCATTGGTCAAGCATGTCAGCGCTTCTGCGCTGGTACAACCGCCGCCGACCGATGCCTTAATCGCCGATCCGCTACGTGTTGAGGTGGCTTGGCGCGACCCGGGACATCTCAAGCTCAGACCGAGGGCGGGCTGATCGCCCCCCACCGACCGCGGCTTTCAAAGGACGGAACGCACGACGAGCATCCCCCGGCTCGAGACGAGATGCGCCAAATCGTCGGTCAAGCGTTGGACGTGTTCGCTCGCCTGTTGCTCGAAGCGCTCCACTTCGACGATCTCGGCGATCAGCACGTAATCGGCTTGACCGATGGCCTGTCCGGGCACGTCCGACGGCCGCGTAAGCCGCCAATCCGAGATCGTGTCCAGCGACCCGCGGACGATGTCGCGATCCTCCGTCATCAGACGCTCAAAGTCCTCGGCCAGCTCCGGCGAACGCAGCACAAACCACAGGAGAAGGGTCGCCGGAGGACTCATCCGCGAAGCGTAGTACCGCCTCACACGGTGTCAAAGTCAAGCGCCGCGATGGCGAGACCCGGATTCGAACCGGGCGAGCCACCTGTCGGATAGTTCCAGCGCCGTCCCCGCCGTCCCCGTTGTCCCCGCCCACGCATGCCCTGGACGTATTGGACGTTGCATCCGGTACTACGCGGGTACTACGACCGGAGTGCGGGGCCTGGCGGGGTCGATTTGTCCTTCCGAGGAGCACGGATTGCTCAGGCCCGGAGGGTCAGGACCGGGGACGCTTGCGCTTTTCGTCCGAGGCGGAAGCGACTAGGGCAACCAGCGGGGGCAGCTCAGTCAGACATCGTCACGATCGCCCCGGTAGGCGCCAGCGGCCCTTGTCATCGCGGGCTCTATCCACTCATCGGCTCATCCCGCCCGCCGGTAGCGGATGTGTGTGGCTAGCGGCGAATGCAAGACCTCAACGGGCTCAAACCCGAACGACTCGACGCCGTTGAAGATCCGCTCGCCGGAGCCGAGCAGGACCGGCGCGACGTCGAGGGTGAGCTCGTCGACGACCCCGGCAATGAGGGCCTGGCGCACAGTCGAGGCGCCACCCGCGATGTCTACGCCGCCCTCCCCGGCCGTCTCGCGCGCTTGTGCGTAAGCGGCGTCGAAGCCGCCGGTGACGAAGTGGAAGGTCGTCCCGCCTTCCATCTCGATCGGCTCGTGAGCGTGATGGGTGAGCACAAACACCGGCGCGTGGTAAGGCGGCTCGGGACCCCACCAGCCGCGCCAGTCCTCATCCCACTCGCCGCGGATCGGCCCGAACATGTTCCGCCCCATGACGTACGCGCCGCGGGGGCGCATGAGCCAGTCGGTCGCCGTCGCGTCGGCGTCGTTGGCGCGCTCGTCGCCGAGATGCCAGCCATGGAGCTCGCGCCCACGCTTACCGAGTGGATCCTCGCGGCTCTGGTCGGGCCCAGCGACGAAACCGTCGAGCGAGATCGACATGTGGCAGGTGGTGTCCGGCATCGGCGTCCTCTCGGGTTAGGTTGCGACTGCAAGTGGCGACAGCACCCCTGGAACCGCCGCCAAGCCACCGCATTGTGAAGCCGCGTGGGCCTGCGATGCCCGGGTTTCGTCCATAGCGATAGCGAGGGCGGCGTCGGCGGAAGCGCCTAGTTCACGCGGAAGCAGCGGTGATCGCGTCGGTTACCCGGCAGGCTCGTTTGCCCGAGCGCAAAACGCTCATGGTTCGAGCACGACGGCGCCGCCGCTCCCCGTGGTTGCCTGCGCGAGCCCTTCCGCGGCTCTTGTGAGCGGATAGGAGGCTCGGATGTCGATGTGGAGCTTGCCCATCGCGAGAGACGCGGCGAGAAGGCGTAGCTCGTCGCCGTCCGGGCGGATGATGACGTTCGCGATGCTGATGCCCCGTTCCTCGGGGGGTGGAGCGCCGGTGATGGTTGCCAGCCGACCGCCGTCGACGAGCGTGCTCAGCGCATCGGACTCTCCGCCAGGCGCAGCGTTCGCGGCAGCCCGAATGCCCGTCGATCCCGCGGCGTCCCTTGCCCGGCTTGTCCACTCGGGGTCGTGATAGTCGATGACGACGTCTGCGCCGAGCGCCATCACCCGCGCGGCGCTGCTCTCGCTCGCGGTCGCGATCACCGTGGCGCCGCTGTTCGCGGCGAGCTCGACGATCATCCCGCCGGTGACGCCGCCGGCGCCGTTGACCAGGATCGTCTCACCGGGCTGAACGTCGAGCACCTCGGCCACCACCTGCTCACTGGTCAGCGCGGGGACGGGGAACGCTCCCGCCTCTGCCCAAGACGCGTTGTCGGGTTTCTCGGCGACCAGGCGTGCTGGGGCGACCAGCCGCTCGGCCCAGCAGCCTTGGTAGGGCAGCGGGAGCGGATGCGTCATCACGGCGGCGCCGGCGGCGGGCCACTCGACCCCCGGGCCGACCCCGACGACCTCACCTGCGGCCTCGACGCCGAGAGCCAAGGGCGGGACGCGCCCCACATCCCACCCGCCGGTGCGGACGAACTCGTCCCAGCTCGCCACGCCGGCAGCCTTGACGTCGATCAGCACCTGGCCAGCCTCTAGTGCCGGCGGCTCAGGCAGCTCGAGAAGTGCCACCTCGTCGCCGAACACCTCGATGCCGGCGGCTCTCAGGCTCACGCGAGGATCATCGCACGATCCGGATCACCCCGGCTGGCGCCGGACGGCGGCCGGCGAGATAAGGGCACAGCGGCGTCTGCGCTAGTCGAGGCAGCGGAGGCTTCTGCTTCGCGCGAGAGGCGCGAACCCTCGTCGCCTTACGAAGCGCTACTGCTTTCCATGCGACTCGGCAGTCAGGTGTCGAGCACGGCCGTCGTCCGGTCCACTGCTCCGTTCGGCTGTTTGCGAGTGTCCCGCAACTGGAGATCAGACGCCCGGAATGACAAGAAGCAGAAGGCAGTGCGCCCACGACTGAGTCGTCGGGACGAGGCTTCCGGGAATGGCGAGACCCGGATTCGAACCGGGGACACCACGATTTTCAGTCGTGTGCTCTACCAACTGAGCTATCTCGCCGTGCGGGCCCGATGCTAGCGGGCGGCCCGCGGGGCTAGATGGCGATCAACCGTCCCAGGAGCGCAGTGTCGGGAGCGGGTCGACGGCGTGGCCGCCGTCGAACCAGCGTCCGATCCAGAGCTCGAAGTGCAGGTGCGGGCCGGTCGAATGGCCGGTGGTGCCGACGGCCCCGATGCGCTGGCCGGCGCGGACGGACTGGCCGTCCGACACGACGGTCGAGCCGCGATGGAGGTGGAAGTAGACGTACGAGCGGTTGGCGCCGGAGTCGTAGAGGACGACGTACTCGCCCGATCCGGAAGCCGAATAGCCCGTCGCGAAGACCGTCGAGGCGCGCGGCGCGACCAGCGGGGTTCCGTCGGCCGCGGGGATGTCCTGGCCCTGGTGGATGTGGTCGCCGCGGTCGACGCCGAATCCCTCGCCGTAGGAGTGCGAGCCGGCGACCGGGAACACGCCGTTGCCCGTGCTCGGCGCGGGGGACGGGGCGGGCGCGGGCTTGGGCCGGGGCCTGACGCGGACGGTCAGCCCGGCGCGCGCGGCGCGCGCCAGCGCCTTTCCGCGCGAGTCGACCACGGTGAGCGAAAGCGTGTAGGTGCCCGCCGCGACGCCCGCCCGGGCCCAGCGGACCGACACGGTGCGGTTGGTCGCCCGGCGGCCGAGATTCACACGGAGCGTGCCGCCGCCGGCGCGCCTCGCCGTCAGCCGCACGCGGACCTTCCTGGCCGCGCCGATCGCCTCGACCCGAAAGCGCAGCGTGGTGGGTGCGCCGCCGAAGACGACGCTGCGAGGAGAGGCGCTGAAGCGCCGGATGACGGGCGGAATGCGGAACGGACGTCCGTAGCGGTTGCCGCCGTTGGCACTCGTGCTCGGCGAGGCGACGCCCGTCGGGCTCGTGCCGCCGGTCGCGGGAGCTGCGGGCTCTGCGGCGGGAGCTCCAGGCTCAGCGGCAGCGGTTCCGCCCGTTGCCGGCGCCTGCGCCGGCGCGATCCCGACCGTCCCCGCGAGAGCGGCGGAGGTCAGGGCGAGGATGGCGAAGGGTCGCCGCATGCAGGGAACCATCGGCAGGATTGGGTAGCCGCAGGCCGATCTCGCGCTCTTGCGCACGTTCATCAGGCGAACCTGCAGTGACCCTCCAGAGAAGGCTTCCGGGCTTGCACAGGTTTCCCGCCTCGTGCCCTACGAGGTCGCGCCGGGCGCTCTTCCGCTAGCGCGCGAGCATCCGCGCCATCAGCTCGCGCGCGCCGTCCTTGGACAGGGGCTCGTTGAGGTTGCCGCACTTCGGCGACTGCACGCAGGACGGGCAGCCGCCGCGGCAGGTGCACTCGGCGATCAGGCGGTGCGCGTCGTCGACGAGCGTCTCGAATTCCCGGAAGCCCTGGCGCGTGATCCCGACGCCGCCGGGGTGGCCGTCGTAGATGAAGATCGTGGGCCCCCCGGTCTGGGCGTGGGCGTTGGTCGACAGGCCGCCGATGTCCCAGCGATCGCACATCGCCAGGAGCGGGAGAACCGCGATCTGTCCGTGCTCGGCCGCGTGCAGTGAGCCGAGCAGGCGCTCGAGGGGAAGCTCGGACCCGAGCAGGTCGTCGGGCAGCTCGTACCAGAGCGCCTGGGTGGCGAACGTCGTCTCGGGGAGGTCGAGGGCGGTGAAATCGATCAGCTCCTGGTCGGACAGGCGCTTGCGCTGGTAGCCGAGGACCTGCTCGGTCACCGCGACCAGGCCGAAGGAGAGCGTCACGCCCAGCGCTTCGCGGCGATCGAGCAGCCGCTCGATCTCGGTCGAGGTCTCCTTCTTGGGCTGCGTGAACCAGTCGCCGTCGAAGGGGCGCACGAGCGCCTGGCGCGTCTCGAGGTCGAGGGCCTGCACCTCGTAGGAGCGGCCCATGTGCAGGTAGACGGCGCCGTCGTGCGCCGTCCCGAGGGCGCGCGCCGCCTCGATCGTGCCGATCACCTCGCCCGACGAGGTGTCGACGACGGCGAAGGAGTCGCCCGACGACGAGCGCAGGGACACGTCGGCCGCCGGGTAGTCCTGCGGGCGGCGCGGCACGAAGGTGCCGTTGCGCTCGCGCAGCTCGCCCAGCGTCACCAGCCGCTCGGCGTAGCCGCGCAGGCGCGGGCCCGAGGTACTCGCGGTCGGAATCGTCGAGCGGCCCCTCGTGGGCGGCGCAGCGCACGTGCTGGAGGTGGATGTCCTCGGATTCGTGGTCGAGGATCGCCGCCTCCACGGGACGGCCGAGGAACTCGTCGGGGTGCCGGCAGAAGAACTGGTCGAGTGCGTCCTCGCCCGCCACGTACACCGCCAGCCCGCGGCCGCGCCGGCCGGCGCGCCCCCATTGCTGGCGCAGCGAGGCGACGGTGCCGGGGAACGTCACGCTGACCGCGGCGTCGAGCGCGCCGATGTCGATGCCCAGCTCCAGCGCGTCCGTCGTCACGACGGCGAGCAGCTCGCCTTCGGTGAGCTGGCGCTCCAGCTCGCGCCGCTGGGCCGGGGTGTAGCCGGCGCGATAGGGGGCGACCCGGTCGGCCAGCTCGGAGGAACGCTCCCGGAGGTTCTGCTGGACGTAGCGCGCGATCAGCTCCACGGCGCGGCGGGACTTGATGAAGCAGATCGTCCGCGCGCCCTGCTCGACGAGCTCGGCGACCACGTCGGCGGCCTCGGCCAGGACGGAGCGCCGCGTGCCCAGCGCCTCGTCGAGCAGAGGGGGGTTCCAGATCGCGACGCTGCGGGCCGCTCCCGGCGACCCGTCGCGATCCACGAGCGCGAAGTCCTCCAGGCCGGTGAGGCCCTCGGCCAGGTCGACGGGATTGGCGATCGTCGCCGAGGCGAGCAGGAAGCGTGGCTCCGTCCCGTAGGCCGCGGCGATCCGGCGCAGGCGGCGAAGCACGTTGCCGACGTGGGAGCCGAACACCCCGCGGTAGACGTGCGCCTCGTCGACCACCACGGCGGCGAGATTGGCGAACAGCTCGCCCCACGCGCCATGGTTGGGAAGGATCCCGACGTGGAGCATGTCGGGGTTCGTGAGGATCAGGTTGGAGCGCTTGCGGATCGCCGCGCGCTCGGCGCGCGGGGTGTCCCCGTCGTAGATCGCCGGGCGCAGCGCCTTCAGCTTCAGGGCGTGCAGCGCGCGGGCCTGGTCCTGGGCGAGCGCCTTGGTCGGGTAGAGGTAGAGCGCCCGGGCACGGGTGTCGGAGCACAGGACGTCGAGGACAGGGAGGTTGAAGCACAGCGACTTCCCGGACGCCGTGCCGGTCGTGACGACGACGGGATGCTCGGCCGCGGCCTCCAGCGCCTGCGCCTGGTGGGCGTACAGCGACGGGATCCCGGCCGCCGCGAGGCCGTCGCGCAGCGCCGGGTGCAGGTCGTCGGGCACCGGCACGGAGTCGGCCGCGCGGGCCGGCTCGCGCGCCTGGGTGACGAGGCGCTCGTCGGTTCGGCCCTCCTCGAGGAGGGCGTCCCAGGGCTCGATTTCACGTACGACGGGCATGCCGAGCCATGGTAGGGGGCAGGTTTCGCGCCGACCGGCGTCAAAGGTGGTGATAGCGGTAAACGACAAGGGAGGACTCATGCGACGGATGCTCATCGGCTCCGCGGCGGCGCTGGCCGCGCTGGCGCTCGGGGCGACGGCGCTGATCGGGGCGGCCGGAGGCGAGCAGGGAAGAGCGGCGGCGACGACCGATGCCGGTCTCGTCGCCACGATGACCGGCGCAGCGGAGCCCGGCGGCGGTGACCGGGACGGCCGGGGTGCGGCCTACGTGCTCGTCACCTCGACCAAGATCTGTTACGGCCTGGTCGTCAACTCGCTGGTCAAGCCGACGGCGGCCCACATCCATCGCGGCCGCGCCGGCGTCAACGGCCCGATCGTCCTGCCGCTGAAGGCGCCGACGGCCGGAAATCACGGCCAGTCGGGAGCGTGCGTGAGCGGGACGTCGACGCTGCGCAGCCAGCTCAAGAGCACGCCGACGCAGTTCTACGTGAACGTCCACAACACGGCGTTCCCCAACGGCGCGATCCGCGGACAGCTGCGGAAGTAGGGGTCAGACCCCTTCAGTCGCGGAGGCTCAGGGGGTCAGACCCCTTGAGTCTTCGCGGCGCAGATCCGCCCGGAGCTCGAGCTCCGCCGGCACCTCGCGGTCGCCTTCGAGCGCCTCGGCGGTGACCAGAAAGTCGGCGACCTCGGCCACGTCGTGGACGCGCAGGATCTGCCCCGGCCACCGGCGCACGAACCCGACGGCGGCCAGCGTTCCGGCGAGGCGCGAGCGCGGCGGTCGGTCGGTCAGCGCTCCGATGAAGTCCTTGCGCGACAGGGCGAGGAGCACGGGACGCCCGAGCGCGTGGACGCGATCGAGGTGGCGCAGCACCTCGATCGTCTGGGCCGGGGTCTTGGAGAAGTCGGGCCCCGGGTCGAGGATCGTGGCGTCCTGCGCGACCCCGGCCTCGCGGGCAGCGGCCAGCTTCTCCTCGAGGAAGCCCGTCACGTCGGCCACGACGTCCTCGTACAGCGCGGGATCGGTGAGCCGCTGCTTGGGCGCCGAGCGGTTGTGCATGATCACGAGCCCGGCGCCCGCGCGGGCGCACGCCTCGGCCACCTCGGGGAAGCGCAATCCGCTGACGTCGTTGACGATCGACGCGCCCGCTTCGAGCGCCGCCCGGGCGACGGCCGGCTTGTAGGTGTCGACCGAGACGACGACGTCGTGGGCGGCGGCGATGCGCTCGATCAGGGGCACCACCCGCGAGATCTCCTCGTCGGGATCGACCTCCGGGCGGTTGGTCACCCCCGACTGGCCGCCGACGTCGATGATCGCGGCGCCCTGGGCGACGAGCGAGGCGGCGAGCTCGACGCGCTCGTCCAGGGTGGCGTAGAGGCCCGCGTCCGAGAACGAGTCCGGCGTGGCGTTGACGATCCCCATGAGCACGGGCCGGCGTCCGAGGGGGAGCGCGCGGCCGCGTACCGTCAGCGCCGGCGTCATGCCGAGCGCAGGGACACGTACGGGGGCCGCTCGAGCGGCTCGACGTCCACGGGTCCCGACGCCGAGAGGAACGGCGGCGCGCCGGTCGGCTCGAGCCTTCCCTCGCGCTCCAGCTGGCGCGTGACGGCGAGCAGCACGGCGTAGGCCATCGGCCCGAGGTCGGCCAGCGGCTGGCTGGCGTTCCAGAGCACCCCGAGGTCGACCTCGGCGATCGCGTCGAGCCCGGCGCGCTTCCACGTCTCGAGCAGCATCCCCATCTCGAGCGCGTAGCCGGTCCACACGGGCAGCGTCTCCAGCCAGTCGCGGCGCACGCCGACCTGGCCGCTCAGCGGCTGACGCAGCGCCGCCAGCTCGGGATAGAACAGCGAGAGCACGGGCCGCGCGAGCAGCTCCGTGACCCGCCCCCCGCCGACCGGCCGCTCCACGCCACCTTCGCCCGTGGGCCTGACGAAGCTCCCCTTGACCAGCTGCAAACCGGAGTCGCTGAGGAGCGGTCCCGCCAGGCCCCGCACGTAGCCGTCGTCGACGCTCTCCAGGTCCGCGTCGAGCAGGACGATCACGTCGCCGCGCAGCGCGGGGATGGCGCGCCAGACCGCGTCGCCCTTCCCCAGGCTCGGGCCACGATCGGGCGCGAGCTCCTGGGCGGCGAACACCTCGGCGCCGGCGGCGCGCGCCGCCTTCGCCGTCCCGTCCTCGCCGTCGACGACGACCGCGACCTGGTCGATCAGCCCGCCCTCGAGCAGCTCGACGATCGGTCGAAGGACGTCGCCCACGGTGTCCGCCTCGTCGCGGGCCGGAAGGCAGACCGCGACCGAGCGCTCGCGGGTCCGCAGCACGTCGAGCGGGAAGTCGTCGGTCGAGAACGAGCGCAGCCCCGGCATCGCCCTGAGGCTAGCGACCTAGACTTCCCCGCCCATGCGCTGCGTCTACTGCGACCTCGACGGGACCCTGCTCGGCCGGGGCGGCGCGTTGCTGCGTGACGGCGAGGGCGAGTTCTCCGCGCTGGCGGTCCGCGCTTTGGAGGCGTGCTTCCGCGCCGACGTGGAGTTCGTCATCTACTCCGGCCGCCGCGAGGCGCAGGTGCGCGAGGACGCTCGGCTGCTCGGCTGCAGCGCGTACATCTTCGAGGTGGGAGCGGGGTTGGTCATCGACGACGAGCGCGAGTGGCTGACCGGAGAGCTCGTGCCGGGCGAGCGGTCGATCCATGACCAGATCGAGGACGCGGGCGCGCCGGCGCTGCTGCTCGAGCGCTACGCGGGCCGCCTGGAGTACCACGATCCCTGGCACCACGACCGCGAGGTCTCGCACCTGTTCCGCGGCCTGGTCGACACCTTCGAGGCCGACGAGGCGCTGGGCGAGGCCGGGCTCGGGCACCTGCGCCTCGTCGACAACGGCGCCATCCGGCGGCGCTCTCCGACGCTCGAGGTCGAGCAGGCCCACGCCTACCACCTGATCCCGGCCGAGGCGTCGAAGGCGCGCGCGGTCGCCCGCCACATGCAGGCGCGCGGGTACGCGCGCGAGGAGTGCATCGCCGTCGGCGATTCGCGGGAGGACATGGACGCCGCGGACGTCGTCGGCGCCTTCTGGCTCGTGGCCAACGCGCTGGAGCGCGACCCCACGCTGCGCGAGGCGATCGGCGGCCGCGACAACGTGCGCGTGGCCGAGGCCGGCCACGGGGCGGGCGTCTACGAGGCCGTCGTCACGACCCTCGCCGAAAGAAGGACCTGACCCGCTCCCACAGCCGCCGGAAGAAGCCCCGGCGGCGGCCGAACCGGGCCGGGGGCGGCACGGTGGTGCGCACCAGTCCCACCCAGTCGTCGAGGGGGAGGTCGCCCTCGATGAGGCGGCACAGCGCGTCCGTGACGGGCGCCTCGACGCCCGCGCGCCCCAGCGCCCGGGCGAGCAGGGGGACGGACTCCAGCGCCTCGACAGCCTGGCCGATCTGCTGGGGGATGTCGGCCGCGGGGACGCCCTGGGCGAGCAGTTCGCCGGCGCGGCGGTTGCGGCTCTGGGGCGCCAGCGCGGTGGCCACCAGGTCGCCGGTGCCCGCCAGCCCGATCAGCGACTCCGGCCGCGCGCCCTGCACCTCGGCGAAGCGCCAGACCTCGGCGAAGATGTGCCCGGCGGCGGCGCCGGCCGCGTTGAGGCCCTGTGCCTCCGTGGCGCCGGCGGCGAGGGCGGCGGCGTTCTTCGCCGCGCCCGCGAGCTCCACGCCGACGGGGTCGTTCGACACCTCGCACACCACGCCCGCCTCGGTGAACATCCGCGCCAGCGATTCCGCCAGCCCCTCGTCGGTGGACGCGGCCACGAGGCCCGCGCCCTGGGTCACCGTCTCGCGCGCGTGGGCGGGCCCGCCGATGCAGGCGATGCGCTCGGGGCCCAGCTGCTCGCGCAACAGGATCGTCGGCGCGGTGCCGTCGGGCGGCACGAGCCCCTTGGCCAGCGAGACGACCGCCGCGCGCGGGCCCAGGCCCGCCGCGGCCAGCCCGGCGATCACCTCGTCGAGCCCGCGCGAGGGGACGCCGAGGAACACGTAGTCGGCGCGGGAGAGCCCCGCCGAGACCGCCTCGATCCTCAGCTCTCGCGGAAGCGCGACCTCGGGCAGGTACTGGACGTTCGCTCGCTCCTCGGCCATCCGCTCGGCCTGCTCGGCGGTGCGGGCCTGGAGCGTCGTGCGCATCCCCCCGCGGGCCAGCAGCACCGCCACCGCGGTCCCGAACGACCCGGCGCCGACGACGACGGCGCGGCGATTGCGGGGGCGCTCGGGCACGGGCGCGAGCGTACCGGGAAGGAAATGTCAGCCGGTGTTGGCCGTTGTGAGCGTTTCGTGAGCGGCGCCGACCTAGCGTGTGCGGCGATGATCAAGAAAGCAGCCCGGGCAGTCGCGCTCCCCCTCCTCGCCGTCGCGGCGCTCGCCGTCGCGCCCGGCAGCGCCTCGGCCACCCTGACCATCTCCTACGCGCCCGGCACGGGGCGCTGGTCCAGGGCGATGGCGCCTCCGAAGGAGTTTCGGTGGGGAACCCGTTCGGGGCGATCCGTTTTTTGCCGCTCGGCTCGGCGTCGGGGGGATCCAGTCTGCCACGCTGGTCGCGGGCCCGGGCTGCACAGCGGGCACCGGAGCCAGCCCGGCCAGCCCCGCCGGCAGCGTCAGCTGCACTCAGTCGGGTAGCGGCGTGGTGACCGCGAACCTCGGCGCCGGCAATGACCGGATCTCCTCCTCTGGATATTCGGGTGACCAGTTCCTGTTCGGAGAAGACGGGAACGACCGGCTGAGTGGCGGCGACGGCTTCGACCTCGTCGACGGCGGAGCGGGCGACGACACGTTGTTTGGCGACTCTGGCGGGACCGACACGCTCCTCGGAAAGGACGGGAACGATGTACTGGTCGCCAACCAGTTCACCGCTTCCGCCGATCGGTTCGATGGGGGGGCCGGCACGGACGTCGGCGACTACTCCGCCCGCACGGCCGCCGTCTCGCTGAAGGCCACGGTGGGCACCACGGGCAGCAACGACGACGGCGCGGCCGGCGAGTCCGACGGCCTCGAGAGCGTGGAGACCCTGATCGGCGGGTCGGCGGCGGACGTCCTGGAGTTCCGCAGCGTCACCCGGAGCTCTCCGCTGGGCACGCGGACGATCATGGGAAACGCCGGCGGGGACACGCTGCGTGCGGTCGGCGCGGTCAGGACTTCGATGGACGGCGGCCTGGGTCAGGACACGGTCAGCGGCGGGCTGGGCGTGGACTCGATCTTCGCGCGCGAGGGCGAGAAGGACACGATCACCTGCGGCGGCTCCGTCGACACGCTCAAGCCCGACCTGCGCGACACGCCCGTGGCGGCCGACTGCGAGAACATCGACCAGAGCGACCGGCGGGAGGGCCCGAACGTGGCCTTCCGGACCCGCGTCGCGCGGGTGGACTCGAGCGGCGCGGTGTCGGTGCGCCTCGCGTGCCCGCGCTACGGTGCGGATCGGCTGCCGGGGCGCGCTTGTCGGCGCGCCTGGACCGAGGCACGCGTCGCGGTTCGGGTCGGCGTGGACGTCCTACTCGCTGCGGCCGGGACGCTCGACGACGGTCGAGGTCGCAGCTGCCGGCGGCGCAGGTGGTCGGCGGCGCGCCGGCGCGGCGCCCAGGTGCGCGTGCGCTCGATCGAACGCGGCGTGCACGGCCCGAAGACGACGCAGCGCTCGCTACCGGCGAGGCGAGGATGACCCGAGATCGGCGCTCATCGCGCTGGTCGCGCTCGTTCTGGTCCCCGCCAGCGCAGGGGCCACGACGACCGTGACCTACTCCTCGGCGACCGGCCTCCTGCTCGAGGGAGACGCCGCGGGCGACTTGACCGCTGTCGTCGATGACGCACCGACCAGATTCATCGTCAACGGGCAGATTCGCCGGGGTGGCCGTCCCCGGCAGCGGTTGCGAGCAGCAACAACTCGATCGAGGTCACGCTGTGCCTACGGGAGCAACCGCTTTGTGACGGCCAACCTCGGCGACGGCGACGACGAGTTCCGACTGCTCACCCTGCCCTTCTCCGCTGCGCCTCCGTGGACAGCGTCGTCAACGCCGGCGCCGGGAACGACACGCTGAAGGGCGGGATTGGGCTTGATTCGTTCGACGCGGGGCCCGGCAACGACATGCTGAACCCGACCGGCAGCTCGACCGACGCCGTCAACGACGTGTTCGAGGGCGGCGACGGCAACGACACGTTCCAGGCGGACCTGGGGAGGCACGGACACCCTGCGCGGCGAGCGCGGGAAACGACCGCCTGGTGCGCACGTGGCGAGAGCGTGGCCTCGCCATCAGCCGACCTCTTCGACGGGGGGTCCGGGCGCCGACGTGGCGGACTACGGCGACGCGCACCGGGGCCGTCCTGCTGAGCTCGGGCCCCGGCGCGTCCGCGGCGCCCAACGACGGTATTGCGGGAGAGGGCGAACGCCCGTATCCACCGACTGCGAGAACATCGACCAGAGCGACCGCCGGGAGGGACCGAACGTTGCCCTTCGGACCCGCGTGGCGCGGGTGAACGGAGACGGCGCGCTGTCGGTGCGCCTGGCGTGTCCGCGCTCGGTGCGGATCGGCTGCCGCGGGGCACTGTCGGCGCGGCTTGACCGGCGGGGCGCGCGGTTCGGCGCCGGGGAGCGCTACTCGCTGCGGCCCGGTCGTTCGGCCACGGTCGCGGTGGACCTGCCGGGCGGCCAGGTGGCTGCGGCCCGCCGGCGCGGCGCGCGGGTGCGCGTGCGCTCGGTCGAGCGCGGGGTGCATGGCCCGAAGACGACCCAGCGGTCGCTGGCCGCTCGCCGGCGATGAAGATCGCAGGCCGCCTCTTCCTCCTGGCGCTCCTCGCGACGCTGCTGCTCGCCGCGCCGACGTCTGCGGCGACGCCGGTGATCGCCGCGTTCGAGCGCTACGTCCCGGGCAGCGGCTTCGACATCGGTCTGGTCAACGCCCAGACCGGGAGGACACTCGTGGTCCCCAGCTCGGTGAACACCGCCGCGGACGAGTTCCATCCCGCCCTGACGCCGGACGGGCGCTTCCTCGTGTTCACGCGCGCGACGCTCGTCTCGCAGCCGGATGGCGACGTCGTTCCGCCCGCCTCGCGCGAGCTGTTGATGCTCGACCGCCAGAGCGGCGGGGCGCTGCGCCCCCCGTTCTCCGTCACGCAGCCTCCGGCTGCGGGCGCGACGATCGTCCCGACGGGCACGTCGGGAGCGGTGCTGGCCGCCGGCATCCGCGTCCCGCCGCCTCCTCCGCCAGGCGGCCCGACGCCCCCGTCTCCGGCGGTCGTGACCGCGGGAACGCTGTCCCTCACCTCGCCACCGAGCTTCGTCTCGCTCCGGTCCCCTCGGAACGACCAGTGCGCAGCTGGGAGGCGTCGCGAACTCTCAATCAGGGACGTTCGTCGACATCCCGCACGCCGCCGTGCACGCACGGACAGGCACCAGCCGTCTGCGCGCCACCACGGCAGTCCGCTTCAACGAGGGTGACGGGTCGATCGCGACGACCAACTCGTTCCTGGTCGACGAGCGCGGTGGGGGCAGTCCCCAGACGAAGGTCCTCACCGCCAACACGCCGCTTCACGCCACTCCGCGGGTGCCCGACAGCCACGTCGCACTCGACACGACGACCTCGAGCGGAGCCGACATCGCCACGATCCAATGGCCGGGTGACTCGGCCCCCAGCGCGCTGGGCACGCCCGTGAACACGTCGGCGCCGGAGCGGATGCCGGCGTGGTCGCCCGACGGCGTCCAGCTGGGATTCGTGCGGTCGGCGGACTCGGTCTCCGCGACGTCGCGGCGCCGCCTGCTGGTGTTCGACTCCACGACCGGGATCCAGGACGTCCTCAACCCGGCCGTCGACCTCGGCACCGAGGCCCCGACGGCCCAGCTGCGCGAGTTCCAGGCCACCTGGGGCGGGCTCTCGCTGGCGAACACCTCGGGAGCCGACTCGGTGGTCGTCTCCTGCCTGCTGGCGTGCAGCGGCGGCCTCAGCGGCCCGACCAGCTCTGGCGTGACGCTGAGCCCGACCCTGACGAGTTCGACCTTTACGAGGGTCGGCATCCTGATCGCCCGCGTCGTCGGCACCCGCCGCCTGTTCGGACGGCGCGTGCTGCGGGTGCGCTCGGTCGGCCGCGTCCCGCTGGGCCTGGCTCGCAGCCGCCGCCCGCACTTCCGCTGGAACGCCCGCGTCAACGGCCGGCGGCTGGCCCCTGGGACCTATCTCCTCACGTTCCGCGCGCTCACCTCGCGCAGTCGCGTCCTGGCCACGTCGCGCTCGATCCGCTTCACGGCTCACGGCCGCGGGGCGGGTTACGGGCGCGCGGCCGGTTGGGCCCTAGGCCCCTGGACAAGAATCGATCGGAGGGCGACATGCGAGCACCAAACGGACGACGGCGGCAAGTGGCGATGGGCCTCGGGATCGCGGCCGCGGCAGCGGCGTGCGTGCCGGCCACGGCCGACGCGGCGGCTCTGATCGCCGCCTACGACCGGTTCGAGTCGAGCAAGGGGTTCGACATCGGGTTGGTCAACGTGAACACCGGCGCGGCGTTGTCCGTTCCCGCCGCGGTCAACACGACCGACGACGAGCTGCATCCGACGCTCACGCCGGACGGGCGCTATCTGGTGTTCATGCGGACGAAGCTCCAGCCGAAGCTCAACGGCGACATCGTTCCCCCGGCCACGCGGACGCTCCATCGGCTCGACCGTCAGACCGGCACGGTCACCTCGCTGACCAGCGGCGCGGGCGCCGGCCCGTCCTTCGACGCCGGTGGGTCCAACCTGTTCCTGGCATGGGGGATTCGGCCCGTGACCAACGCCGACGGCGCACCGACGGTGTCCCGGCGCACCTCCTTCTCGAACGGATCGCCGTCCAGCACGATCACCGACCTCGGCGAGCTCATCGACGACCCCGGCCGGCCAGGTACTCGAGACACCGCACGCCGGCCGTGGCGGGTCACGAGCTCGACTCACGATCGAACGGACAGCGCCGCTCGACGGCCGGTATCTGTCGCTCGCCTTCGCTGGACGCGAACAGCGGCGCGCTGGCAGACGGGCGTCGCCCACCTCACGACGATCCGCTTCGTCGCCGGCTCCTCCTTCATCGGAAGCCTCGGGAAGACCAAGGCGTTCGGCACCGCGACGGCTCCCGGCGAGCCACCCCGTCCCGCGCAGCGGCGACAACTACACGGCGCTCGATCTGGCCAGCGGCAACGACGTGGACCTCCAGACGCTCTCGTGGCCGACCGAGACGCAGCTGACGCCCGCGCCGTCGCCCATCACCACCGCCGACCCGGAGCGGATGCCCGCCTGGTCGCCCGACGGCATCCAGCTCGGCTTCGTGCGCACGAAGGGCGACAGGCGCAAGCTGGGGGTCTTCGACGCGACGCCCGGCATCCAGAACGCGCTCAACCCACCGATTGACATCGGCGCCGATGCGCCCACGCCTCAGACCCGGGCCTACCAGTCGACGTGGGGCGGCCTGTCGCTGGCGAACTCGAGCGCGCTCGACGTGCCCGGGGTCACCTGCACGAGCGGCTGCCTGCTGTCGCTGGCCAACAGCAACCTCAGCCAATCGGTCAGCCTCACGCCGAGGCTGTCGAGCGTCGACGAACCTGGGCATCTTCGTCGCGCGCGTCACCGGGACCCGCAAGCTGCTCGGCCGCACGACCCCGCGTATCCGCGTCGTCGGGCGGGTGCCGTTGGGCCGGACGCGCAAGGGCGCCAATCGCTTCCGCTGGAACGGGAAGGTCAACGGGAAGCGTCTGGCGGCCGGCACCTACCTGCTCACCTACCGGACGCTCAAGGGGCGCAGGGTCCTGAGCCTGTCGCGCTCGATCCGGTTCACGGTCAGCCGCAGCGGGCGAGTGAGCGGGGTGCGGGCGATCAGGCCCTAGAGCCGCTCGCCCAGCGCGCGAGCCGCGGCCTCGATCTCCTCCAGCGTCGTCGCCTCGTCCACCGTGGCGAGGTCGAGGAGGCGGTGCTCGAAGGGCGGCAGCGCGTCGGAGCCGACGATGGCGTGGCACGGGACGCCGCGCTGGCGGCAGCGCACGGCGACCTCGCCCATCGCCTTGCCGGCCAGCGACTGGCGGTCGAGCCTGCCCTCGCCGGTGACGACGGCGCGCGAGGCGTGGGCGCGGGCGTCGAAGCCCAGCGTGTCCAGGACGAAGGAGGCGCCGGAGACCAGCTTGGCGTCGAACGCCGCCCACAGCCCGCCGGCCAGCCCGCCCGCGGCGCCGGTCATCGGCACCCCGCGCGGGTCCTTCCGAAGCCGGCCCGCCCGGTCGCGCAGGCGCCTGGCCAGCCGGCGCACCATCTCCGGGTCCGCGCCCTTCTGCGGGCCGAACACCTCGGCCGCGCGCTCCCACGGGGTGCGCACGTCGCACAGCACGACGAGACGTGCGCCGCGCAGGCCGCCGGCGCGCTCGATCGCCGCCACCGCGCCGGCCCCGCCGTCGGTCGTGGCGCTTCCGCCGACCCCGACGAGGACCACCTGGGCGCCGGCGTCCACGGCGGCCGCGATCACCTCGCCCGTCCCGGTCGTCGACGCCGCCAGCGGGTCGCGGTCGCCCTCGGCCACGAGCCCGAGCCCGCTCGCCGCCGCGGTCTCGACGATGGCGGTGCCGCCGTCCTCGACCAGGGCGAAGCCGGCGCGGACCGGCCGTCCGAGCGGATCGTGCGCGTCGGCGGCCGCCGTCTCGCCGCCGAGCGCGAGCAGCAGCACCTCCATCGTGCCCTCGCCTCCGTCGGCGACCGGGCAGCGATCGGCGATCCACCCCGTCGCCTCGAGCCCGCGCTCGAGCGCCGCGGCGACCTCGGCGGCCCGGAAGGTGCCCTTGAAGGAGTCGGGCGCGAGGACGATGGGAGGGCGGTCGGCCGGCATCGAGCGCCAGCCTACGAGCCATCAGAGCCGGCCGCCGCGTCGCGATGAGTTCACGTCGCTGTGTCAGTCTTGAATTGCAAATGGCCAAGGCCGATCACACGATGCTCGAGATCGACGGCCGCGAGGTGCGGCTGTCGAACCCGGGCAAGACCTACTTCCCGAAGCCGGGATGGACGAAGCTCGACGTCGTCGAGTACTACCTCGCCGCCGCGGACGCCGCGCTCGTGCACACCCGCGAGCGCCCGACCGTCATGAAGCGCTTCGTGGACGGGATCGAGGAGGAGCCGATCTGGCAGAAGCGCGTGCCGAAGAAGACGCCGGAGTGGCTGGAGACGGCGACCGTCTCGTTCCCGTCCGGGCGCACGGCGACCGAACTCGTGGCGCAGGATGCCGCCCACCTCGCGTGGGCGGTCAACCTCGGCGTGATCGACTTCAACCCGTGGCCGGCGCGGCGCGACGACCTCGACCACCCCGACGAGCTGCGCGTCGACCTCGATCCCACGCCCGAGGCGTCGTGGGACGACGTGCGCAAGGTCGCGATGGTGGTCCGCGACGTGCTCGAGGAGCACGAGCTGCGCGGCTGGCCGAAGACGTCGGGCTCCCGCGGCATCCACGTCAACGTGCGCCTGGTGCCGGAGTGGGACTTCGTGGGTGTCCGCCGGGCGGCCCTGGCGCTGGCCCGCGAGGTCGAGCGCCGGACCGACCTGGCCACGAGCAAGTGGTGGAAGGAGGAGCGCCACGGCGTGTTCGTGGACTACAACCAGAACGCGCGCGATCGCACGGTGGCCTCCGCGTACTCGGTGCGGCCCACGCCGGACGCCCGCGTCTCGACTCCACTCGAGTGGGACGAGGTGCCCGACGTCGAGCTGGGCGACCTGCGGCTGGACACGGTCCCCGATCGCCTGCGTGAACAGGGCGATCCGTCCGCCGACATCGACGCGCACGCCGGCACGCTCGATGCCCTGCACGACCTGGCCCGCCGCGACGAGGAGGGGGGACTGGGCGACGCTCCCTGGCCGCCGCACTTCCCCAAGCAGAAGGGCGAGCCCAAGCGCGTGCAGCCGAGCCGCGATCGCGACCGCCCGAAGAAGCCCAAGCCCAAGCCCCAGCCCGGCCGCGTCGGCGATCCCCAGCCCCCGGGCCGCGGCGGCAAGCTCCCCGAGCCCCAGCGCCGCCGCTCCGGCCCCAAGCCGAAGGCGCCCCGCACCGGCCAGGGCCGGCCGGAGGAGTTCGACGACTAGAGGCGCGGCGTGCTTGCGCGGGCGTCGCCGCCGGGTCCCGTGTCGGTGAAGGGCGTGCATCGAAAGGATCGGTTCGAACGGGTTTGCGGAGCTGCAGTGAACCCTTTAGGCCCATACGGGGGCCCAAGCGGTGACGCATCTCGGAGAAGCGGCCCCTCCGGTAGCCACCTCGATGCCCGCCGTTCAGCAGCGCTTCACAACGACGCGGCCACTGCGCAGACGCAAAGTCGCGCGCAGCACGTCCGAAGCCGCGTCATACGTCCATGCCCGGCCGCGGCGCAGCCGCCGGCCGCGCACCGAGATCGCGCACGGGCGGAAGATGCGCCTCATCGCTCCGAGCGAGGCCTGCAGGCGGTAGGTGCGCGTTCGCCGGCCGCGGAAGGTCAGCGTCCAGGTCCGGCGGCGCTCGAGCGAGCCGACGCGCTCGCCCGGGCCAAGCGGCGCGGCCGAGGCTCCGCGCGGCCAGGCCAGCAGCCGCCGCTCGCCCTCGCGGTCGGACAGGTGCACGACGCCCCGCCCGTACGAGGTGAGGGTCCGCACGTCGGGCGAGAGCAGCGGCAGCACGGCACCGGCGCGCACCAGCAGCGGCAGCTCGTCGAGCGGCGCCGGGATCGTGCGCTCCCGGCCGCCCGCCACCGTTTGGACGTCGCCCAGCACGAGCGCCCCGTCGCGGTAGCGGGCCGAGCGCCACAGGTCGATCCACGTGCCGCGCGGAACGTAGAGCGTCCGGCGCCGCGCGGCGGGCTCGATCACGGGCGCGGCGAGCAGGTCGGGCCCGAACATGTACTCGTCGTCGCGCGCCACTGCCCGCGGGTCCGTGGAGTCCGCCAGCGCGAGGTGGCGCATGATCGGCAGCCCGGCGCGGTCATAGGCGGCCTCGGCGGCGGCGAGGTACGGGTAGAGCTGGGTGCGCAGCCGCGCGTAGCGGCTCCACACCGGCAGCACGTCGGCGTCGAAGATCTGCGGCCGGCGCTCCTTGCCGGGCAGCGAGAAGCCGTTCGCCTGGGTGCGCATCACTCCCGAGGCGAACCCGACCTGGATCCAGCGCTTCAGCAGCTCGGGCGTCAGCTGCGGCGCCGACAGGGTGAAGAATCCGCCGATGTCCGAGCCCCACAGGCTGACCCCGGACAAGCCCATGGTCAGGCCCTGGCGCACGGTGGACCGCAGGCCGTCGAAGCCCCAGTCGGTCGTCGGGTCGCCTCCCCACACGATCTGCGACACCGCGCGCGGCCCCGGTCCAGCCCGAGCGGTTGAAGCGCGCGAGCGGCCGAGGCGCGCGGCGGCTGAAGTCGTACGCCGCCCCGTGGTAGAGGACGGGGTAGCGGTTGTGCATCTGCGGGCCCGGTCATCCCGTTCGCCGACTTCGCGTCGGGCGGCGTGTACTCGCCGAAGTCCTCCATCCAGCCGTCGTGGCCGTCCGCCACCGCCTCGCCCAGCAGCTCGCCGAAGAATCCGGTCGCGCCCGGCGCTGAGAAGTCGAACTGGCCGACGAGGAACTGCGTGGAGCCGGTGTAGCGGTACTCGTAGGGCTGGTCGAGCTGGTTGCGGGTGAGCAGGCCGCGGTCGCGCGCCTGGGCGTAGCGCGGGTCGTAGCCCGTGCAGATCATCGGGTTGAAGTACGTCGTGACGGCCAGGCCGGCGTCGTGGAAGCGCTGGACGCGACCGCGCTCGGACTCCGTCTTGCCCTGCTGGTCGCCGCACGGGAGGTAGTGGGTATAGGTCTGGGCGACCGAGGCCGGCGCGCCGGCCGCCGTCAGCGTACGAAGGTTGGCCTCGTCTCCGCCGGTCGGCTGGAACCACGGCCCGAAGTAGAACGGCGCCGCCGCCGGCGGCTGGCGCCCGACGCGCGCGCTGAACCGGGCCAGGACCTGGGCCGGCCGCGGCCCGGCGAAGAAGCGCATCCGCAGCGAGGGCGCCTGCGCCTCCACGCTCCAGGCCCCCGCGGCGGCGCTGCCGAGGCGATGGACGGTGGTCTCGTCGTTGTCGACGAGCACGCCGTAGCCGCGCGAGGAGAGCAGCCACGGGATCGGGAAGTAGGTCGAGTCGTCGCGCGCGCGCACGCCCGGCGGGGGGATCAGCCCGACCTCGAACGGCTGCTCGCTCTTCGGATAGGGGCCGTCGGAGACGTAGCTCTCGACCTCGTTGCCGCTCTG
The DNA here is from genome assembly GCA_963842605.1 of uncultured Actinomycetes bacterium. GTDB lineage: Bacteria > Actinomycetota > Thermoleophilia > Solirubrobacterales > Solirubrobacteraceae > AC-38. The sequence continues at coordinate 24,260 of CAWJGV010000007.1, forward strand.
GTCGACCGCGTTGCAGCGCTCGCCGAAGCCCAGGAAGCGCTCGCCCGCGGGCGCGTCGAAGGCGATGCCCGTGTTCGAGACGCCCCCGTCGACGTTCGCCTCGAGGGCGATCACGCCGTCCGCCTCGGCCTTCAGGCGCAGCTCGATCCGCCGTCCCAGGGGGTCGTTCGTGGCCAGCGTGGCCACGTACTCGGTGGCCGCTCGTCGCTCGGACACGACCCGCGTCGCGTGGAACCACATCCCGCCGGCCTCGAAGCCGACCGGCCCGGTGGGCCCGCTGCCCGGTCCGGCCGCCTCGGACAGGAGCGTTCGCCCCTCGCGCAACTCCAGGTGCCAGGGATCGGGGGTGACCGTGGCCCGGAGGGCTCCCGACTCGACGGTCGCCGGCGCAGCGCCCCGAGCCGGCGCGACGAGCGCGAGCGCGAGCAGCACGACCCCGCAGCCCGTCGCCCACCGTCGCATGGCGGGGAGGATAGGCGCCCGCGTCAGGCGTCGAGCTGATCGAGCGTGCAGGCCTTGGGCGGCTTGTCCTCGCGCCAGCGCAGCAGCTTCGTGCCGTGCCGGATCCGGCCGCCGGAAGCGTGGTCGTAGCTGACCTCGACCACGAGCTCGGGACGCAGCACGATCCACTCCAGCTCGCGCTCGGTGGCCCAGCGGCTCGGGTCGCCCGCCCCGCGCTCGCCGGTCTCATAGGGACCCAGCTCGTCCACGAGCTGGTGCTTCTGGGCGGCCTTCAGGCCCGAGGTGTGGCCGATCACGTGCAGCTCGCCCGCCTCGTCGTAGAGCCCGAGGATGAGCGAGCCGACCGTGCCCTCCTCCTTGCCGGGGCGCCACCCGACGACGACGCAGTCCATCGTGCGCACGCGCTTGACCTTCACCATGCCGTCGCGCTTGCCGGGCCGGTACGGGGCGTCGAGGCGCTTGGCGATCACGCCCTCGGCGCTGTGCAGCCACGGCTCCGCCTCGTCGCGGGAGTGGGTCGCCGGCGCCAGGCGCACCGGATCGCCGACCAGCGCCTCCAACGCGGCGCGCCGGTCGGTCAGCGGCTTCTCGAGCAGGTTCTCGTCGTCCCGCGCGAGAAGGTCGAAGGCGACGTAGGTCGCCGGGGTCGACTCGGCGAGCATCTGCACGCGCGACTCCGCCGGGTGAAGGCGACCCTGGAGGGCGTTGAAGTCCTGCTGCCCGTCCGGGTCGCCGATGATGATCTCGCCGTCGAGGACGTAGCGCCCGGCGGGGAAGGCCAGCTCGGGGAAGTAGCGGCGCAGCGGCTTCTTTCCGCGCGACTGGAGGTAGACGTCGTCGCCATCCACGAAGGCGAGCGCGCGAAACCCGTCGTACTTCGGCTCGTAGGCCCATCCGTCGTCCTCGGGCAGCTCCGCTCGCGAACGTGCGAGCTGGGGCTCGAGGGGGGGCGAGAGCGGAAGCGCCACGCGCGCAGTATCGCGCGCGTGGGGCTAACGCAGTGCGCCGAAGCGCTCGCCCTCGCGACGCTCGTCGAAGACGGAGCGCGAGTCGGCGCCGAAGCGGGCCGAGGCGAGGCCGAAGGCCGTGAGGCCGATTGTGATGAGGAGGAACGTGATCATGCGTGAAGAGTAGAACGCGCGTTCCCGAAGTGGTAGCCTTGGTTACCAGCACAATCCATAGGTAAGACCTATGACTCTCCAGCAGCTCCAGTACTTCCTCGCGGCGGTCGAGCACGGCTCCTTCACCGCGGCCGCCGACGCGCTGCACATGGCCCAGCCCTCGCTGTCGGAGCAGGTGCGCCGGCTCGAGGCCGAGCTCGGCGTGGAGCTGTTCGCCCGGGTCGGCCGGGGCCTCGTCCTGACCGAGGCGGGCCTGTCGCTGCGTCCCGCACGCCGAGCGTGTCGTGGCCGAGGCCGACGAGGCGCGCGAGTCGGTGGTCGAGGTGCGGCAGCTCCGGGGCGGGACGGTCTCCCTCGGGATGTTCGGCGACGCCCCCTATTACCTGCTGACCGACGTGATCGAGGAGTTCCGCGAGCGTTACCCCGACGTCCGGGTGCGCGTCGTCGGCCAGAACTCCTCCGAGGTGGCCGACTCCCTGCGCGCCGGGGAGCTCGAGGCGGCGGTGATCGCCCTGCCGGTGGACGACACCGGCCTCGACGTGCGGCCGATCATGGACGTGGAGATCTTCTTCGCCACGGCGGTGCAGGCGCGACTGCCGCGCAAGATGACCATCAAGCGGCTCGCCGACGTGCCGCTGATCGTCTACGACGCCCACTACGGGTGGGAGGACCCGACCCGCCGCCAGCTCTACGAGCGCGCCCAGCGCGCCGGCGTCTCGCTCGACCCTGTGGTCGAGCTCGAGGACGTCGCGGCGGCGGTCCAGCTCGCCGGCCGCGGCGTCGGCGACACGGTGGTCTCGCAGGCGATCGCGACCGGCTCGCGGTTTCCCTCCACCCTGAAGCTCGCGCCGTTCGATCCGCCGCTGCGCGACACCTTCGCCATCGTCACCCGCCGTGACGCCCATCTCTCCCCCGCCGTGAGGGTGCTGCTCGGGCTGGCCGAACGCGAGATGTCGACCTTCGCCGAGCGCGTGGCCGCTCGCGCCTAGGCCCAGCTATCTTGTCCACGATGTCCGACGAGCACGCCACCGACGCCGAGGAGGAGTACCTCCAGGTCCTCTTCTGGCTCTTCGAGGCGCAGCTCCCGATGACCGCGGCGAACGTGGCGAGGGCGATGCAGCTGTCGGCGCCCACGGTCCACGAGATGGTCGGCCGCCTCGAGCGCGACGGGTACATCACCCGCGACGCGGACAAGTCGATCCGCTTCACCGAGGACGGCCGCGAGCACGCCGAGCAGATCGTCTCGCGCCACCGGCTCATCGAGCGCTTCCTGACCGATGTCGTGGGCGTCCCCTGGGACGACGTCCACGAGGAGGCCGAGAAGCTCGAGCACGCGATGTCGCCCCGCTTCGAGGCCTTCGTCCGGTCGTCGGTCTCCGACGCGACGACGTGCCCCCACGGCCACCCGATCATCCCCGGCCGTCGGATCGAGGGCGTCCCGCTGGCCGACGTGGAGGAGGGGGCGAAGGTGACGATCCTGCGCTTCGAGAACGAGGCGGAGGACCTGCTCCACTACCTCAAGGCGGCGGGCCTGGAGCCCGGCCTCGAGGGGACGGTCGCGCGGGCCGACGACGAGGAGGTCGTGGTCAGCGACAACGGCGCGGAACACGCCGTGACGGCGAGCGTGGCCGAGACGGTGTCCGTGATCGCCGACCCGTCGCCTCCGCCGCGCACGGCCCTGCCGGACCAGCTCGTACTCGGCCGCGACCGCTACGGCCGCTAAGGCATCAGGCCGCGACCGCGACCGTGCGGTAGGCCTCGGCGAGCCGGCTGACGCCCTCGTCGACCTCGTCGGGCGTTACGCCCGAGTAGGCGAGGCGCAGGGTGTTCTCGCCACCCTCGAGCATGAAGTCGGTTCCCTTGACGAACGCGACCCCGCGCTCGGCCGCGGCCTCGAACAGGGCGGCGACGTCGGTGCCCTCGGGGAGCTCGACCCACATGAAGTAGCCCCCCTGCGGGAGGGTGAAGCGGGCGTCCGGCAGCTCGCGCTCGAGCGCCGCGCCCAGACGCTCCGCGCGCTCGCGCAGCGCCGTCTTGACCGTTTCGATCGAGCGCTCGATCGCGCCGGAGCGGCAGAACTCGTTGACGATCGCCTGGGACACCATGCTCGGGGAGATGTAGGTGTTCGTGGCCAGCTTCCGGATGTCGTCGATGAGCTCGGACGCGCCGACGAGGTAGCCCACCCGAATGCCCGGGCACACGGTCTTGGAGAACGAGGAGGCGTAGACGACGCGGCCGGCGCCCCCGTCCAGGTCGAGCATGGTCGGCAGCGTCTCTCCGGCGAAGCGGATGTCGACGTAGGGGTCGTCCTCGAAGATGGTGAAGCCGTGGGACTCCGCCAGCTCGAGGAGGCGGTCGCGCTTCTCGCGGGCGAGCGTGAAGCCGGCCGGGTTCTGGAAGTTGGGGATGACGTGGGCCAGCGTGGGCGCGACACCGCCCTCGAGCAGGGTGGCGAGCGCGTCCGTGTCGATGCCGTCGGTGTGCAGCTCGACCGCGTGCAGCTCGGCGCCGCGGTTGCGCAGGTTCAGCAGGGTGCGGTCGTAGGTCGGCCGCTCGACGACGACGGCGTCGCCGCGCTGGACGAGCGCCTCGAACAGGAACGCGTCCGCCTGCATGGAGCCGTTGGTGACGAGGACCCGCTCCGGCTCGACGCCATGGCGCTGGGCGATCCACTCACGCAACGGGGGGTAGCCGATCGCCGTGCCGTACGCCGTCACGCCGCCCGGGTCGTCGCGGAACGCGCGCTCGGCTGACTCGCGCAGCCCGTCGACATCGACGATGTCGAGCGAGGGCGCGCCGCGGGCGAAGGAGATCGTGCCGGCCACGCTCACGTAGCCAAGCTTAGACTCAGGCCCCTCGCGGGGACATGTCCGCGACGAGCTCGCTCGGGCCGGAGGACGCCAGGCCCACCGCCGGGCCGAACTCGTGGCGCAGCTCGTGCGCGAGGTCGGTCGGCCCTGCGAGCCTCAGGTTGATCAGCACGCGGTCGCCCTGGAACTGGCCGACGCGGACGTCGTGGACGAGGGGCAGCCTCGCCAGCCTCCGTTCGAAGTCGGCAAGGGCGTCCGTGTCCCCGAACGGACCGGCGTGGAGCAGGATCTCGCCCTCGAACAGGCGCGGCTCCTCTTGGGCCCGGCGCGCTGGCGCGGGCGCGGAGGTGCGCGCGCGCGACCGGGGGATCGGCACCGGCAGCGGCATGGGGAGGGGGCGGTGTCGGCGAACGACCCCGCGCTGTCGCGCACGGGTCGCCGCCCCGGGCCGGCGACGAGCCAGGTGGCCGCGGCCAGCAGGAGCGTGAGCACCAGCAGCGTCGAGCTCGCCGCCCACATGTATGCCGGAATGACCTTGACCACCTTGGCCGCGCCCCGCTTCGCGGCCCCCGTGATCCCGGTGTCTCCTCCGCCGTCGAGCGCACCCCGGCGCGCCGCGTTCCCGCTGCCCGGCTCGTCCTTGCCGCCCGGGGCGTTCTTGCCGGTGACTGCGTCGAGGCTCGCCGCGGCTGCGCGACTCACGCTCGGGGCTCCGAGGTGCGTTCCGGTCGGAATCGTGCCGGGCGGCTGTTGGGTGAGCGGAGGGACTCCGGCGGGCGATCCGTCCTCGGGCGTGGCGTCGGACAAGGGCCCGGGCAGGTTGTCCGTCGAAGGCCCGGAGAGAGCATCGGGCGCGGGCGTGGGCAACGTGGGCGCGGGCGACGAAGTGGGTGTCGGGACGGACGGGGGGACCACCTGAGGGGTGGGGCCCGGCACCGGGATCGCCGGCAGGGCGACCGCACCGGGCGAGGCGCCCGTCACCCGGCTGGGCTGCGCCTGATGCTCGCGGCTCCCGCCCCCCTCGTGCTTGGCGCGCTTGTGGGGCCGGTCACCCTTGCCCGGCCTGTCGCCCTTGCCGGGCTTGCCGCCCCCCTTCTTCCCGCCGCCTCCGTGGTTACCGCGCGCCGCCGCCGCCGCGCCGGCCCTGCTGCCTGTGGTGCCCGGAGTCTCCAGTGTTGTGGCGCGACCCCTCGTCGTCGCCGCTCGGCGCGTGGGACTGATGTTTCGACCGCCCGCCGCCCCCGCGCTTTCCCTTCCCGCCGCCATGGCTCTTGCCGGAGTGACGTTCCCCGGCAGATCCGCCCCCCCCATCATGGTCCTTCTTCGCGATCGCGGCCACCGGCCAGGCCACCACGAGCAGAACCGCAAAGGAGGCGAGACCGGCAAGCGGCCGGCGGCCACGCGCGGGCCCATGTCGACGCCTCTCCGCGAGGCTGGCTCTCGGCTCCTGCTGCTTGGCCATGCTCTGGCGGCAGACTACTGAGGGGCCTGGCTGCTCGCGGCCCTGCGCTGCTCCTCACGGAGGGCACTCGTCGCTTCTTCTAGCTCTTTGCGCAAATCGGTGAGCCCATCGATCCGACGTCCCAGCTCGGCGACCCGCGCGGCCGCCTGCTCGATCGCGTCGGCGGTCGACCCGGAAGGGGGCGGCGACGGCGGCGAGGGCGGCGTCTCCTGCTCCTGATCCGGCCGTTGCGACAGGAGCTCGAGCTCTCGCTGCAGCTCGCGCAGCTTGCGGTCCATCTCGGCGAGGCTGGACTCGAGTTCGCGCGGATCGGTCACTCGTCGCGAGACTAGCGCGTCGCAGGCTTGGCGCCCGCCGCGTTGCGCTCCCGGCAACGATGGCATCGAGGGTGTGTCCGGGAGGGGTCTGGCATGTTGACCCCAATTATTGGGGTCAAGGTGACACACCCCGGTCGGGGCCGGCCCTCGATGGTCGTTCAGGAGATCCGCGGCGCCTAAGTCCGCACGCCGCCGAGGATCTCGACGGCGATCGCCGCGACCTCGGTCGGGGTCCGGCCGACGCGGACGCCCTTGGCCTCGAGCGCCTCGGCCTTGGCCGCCGCAGTGCCGCTCGTGCCCGAGACGATCGCGCCGGCATGGCCCATCGTCTTGCCCGGCGGGGCGGTGAAGCCGGCGATGTAGGCGACCACCGGCTTGGTCACGTGCTCGGCGATGTAGTCGGCGGTGCGCTCCTCGGCGTCCCCGCCGATCTCGCCGCACATCACGATCAGCTCCGTCTCGTCGTCCTCCTGGAACAGGGAGACGATGTCGATGAAGTCCGAGCCCACGATCGGGTCGCCGCCGATCCCGACGATCGACGAGTTGCCGAATCCGCGCTGGGCGATCTCGTAGCCGATCTGGTAGGTGAGAGTGCCCGAGCGCGACACGAGGCCGACGTTGCCCGGGGAGAAGAACGAGGCCGGGATGATCCCCACGTTGGCCTTGCCGGGCGACAGGACGCCGGGGCAGTTGGGGCCGACGAGGCGGGTGCTTCCACGGCGCAGGTGGGTGTAGACCCGCAGCATGTCGTGCGCGGGGATGCCCTCGGTGATGGCGACGACGAGGTCAACGCCCGCGTCGGCGGCCTCGAGGATCGAGTCGGCGGCAAAGCGCGGCGGCACGAAGACCATCGCCGTGTTCGCGCCGGCCTCCGAGACCGCCTCGTGCACGGTGTCGAAGATGGGGATGCCCTCGACGTCCTGTCCCTTCTTGCCCGGCGTCACGCCGGCCACGACCTCGGTGCCGTAGCGGCGGTTGTTGAGCCCGTGGAACGTGCCCTCGCGGCCGGTCAGGCCGGTGACGACGAGACGGGTGTCGCTGTCGACCAGAACGCTCACTTACGGGTCACCTCCGCCGTTCGTGCGAGCTCCACGACCTTCGCCGCCGCGCCGTCCATCGTCTCCTCGACGGTGACGTTGGGAAGGGCGGCGTCGGCGAGCAGCTTGCGCCCCTCCTCCTCGTTGGTCCCGTTGAGGCGCACGACGAAGGGCACCTGCGGATCGACCTGCTCGAAGGCCTCGATCAGTCCGCGCGCCACCTCGTCGCAGCGCGTGATGCCGCCGAAGATGTTGAACAGCACGGCCTTGACCTTCTCATCGGAGAGGATCACCTCGACGGCGTCGACGATCGCCTCGGCCTTCGAGCCCCCGCCCGCGTCGAGGAAGTTCGCGGGCTGGCCGCCCGCCTGGGCGACGACGTCGAGCGTGGACATCACGAGCCCGGCGCCGTTGCCGAGGATGCCGATGTCGCCGTCGAGCTTGACGTAGGTCAAGCCCTTCTCCTTGGCCATCTGCTCCTGCGGGTCCTCGTCGGAGGGGTCCCGAAGCTCCTCGTTCTCGGGATGACGGAACAGGGCGTTGCCGTCGAGCGTGACCTTGGCGTCGAGCGCCATGACCTCGCGCTTGCCGGTCACGATGAGGGGGTTGACCTCCACGAGCATCGCCTCCTCGGCGATGAACGCGTCGTAGAGCCGGGAGAGCATCGCCCCGACCGGTCGCACGACGTCGGCGTCCACGCCCGCCTCGAAGGCGAGGCGACGGCCATGGAAGTCCTGGAAGCCGAGCAGCGGGTCGACGTGGAGGCGGGCGATCGCGTCCGGGTCCTCCTCGGCGACCTCCTCGATGTCCATGCCGCCCTTCGTCGACAGCATCACCAGCGGGGCCTTGGCCGAGCGGTCGAACACGATCGAGGCGTAGTACTCGGCCGCGATGTCCGAGGCCTGCTCGATCCACAGCTCGTGCACGGTGTGGCCGCGGATGTCCATGCCGAGGATGGCCTTGGCATGCTCCTCGGCCTCCTCGACCGAGTTGGCCACCTTGATGCCGCCGGCCTTGCCGCGGCCGCCGATCTGGACCTGCGCCTTGACCACGCACGGGAAGCCCAGTTCGAGCGCCCGTTTGACCGCGTCCTCCACGCTCGAGGCGGGCGCGCCCTCGGGCACCGGGACGCCGTGGCGGGCGAAGAGCTGCTTGCCCTGATACTCGAGGAGGTCCACCGGCGGGGCACCCTAGCCGATCGTGTCGCATAATCCCGCGGCCATGCCACTGCCAAAGAAGATCGAATGGGTCACGTTCGACGTGTACGGAACGCTGATCGACTGGGAGACCGGCGCGTACGACGCCTTCACGAAGGAGGCCGAGCGCGACGGCTTCACCATCGAGCGCGACGAGCTGATCCGCCTGTTCCACGAGATCCAGATCGACATCCAGTCGGGGTCCTACGAGCTGTACGCCGAGGTCCTGCGCCGCACCGCCGTGCGGATCGCCAAGGAGCTGGGCTGGCCGCTCGAGCCCTCGCGCTCGAACTTCCTCCCCGACTCGGTCCAGCTGTGGGCGCCGTTCAAGGAGACGAACGCCCAGCTCGACCGCTTCGCCAAGAAGTTCAACATCGGACTGATCTCCAACATCGACGACAAGCTGCTCGGCCTGACGCGGCGTCACTTCCGCACGGACTTCGACCTCGTCGTCACCGCGCAGCAGGTGCGTTCCTACAAGCCCGACCCGGCCCACTTCACCGAGGCCGAGCGGCGCATCGGCGGCAAGAAGGGCTGGGTGCACGTCGCCCAGAGCTACTACCACGACGTCGAGCCCCTGCTGAAGAAGCGCGTACCCGTCGTCTGGGTCAACCGCCACAAGGAGACGCTCGAGTCCGGCCAGAAGCCGCCGACCGCCGAGGTGGCGAACCTGCGCGAGGCGGCGAAGCTGCTCGGCGCCCTCTAGGGCGGGGGTTCGTGCGCGCGGTCGGCGTCCACGAGGACGTCCTGGTCGTCACCTCGCAGGTCTGGCGCACGACGTGCACGGCGCTGCGGGCCGGCGGCGAGGGCTTCCTCGTCGACTCGCCCGTGCTGCCCGCCGAGCTCGAGGCGCTCCCCGCGCTGCTCGAGCGCGCGGGGTTCCCGGTGAGCGGGCTGCTGGCCACGCACGCCGACTGGGACCACCTGCTGGGCCGCGTCGCCTTCCCCCAGGCCGCCCTCGGCGTCGGCGAGACCACGGCCGCGCGCCTGCGCGCCCAACCGGGCGACGCCCAGCGCCAGCTGCGCGAGTTCGACGAGACCTGGTACCTGGAACGCCCGGCGCCGCTGTCGCTGGGCGATGTACAGGCGCTGCCGGTCCCCGGCCACGTCGAGCTGGGGGCGCGGGAGCTCGAGCTGCACCCGGCCGACGGCCACACGACCGACGGGATGGCCGTGTGGGCGCCGTGGGCGGAGTGCCTGATCCTCGGCGACTACGTATCGCCGGTGGAGATCCCCATGATCTCCGACGGCGGCTCCCTCGACGCCTACCTGGCCACCCTGCGGCGCCTGCGGCCGCTCGTCGAGGCGGCGGAGACGATCGTCCCCGGCCACGGCGGCCCGCTGGGCCGCGAGGCGGCGCTGCGGATACTCGCCGAGGACGAGGAATACCTCGAAGGCCTGAGCGAGCGCGGCGCGGACGCCGCCCTGCCCGGGCGCCGCCGCACCGCCGAGCAGCGGCGCGTCCACGGCGAGAACGCTCAACGCTTGTCGAAGTAGAGCCCGAGGAAGAGGTCGCGGGCGGGCGGGTCGCTCTTGGCGCTCTCGGAGAAGCCGTGGCGTGCGTACAGGCGCCGGGCGGCGTCATTGGACTCGCTCGTGTCGAGCTCGACGCGCCGGCAGCCGCGCGCGCGGGCGCGCTCGAGCGCCAGCTCGATCAGAGCCCCGCCGAGGCCCGCGCCGCGCGCCTCGTCGCGAACGAACAGGTCCTCCAGCCAGCAGTCCTCGGCCGCCATCCACACGCTGTGGCGGAAGCGCAGCTGGCAGACGCCGGCCGGCGGCGCATCGTCGTGGGGGCAGCCGAGCAGGTACTCCGTGTCTCGCCGCTCGATGAGGCGCTCCACGGAGGCGAGGATCGAGTTGTCCGAGGGCCAGTCGCGCCCATAGTGGTCGCGAAACCCGACCAGCAGGCGCGCGACCGTCTCCGCCTCGGGCGGCTCCGCGACCCACACGTGCATGCGGGAGACGCTACCGGGGCGAGGGCGTCGCCATGAGAGCGAGATCGGCCGCGGCGACGAGGTCCTGCCCGTCCATCCCGGGCTGGATCTCGGCGATGCCGTAGCGCAGGCTCACCGGCGCCTCGCCCGGCGGGGCCACCTGCGCGGGCACCGCCGTCGCGATTCGCCCGACCGCAGCCTCGGCCTGCGCGGTGTCCGTCGCGGGCATGATCACGGCAAACTCGTCGCCCCCCCAGCGGAAACATACGTCGGATGGGCGCACGGTCTTTGCGATCACGGCCGCGACCTCGCGCAGGCAGCGGTCGCCCTCGAGGTGGCCGTAGGTGTCGTTGATCGACTTGAAGTCGTCGAGGTCGGCGATCACGAGGGTCAGCCGGTCGGCGCGCCGCGAGCCGACGACCACCCGGTCCAGGGCCTCGTCGAACGCGCGCCGGTTGCCCAGGCCGGTCAGCGCGTCGCGGCGGGCCAGCGCGCTGGCCTCCTGCTCGTCGGCCGTCAGGGTCAGGCGATTGAGCTTCACGGTGGCCGAGAACAGCATCGCGACGAGACCCAGGCTGAACCAGAGCAGCAGCTCGGCGACGATCTCGGCCGCGAACTCGGAGTCCCAGCCGTCGTACAGCAGGGGCCCGGCGCATCCGGCGGCGACGGCCACGAACACCGGCAGCACGCGCCGCGGGGGGTGGGCGGCGGCGACGTAGAGGATGGGGATCATGAAGAGCGGCACGTACGGGTGGCCTCCGACCCACACCAGGAGCGCCAGCGACGCCACCGCCAGATAGCTCATGACGAGCAGGGCGTTCGGCGTCACCCGCTCGGGCCAGCGCAGCAACACCACCGCCGAGACCAGAGACAGCAGCACGATGCCCGCCCCGACCGCCCAGCCGCCCCCGCCGATGCGCCCCGTGGGCGGCCACAGCGGAAGCAGCACCGCGATGACGAACGCCCCGAAGATCCACAGGACGCCGCCGATCCGGCGCACCATGTCCATGTCGCTGATCTCGTAGAACGACTTGCCGTCGCGCGGCAGGCGCCGTAGCGCCTCGATGCGTGAGGCCGTGGAAGTCACCGTCATCAGGATCGTCGTGTGGCGACGATCCCTTGAGTATCAGTCCGCTTCGGAAGCGATGACGGCGAGCGTGTCGCCCGTGGCCACGGACGCGCCGACGGCGATCGGCAGCTCCGTGACCGTCCCGCCCTTGTGGGCGGTGATCTCGTTCTCCATCTTCATGGCCTCGACCACGGCGATGAGCGCGCCCTCCTCGACCTGTGCACCCTGCTCGACCGCGACCTTGAGCACGGTGCCCTGGATGGGCGAGGCCAGCGCGTCGCCGCCGCCTCCACCGCCGGCGCCCCCGCCGGCGCCCTCGCGGCGCTGCGGCTTCGCGGCCAGGCCCGAGCCTGGCGGCGCCGCTCCGTTCGCCGCCCCGCCGGGAGGGCCGATGACCTTGACCTCGAAGCGCCGGCCCGAGACCTCGACCGTGTAGTCCTGCTCGAGCTTGGGCTCCTCCTGGCCTTCGGCCCCCTCCGCCGGCTCGGCCTTGGGGAAGGCGAGCTGCTTGAGCCACTTGCGGTCCTCGATGAGATCGCGGCACGTCTCGGCGTTGCGCCACTGGTCGGTGGCGAGCAGCGCCTGGTGGAAGGGGATCAGCGTCTTCAGGCCGTGGATCTCGTACTCGTGAAGCGCGCGCAGCATCCGCCGCGTCGCCGATCTCGCGGTCGACGTCCCACACGATCAGCTTGGCGACCATCGGGTCGTACATCGGGGAGACTCTCCGACCCGGGCCACACCGGAGTCGATGCGCACCCCGGGCCCCGCGGGCTCGCGGTACTCGACCGATCCGCCCCGGGGCGGGCGCGAAGTTCTTCGAGGCGTCCTCGGCGTTGATGCGGCACTCGATGGCATGCCCGCGCAGCACGACGTCGTCCTGGCTGACGGAGAGCGACTCGCCCGCGGCCGCCCGGATGCCCTCTCGGACGATGTCGATGCCCGTGGTCATCTCGGTCACGCAGTGCTCGACCTGCACGCGGGTGTTCATCTCGAGGAAGAAGTACTCCCCATCGGCGAGCAGCCCCTCGATGGTGCCGGCCCCGACGTAGCTCACGGCCGCCGCGGCGTCGGTGGCGATCTTCCCGATGCGCTCGTCGAAGCTCCTCGTCGACGGCGGGAGCCGGCGACTCCTCGATGAGCTTCTGGTGGCGACGCTGAACCGAGCAGTCTCGCTCGCCCAGGTGGATGACGTTGCCATGGGTGTCGGCCAGCACCTGGACCTCGACGTGACGCGGGTCGGGGAGATAGCGCTCGAGGTAGACCGTGGGGTCCGAGAAGAACTTCTCGCCCTCGCGCGAGGCGCCCTCGAAGGCGTCCTCGAGCTCGTCCTCGGAGAGCGCGACCCGAAAGCCCTTGCCGCCGCCGCCTCCGGCCGCCTTGACGGCCACGGGTAGCCGATGTCCTGGTCGATCACCTTGCGCGCGGCCTTGAGGTCGGGCACCGGCTCGGTCGTGCCCGGCACGATGGGCACGCCGGCCTTCTGCATGAGCTGCGCGCGCCGCCGTCTTGGAGCCCATCGCCTCGATCGCCTCGGCCGGCGGACCGATGAAGGTGATCCCGGCCTCGGCGCAGGCGCGGCGCGAACGCGGCGTTCTCGGCCAGGAAGCCGTAGCCCGGATGGATCGCCTCGGCGCCCGGCCTGCGACCGCGACCTCGAGGATCTTCTCGATCTTCAGGTAGCTCTCGGCGGCCGGCCCGGGGCCCAGCAGGTACGCCTCGTCGGCGCGCTCGACGTGCAGCGCGTCGCGGTCGAGCTCGGAGTAGACGCCGACGCTGGCGATCTCCATCTCCTCGAGCGCTCGCATGACGCGGATGGCGATCTCCCCGCGGTTGGCGACGAGGACCTTGGTGAACATGCCGGCGCGCACTCTACCCGCCGCAAGTTCCAGCCCGCCCCCGACCGCACCGGGGCTGTACAGTCGCGTCGCATGGAGGCTTGGTCGCCAAGGCCTGCGGGCCACGCCCGACGGATGGCTATGGCCACGGCGGCCGCCGTCATCCTCCTCGTCGCTCCGGCGCAGGCCAGCGTGCCCGCGGGCAACCTGCTTGCGAACCCCGGCGCCGAGGCGGGCCCCGGCGCGCCCGACGCGTCCACCATCAACGCCCCGCCGGGCTGGACTACGACCGGTGAGCTCACGGCGGTCAAGTACGGCGCCAGCGGCTTTCCCACCAGCGCGGTGAGCTCCCAGATCGCAGGCGGGGCGAACTTCTTCGCCGCGGGCAACGTCGCGACCAGCACGGGCGAGCAGCTGCTCAACGTTTCGGCGGCGCAACCGGAGATCGATGCCAGGGGAGTGTCGGCGGCGCTCAGCGCGTGCCTCGGCGGCTTTTCCAGTCAGGACGACAACGCGCGCATCACGACGACCTTCCTCGGCGCGAGCGGGGCCACGCTCGGCTCGTTCGAGATCGGCCCGGTCACCGCGGCCGACCGCGGCAACCAGACCACGCTCATTCCCCGCAACGCCAGCGGGGCCGTCCCCGCCTCCACACGGTCGATCAAGGTGGTGATCACCGGGACCAGGGTGTCGGGGCTCTACAACGACGCCTACGCCGACAACGTCAGCCTGAGTCTCGCCGGGTCAGGCGCCTCGGCCGCCGGCGGCTCCTCCTGCCCGGCCGCGCTCTCCCCTCCGGTGGTGGGCAAGTCGGTCAACGTCGCGCCCGCGAGCGGGAAGGTGTTCGTCAGCGTGCCGGCGGGGTCGGCGTTCGCCAGCCTGGCCGTGCCCGGGATCAAGGGCCGGCGGTTCGTGCCGCTGACGGCGGCGCGCCAGCTGCCGGTCGGATCGATCCTGGACACCCGCCGGGGCTCGCTGACGCTGACCAGCGCCTCGATCGAAGGCGGGCGAGGTGTTCTCGGGCACGTTCTCCGCCGGGGTCTTCCAGACGCTGCAGTCGCGCAGCGGGCTGACCACCCTGCCGCTGAAGGGCTCGAGCTTCCGCTCGTGCGCGGCGCGGGCGGGCCGCGCGTCGGCGGCGCTGAGCCGGCGCGTGATCCGGCGTATGCGCGGCAACGCCAGCGGGCGCTACCGCACCCGCGGGCGCTACAGCGCCGCCACCGTGCGGGGCACCATCTGGGACACGATCGACCGCTGCGACGGCACCCTGACCAAGGTCACGCCGCGGCACCGTCGTCGTGCGCGACTTCCGCAAGCGGCGCAACATCACCGTGCGCGCCGGCAAGAGCTACCTCGCCCGCGCCCCCGGCTAGACGCGGCCCGCAGGCCGCGTTATCAGCCGCCCGCGGAGACGACCATCCCGCCGCCGACCGTGTCGTTCGTGGCCTCGTCGATGAGGATGAACGAGCCGGTGGTGCGGTTGATGGCGTACGGGTCGGCCGTGAGGGGTGCGCTGAGGCGCAGCTTCACGCGGCCGAGGTCGTTGAGGCGCAGCGAGCACCCGGTGCAGTCGGGCTCCAGGGTGTGGACGTCGATGCGGTGCTCGACGGCGTCGACGACGGCACGGGCGGTGCGCGTCGTGTGCTTGATCGTGTAGCGGCCGCCGGCCTCCAGGGGCGCGTCGGCCATCCAGGCCACGTCGGCCACGAGCTCCCGGGCCGGCGGCGGCCGGTCCGTGGGGCGGACGATCATGTCGCCGCGCCCGACGTCGAGATCGCCCTCGAGGCGCACGGTGACCGACATCGGTGGGAACGCCTCGTCGAGCGAACCGTCGAGCGTGTCGATCGAGGCGATCCGGCTGGTGCGGCCGGAGGGCAGCACCACGACGTCGTCGCCCGGGCGCAGAACCCCGCCCGCCACCTGGCCGGCGTAGCCGCGGTAGTCGTCCGAGCGCACGACCCACTGGATGGGGAGGCGCGCGTTGTTGAGGTCGCGATCGGAGGCGATGTGGACGTGCTCGAGGTGGTGCAGCAGCGTCGGGCCCTGGTACCACCGCATGTGCTCGGAGCGCTCGACCACGTTGTCGCCCAGCAGGGCGCTGACGGGGATGAAGAGCAGGTCGCGCAGGTCGAGCGGGGTGGCGAAGTCGGTGAAGTCCTCGACGATGCGGTCGAACACGCCCTCGTCCCAGTCCACCGCGTCCATCTTGTTCACGCACACGACGACGTGGGGGATGCGCAGGAGCGAGGCGATGAAGGCGTGGCGCTTGCTCTGCTCGATCACGCCCTTGCGAGCGTCGACCAGGACGAGCGAGAGGTCCGCCGTCGAGGCGCCGGTGACCATGTTGCGCGTGTACTGCTCGTGCCCGGGCGTGTCGGCGATGATGAACTTGCGCTTGGGCGTCTGGAAGTAGCGGTAGGCGACGTCGATCGTGATGCCCTGCTCGCGCTCGGCGCGCAGGCCGTCCGTGAGCAGCGCGAGGTCGATGCCGTCGCGCCCGGCGCGCAGCGAGACCTCCTCGATGTGGGCGAGCTGGTCGGAGAGGATCTGCTTGGAGTCGAACAGCAGCCGCCCGATCAGCGTCGACTTGCCGTCGTCCACCGATCCCGAGGTGGCGAAGCGGAGCAGTTCGTCCATGGTCAGTGCTTCTCCCGGTGATCGCGTGGCCGACTAGCCGGGTGCGCGGTTGTCGGGGGAGCACTTAGAAGTAGCCCTCGCGCTTGCGGTCTTCCATTGCCGCCTCGGTGACGCGGTCGTCGGCGCGGGTCTCGCCGCGCTCGGTGACGTTGGTGGCGGTGATCTCGGTCACGACCGCCTGAAGGTCCGCCGCCGTCGAGCGGACGCCGCCCGTGCAGGTCATGTCGCCCACGGTGCGGTAGCGCACGCTCTCCTCGAACGGCTTCTCGTCCTCCATGAGCTCGACATGCTCCGAGTACGCGTAGAGCATCCCGTCGCGCGTGAACACCTCGCGGCGGTGGGCGAAGTAGATCGACGGGACCTCCAGGCCCTCCTCGGCGATGTACTGCCAGACGTCGAGCTCCGTCCAGTTGGAGATCGGGAACACGCGCACGTGCTCGCCGCGGCGGACGCGCCCGTTGTAGAGCGACCACAGCTCGGGGCGCTGGGCCTTGGGATCCCACTGCCCGAAGTCGTCGCGGAAGCTGAATACGCGCTCCTTCGCCCGGGCGCGCTCCTCGTCGCGGCGCGCCCCGCCGAAGGCGGCGTCGAAGCCGTGCTCCTCGATGGCGTCCAGCAGGGTGATCGTCTGGAGGCGGTTGCGCGAGGCCCGCGGGCCGGTCTCCTCGGCCACCCGCCCGGCGTCGATCGAGTCCTGGACGTTGGCCACGATCAGGCGCTCGCCCAGCTCGGCCACGCGGCGGTCGCGGAACTCGAGGACCTCGGGGAAGTTGTGTCCCGTGTCCACGTGCATGATCGGGAACGGGAAGGCGGCGGGCCGGAACGCCTTCTCGGCCAGCCGCAGGAGCACGATCGAGTCCTTGCCGCCCGAGAACAGCAGCACGGGCCGCTCCAGCTCGGCGGCGACCTCGCGCATGATGTGGACGGCCTCGGCCTCCAGTTCCCGCAGATGGGTGAGCTCGTAGTGGGCGGGGTTCAAGGGGTCAGACCCTCTCCGGCGATTCGGAGCCGGCTGCTGGGCTCATGGGGTCTGACCCCTTCTCGGCGCAGGGGTCTGACCCCTTCTCCACATGCAGCCCGCACTCGGTCTTGTCCTGGCCGGCCCAGCGGCCCTCGCGGCCGCTCCCGGGCTGGGTGCAGGGCGCGCAGCCGATCGAGTCGTAGCCGCGGTCGTGCAGCGGGTTGTAGGGCAGGTCGTGCTCGGCGATGTAGCGCCAGACGTCCTTGTCCGTCCAGTCAGCCAGGGGGTTGACCTTCCAGATGCCGCGGCGCTCGTCGTGCTCGAGCGAGCTCGACGCCGACGCGCGTCGCCGCCTGCTCGCGGCGCAGGCCGGTGACCCACGCGTCGAGGCCGGTCAGCGCCTCCTCGAGCGCCGCCGTCTTCGCGCCGTTCGCGCAGCAGTGCTCGCCGCCCGTCCACGGCGGCTCGCCGCGGGCGTCGAACACCTCGACCTTCACGCCCCAGCGCTCCTCGAAGGCGCGCCAGGTCTCGATCGTCTCGGGGAACAGGACGCCGGTGTCGATCGTGAAGACGCGCGCCTCGGGCTCGATGGCGAGCAGCATGTCGAGCATGACCGACTCCTCCTTCTGGAAGGAGCAGGCCGTGGCCAGGCGCGGGTGGAAGCGCTCGAGCGCCTCCTCGAGCACCTCGCTGGCGGTCAGACTGCGCACTCGCCCTCGCCCCGGATGACCTCGAACGGGACCTTGCGATCCCAGTCGATGAACGTCTGCATCGTCTCGAGATTGAACTCGGGGGGCATGGCGAGGTCGCGAACGAGGTCCTCGAACTCGGTCTGGCCGACGCGCTCGGCGAACGTGTTGAACACCTCGCCGTCCTGGCGCTCGGCCTCGTAGTGGCGGATCCAGCGCTCGAGCGCGTCCGGGACGCGCTTGGCCGGCAGGCGTACCTTCAGCCGCGTCCCGTAGACGACCTCGCCGCCCTCGTAGCGGCCGCCGATGTGGGCGACGTACGCCGGGACCGTCTTGTCACCGACCTTGATCGAGGCGCCGTAGAACCCGATGTTCGCGATGTGGTGCTGGCTGCAGCCGTTCGGGCAGCCACTCATCTTGATGTGGATGCGCTTGGTCAGCGGATCGTCGATCGCCATCTCCTCGAGGCGCTTCTGCACCGCCGCGTTGAGGCCCATCGAGGAGGTGATGCCCAGCTTGCACGAGTCGGTGCCCGGGCAGGACACGACGTCGGTGATCTCATCCGCGCCCGCGTCGCCGAGGTCGAGCTGCTGGAGGCGGTTCCAGACGTCGTAGACGCTCTCGTCGCGCACCCAGCGCAGCACGAGGTTCTGATCGACGCTGGTGCGGGCGTAGCCGCCGGTGAAGTCGCGCATCAGCTGGGCGAGCCCGCGGAACTGCTCGGGGGAGAGGTCGCCCCGCGTGACCTTGACCTGCACGGTCGAGAAGCCCGGCTGGCGCTGCGGCTTCACGTTCGAGGCCATGAAGCGGTCGAACTCGCGGTTGTCTCCGTTGGGGCTGCCGGGGCTCGCCGGCACCGTGGGCGCGTTGGGCTCCTCGTCGTGCTCGAACAGCCGCGGCTCCGGGTCGAAGTCGCGCTCGTTCACCCAGTCGCCCTTGAGCTCCTCCTCGACCTGCGAGCGCAGCTCATCGATCCCGAACTTGTCGACGAACACCTTGATCCGAGCCCGGGCGCGGTTCTTGCGCAGCCAGTCCTGGCGGTTGAAGATGCGGAAGACGGCCTCGACGACCTTCAGGTACTCGCCGTCGTCCGCTCCCACGAAGTCGTACAGCGTGGGCGCGATGCGCGGCATGATCGACGTGCCGCCGCCGATGCGCAGCTCGAACCCGCGCCGGCCGTCGCGGATGCGCGGGATGTAGGCGACGTCGTGGATGCCGGTGATCGCCCGATCCTCGTCCGTGGCCGTGAAGGCGGTCTTCACCTTGCGCGGGAAGAGCTGGGTCTCGGGGTGACGCACGAAGTAGCGCACGTAGGCCCCCACGTAGGGCGTGGGGTCGAACAGCTCGTCCTCGCACACGCCGGCCCACGGATCGCCGGTCACGTTGCGGACGGTGTTGCCGCAGCCCTCGCGGCTGGACAGGCCGGAGTCGGAGATCATCCGGATGAACTCGGCCGCGTCGCTCAGCGGGATGTGGTGGAACTGGAAGTTCTGCCGGGTGGTGATGTGGCCCTTGTTGAGGGGCGCATAGCGCTCCGTCGCGTCGGCGAACGTCTCCAGCTGCTCGGGCGTCACGCCGCCGAAGGGCAGCTTGACCCGGATCATCTGGACGTCGGCCTGGCGCTGGCCATAGACCCCCTGCTTGAGGCGAAAGCCGATGAACTGCTCCTCCGGGGTCTCCCCGCGCAGGAACTTCCCCGCCTCGGTGTCGAAGTCGTCGAACTCCTGCTCGAGGATGGGAATGACGTGCCCC
This sequence comes from uncultured Actinomycetes bacterium, assembly GCA_963842605.1. Taxonomy (GTDB): domain Bacteria; phylum Actinomycetota; class Thermoleophilia; order Solirubrobacterales; family Solirubrobacteraceae; genus AC-38. The sequence continues at coordinate 43,542 of CAWJGV010000007.1, forward strand.
GGGACGTTCTCGTAGACCTCAGGGTTCTCCAGCGATCCCTTCCGCCCCTTCGGTTTGGACTCCGGGGGCGCGGACGTGGGCTCCATGGACTCGTTCTCCTTACCTGCCGCGGCCTGGTCGGGAGCTGAATGTAGCAAAACCCCTTCGGGTTTTAGGCATTTAGCCCGCTGCGGGGGCGAAAGCGTGGAGCCGGCCGTCCCAGGCGCCGGCGTACAGGCGTCCATTGACCACCGTCGGGCCGCCGTACACGGCGCCGTCGAGGCGTTCGCTCGTCCACAGCGGCCGGCCCGACGCGGCGTCGAACGCCCACAGCTCGCGGCCGAACCCCGTTCCCAGGTAGACCACGCCGTTCGCGGTCACCGGCGGCGAGAGGACCGCGGGGTCGGGGCCGACGGACTGTTGCCAGGCGGGCTCCAGCGCGCAGGCGGCGCTCACGCGGAAGGCGAGCAGGCCGTGGGTGAAGTCGCCGGTGGTGTTGTTGGCGACGAAGAGCTGTCGCGCCGACGACGCGTACGCGTACGTCCCGTACGCGGCCAGGCGCGCGCCGTTTCCCACCTGGAGCGTCTGGCGGGGCCCGGAGGCGATGCGGTCGCGGTCGTAGACGAGCAGGGCGCCCGACTTGTGGAGCACGGCGAGCTGGGGCGGGCAGCCCGGGGCGCGGTAGAGGAGCGGGGCGCCGCCGAAGTCGGCGTCGCCCGTGTTGGGCAGCGGGGGGTGGTTGGCCGCGCGCCGGCGAAGGCCGCTCGTCAGGCGCACGACGTGCTCGGCGTAGGGCGTGTCCTCGCGCACGACGACCGCGTTGGCGGTGGCGACGTAGACGTCGCCGTCGCGGACGTCGACGACCGCGCCGCCCCAGCCCCAGATGCCGCCGCCGCGCAGGCGCCGGGGAAGCGTGAACCAGGTGGCGTCCACACGGGCGCGGCGCGCGTCGACCGCCACCAGGCGTCCGCGGTAGAAGGCCTCGTCGCAGTGGCTCGAGGTGGCCGCGTAGAGCCGGTCGCCGCGGCGCGCGACCCCGCCCCAGATGTGCTCGCGCGCGGGCGCGCGCGTGACGGTCACCGGCCAGCCCGGCCGCTCGGCGCCGGTCGAGAGGTCGAGGGCGTGCAGTCGCCCTTGGCCGTCGGCCGAGTACACGCGGTTGCGGCGGCGGTCGAGGTTCGGGGTCGACGTGACGCCGTAGGTGCCGTTCGGCAGGTCCGTGCAGCGGGCTCGCCGCGCGCCCAGCTGGCGGCGCCAGACCGGCCGCCCGGTCGCGGCGTCCAGCGCGGCCAGGGCGCCGCTCTCGGTGCCGGCGATGACGAGATCGCGCCTCCGCCCGGTCCGCAGCTTCACCCCGGAGGCGACGAGCGGCTGCGCGTCGATCACGCCGCCGAGAGGGGCCGACCACACCTCGCGCAGGGACGGGGCGTTGCCCGGTCCGAGCACGCTCTCGCGCGGGTTCTCGCCGGTCCGGGCCGCGTCGAAGCCGAAGGTTCCCCAGTCCGTTGCTTGGGCGGTCGCGGGGAGGGCGAACAGCGCGACGAGGAGCGCGAGGGCGGCGAGCGACCCGGCGCCGCGGTTGCTCAGCCCCACTGGTGCGGATCGCCCCACGATGAGGGCTCGTCCGGCTCGCGGCCGGTCGCCTCGAGCAGCGCCGCCCGGGCCCACGGGTTGTGGGCGGGCCCGGCCGGCAGCGGCGGCGGCGCCGTGTCGCGCATGAAGCGCTCGAGCGCGGCCACGACCGCCGCCGCCTCCTCGGGCGAGGCGCTGGGCGCGACGATCTCGAGCTTGGGCCGTCGGTTGACCACGGGCCGCGGAGGGTATCGTCGCCGCTCCGTGCCCGAGCTGCCCGTACTCGACCACGACAGCGTCCTGGCCGCCGTCTCGCCCGGCGAAGCGATCGACCGCGTGCGCGAGGCGTTCGTCGCCCACCATCGCGGCGACTGGGTGATGCCGGCCAAGGTCTACGTCGACAGTCCGCCGCACGGCGACTTCCGGGCGATGCCCGCCCGGGGCTCCGGGCTCGCGCTCCTGAAGTGGGTCACGTCGTTCCCCGGCAATCCGGCGCGCGGCCTGCCCACGGTCACGGGCATCGTCTGCCTGTCCGACGCCGGGACCGGCGAGCCGCTGATGCTGCTCGACGCCCGCTCGATCACCGCCCTGCGCACCGGCGCGGTGGCCGCCGTGGCGGCCCAGGCGCTGGCGCGCGAGGACGCGCGGAGCGCCGGCATCGTGGGCTGCGGCCTGCACGGCGCCTGGACGGCTCGCTGTCTGGCCGCCGCGGGCTACACCTCCGGCGTCTGCCACGACCCGGACGCCGCCGCCGCGGAGCGGCTCGCGGACGAGCTGGGGTGGGAGGCCGGGTCGGGGCCGGTGGCGCTGGCCTGCGACGCCGTCTCGTGCGTGACGCCGGGCCACGAGCACGTGGTCGAGGCGGGCGACCTGCATCCCGGGATCCACCTCAACATGCTCGGCGCGGACGGGCCGGGGAAGGCCGAGGCGACGCCGGCCGCGGTCGCCTCGTGCCGGCTCTTCTGCGACGAGTGGGAGCAGGCAGCGCACGGCGGCGAGCTCACCGGCGCGGTCGAGGCGGGCCTCGTGACGCGCCAGCAGGTCACCGCCCTGGGGGCCGTGCTCGCGGGCGACGCGCCCGGGCGCCCGGGCCCGGAGGCGGTGACGCTGTTCGACTCCACCGGGCTGGCCATCCAGGACCTCGCGGTGGCGGCCGCGGCGTTCGAGGCGTGGAAGGCGGGGCGGGTGGAGGCGCAGAGCGTGCGGCTCTGAGCGCTGCGCGGGCGCGAGGCCCGGGCCGGCGTGAACGGCGGCATCGAGGGGGTGCCCGGAGGGGGTTCGGGTCACTTACGGCCGCCATACGTCCGTAATCGGCCCGACCCCCGGCGGAGCGCAGCGGCGGCCGAGCCGACCCCCCTCGATGCCCGTAGTTCGTGGACCGGGAACAATGGGGGCCAAGTGGACGCGAACGGCCTCATCGACGACCTCCGCGCGATCGCCGGCGACGAGCACGTGCTCGTGGACCGCGACCAGCGCCGCACGTACGAGTCCGACGGGCTGCTCCAGTACGCCGTCCTGCCCGGCGTGGTCGTGCTGCCGGGCACGGCCGAGGAGGTTCGGCGCGTCGTGTCCGCCTGTCACGCGGGCGGCGTGCCCTGGGTGGCGCGCGGGGCCGGGTCGGGGCTTTCCGGCGGCGCTCTGCCGGTGGAGGACGGAGTCCTCGTCGCCCTCACGCGTCTGCGCCGGATCCTCGATGTCGACCTCGTCAACCAGCGCGTCGTGGTCGAGCCCGGGGTGACGAACCTCGCCGTCTCCCACGCCGTCGCGCCGACCCACTTCTACCCGCCGGACCCCTCGAGCCAGGTCGTGTGCTCGATCGGCGGCAACGTGGCCGAGAACTCCGGCGGGGCCCACTGCTTCAAGTACGGGTTCACCACGAACTACGTGACCGGCCTCGAGATCGTGCTCGCCGACGGGACCGCCGTCGAGCTGGGCGGCAAGGAGCTCGACCGGCCGGGCTACGACCTCCTGGGCGCCTTCGTCGGCTCCGAGGGGACGCTCGGCGTCGCCACCCGGATCACGCTGCGGGTCGTCCCCGCGCCCGCCGCGGTCCGCACCCTCGTGGCCTTCTTCGCCTCCACCGCCCAGGCCGGGGAGGTCGTGTCGGAGATCGTGGCGGCCGGGATCGTCCCCGGGGCGATCGAGATGATGGACGCGCTTTCCATCGAGGCCGCCGAGGGCTACGCCAAGGCCGGGTGGCCGACGGACGCGGGAGCCGCGCTGGTGGTCGAGGTCGACGGATCCGACGCCGAGTGCGGTGCCGGCTTCGACGCGATCGAGCGGCTGTGCCATGCCGCCGGCGCCGCCGAGGTGCGCGTCGCTCGCGACGAGGCCGAGCGCGAGACGATCTGGCGGGCGCGCAAGGCGGCCTTCGCGGCGATGGGCCGGATCTCGCCGAACTACTACGTGCAGGACAGCGTCATCCCCCGCACGCGCCTGCCCGACGTGCTCGCCCGGATCGACGAGCTGGCGGCCGAGCACCGCCTGCGCGTGGCCAACGTCTTCCACGCCGGCGACGGCAACCTGCACCCGCTCGTCTGCTACGACGCGGCGGTGGCCGGGGAGCCCGAGCGGGCCGAGGAGCTGGCCGGGGAGATCGTGCGCGCCTGCGTCGACGCGGGGGGCTCGATCACCGGGGAGCACGGCGTCGGGGTGGACAAGAAGCACCTGATGCCGGCGATGTTCGGGGAGGCCGATCTCGACGCCTTCCAGCGCCTGCGCTGCGCCTTCGACCCCGACGGGCTCGCGAACCCCGGAAAGCTGATGCCCACGCCGCGCCTGTGCGGCGAGGTCCCCGGCCCCTACCGCCGCCACCCGCTCGAGGAAGCCGGCGTGGCGGAGCGCTTCTGATGGACCGCCGCGAGCTCGCCGACGCGCTGGCGCGCGCGCGCAGCGCGAGGATCGAGGGGGGCGGGACCAAGCTCGCCTGGGGCGCGCCCGTCCCCGAGCCCGAGGTCCGGATCTCGACCGCCGGGCTGTCGGAGCTGCGCGAGCACAACGCCGGCGACCTGACCGCGGTGATCGAGGCGGGCGTCCCGCTCGCCGCCGCCCAGGCGCGGTTCGCGCAGGCGGGGCAGATGCTCGCGCTCGACCCGCCGCTCGGCCCCGGAGATGCGGCCACCGTGGGCGGCGTCGTGGCGACGGGCGACTCGGGCCCGCTGCGCCACCGGCACGGCACGGCGCGCGACCTCGTCGTCGGCATCACGGTGGCGCTGACCGACGGAACGCTCGCGCGCGCGGGCGGGAGGGTGATCAAGAACGTCGCCGGCTACGACCTGGCGAAGCTGTTCGCCGGGTCGTTCGGGACCCTCGGGGCGATCGTCGAGGTCTGCGTGCGCCTGCACCCTGTCCCCGCCGCGACGGTCACGGCGCGGGGCGCGGGCGCCGACCCCGGGCGGGTCGCCGCGGCCGCCCGCTCGCTCGCCCACGAGCAGGTCGAGCTCCAGTGCCTCGACGTGCGCTGGGCGGACGGCGAGGGCGCCGTCCTCGCCCGCGCGGCGGGCGCCGCGCCGCGCTCGGCGGCGGAGCGCGCGGCGGGCGTCCTGCGCGACGCCGGGCTCGACACCGAGCTCGTGGAGGAGGACACCGCGCTTGTGGACGACCCAGCGCGAGGCGCAGCGGGGCGAGCTGGTCGTCCGGGTGAGCGGCGTTCAGTCGCAGCTCGGCGAGCTGCTGGCCGCGGCCGGCGCGCTGGGAGGCGAGGCCGTCGGGCGGGCCGCCCTGGGGCTGTCGTGGCTGCGCCTGCCCGCCGAGACCGCCGCCGTCGAGGAGGTCCGGCGCCGGCTCGCGCCGTCCCCCTGCGTGGTGCTCGACGCGCCGGACGCCGTGCGAAAGGCGCTGGACCCGTGGGGACCGATGGACGGCGCTCTCGTCGGGCTCATGGGACGGGTGAAGGAGCGGTTCGACCCGGCCGGGAGCTTGCCGTGACCGGCTTCGACGACGTCCGGGCGCCATCGCTGGACACGATCGACGACTGCGTGCACTGCGGCTTCTGCCTGCCGACGTGCCCGACGTACGCGTTGTGGGGCGAGGAGATGGACTCCCCGCGGGGACGCATCGTGCTGATGAAGGCGGCGCACGAGGAGGCCGAGCTGTCGCCCGCGATGGTCGAGCACTGGGACCGCTGCCTCGGGTGCATGGCCTGCGTCACGGCGTGCCCGTCGGGCGTGCGCTACGACCAGCTGATCGAGGACACGCGAGCCCAGGTCGAGCGCCGCACCACGCGGCCCTGGCGCGAGCGGGCGGCGCGCCGCGCCGCCTTCGCGCTGTTCCCCCGCCCCGGCCGCCTGCGCGCGCTGGCTCCCGCGCTCGCCGTCGCCCGGGCCCTGCGGCTCGATCGCCTGGCGGCCCGCGCCGGGGCGCCCGGCGCCGAGCTCGCCCCGCGCACGCCGCTGCGCGCCGCTCTGCGCCGGCTGCCGACCCGGTTCGCCGCCCGGGGGAGGGCGCGCGGCAGCGTCGCGCTGCTCCAGGGCTGCGTCGCGCGGGTGTTCTTCGGCGACGTCAACCGGGCGGCCGCCGAGGTCCTCAGCGCGGAGGGCTTCGACGTCCACGCCCCGGCGCGCCCGCGCTGCTGCGGCGCGCTCCAGCTGCACGCCGGGGACGCGGAGCCCGCCCGGGCGCTGGCGCGCGAGACGATCGTCGCCCTGGAGGGCCACGACCACGTCGTGGTCACGGCCGCGGGCTGCGGCTCGGCGATGAAGGACTACCCGCACCTGCTGCGCGACGACGACGACTGGCGGGACCGGGCCGAGGCGTTCGCGGCCAAGGTCCGCGACCTGACCGAGCTCCTCGCCGCCGTCGAGCCGCGCGCCCCGCGCGCCCCGGTGCCGCTGCGCGCCGCCTACCACGACGCCTGCCACCTCGCCCACGCGCAGGGGATACGCGAGGAGCCCCGCGCACTGATGCGCGCGATCCCGGGCGTGGAGCTGCTCGAACCTGCCGAGCGCGAGTTGTGCTGCGGATCCGCGGGCGTTTACAACCTGCTCCAGCCCGAGGCGGCGAGCGAGCTGGGGGAGCGCAAGGCGCGCAACCTGCTCGACACCGGCGCGGAGGCCGTCGTGGCCGCGAACCCCGGGTGTGCCCTTCAGATCGCCGCCCACGCCGGGCTTCCGGTCCTGCACCCCGCCGAGCTGCTGTGGAGGTCGATCGATGGGAGTTGAGCTCCGCGGGCCGATGCACGCCCGGTTCGACGAGGTGCTGACGGCGGACGCGCTCGAGCTCGTCGCCGCGCTCCATGGGGAGTTCGACGAACGCCGCCGCGAGCTGCTCGCGGAGCGCGAGCGCGTCCAGGCCGCGCTCGACGCGGGCGGCACGCTCGACTTCCCCAAGGACGGGCCGCGCGAGGGCGAGTGGTCGGTTCCGCCCGCTCCCCCGGCGCTGCGCGACCGCCGGGTCGAGATCACCGGGCCGACCGAGCGCAAGATGGTCATCAACGCGCTGAACTCGGGCGCGCGCGGCTTCATGGCCGACTTCGAGGACGCCAACTCGCCCACGTGGACGAACATGGTCGGCGGCCAGGTCAACCTGATGGACGCCGTCCGGGGCACGATCGAGCACGTCGGGCCCGACGGCCGCGAGTACCGCCTCAACGAGGACACCGCCACCCTGCTCGTGCGCCCGCGCGGCTGGCATCTGCCCGAGCGCCACATCGCGGTGGACGGCGATCCCGTGGCCGGCGCGCTCGTGGACGCCGGTCTGTTCGTCTACCACAACGCGCACGAGCTCCTGGAGCGCGGCGCGGGACCGTTCCTCTACCTGCCCAAGCTCGAGAGCGCGCGCGAGGCGGCGCTGTGGAACGACGTCTTCGAGCTCCTCCAGGAGGCGCTCGGGCTGGAGGCGGGCACGATCCGCGCGACCGTGCTCATCGAGACGCTGCCGGCCGCCTTCCAGATGGACGAGATCCTCCACGCCCTCGGGCCGCACGCGACGGCGCTGAACGCCGGGCGCTGGGACTACATCTTCTCGACCATCAAGCGCTTCCGCACGCGCCCCGAGTTCGTGCTCCCGGACCGCTCGGCCGTGACGATGACCGTTCCCTTCATGCGGGCGTACACCGAGCTGCTGGTGGCGACGTGCCACCGGCGCGGCGCGCACGCGATGGGCGGGATGGCGGCGGTCATACCCTCGCGGCGCGACGAGGAGGCGAACGAACGCGCCTACGCCGCGGTCCGGGCGGACAAGGAACGCGAGGCGGGCGACGGGTTCGACGGCACGTGGGTGGCCCATCCCGACTCGGTGCGCGGTCGCCATGGAGTGCTTCGACGAGGTGCTGGGCGAGCGGCCCAACCAGCTCGAGCGCCGCCGCGACGACGTCGCGGTCACGGCGGCGGACCTGCTGGCCGTGGACAGGACCCCCGGGGACATCACCGAGGCCGGGCTGCGCTCGAACGTCAACGTCGGCATCCAGTACATCTCGTCGTGGCTGCGCGGCAACGGCGCCGCCGCGATCTACGGGCTGATGGAGGACGCGGCCACGGCGGAGATCTCCCGGGGCCAGGTGTGGCAGTGGGTCCGCCACGGCGCGACGCTCGACGACGGCCGCCGCGTCACGCCGGAGCTCGTGCGCGAGACCGCGACGTCGGAGCTCGAGCGCATCCGCGCCGAGATCGGCGACGACGAGTGGTTCGAGACGCAGGGGCGCCCGCGCGAGTCGCGCGAGCTGTTCGAGTCGGTCGCGCTGGGCGAGGAGTTCGTCGAGTTCCTCACGCTGCCGGCGTACGAGCGGCTGGAGGACTAGCCGCGGCGCGTCAGGGTGAGGGTCCAGCTCAGCGTCTCGGTCGAGGCGGCCGAGTAGCCCTCGGATGCCGACGAGCGCTGCGGCGACTTCTTCAACGTGCCCTTGACGACGATCGTGCGCACGCGGCGGTTGAACAGCTTGGCCACCGAGACCGGGCCCGCGCCGTTGCCGCGCGAGTAGTAGCGACCCCACCAGTCCGCGCCCTCGACAAGCGGGCACTGGAACGGGTCCTCCGGGAAGGTTGTCGAATACCCGCTGGAGAGGTTGTAGGACAGCCGGTTGTCCTGGCGCCGCGCGTACACGGCGATCCCGTAGCGCTTGGTCTTGCGTCCGCAGGTGGACCGCAGGGGGAACGAGTTGGGCCTGCAGCCCTGGGGCTCGGTGGACCCGTCCAGCGTGCTCGAACGGCTCATCGTGGCCGTCACCGGGATGGCAAACCCGCCGGCCACGATGCGCCGCTCGTTCACCATCTTCGAGACGCCGAGCAGCGCACCCCGCGTCGAGCGGAAGGACGTGGTCTCCGAGGCGCTGCCGGTGCCCGTGAACGGGATCTGGTTGTCGTTGGCGTCCACCCGGTAGCAGCTCGTGTTGGTCACGGTCCCGCTCGCGGTGTAGGTGCCGGAGATCCTCGCGGTGAAGTTCGCCGACTTCACGCTGCCGGCGCCCAGGGCGGGCGGCGCGATCGCGAGCAGGAGAAGCCCGGTGAGCAGGACGAAACGGCGGCCGTTCACGACGGAGGAAAATATCAGCCGCCGCTGACCTACGTCAGTCTCACGAGCGGCTGGAGGGCTAGGTGCCGGAGTCGGTGGGCCCGCCCGGGACCGGGTCGCCCTTGTAGTCGGCGGGGTTGTCGATCTTCTTGCCCTTGATCGAGATCGAGCCGTCGTCGTGGCGGGCGAGGTCCGGCGGGCCGAGCTTCGCGGTCGCGCCTTCTCCGTACGGCTCGTCGTCCTCGGCGCCGTAGGTCTTGTACATCGCGGAGTCGCTGGGCCAGTCCTTGAGCTCGGCGGGGGCATCTCCGGCCTCGAGCTTGCGCATGGTCTCGAGGTCTCGCTCCTCGTCGCGCTCCACCCCGGCCTGCCGCTTCCGGCGCGGCCACCTTGGGGCTGTTCGGGTCGGTGGGGCCGCCCGGGATGGGGTCGCCCTTGTAGTCGGCGGGGTTGTCGACCTTCTGGCCCTTGATCGAGATCGAGCCGTCGCCGTGGCGGGCGAGGTCCGACGGGCCGAGGTTCGCGGTCAGGCCTTCCCCGTAGGGCTGATCGTCATCGCCGTAGGTCTTGTACATCGCGGAGTCGCTGGGCCAGTCCTCGAGATCGGTGGGGGCATCTCCGGCCTCGAGCTTGCGCATGGTCTCGACGTCTCGCTCCTCGTCGCGCGCCTCGCCGGCTTGCTCATGCGTCGACCGCCATTCCCGCCGGGCGCCGGCGACCTCTTCCAACACGACGCTGCGCCGGCGGAGCTTGCGCTCGTAGTCGCGCACGCCGTCGAGCGTTTTCACGTCAGCCCCTTGGAGGGCTGCCGGAACGTCGTCCTCCTCGAGAGCGTCGTAACCCTGGAGGGGCTCTGGCCCCCGCAGATAGCTCAGCCTCTGGAGCACGGCGGGGCGATCCTTGTGAGACCGCTCGTAGGTCTCGATGGCGTCCAGCTCGACCTGGGAGTGCTGAGGAAGCTTCTCGTTGACGCGCTTGGCGCTGAGGCGGTCGTAGCGGGAGATCGGGGAACTTGGCTTCCCCTCCCTCGCGGCCGTCGGCGTCCGCGCCCTGAGAGTGACGGTCATACAGAGAGTTGAAGATCTTCATTTGCGTCGCCTCCGGTCGCATGACGCGTGATGCTACCATGTTGATTCTAGAAATACAGATCAAACAAGACATGGCCAACTGGACATTCCTCAGCAATCACGCCCAGGTGCTGCTCTGCATCGCGCATGACCCGGGCATCCGCCTGCGCGAAATCGGCGATCAGGTCGGCATCACCGAACGCGCTGCGCACAGCATCGTCAACGAGCTGACGGGCGCCGGCTACCTCTCGCGCGAGCGCAGAGGCCGTCGCAACCATTACACGATCCACCGGCATCTGCTCTTGCCCGACCCGCTCGCCCCTGAGCAGAAGCTCGGCGACCTCCTGGCGGCCCTCGCCGGGTAGGGCTCTAGCGCCGGCGCGTCTCAGGATGCGGGCCGTGAACTGGGGCCCGCGGTATCAGGGTCCGCTGACTCAGCTGTTGTCCAGCTGCGACGCCGCGGCGAGCGCCTCGTCCTTGGTCATGTACTCACGTCCCCGAACGATCCGCCCGCCCCGCACCGTGTAGAGCACGGCCAGGCGCAGCTCGGTCTCCACACCGCTGGCGCGCGCCCTCCCGGAAACCCGGCCGACCACGACCACCTGGTCCTCTCCGATGGCCTCGGCTTCCTCGAGCTCCGTCGAGAAGTCCGCGAACGTCTCGGCCCAGTCGGCGAGGTAGCGGACGAGCGCATCGCGGCCGTGCATGACGCCGACGTCGTCCGGCGCGCCTTCGACGGCCCGGTAGTCCACGTCGTCGTCCACGACGTCCGCCAGCGTCGGTCAGCGGACTCGACCAGAACCTGCGCACGACGGCGACGTTGTCCTCGGACACTAGAGCGGGATGTTGCCGTGCTTGCGCTTGGGGCCCGGCTCGCGCTTGGTCTGCAGGGTGTGCAGCGCGGTGATGACCTTGGGCCGCGTCTCGTGGGGGACGATCACGTCGTCGATGTAGCCGCGCTCGGCCGCCGAGTAGGGATTGGCGAAGCGCGCCTTGTAGTCGTCCATCAGCTTCTGGCGGCGCTCGTCGGGCGTGGGGCTCTGCCCGATGTCCTTGCGGTAGATGATGTTCACCGCTCCCTCGGGCCCCATGACCGCCACTTCGGCCGTGGGCCAGGCGAAGTTGAAGTCGGCGAGCATGTGCTTTGACGCCATGACGTCGTAGGCGCCGCCGTAGGCCTTGCGCGTGATCACGGTGATCTTGGGCACCGTGGCCTCGGTGTAGGCGTACAGGAGCTTCGCCCCGTGGCGGATGATCCCGCCCCACTCCTGGCTCGTGCCGGGGAGGAACCCGGGCACGTCGGTGAAGGTGATCAGGGGGATGTTGAAGGCGTCGCAGGTGCGCACGAAGCGCGCCGCCTTGACCGAGGAGTCGATGTCGAGCACGCCGGCCAGCTGACGCGGCTGGTTGCCCACCACGCCGACGGCGAAACCGTCGAGGCGCGAGAAGCCGCAGATGATGTTCGGCGCGTAGTGCTCGTGGACCTCGAAGAACTCGCCGTCGTCGACCACGAGGCGCACGACGTCGCGCATGTCGTAGGGCTTGGACGGGTCGTCGGGCACGACGTGGTCGATCTCCTCGTCCATGCGCAGCGGGTCGTCGCTCGGCGCCACGCGGGGCGGCGTCTCCAGGTTGTTCGAGGGCAGGAAGCTCATGAGGTAGCGCGTGTCCTGCAGGCATGCGTCCTCGTCCGGGCTGGCGAAGTGGGCGACGCCGGACTTCGAGTTGTGCGCCATCGCGCCGCCGAGCGACTCGAAGTCGACCTCCTCGCCGGTCACGGTCTTGATCACGTCGGGGCCCGTGATGAACATGTGCGAGGTCTCCTGGACCATGAAGATGAAGTCCGTGATGGCGGGGGAGTAGACGGCGCCGCCCGCGCAGGGGCCCATGATCAGGCTGATCTGCGGGATCACGCCCGAGCACTTGACGTTGCGCACGAACACGTCGCCATAGGCGCCCAGCGACACGACGCCCTCCTGGATGCGGGCCCCGCCGGAGTCGTTGATCCCGATGACCGGGCAGCCGATCTTGGCCGCCAGGTCCATCACCTTGACCATCTTCTCGCCCATCACCTCGCCGAGCGAGCCGCCGAACACGGTGAAGTCCTGCGAGAAGACGCAGACGCGCCGGCCGTCGATCGTCCCGTGGCCGGTGACCACGGCGTCGCCCCAGGGCCGGTTCTTCTGCATGTCGAACTCGTGGGTGCGGTGGCGCACGAACGTGTCGAGCTCCTGGAAGGACCCGGGGTCCAACAGCTTCTCCACGCGCTCGCGCGCCGTGTACTTGCCCTTCGCGTGCTGCTTCTCCTCGGCTTCCGGGGCGGAGTGGGCCGCGGCCTCGCGCAGCTCCTGGAGCCTGGAGAGCTTCTCCTCGTAGGTGTCGGGGGCGTGGGCGCGCGGGGTCACGGGCGCGGAAGTCTACCCGCGCCCCTTCCCCCGCTCAGCCCCGCGAGAACGGGCGATGGTGCGCGGCGCCGAGGTCGTCGAGCACGGCGTCGAGGACCTTCTGCGCGTCGATCGACGCCGCCGGGGTGAGCGGGTCCTCAGGCTGCGCGGGGCGCAGCGGCTCGGGTCCCGGCGGGGGCGGGTTCGGGCTCGACCTCAGGCCCGGGCTCGGGTTCGGGCTCGACGGCCGGCGCCGGGGGTGCGGCGGGCGGCGGGGGCTCCGGGGCCGGCTCGGCGGGGTCGGCCGGCGGCACCGGAACGGTCTCCACCGCGGGTTCCGTGGCGCGGCGGAACAGGCGGGAGAGGAAGGTCGCGCGCGGCGGCTCGGCTTCGATCTGCGGGCCGGGCTCGGGCGCCGGCGGCGGGCCAGGGGCCGGCGGCCCCGGGGAGGGGGGCTCGGGATCGGGGGCGGGCGGAGGCGCCGGGTCCGGGCCGGGAGCGGGCGGCGCCGGATCGGGCGCGGGCGGAGCCGGTGGCCCCGGGACCTCGGCGGCCGGCTCGGGCGGCGGCGGTGCCGCGGGGCGAGCCGTGATGATCACGGCGGTCCCCCAGCCGGAGGACTCGATCTCGATCGTGCCGCTCGCGTGCTCGCCCTCCCAGGCGACGATCGTCTCGGGCTCGCGGCGCGTGATGCGGATCTCGCCGAACTCGCCCAGCCGTCGGGCCAGTGCCTGGGCGTCGCTGAGCTCCGCCCACAGCTCGGGCGGCGACTTCACGAGCCTCCTCTTGACCTGCACCGAATCCATCTGGGCTCGTCATTCGCCCGGGACGCGGTGAGTCCTGCCGGGATGGCGTGGGCGGTCAGAATTCCGGCTGGTACTCGCCGAAGACGTCCTTCATGGCGCCGCAGACCTCGCCCACCGACGCCCGGTCCTTCAGCGCGGCCCGGATGGGCGGCAGCAGGTTCTCGTTGCCCTGGGCCGCCTCGCGCAGCTCGTCGAGGCGCCGCCCCACGAGCTCGCCGTCACGCTCGGCCTTGAAGCGCTTCAGGCGCTCGACCTGCGCGTCCTCGGAGGCCTGGTCGACCTTGAGGATGTCGGTCACCTCGAGCTCGTCCGTCACGTACTTGTTCACGCCGACGACGATGTCCTGGCCGCTGCGGTAGCGCTCCTGGTAGCCCCAGGCCGACTCCTCGATCTCGCCCTTCATGAAGGCGATCGCGTTGACCGAGCCGCCGAGCTCGTCGACCTTGGCGATCAGCTCGCCGGCGCGCTCCTCGATCTCGGCGGTCAGCGCCTCGATGAAGTAGGAGCCGGCGAACGGGTCGACGGTGTCGGCCGCTCCCGACTCGTGCGCGACGACCTGCTGCGTGCGCAGGGCGAGCCGCGCCGCCTTCTCGGTGGGCAGGGTGAGCGCCTCGTCGTAGCCGTTGGTGTGCAGCGACTGCGTGCCGCCACACACGGCCGCGAAGGCCTGGAGCGCGACGCGCACGATGTTGTTCTCCGGCTGCTGGGCCATCAGCGTGACGCCGCCGGTCTGGGTGTGGAAGCGCAGCTTGGTCGAGCGCTCGTCACGCGCCCCGAAGCGGTCGCGCATGATCTCGGCCCACATCTTCCGCGCGGCGCGGAACTTCGCCACCTCCTGGAAGACGTTGTTGTGGCCGTTGAAGAAGAAGGCCAGGCGAGGCGCGAACTCGTCGACCTCGAGGCCGGCGTCGATCGCCGCCTGGACGTAGGCGATCCCGTTGGCCAGCGTGAACGCCACCTCCTGGACGGCCGAGGCGCCCTGCTCGCGGAAGTGGTAGCCCGAGATCGAGATCGTGTTCCACTTCGGAACGTTCGCCTGGCAGTAGGCGAACAGGTCGGTCGTCAGCCGCATCGAGCCCTGGGGCGGGTAGATGAAGTTCCCGCGCGCGATGTACTCCTTGAGCACGTCGTTCTGCGTCGTGCCGCGCAGCTGCTCGGACGGGACGCCCTGCTCCTCGCCCACCAGCTCGTAGAGCAGCAGCAGGACCGCGGCGGGCGCGTTGATCGTCATCGACGTGGAGACCTTGTCCAGCGGGATCGAGTCGAACGCGGTGCGCATGTCGTCGATCGAGTCGATGGCGACCCCGGTGCGCCCGACCTCGCCGCGGCAGCGCTCGTCGTCGGAGTCCAGGCCGAGCTGCGTGGGCAGGTCGAAGGCCATGCTCAGGCCGGTCGACCCGTGCTCGAGCAGGTAGCGGTAGCGCTCGTTGGACTCCTTCGCGCTCGCGTAGCCCGCGTACTGGCGCATCGTCCACAGCTGCTTGCGGTACATCTCGGGGTGGACCCCGCGCGTGTACGGGTAGGCGCCGGGCTCGCCCAGCTCCAGCGGCTCCGGGAGGTCGCCCTCGGTGTAGAGCTGCTTGACCTCGATGCCCGAGTCGGTGAAGCGCCGCGGGTCTTCGGGACCCACGATGGGCGCGATCGTGCGGTGCTCGGGAGTGGTCGCCACTGGCTAGAAGGGTACTTGCGGCCTCGCGACGACGGTGAGGTGAAGCGCGTCGTCGTGGACTTCGAGGACCTCGAACCCGCTGGCGGCGAGCATGCCGCGCAGGGCCGAGCCCGTGATCCCCCACCACCAGTTCTCGTAGCCGGGCCCCGGATCGAAGGGCGTGTCGAGACCGACCCGGCCCGGCGCCGCGAACGCGCGGCGGTCGGCGCCCGGGTAGAACACGCACGCGCCGCGCAGGCCCGGGACCTCCGGCAGCGACTCCGTGGCGAGCAGCAGCGTCTGGGCGGTCAGCGCGCGCAGTCGCTCGAGCGAGAGCAGCGGGTGGGGGGCGTGGTAGAGCAGGCCCGAGCACCACACGACGTCATGCACGCCCACCTCCTCCACCGTCGCCGGGTCGTGCAGGTCGCCGCGCACGAAGCGCACCGCCGAGCCGCGCCTCGCGTGCTCGGCCGCGTAGCGCTCCGTGGGGGCCATCACGTCGACCGCGGTCACGGCCCGGGCGCCCGCGTCCTCGGCCGCGAAGGCGAGCGCGCCGTCGACTCCCCACATCGCGCCGACGTCGGCGAAGGTCGCACCGGGCGCGAACCGGCGCACCAGCGCCTCGCGTGGCGGCGGGCCCTGGCGTCGTCGGGCGAGCCGGCGCCGGGCGCGCGCGGCGGCGATCCAGGCGCGGGCTAGGGCGGGCACGGCCGGGATTGTCTCTTGAACAGCGGGCATCGAGGGGTCAGGCTCGGGCGGGCTTGGCATCCCTCGATCGCTGAGATGCCGATTAAGCCCGTCATAGGGGCAAAGCTGACGTCTCACGGTCGCCGCTCCAATCCGGGCCCTCCCTCGATGCTGTAGTTCGAGCCTCGGCTCGGCCGGACCCGGGCCCCGCGACGGACGGCGAGCCCTGACGTAGCCTTTGCCCATGAACGTACGCGTGCGACTGTTCGCCGGGCTTCGCGAGCGCGCGGGCGTGAACGAGATGGAGCTCGAGCTGCCCGACGGCGCCTGCGTGGGTGACGCCCTCGAGCAGCTCGCGGACGTCGCGGGGGGGACACGCGTCGTGATGGCGGTCAACCGCGAGTACGCGAAGGCCGATGCGCCCCTGTCGCCGGGCGACGAGCTGGCCCTCATCCCGCCGGTGTCCGGTGGGGCGGCGCCGGACACCACGGCCACGCTCACCGCGGGTCCGATCTCCCTCGACTCGCTGCTCGACCGGGTCCGCGACCCGCGCGCCGGCGCGGTCGTCACCTTCCAGGGCGTCACCCGCGAGGTCGCGCAGCTCGACTACGAGGCCTACGAGGAGATGGCGGCGCCGCGCATCGCCGCCATCGTCGAGGAGGCGGCCGAGCGCCACGGCGCCTGCCGGGCCGCGGCCGAGCACCGGGTGGGGACGGTGCCCCTGTCGGAGCCGTCGGTGGCCGTCGCCGTATCGGCCCCGCACCGCGCGGAGGCGTTCGCGGCGGCGCGCGAGATCATCGACCGGATCAAGGCGGAGGCGCCGATCTGGAAGCGCGAGGAGGGCGAATGGACTCAGGGAGCGACGCCGCCGAGCGGCTGAGGACCCTGCCGTCGGTCGAGCGGCTGGCGGCGACTCTCGACGCGCCGCACGCCCTGGCCGTCGTCGCCGCCCGTACGGCGATCGAGCGCCGGCGCGAGGAGCTGCGGGCCGGCGCCCAGGACGACGTCGATTTGGCTCGGCGCGCGCGGGCCGAGCTGTCGCGCGCCGAGGCGCCGTCGCTGCGCCGGGTCCTCAACGCCACCGGCGTGATCGTGCACACAAATCTGGGGCGCGCGCCGCTGCCGGCCTCGGCGCGCGCGGCCGTCGCGCAGGCGGCCGAGGGCTATACCAACCTCGAGCTGGATCTGGACTCGGGGGTACGCGGCTCCCGTCAGTCCCACGTCGAGGAGCTGTTGCGCGAGGTGACCGGCGCGCCGGCCGCGCTCGCCGTCAATAACGGGGCCGCCGCCGTCCTGCTGGCCGCCGCCGCCCTGGCCGGGGACGGGGGCGAGATCGTCGTCTCGCGCGGGCAGCTCGTCGAGATCGGCGGGTCGTTCCGGATACCCGACGTGGTCGCGCAATCGGGCGCCCGGCTCGTCGAGGTCGGGACGACGAACCGCACGCGCCTGCGCGACTACGAGCGGGCGCTCGGGGAGGGAACCGGGGCGATCCTGCGCGCGCACCCCAGCAACTTCCGGACGCTCGGCTTCGTCGAGGAGGTCGAGATCGAGGCGCTGTGCGGGCTCGGGCCGCCGGTGATCGACGACCTCGGGTCGGGCGCGCTCGCGAGCGGCGTGGCCGCCCTGCGCGACGAACCGCCGGTGCGCCGCTCGGTGCTCGCCGGCGCCGCGCTCGTCTGCTTCTCCGGCGACAAGCTCCTCGGCGGGCCGCAGGCCGGGCTGCTCGTCGGCCGGGCCGATCCCGTCGCGCGGGCGCGGGCCCATCCGCTCGCCCGCGCCATGCGGATCGGCAAGCTGCACCTCGCCGCCCTCGAGGCGACGCTGCGCCTCTACCGCGACCCGGAGCGCGCGCGGCGCGAGGTGCCCGTCCTCGCGATGCTCGACGCCTCGGAGGAGGAGCTCGCGGCGCGCGCCGAGCGGATCGCCGCCGCGGCGCGCGCGGCCGGAGCGCGAGCCGAGATCGTCCGTTCCATCGCCAAGGTCGGGGGCGGGGCGCTCCCGCTGCTCGAGCTGGAGGGGCCCGCGGTGGCCGTCGAGCCCGGGGATGCCGGCGTGGACGCCCTCGCCGCCCGCCTGCGCGCGGGGGATCCGCCGGTCATTGGGCGTATCTACGAAGGACGCATGCTCATCGATCCGCGGACCCTCACGGATGAGGAGGCGGAGGCTGCCGGTGCCGCTGCCGGACGGGCCTCCCGTCGGCGATGACCCCGCCGAGAGGACGACATGCGCATCCAGCGATCCGACGACAGATCGTCGCGCCGCTCCGCTGCTCGACGGCTGGTGCGAGCAGTTCCCAGCCACTCGGTCGGCGATCTGCTCTTCGGCCGAACGGCGAGCTGTACGCGTCGGGGGCGACGGCGCGAGCTGGAACTATGCGGACTACGGCAGACCGGCAACCCGTGCGGCGACCCTCCGCTGCCCGCCGGCAACTCGTTGAGCGCCCGAGCGCCAAGGGCGGGGCGCTGCGCGCGCAGGACCTGCGGACCTCGGGCCGGACGACCCGCGGCCTCAACGGCACGGTCATCCGCATCGACCCGGCCACCGGGGCGCCGTGGCCGGCAACCCGGGAGCCGGGAGCCGGACGTGAACGTTCAGCGGTCGTTTTATGCCGACATCGGCGCCGGGACCATCGTCCGCGTCCGCTACCTCGCGCCGCACGCCGTGGCCACGGCCACGAGCCCCACGACCGGCGACGCGCCCCTGGATGTCAGCTTCGACGGGACCGGATCGACCGACTGGACCGGATCAGCCGACACGCTGACCTACGCGTGGGATCTCGACGGCGACGGCAACTACGACGATTCCGCGTCGGCCTCACCGACCCGCACCTACGACGTCGGCACGACGATCGTGCGCCTGCGCGTATCCAACAACGACGGCGAGAGCGACATATCCGACCCGATCGCGATCCATGCCGGCAACACGGCGCCGACGGCCACGATCGACACGCCGGCGAGCTCGCTGCGCTGGGCGGCGGGCGACACGGTCACGTTCTCGGGTTCGGCCACGGACCCCCAGGACGGGACCTTGGGCGCGGCGAACATGCGCTGGGACCTGGGCCTCCTGCACTGCCCGAGCAACTGTCACACGCACTTCTTGCGCAGCTGGAACGGGAGGGTCGGCGACTCCTTCTCCGCGCCCGATCACCAGTACCCCGTCACACATCGAGCTGACGCTGACCGTCACCGACTCCGGGGGGCTCAGCGACTCGGAGACGGTCTCGCTGGAACCCGACACCGTGCAGCTGACCGTCCAGTCCGCGCCGGCGGGACGGACGGTCGCCCTCAACGGTGAGGTGGGCGCCGCGCCGCTGACGGCCACGGTCATCGCCAAGTCGAGCAACTCGGTGAGCGCGTCCTCGCCCCAGAGCGACGGTATCGACACGTACTCGTTCGAGAGCTGGTCGGACGGCGGCGGGCAGAGCCACAACGTCTCCGCCGGGACCGCGGACTCGAGCCTGACGGCGACGTTCCGCCAGGCGCCGCAAGACGCGCGCCGGGCAGTCTTCTCGCCGCCGGCGCCCGATCCGACCCTCACCTCGAACGACCGCAAGGCGCCGGCGCTGCGCTACCGGGCGCCCTCGCCGCAGTGGCCGCTGCGGTCTGGGACGCTACGCGCGTGGGTGACCTGCACGTCGGAGCCCTGCCGGGTTTCACTCCGTACCTCCTTCGCGACCGTCGGGTCCCGGCGCCGCACCTACCGTCTCGCCACGCCGGCGCGCACGCTCGCGCGCGGCCGGCAGCGCCTGCTCATCCTGAAGCTCTCGCCGGCCTTCCGGCGCGCGCTCGCCGGCCGGCTGCGACGCGGAAGGTCGCTGCCGCTCACGCTCAGCGTGCGGGCCAGCGACAAGGCCGGCAACACGGCCGCCGCTCGATACGGTCTCGGCCCGGCGCTGAGGCCTCCCGGGGCCGAGGCCGCGGGGGCCGAGGTCGTGGCGGCTCTCCGCGCGTCGCCCTGATGGGCGACACCCCATCCGCCTGGACCCAGCCCCCGCTGACGCTCGGGACTGCGGGGCACATCGATCACGGCAAGACGGCCCTGATCGAGTCCCTCACCGGCATAAACACCGACCGCCTGCCGGAGGAGCGGTCCCGCGGCATCTCGATCGAGCTGGGCTACGCCCGGCTCGAGCTTCCCTCGGGGCGTGCCCTATCGGTCGTCGACGTCCCGGGTCACGAGCGGTTCGTTCGCACGATGGTGGCCGGCGCCACCGGCATCGACGCGTTCCTGATGGTCGTGGCCGCCGACGACGGGGTCATGCCCCAGACGCGCGAGCACGCGGCCGTGCTCGCCGGACTCGGAATTGCCGAGGGGGTGGTGGCGGTGACCAAGGCCGACCTCCTCGACCCGTCGGTCGCGGCCGCGGAGGCGCGCGAGCTGCTCGGGGAGGTGAAGGTCGTCCCCACCTCGATCCGCACGGGCGAGGGACTCGACGCGCTGCGAGCCGCTCTGGACCACCTCGCCGCCCGCCTGCCCGGCCGGGCAGGGTCAGACTCCCTGATGCGCCTGCACGTGGACCGGGCGTTCACGATCAAGGGCGCCGGCACCGTGGTCACGGGGACGCTGTGGTCCGGCTCGGTGGGGCGCGGCGATGTCGTCGCCCTGCTTCCGCGTGGCCTCGAGGCGCGGGTGCGCGCGGTTCAGGTCCACGACCGCCCGGTGGAGCGCGCGGCCGCAGGCCAGCGCGTGGCCGTCAACCTGGTGGGGGTCGAGGTGCGCGAGGTCGCCCGCGGCGACGTCCTCGCCGACCCCAGCAGCGCGCTGCGCCCGACCTACGTGGTGGACGTCGCACTCGACGTTCGGGAGGACCCGGCCGGCCGGGTCCAGGTGCACCACGGCACGCGGGAGGCGCCCGCGCGGGTGGCCGCGCTCGGCGGGCGCTTCTTCCAGCTTCGGCTCGAGCATCCGCTCGTCGCGGCGGACGGCGACCGGCTCATCGTCCGGCGGATCGCTCCGCCCGACACGCTCGGTGGAGGAGTGGTGCTCGATGCGCACGCCCGCAAGCACGGTCCCTCAGCCGAGGCGTCGGCCCGGCTCGAGCGGCTGGCTCGCGGCGAGCCGGCAGAACCGGTCAAGCCGTCCTCGAGAAAGGGGTCAGACCCCTTGAGCGGAGGTGACTCAAGGGGTCTGACCCCCTCGCCGCTGTCGGCTGGCGCGCTGGCGCTGGAGGAGCGGCTGCGCGCGGCCGGCCACGAGCCCCCGACCGAGGCCGAGCTCGGGGACGCGGCGTCCGAGCTGCCCGCGCTGCGCGCCGCGGGGCGCGCCGTGCGCGTCGGGCGGACCCTGCACTACCACCCCGAGGCCCTCGCGGCGGTGGAGCGCCGCGTTGCCGCCTTCTGCGAGGCCCACGGCTCGATCACGATCGCCCAGCTGCGCGACGAGCTGGGCACGACGCGCAAATTCGCGCAGGCGCTGCTCGAGCACTTCGACGCGGCGAAGTTCACCCGCCGCCGGGGCGACGAGCACGTCCTGCGCCGGCGCTAGGCGCCGGCGGCTAGAGCGCGCCGCCGGCCGCCGGAGGCACGGTGGGATCGTTGTCCCCGCCGCCGGCCTCGCGGGCCACGTACTCCTCGAGCTCCATCACGTCATCGCGGCAGCGCTCGGCCACGTCGAGGAGCGAGGACATCGAGGCGACCTCCTCGACCTGCTCCTTGACGAACCACAAGACGAACTGCTCGGACGTGTAGTCGCGGGCGTCGCGGGACGCCGTCATCAGCTCGTTGATCTGCTCCGACACCCGCTTCTCCTGCTCCAGTGCCAGTTGGACGGGCTCGACCGCGTCGGTGAACTCCCGGCGTGGCGCCGGGACGGGCGGGATCTGCGGCTCGGCCCCGACGTCGAGCAGGTACTGCACCATGATCATCGCGTGGTTGCGCTCCTCGACGGCCTGGCGGTAGAAGAAACCGGCGAGCTGCGGAAGCGTCTGCGCGTCGTAGTAGACCGCCATCGCCACGTACTGCTGCGAGGCCGAGAACTCGTTGCCGATCTGCTCGTTGAGGCGCTCGACGAAGGCCGGGGCGGGCATGGGGTCGCATCCTAGTGACCTAGTGACACGTGGGAGTGTCGGGGCACGTGCGCAGCACCTTGACCTGCGACGGCGCGCCGCGGGGACGGCGCAGCGAGAGCAGGACGGACGCGGCGTCGTTGCCGCGACTCGACTCGCGCAGGCGTCCGTCGACGTTGGTCCGGTGCACGAGGAGGTAGCGGCCCGCCGGGACGGAGGTGACGTCGAGGAACTGACCCTCCAGGTTCGGCTTGTAGTCGTCCGCCCAGCCCGGGCTCAGGCCCTTCGATCACGCTCAGCAGGCCGGGCCTGCTCTTGCCGCAGTTCTCGTCGAACTGGCCCGAACGGTCACTCCTTCGCGCGCCCGCGACGACGGAGTAGCGATTCCCGACGCAGAAGCCGCTCTTGCGATCGCGCGCGGCTCGGGCGCCCGTCACGACCGAGCGCAGCTCGTAGCGCTCGAATCCGATCAGGTGCCAGTGCGAGTGGTCGCGCAGGCGCACGTAGCGGAGCCGGCCCACCTGGCTCACCCGCTGGTCGGCGACCGGTCGGCCCGTCTCGTCGACGCGCTCGACGAGCTGGTCGACGGTCATTCGCGTGGCGCGTCGTGAGGGGCGGTGACCGGAGAGGATCAGGTCCCCCTGGCCGCGGTTCTCCACCGCCGAGGCGAAGGCGAGCCGACGCAGGACGCGACCGCCGGGGCGGACGGTCACGATGGAGAGCTGGGACGGCGCCGCCTGGTCGAGGTCCGGCAGCAGGGCCCTCGGCGGCGGCCGTGGCCCCGCTTCCGGCGGCGGCGTGCGCCGTCGCGACCGTCGCGGCGAGCAAGGCGGCGAAGACCGGGATGGCGCGCCCGCGGGTCACCCTGACCGCCGCCTACGACTTCCCCACGCTCTCGAGCACGCGGCGAGCCCGTCGCGAGCGAGCGCTCGGGACGGAGCCGAGTCGCGCTCGGCGACGCGACGGACGCCGTGGAGTGCCGGATGTCGCCCGCGTCGTGCGCATCGCCTGCCTCGAGGCCGTGTGCGGAGGCGAGCGCGGCGCGGTGGACGCACGGCGATCGCAGCCGGCGGTGGCGGCTCGCACCGCGTCGAGGCTCGCGCACGTCGGCCCCCACCACCTCGGCCTCGCGGGCAGCGCCGCTCAGGTCTCCCGCCGGCCCGTGGAGTAGCTGTCGAGCACGCGTACTTGACGCGGCCGCCGGCCACGAGCGTCGGCAAGTGAGCGCCGGAATCCGGCGCCCCCGGTGATCGAGACCTTCATCGCCGGCAGGCATTCGAGTTGGACGATACGCCTAGTCGGTCTCAGGCGTGGTAGCACGGGTGGCGGGCGGGCGCGCCAGTATCCTCCCCGCTCATGCCGACCTGCCTGGTCACGGGCGGCGCGGGGTTCCTCGGCTCGCACCTGTGCGAGGAGCTGCTCCGGCGCTCCAACCGCGTCATCTGCGTGGACAACCTGGAGACAGGTTCGCTCGCCAACATCGAGCACCTGCGCGATCCGGACTTCGTCCACCTCAATCTCGACATCGTCTCGCCCTACTTCGTCGACGAGCCGATCGACCTCGTCTACCACCTGGCCTCGCCGGCCTCGCCGATCGACTACCTGCGGCTGCCACTGCACACGCTCAAGGTCGGCTCCCACGGGACCCACCACACGGTCGGCCTGGCCAAGCACAAGCGCGCGCGCTTCCTGCTCGCCTCCACGAGCGAGGTGTACGGCGATCCCCAGGTCCATCCCCAGCCGGAGTCCTACTGGGGCCACGTCAACCCGATCGGGCCCCGAGGGGTGTACGACGAGGCCAAGCGCTACGCCGAGGCCCTGACGATGGCCTACCACCGCCAGCAGGGCGTGGACACGGCGATCGTGCGCATCTTCAACACCTACGGCCCGAGGATGAGGCCGCATGACGGCCGCGCGATTCCGACGTTCCTGCGCCAGGCGCTCCAGGACAAGCCGCTGACCGTGTTCGGCGACGGGTCGCAGACGCGATCGTTCTGCTACGTCGACGATCTCATCCGTGGGCTCATCGCCTTGGCCGAATCCGGGTACCACACTCCGGTGAACATCGGCAATCCCCGGGAGTACACGCTGCTGGAGCTCGCGCAGGTCGTCGTCGAGGTGACCGGGTCTCGCTCGGAGATCGTGTTCGAGGCGCTGCCCGCAGACGATCCCCAGGTGCGCCAGCCGGACATCGCGCAGGCACGCGAAAAGCTCGGCTGGGAGCCAGAGGTGGACCTTCAAGAGGGCTTGCGCCGTACGATTGAGGCCTCCGGGATCGAGGAGCTCGTAGGCACCGGGCTTTAGAGGGAGCGGGACCGGCCCCGGGGAAAACCGCTACTCACCGCAGGGAGCAACGTTTCAAAGTCAACGCATGGGTGACGGAGGCGTGGAACTCAGAGAGGATGCCACGGCGCGCGCAAACGCGCCCGCGCTTCGCCTGCCCGAGCGCGACGTGCGCCGCAAGCGCCCGCCGGCGCTCTCCTTCCTGCTGCGGATGGAGACTCTGCGGCGCGTTTCGCGCGTCCTGTCGCTGCTCCTCGTCGACTTCGTCGCTCTGTATGCGGCCATCTTCACCGCGCTGATCATCAAGGCGGAGGTGCGCGGCACGCCCGACCTCGGCGCCGTCCTCCACGAGACGCGGCGGACCGTGGCGTTTGCCTACCTGATCAGCGTGCTGTTGTTCGCGCGCTCGGGTCTGTACGGC
Organism: uncultured Actinomycetes bacterium; assembly: GCA_963842605.1. Lineage (GTDB taxonomy): Bacteria > Actinomycetota > Thermoleophilia > Solirubrobacterales > Solirubrobacteraceae > AC-38. The sequence goes on from CAWJGV010000007.1 coordinate 67,839, forward strand.
CCGCGCGCCGAGCGCCCGGGCCTGCCCGGCATCGTCGGGTCGCTGTTCTCGGTGACCGTGGTGGCGCTGCTGTTCGCGCTGGTCAGCGGGCAGCGCTTCTCCAGCTACTACGTCTTCTACGGGTCGCTGTTCTTCGCCACCGTCTACGTCGGATCGCTGCGCTACCTCTACGAGCGGGTCACCGGCGTCCTGCTGCGCGCCGCCGGCTACCACCGGCGGGCCATCCTCGTCGGCTCGGGCAAGCACATCGAGGCGGTCGCGCACGCGCTCACCGACTCCGGCCAGGCCCTCGAGCTCGCCGGCTACATCTCGCTCAACCCGCGGCCCGACAACGGACTCCGCTCGCTGGGTCCGATCGAGGAGCTGCCCGCGGTGCTCGAGCGCACCGACGTCGACGAGGTGATCATCGCCGACCCCGACTTTCCCCAGGATCGGGCCGTCGACCTTGTCGACCAGTGCCACCGCCGCGGCGTGACCGTCCGCGTCGCGCCCTCGACGATGGAGATCCTCACTCACCAGGCGGAGCTCGTGCCGGGCCAGTCGGTGCCGCTGTTCGAGCTGCGCCCGCCCGTCTTCGAGGGCATCGACTTCGCCGTCAAGCGTACGTTCGACGTGGTCGGGGCGACCCTGCTGCTCGTCGCGCTCAGCCCGCTGCTCTTCGCCAGCGCGGTGCTCGTGAAGCTCACCTCGCGGGGCCCGCTCCTCTACCGCTCGCGCCGGAACGGCATCGGGGGCGTCCCGTTCGACTGCTTCAAGTTCCGCACGATGCGCACGGACGCCGACCAGATGCAGGCCGAGCTGGAGGAGCTCAACGAGGCCGACGGGCCGCTGTTCAAGATCCGCGACGACCCGCGCCTGACTCCGGTGGGCGGGATGCTTCGCCGCTTCTCCATCGACGAGCTGCCGCAGCTCGTCAACGTCCTGCGCGGCGAGATGTCGATCGTCGGGCCCCGCCCGCTGCCCCAGCGCGACTTCGAGCGCCTCGAGGAATGGCACAAGAAGCGCTACCTCGTGCTGCCCGGGATCACCGGGCTGTGGCAGGTCTCCGGACGCTCGGAGCTGGACTTCGACGACCTCGTGCGGCTCGACTTCCTCTATCTCGAGCGCTGGTCGGTCTTCCTCGACCTGACGATCATCCTCAAGACCCTGCCCGCCGTCCTCAAGGGCAAGGGCGCGTTCTAGCGCCGGCTTCGCGGGCGTGCGTCAGGGCACGCGGTGGACGAACAGGGTGCCGAGCCGCTCTCCCGTGAGCTGCAGCTCGGCCACCGCCTCGCGGATGCCGGGAAAGTCCTCGTGGTCGTAGTCGTCGAGGGCCACGACCGCTCCCGGTGCGAGCTGCGCGCGCCAGGCCCGGTACTCGGCGATCACCGATTCACGGTCGTGGGAAGAGTCGATGTAGAGCATGTCCACGGGCTCCGCGGCGTCCGGCCCGCGCTCTCCCGGCGCGTCCACGAGCCTGATCCGCGATGCCACCTGCGGGCCGGCGAGCCGCAGGTAGGCCTCACGCTCGGGGCGCGCGATCGGGTCGAACGTGACCACCTGGCGACGGCTATCGGCGAGGGCGAACGAGATGGCCGTCCACGCCGTGCCCGTGCCCAGCTCCACCACCCGGCGCCTCGAGCCGGCGAGGCGCAGGAGGATGGCCAGGTCCCGCGGCCGGGTGGCCGAGACGATGCTGAAATCGTCGCGCAGCCGCTTGGCCTCCCGGCGCGCGCGCCAATGGAAGCGCGCGACCCGCGGCGGGAGATGGCGCAACTGCCACAGCGCCCGCGCCTGCCGAGCCGCCCGGCGCGCTCGTCCGCTGCCTGTGTCGGCGGGCACGCGCGAAAGGCTATGGGTTGAGCCTTCCTCACGGCGACTACCTGTCAAGGGTCGTCGAGCGGCTGGGGGAGCCGCTGGGCTCCGAGCTCCACGCCGTCGTGCTCGGCGGGTCGGCGGCGCTCGGCGCCTACGAGCCGGGTCGCAGCGACCTCGACGTCATCGCCGTGTGCGCGAGTCCGCTGCCAGAGACACTGGCACGGGACCTCGCGCGCGCTCTGTCGCACCGCGCCCTGCCGTGCCCGGCGCGGCGGTTGGAGCTCGTCGTGATGACGCGTGCCGCGGCCGCCGGGGACCCGAGGGCGAGCGCCTTCGAGCTCGACCTCAACACGGGCGCCGACGAGTCCGACCACGTCGGGCTCGACCCCGCGGCCGAGGCGGCGCACTGGTTCGTCGTCGACCGCTCGATCGCGCGGGCCCGCGGGCGGGCGCTGTTCGGGCCGCCGCCCCGCGACGTTCTCGCCTCGGTCCCGCGGGGGGAGGTGCTGGCCGCGCTGGGCGACTCGCTCGACTGGCATGCAATCCACGAGTCGACGTCGCCCGACAGCGTCCTCAACGCGTGCCGCGCCTGGCGCTGGACGCGCACCGGGCGCTGGACGTCGAAGCGCGCGGCCGCGGAGTGGGCGCGCGAGCGGATGAGCGACCCCGCCGCGATCGACGCCGCGCTGGCCGCGCGGGCGACCGGCGAGGCCCTGGACCCGGGAACCGTGGCCGGTTTCGTGGACGCCGTCCGCGCCGTCCTGGCGGCGGCGCGTCCATGACGGTTCGGTAGGGTCAGCCCGTGAGCGCGCCTGCCTCCACCGTGCCCGAGCTCGCCACCGCGAGCGCCGGTGAGCTGGCGCGCCGAATCGCCGCCAAGGAGGTCACGAGCCGGGAGGTCGTCGAGGCGCTGCTCGAGCGCATCGAGGCGGTCAACCCGGAGGTGCAGGCGATCCGCGTTGTGCTGGCCGACGCGGCGCTGGCTGCGGCGGACGAGGCCGACGGCGCGGTGGCGGCGAGCGCCGATCTCGGTCCGCTGCACGGCGTTCCCTTCACGGTCAAGGAGAACCTCGACGTCGCCGAGACCGCCACGACGAGCGGCCTCTCCGCCCTCGTCGAGGCCCGAGCCACGCGCGACGCGCCCAGCGTGGCCGGCCTGCGCGCGGCGGGCGCGATCCCCATCGGCCGGACGAACCTCGCCGAGTCGGGGTTGCGCTGGCACTCCTACAGCGACGCCGGCGGCCACACGCTCAACCCGTGGGACGCGTCGCGCACGCCGGGCGGGTCGAGCGGCGGCGACGCGGTCGCGCTCGCCACGGGGATGACGCCGCTGGGGATCGGCAACGACCTCGGCGGATCGCTGCGCATCCCGTCGCAGTTCAACGGGACCGTGGCGCTGAAGCCCAGCTTCGGCCGCGTCGGGAGCGCCACCACGGTGCCCCCGCTGGACCCGCCGATGGCGATCCAGATCATGGGCGTGCACGGTCCCATGGCCCGCACGGTGGCCGACCTGCGCCTGGCCTTCGAGCCGATCAGCATGTCCGACCCGCGCGACCCCTGGCAGGTGCCGGCGCCGCTGCAGGGCCCGCCCGCCCCGCGCCGCGTCGCCGTGGCGCTGTGGGACGGCGTGCACCCCGACGTGGCCGCCGGCGTGCGCCGCGCCGCCGACGCGCTCGCCGCGGCCGGCTGGGAGGTGCAGGCGGGCGAGCCGCCCCGGGTCGACGATGCGCTGGCGACGTGGACGAACGTGGTGGTCGGCGAGGTGCGGGTGGTCTGGCCGCAGCTCGAGCCCGTCTCGTCGGATGAGGGGCGGCGCTGGGTCGGCGACGTGCTCGAGCACGTCCCGGCGCTCGAGCCCGAGGCGCACGCGATGGGCTACGTCGAGCGCGAGGCCCTCGGTCGCGAGTGGGGCGAGTGGATGCAGGAGACGCCGCTCGTGCTCGCGCCGCCGTGCGCGCACCCGCCGTTCGAGGTCGGCTTCGACCTGACCGGCCCGGATGCCGTCGCCGAGCTCTTCGCCCGCATGCGGATGATCGCCCCGGTGAACCTGCTGGGCGTCCCCGCGGTGGCGGTGGGCGCCGGACTCGAGAATGGGCTGCCGCAGGGCGTGCAGGTGATCGGCCCGCGCTTCCGCGAGGACCTGTGCCTCGACGCCGCGCAGGCGATCGAGACGGCGCTCGGCACGCTCACGCCGATCGATCCCCGCTGACCCCGGTGTCCGCGCCTCGCACTCCGGAGGAGGGGGCGGCAGCCGCCCGGCAGCGGGCGCGCGAGCGCATCGAGCAGGGCGACTACGCCGATGCCGAGCGCTTGGAGGCCCTGGCCGACGAGCGCCCCGCGCTCGACCGCCTGACCGAGTGGGCGGTCATCGACGTCCGCTTGGACAACGTGCGCTCGACGCGCCGCGCCGGCGCGCCCATCACCCGCTTCAAGCGCTTCCTCGTGCGGATGCTGCGCCAGTACAACAACGAGGAGCAGGCTCAGGTCACCCGCTTCAACGTTCATCTCCTCGGCTACGCGGCGGCGCTCGAGGACCGCGTCGAGCGGCTCGAGCAGCGCCTGCGCGAGCTCGAGCCCCCATCCGGGAGATGAGCGCGCGAGTCCAGCAGCTCCTCAGCGGGGCGGGCCCGTTCGACGCCATCACGAATCAGGCGCTGGCCTGGCAGAAGATCCTCTCCGCCACGGGACGCGACGGCGACGTGTACGCCGCCAGCTTCGATCCACGGCTCGACGGCGCGGTGCGCCCTGCCGAGTCGCTCGCCGGACGCGTGCGCGACGACGACCTGCTGGTCATCCACTACTCGGCCCACGCGAGCGCCCTGGACGAGGCGGCCGCGCTGCCCAACCGCAAGCTGCTCGTCTACCACAACATCACGCCCGCGCGGTACCTGTGGGATCACGAGCCGTACGTCGCGATGCTCTGCGCGCTCGGCCGCGAGGGCCTGCGGCGTCTCGCCGGGCGCGTCGACGGCGCGATCGCTCCGTCCGAGTTCAGCGCCCGGGACCTGCGTGACGCCGGGTTTCCCGATGTCCGGGTCGCGCCGGCCATCTATCAGTTCGACCGCGAGCGGCTGCGCCCGGGCGCCGGCGACGAGACGCCCTATGCCGGCGACGGCCGCCGGACGATCGTGTTCGTCGGGCGCCTGTCCCACAACAAGCGCCAGGACCGTCTCGTGAAGGCGCTCGCGCTGCACCAGCGCAACTGCGACCCGGAGGCGCGCCTCGTGCTCCCCGGCAGTCCGGGCAGCGGCACCTACGGCGAGTACCTGGCGCGACTGGCCGTGGACGCGGGCGCGCGCGACGTCGTGCTTCCGGGCGCCCTGCCCCAGCCGGCGCTGAACGCGCTGTACGCGCGGGCCGACGTGTTCTGCTGCCTGTCCGAGCACGAGGGCTTCTGCATCCCGCTGCTCGAGGCGCTGCACTTCGGCCTGCCGGTCGTGGCCGCGCGCGCCGCCGCGGTGCCCGAGGTGCTGGGGGACGCGGGCGTGCTGCTCGACGACCCCGACCTGCCGACCGTCTCGGAGGCGATCGAGCTGTGCGCGACGTCGGAGTCTTTGCGCGAGGAGCTGCGGACGAGGGGCGAGCGGCGGCTGGCGGAGTTCACGCCCGAGCGCACCGAGGCGGCGGTCCGCGCGGCCATCGAGGCGGTCGCGTCGGGGAAGGGGGTCAGACCCCTTGAGTGGCGGAGACTCAAGGGGTCTGACCCCTACGCGATGTTCACCTTCGTGATCGAGTCCGTCATCCGCGGCGTGCAGACATCCGGACCCGGCACGTCCGCGCGCATGCGCCACATGCGGAACTGGGCGTTGGCGAACACGGGCGCGCCCGCGGCGTCGCGCGGGCGGCGCTGGTCGCTGAACGCGAGGATGTAGTCGGCCTTGCGGCCCGGCTGGGCGTAGGGGAAGAAGCCGACGAGCGGTCGCAGCGCGCACACGCGCCGCGGCGAGAGCATGTAGTCCGCCCACAGCTGGTGGCCGCCGGGACGGATGTCGATGCGCACGCTCGCGTCCGCCGGCAGCGCGCGCGCCCAGTCGTGGATCTCCAGGACGTAGCGCGACGCGTAGTCATCCGTCCCGATCAGCTCGCGGCGCGTGCTCGTCGCCGCCACCACGACGAGCGCCGCCGCGGCCGCCGCCGCCACCACGCCCAGGGGTGGGCGGCGCCGCACCACGTCCGCCAGGCCGACCACCGCCGCGGTCACCACCAGCGGGGCCAGCATCCCCATCGCCTTGAAGTAGAAGAGCTCGGCCTGGGTGCGGTGGTCGAGGTAGGCCGCGGCGGCCAGCGCGGCGACGAGCGTCACGGCGAACGGCACGCGTGCGTCCGGCGCAGAGCGCCACACTCCCCACGCCGCCGCGGCGAGCAGGACAGCGAGCAGCAGGGCGACCAGGACCGCCCCGCCCGGGTCGAGCAGCCCGAACGCCCGGTGGAAGGGCAGGTGGGGCAGGCCCGGGCCGCTCCACGCTGACAGGTCGCCCCAGGGCGACAGCGCGACGGCGGCCGAGGCGGCCTTCTCGACCACCCCGCGGACCAGCACGGCGAGGACGGCGAGCGCCGCGACGGAGGCGGGCACCCATACCCACGCCGGCCCGTCGGGGCGGCGCAGGAACGGGCGCAAGCGAGCCCGCTCGCGCCACGCCCACACCGCGAGGAACAGGATCGGGAAGGGGAGCATCAGCGGGTAGGCGAAGGTGCCGATCGCCCCGAACACGGCGAGCAGCGCCAGCGATGCGCCGCTCGGCGCTCGCAGGAAGGCGGCTCCCGCCGTGAGGATGAACGGAAGCGCGAACAGCGCCCACAGCTCGTTGTAGAAAGGGTGGTTGACGATGTGCAGCGGCAGCCGGCCGAGGCCGACCGCCGCCATCGCGGCCAGCGCCGCCCAGGGCGGGGCGCGCAGGACATGGCGCGCGAACAGGAAGAAGCCGAACGAAGCCATCGCCAGCAGGGCCGCCGCCACCAGCGGGAAGGCCGCGACGACGCTCAGGCCCGACAGCTCGGACACCGCGGCCAGGGAGTAGAAGATCGGGTACTTCGAGCGCCACACCAGCGGAATGCGGTCGATCGGCAGCTCGGGGCGAACCGCGGTCGGAGGCGCCTCCTTGACGAGCTGCGCGCTGCCCACGGCGAGCACCACGTCGCCGTTCTGGCCCACCACGGTCGAGAAGCCCGTCCGCCACACCGGAGACAGGGCCACGACGGCGACGACCGCGGCGACGTAGGCGGGCCGGAGAAGGCCGGCGCCGGCGTCGCGCCACGGCCCGAGGCGCGCGCGAACGGCGATCCCCGAGCCGGCGCCCGCGGCGAGCACGAGCGGCAGCGACACGCCGAAGGGGACGTGGGCGAGGCCCAGCGCGGCCAGCACGATCGCCGACACCGCCGCCCCCAGCGGGAAGGCGATCAGCGGGCCGTGGGGCCGTAGCTCCGGCGGTACCCACAGGCGGGCGGGCGCGTAGCCGCAGACGCCGAACAGCGCGACGCACGCCAGCGCGCCGCGCACCGCGTCGCCCGCCGCCCGCGAGGCTCCGGCGCTGAACTCGGCGTGCTCCCAGGCCGCGAGCGCGACGAGCCCGAGGGCCGCCGCCGCGACGGGCCACCACCTGGTCCGGTGGGAGCTCAACCCCGGCGGTTGCGCTCGTTCATCACCCGCGACAGGAACGCGGGGTTGCCCAGGAGGTAGCGCTTCCACATGCGATGCGGCTCGACGGCGAGTCGAAAGATCCACTCCAGCCCGTTGTCGGACAGCCACCTCGGGGCGCGCGGCACGCGGCCGGCGATGTAGTCGAGCAGCGCGCCCACCGTCCACAGCACGTCGGCATTGAGCCGGTGGGCATTGCGCTGGACCCAGAGCTCCTGCTTGGGCGTGCCCATCCCGACGATCACGATGTCGGGATCGCGGGAGTTGATGTCCTCGATGACGCGCTCGCTGTGCGGGGAGTCGAGGTCGAAGTAGCCGTGGTGGGACCCGGCGATGTTCAGGTCCGGGTACCAGCGCTTCAGGCGCGCCGCGGCCTGCTGCGCGATCGGCGGATCCGAGCCGAGGAGGTACAGCGAGCTGCCCGCGGCCTCGCACAGCGCCGTCAGGCCCCACACCCAGTCGGCGCCCGTCATCCGGTGCGGCACGGGCACTTCGAGCACCCGGGCGGCGAGGCGCACCCCGTAGCCGTCGCAGTACACGAGCTCCGCCGACTCCAGGGCCCGGCGCAGCTCGGGGATGGCCCGCGACTCGTTCACGACGTGCGCGTTGACGTACATGACGCGATGAGGCGTGCCCGATCCCACCCACCCGGTGATCGTGCGCAGCATCTCGGCGGGCTGGGCCAGTTCGATGGGGATGCCGAACACGCGCGAGGCCGACGCGGCCGTCCCCGTCGACCGCCGTCAGAGACGGGACGGCGGTGGGGGAGGTGATGGCGTCCGCGACGGCGTGCTGCTGCGACTTGGGCATTGAGCTCGGGGGTTCCGTCCCTTCGCGCACTGAGAACTGGACCGACTCCTCATGCTACGCGCTCTCCCGACGGTCCGCCTCATAGTCTTGCCGACCTGTGCCCCTCGTCGCCTTCGACGCCCGCGACGCCCACCTGCCGATGCCCCACGGCTCGGGGATCTACGCGCGGCGTCTCGCCCAGGCGCTGCGTGAACGCGCCGGCGACGAGCTCGACTACTGGTTCGTCGAGCGCGGCGGGCGCGGCCCCGAGCTGTGGTTCGAGCAGGTGAGCCTGCCTCGTCTGCTGCGCCGTCGCCGGCCGGCCCTGGTCCACACGCCCAACTGCTTTTTGCCCCTGCGGCGCCCGTGTCCGGGCGTCGTGACCGTTCACGACCTGGCCTTCGAGGCGTTCCCCCACGACTTCTCGCGGCGGACCGGCTGGAAGTACCGGACGTTCACGCGGCGGGCGGTGCGCTCGGCCGAACGCGTGATCTGCGACTCGCGGTTCACGGCCGACGACGTGTGCGAGCGCTACGGCGCCGATGCCGACCGGGTCCGCGTCGTCCCGCTCGCCCCGGCGCTCGAGGTCGGCGACTCGCCCTCGCCCCCCGGCCCTTACGTGCTCGCCGTGGGCGACCTGCGCCCGAAGAAGAACCTCGACGCGCTGGTGGGGGCGTGGCGCGAGCTGCGGGCGGCGGGCCTCGAGCACCGGCTCGTCCTCGCCGGGCGCGACTTCGGCGAGGGCGCGCGCCTGCGAGAGCTCGCGGGCCCCGAACCGCTGGAGCTGCCCGGGTTCGTCACCGACGCCGAGGTCGACGCGCTGCTGCGCGGCGCCGACCTGTTCGTGCACCCGGGCCTCTACGAGGGCTTCGGGATGATCGCCGCCGAGGCGATGGCGCGCGGGTGCCCGGTCGCGCTGGCCCGGGCGGGGGCCCTGCCGGAGACCGGCGGCGACGCCGCCGCCTACTTCGACCCGACTGACGCCGGCTCGCTGGCCGCGGCGATCCGCGAAGTCGTGTCCGACCCGTCGCGACGCGAAGAGCTCGCGGCGCGGGGCCGGGAGCGCGCGGCGGGGCTCTCGTGGACCGCCACCGCGGAGGGCACCGTGGCGGTCTACCGCGAGCTGCTGTGATGCGCGCCTCGTTCCTCTTTCTCTCGACCGACGAGGCCGACCTGCTTCGCGTCGCCCTGCCCGCCGCGGCGGCGGAGCAGCCCGACGAGATCGTCGTGGTGGACAACGCGTCCTCCGACGACACCGGTCGGGTCGCCGGCGAGAGCGCCGCCCGGGTCGTGCGCCTGGACGAGCGGGCGTCCTACAGCCGGGCGATGAACGCCGGGATCGGCGCGTGCAGCGGCGACGCCGTCGCGCTGCTCCAGGCCGACACGTTCGTGGCGCCCGGATACCTGAGCGCCGGGCTGGCCGCACTCGCCGCGCCTGGCGTGGGCTCGGTGGCGCCGCGCCTCGTACGCACGCTCGGCCCAGAGCCAGACCAGCGCACCGAGCAGCTCGACACGGCCGGCATGGTCGTCGACCGGCGCCGCAAGAACGGCCTGGTCGGCCACGGCACCCCCGCCGCCCGGTGGTCGGAACCCGCCGAGGTGTTCGGCGCCGACGGGGCGGCGGCGCTGTACCGGCGCGAGACGCTCGAGGACTGCGCGATCGACGGCGAGGTGTTCGACCCCGACCTCGAGCGCTGGGCGTCCGACGCCGATCGTCGCCTGGCGCGCGCGCGTGCTCGGGTGGAAGTCCGTCTACGAGCCCGCCGCGCTCGTTCACCACATCCGCACGTACAGCCCCTCGACCCGGGAGACCATGAGCCTGGCCGACCGGCGCATGCAGTTCCGCAACCGCTATCTGATGATGGCCAAGAACGACTCGGCGCGGGAGCTGGCCCGCGACCTGCCGCGGGTGGCCCTCTACGAGGCGCTCGCGCTCGGCCACGTCCTCCTGCGCGAGCGCGAGCTGCTCGGCGCCTACGCCGAGGCCTGGCGGCGGCTCCCGGCGGCCCGGCGGCGGCGGCGCGACATCCAGGCGCGCCGCCGCACCCGGCGCGTGCCGTTCGGGCTGGAGGCCGCGCCGCGCTAGTGCGGGGCCGCCGGGCCCTGGAAGCTCGCGGCGCGGGCGTAGACCTCCCAGGTCACTCGGGCGGCGTCGCGCCACGTCCATGGCGAAGGCGGCGGGGCGGGGCGGCTGGTCGCCTCCGCGGCGGCGATCAGGCCGGAGAGGTCGCCGGGCTCGACGTAGGTCGCGCGGTCGCCGAGGACCTCGTGCAGGACCGGGAGGTCGCTCACCGCCACCGGCGTCCCGCAGGCCAGCGCCTCGACGGGCGGCAGGCCGAACCCCTCGTCGTCGGACGGGAAGACGAGCGCGTGGGCGCCGGTGTAGATCGCGGCCAGGTCCTCGTCGGGGACGTGGCCGGTGAGCTGGACGTCGGGCAGCTCATCCGCCCAGCGCTGGTGCTTGCCGACGAGCACGAGGGGCAGGTGCCGCGGGGCGTCCGCCAACGCGGCCACGCGCTTGCGTGGGTCGGGGTGCTCGAGGCCGCCGACCCACAGCAGGTAGCGCTCGGGCAGGTCGTAGCGCTCGCGTGCCGCCGCCACGGCGCTGTCGGGCACGGGGCGGAACGTGGACGACGCCGCCTCGGGGATCACGTCGATGCGCTCGTCCGGGAAGTTGAGCAGCTCGATCGCATCCCGGGCGACCGAACGGGTCGGGACGATCAGCCTCGCCGCGCGGCGCGCCGCGAGGTAGCGCATCCGGAAGCGGAGCCCCGTCCGCAGGTACTCGCTGCGACGCTTGAGCGGCACGAGGTCGTGGAGGGTGACCACCATCGGGCACGGCGAGCGCAGCAGCGCGCCGTCGATCCAGGGCGAGTGGAACACGGTGACCCGGCGGGGGCGGTGGGCCTCGACGATCTCGTGGCCGTCGGCGGCGGTCTCGCGCAGCCCGGCGAGCAGGCAGGTCACATAGCGCCCGATGCCGCGGGTGTCGGCCGCGCCGCGGGCGTCGTAGGCCACCTTCATGCCGCCACCGTCCCGTTGGCCGCCGGCGCGATGAGGCGCTCGACCGCGTCGGCGTGGTGGTCGGTGGAGAACCGCGCGGCCGCCGCGCGGGCGGCCTCGCCCATCGGCGCGTGCCGGGCGATCACATCGAGCGTCGCCTCGGCGAGCGCGGCCGGGTCGCCGGGGCCGACGAGCCGGCCGGTCACTCCGTCCTCGACCACCTCGGGCAGACCGCCGACGCGGGTCGCCACCACGGGCGTGCCCACCGCCATCGCCTCGGACAGCACCGTCCCGAACGGCTCCTGGCGCGACGGCAGGACCAGCACGTCGAGATGGCGCATGACCCCGGGCGCGTTGTCGACCCAGCCGTAGCGTTCGACGCCCGCCTCGCGCGCCGCGCGCTCGACCTCGTCGGCATAGCCCGGATCGAGCCCGTAGGGGTCCTCGCCCACGAGCACGATGCGCGCCCCCGGCGCCCCGGCGGCGATGGCCGGCGCCGCACGGACGAAGTCGAGCGGGGCCTTGCGGGCCTCGAGGCGCCCGATGAACCCGACGACCGGCCCGGTCGCGGGCTCCCACGGCGGGTCCGCGGGCGGGGGGTCGGGGTCGACCGGCGCGTAGACGACCTCGGCGTGGAGCGGCGCCAGCGCGTCGGCCACGGCGCGCGACGCCGCCAGCACGACGTCCGCCGAGCTCCACATGCGGGGCACGCGTTCCACGACGTCGTGGACGCTGAGGACGGTCCGCGCCGGCAGGCCGCGCAGGGCCGGCAGCAGGCGCCCGCAGACCGTCCCGTTGAGCAGCACGACGTCGGCGTCGCGGGCCAGCCGGCGCGCCCGCGGCCACGCGCGCACGGCGGGCGCCCCGGCGCGCCGGTCGAGGCCGCCGAGGTCGAGCGTCTCGGTGACGTGCCCGGCCGCTGTGGCGGCGTCGAGGAGCCGCCCCGGCCCGGGGACGGTGAGCGTCACGCTCCAACCCCGCGCGTCCAGCGCGCGGAGCAGGCGAAGCAGCGTCGTCTCGGCCCCACCCGGCTCGGCCACGGGGGCCACGGCCAGAAGGCGACCACGGTCCACGGCGGCGACGATACTCGTGAGGCGTGCTCCTCGGCGGCAGAGCCGGCGAGGGCGGGTTGGCCACCGCGCTCGCCTGAAACTAGAGCCGTCCGTTGTCGCGCAGGACGCGCAGCGCGTGGACGGTGAGCGAGCCGCGCCACTCGAGCTCGACGAGGGGCGCCCAGCTCGTCCAGTTGAACATCCACCCGCCATCGTCGCGTTGCGCCGCGGCCAGGGCGTCGAGATGTCGTTCGATCAGCGAGTCGTCGAAGGGCGCCCGGCTCAGCCCGCCCGGCTCGGGGGCGAAGTCGAGCGGCGTGTGCACCTCGCCGGTGGCGTCCGGGTCGGTGGCCACGACGCCCGACTCGAGCACGCGCGGACCGATCTCCGCCATCGTGGCCTCGGCCCGGTCGCGGTCGGGCACATGGTCGAGGAACGCGAAGACGGCGCGGGCCGTGTAGGGACTCGTGAAGTCGAGCTCGCCGATCCCCCGCCAGACCATCTCCGTGGCGCCCTCCAGCCAGGGGTGCTCGACGCCGTGCTTGTGGAGCTGGGCGGCGAGCATGGGCGTGACGAGCATGGAGCCCACTCCTTCCGGGCCGGGTTGCCACCACGGGGCGTGCGGGTGGGCGAGCGCCGGCTCGAGCACGAACGGCACGCCGCCGTCGGGCGTCGCGACGGCGGCGAGCCAGTCGCACGCCTCCGCGACCATCGGGTCGTCGAACGCCCCGGCCTCGTCGAGCACGTCGAAGGCCAGCGCCACGGCCTGGGGCGCGCTGTCGGGCGCGCGCAGGTCGGCCTCGAGCGCGTTGCCGAAACCGCCGTCGGGGTTGCGGTAGGGGCGCAGCGCTTCGACCACCGCGGCGGCGTCGCCATCGCCGAACAGGAAGGCGAAGCGCCGGCGGTCGATCAGCCGGGCGTTGAGGTCGATGAACCCGGCGGCGCGGTCGAGGTCGGGAGAGGCCATGACCCGACCCTACGGGCGCGGGCGGGCCCCGGTCTTTGACGAAACGGCCATCGCTGCGCCCAGCAGGCGCCCGGGCGGCAGCGCGGCCAGGCGGGCGCACTCGGCCGTCATGTGGGCCTGGTCGGCGTAGCCGGCCTCCAGCGCGAGCCCGGCGAGGTCGCCCCATGCGGGCGGCCGGCGCTCCGCCAGCGCGAGCAGGCGCTGGAAGCGCGCGACCCGGGCGAACACCTTCGGCCCGTAGCCCACGGCGGCGTGGAACCGGCGCCGCAGCTGGCGCTCGCTGAGGCCCAGTCCGCCACCCAGCTCGCCGACGCCGGTGGCGGGGCGCAGCCGCAGGCGCGCGGCCGCCGCCGCGACCGCGCGGTCCAGCGGACTCGCGGCGGGCAGGTGCTCGAGCACCGCCGCCTCGAGGGCGCCGAGCCGCTCCTCCGGAGATCGCGCGGTCGCCAGGCTCGCCTCCAGGCGGCGCGCGGTGTCGCCCCACAGCTCGACCAGGGCAACGCGCTGGTCGCGCAGCTCCGCCGCGGGCAGCCCGAGCAGCGCCGACGCAGCACCGGGAACGAGGCGCAGGCCGACGGTCGTCGTCCCGGCCGTGCGCGGGACGGGGAAGGCCTCGGTGTCGGGGCCGGCGAGCATCGCGGGGCGGCCCTCGGTGTGGAGGAGATCCATCCAGCCGTCCGGCAGGACCCGGTGCTCCCCGTCCGCCAGTGCCCCCACGGTCCAGCGCCGCGCGACGTGCCCGCGCAGCGCGCGCGGCGGCGCCGTCTCGCGGTAGGCGATGCCTCGGTTGCGGGCGCCCATCCCCACGAGGTTAGGGCCTGTGCGGCCTCAGGCGAGGCAGGCCCTTAGCCTTCGGCGCGATGCAGGCCAGCGTCGTCATCCGCGCACGCGACGAGGCGGGCGCGATCGGGCGCACGCTCGACCGTCTCGCCGCCCAGACCGCCGCCCACGAGGTGATCGTCGTCGACTCCGGCTCCCGGGACGGGACGGAGGCGATCGCCGCCCGCCGGGGCGCGCGCGTCCTCACCATCGAGCCCGCGCGCTTCACCTTCGGGCGGGCGCTCAACGCCGGCTGCGCCGAGGCGGGCGCCCCGGTGATCGTCGCGCTGTCCGCTCACGCGCTCCCGCCCGACGAGGGCTGGCTGGAGCGGATGGTGCAGCGGGTCGCCGACGAGGGGGTGGCCTGTGCGTACGGCGAGGTCCGCGGCGAGGACGGCGCGCCGCTGCGCGCGCCGGTGCGCCAGGACGCCGCGATGCTCGAGCGCAACCCGTACTGGGGCTACTCCAACGCCGCGGGCGGCTTCCGGGCCGGGCTATGGCGAGAGCGGCCGTTCCGCGAGGACATGCCGGGCACCGAGGATCGGGAGTGGTCGCGCTGGGCCCTGTCCCGCGGCATGGTGTGCCTGCTCGACCCGGCGCTGGCCGTCGAGCACGACCACAGTCGCGAGCCCCTGCGCGCCTGCTTTCGCCGCTACGAGCGCGAGCATCGCGGGTTCGCCATGTTCCTCGCGCTTCCGCCCTACCGAGCGCGCGACGCGCTCGCCGAGTGGTGGGGCGACCAGGGCTGGCACCGCTCGCGCGCCCGCGCCCGCCTCGATCCGCGGAGGATGGCGCGGCTGGCGGGGAAGTGGTGGGGCAGGCGGGCGTGAGGCGCTGGTACGAGGAGATCTGGCGGGAGCTGCCGGAGGAGCTGGACCCGCCCGTCTTCGAGGCCCGCCGCGAGTTCCTGATCGCACACGTGGGCGCGGGCGACCGCGTGCTCGACCTCGGATGCGGGGACGGGCCGTTCGTCCCGGCGCTCCTCGAACGCGGGGCCGAGGTCACCGGCGCGGACGTCGCCGAGGCAGCGCTCGAGCGCGCGCGCCGACGAGCCCCCGGGGCGCGCTACGTGCGCGTCGAGCCACACGGACCGTGGCCCTTCGACGACGGGGAGTTCGCCGTCGTGTGGGCGAGCGAGGTGATCGAGCACGTGGCCGACACGGAGCGCTGGGTCAACGAGGTGCGGCGCGTGCTCGCTCCGGGCGGGCGCCTGCTGGTCACCACGCCCAGCGTGGAGAGCCTGGACGAGCCTCCCGACCCGCGCGGGCAGCACCTGCGCTTCTACTCGGCCAGCTCGCTGCGCGACCTGCTGGAGGACATGGGCTTCGGGGACGTGGACGTCCGGGCCGCGAACGGGCTCCTCTTCGGCGCGGCCCTCCGATGAGGGTCCTGCTCGACACGACGTTCGCCCGTCGCGGGCCGAGCGGGACCGGCATCTACATCGAGCGCCTGGCGCCGGCGCTGCGGGACCTGGGCGTCGAGGTGGTCGAGGCGGCCAACGAGCGTCGGCGACCGCCCGCCGGCGGGGGCGCCGGCTCGTGGCGCAATGCCGTCGAGGACCGGCGCTGGAGCGCCCTGGAGCTGCCGCGCCGGGCTCGCGAGGCCGGGGCGCAGGTGATCCACCACGCGCTCCCGGCGACGGCGCCCCGCTCCGGCCCGGCGCAGGTGGTCACGCTTCACGACCTCGCCTTCGAGCGCCTGCCGGAGGCCTTCGACCCGCGCTTTCGCGCCTTCGCCCGGCGCGCCCACCGCGCCGCGGCGCGCCGCGCCGGGGCCGTCGTGTGCGTGTCGCGCACGACGGCGACCGACGCCGTCGCGCTGTGGGGAGTCGCGCGGGAGCGGATCGTCGTGGCCCCCCACGGACCGGGCCAGGAGCCGCCGCCCCGTCCCGACCCTCCGCCCGTCGAGCGTCACCTCCTGTACGTCGGCGACGCCGAGCCGCGCAAGAACCTCGACCTGCTCCTGGCCGCCTACGCGCGCTTCCGCGCGGCGGCCGGCGGCTCCGCGGAACCGCCGCCGCTCGTGCTCGCCGGCGGAGCGCGGGCGGCCGGGGACGGCGTGCGCGTCGAGCCGGACCCTTCGCCCGCGCGCCTGGCGGAGCTCTACGCCGAGGCGCTGGTCCTCGTCCATCCCGCCCTGCACGAGGGGTTCGGCATGACCGCGCTCGAGGCGATGCACGTGGGCGTCCCCGTGCTCGCCGCGCGCAGCCCGGGCGTGGTCGAGACGTGCGCGGATGCCGCGGCGTACTTCGATCCCCGCGACCCGGAGGCGTTGGCGGGCGCCCTCGCACGCCTGGCCGGCGACGAGGCGGAGCGCCGCGACCTGACGCGTCGCGGCCGCGAGCGCGCGGGCGCGTTCTCGTGGGAGCGCTCGGCGCGCGCCCACGTGGGGGCGTATACCTTGGCTCTGGAGCAATGAGACTCGCGATTTTGGGCACAAGGGGCATTCCCGCCTCCTATTCGGGCTTCGAGACGGCCGCCGAACAGCTCGCCGCGCGCCTGAGCGAGCGCGGGCACGAGGTCGTCGTCTACTGCCGCCCGCATGTCGTCGACCCCTCGCTGGAGGAGTACCGCGGCGCCCGGCTCGTGCACCTGCCGACGGTGCGCAACAAGTACCTCGACACCTTCGTCCACACATTCCTGTCGGCCATGCACGCCGCCCGCCGGTTGCGGCCCGACGCCGCGCTGTTCTTCATCGCCGGCAACAGCCCGATGTGCCTCATCACCCGCGCGGCGGGCATCCCGACGGTGATCAACGTCGACGGCCTGGACTCCGACCGGCGAAAGTGGCCGCGCCTCGCCAAGGCCTACCTGCGCGCGGCCGAGCGCACGTCGCCGCGCTGGGCCGACGAGGCGATCACCGACTCCCACGCCGTCGCCGAGGTGTTCGAGCGCCGCTACGGCGAGCGCATCGGCGTGGTGCCCTACGGCGTCGAGGACCCGGGGTACGCGGGCGACGGCACGCTCGAGCGCCTGGGCCTGGAGCGGCGCAAGTACATCCTCTTCGTCGGGCGCCTGGAGCCCGAGAACAATCCGCACCTGCTCGTGGAGGCTTTCGCCAACCTCGACGCGGCGCGGGCCCAGGGCATGAAGCTCGTGGTGGTGGGCGGGGCGCCGTACGCCGACGAGTACATCCGCTCGGTCATGCGCCGCGCCGACCCTCGGGTGATCTTCCCCGGCTACATCTTCGGGCGCGGCTACTGGGAGCTCCAGCGCCACGCCTACCTGTTCTGCGCGCCCACCGAGGTCGGCGGCACGCACCCGGTGATCCTCGAGGCGCTGGCCGCGGGCAACTGCGTCGTCGTCAACGACCACGCGCCGAACGCCGAGACGGTGGGGGACGCGGGCCTCTACTTCTCGGGCCGCGAGGGCGTGCCCGCCCTCACCGCGCAGCTCGAGCGCCTGCTCGGCGACCCCGAGCTCGTGGCCTCCTACCGCGAGCGCGCCCGGGAGCGCGCCGAGGGCTACTCGTGGGACGCCGTGGCCGACCAGTACGAGGCGCTCCTCCAGCAGGTCCGCGACCGCACCGGCCCCGGGTCCCTGCCGCCCGAAATGGTCGACGCCGAGGGTGAGGTCCCGCCGGTGGCGGCGGGGGCGTAGGCGGTCTCGGGCCCGAAAAACGACTCATCGAGGGCGGGTTCGGGCGTCGCCGGGGGCGCTCGATCGGTGAGCCCGTCATTAAGCCCGCTATGGGGGGCAAAATGACGGTCTCACCCCTTTCGCCACCCCCGATCCAGGCCGCCCCTCGATGCGCCGTTGAAGGACCGCGCCGCTAGCCGATCCGCACGCCCGCGGCCCGGCTGTACAGCACGCCTCCGTTCGGCGCGCGCCAGCGCAACCGCACCGTGCCGCTGCGGGTGAACCGCACGCGGGTGTCGACGTAGTTGCGCGCGTTGCGCGTCTTGACCGTCTTGCGCGTACGCCACTTGGCGCCGCGGGCGCTGCCGCGGAATTGCACCTGGACGGTTTGCGCCGAGCCGTTGGGGGCGGGGCGCACCGCGCCCCACACGCGGAGGGTGGCGGGGGCGAAGCGGCGCGCGCCGGGGATGAAGATCGGGACGCGGTAGGCGCCGAAGGCCTGCTTGAGGCCGCCGCCGCGCTCCAGCAGCCCGGTCTGGAAGCTGCTCCAGTACTGAAAGCTGTTCGACGGGAACTGGGTATAGGGCGGCGCGTCCTCGAGCAGGAACTGGTCGGTGGAGCGCACGTTGGGATTGACGTAGGAGAGGAACTCGGCCTGGTTGATGTAGGCGGCCTGGAGGGGCTGCACGAACCCGAACGGGTCGGGCGGGCGGCTCTGGTAGCCGAACTCCGTGTTGTAGATGGGCAGCGCGCCCTTCTTCCCGTAGCGGGAGAAGATCCGCCGCAGGGTCGAGGTCAGCCGCCCGAGGTCGGCCATGCCGACGTCGTCGCGGTTGCGCGAACGGCAGCGACGGCGGGGTCAGCAGCGAGTAGGGGTGGTGCGCGAAGCCGGAGGCCCCGAACAGCGACGGGTGCTGGCGCGGGAAGTCGCGCGCCTGGTTGCTGTCCGGGCAGCCGAGCGCCCGGGCCGTCGCGCCCCCGAGCGGCCTGAGGCTCGAGTTGACGCAGTACAGCGCACGGACGAAGCGCAGCGGGCGCATGTTCGCCGCGTCGTCGCGCTCGCCGCCGCCCTTGGGCGCGGTGTCGCCGATGATCACCGTGTCGCCTCCGTGGCCGGTGCCCTGGAGCGAGTTCCACCCGGCGTCGAGCAGCGCGCGGTAGATGCGCGGCGACGCCTCCTTGCGGTCCACGTACTGAGGCATCAGGAACACCCGCTGGTTGGGCTCGTTGAAGAACGACCAGTAGTTGACGCGCGGCAGCGTCCCCTCGGTGGCCTGCGCCGACACCTGGCCCTGCTGCCCGCTCGTCCCGTCGAGTCCGGGAACGGGCAGAGGCGGGAGGGGGTTGGGGTTCCTCGGCGGGGGTGGGGGCGGGTTCTGCTCGCCCGGCGGCGGGGTGTAGGCCCCGGTGTAGCGCGCCGCCACCGCCGCCGCGAACGGGCCGAAGTCGTCCGCGGACGGATTGGCGTAGCCGCCCATGCCGGTGGAGGCCCAGTCGGGCGCCGGCCCGGCGACGTCGAAGTTCACCTGGATGCCCCGGTCGTAGGCGAGGCGCACCAGGTCGTCGTAGCGCCTCCAGTTCGCCTTCGGGTAGGCGGCCGGGTCGGCCGGGCCGCCGCCCGCGAAGGACGGCTTGCTCTCGGACGCCGCGTCCGGGGCGACGAGCCGCCAGTAGACGGTCACCCGCACCCGGTCGACGCCCAGCCCCTGGAGGATGTCGAGGGTCTTGCCCACCTCGTCGGGCGGCGGGTACACGAGCATCGCGTCGTCCTGGAACAGCGCCTCCTGCGTGGTGGACGCCTGCGCGGGGGCGGCGAGGACGATCGCCGCGGCCGCGGCGATCAGGCCCCGGAGGGCCCGGGTCACTTGCCCTTCCCCTGCTTGCCGAGCTTCTCGAGCGCGCCGACGACGTCCCCGGCGGCCGACTTCCGCGCGCCCGACTGCGCGGTCGCCGGCTTGCGCGGCAGCCGGCGGTAGGCGTCGAGCAACAGGCTCTGCGTGGCGGGCGACTTGGGATCGAGGAACAGCGCCGCGCGCGCGGACTGGAAGGCCGGCGTCGGCTGCTGGAGCACGTTGAGCTGGTAGGACGCGAGCTGCGTCCACGCCGCCGGGTTGCTGGGCTGGAGGCGCACCGCCTCCTCGAGCGCCTTCTGCGCGAGGTCGGGGCGGTGGGCCGCCTCCTCGATCGTCGAGAGGTCGAACAGCGGCCTCAGGGCGAGCGGGTTGCGCTTGTGCGCCTCCTGCGCCTCCACGCGGGCGTCGTTCGGCTGGCCGGCCTCGAGGGCGGCCAGCGCGGCATCGGACGCCTTGTCCGAGCGCAACGGCTGCCAGATCGTCCAGACGGCGACGAGCGCCACTCCGGCGAGCGCGAGCGCCGTGGCCAACCGGTTGCCGACCGGGCGCGTGCGCTCGGGTCCGGGCACGCCGCGCGGCCCGCGGCCGGCGACGTATCCGGCGCACACGAGGGCGACCAGGGCGGTGCCGGGAACGAACCACGTCCAATCGATCAGCGAGTGCACGCCGAACGTGATCACCACCGTGGCCAGGGTGAGCAGCGCGATCCGGTCGCCGTCGACCGGCCGGCGCACGGCGGCGCGGTCGGCCCGCGCGCTCAGCGCGGAGGGCGCGCGACCCACCGCGGCCGGGACGCGGGCCAGCCGTTCCCCCATCCGTCCGAGCGCGGCCGGGAGGCGGCGGGGGTCCAAGTGCGCGAGCCGCAGGCGCCGGCGCGAGCCGCACGTGCGCGCGGCCGCGACGATCCAGGCGACGAGCGCCAGCAGCGACAGGCCGAGGCCGACGAGGCCGAGGTCCGCGGCGGTCTGGGGCACGTAGCCATGGGCGTGGGTGACCTCCACCGGGTCCTTGCGGTAGCGCTTGCGGGCGACGGCGTAGCCGTCCGCGCCCACTCCCACCACCTTGTGATGGCTCCACACGTCCTTGGCGTCGTTCCAGTAGCTGCCCCGGCGCGTCCCGATCGACTTCAGGCGCGACGGGCCGTAGGTCGTCGAGGCCTTGTTGGTGGAGAAGAAGTTGTCCCAGGCACGGTCCAGTCTGGCTCCGGGCCCCCCGCCCGTGACCGACAGCGCGATCGCCCCGGCCACCAGCGCCCCGGCGCCCAGCCCGACCGCGCCCAGGCCGATGCGCTCGCGCCAGCGATCGGACAGCGGCCGGCGGTCGGTGCGCCGGTTGACGACGAGCCCGGCGACGAAGAGCACGGCCACCATGAGCACGCAGAAGAGCGCGAGCTGCTCGCCCGCGTCGACGCGCTGGGTGAGCGGGGCGCGGTCCTTGGACAGCGCGTCGTCGGCGAACGCCCACACCGAGACCGCGGTGGCGCCGGCGGAACCGGCGAGCAGGACCGCGAGTCCGCGCAGGCGCAGCGGCACGACGGCGAACCAGAAGGCGACGCCCACGACGAGCGCGATCAGCACGCCGCGTGAGTACGACAGCGCCACGACGATGCCGGCGAGCCCGAGCAGCGGCCACGCCAGCGCGCGCAGCGCGGGCGGGCCCTCGCGCCGGGCGCCGAGCCACAGGCAGGTCGGCACCGCGAACGCCGCCATCAGGCCGAGGGCGTTCCAGTAGTCGAGTGGGTCGCGCAGGCGGGCGAGCTCCTCGGTCGAGTTGAAGGCGACGGGGAAGGACTTGAGCGCCAGGGCGATCACCGAGATCGCGGAGGCCGCGACGAGGACGGCGCCGAGGACCGCCCCGGCCCGCCAGGGCCACAGGCGCGCGAGCCCGATCGCCCCGGCGAAGGCGAACAGGTAGGCGATCGCGCGGTTGGCGTCGGCCCACGACACGTCGGGCACCACCGACCAGATGACGGAGAGCGCCGTCCACACGGTCAGCGCGGCCACCGCGAACAGGGTGACGCCGCCCCACGAGCGTTGCGGGGTGGGCGCGGCGAGCGCGGCCGCGGCGGCGACGCCCAGCCCCAGCAGGGTCACCCCGATCTCCACCAGCGTCATGGGACCGAGCGAGGTGCCGCCCTTGGCGATCAGGGCCACGAGCGTCAGGACCGCGCCGAGGCCGATCGTCAGCTTCGCCCCGGTGCCGGGCCGCGGCAGGATCGGGCGCGCGGGAGCCGCAACCGCCGGCGTGCTCTCGGCGGTCAGGTCGGGCCAGACGACGTCGCTCGGCGCGGCGGCGACGCGCGGCGACTCAAGCCCGGCGGGGGAAGACACGATCGAAGACGCGGACGGCGCCGCCGGGAGCGCGCAGCCCGCGGGCGCGCCCGCCGGAGACGGTCATGGCGAGGGCCCCCAGGCCGAGGAGGATGACGAGGGCGAGCAGCGGGCCGGGCACGTCGTGGCGGAACGCCGCCTCGGTGATGCCCGTTCCCCCGGGGGTGATCGGCTCGCCGGCGACCGCCACCGGCCCGCCGCCCTGTGCACCCGCCTGGGCGAGGGCGCTGCTCTCGGAGGGCGAGGCGGGGAAGTTCGAGGCCGGGGGCGGGGTCGCCGAGTCGAAGCCGCCGCTGATGCCGCCACCGCCGCCGCCGCTGAAGCCACCGCCCGGACCCGGACCCGGCGGAGCCGCCGGAGCTCGAGCTGGAGCTCGCGTCGCGGCGCTTGGCCTGCTCGATGATCTGGCGGCAGTCCGTGTACTCGTCGACGTCGCTCGGAAGGCTGCCCAGCGCGCTCTTGTAGTCGCCCTGCGAGTGGTGGCTGTCGATCCGCCCGTTGTCGGTGCAGTCGCGCACGACGGAGCGCCCGCTGGCGCCGGCCGTGGCCGGAACGACGAGCAGGCACCCAAGGACGGTTAGTGCCGCGAAAGCCCTGCGCATAGATCGGTGCGGGGAGCGCTTTCCCCGGACGATGCGAGAAATCAACGCTATCAACCCTCCCCTGCCCGGGCGCCGGTGGCGTCGGCCAGCGCGCGCGACATGGCCTCGGCCCACGCGGCGTGCGTGTAGCGCCCCACGTCGGCGCGTGCCGCCTCTCCGAGACGCTCGCGCTCGGACGGGTCGTCGTGAAGGCGGCGGATCGCCGCCGCCAGGGCGCGGTCGTCGCCCGCGGGCACGACGAGCCCGTTGCGCCCGTCGCGGAGGAGGCCTCCGGCGACGGCCCCGACGGCGTCGGTCGCGATGACTGGCAGTCCGTTGTGCATGGCTTCGTTGACGACCATCCCCCACGGTTCGCGGAAGGTCCGCGTGCGAATCGACGGTACGACCACAACGTCCGAGCCCGCGTAGAAGTTGCGGACCTCCGCCGGGCCGGCCTCCCCGGCGAGGTGTGCCCCGGCGGGCGCGGTCCGAGAAGCTTCCGGACCGCCGCCCACCAGGATCAGCGCGGCTGCGGGCGCTTGCAGGCCTGTCATCCTCCAGGCCGAGAGAAGCACCCGTACGCCCTTTTCCCGCCGCAAGCGACCGGCAAACAGGATCTGGAACGGCGCCCGGCGGTCCTCCTCTCCCGAGCTCGCAGCGCTCCAGAAGTCGGCGTCCACGGCCTGCGGCGCGTCATGGATCCGCGTCGCGCCCCGCGCCTGCACATACGCCGACACGTGCGGCCCGTAGGTGGCGACCGCGTCGGCGTGCGCGTAGATCCAGCGCAGGGCCGGATAGCCGAGCACCCCGGCCGGCCCGGCGGGCTGGGCCCAGAGCGTCGCCCACAGCACGAACGGCACGCGCGCCCGCCGCGCCCCCAGGTAGGCCGCGGGGAGCGCCGTGCGCCCCACGGTGCCCGCGACGACGGCCCGGTAGTCGCCGCTCGCGGCCAGGTCGTAGGCCTGACGCTGATCTATGTGCCGCGACGGGAAGGGGTCAGACCCCTTGAGCGGGGTGGACTCAAGGGGTCTGACCCCGCCGTGGTGGACGCGCCCGCCGAACAGCGCGAACTCGACAGCCTCGCGCTCGGCCAGCGCCTGGAAGGCGCCCACCCGGGCGGGGGGCGCGTAGTTGGTCACGAACAGGACGGGCTTCACGCCAGCGCCGCGCGGTAGGCCTCGACGGTCTGCCGGCCGCAGCGCTCCCAGGTGAACTGCGCCTCGACCGTGGCCCGGGCGGCCGCACCCAGCTCGCGGGCCCAGCCGGGCTCGGCGATGATGCGGTCCAGCTCGCCGGCCAGGGCCTCGACGTCGCCGGGCGGAACGAGCCGGATGCCGCCGCCCGCCGCCGCGATCTCCTCCGGACCGCCCTCGCCGCGGCAGCCGATCGCGGGAACGCCGCCCGCCATCGCCTCGACGTACGCGACGCCGAAGGCCTCGTCCACGCTGGGGAGCACGAAGGCCGACGCCCGCCACGCCTCGGCCAGCGCCCGGGCGGGGGCGAGCTGGCCGCGCAGCTCCACGCGGTCGGCCACGCCGAGCTCGCGCGCGAGCGCGTGCAGGCGCGCCCGCTCGGGGCCGTCGCCGACGACGACGTAGCGCAGCTCGGGATGGCGGTCGCGCAGCGTCCACAGCGCCCGCACCACATCCGCGTGGCGCTTGCGCGCGACGAGATGGCCCACGGTGACGAGCGACGGCGGACCCTCTCCCCGGCCGTCGAGGTCGCCGGGCCGCGGCAGGTCGGCGCCCAGGTGCACGACGCGCGTCTCGCGCGCGCCGTGCTCCTGACAGCGCCGCGCGGTGTCGGCGCTGTTGGCCAGCACGATCCGGGCGTGGTGCAGCGCGCTCTCGACCGCGGCTCGAGCCCGCGGCCCGCGGTGCAGGACGGACAGCACGTCGCCGCCGTGCGCCGACACGACCAGCGGAACTTCGGGTGCGGCCCGCCGCACCGCGTCGCCGGCGGGCGCGGCGTAGTGGGCGTGCACGAGGTCGAACGGGAACTCGTCGCGCAGCCGACGCAGCGCGCGGCGCAGCGGGCGGGCCGCCCATGCCCCCCACGATCCGTACGACCGCCCGCGCGGCGGCGAGAGGTAGCGGACGTAGCGCACGTCGAGCCCGTCGAGCTCGGCCCGCGATGGCTGGCGCAACGGCGCCGCGATGGCGCGCGCGTCGCGCCCGCGCAGCGCGGCGGCGGGCGGGATCGGGCGGTGCAGCACCAGCACCCGCACCTCGGCCCCGGCGTCGCGCGCCGCGAGCGCCTGGCGATGGGCCCACACCCCGAGCACCGGGTCGCCGGCGCGCGGGTAGTACTCGGCGACGATCGCGACCTTCACCACGTGCGGTGCACGGCGAGCGTGCGGTCGGCCTCGCCGGCGGGCACGTAGGGGCGCCCGGCGAGGAACTCGCGCGCCTCGGCCACCGCGCGGTCGCGGTCGTATTCCGCGGCGGACGGCCGGAGCGCGTGGGCCACGGGCACGGCGTCGACGACGCCGATCCGCCAGCCGCGTTCGCGCGCCAGGGCGGCCCAGTGGACGTCGAGGCCCCAGCCCATGCGCAGGTCCGGGAAGGGGAAGAGGTCGTCGAAGGTGGCGGCGTGGAAGGCGGTCACCGGGCCGATCTCGACGAACGCCGTCTCGCGCGCCACGCTGCCGGCGCGGCGACGCGTGACCGGCCAGGCGGCGTGCGAGCGCAGCCGGTGCGCCGGCTGGGCGATCCGCAGCTCGAAGCGCTCGGCGCAGAAGAGCAGGACATCGAGGAAGTGCGGCGGCAGAACGACGTCGTCGTCGATCACCACGAGCCAGTCGTGGCCCTGAGCGGGGTGCGCGGCGAGCTGGGCGTTGAGGTTCTCGAACTTGCCGCGCCCGGCCGCGGCGGGCGCGATGGCGAACTCAACCTCGTGGCGCGACCGGCCGAGCTCGGCTCGCGCGGCCCCCATCAGCCCGTCGAGCTCGGGCCGGTCGACCCCGGCCACGAGCACGCGCCGGCGCGGCGGGAGCGTGCGCGCGGCCCGCACCAGGCCGGTCCGCCGGCCCGAGAGCGTGTCGCGCGCGTCGAGCAGCGCGTCATGTACGCCGAGCAGCGCCGCCCGGCGCCCGCCCACGGTGCCGCTGCGTCCGGAGAGGAAGTCGGGCCCCGGCAGCGGCGCCGGGTCGAGCGCCTCGGCCACCCGCCCCGCGGAGTGCGCCGCCATGACCAGTCCGTTGCCGCAGCGCCGCCGCGCCGTATGCCACAGGCAGCCCGCGAGCACGCGCAGCTCGCGCGCCAGCGAGGGCGGATCGCCCCGGCGCGCGTCGAAGCGGCGCGTGTTGCGCCCGCGGACGTGCGCGGCCCGCGCCAGCGCCCGCAGCGTCGTGTCGGGACGGGCTCGGCGGTGGTCGAGTCCGGCCGCGGCGACGTAGCGGATCCGCCCGCCCGCGGCGCGCAGCCGCGCCTGCCACTCTTCTTCGTCCCCGGCCCCTCCGAGGTCGGCGTCGAACGGCCCCACCCGCTCCAGCGCCGCGCGGCGGATCGCCATGTTGGCTCCCCAGGCGCGCTCGGCGTCACGGTCGGCGGGCCCGAGGTCGAGAGTGGTGACCGGCGGCGCCTCGCGCCCGCACATCGGCAGCCGGCAGCCCTCCAGGCGGGCGCGGATCGGCCCGCCGAAGACGTCGGCGCCCGGCTCGGCCTCAGCCGCCGCGAGGAACGCGCCCAGCCATCCACCCGGGGCCTCGACGTCGTCGTCGACGAAGACCACGAGCTCTCCCTCGGTGGCCGCGGCGCCAGTATTGCGCGCGGCGTTCAGGCCGCGCGGCTCGTCGTATGCCGTCCAGCGCGCGCCGTGGCGCTCGGCCACCGCGCCCGATTGGACGTCGGGCCCGTCCAGCACGACGAACACGTCGGCGCCCGCCTCGCGCGCCTGGGGCACGATCGAGGCCAGCGCGACGTCGAGGTAGTCCGCGCGGTCGCGGGTGGGCACCACGATGGAGGCGGTCGGCACGGTGGGCAAGGTTAGGCGGCGCGGGAGGGAAGCAGGCGCGCGGCGGGGTCGATGGGATGCGCATAGGGGCACCCGGGTCGGGTCGGCCCACTAGGTTGGGGAGCCATGGTGCTCCTCGTGCACAACCGCTACCGCACCACCGGCGGGGAGGAGCGCGCGGTCACGGACCTCCGGTGGCTGATCGCCGAGCACATGGACGAGCCGGTCGAGGTGCTCGAGCGCGACTCGTCGCAACTCGGCCGGACGCGCGCGGCGGCGGCAATGCTGCGCGGGGGCCTTCACCCGGAGGAGGTGTCCGAGGCCGTGCGCCGCACCGGGGCTCGGGTCGTGCACGCCCACAACGTCAACCCAGCGTTCGGTCGCCGCGCGCTCGAGGCGGCGCGCGCGGCGGGCGCGCGCGTCGTGGCCCTGCACTACCGGCTGGTGTGCGCGTCCCCGGGCTGCACCTCCACAACTACCGGCTGGTGTGCGCGGTGGGGACGCTTCTCGGCGGCGGCGAGGACTGCACGCGCTGCCACGGGCGAAACACGTTCCCCGGGGTCCGGCTCGCATGCCGCGGGCCGCGCGTCGAGGCTGCCGTCTACGGCGCCGGGCTGGCGCTCCACCAGCGCCGGCTGGCCGCCGCGGTCGACGCCTTCGTCGTGCCGAGCGAGTTCGCGCTGCACCGCCTGCACGAGCTGGGGGCGCCGCTGGGCGACCGCGCGCGGGTGATCGCCTCCGTCCAGCGCGAGTTCGCGGAGCGCTCGCGGGCGGCCGCCGGGACCTACGCGCTGTACGCGGGCCGGCTGTCCTACGACAAGGGCGTGGACATCGCCGTGCGCGCGTGCGTGGCCGCGGGCGTGCCCCTCGTCGTGGCCGGCGCCGGCCCGCAGGAGGGCGAGCTGCGCGAGCTGGCGCGCTCGGCCGACGTCCGCTTCGAGGGGCTGGTGGACGAGGAGCGCCTGAAGGAGCTGCGGGCGGGCGCAGCGCTCGCAGTCGTCCCCTCGCGCTACGCGGAGATCTTTCCGCTGGCCGCCGCCGAGGCGATGGCGGCCGGCCTCCCCACGGTCGCCTTCCGCACGGGCGGCCTGGAGGGATTCGTGCCGGAGGACTGCCTCGCGCCGCCCGGCGACGAGGACGCCCTCGCCGAGCTCATCGGCGCCCGGTTCGCCGACGCCGAGGCGGGCGAGCGCGCGCTCGCCGCGGCCCGCGCGCGCTGCGCGCCCGAGGCGGTCGCCGCCGCCCTGCGAGAGGTGTATGGAGCCTGAGGAGCGTCGCGCCGCCGAGGCGGCGGCGGAGGCGACGACGGAGGTCGTGCCCGGCGACCTCCTCGATGCCGACGAGGTCCGGCGCCGCGCGGCCGGGGGTGCGGCCGCGCTCGGCGTGCGCAACGTGGTGCTGCTCGCGGCGGGGCTCCTGGCCAACCTCGTGCTCGCCCGGCTGCTCGTGCCGAGCGACTTCGGCTACGTGGCCCTCGGCCAGACGCTCGCCCTGGTCGGCAGCTACCTGGCGAGCGGCGGGCTCGGGATCGCCCTGATCGGGCGTCGGGAGGCGCCGTCGCGGCGCGAGCTCGAGGTGCTGATGGGCGTCCAGCTGGCGGCCGCGACGGCACTTCGCGGCGGTCTTCGCCGCCGGAGCGATTCCCTTCGGGCGCGGCGGGGCGATCGTGGCGCTGATCCTCGTCTCGCTGCCCTTCTCGACGCTGCGCGTTCCCCAGGCGATCGTGCTCGAGCGCGAGCTGTCGTTCCGCACGATCGCCACGGTCGACGTGATCGAGCTGCTCGCCCAGTACGTCTGGGCCGTGGGAACCGTGGCCCTGGGCGCCGGCGTCTGGGGACTGGCCTCGGCGGTCGTCGTGCGCGCGCTCGCCGGCAGCGTGGCGATGATCCGGCTCGGGCCGCTCGGCCTCCTGCGCCCGCGCCTGGGCTGGAGCGAGGTGCGCCCGCTGCTCGGCTTCGGCGTGCGCTTCCAGGCGGCGGCGGGGGTGGGGGTCGCGCGCGACCAGGTCCTGAACGCGGGAATCGCGGCGATCGGCGGCATCTCCACGCTCGGCGTCTGGGCGCTCGCCTTCCGCTTCATGCAGGTGCCGCTGCTGCTGTTCACGACGCTCTACCGGGTGTCGTATCCCGCCATGGCCAAGCTGCTCGCCGCCGGGCGCGACCCGCGGCCGGCGATCGAGCGCGGCGCCGGCGTCACCGCGGTGGCGACCGCGGTGATCGTGGTGGGGATCGCCGCCGGGGCGCCCGCGCTCGTCCCCGCCCTGCTCGGAGATCGCTGGGACGACGTCCCGGCCATCCTCGGCCTGGGGGGGATCGCGCTGATGCTGAGCTGCCCGGTCGCCGCGGCCACCGTCGGCTGGCTGTACGCGGCCGACGACCCGGGGACGGTGCTTCGTGCCTTCATCGCCCATTCCGTGATCTGGATCGCGGTCACGCTCGCGCTGCTCTCCCCGGTCGGGCCCGCGGCGATCGGGATCGGCTGGGTGGCCGGCGCGTTCGGCGACTCCGGCCTGCTCGCCCGCGCCGCCGCGGCGCGCGCCGGTGCTCGGCTGGGTCGCGTGCTCGCCGTCCCGTTCGCCGTGACGCTGGTCGCCGGCGGCGCCGGATGGGCGCTGTCCACGACGTCGGACACCGTCGCCGCGGGGGTGGCGGGCCTGCTGGTCGGGGAGGTCGTTCTGCTGGCCGGGCTGTTCGTGCTCGCGAACCCGCACCTGCGCGAGGCCGTCGCGCTGGCGCGCGAGGGGCTGGGCCAGGCGCGCCACGCGTAATCTGTCGCGCGTGAGCTTCGAGCGCAACGCGCCCTACGCGGCGACGCCCGACAACCGCCCGCGGGTGGTCGAGGACGCGCCGGTGGCGCTGATGCGCGAGGCCGACACCCAGATGTCCTTTGGCGAGCGCGCGGCCGTCGAAGGTCTGCTGGGGCAGCTGCGCCCCGGCCTGGCGGTCGAGATCGGGACGGCGGAGGGCGGCAGCCTACGCCGGATCTGCTCTCACGCGACCGAGGTCCACTCCATCGACGTCTCGCACGAGCCTCTCGGCGAGGTGCCGGCGAACGCCACGCTGCACACCGGCCCGAGCGCGCAGCTCCTGCCCGGCCTGCTGGAGTCGTTCGCGTCCGACGGCCGGACGGTCGACTTCGCGCTGGTCGACGGCGACCACTCCTTCGAGGGCGTCGCGGGCGACCTTGAGGCGCTGCTCGGTTCGCCCGCCGCCCGGCGCACGGTCATCCTCGTCCACGACTCCATGAACGCCGAGGTGCGCGCCGGGATCGAGAGCGTCGAACTCGACTCCCACCCGCACGTCGTCTACTTCGAGCTCGACTTCGTCCCGGGCTACGTCTACCGCGTCGGCGCCGCGGCGAACACCGCCTGGGGCGGGCTGGCCCTCGTGGTGACGGGGGCGGAGCGCTCGCCCGCCTATGCGGCGTCGGCGCGCCAGCCCCTGTACCACGAGCCGTTCGAGGCGCTGCAGCGGCTGCGGGCCGAGCGGCTCGGCGAGCCGCGCCACCCGTAACCTGTCGCCGATGCGCCGCCGCCTCCTCGCCCCGGTCGTCGGGCTCCTCCTGCTCGCCGGCCTCGTCCTCCTCGCCGAGGCCTGCGGGTCCGGCTCGGGCGGGGCGAGCGAGGCCGCCGTTAGCGTGCCGTCGTTGCCCGCGCGCGCCGCGGGGGTTTCGGGTCCCACGCTCGCGGCCGCCGGGGACATCGCCTGCCCGGCGGGAGGGCGGCGCACCTCGACGCAGTGCCGCCAGGGCGACACCGCGAAGGTGATCGAGCGCCTGAACCCCGACGTCGTCGCGCCCCTCGGCGACCTCCAGTACGACTCCGGCTCGCCGCGCGACTGGCGCACCGGCACCTTCGCCCCGACGTGGGGCCGCTTCAGGTCCCGCATGCGCCCCGCCGTCGGCAACCACGAGTACGGGACGGGATCGTCCGCCGGGTTCGCCGGCTACTTCGGGTCCCGCGCCGGCCCGCGCACGAAGTACTGGTACTCCTACGACCTCGGGAGCTGGCACGTCGTCGTGCTCAACTCGAACTGCTCGATCGTCGGGTGTCGCGCCGGCTCGGCCCAGGAGCGCTGGCTGCGCGCCGACCTCGCCCGCCACCCCGCCGATTGCACGCTCGCCTACTGGCACCACCCGCGCTTCAGCTCCGGCCTGCACGGCAACGACGCCAGCGTCGCGCCCCTGTGGGCGACCCTCCAGCGCGCGGGGGCCGACGTCGTCCTCTCCGGCCATGACCACAGCTACGAGCGCTTCCGCGCCCAGACCTCGACCGGCCGCGCCTCGACGAACGGCATGGTCGAGTTCGTCGTCGGGACCGGGGGCCGCAACAACTACCCGATCATCCGCAAACGGCCCAACAGCGTGGTTCGGCGCTCGTTCGTCTTCGGGGTGCTCGAGCTGACGCTGGGAGAGGGCGAGTACGCGTGGCGCTTCGTCCCGGTGGGTGGGCTGACGTTCACGGACCGCGGCTCGGGCGCGGTGCCGCTGAACACCCCGGCGCGGCGCCAACAGCGACTTGCCTCGCTGAGTCCAGCACGAGCACGACTTCCGGGCCCTGCAGCGCATGCGCGCGGACGGCTGAAGTTTTAGCCGGCCCTGAAGGCGAAGTAGCCCGGCTTGGGCACCCCGCGGTAGTCGAGCAGCCCGGTGTGGCGGACCAGACCGCCGTCCGGTCGTGGCGCCTCGTCATACAGATGGATCCAAGCCAGCGCCCGGATTCGACTCGAGCGGCGAACGATGCGAAGCGCGGCGCGAATCCACGAGGCCTGCGTCTGACGGTCGACGTGGAAGTTGAACTCGGAATCGACGTCGGTGGGGATGTTGTATTCAGTGAGGTAGAGCGGTATGCGCCGCCGCTTCCCGGGCTGGCTGAGGTTGCGGTCCACGGCGGGGCCCAGCCGTCCGAGATCGGAGAAGTCGGCTATTCCGCAGCAGGACGGCGGATTGCGCAGGTTCGGGCGCCGGAAGGAGAACGGATTGTGCCCGTAGTAGTCCAGGCGCGGAGGCCGGCCATTGGGCAGACGCATGTACCTGATCCACTGCCAGGTCGAGATGTCGCCGGTCGTGTACGTCATGCCGCCGATCACGCGATTGGCCCGGCTTGCGCGCTTCAGCGAGCCGTAGGCGGCGTCGAGCAGGCGGGCGTACAGGCGCGGTGCGCTGGCCTGAGCGCGTGTCAGCGGCGACCGGGAGGCGCTGGCGTCAAGGGCTGGAAACCGCAGGCCGCGATGGCTCGTCCCAGATCATCCAGAGATGGACGGATGGGTAGCGTCGTGACGCGGCGTAGGCGAAGTCCGCGAAGTCGCGCGCACGTCGTGGCGCCCACTGCCAGGCGCGCCCGCCGTTCGCCCACGGCGGTGTGCCCATCAGCAGGAGCGCCACTTGCATGCGGTACCGCCGAGCCTCTGCGACCGCCCGGGTGACGTCTTCGGGCCAGCGATACGCCGGATCGTTCGGGTTGCGCGGGTTGCGTGGCCGTACCGGTGCGATGCCCGACCCAGCTCAGATTCGTCTGGTAGATCGCGGCGCCGAGGTAGCGGTAGCGCGGAAACTGCGACACGCCGTTACGTAGGCCCCGCCCCAGATGGCCTTCTTGGCTGAGCCTCGAGCATCGGCCGACTCGGCCAGACCCACCGCGAGCAGACACGTACGTAAGAGAGCGATGAGGAGGAGTCGCCGATGCATGCGCGTACCCCGTCCAACCTCAACGGTATCGATGATGCGCTGTCACCGGCCTTGCGCGAGCGCCGTTGAAGGTCGTGGCGACGAGCTGTCGCAGCACTCGGATCCCGCGGGTTGCGCCTCACCGCTGCCGCGTAGTCGCGCCTCGCCTGTCTGAGGTCGCCCCGCCGGACGGCGACATCGCCGAGCAGCGCCCACGGTAGGAAGTTGCTCGGCTCGCGGCGCGCCGCTTCGTGCAGGCTGGCACGTGCGGGCCGTAGCGGTTCATCCGCGCGTACGCCGCCGACTTGAGGAAGTAGTTCTGCGACCGACTCGTCGTTGAAGGCCAGGGCTCGGTCGGCTTGCCTCAAAGCGTCCTCCGGATCGCGGAGAGATCGCGCTGGCCCGCCTGCCCGGTGGAACTCCGACAGCGTCGGCCCGGCGACGAACGATCGCGCCTGGCGACAAGGCCGCCGCGCATAGCGCAGGAGAACGACCGGCGTAAGTCGAGCGCCGCCGTCGTTGGGCTGGCCGCGCCTGGCGGGCGAACCAGGACTCGCGGCTGCGCAGAGCGCGACGCCCGTGAGCCCAGGGCAGAAGATGCAGCCAGTCGACGCTCGTATGGGCCAGCCAGACGAGGAAGGTCCCACCCGCCGCCACGGCGAGGAAGCGGCTTCGCCGCGTCCTCGGTTGCGCCCGCGCTCGACGTCCGAACCCGACGAGCACGCTGACGAGGAACACCGCGAGGAATAGCGCGCCGACAACCCCGAGGTCGGCCAGGCTTGCAGCTCGATGCTGTGCTGCTGACGGACGTCCTCGGTGATCCGGCGCTGGCGAACCATGCCGTCGGGAAGTTGCCGGCGCCCACACCGCGCCACGGGATGTGCCTCGAACTGATCCATCGACACGCGCCACAGCTCGTGGCGATTGCCTCCGCCGCTGAGCAGCCGGGTGCGGGCATGGCAGCCGGGGGCCGCAGCGCGACGAAGTTGTCGTATTCCCGCTTCACGCGCCCGACCGGATGGCCGTGGCCGCGACCGCGACCGCCGAACCCCCGACGATCAGCACGAGCGCCACGATCGACGCCGACCCCAGTGCGCGCCCGACGCGTCCGCGGCGATTTCGTGAGAGCCGACCCGATCAGGGCGTCCGCCACGGCCCACAGGAGACCACCGATCACGGCGACGGGGAGCACGGCCCCGATCGCTGCGCGAATCGTCTCGTCCGAGGGGGCTCCCTGGCGAATGGTCCTGCGCGACGTCCAGGAGCGGACCGAGATCACGCGCGAGCCCGCCCGCGACGAACACGAGCACCCATAGGCGCCGCGCCCTCCCGGGACTGCCGCCACCAGCGTTACCGCTCGATACCGCCAGAGCCAGGGGTACCGCCCGCGTCTGGGAAAGCGCGATCAGCGCGGCGAGCACGATGCAGGCGGCGACGGCTGCACCGCCGAGCAGGCGCGACCGAGCGGACTCCGCGATGGCCACCAGCGGCCAGAAGCCGAGCATGAGGGCCGCCGCCTGGCCGTTGACGTAGCCCAAGCGGCTTGTACATGCGTGCGCCCAGGAAGAGCGACGTGCCGTCCCCGGAGAGGATCGTGACCACGATGTAGGCGGCGATGGAAAGCACGCCGATCGTCGCGCACGCCATGAGCAGCGACCGCCAGTCGCTCCGACCTGGGAAGAGCGATGAGAAGGACCGCGAACAGCGCGGCGTAGAGCGATCCACCGGCTCGCGTACACGGTCGCCGCATCGGCGGACTCCGCCCAGATGTCGACAGCAGCGACCACGCGGCGAGCAGCAGGAGTCCCCCCAGCGCCGCCAGGCCCGGAGAACGACGTCGATCGCAGGTGTCGTCTGGGCGGCCGACCACGGCGCCGACGTGATCCTGATGTCGTTCTCGAACCCCGGCTACTCGGCGTCGCTGCAGGCGGCGGTCGACTACGCCTGGTCGAAGAACGTCGTCCTCGTGGCCGCGACCGGCAACGACTCCTCGAGCACACCGACGTTCCCCGCAGGTGACCGCGGCGTCGTCGGCGTCTCGAGCACCGACCTCACCGACGGGCTGAGCTCCTCGAGCAACTACGGCGCCGACACGTTCCTCGCCGCGCCGGGCGAGAACGTCGCGAGCGTCAACGGGACGATCAGCGGCACGTCGGCATCGGCAGCGATCGTCGCCGGCTCGGCCGCGCTGCTGCGTGCCTCGTCGGTCGGCGCCTCGAACGGCGTCATCGTCTCGCGCCTCGCGCGGAACGCGGACCCAGCCGGGACGGCGGATCAGACGGGCAACGGCCGTGTGAACCTGGCGCGGGCGATCGTGGACACGTCGAGCGACTCGGTGCAGCCTGCGGGGGCTGCGCCGGTGGGCGGCGGCGGGCCGTTCGTCGGGCCGTATGTGGCCGCGGCCCGCCAACTGTTGTTGACATTCGCAGGATCGGGTTCCGTAACGATTACGCCGAATTCGGGAACCGTGAACGCTCCGGTCGCGTGCGGCGGAACGGGCACCAACGCAGCCTCACAGACGGTGACGAGCACCTGTTCGCCGAACATCAGCACGTCGGACAACGCTGCTACGGTCACGTTCTCCGCGTCGGCGGCAGGGTTCGCTGGGTGGAGCGCTCAGGCCAATCTCAGCTCCTCGACGTGTTCTGGCTCGACCAATCCGTGCAGTGCCGTTCTTGGCAGTAACCCGGCTCTGACCGTCACGTTCAATGCGAACACCGCGCCAGTTGTCGACCTCAATGGTGGCGGCGCCGGAATCGACACTGTCTCGTCGTTCACCGAGGACGGCGGTCCTTCGGCACTCGCTCCGGCTGCAACCGTGAGTGACGATGGGACGAATCTCGCGTCAGCGACGATCACGCTGACAACCCGGCCCGACGGGAACGCAATCGAGTCGCTTGCCGCAACGACGACCGGCACCTCGATCACTGCCACGTATACCGCCGCGACCGGTGTCCTCACGCTCAGCGGCTCGGACACCGTGGCCCACTACCAGCAGGTGATCCGCACAGTCACGTACAACAACACAAGCCAGAACCCGGCGACGAGCAGTCGCAGTGTGACTTTCGTCGTCAATGACGGGTCGCTTTCGAGTGCGACGGCTACAGCCACCGTCTCAGTGACGGCAGTCAACGATGCGCCGGTTGTGACAACGAGTGGTGGCACGACTGCGTATACGGAGAATGGGGCGGGCTTGGCGATCGACGCGGGGTTGACGGTGTCGGATGCCGATAGTGCGAATCTGACGGGCGCGACGGTCTCGATCACGGCGAACTTCGCGAGCGGCCAGGATCTGCTGGGTTTCGCGACCCAGAACGGGATTACGGGCAGCTACAACGCTGGCACGGGTGTGCTGGCTCTGACGGGTACGGCGTCGGTTGCGAACTATCAGGCTGCGTTGCGATCAGTGACGTATGCGAACTCGAGTGATAGCCCCTCGACAGCGACGCGGACTGTGACGTTCGCTGCTACCGACGGTTCGAACGCGAGTAACAACGCGACCAAGTCTGTCTCAGTGACGGCAGTCAACGATGCGCCGGTTGTGACAACGAGTGGTGGCACGACTGCGTATACGGAGAATGGGGCGGGCTTGGCGATCGACGCGGGGTTGACGGTGTCGGATGCCGATAGTGCGAATCTGACGGGCGCGACGGTCTCGATCACGGCGAACTTCGCGAGCGGCCAGGATCTGCTGGGTTTCGCGACCCAGAACGGGATTACGGGCAGCTACAACGCTGGCACGGGTGTGCTGGCTCTGACGGGTACGGCGTCGGTTGCGAACTATCAGGCTGCGTTGCGATCAGTGACGTATGCGAACTCGAGTGATAGCCCCTCGACAGCGACGCGGACTGTGACGTTCGCTGCTACCGACGGTTCGAACGCGAGTAACAACGCGACCAAGTCTGTCTCAGTGACGGCAGTCAATGATGCGCCGTTGGGTGCCGACAAGACGGTGTCGACGAACGAGGACACGGCGTACACGTTCGCGACGGCTGACTTCGGCTTCACCGACCCGAGCGACACGCCGGCGAACGCGTTGGCGGCGGTCAAGATCACGACGCTGCCGGCGGCGGGCTCGCTGAAGCTCGACGGCGTCGCGGTCGCGGTCGGCGAGTTCGTCGCGGCGGCCGACATCGCGGCCGGCAAGCTGAAGTTCTTCCCGGCGGCCAACGGTAACGGGTCGCCGGCTATGCGAGCTTCACCTTCCAGGTGCAGGACGACGGTGGCACCGCCAACGGCGGCGACGATCTCGCCGACACGGCCAACACGATGACCGTCGATGTCGGCTCGGTGAATGATGCGCCGGCGGGCACCGACAAGCACGGTGACGACGAACGAGGACACGGCGTACACGTTCGCGACGGCCGACTTCGGGTTCACCGACCCGAGCGACCGCCCGCGAACGCGTTGGCGGCGGTCAAGATCACGACGCTGCCGGCGGTGGGCTCGCTGAAGCTCGACGGCGTCGCGGTCACGGCCGGCGATTCGTCGCGGCGCCGACATCGCGGCCGGCAAGCTGAAGTTCTCCCCGGCGGCCAACGGGAACGGTCGCCGGCTACGCGAGCTTCACCTTCCAGGTCCAGGACAACGGCGGCACCGCCAACGGCGGCGTCGATCTCGACCGACCGGCCAACACGATCACGGTCGACGTCATCGCGGTGAACGATGCGCCGTCGGGCGCCGACAAGACGGTGACGACGAACGAGGACACGGCGTACACGTTCGCGGCGGCTGACTTCGGCTTCAGCGACCCGAGCGACTCGCCGGCGAACGCGTTGGCGGCGGTCAAGATCACGACGCTGCCGGCGGCCGGCACGCTGAAGCTCGACGGGGTCGCGGTCACGGCCGGCCAGTTCGTCGCGGCGGCCGACATCGCGGCCGGCAAGCTGAAGTTCTCCCCGGCGGCCAACGCGAACGGCGCCGGCTACGCGAGCTTCACCTTCCAGGTGCAGGACAACGGCGGCACCGCCAACGGCGGCGTCGATCTGCGACCAGTCGGCCAACACGATCACGATCGAACGTCGCTCGGTGAACGATGCGCCGGCGGGCGCCGACAAGACGGTGACGACGAACGAGGACACGGCGTACACGTTCACGGCGGCTGACTTCGGCTTCACGCGACCCGAACGACACGCCGGCGAACGCGTTGCCGGCGGTGAAGATCACGACGCTGCCGGCGGCGGGCACGCTGAAGCTCAGACGGCGTCGCGGTCACCGCCGGCCAGTTCGTCGCGGTCAGCCGACATCGCGGCCGGCAAGCTGAAGTTCTCCCCGGCGGCCAACGGTAACGGCGCCGGCTACGCGAGCTTCACCTTCCAGGTGCAGGACAACGGTGGCACCGCCAACGGCGGCGTCGATCTCGACCAGACGGCCAACACGATCACGATCGATGTCACCGCGGTGAACGATGCGCCGGCGGGCGCCGACAAGACGGTGACGACGAACGAGGACACGGCGTACACGTTCGCGACGGCCGACTTCGGCTTCACCGACCCGAACGACACGCCGGCGAACGCGTTGG
The DNA here is from genome assembly GCA_963842605.1 of uncultured Actinomycetes bacterium. Classification (GTDB taxonomy): domain Bacteria; phylum Actinomycetota; class Thermoleophilia; order Solirubrobacterales; family Solirubrobacteraceae; genus AC-38. The sequence goes on from CAWJGV010000007.1 coordinate 105,382, forward strand.
CGGCGGTCAAGATCACGACGCTGCCGGCGGCGGGCACGCTGAAGCTCGACGGGGTCGCGGTCGCGGCCAGCCAGGTCGTCGCGGCAGCCGACATCGCGGCCGGCAAGCTGAAGTTCTCCCCGGCGGCCAACGCGAACGGTCGCCGCTATGCGAGCTTCACCTTCCAGGTGCAGGACGACGGCGGCACCGCCAACGGCGGCGACGATCTCGCCGATCAGACGGCCAACACGATCACGGTCGAATGTCGTCTCGGTGAACGATGCGCCGGCGGGCACCAACAAGACGGTGACGACGAACGAGGACACGGCGTACACGTTCGCGACGGCCGACTTCGGGTTCACCGACCCGAACGACACGCCGGCGAACGCGTTGGCGGCGGTCAAGATCACGACGCTGCCGGCGGCGGGCTCGCTGAAGCTCGACGGGGTCGCGGTCGCGGCCGGCCAGTTCGTCGCGGCAGCCGACATCGCGGCCGGCAAGCTGAAGTTCTCCCCGGCGGCCAACGGCAACGGTCACCGGCTACGCGAGCTTCACCTTCCAGGTCCAGGACAACGGTGGCACCGCCAACGGCGGCGTCGATCTCGACCGAGCACGGCCAACACGATCACCGTCGACGTCGTCGCGGTGAACGATGCGCCGTCGGGTGCCGACAAGACGGTGACGACGAACGAGGACACGGCGTACACGTTCGCGGCGGCCGACTTCGGCTTCAGCGACCCGAACGACTCGCCGGCGAACACGCCTGCGGCGTCAAGATCGCGACTCTGGCGGCGGTCAAGGCGACGACGCTGCCGGCGGTGGGCAGCTGAAGCTCGACGGGGTCGCGGTCGCGGCCAGATCGTCGCGGCGGCCGACATCGCGGCCGGCAAGCTGAAGTTCTTCCCGGCGGCCAACGGTAACGGCGCCGGCTACGCGAGCTTCACCTTCCAGGTCCAGGACAACGGTGGCACCGCTAACGGCGGCGACGATCTCGACCGACGACGGCCAACACGATCACCGTCGACGTCGTCGCGGTCAATGATGCGCCGTCGGGCGCCGACAAGACGGTGACGACGAACGAGGACACGGCGTACACGTTCGCGACGGCCGATTTCGGGTTCACGGACCCGAACGACACGCCGGCGAACGCGTTGCGGCGGTCAAGATCGACGACGCTGCCGGCGGCGGGCTCGCTGAAGCTCGACGGGGTCGCGGTCGCGGCCAACGATTTCGTCGCGGCAGCCGATATCGCGGCCGGCAAGCTGAAGTTCTCCCCGGCGGCCAACGGTAACGGTGCCGGCTACGCGAGCTTCACCTTCCAGGTCCAGGACAACGGTGGCACCGCTAACGGCGGCGACGATCTCGCCGACACGGCCAACACGATCACCGTCGATGTCGTCTCGGTCAATGACGAGCCGGGCTTCGCGAAGGGCCCGAACAAGACGGTGCTCGAGGATGCGGGTGCGCAAAGCTTCTCGAGTTGGGCGACGGCGATCAGCGCTGGGGGAGGCACGGACGAGGCCGGCCAGGTGTTGACCTTCCACGTTACGAACGACAACAACGCGCTCTTCTCGGCACAGCCGGCGGTCGCTGCGAACGGGACGCTCACGTTCACGCCGGCCGCGAACGCGAACGGCTCCGCCTTGGTCTCCATCTACCTGACCGATAACGGCGGCATCGCCAACGGCGGCGACGACACGAGTCCGACTCAGACCTTCACGATCTACGTGACGGCAGTCAATGACGAGCCGGGCTTCGCGAAGGGCCCGAACAAGACGGTGCTCGAGGATGCGGGTGCGCAAAGCTTCTCGAGTTGGGCGACGGCGATCAGCGCTGGGGGAGGCACGGACGAGGCCGGCCAGGTGTTGACCTTCCACGTTACGAACGACAACAACGCGCTCTTCTCGGCACAGCCGGCGGTCGCTGCGAACGGGACGCTCACGTTCACGCCGGCCGCGAACGCGAACGGCTCCGCCTTGGTCTCCATCTACCTGACCGATAACGGCGGCATCGCCAACGGCGGCGACGACACGAGTCCGACTCAGACCTTCACGATCTACGTGACGGCAGTCAATGACGCGCCCGCCCTGACCAGCGATCCGTCGTCACAGAACGTTCAGTACAGCGACGCGATCGCGAACGTCACGTTAGGCGCGACTGACATCGACTCGCCCGGCTCGTCACTCACTGCAACGACACAGTTCAAGAAGGACGCCAGCGCGTTCGGTGCGGGACTTCCCAGCGGGTTGGTGCTGACACCGCAGGCGCCCGCGTCGATGAGTCGGGACTTCGTGCTCTCGGGTACCGCGAATGTCGCGATGGGAACGTACGTCGTCCGCGTGACCGTGTCGGACGGCCCCGACCCAGCGTCCAAGGACATAACAATCGTGGTCGCGCAGGAGAACGCGTCGATGGCATACACCGGCGATTCAGTCGGCGCCACGGGGTCCAACATGACCCTCCAGGCAACGGTGCGGGACAGCGGTTCCGCGGGCTACGGGGCGGGTGCTGAGAGCCCGTCTGCAATCGGCGACATCACGAAGATCTGGATCGCCTTCGACATCCAAACCTTCATCAACTGCGGCACTCCGACCGGGATCACGACCCGATACGCGCAGGTCGTCGACTCCGGAGTCGCGGGCGACGGGATCGGCACAGCGACGACGGCCTATTTGAACGCCGCCGAGGACACGTACTGCGTGACAATGCGCGTCGTCGCGTCGGGATCGGAGAGCGTCAACCAGTTCTACGCGGCACCGCCGTCGGGCGGCACCGACATGTTCACGCTCTACGACAACATCGGGCAGTTCGTGACCGGCGGCGGCTGGATTGCCGACGCCGGGAGTTCGAACGGGAAGAGCAACTTCGGCTTCAACGCCCGTTACAACAAGAGCAACAAGCCGCAGGGACAGATGGTGTTCGTGTGGCGCGGCACGTACTCGGGGCAGGCTGCGGTGTTCAGGGTCAAGAGCAACTCGCTCGATACGCTCGGCTTCACCGGCACGGGCACGCCGGCCGGTTTCCCGTGGAGCGCGACGCTTCAGGGTAAGTGCAACCTGACAATCACCCGGTCGAGCGACGGCATGGCGCTGAGCGGCTCGGGCGGCTTGCAGTTCGTAGCGACCGTCAAGGACGTGGGCTTGCCTTCGAGCCAACCCGGCGACACGTTCGCACTCACCGTCACCGACGGCAGCACGGTGGTGCGGAGCTACTCGGCGACTCCCCTCGGCGGTGGCAACGTGGTGGTGCATCCGAAGTAGACCGACGAGACTCGGCGGCGGCGACCTCGTCGTCGACTAGCGACGCTGTCATCCGCGACTAGGAGGGGCCGCCGCGAGGCGGCCCCTCGCCGAGCTTCTCGGGAGCCATCGGTCAGTTGCCCGGCCACCACGGGCTAGACTCCCCGGGCCGTGGACATGCCCTCCTTCGACTCGCTCGTCGCCGAGCTCGCCGAGCTGATCGCGATTCCCTCCGTCAGCGCCGATCCGGCGCACAGCGCGGACGTCGCCGCGGCAGCCGCGTGGGTCGCCCATTCGTGACGGAGCCGGCGGCAGCGCCGAGGTGATCCCCTGGGGTGAGCGCCCGCTCGTCGTCGGCGAGATCCGCGCCTCGCAGTCCCCGGAGACTGCGCCGACGATCCTTTGCTACGGGCACTTCGACGTGCAGCCGCCCGACCCGCTCGAGCTCTGGGACTCGGATCCGTTCGAGCTCGTCGAGCGCGACGGCTGGCTCTACGCGCGCGGCGTCGCCGACGACAAGGGCCAGCTGTACATGCTCCTGAAGGCGGCGGAGCTGCTCGCCGCGGCGGGCAGCTCCCGTCAACCTGCGCATCGCGTGTGACGGCGAGGAGGAGATCGGGGGCCACTCGATCGTCGACTGGATCGCCGCAGACGAGCGCGGTGCCGATGCGGCGATCGTGTTCGACAGCGGCATGGTCGAGCGCGACGTGCCGGGTTCAACATCGCCGTGCGCGGGGTCTTTACTTCCACGTCAAGGTTCGCACAGGGTCGCGCGACCTGCACTCCGGCATGTTCGGCGGCGCCTCGCTGAACGCACTGCACGCGCTCATGCAGACGCTGTCGGGCGTGCTCCCGCGCGACGGGCGCCTGCCCGAGGCCTGCGGGCGGGGATCGTGTCGCCGTTGGCCTCCGAGCTCGAGGGCTGGCAGCAGCTGCCCGCCGGGGATGCCGAGATCGCCGCCGCCGGGTCACGGTTAGCCGATCCCGCGGCGGGCGAGGAGTTCTACCTGCGGACATGGGCGGAGCCGTCCGTGGACGTGAACGGCATCGCCGGTGGCTCGCCGACCTTGCAGAAGACGGTGATCGCGGTCGAGGCGGAAGCGAACGTCTCGATCAGGCTCGTTGCCGACCAGGATCCCGACGTGATCATCCCGACCTTCGAGCGGCTCCTCCGCGAGCGGCGCCGGCAGGCGACGAGATCGAGTTCGAGGTGTGGTCGCAGGCGCCCCCCGGACTCGTGCGGCCCGACGCGCCGGCGGTTCAGCTCGGCCTCGATGCGTTCGAGGAGGTGCTCGGCGTCCGGCCGCTCCTCGTCCGTTCCGGCGGTGCCATCCCACTCGTCTCCGAGCTCGCCACGCGGGGCGTGGCGACGATCCTGACCGGGTTCGCGCTCAACGAGTCGAACGTCCACTCGCCCAACGAACGTATCCCTTCCGCGTACCTTCCGCTCGGCATCGAAACCGCCGCTGCGCTGTACCGCCACCTCGCCGACCTTGGCTAGCGTCCCGTTCTCCTCGCCGCTCGCGGCCGAGCTGGCCGAGGGAGTGCTGGAGCGCTTCCTTCGCTACGTCCGCGTCGACACGCAGTCCGAGGAAGGCGCCTCGACGTTCCCGAGCACTGCAAAGCAACTCGACCTCTCACGCATCCTTGCGGGCGAGCTACGAGAGATCGGGCTCGACGATGTCGAGCTGAACGAGTTCGGCTATGTAATCGCGACGCTTCCCGGCACGCCGGGCGCGCCCGTGATCGGCCTCATCGCCCACGTCGATACGACACCGGAGTCGCCGGGCACCGGCGTCACCCCGATCGTGCACGAGGACTACGCCGGCGAGCCGATCGTGCTGCCGGGCGATCCGAGCCAGATTCTCGATCCGGCCGACGAGCCGCGCTCGCCACGCGAGTGGGCCACGACATCGTCACGAGTGACGGTACGACGCTCCTCGGACCGCGGCGGCGCGAGCGACCCGTGGAACAGCCTGGTCGCGAACCAGCGCCTGACGAGCTATGACGCGGGCACGCCCGGCAACGTCGTGCAGGGCGCCCGCACTGCGCTGACGGGCCGCGGCCGGCACCGGTCGATGACGCTCGTGGTCGGCTTCGGCGCCAATCCCGCCGCCGCGGGCCAGACCGCGCGCGGCGCGCTCGCCGAGGGCTATGCGGACGCCAAGTGGCAGTTCGACGCCGGCTGGCGCCGGTATCTGCGGTCACTGAACCCAGCACCGCACCGGCCGCGTCGAACCCGAAGCTGGCCCGCGTCTACGAGCAGTCCGTGCTCGTGCTGGCCGCGCTCGAGGACAAGCTCTATCGCGGCGCCTCGGTCGCCTCGCCGACGATGCCCTGGGTATGGGCGACGCTGAGGCTCGAGGGGCACGAGTTCTCGGGTCCCTACCACCTGGTCTGGCCGCGCGACTTCTCTCGCGCGACCACCCAGAAGGCCGCCGGCGACGGCGCCGCGGCGGAGCGCATGGTCGACTATCTCTGGCAGGTGCAGAAGCCCGGCGGCGACTGGTGGCAGAACACGCGGGTCAACGGGAAGGAGTACTGGACCGGCGAGCAGATGGACCAGGTCGCGCTGCCGATCGTGCTCGCCTGGTGGCTCGGCCGCACGGGCGCCGACGACTGGGCGCACATCCAGAAGGCGGCCGACTACCTCGTCGCCAACGGACCCGACACCGGCGCAGAGCGGTGGGAGAACCAGAGCGGCTGGTCGCCCAACACGATCGCCGCCGAGATCGCCGGGCTGGTCTGCGCCGCGGCGGTGGCGCGGGCGAACGGGGTGGACGACAAGGCCGCCGCGTAAGAAGAGGCCGTCGCCGACGACTGGCGCAGCAAGGTGGAGGACTGGACGGCGACCGACAACGGGCCCTACGCCCCGCGGCCGTACTACCTGCGCATCACCAAGCCGCAGGACCCGCAGAACCCGGCGTCCGGACCGGACCCGAACGTGGGTACGACCTATGGCCTGGGAGACAACTTCCCACGCCCGGTCGACCAGCGCGAGATCGTCGACAACTCGTTCCTCGGGCTCGTGCTTTTCGGCGTGAAGCCATGGGACGACCAGACCGTGCTCAACTCCCTGCAGGTGGCCGACGAGACGTCGGGCGCCGACCGCATAGCGGTCGACACGCCGAGCGGCCGCGTGTGGCGACGGTTCACCTTCGACGGCTACGGCGAGCAGGCGAACGGCGCGCTGTGGGACATCTTCCCGCAGCCGCAGCGCCAGACGCTCGGGCGCGCGTGGCCGCTGCTGGCGGGCGAGCGCGGCGAGTACGACCTGATCGCCGGCCGCTCGGCCGACACCGCCCTGCAGACGATGGCCAACACGGCCAACGACGGCCTGATGCTGCCCGAGCAGGTGTGGGACGACCGCCCGCCCGCGGGCACGGCCGGCGCGGTTTCCGGCCAGGGCACCCGCTCGGCGACGCCGCTCGCCTGGACCCACGCGCAGTTCGTGCGGCTGGCCTGGTCGATCCAGGCCGGGGAGCCGATCGAGCGGCCGGCGGTCGTGGCCTGCCGGTACCTGAAGACCGACTGCTGAGCTGGTGGGCCTCCTCGCAACGAGGAGGCCACTAAAGCCGCGGCAGCCGCCGCGCGGCCCGGGCCAGACCGGCCCACGGGTGGCCGGGTCGCCAGCCGGTCGGGGACGGTGGCGAGCGTCCAGCGGCGCGGGTGCAGCTCCGGATCCTCGAGCTCCTCCCACGCCAGCGGCGTGGCGACCGGGGCGCCGGGCAGCGCGCGGACCGCATAGGGCGCGACGGTCGTCTGACCGTAGGTGTTGCGCGCCGTGTCGATGAGCACGCGCCCGCCGCGCTTCTCCTTGCGCCATGCGGTCGTCAGCCCGTCCGGCGCACGCTCCACGAGCAGCTCGGCGACGGCGCCGGCCGTGGCCCGCGTGGTGTCCGCATCCGCGCGGCGCCGCAGCGGCGCCACCACGTGCAGGCCGCGCGAGCCCGAGGTCATGGCGAACGGCGTCAGCCCGAGCTTCCCGCAGCAGCTCGCCGAGCGTGAGCGCGCCCGCGCGGATGACGGGGAAGTGGCCGTCGCGGTCGTCCGGCGGGTCGAGGTCGAAGATCATCCGGTCCGGACGGTCGATCCGGTCGGCCCGGCTGGCCCACACGTGGGGCGTGATGCAGTTCTGGTTAGCCAGCCAGACGAGCGTCGCGACCTCGCCGCCGACCGCGTGGCAGACCGTGCCGCCGCGGCGCCGCGGGACGGTCACGCGCCGCACCCACTCCGGCGCCCCGCGCGGGATCTCCTGCTGGACGACGACGTCGCGGTCGATGCCCGCGTTCCAGCGCCACAAGTTGAGCGGCCGGTCGCGCACGTGCCGAAGCATCGCGGGCGCGACCGCCCGGTAGTAGCCCGCGAGGTCGGCCTTCGTGATGCCGTCCGCCGGGAAGAGGACCTTGGTGGGATTGCTGATCCGCACGCGCCGGCGGCCGGCGCGGACGGTGATCTCCGGGGTGGCCACGCCCGTGGTTGTACCCGATGGCCGCGGCGCCGGTCGCGTGTCACACTGCGACGTGACCGTGCCGCCGACGCCGAACCCGCCTTCCGAGTTCGACATGCCGCTCAGCGGGACGGCCGTCTGGGCGGGGCCCGACGGGCTCGGGGAGAGCCGTTTCGACGACATCCCCGCCGAGGAGCTGGTCGAGCTGCCGGAGGGGGCCGGCGACGATCCCCGCGTCGCGCTCCGGCGCACGCTCGGCATGTTCGCGACGGGCGTGACGATCATCACCACGGCGTCGGCGAGCAGGTCCACGGCATGACCGCCAACGCGTTCATGTCGATCTCGCTCGAGCCTCCGCTCGTGCTGGTCTCGGTCGACCGGCGCACGAAGATGTGCGGGCTCCTCTACCAGGGCCGGACCTACGGGGTCAGCGTGCTGGCGGCCGGCCAGGAGGGCGTGTCCGACCGCTTCGCCGGCCGTGGCGACGGTTCGGCCGGCGAGGATCCGCGCTTCGACCTCATCCACGACACGCCGGTGGTCGACGGGGCGCTCGCCCACTTCGTGGCCAACGTCGTCCGGTTCTATTGGGGCGGCGACCACTCGTTGTTCCTCGGCCGCGTCGAATACGCGCGCTACTACGAGGGCACGCCGCTGCTGTTCCACGGCGGCCGCTACGAGCGGCTCGGGCGGGTCGAAAGCTAGCGACCCGCCCGGCGCGGACGCCCGCCTGCGGCTCGTGGTGAGCGACGATGGCGTGGGCCGCGCCGACCGAGAACCGCCGCGTCCATGCCGTGCTCGCGTTTTGCCGCGATTGCCCTGACGCGCCGCTCAAGCGTCCGGCGACACAGGCCCGTCGAGGAACTCCGTGATCATCGGGCGAAGCCAGTCGGCGCGGTCGATCATCCCGACGTGCGTCGTGCCGGGAACCACCGCGAGCCGGGCGCGTGGCAGGCCGGCGAGGTCGCCCATCACGCCGCCACCCAGCAGCCGGAACATCTCAACGGCGTGCTCGGGTGGGGTAGCGTCGGAATCCCCGATGACGATGAGCGTCGGCGCGGCGATCGCCTGGATGTGCTCGGCCGGCCAGGCGAAGGGCTCCAGGTCCAGCGCCTTGAGCTTGGCGACCAGCCTCGGAAAGGCGCTCGGGTTCGGGGCGAGGCGCTCGTACTCCGCCTCCATCGGGGAACCCGCGAAGGCTCGGGTGTGATGACGGGTATATCTTCGAGCGCCTACCGCGGGGATGCCGTCGTTCCGTGAAGAGGCCCGGCGACCACCAGCTTGCGCACCAGGTGCGGGTGGCGGATGGCGATCTGCATGGCGATCCCGCCGCCCATGCTGTAGCCGACGATGTCGGCTGGTCGATCGCGAGATGCCGCGCCAGGCGGCCGTGTCGTCGGCCATCTGCTCGTAGCGCAGCGGGCGGTCGATGTCGGCGGTGCGCCCGTGCGCCTGCTGGTCGATGGCGATTAGTTGCCGGGTGGGGGCCAGGGTCGACAGGAGCGGCCCCATCATGTCGAGCGCCATGTAGGCCCCGTGCAGCAGGACCAGCGGCGCGCCTTCGCCGTGGATCTCGTAGTACATGTCGAGGCCGCCGACGGGCGCGTTGCCGTGTCTCTGGCATCCGGCTCCCTTTGTTCGGTTTCGTCCGCATCAGAGTGCCGTATTCGGGCTGCGGGAGCGCGTTCGCCGGGGTGCCGGTTCCGGACCCGCAGGCGGGACGGGCCCCGGTGCATGGCTGGAGGCGCGCCCGCTGCGGCTCTGCTCGACCGCGAGGATGAGCGCGCGGCCTCCGCGCCGCGCTGACGGACGCCGCCCGCATGGCGAGCCTCGCCCGCAACATCGCCAAGCAGCGCGTCGCTCCCGTCCTGGCCATCTTGCGCAGGGCGCTTTGAGCGCACCGTACGCTGACGTTGCGATGGGCACCGCCTGGGATGCGCGCACGTACGACCGCTCCAGCGAGCCCCAGCAGTCGTGGGCGTCGGATGTCCTCGCACGGCTGGAGGGCATCGCGCCCGGCGCGACATTGCTGGACGTGGGCTGCGGCACCGGGCGCGTCACCGAGGCGCTGCTTGCGTTCGTGCCGCGGGGCGCGTGCTGGCCATCGACGCGTCTTCGGACATGGTGGAGCTCGCGCAACGGCGTCTCGGCGATCGCGCGCAGGTGTGGTGCCAGGACGTGCTCGACCTCGACCTCGACGAGCCTGTCGACGCGATCGTCTCGACCGCGACGCTGCACTGGGTCACCGACCACGATCGCCTCTGGGCGCGGCTGGCCCGGGCGCTGCGGCCGGGCGGCGTGCTCGAGGTCCAGTGCGGGGGAGAGGGCAACATTGCGCGGGTGCGCGACGTGATCGAGGCGGTGGCGCGCGAGAGCGCGCCGGAGCTGGTCGGCTGGTCGCCGTGGATGTTCGCCGGGCCGCCGGAGACGGAGCAGCGGCTGCGCCACGCGGGCTTCACCGAGATCCGGTGCTGGCTGGAGGAACGCCCGACGCATCCCGAGGACGTCGACGCGTTCGTGCGCACATCGATCCTGCCGGCGCACCTCGCGCGCCTGCCGGAAGAACGGCGAGAGGGGTTCGCCGCCGCGGTCGTGGCGGGAGTGCGCGAGCCGCTTGACTACGTGCGACTCAACGTCTCCGCGGTACGCGGTCGAGCGTGCGGTGGCGACCAGCGGTCCCCAGGTGGGCGAGCTCGTCTCCATGATCGTGACCGTGCCGGTCAGCGGGCCCGTGAAGGCGAGGGTGCGCATCCGCGCGACGCCCGGCTGGGCGTCGCCCTCCGCGACGACGGGCGGCGGGCAGCCGCGTGCGCGCACCGCGGCGCGGAAGTGCTTGAGCGCCCCCTCGGGCTTCGTCGAGCGCGTAGCTGGCCGATCGCCTCCGCCAGCGCCTGCGCCTGCGCGTCGCTGAGATCTGAGGCGTGCACGCGCAGCTCGACGCCCGCGGGTGTGGCCACCGCGCGCTCGATGCCCTGCATGGGCTGCCAGCCGTCGCCGGGATCCACGAGCGCCGCGAAGAGGCGCTCCGAGCCGGTGTTCAGCGCCCGGATCACCCGCCGCGTGCCCGCGGGCGAGCGCACCAGGACCGTCGTCGAGCCGCTGCGCGCCCACGCCGCCGGCGCCGCGGGATCGATGCGGACGGTCACGCTACGAGC
>CAWJGV010000008.1:0-127359 GCA_963842605.1 uncultured Actinomycetes bacterium
GGGCGCGGCGCACGAGGGCGCGGAGCGTATCGCCAACGTGCTGGCCGGCCAGCCAGTACAGCGTCTAGGCTGTCGGGGATGGCCGCGGCTCCGCAACCGGTCTCCTTCAATCCCTGGAAGCGGCTCGCGCACGACCTGCGGATAGAGCGGGCCTGGGACGGCAGGCTTCCCCCGGGCCGACCCGCTTCAGCGTCAAGCGCACCCGGCAGATCGCGCGCGACCCGCTGCCGATGCTGCTCGACAGCTACCGCGAGTACGGGCCCGTGTTCTCGATGCGCATCCTGCACGCCTCGGGGATCTTCATGCTCGGACCCGAGGCCAACCACTACATCCTCGTCGAGAACGCGGCCAACTTCCGCTGGCGCAGAGGGCGGCTTCGTCGACCTCATCCCGTTGCTCGGCGACGGGATGCTCACGATCGACGGCGGCTACCACAAGCGGGCTCGGCGGATCATGTTGCCCGCGTTCCACCGCGACCGCCTGGCGGCGACGACCGAGACGATGGTGCGCGAGACCGAGCGCGCGCTCGACGGCTGGGCGCCGGGGAACGAGGTCGACGTCTACCACTGGACGCGCGCGCTGGCCCTGCGGATCGCCATGCGCGCCCTGTTCGGCTTCGATCCGGCGCGCAGCAATCGCGACTTCGACATCGCCGAGGAGTTCGAGCGCGCGCTCTCGTACTACGGGCGCGACTATTTCCTGCAGAGCCTGCGCGGGCCCGGGACGCCCTGGAAGCGCATGCAACGCGCGCGGGTGCGACTGGACGGGGTGATCTATGCCGAGATCGCCCGACGGCGCGCCGAGGACGACTTCGGCGAGGACATCCTCTCGCTCCTCATGCAGGCGCGCGACGAGGAGGGCGGCTCCTACGGCGACCGCGAGCTGCGCGACCAGCTCATGACGCTGCTGTTCGCCGGTCACGACACGACGACCTCGACCGTCACGTTCCTCTTCTACGAGCTGGCCCGGCATCCCGCGGCGCTCGCGCGCGTGCTCGAGGAGAACGAGCGCGTGCTCGACGGGCGCGAGCCGCAGGCCGCCGACGTCACCGGTGAGGCGCTGCCCGAGCTCGAGATGGCGCTCGACGAGACCCTGCGGCTGTACCCGCCGGCCTGGGTCGGGCCCCGGCGGTGCGTCGAGCCGTTCGAGTTCGGCGGCCATCGCATCCCCGGCGGCGTGCCGGTGAACTACTGCTCGTGGGCCAGCCATCGCATCCCCGAGGTGTTTCCCGAGCCCGAGGCCTTCGTGCCCGCCCGCTTCGCGCCCGAGGAGAAGGCCAAGCTGCCGAAGGGCGCCTACGTCCCGTTCGGCGGCGGCTCGCGCACCTGCATCGGCATGCGCTTCGGGCAGATGGAGATCCGCACGATCGCCGCGATGATCCTCGGCCGCTGCCGGCTCGCGGTGCTGCCCGGCCACACCATCAGCATCCGCCAGATGCCGACGCTGTCGCCGCGCGGTGGGCTGCCCATGCTCGTCGAGGAGCGGGACGCCCCGCTCCCCGCGGCCGCGTAGTCGCGTAGCGTTCCCGCCCGCCATGAGCCGCGGCCTCCCGACCGTCCTGCTGTTGTGCGCCTGCCTGGCCGCACTGCCCGGGTGCGGCGGCGGCGGGAAGAAGGACGACGAGCGCCAGGCCCGCGGCGGCGCCGTCCGCAACGTCGACCCCCAGCCCGACGAGTCGACCAAGGACGTCATCGACCGTATCCGAGGGGCGTCCACGGCGAGCGGGTGCGAGGCCGTCAAGGGGCTCTTGCACTCGACCTACGGCGACATCTCCGATGCCGCCTGCGAGGCCGTGAAGGCGCAGATCGACGGCTTCCAGGATCCGCGGGGGGCCGCCTACAAGACGGGCGCCGCGATCTCCTACCGCACGGTCACGGGGCGTCGCCGGGTGATCGCCTTGGCGCTCGACGCCGACCGCACGTACCGGATCGCCTACATCGAGGACGCGCCGGGCCAGCCGATCGGCACGTCCCGGCCCGCGGCCTTCGACCCGGCCGCCCGCGCCGTCGTGCGCGCGATGCGCGACGGGGACTGCGATGCCTTCCTGCCCCTCGTCAGCCGCACCGACGGACTCGGGGTCGGGCCCGACGAGGAGGTGTGCCGGCGCGTGTCCGACGCGCCGTTCCGGCGCGAGCTGGTCGGCAATCAGGGCGTGCGGCCGGTTGCGCTCGGCGGCAACTCCGAGGTCGCCTTCTACAAACTGCGGACTCGCCCGGACGCCTACTACACGATGGTCATGGCGCGCGGCGCCGCGCGCTCCGGCGGCCGCCCGCGCTACGTGCTCGTCACCGTGCTGCCGGCGGACTGAGCCCGAGCGAGCGCTTCAGCGCGAGCACCTGCGCCGCGGCGGCGCGCACACGGGCGCGAAAGGCCCGGTCGCGTCGGGCCCGGGCGAGCAGGCTCTGCGAGACCGGGCGGAACGAGCCGTCGCCGGTCATGAGGATGAGGTCGGCCCCCGCGAGCAGCGCGCGCTGCGACGCCGTCTCGACCGAGCTGCGGCTCGTCACCGCCTCGGCCTCCATCGAGTCGGTGATGACGGCGCCGCGGTAGCCCAGCCGGCCGCGCAGAAGGTCGCGCAGGAGGGCCGGCGACTGCGATGCCAGATGGCTGCCGTCGACGTTCGGATAGAGGGCGTGCGAGGCCATGACGAGCGGCACCCCGGCCGCGATCGCCGCCTTGAAGGGCTCGAGGTCGGAGGCGGCGAGAGACACGCTGGTTGGGGCCTCGTCGGTGTTGGACGTCGCCGCGCCGAGGCCGGGGAAGTGCTTCGCCGTTGCCGCGACACCGCCGGCCCGGTAGGCCCGCACGGCTGCGGCGACGCTGCTCGCGACCCGGCGCGGGCCGCCCGGGAACGTACGGGCGGCCAGCGCCGAGCCGGGCCGTCCGACGTCGGCGACCGGGGCCAGCGTCACGTTCACCCCGACCGCGCGCAGGTCTCGCGCCGCGGCCCGGGCCTGCCCGGCCGCCTGCGCGGGCGTGGTCTGGTCGGCCTCGCCGTGAGACGGGGCGGCCCACGGCAGGATGTGGAACTGGCCGCCCTCCTGGTCGGTCATGACCAGCGCGCGGCGGCCCGAGGCGCGTTGGAGCGAGGCCGTCAGCGCGCGCACCTGCGGCGGGTCGGAGACGTTCCCGCCGAACAGGATGACCCCGGCCACCCTCCCCTCCCGCAGGGCGCGGAGCACGTAGTCGGGGGCCTGCGTCCCACCGAAGGCGAGCACCAGCACCTGACCGACCTGCTGGCGCAGGGTCAGGCGGTCGACCGGCGCGCGCGGGGGCGACGACGCCGGCTTGGACGCGGATGTGGCGGTGGAGGTGGTCAGCGGCGCGATCGGGACCTGCGGAGAGTCACCGCCGCCACCACAGCCCGCGAACGCGAGCGCCGCCACGGCGAGGAGGGGGAGGGCGCACGCTCGCACGCCGGGGAAGAGGCTCAGGACGCCGCGAGGTCGCGGGCTCGCTCCGCCTGGTGGCGCACCCCGGCGCGCTCGTACTCCTCACGCGCCTCCTCGAGCGCCTCGGCCGAGGCGTCGGGGTCCACCGATCGCAGCGCCCGGCCGGTCAGCAGCGCGCAGCGCGCCGCGTCGAGGGGCCGGTCGAGCGCCGTCCATTGCTCGCGCGCCTCGCGCAGTAGCGCGAGCGCGTGCTCGCCCTCGGAGGTCGCGCCGTCGGCCTCCAGAGCCGCGGCGCGCCCGATCGGGTAGTGCAGTCGCTCGGACAGCGTGACCGCCTCCTCGGCCGCCTCGCGGCGCCTGCGCATCCTTGCCGGCCAGCGCCAGCGTGACCGCCCGCGCCGACGTGGCCTGGATCGACTGGGCGATCAGCCCGGCGCGCTCGCACACGTCGAGCGCCTGGCCCAGCGCGGTTGTCGCCCCCATCACGTCGCCGCTGTCGCGCAGCGTGATGGCGAGGCCGAACAGCGCCGAGAACGCCACCTCGGACCAGCCCACCTGCTCGGCCAGCTCGTGGGAACGGCGGAACAGGCGCTCGGCCGCCTCCCAGTCGCCGTCGCGCCAGCTCAGCATGCCCTGCAGGGCGTAGGGGAGGCAGAGCTTGCCGACGAGGCCCTCGCGCTCGGCCAGCTCGGCGGCGGCGGCGCTCGCGCGCTCGACGCCGCCCCAGTCGGCGCGGTAGACGGCGAGCTGGGCCAGCGCCGACTGCAGCTCGACCGCCGCCGGCACGTCGCCGAGGCGCTCGGCGTGCGCGAGCGCGTCCGCGTAGGCCCCCTCGGCGGCGGCGTAGTCGGCCTCGAAGACCTCGAGGTGATGGCCCAGGGCCAGGAGGGCGAGGATCGTCTCCGAGTCGGAGGAGCCCCGCGCCAGCTCGACCGCGCGCTCGAGGTTCTCGCGAGCCTTGGCCGCGTCCCCGATGCGGCCGAACACGCGGCCGAAGATGCCGTGCGCGCGGCTGGCCGCCCGCGTCTCGCCCAGGCGCTCGGCGAGGCGCAGGGACTTCTCGGCCGCGTAGATGGCCAGCATGTTGTCGCCGGTCTGCATGTAGAGCCACGCCGCCTCCTCGTACAGCCGCACGAGCTCGATGACCGGCGGCCCGTCCTTGAGCAGGTTGATGCCCTTCTGGTGGTGCTCGATCGCCTGCTTGCGCTCGCCCTTGTGCCACAGGCCGGCGCCGATCCTGCGGTGAAGGTCCGCCACGCGCTCGAGGTCCTCGCGGCCGCGGTGGTAGTCGAGGCACTCCTCCCACACGTCGATCGCCGCGTCGACCCGCCCGAGGCGCAGCGCCACGTCGCCCTGCTTCTCGCCGATCCTCGCCCGCTCCTCGCCCTCGCCCTCGTCGAGAAGCTCGCGGGCCGACTGGTAGTGCGAGAACGCCTCGCGATTGGAGTACAGCGTCGCGGCGGCGTCGCCGGCGGCCTCGAGGAAGCTCACCGCCTTGGCGCGGATGGGCGAGAGCTCGGCCGCGGGCAGCCGCGCCTCGCCGGCCAGCGCCGCGGCACGCCCGTAGTGCTCGGCCAGGAGCGCGACGACCTCGTCGGAGCGGTCCCCGACCCGCTGCTCGATGAACCCGCCGACCTCGAAGTGCTTGCGGGCCCGCACCGCCTTGGGGAGCATCTGGTAGGCCACGTCGCGGATCAGGACGTGCTTGAAGGCGAGCTCGGGCTCGCCCGCCAGCCGCCCGCTGAGCTCCGGCACGACGATGTCCTTCTCGCGCAGCGCCGCGAGCGCCTCGTGGAGGTCGCGGCCCTCCTCCGCGGCCATCGGCGCCAGCGCGTCCTCCCAGAACGTGCGGCCGACGACCGCGGCCTGCTGGACGAGCCGCCGCTCGAACGGCTCGAGCGAGTCGAGGCGGGCGGCCAGGAGCGCCTGCACGGTGTCGGGCAGCTCGCCCGTGTCCGCCGGTCCCCTCGTCGAGGAGCAGGCGCACGATCTCCTCGGCGAACAGCGGGTTGCCGCCGGCCCGCTCCGCCACCGCCGGGATCATCTCGTCGCCTCGCCGCCCGCCGCCGGGCAGCAGCGACGTGATCAGGCTCTGCGTCTGCTCTGGGCTCAGCGGGTCGAGGAACAGCGACGACGCGCGTCGCCGGCCGCCACCCCAGCTGGGGCGGCGATCGAGCAGCTCGTCGCGCGCCAGGCATACGATCATCAGCGGCGCGCGCACCCACTGCGCGAGGTACTCGACCAGGTCGAGCATGCCGTCGTCGGCCCAGTGGATGTCCTCGAACACGAGCGCCAGCGGGCGGCGCAGGGCCATCGCCTCGATCACCGAACGCACCGCGGAGAAGAAGTTCTCTCGCGCCCGCGCCGGGTCCACCGACTCGCCGCCCGCATCGTCCGGCGGGGAGCCGAGGCCGAGCAGGCGCGCGATGAGCGCCGCCTTGCGCTCGGCGGGCTCGCCCCCGGGCTCGCCCGGCGCCTCGGCCAGCAGCTCGTTGATCTGGGTCGAGAGCTTCGTCCAGGCGACGTCGGCCGCGTCGCCGTCGGCGATCCGGCACTCCGTCCGCAGGACCTCGGTGAGCGGCCAGTACACGATGCCCGAGCCGTAGGGCAGGCAGCGTCCCTCGCGCAGCGCGGGGGCGGGTTCGTGACGCTCCAGGGCGCTCGCCAGCTCGCGGGACAGCCGCGACTTGCCCACGCCGGCCTGCCCGACGACCGTGACGAGGTGGGGCCGGCCCTCGCGGACGACGCGGCTGTAGGCGGCATCGAGCTGGGCGAGCTCGTCGTCGCGTCCCACGAAGCGCGCCTCGCGAGGCGCGGGGGCCCGGCGCACCGGCTGCGCCGTGAGCACTCCCACGGCCTCCCACGCCGGAACGGGCTCGGACTTCCCCTTGAGCTCGAGCTGGCCGATCTCGCGGTATTCGACCGCGTCGCGGGTGGCGCGCACGGTGCGCTCGCCCACCGTGACCTCTCCCGGCCGCCCCGCGGCCTGGAGGCGGGCGGCGACGTTGACCGTGTCCCCGGTCACCGTATAGGCGTCGCCCACGGCCCCGGCGAGGACCTCGCCGGTGTTCAGCCCGACGCGCAGGGCGAAGTCGACCTCGTACTCGCGGGCGGCGTCGGCGTTGATCTCCTCCATCGCCGCCTGCATGCCCAGCGCGGCGCGGACGGCCCGCTCGGCGTCGTCCTCGTGGGCCACCGGGGCTCCGAACAAGGCCATGACGTTGTCGCCGATGTACTTGTCCACGGTCCCGCCGAAGCGCTCGACCTCGTCGCCCAGACGCCGCAGGCAGCGCTCCACCATCGCCTTGACCGCCTCGGGGTCCATGCGCTCGGCGACCGCGGTATAGCCCGAGAGGTCGGCGAACAGGACCGTCACCTGCCGGCGCTCCTCGGCCGGTACCTCCGCGCGCCGGGGCGGCGGTCCCGCCGGGGCGGGCCCCGTCTCGATCGCGGTCCCGCAGGCGGGGCAGAAGCGCGCGCTCGGGCGGAACGATCTCGCCGCACGAGGCGCAGCGACGCTCCAGCACCGTGCCGCACGCCATGCAAAAGCGCGCCCCTTCGGGGTTCGTGGTGGAGCAGGACGCGCAGACCAGGCCGGCCATCTCGATTCAGGTTAACGGGGCGGGAGCTGCCGCGCGGCGTCGACGCGGTTGGTCGCCGCCACGAAACGGGGATTACGCTCGTCGCGGCGACGCATCGACGCCAGTCAAACTCCGAAGGGAGATCTGGATGGGTCTGTTCGACCGGATGAAGGACGCCCAGCAGCAGGCGCAGGACGCCATGCAGCAGGCGGGCGGAGCGGGAGCCGCGGGCGCCGCGGGCGCGGGCATGGGCGGTGACATGACCGGCATGGCCGAGTACCAGCAGCGCGCCCAGAAGCTCCACGCCGCCGGCGTGGAGGCGCCGGGCACGGTCAACGCGATCAACCACACGGGGCAGACCGACATGGGCGGCGGCCAATGGATCGAGTTCACGGTGACCATCGCGCCGAGCGGCGGCGAGCCGTACCAGACGACGATCGGCCAGTCGATGCTGCCCGCGCAGCTCGAGGGGATCGCCGAAGGGGCGGCCATCACCGTCAAATACGACCCCGACAACCCGAGCCAAGCGCTCATCTACGGGTGGTGATGACATGGGCTTCTTCAAGGACATGAAGGACCTCAAGAAGCTGGGTGACCATCACGGCGGCATGCCGTCGATGAAGCAGGCGATGGGCGACATCCGCGCCGTGGCGGACGATCGCGGCGAGGGCGAGATCCTCGAGAAGGGCATCGTGGCGAAGGCGGTCTGCAAGGGCTTTCCGATGCCGGTGCCCAACGACAAGTTCGCCATGCAGGTCCTGATGGAGGTGCACCCGCCCAACGGGGCGCCGTACGAGGCCAACTACGTCTACCCGACGGCGCGCCAGAAGGCCGCCATGACGGTGGGCATGGAGGTCCCGGTCAAGATCCATCCCGACGACCCGTCACGCATCGCCGTGCAATGGGACGCCCAGAAGGCCAACATCGCCGCCGCCGGCGGCGACATGGCGGCCGTCATGAGCGGCATGGAGCAGACCTACGGCGGGGCGGCCGACGCCGCGATGCGCCAGGCCCAGGCGGGCGGCGCCAAGGAAGACGCCGCCACGCGGCTCAAGAAGATCGGCGAGCTGCGCGAGCAGGGTCTGCTGACCGACGACGAGTACGAGGCCAAGAAGGCCGAGCTGATCAAGGAGCTGTAAGGCCCCAGTCCTGGATGATCTGCCCGCGCTCGGTCGCCCATTGGCCGAGCGCGGCGCGGGTCTTCTCGTCGGCGATCCCCACGAGCGTGGCCTTCGTGCGGTCGTCGCCCTCGGCGTCGAAGCGGACCGTCAGCCTCCAGACCGACTCGCCCTGGCGCCCGAACAGTCCGAGCGACAACGCGTTCGTGATCTTCATCGGCAACTCCATGAAGCGCTTCTCGTAGGTCAACGAGTTGTAGCTCTCGTCGACGGGCTCGTATTCGGAGAGGAACTCCGGCGGCGACGCCTTCCAGTTCTGCATCGACGTCGTGGCGGGCTCCGGGAGCAGGATCTGGACGTTGATCTCGTTGGTCTGCACGCGGCGACCCTATTCGAAGGATTCACGCGCCGGTGATCGAAGCCCGACGGTCATGCAGACCCTGGCCCGCCTGTGGCGCGAGACGCTCCGGTACTTCGGCGTCGCGCCCTATCCCCACGAACGCCACTGAAAAGAGAAGAGGCGGGTCCGAAGACCCGCCTCTCTCAGTGGTGTATGCGGTTATTGGCCCGCGACCGTCTTCGGCGCCGCGGGCCCATTTCCCAAACAACTGCACGGAAACTTGGACGCATAGGGTGCCGAAACCTGGTGCAAAACCTGCCGTGCCCGGTCAGGACGCCCGTAGATGCACGGCGATCCCATCCGGATCGCGGACGGTGAGCGTCCCGTCCCGCTCCTCGACCTCGTGCCCCGCGTCGCGCAGCTCACCGGCCGTCTGGGCCAGCGCGTCGGGGGAGGAAAGCTCGAGCGCGAACCACGCCAGGCCGGCCGAGCCGGGTGGAGGCGGGCCGCCGCCACGGCTGTGCCAGACATTGATGCCGACGTGGTGGTGATAGCCGCCCGCCGCCAGGAACGCCGCCTGCGGCCCGAGCTGGGCACGGAGGTCGAGGCCGAGCGCGTCCTGGTAGAAGGCGATCGACCGGGCGAGGTCCGAGACCTTGAGGTGGACGTGGCCCATCACCGTTCCCGGGTCCGCGCCGCCGTTCGTGTCGGCCGCCTCGGCCAGGATCTCCCCGACGTCGAGGGGGATCGAGTCCATCGCGACGGACTGTCCGGGCGGCGGCGGCGGCCACTGCTCGGGGGGCCGGTCTCGGTAGATCTCGATTCCGTTCCCATCCGGGTCGTGGAGGTAGATCGCCTCGCTGACCAGGTGGTCGGACGCGCCGTCGAGGCCGGCGCCCGCGTCCAGGACACGCTGGATGGCCCGGCCGAGCGCGGCCCGGGACGGGTAGAGCAGCGCGAGGTGGAACAGCCCGGTGGCCCGGGGAGGGGCGGGCGCCCCGCCCGACGTCTCGCGCGCGTCGAGCTCCACGAGCGCGCTGCGGCCGTCGGCGGACATCCGCGCCACGCCGTCCCCGGCGTCGAGGGCCTGGAGGCCGAGCGCCTCCGAGTAGAAGTTGCGCGACTGGTCGAGGTCGGTCACCCGCAGGGCTACGGGTCCGACGTGGGTGGCGGGGTCGATGGACATCGCCCCACAGCGTACGCTCGCGGCGTGCGCCGCCTCCTTCTCCTGCTGGCCCTGGCCGGTTCGCTCGCCGTTTGCTGGCCGGCCTCCGCCTCGGCGGCCCCGCGGACCGGCGCCGAGCTCGCGGGCGTCCTGAAGGACGACCCGGTGTACGCCGATCCTCGGGCGCGGCCCTCCCTCACCGCGAAGCAGGCCGAGGGCGTGCGCCTGCGGATCGCCGAGCGGGCGCCGGGACGGATCGCCATCGCGGTCGTGTCCCGCGAGGTGGCGGGAGCGGCCGGTGGGGTGAGGGGCCTCGCGCGGGCAATCGACCGCGACTTCGACGTCAACGGCGCGCTGCTCGTCATCGACAGCGAGAGCGACAGCGCCTGGGTCGTCGTCTCCTACACGGACACCGAGCGGGCGGTCCGCGCGGTGCGCGCCGCCTACTCGGGAAAGGGCAGCTTCGCGGACCACACGCTGGAGGCCGTGGACCGCCTCGCCGCGGCCGATCCGGGGCCGGACGGCCAGAGCGGCGGACCTCCACCGGTCACGACCACGCCCGACATCGCCACCGGCGTCGAGGACGCGGTGAAGACCATCTTCATCGTGGTGGGAGGCCTGATCGCCCTGCCGCTCGCGATCGTCGTCCTCGTCCTCGCCACGCGCGGGCTGCGCCGGCGCCGCAACGCTCGGCCCCAGAGCGGGTTTGAGGTTGCGCCCCAGCCGCCGCCTCAGGCAGACTTCGATGCCCAGCGCCGGGACGCGGAGAAGGCGTTCGGCGGCGACGACTCATGACTCCCGCACGCCTCACGCTCCCGCTCGCCCTGCTCGCCATCGTGGCCTGCCCGGCCGCCGCGAGCGCCGCCGCGCCGGCGGTGTCCGGGCAGATCCTCGTCGGCTTCAAGTCCGGGGTGTCGAAGCAGCGCCAGGACCAGATCCTGTCGGCGGCGCAGGGACGTCTCGCCCGCCGCTTCAAGGCGGTGCGCGGCGGGCGACTCGCGCTCGTGCGCCCGCGCTCGGGCAAGGCCACCGATGCCCTGCGCAAGCGGCTGGAGGCGAACCCCGACGTCGCCTACGCCGAGCCGGACTTCCTCCTCAACGCCTCGGTCACTCCCAACGACCCCCTCTACCCCCTCCAGTGGGCGGTCAACGACACGCCCGGCGACCACGACATCGACGCCCCGGAGGCCTGGAACGCGCGGACCAGCTGCACCAAGATCGCCGTCCTGGACACGGGCGTGGACACCGACCACCCCGACCTCGTGGGCAACATCTACAAGAGCCCGGACATTCCGAACAACAACAAGGACGACGACGGCAACGGCTACGTCGACGACACCTACGGCTGGAACGCCATCACGGGCAAGGGCTCGGGCGAGGACGACAACGGCCACGGCACCCACGTGTCCGGAATCATCGGCGGGCGCGGGAACAACGGCACCGGCGTGGCCGGAATCTGCTGGTCGGCGAGCATCGTCCCCGTCAAGTTCATGAACTCGCAGGGCAAGGGCTCGACCTCCGACGCGATCGACGGCATGGAGTACGCGGCGAAGAAGGGGGCGAAGATCATCAACGCCTCGTTCGGCTGCCCGTCATCGTCCGAGTCGCTGCACGACGCCGTCGACTACGTGCAGGACAAGGGCGTCCTGCTGGTCGTCGCGTCGGGGAACGACGGCGAGGACATCGACACGCATCCGGAGTACCCCGCCTCCTACACGGACTCCAACATCCTCGCCGTCGCCGCGTCGACCGACGAGGACGGGCTCGCCTCGTTCTCCAACTACGGGGACACGGCCGTCGACGTGGCCGCGCCCGGCGACGACATCTACTCGACCTACCTGGGCGGCGGCTACAAGTATCTGTCGGGCACCTCGATGGCTTCGCCGTACGCCGCCGGGCTGGCCGCGATGCTCAAGAAGCAGGAGTCGGACGCGACGTACTCGAATCTCCGCTACGCCATACGCCACGACGTCGACCTTCCGCCCGCCTTCAAGAACAAGGTCGCCTACGACGGCCGGATCAACGCCGAGAAGGCGCTCGCGGCGATTCCGTCCCTGGTGGACTGACGCGCATGGGCAAGCGCGCACGCCGCCGGGACCGCGCGACCGAGACGGTCGCCACCGACGACTACACAGATCCCGAGGGAAACGTCCTCACCCTCCGCCGAACCGTCTCTGCGGGCTCGGCGCGCAAGCTCGCCGAGACGGCCGGCGGCCCGGCCGCGACGGCCGACGATCTCTGGCAGCGACGCACCGAGATGCTCTTCGAGCGCTTCGCCGTGTCGTGGACGATCGCCGGCCTCCCCCTGACCGGCCAGAAGGAGCTGCTCGGCCGCTATCGGCTGGCGGACGACGAGACGCGTCGCTGGGTACGGGCAAGCCTCGACGAGCACATCGCCCGCCACCAGCCCGAGCTGCTGTAACGTCGAGCCCATCGGGGTGACGACGAGTACGTGAAGGTCTCGGCGACGAGGATCGTCCTGTGTGTCGGCGCCGCGGTCGCGATCGCGGGCTGCGGCGGGGACTCCGACGAGGGCTCGGCCGGCACGCAGCCGACCAGCACGACTCCGGCCACGGCAACCGCTCCGAGCGCGACGACGCCCCCGGAGGAGCCCGTGACCGTGCAGGTCAACGGCGAGTCGCGCACGGTCACCCTCAGCCGGGTCGACTCCGCCTACTGCGCGAAGAAGACCGACGTCTGCGCGGCGCTGCGCGGCGCCAACTACGACCGCCTTTCGTCGGAGGGTAAGAGCGCCGTGCGCGCAGCCCGCCGGAGAAAGGCCGCGCGTGAGGCCGAGGAACGCCAGCAGGAGCTGGAGCAACAGCAGCAGCAGGAGCAGCAGCAGGCGCCGCCCCAGCCTCAGGAGGAGGGCACGACCACCGGCTGAGCGCTTCGCGTGCGCTGTCGGGTCCAGGCGCGCAGGCCGTCGGCGGCGAGCAGCGCCAGCGTGGGGCCCCACACGATCACGCTGATGAGGTCCTGGTCGAGATGCTGGTAGGGCTCGATCGCCAAGTAGTAGGCGGACACGGCACCCGCGGCCCACAGGAGGCCGGCGACGGGCGCCACGCACATCAGGGGCAGGATCCAGAGCAGGTACCAGGGCTGGACGCTGAAGCTGGCCAGCAGGGCGCCGGCCAGCAGGAGCGCGGCGTAGCGGCAGCCGGCGACGAGGTCGCGGGGCGGGCGCGCGGCGCTGTAGGCCACCCCGAGCGCGAGAGCCGCCAGCAGCAGCGCCTGGGCGGGCCGGTCGGCGAGCCCGGCAGCGACCAGCCAGCGATGGGGGCCGGCTCCGAAGCGCTCGTGCTGGAAGGCGCCGACCGATCCCAGGGCAGCCGTGCCCGCGCCGAGATAGGGGGCCAGCAGCAGGCCCGCCGCGACCACGCCGGCGGCAACGAAGCGCGCGCCGAGCCTGCGCAGCATGAAGGGGGCGAGCAGCACCGGAGCGAACTTGGTCAACGTGGCAGCCCCGAGCGCCGCGCCGGCGGTCACGCCGGCCCGCCGGTCCCAGGCGAGCAGGGCGGCCAGGGTGAGCGCCATCAGGAGCGGCTCCGGATGGCCGGTGCCGGCGATCTCGAAGACTGCCAGCGGATGCCAGGCATACAGGGCGACCCGTCCGAGCGACATCTCCGCACGCGCGAGGAGCATCAGCAGCAGCGCCACAACGACGGCCTCGACGGCCACGAAGGCGAGCTTTACCTGGGTGGTCCCCTCGCCCGCCACCCGGTTGACCGCGTAGAGCGCGACCTCGTTGGTCGGCGGGTAGCCGGTGCGGGTGTGGGGCCGGTTGACCTCCGGGAAGATCCGGTAGTCGCGCAGATCGAACAGGCCGGGCGAGGCGGGGGCGTGGGCATAGGGGTTGACCCCGGCCGCCTGTACGCGCCCGTCCCACACGAAGCGGTAGGCGTCGTCGGAGAGCGTCGGCATGTCGGCGACGACCAGCAGCCGGCACGCGAGCGCCACGGCCAGCACGATGACCACGTCGCGCCTCCGGGCTCGCCGCCACAGCAGGGCCGCCGCCGCGCCGCAGATCACGAGCATCCCGCCCCCCAGGGTCAGGTAACGGACGCTGTCGACCACCAGATCCGTCGACTGGTGGACGGCGTAGGTCAGCGCGATCAGCGCCGCTCCGAGCCCGGCGACGGCAAGCGTGCGACGCTGGGGACCTAGATGCGCGGGAGTCACCCACTGAACGGTACGCGCGGTCTCGTGGTCGTTACGCGAGCGCCGGGCTCGGACGGCGCCAAGACGCGCCTCGCCGAGGCGGTGGGCGCGGACGCGTGCCTCCGCCTGCAGGCCGCCTTCCTCGCCGACACCGTTGAATGGGCGGGGGCCCTCGCCGGGCGTCGGATGCTGTCGGTGTATCCGCCGGCCGGCGTGCGCGCCGTCGCCGATCAGGCGGATGGATGGCTCGTCGCGCCCCAGCTGGGTGCGGACTTCGGCGAGCGCATGCGCGGTGCGGTGAACGCCGGCTTCGCGGCCGGCGCGGCGCCGGTCGCCATGATCGCCAGCGACAGCCCGACCTTGCCGCCGGACATGCTCGAGGAAGGCTGGGCCCTCGTCGACGGCGGCCACTCCGATGTCGCGCTCGGCCCGGCCGATGACGGCGGCTGGGTGATGATCGCCGCGGCGCGCCCCCTGCCGCCGGCGTGCTTCGACGGCGTGCGCTGGAGCGTGCCGCAGACACTCGAGGACACCCGGCGGGCCCTGTCCGCAGCCGGGCTGCGGGTGGCGTGCACGCGGCCGTGGTACGACGTGGACACGGCGGAAGACCTGAACCGACTCCGCGCCGAGCTCGACGCGGGCGCGGCAAGCCGGCTGCCCCGCACCGCGGCGGCGATGAAACCTTTCCCCGGTTAGATGGACGCCAGGCACATGCAGATCTCCTGGCCCGCCGTCCTGCGGCTCATGCTCGGCGCGTTGTTCATCTCGACCTTCTTCGAGAACCTCGAGAAGAACCTCTACACCGTCCCCGGGTACTCCGGGCTGATCGACGACTACGCGGCGCGGAACAACGCTCCCGGCCTCTGGAGCGATCACTTCATGAAGTTCATCTCCGACCACGCATCGTTCTTCGCTCCCGTGCAGGCCGTGTTCGAGCTGTCGCTCGGCATCCTGCTCGTCCTGGGCATCGCGAGCGGGATCGTCGCGATGGTCACCGCGGGGCATCTGACCGCGCTCTGGATCTCCGAGCTCGGCATCTTCTGGGTCTGGGAGTTGCTGAGCCTGATCGTGGTGGCGGTCGTGGTCGGGCTGGCGTTCCTCCCGGCGCTGCTCGATCGCTCCCGCTCCGTGAGCTATCGGCTGCTCGGTCCGCCGACTCTCGGTTCGATGAGCACGGGCGCGCGCGTCGTGCTCGCCGTCGTGCTCGGGGCGGCGCTCGCCGGCGCGATCCTCGCGGCCAAGACGGGCGGCCAGGCTCACTACACGCAGGTCGCCTGGGAGTCCGGAGTCACCTACGGTGTACTCGTGCTGCTGTTCGGGCTCCTGGACCGGCGACGGGTGGCGTGACCCGGGTCGACCTGATCTCCGTCGATCAGGCGCCGCTGCTCGCCCGCCCGTGGTATCGCGACGACGGATCCGCGTCGCCGATCACGCGGGCGCTGGCCCAGGTCCCCGAGCTCCTCGACGTGACGATGCCGTTCATCGGGACCCTGTACGAGGCGGGCGCGGTCGACCTGCGCGCCAAGGAGCTCGTGATCCTCCGGGTATCCGCCGTCAACCGCTGCCGCTACTGCGTCGCCACCCACACGGTCGCCGCGTGGGATGCCGGTCTGACCCAGGCGCAGACCGCCGCGCTGCGGGGCTCGGCCGAGGGACTGGGAGACCGGGACACGGCGCTGGTGGCGTGGTGCGACGCCATCTCCCGGTCCGGCCAGCCTGTCGGCGACGAGGTCGCCGCGCGGCTGCGCGAGCACTTCGCCGAGCACGAGGTCGTGGAGCTGACCCTGGTCGCCACGGCGACCCTGATGCTCAACCGCTTCTGCACGGCTTTGGAGCTCGCGCCCACCGAGGCCACCGTGGAGCGGCTCGCGGCCGCCGGGATCGAGCCGTGAGCGCGCTGGCGGACGCGCTCGAGTCGGCGATCGACGACGGGCGGATCGGCGAACGCGTCTGGCTGTACTCGAACTACCACTGCAACCTGCGCTGCCGTTACTGCCTGACGGAGTCGGCGCCCGGGGTGGCGCGGCGGTCGCTGGAGGCGGGCGAGATGGTCGAGGTCGCCGACCAGGCGCGGGCGCTGGGGTTCCGGGCCCTGGGCATCACCGGCGGGGAGCCGTTCCTGATCCGCGAGATGCCGGAGCTGCTGGGGGAGCTGGCCCGCCGGCTGCCGGTCCTGGTGCTCAGCAACGCGACGCTCTTCTCGGAGAAGCTGCTGGCCCGGATGCGCCGGCTCGCGGGTGCGCCGGTCACCGTGCAGGTCTCGCTGGACTCGGCCGAGCCCGACGTCAACGACGAGATGAGGGCCCCGCGCAATTTCGAGAAGGTGGTGGCGGCGATCCCGAAGCTCGTCGACGCGGGCATACCGGTTCGCATCGCGACGACCGGGGACCACAACACGCCGGCGCAGATGGAGCGGCTCTGCGCGCTGCATCGCTCGCTGGGCGTGCCGGACGCCGACCATGTGGTGCGGCCCATCGTGCGCCGGGGCCGCGCGCTCGAGGGCGAGCTCGGCGTGGTGGCGGAGGCCAAGGACCTCGAGCCGGAGCTGACGCTGACCGCCGACGGATCCTTCTGGAGCCCGTTCGGCCCCACGGTCCGCGCGGGTCGGCTCGACACCGATCTCCTCGTCTCGCGCCGGCGCCTTCCGCTCGAAGGACCGGCCGGGGCGCTACTGGCGCTCGCGGACGCCGCGCCCGAGGGGCGCGACACGACTCTGAACATCCGCTGAGCGTGACGAGCGGTCGCCCCGTGCGGGCGACGCACACGGCGGGCGACTCGTCCCGTGCCGTACCAGCGCCGCGGCGAAGTGCAGGCCGGCCAGACCCGAGGCGCGCAGCGATCCGCTCACCTTGGAGCGCCCGCCGGCGCGTCGGCGGGCGGCGACCGGCGCTTCCATGATGCGCAGCCGGCAGCGGGCCGCCTTGACGACCATCTCCACCGGCCATCCGTACGTGGCCGACCGCATGTCCAGCCCGATCAGGTTCTCGCGGCGGATCGCGCGCATCGGCCCCAGGTCGGTGATCGGGATTCCCCACAGCCGCCCGATCAATCTCGAGAACACCCAGTTGCCCGCTCGCTGATGGGCCGCGAGCGCGCCTGGTTCCTGGCGCCGGCGCGCCCGCGATCCCACGACGAGGTCGGCGCGGCCCTCGACCACCGGCGCCGCGAGCTGCCGCAGGGCCGAGGGGTCGTCCGACCCGTCGCCGTCGGAGAAGACGATCACGGACCCGGCCGGCGCGGCGTGGGCGCCGGTCAGGCAAGCGCGCCCGTAGCCACGCCGCGGCTCCGGCACGACCCGCGCGCCCGCGGCGCGAGCCCGCTCGGCCGTGGCGTCGCCCGAGCCGTTGTCCACGACGATGACCTGGTCGACGAACCCGAGCGCTGCCGTGACCACTGCGCCGATCGTGGCCTCCTCGTCGAGCGCGGGGATCACCGCGCAGACGCGGGCTGGATCAGACGCGGTCGACATCCGTCCAGTTTCCAGGAAAGGAATCTCATGGGCTGCTAGGGCTCCGCCGATCAGATGGCGTCCCCCGAAGGTGCGCAGGGAGTCGGGGACCACCTACCGCGTGCGCTGGACCGGTCCGGATGGAACCTCGCAGGCGGGACCGGAGGTTGTGCCGAGCGCCTGCCCGCCCGCCCCCGGCGTGGTCGCGCGCGTGAGCGCCTCCGCCGCGTGCGCGACTCTAGGGCGCGCCGGGCGCGGGCACCGGATACGGCACGAGCTGCCCGTTCGCCAGCGTCGCCCCGACCTGGGTCGCCCGGGTTCCGGCCATGATCCCGAGGCCCGTCTTCAGCGACGGGTCGACGTAGATGTGCGTGTTGATCCCCGCGGCCTCCCGCTGGTCACCCACGTTGTCGCCGCCCACCGTGTTGGAGGCCGAGCCGGAGTCACCGGGGGTGATCGCGCCGAAGAACGCGAAGTAGTTGCTTCGCCAGGTGATGGCGGAGCCGGCCCGTGGCGTCCCGCCGGTCCCGATGCCCGTACCGTGACCGTAGTGGACGATCCCCTGGACGAGCTTGGGATCGGGGTTGACCGCGGGACCCGAGATCGAGGTTCTTGCCCGTGAGGAGCGAGACGCTGGCGACCTCGCCCTGGGACGTGTACGTCCCGATGGGCCCGCCCCAGACGGGCATGGTCGGGCTGACCAGGCTCTGGTACTGGGGAGAGATCGAGATCAGCGCCCAATCGCGGCCGATCCCGCTGTCCCCGGTCGACCTCGCGAACTTGCCGAAGTCGAGAAGGACGGGCACGTCGGCGCGGTTGCCCAGGACCCCGATCACCGACGCAATGTCGCCCGTCTTGCCGCAGTGTCCGGCGGTGCTGATCTGGTAGGCGCCCGGCGCGCCGTAGACGTGGGCCATGCTGCACAACGTGATCGCCTTGCTCGTGACCGTCAGCAGCCAGGCGCCCGGCCGGATGCCGAAGTAGCCGGTCCCGGCGAACGTGGTGACCGTGGGCGTGGCGGCGGTGCCGCCACCCGAGCCGCCGCTCCCGGAGCCGCCGCCGGGCTTCGCCGACGCTCGCCGTAGCGGGACCACCTTGCCGCCGGGATAGAACGCGGTGGGCACGGAGTAGCGGTGGGAGAGGAGGACCCGCTTGGACGGGAGACCCATGAGCGCCAGGTCGCGGTCGTTGAGCGTCATCTTCGCGGGGGCCCAGGAGCCCGCGGGATACCGGGCGAGGATCCGGTTGGCCCAGTCGTTCCGGAGCGCGGCCGCGCGGCTGTCGGAGAGCTTGAACTCCCCGATCCGTACGACCCGGGTCGAACCGGCCGCCCCGGCCGGCGACGCCGCGATCAACGCGACGATCAGACCCAGCAACGGCGCAGCGACAGCCGCTCGCCTCAGCATCCGCGTACCCCTTTCGTCCACTTCTGCCCGACAGGGATTCTGGCGCACCGGATTTCGACCCGCAACTGGGAACCGCTGATAGCGAGACCGAAAAAGGGCGCGCAGAGCGGCGTGGGCGACGTGGCCCGCTTGTTGTCCGCGGCGTCCTCGCCTACGGTGGATCGGCACCTTCTAGTTGGCGCACCTCGCCGGATTGGGAGCACGGGGATGGGCTGGGCGGACCTCGGTCGGCCGGGCCGCGACCCGACTCCAGCTGACCGGTGGGGTGACGAGGCTTCGGGACACCCTGACACCACTCGGACTTTGCCCGGCGCGCGGGCGAGGAAGGGATCCGATGACCTCGTACGACGCCACCCTCGTTCCCCAGCCCATTCATGCGCTGGAGTTGGCCAATCGCGTTCGCACATACCGGGCCGACCTCAAACGCCGGATCGCCACCGGCGAGGTCGAGGCGGCCGAGGTCGTCTTGCTCTGCCCCAGGGAGGCGGCGGGGATGACGATCGCCGACCTGCTGCTGGCCCAGCGAAGCTGGGGTCGCGTGCGCTGCCGGCGGTTTCTCTCCTCGCTCGCCCTGCGCGAGGACAAGACCGTCGGCTCCATGACCGAGCGTCAACGACGCTCCGTCGCCGTGGTGCTCTCGATGAAGAGCTAGCGGTCGACGACCGCCAGCATCGCCAGGGCGCGATCTCGTTGGGCCTGCGGCGAGAGCAGCGCCCACGCCCAAAGCCAGAGCGCGGACTTCTGATCGTCGCTCAGGTCGATCTTGCCGATGGCATCCTCGACTTCGCCCAGCGTCGACTCGGAGTCGACCATTCTCTCGACCTCGCGCTGGTAGTAGCGGAGGACGGTCTGGGGGCTCGCGTCGTGCATACGCCCCCTCTCTGGTCCCGTACTCTGCCGGTCCGACAGAGCCCAGTCCCGTAGTAGTGCGGTGGGCATACGCCATCCGGCCGTCCAGAGCAAGCCTCGATCCTGGTATTTGCGCAGAAAGCGAGTAGTGTCGGTGGCAGCGCTGCCCGCAGGTTCTTGCCGCCCCTTCCTCCCGCGCGTGGCCCTTTGCCAGAGGGGACGAGACTGGAAGGCCGATCATGATCCGCGAGACCCGGCAGTCACGCGATGGGCCGCTGGCGGCGGCGATCACCACCAAGGTCGTCCAGGTGTTCGGCGACTACACCGGCCGGGGGCCGACGCGCGGACGGACGTTCATCAACGAGAACCTCGTCAGCTGCCTGCTGCGGGACACGCTGACCAAGCCGGAGCGCAGCCTCGTCGCCGCCGGTGAGGTGGACACGGTGCTGGAGGTGCGAAGGCGATTCCAGGCAACCATGCGCGACGACCTGGTCGCCGCCGTGGAGGACCTGACGGGTCGGGAGGTCGCGGTGTTCATGAGCGAGAACCACGTCGACCCCGACGTGGCCCTGGAATCGTTCGTGCTCGAGCCCGTGGCCGGCGACAAGGACGCCTTTCATCCGCGAGAGACGGACGCGGGCGAGACCTAGGCTTGACGCGGCGATGGGCGGTGCCCGACTCGAACGGGCGACCTCCTGCTTGTAAGGCGCACGCGCCCTGTCGGCGTAGGCGCGGCGAACTACGGAGCGGGGAGCGGAGCGGCCGCGGATGAGTCGAGCGGATGCGCCGCTACGCTGGCCGGGTGCTTCACAATCGGCGGATTCTTGGCTGCGTCCTGACGGCTGCCGCCGTGGGCGCAGTTCTCTTCCCGAGCGAAGTGCCTGCCGCGGCGCCCGGGAGTCGCGACCTGTCATTCGGGACGAACGGGATCTCCCGCGTGGGAACCGTGCGCCAGGGCGCCGTCACCCGCACGCGGTGGGCGAACGGGGTCGGGATCGTGCGCCAGCCGGGAGGGCGGCTCGTGGCCGCGATGACGTTCTTTCACCCGGTCATCCGGTCGGGCCGCTGGGTGGACACGACGACGACCGTGGGGCTCGTCCGGGTGACCGCGTCGGGGGAGTTGGACCGGGCCTTCGGTCACAACGGCGAGGTCATCACGAACGTCTCGGGCGGCAACGAGCGCGCGTCCTCCCTCGTGCGCCAGGCGGACGGACGGCTGGTCCTGGCCGGCACCTCGCGGGGTCGCATGCTGGTGGTCCGGTACACGGCCTCGGGGCGCCTTGACCGATCGTTCGGCAGCGGAGGCACGGTGGTCGTCTCGCCGGGGCCGGGCACCGACAAGGCGAACGGCCTGGCCGCGCGCTCGGGCGGGAGGATCCTGCTCGCGGGGCAGTCGGGAAAGCTCGGGGCGCTGGTGCAGCTGCGTTCGGACGGCCGGCTGGACCCGGGGTTCGGCGGGCGCGGTCAGCTGCTGGTCAACGTGGGGCCGGCGGTGGAGCGTCTCACCGCGGTGAGGGTCGACCGCCAGGGACGGCTGGTCGTCGCCGGTACGGAGAGGCTGTTCGCGGTGGTGACGCGTTTCACCGCTCGGGGCGCGCTTGACCGGAGCTTCGGGGTCCGGGGCGTCGCGCGAGTGGGCGACGCCGGAGGCCGCGCCCTCGCCCTGGACGGTCAGGGCCGGGCGCTGCTGGTGGCCGTCAACTACCGCGGCCGCAGTCCCGACGGCGCCGGGCGTCCTCAACGCAACGGGCTCGTGGTGGCGCGGTTCACGCCCCAGGGCAAGCCCGACCCGGGATACGGGTCCGCGGGGGTCATTCGCATGGTCAGCTTCAGCCCGGGAGGCGGCATGGTGGGAGAGCCGACCGCAATCGTGATCGACCCGTCAGGCCGCTCGCTGATCACGGGCAACGAGGGCGGCTGCGCGAGCCTGGCGCGCTTCACCTCGACGGGGACGCTGGACACCACCTTCGGGCCCGGCGACCCGACCAAGGTCGAGCTGCCCCAGATCTTCCCGCTCGGCATCGTGTGCCCGTCCGCCACCCAGGTCCTGGAGCCGGCGCTCGACGAAGGCGGAGCAGCGGTGTTCGCCGGCCTGCTCGTGCAGCCGAACCGCCGCATCGTCGCGGTCGGGACGCTGGGCGGCGACGAGACCGGGGGCGGCCCGTACGGGATCGTCGCGCGCTATCTCGACTGACCCGCGCCGCCGTTCGCGCGCCGGCCGGTCCGTAACTCTCCGCACGCGAATGTGAGTGAGTACGGATGACCTGGCCCCTCCACGCATGCCATGTTCGCGCCTGGAGGTGGTCGCATGGCAAAGGCCGACAACCTGACCGCGAGGGCCGCGCGTTGGAGCGCCGCACATCGCAAAACCGCTGTCCTCGGGTGGTTCGCGTTCGTGCTCGCGGCGTTTGCTGCCGGATCCGCGGCGGGCGTGGTCACGCTGACCGACCAGGAGGCAGGGACAGGGGATTCACACCAGGCCGGGAAGGTTCTGGCGCGTGAGTTTCCGACCGAAAGGGCGGGCGAGGAGGTGCTCATCCAGAGTCGCAGCGGACGGCTGCGTCCCGTCGAGCTCCGCGCGGTCACGGATGGTCTGATCGTCCGCCTGTCGCGGATACGGACGGTGGCTGACATCGAGTCGCCGCTGGCCCGGAACAATGCCGGCCAGCTCTCGCCCGACGGCCGCTCGGCGCTGCTGACGTTTCAGATCAAGGGCGATCCGGATACCGCGCAGGACCGCGTCGGCCCCGCGCTCGCCGCGACCGCAGCCGTGGCCCGCGCCCATCCGAATCTGCAGATCGGCGAGGTGGGCGATGCCAGCGCCCGCAAGGCCATCAGCCGGCGCGTCGCCGATGACTTCCAGCGGGCGGAATTCACGTCCCTGCCCGTGACGCTCGTGATCCTCGTGCTCGCCTTCGGTGCGCTCGTGGCCGCCGGGATTCCGCTGCTCCTCGGTCTGACCGCGGTGATGGCGGCCCTCGGGCTGACGGCCCTCCTCAGTCACCTGCTGCACGTGGACGAGTCGATCAACTCGGTGATCCTGCTGATCGGCTTGGCCGTCGGGATCGACTACTCCCTGTTCTACGTGCGTCGATGGCGCGAGGAGCGCGCGCGGGGCCACTCGCCCGACGCCGCGCTGCAGATCGCGGCGGCGACGTCGGGGCGGGCAGTCCTGGTGTCGGGCCTGACCGTCATGCTCGCGATGGCCGCGATGTTCCTGATGGGCACCCGCGTGTTCCAGGGCTTTGGGATGGGCACGGTTCTCGTCGTGGCCATTGCGCTGGTCGGCTCGCTCACGGTGCTGCCGGCGATCCTGTCGAAGCTCGGCGACCGCGTCGACCGTGGTCGTGTCCCGTTCCTGGGGCGGCGAACCACGGATGACGGCGAGTCCCGTTTCTGGGGGCGGATCATCGGAGGCGTGCTGCAGCACCCGCTGCTGTGGGGTGGTCTCGCCGCCACGCTGCTCGTCGTCCTCTCCCTCCCGGCGCTCCGCCTCCACACGGCGGAGTCCGGGCCGCAGGGGCTTCCGCGTGACCTGCCGGTCAGGCAGGTCTTCGACCGTGCCCAGAAGGCGTTCCCCGGCCGGCCGCTCCCGGCCATCGTCACCGTCAGCGCCTCCGACGTGACCGCTCCCCAGGTCACGGCCGGCATCGCCGCGCTGAAGCGCGCCGCGCTCGCCACGGATCAGATGCAGGAGCCGGTCACCGTCGACATCAGCCAGTCGCGCCAGGCGGCCCGAGTGGAGATCCCCTTGGCGGGGCAGAGCACGGACAAGGCGTCGAACCGGGCGCTGGACACGCTGCGTGGCAACGTGATCCCGTCCACCCTCGGACGTGTGGACGGCGTGAAGGCGCACGTCACCGGGATGACGGCGGACTCGCGCGACTTCAACGACTCGATGAAGTCGCATGCGCCGATCGTCTTCGCGTTCGTGCTCGGACTCGCCTTCGTGCTGCTGCTGGTCACGTTCCGTTCGATCGTGATCCCCCTGAAGGCGATCGTCCTGAACATGCTCTCGGTGGGCGCGGCCTACGGCGTTCTCGTGCTCGTCTTCCAGGACGGGCGGCTCCAGTCGCTGCTCGACTTCCAATCGATCGGCGGCGTGACGACCTGGTTGCCGCTGTTCCTGTTCGTCGTCCTCTTCGGGCTCTCGATGGACTACCACGTTCTGATCCTCAGCCGTGTGCGGGAGGCCTACGACGCGGGCATGTCGACCGACCGAGCCGTCGAGCTACGGCATCCGGGCCACGGCGAGCGTCGTCACGAGCGCGGCGGTCGTGATGGTCGCCGTGTTCGCGATCTTCGCGACCCTGGGGATGCTCGACTTCAAGATGATGGGCGTGGGCCTGGCCGTCGCCGTCCTCTTGGACGCGACGATCGTTCGCGCGGTGCTGCTCCCGGCCACGATGACGCTGCTGGGCGACTGGAACTGGTACCTGCCGCGCTGGCTCGAATGGCTGCCCCGGGTGAGCGGCGAGCCGCCCGCGGCGCCGGCGCAGGCCGAGCCGGAGGTCAAGCCGCCCACGCCGGTCGGCGTCTGACGCGGGTCCAGGCGCCGCCGGCCACGCTTCTTTAACTCCTGCGCCTGCTTCCAACCGCTGGGACGAGCGCCACCAGGCGGTTCTCGACGGCGCGGCGCACGCGATCGAGGGCCGCGGCGTCGCCGCTGGCGACGAACTGCATGTTGCCGGCGACCATGAATGCGTTGAGCTCGAACGCGACCTGCGGCGGGTCGGCGCCGGGATCGAGCTCGCCGGCCGCCTGTCCGGTCGCCACCTCCTCGGCGAGCAGCCCGAGCCAGCGTTGGTTGAACGCCATGGCGCCGTCCCGGACAGGACCTGGGCGGGCGTCGAACTCGCCGACCGCCGAGATGAAGAAGCACCCGCCGGGGAACACGCCCTCCTCGACGTGGCCGAGGAACCGCTCGACGTAGGCCCGCAGACGGGGCACGCCGGCCGGCGCCTCGCGCGCCGGCTCGATCACCTCCTCCTCGAAGATCTCGCTGGCCGCCTCGACCGTGGCCAGCTGCAGCTCCTCCTTGGAGCGGAAGTGCGCGAACAGCCCGCTCTTGCTCATCCCGACCGCGTCCGCCAGGTTCGCGAGCGACAGCCCGTCGAGTCCGTCGACGGTTGCCAGCCTGGCCGCCTCGCGGAGGATCGCCGCACGGGTGCGCTCGCCGTCGGACCTCTGGCGACGGGCCGGCCGGACGGTGGGATTCGCGGGGGTGTTCCTCATCACAGACAAGATAGCACGACCGGTCGTACTCTGAGCAAGACCGACCGATCGTGCCATCTACCTCGGAGGGAGCTCCACATGGCGACCACGCAGACGCACCGGCAGCAAGTCGGGCCCATCGGAAGGCTCGGACGCTGGACCGCGACGCACTTCGGGGTCGTCGTGGCCGCATGGGTCGTGGTCGCGGTGGGTCTCGGGGTCCTTGCGCCGCGCGCCGAGAAGGCGCTGTCAGGAGCCGGATGGGAGGCGACCGGCTCCGAGTCCGTCCAAGCGCGGCAGCTCATCGACAGGAACTTCAACGGGCGGGGGAGCTACGGCCTGACGGTCGTGGTCCACGCGCCGGACAGGACCGTCTCCGATCCCGCCTTCCAGCGGACGCTGCGAGCGGTGGAGGCCAAGTTGAAGAGCGATCCGGCGGTGGCGACGGTGGTGCCGCCGCGGGCCGGTCTGTCGATCTCGCCCGATCGTCACACCGCCGTGGTGCAGGCCGGTGCCGCGCGCGGCTCCAACGACATGGTGCGCGCGGCCGAGGAGCTGAAGGGCCCGCTCGCGAAGCTCGGCTCGGACAAGGTGCGCGTCGACCTCACCGGCGCCCCTGGCATGTGGTCCGACTTCAACCAGGCCAACAAGTCGGCGATGATGAAGTCCGAGCTGATCTCGTGGCCGGTGACGCTCGTCATCCTCGTGCTCGCGTTCGGCTCGCTGGTCGCCGCCGGGCTGCCGCTGATGTTGACGATCCTCGGATTGGTCGCCGCGGCGGGCTCGCTCTGGATCGGCACCCGGATCGCCGGCATCTCGATCTGGGCGATGAACTTCGCGCTGATGTTCGCGCTCGCGCTGGGGATCGACTACGCGCTCTTCATCGTCCACCGCTTCCGAGCGGCATTCTTCGGCTCGAGGCTGTCGTCCGAGGAGGCGACGGCGGCGACGATGGACACTGCGGGAAAGGCGGTGCTCTTCTCGGGCGTGACGGTGCTGATCTCGCTGAGCGCCGTGATGCTCGTGCCGAGCCCCGCGTTCCGGTCCACCAGCCTCGGAATCATGCTGGCGGTTGTCTTCGTGCTGGCGGCGTCGCTGACGCTGCTGCCGGCCGTGCTGGGGAAGCTCGGGACGCGGCTGAACAGGTTCGCGCTCCCATGGGCGCACTCCGGCGAGCACCGCTCCCCGCGCTCCGCGGTCTGGGCTGAGCATCTGTGGCGTCGGCCGCTTCGGTACGGGCTGGCGGCCACGGTGCTGCTCGTGGCGCTCGCGCTGCCGGTCCTCTCGCTCAAGACCGGGATGCCGTCGATCAAGGTCGTTCCGTCGGGCGACAGCTCCCGGGCGGGCTACGAAGCGGTCCAGAAGGCGTTCGGGACGGGTTCGACCGGTCCGCTCCAGATCGTCGCTCCCAGTTCGAAGGCCGCCCAGGCTGCAGCGGCAGCGCAGCGCGATCCGGGCGTCGCGCATGTCATGCCGCCCGCGCCCGGCAGGGACGGTGTGGCCCTCGTAGAGGCGATCCCGACGACGGAGCCGTCGGCAGAGGCCACAGGGAAGACGATCGACCGCCTTCGCGCGGCACTGCCGCCGACGGCGCTCGTCGGCGGCGCGGTGGCGGAGAACCACGACCTCGAGGCGGAGCTTTCGGCCAAGACGCCGCTGGTGATCGGCGTCGTCCTTGGCCTCAGCTTCCTGCTCCTGGTGGTCGCGCTGCAGGCGCCGGTGATCGCTGCGCTCGGCGTGGTCACGAACCTGCTGGCGACCGGGGCCGCCTTCGGAGCAGCGAAGTGGATCTTCCAGGACGGCGTCGGGCACTCGGTGCTCGGTTTCGAGCCACAGGGCTTCCTGGACGCGTGGGGACCGGTGTTCTTCTTCGCGATGATCTTCGCGATCTCCATGGACTACACCGTATTCCTGCTCAGCTCGGCGAAGGAGCACTGGGACCGCTCCGGCGGCGACGCCAGGGAAGCCATGGTCGGTGGCATGGCCCACTCGGGACGCGTGATCTTTGCCGCCGGCGCGGTGATGGTCGCGGTGTTCCTGACGTTCGCCCTGAGCGGCCCGCTGCCGCCGAAGGAGATGGGCGTGATTCTCGGCGTTGCCGTCCTGCTCGACGCCGCGCTCGTCCGGCTGGTGCTATTGCCGGTGATGCTGCGGCTGCTCGGGAGGTGGGCGTGGTACCTGCCGAGGCCGCTCGACCGGCTGCTGCCCGACGTCCGCTTCGGCCACGCGTGATTCCGCGACCTACCTCCCCATAGCGCGCAGCGTGCTGAAGAGGCTGGTTCGGGCACGCGGTCAGAATCCCAGGCTTTTCGGGCGTTCCCGGTCGACGCGCGGCCGTGGCACAGAATGGCAACACCGCAGCCCGCTCGTAATGAAGGGTCCCCGGTTCGAGTCCGGGCGTCGGCTTCCTCAGGTGGTCTCCGTCACGACCGCAGCCTCGGCGGGCGATTCCGCAGGAATCAGGAGCCATGCCGTCACGACCGCCCCCGCAATCGCCAGCGCAGCGCTCGCAATCAGCGCGTGGTGCAGGCCATCGACGTATGCCTGCGGGTTCCCGCCTAGGGCTGCACCCTGTGGCACGAGCGTTCCCAGCG
The DNA here is from genome assembly GCA_963842605.1 of uncultured Actinomycetes bacterium. Classification (GTDB taxonomy): domain Bacteria; phylum Actinomycetota; class Thermoleophilia; order Solirubrobacterales; family Solirubrobacteraceae; genus AC-38. The sequence continues at coordinate 27,269 of CAWJGV010000008.1, forward strand.
CCGCGATTCCGACCGCAACGCCGGTCTGGCGGAACGTGTCGTTGGCGCCGGCGGCCAGACCGCTCTGCTCATCGGGCAGGGCGTTTAGGGCGAGCGCGCTTCCCGTGGGGTTGAACAGACCAGTGCCCAGGCTCGTCACCAGCAGGCCCGGGAGGAGCACGGTCCACGAGGAGTCGACGTCGATCAGCAGCATCCCCGCTAGCCCGGCGCCGACGAGTATCAGCCCCAGGCTGGCGATCTTGGCCGGTGAGTAGCGGGCCCCGAACTGTGCCGTCATCCCCGAGACGACGAACACCAGGAAGGTGCCGGGCAGGTAGACGAGCCCGGTCTGGATCGGCGACAGGCCGAGGACCGTCTGCAAGTAGAGCGTGAGGTAGAGGAATACGGCGAAGAACGAGCACGCGATGGCGAACACCGCCACCTGCGCCCCGGCGAACCGCCGCTGGCCGAGCAAGCGAAGCGGCAGCATCGGATCGCGCGAGCGCTCCTCGACGACCACGAACGCGATCAGCAGCACTGCGGCACCGACCAGCGACGCGACAATGCCTGTGCTGCCCCACCCATCGTCATTGCCACGCAGCAGCGCGAGCACCAGTAGGAACAGGCCCGCGATCAGCGTGATCTGGCCGGCCACGTCGACCCGGCGGGGCGTGGGGTCGCGCCCCTCGGCCACCGAGCGGTAGGTGACCCAGAGGACGGCAGCGCCGATCGGCACGTTCACGAGGAAGATCGCCCGCCAGCCGAACAGCTCGGTGAGCGATCCGCCGATGAAGGGCCCGAGCGCAAAGGAGGCGCCGATCGCGGCGCCGTAGGCCGCGAGCGCGTTCAGCCGATCCTTGGGGTTCGGGGTGACCTGCGAGATGAGCGCGAGGGCCGTTGCGAACATCATCGACGCCCCGAGCCCCTGGATCGCCCGCGCCCCGACCAGCACCTCGATCCCGCCGGCCGCCCCGCACAGGGCCGAGCTCGCGGTGAAAATCGCCACACCGAGGAGGAAGAGCCGTCGGCGGCCGAACCGGTCGGCGATCGCCCCGGCCGTGAGAACCGTCGCCGCGAGCGGAAGGGTGTACGCGTCGACCACCCACTGAAGCCCGCTGAGGCCGGTGTCGAGGCCGTGGGCGATGCTGGAGAGGGCGGTATTGATGACACTGATGTCGAGCATCAGCATTGCCGTCGCCAAGCAGGCGACGACGATCGTTACGGTGCGGTCCCCTCCGTCAGTGCGACTCAACTGGATCCTCCGGCGTGTGGCGACTCAACGGAGAGTCCCACAACATCCCCGGCGAAGCGTGGCGACTAGGGACTGAAGCCCGAAACTCACCCACGGACCTCACGCGCCATCAGCGGACCCCCTCGTCGGCTCAAGGCACGAGCACGAGCTTTCCCTTATCCGCCGAGCTCTCCAGCAGCTCGTGCGCACGACGAGCGTCGGACAGCGGCAGGCGCTCGGCGACGACCGGGTGGATCTTGCCCTCACGGAGCAGCTCGAGCAGCGCGCGGAAGTCCTCCCGGAACCAATCCGGGTTGCGGGGACCTCCACCCACGGGAAGCGCTCGGCGACGTCCACTCACGGGAAGCACTTGGTGGCCTTCGCGCAGCTTCTGGATCCGGTAGACGAGCACCCGCCGGCGGGGCGAGAGCAGGCCCCAGAGCGCGACAGTCGCGGTCGTCGCGTACCACTTGATCCAGCCTCGCCAGCTCTTGCGCCCGTGCGCGACCGTGCCCGAGTGGCCGTACACGACAAGCCTTCCGCCGGGTCGCAGCGCGCGGAACGAGCGCAGCGACAGCGCGCCGCCGAATCCGTCGAGCACGACGTCCACACCGTCCCGGGTCAGCTCGCGCACCCGAGCCAGGAAGTCCTCGTTGCGGTAGTCGATCGCCACCGCACCGACCCGCTCGACCGCGGCGCCGTCGCGCGCCGAGCAGGTCCCGTACATGCGCAGTCCGGCCACCGCTCCGAGCTCGAGGACCGCGGTGCCCACCCTGCCGGCGGCCCCGTGCACGAGCACCGTCTCCCCGCTCTTCACCCTCGCCGTGCGGTGGAGCAGCTGGTAGGCGGTCATATACGTGAAGACGAGGCTCAGAATCTGCGCCGGGTCGATGTCCTCGGGCACCTCGACCGCATTCGCCTCCAGAACACAGACGCGCTCCGCGTCCGCGCCCCACACCGTCAGAGCGCCGATGCGGTCTCCCTCGCGCAGCCTCGTGCAGCCCGGGCCGAGCTCCTCGACCACGCCGACAAGTTCGTAGCCAGGCGTGAACGGCGGCTTCGGCACGCCGAGATACGAACCGGCGCGGAGCATGGCATCGGTGTACGACACGCCGGCGGCTAGCACCCTGACGCGAACCTCGCCCGGTCCGGGACGGGGGACCTCGTCGTCGATCACCGTCACGACCTCGGGGCCACCGAAGTGGTCGACGACCACGCGCTTCATCCGGTCGCCAATCCGGGTTTCCATTGCGACCTTCCTTCCCTCGCTTAGCGCAGTCCGCCGCGGAGTTTTTCGCAGTCCGGTCGCTCCGCCATCGGTCCTTGGTACTGATTGCCCTCAGTGTTTTCGAGTAGTCGGAAGCAGGCGAGGCGCCGTTGACGCCGCCGAAGGACACGGATGCCGGCGCCATGGATTTGGACGACATCACACCAAGGGCAGGACAGGTTGCGCAGTCGGAGTGCAGGTTGGCCTCAGGCCGGGCGCCACGCGCGCGGGGCGATCAGCTCGTCTGCGGCGCCGGGGCCCCATGTCCCGGCGGCGTACGGATGCACGGTCCCAGCTGCGTCAAGTACGGGAGCCACGATCTCCCATGAGCGCTCGACCGCGTCCTCGCGCAGGAAGAGTGTCTGGTCGCCTGCCATCGCGTCGTGCAGGAGCCGCTCGTAGGCTTCCGTCGACCGGGTCCTGAACGAGCCCCCGTAGGAGAAGTCCATCGGCACGGCGTCGAGCTCCATCCCGGGACCGGGCTCCTTGGCCCTGAAGACCAGCGAGATGCCCTCGTCGGGCTGGATGCGGAGCGCCAAGTGGTGTGCCGGCAGGCGCGCGATGCCTGCACCCTCGAACAGCCGGCGCTCTGACTCGCGCAGAATGATCGCGACCTCCGTCGCCCGGTGGGGCAGGCGCTTGCCCGTGCGCAGGAAGAAGGGAACGTCCTTCCAGCGCGCGTTGTCGATCCAGACCCGCATCGCGACGAACGTCTCGACGGTCGACTCCGGGGCGACCCGTTCCTCGTCCCGGTACCCGGGCACCTCGTGTCCTTCGACCACACCCGCTGCGTACTGGCCCCTGACGAGCTCGTCGGCGGAGAACGGGCGCACGGCCTCGAGCAGCTCCGCCTTCCGGTCGCGGACGTCTTCCGGGGCGAGCGAGTCGGGCGGCTCCATCGCCACGAACGCGAGCACCTGCAGCAGGTGGTTCTGGACCATGTCGCGCAGCGCACCGGCCTCCTCGTAATAGCGGCCGCGCCGCTCGATGCCGGCAGACTCGGCGACCGTGATCTGAACGTGGTCGACCGCCTCGCCGCACCAGGCCCGCTCGACCATCGAGTTCGCGAACCGGAAGACCAGGATGTTCTGCACCGCCTCCTTTCCCACGTAATGGTCAATCCGAAATACCCGCGGCTCGTCGAAGACCTCGCGCACAATTCGGCCGAGCTCTTGCGCACTCGTCAGGTCGTGCCCGATCGGCTTCTCGAGCACGATCCGCGTGTTCTCCCCGAGGCGCTCCTCGCCGATGCGCCGGACGATCGTCGGGAAGGCCGAGGGAGGCGTAGCGCAATAGAAAAGCCGTCGGCCCTCGGCGCCAAGCTCGGCGTCGAGCGCCACGAGGCGCTCGCGAAGCGGGCCGAAGGCGTCCGGGTCGTCGAGCGGCGCGGAGACGTAGGAGAGCCCTCGCGCGAACGCCTGCCAGCGTCCCTCATCGAGTCGGTGGCGCGAGAACTCCTCGACCGCCCGGCGGGCGCGCTCGCGAAAGCCCGCGTCGTCGAGGCGGCTTCCTCCCGAGCCGACGATCGCGTAGCGCTCCGGCAGGAGGCCCTCGTAGGCCAGGTCGTACAGCGCCGGTAGCAGCTTGCGGCGGGCCAGATCGCCGGACGCGCCGAAGACGACGAGCGTCTGGGGTGGCGGCGAGGCGAGTGCCATAGCTCCTCGGGTGGCGCCTTTACAAGACTCGTTTGCGTCGCCAGTACCTGGCGCTCTGATCGATGATCAGGAACAGCATTCGAGGGCTGCCCATGCCATCAACTGTCCTCCACAGAGGCGCCCTACACATCCGGGATCAAGCGCAGAGCCCTACCGGCTAACTACCTGGCTCCCGGTTCAGCGGACGACCCGAGCCGTGAGAGCTCTTCGTCGCTCGATCGGGCTGCTCGTCGTGCGGACGACCGCCGGAGGGGTCACGCGAGGGGCACACGTGTGCCTTGCGGCGGGCGGAACGGGATGGGAGACTCGAAGTCACCCGCGCCCGCGATGTTCACCCCTCACGCTGTCCGCGCTGCGATCGCCGCACTGCTGGCCCTCTTGCTGGGAGCCGGGACCGCGTCCGCCGCGACTGACCATGTGGTGATCACGGGTGGCGTAGTCGTTCCGGCGGGCCAGACTGCCGGCGACGTCGTCGTGCTCGACGGGACCGTGAGGATCGACGGACGTGCCACCGGCGACGTCGTATCGGTGAGCGGACCGGTGCGGGTCACCGGTCGTGTTGATGGCGATCTGATCGCCGTGTCGGACCGAGCGTTCCTCGGTCCGTCGGCGCGCGTCGGCGGCGACCTGCGCTACGGCGACGAGTCCCCGGTGATCGCGCGCGGCGCGAGGGTGGGCGGCAAGATCAGCGATGAGGGCTGGGCCGATGCAGCGAGCGGGTGGGGATGGGTGAGCTGGTTCGCGTGGTGGCTGGCGGTGTCCGTTTCGACGCTGATCGTCGGCGCGCTTCTCGTCTGGCTGGCGCCGGCCGCGCTGTACGCGTCGGAGCGAGCGGTGCGCGAGCGTCTCGGCGCGACGGTCGGGTGGGGCGTTGTGATCGCGATCGGCGTGCCGCTGCTTGCGATCCTGGCACTCATCACGCTCGTGGGCATCCCGTTCGGTGTCGCGCTCTTGTTGGCCGCGATTCCCGTGCTGCTCGTCGCGTACGCGACGACGGCCTGGATCGTGGGGCGCCGCGTGCTGCGCAACCGGTCGGCGTCGCCATGGGCGGCGCTGCTGGCCGGCTGGGGGATCCTGCGCGTGCTGGCCCTCATTCCCGTCGCGGGCGCGCTCGTCGGGCTCGCGGCGACGGTCGTGGGAATCGGAGCGCTAGCTGTCGCGCTATGGCGGGCCCGCAGGTCGGGCGCGCCCGCGGCGCCGGCTCCGGACCGTCCCGCACCAGCCGCCTGACGGTGGGAGATGAATGAGCCGGGTGCAGGCTGACGCCCGGTTCGACGCCGGGCTCGCCAACCCTCACGAGTCCCGGCCGGTCCGATCCGCGACGATGATGCGATCGGGCGCACATGACCAAGGACGAGGCACTCGACGACTCCGGGGCTCGGCTCGCAACGCGCCTCTGGCGTGCTGGCCTGGCTCTGGCGCTGTTGATCGCTGTCAGTTTCGTCGTGGTCGCGCCGCCGGAGCGGTGCCCGTCGGTTGGCGTCGGTGCGCTTCGACGCTCGGCCCAGGCAAGTGTCGATTGGTTCGTTCGTAACCAGGAGCCGGATGGCAGGTGGCTGTACATCTACGACGCCAGCGAGGACTCGGCTGCTCCCGTCTACGACATGGTTCGTCACACGGGGGCGGCGATGGGCCTCTACCGGGCCGCCGCGGAGGGATTGCCGGGGGGGTTGCGCTCTGCCGACCGCGGTACCGAATGGGCGCTCGCCAGGCTCCTCGAGCGCGACGGCTGGGCCGCGGTCGAGTGGCAGGGGCAGGTCGAGACTGGCGCAACCGCGCTCTTGGTCGCCGGGCTGGTGCTTCGTCGCGAAGCCACCGACGACACGCGCTACGACGACGTGCTGAGGCGACTCGGGCGCTTCCTGGTTGCTCAGACCGAGCCATCGGGTGCGGTGCTCGCGTCATATGACCCGCGGACTGGGGCGCCAGTCGCCGCCGACTACTCCAAGTACTTCACCGGGGAGACCTACTGGGCTCTGGCGCTCCTGCACCGAGTCTTCCCGGGCGACGGTTGGGGCGAGCCCGCGCAGCGCATCGGCGCCTACCTGGCGACGTCGCGCGATGAGGTCGAGCACCACTGGCCGCCGATCGCCGATCACTGGGCCGCCTACGGCTTGGCCGAGACAGTGGAGTTCCCTGAGCGTCGCCGTCCTTCGCTCACCGAGGACGAGGTGGCCTACGCGCGCCGCCAAGCCGAGCTGTTCGGCGGCCAGGTCCGGTGGATCTCCCAGCGTTTCGGACCGTGGGGCCAGTTCGTGCGGGGCAGCGACGTGCCCCGTGGCGGGGCCTACGGTGTGATCGGCGAGGGCCTCACCGGCTTGTGGCTGACCGCGCGGGAGGAGCCCCGACTCGCCGACCTGCGAGAGCCGATCGCCGAGCGCGCGACCTGTGACGCGGGGCTGGCTGTGAGCGCGCAAGCCGACCACGACGATGCCGCGATCGCCGCCCGCCCGGAACGGGTCGAGGGGGCGTGGTTTCGCGACGGAGAGACCCGCATGGACGACCAGCAACATGCGCTCGCCGGGCTGTTACGAACCATCCCGATCGTCGAGGCGGCCGAACGGTCGAGCTCCTCCCACCCGGGCGATGACCCCCCCTCGGGCTGGCTGTGGCTCGCGGCGCTCGTGCTGGCGCTCAACCCGGCCCGGGCCGCATTCGGGATCCCGCGCGCCGGGCGCTCGCGACGGATCGTTGTCGGCGTGGCGGCCGTCGGCGGGGTTATCGGCGGGCTCGCCGTGTGCGCCGCCGCGGCAGCGGGAGGCACGCTGCTCGAAGCGCTCGACGTAAGCGATCCCTCCTTCCGCATCGCCGCCGGGATTGTCGCCGCACTGGCCGGCGCCGCCGACCTGTTCCGCCCACCACCCCCGCCCGAGCCCGCGCTGGACGGCTGGAGCGCCGCGCTCGTCCCGGTCGCGATCCCCGTGGTGGCCCGCCCCGCTCTGCTGGTGGTGGCCCTGGGTGCAGGCGCCGACCGGGACGCACTGGTGAGCGTCGCGGCGATGGCGATCGGTGTGGCGCTGCTCACCGGGCTGGTGGTCGCTTCCCCCACCGAGGGTCCCGGGGGCCGGGTCCTCCGATGGGCAGGGCTCCTCCTGGCCGCAGGACTGGTCGCCTGCGGGGTCATCCTCGCCGTCGACGGGGTCCTGGACGTCTAGAGATTCGACAAGCCGGACTAGCTGCGAGCGATGAAGCAGGCGACGGGACTGGTCGCCGTGCCGAGCGCTGGGACAGCCCGACTGGGACGCCGACTGCGAGTAACAGCGACCTGAGTGGTACCCAGACCCGATTCGAATCCGGGTCTCGCCATGAGCAAGCGGCCCCCCCTTTTAGACGGGGCCCTTGCGTGTCCGTGGGCTTGTAGTAGCGGCGACCCGCAGCGTACCTCGACACAGCACGCATTTCAGGGATGGACGGACAGCGATTTCGCGATCTGGTTGCGGGCTCTGAACAGGCGACTGGTGATGGTCCCCTCGCGCACGCGCAGGGCCTTGGCGGCCTCGCGGTAGGAGAGGCCGGCGACGTCGATGGCCACGAGCGCGTCGCGGAAGTCGGCGGGCAGCGCCGCGATCCCGGCGAAGACCTCGCGCGCCTCGGCCGCGGCCGGCGGTCGCGGCGCCGGTGCGCGGGTCGGGCAGGGCTCAGCGCCTCGAGCGTCGACGCCCGCCGCGCGGGGACGGCGCGCGGCGGCACGGCGCTTGGAGATGAAGGTGTTGCGCAGGGCGTGCAGGAGGTAGCCGAGGTCGTCATCGCCGCGCACCATGCGCGGGCGCGCCAGGACGCGGGCGTAGGTGTCCTGGACGAGGTCCTCCGCGTCCTCGCGCGAGCCGCACAGCGCCCACGCGGCGCGGAAGAGGCGGTCGAAGTGGTCACCCAGCGTCTGTGGATCGAGCACCCGGTCGTGGCGTCGTGCACGCGCGTGGCGGGCCGGCGCGGCTCGTCGCGGTGGAGCCGTCCGCAGCTCGCAGGCAGTCGCGGTTCCTCGCCGATCGGTGCGCTCATCGCTGCTCCGGACCTCGCCGCGGGCGAGCGCCTTGACGTCGTCGGCGGTGAGGGTCTGGCCGCCGATGCCCCACTCGCCGCTGGCGACCTCCTCGACCAGGCACCACGTGAGCCGACGCATGTTCTCGCCCTCGATCGCGACCATCGCGTCGGTGAGGCGCTCGACGATCTCCTGCTTCTGCGGCGCCGTGAAGACGCCCTCGATGACCTTGACCTGGATGAGCGGCATGCTGTCCTCCTTGTCGGGGTTGCTGTAGCGGCCATCGTCCGCCCGATCGACGCTCCGCACATCGGGCACATCCCCTGACATCGACCCCCGAACATTGCGCGGGCCCGCGGCGCGCCGCGTACGATCGATCGGCGCATGGACCAGTCCGCCGCTTGCCCAGCCGGCCGCGCTGCTCGAGCGCGAGCACGAGGTCGAGCGCGTCCGCGCCGCGCTGCGCGCCGTGGGACAGCGAGCCGGGGGAGCGCTGGTCATCGAGGGCGCCGCCGGGATGGGGAAGTCACGGCTGCTCGAGGAGGCACGCGCGCGGGCGTCGGACCTCGGCGTCCGCGTCCTGAGCGCGCGGGCGACGGAGCTCGAGCAGGGGTTCCCGTTCGGGGTCGTGCGCCAGCTCTTCGAGCGCCCGCTGCTGGAGGCCGACGCCGGCGAGCGCGACCGCTGGCTGGCGGGAGCGGCGGCGCTGGCCGCGGAGGTGCTCACCGGAGCGCCGACGTCGGCCTCCGACGGCGCCGGCGCCAGGTCCATCCGCCAGCGATCCCGGCTACGCGTGGCAACACGGCCTGTACTGGCTCGCCTCGAACCTCGCCGCCGATTCGCCGCTCGCGCTCGTGGTCGACGACCTGCAGTGGTGCGACGCGCCGTCGGCGCGCGCGCTCGCGTTCATCGCGCGCCGGCTCGAGGGGCAGCCGCTCGCGCTCATCCTCGCCACCCGGCCGCTCGATCCCGCGCTGACGCCCGAGGCGGCGGCGCTCGTTGGCGATCCCGCCGCGGAGCTGCTGCGCCCAGCGCCGCTGACGCGAGGCGGCCGTCGGCGCACTGGTCGCCGCCCGGCTGTCCGACGAGCCCGACGATCGGTTCGTCCGCGCGTGCCTCGAGGTGACGGGCGGCAACCCGTTCCTCGTCGGCGAGCTGCTCGACGAGGCGGCGGCTCGCGGCCTCGATCCCACCGCGGCCGCCGCGGCCGAGGTCGGCGCGATCGTCCCACGCGGCGTCGCCAACGCGGTGCTGCTCCGTCTGGCGCGGCTGGCGCCGGCCGCCGCCGCGCTCGCCCGCGCGCTCAGCGTGCTCGGCGACGGCGCGCAGGTGGGCGACGCCGCGCGACTGGCCGGACTCGCCGGCGCCGACCTGGAGGCGGCGATGGCGGCGCTGGTCTCCGCCGGCGTCGTGGAATCCGGCGGCACGGTCCGCTTCACCCACCCGATCCTGCGCACGGCGATCTACGGCGACCTGTCGCCCGCCGAGCGCGAGCGGCTGCACCACGCCGCGGCGACGATCCTGCGCGAGCGCGGAGCGCCCGCCGGCCAGGTCGCGGCGCAGGTCATGCACACCGAGCCGGCCGCCGACCCCGAGGCGGTGGCGCTGCTGCGGGACGCCGCCCGCGACGCGCTGGCGCCTGGGCGACGCAGCCGGCGCGGCCGCCCTGCTCTCCCGCGCCCTCGACGAGCCTCCCGCCGACGGCGACCGCGCCGCGGTCGTGCTCGAGCTCGGCCAGGCGCACGCCCGCGCCGGCGCACCGGAGGCGATCGCCCCGCTGTCGGAGATCGTCGAGCGCGGCGAGGACGCGGCCGCGATCGCCGCGGCGGCAATCGAGCTCAGCGGCATGCTCTTCTTCGCCGGCCGCGCCGCCGAAGGAGCGGCGATCCTGCGCCGCGCCCAGGAGCGGCTCCCGGCCGGGGAGCCGGCACGCGAGCAGCTCGAGGTCGCGCTGCTGGGCCTCAGCTCCACCTCGGCGTCGGCCCGGCGCGAGGCCGAGGCGACGATCGCCGCCCTGCGAGACCCGGGCGGCCCGGCACGCGACGTGCTGCAGGCCACCACGCTCGCCACGCTCGCCATGGAAGAGGTGCTGAACCTGCGCTCGGCGTCCACCGCGATCGACCTCGCGGAGCGCGCGATCGCGGCGGGCCTCCCGGTCGAGCCCCACCGCGGCGAGAACTGGGCGATCTTGGCCCTGGCCGCCCTCGCGGTCGCGGACGGTCTTGACGCGGCCCTGCGGGGCGCGGACGAGATCCTCGCGCGGGCGCGCGCAGCGAGGCGCGGCACTGACGGTCGTGACGATCTCGGCGCTTCGAGCGCTCATCGCGGTGCGCCGCGGAGACCTGGCCGCCGCCGAGGCGGACGCGCAGGCGGCGATCGAGCTCGCCCCCGACCTGCTCGGCGCCGAGTTCCTCGTCCTGGCGGTGTCGGCGGCGGTGCTCGCGGGCCTCGAGCGCGACGAGACCCCCGACGCCCTGCGCCGGCTCATCGACCGCACCGGCGTTCGGTACGACACCGAGTTCACGCCGAGCTCCCAGCTGCGCTACGCCTCCGGCGTGCTTCGCGCCGCGGCCGGCAACCACGAAGCCGCGATCGAGGAGCTGCGCGGCTGCGCGCTCGACCACCCGGCGTTCGGCGGCGAGAACCCGGCCATGCTCCCGTGGCGGTCGGCGGCGGCGCTCTCGCTGGCCGAGCTCGGCCGCCACGACGAGGCTCGCACCCTGGCCGCCGACGAGGTGCGCCGCGCGCAGTCGTTCGGCGCGCCGCGCGCGATCGGCATCGCGCTGCGCGCCCACGCGCTCGTCGGCCCCCCCGCGGAACGGCCGAAGAGGCTGGAGGACGGCGCTCGCGGTGCTGGCACCCTCGCCGGCGCGGCTCGAGCATGCGCGCGTGCTGGTCGACCTCGGCGCAACGTTCCGCGCCGCCGGACAGCGCACCGCGGCCCGGGAGCCTCTGCTCGAGGGGCTCGCGCTGGCCGCCCGCTGCGGCGCCCGAACCCTGGAGCGCCGGGCGCGGGCCGAGCTCGCGGCGATCGGCGTCCGGCCCCGGACCACCGACCGCACCGGCGCGGACTCGCTGACGCCCAGCGAGCGGCGCGTGGTCGAGCTCGCCGCGGCGGGCGGCACGAACCGCGAGATCGCCCAGACGCTGTTCGTCACCGAGAAGACGGTCGAGACCCACCTGGGACGGGCGTTCCGCAAGCTCGACATCTCGTCCCGGCGGCAGCTCCCGGACGTGCTCGCGCGCGCGGCCGGCTGACGCGGTCTCATCACGGCCGAGAGCAGCGCCTCCGGTCGCCATGGCGCGGCAGTAGGCCGCCGACCTAGCGGTCGTGCGCCATCTGGCCTACGTTGCTATCTGCTGCGGTTTGGCGCTTCCACGCAGCTTCCAGATCCGGGCGCGGAAAGGGTGGCGGTCGACCTTGGGGTCGAACTGCCTGCGCTCGAGGCTGCGGGGCGCGCTCGCGCCTACCCTCGAGAACCGCGGTCCTATGTCCCTCAGCCGACCCGGATCAGCTTCTTGTTCACGAACTCGTCGGCCCCGTAGGTTCCGAGCTCGCGCCCGAAGCCGGACCGCTTCGTGCCGCCGAACGGCAGCTCCGCGCCGTCGGCCCCGACGAGGTTCACGTAGACCATCCCGGCGTCGATCTGGTCGGCCACGCGGGTCCCCTGCTCGGGGTCGGTGGTCATCAGGTAGGAGCCGAGGCCGAACGGTGTGTCGTTGGCGAGCTTGACGGCCTCCTCCTCGGAGGAGACGCGGTAGACCTGGGCGACGGGACCGAACAGCTCCTCGCGGTACGCGTCGTTGTCCGGGCTGATGTCGGTGAGGACGGTCGGCTCGAAGAAGTTGCCCTCGCGGCCTCCGCCGGCGACGATCTTGGCGCCCTGGTCGACCGCGCGCTTGACCTGGTCCTCGAGACGGTCGGCCGCGGAGCGTCGACGACAGCGGGCCGATCTCGCTGTCCGCCGAGGTCGGATCGCCCGGCTTCGTGCCGGTCATCGCCGCGGTGAACTTCTCGAGGAACGGCTCGTAGTACTCGTCGAGCGACGATGAAGCGCTTGGCCGCGTTGCACGACTGGCCGGTGTTGTCGAGGCGGGCGGCGACGGCATCCTCGACGGTCTTGTCGAGGTCGTCCGTGCCGAGCACGATGAACGGGTCTGAGCCGCCCATTTCGAGCACGACCTTCTTCAGGTTGCGCCCGGCGATCTCGGCGACGGCCGCACCGGCGCGCTCTGAACCGGTGACGGACACACCGCGGATGCGCGGGTCGGCGATGACCCACTCGATCTGCTCGTTCGTCGCGTAGACGTTCTCGTACGCACCCTCCGGGAAGCCCGCCTCGTCGAAGATCTTCTGCATCGCCTCGGCCGACTCCGGGCACTGCGGCGCGTGCTTCAGCAGCGATCGTGTTGCCGATCACGAGGTTCGGGCCGGCGAAGCGCGCCACCTGGTAGTACGGGAAGTTCCACGGCATGATCCCGAGCAGCACGCCCAGCGAGCTGCGCGCGGACGACCGCGGTGCCGTCGCCGGCGAGCAGCTTGATCGGCTCGTCGGCCATCAGCTCCTCGGCGTTGTCGGCGTAGAAGCCGTAGATGTCGCCGACGAAGTCGAGCTCGCCGAGCGCCTGCTCGATCGGCTTGCCCATCTCGCGCACGATGATCTCGGCGAGCTCCTGGCGCCGCTCGACGTGCAGCTCACCGACCTGGCGCACGAGCGCCGCTCGCTCGGCGACGGTCGACGACCCAGCCCAGCTCTTGTGCGCCTCGTCGGCGCGCGCGATCGCAGCGCGCAGCTCGTCGTCGCTGATCGTGGGGTACTCCTTGACCGTCTCGCCCGTGGCGGGATTGACAACTGCGTACATGCTCTCGCGACTCCTCCGCGTTGTGCTGAAAGGTTGAACACAGAGGGTAAGCCAGCGGATCGAGCCTGACCATTTATCCTCCTGCGCTGTGGGCCGCTCCGCCCTCATCGTGGTCGACGTCCAGAAGGCCTTCGACGACCCCGCCTGGGGCGCGCGGAACAATCCGGACTGCGAGCGCAACATCGGCGCGCTGATCGGCACGTGGCGCGAGCGCGGCTTCCCGGTCGTCTTCGTCCGTCACGACGGCCTCGAGGAGGAGTCGCCGTACGACACGCTTGGGCGCGAGCATCCCGGGAACGCCTTCAAGGAGGTGCTCGAGGGCGAGCCCGACCTGCTCGTGACCAAACACGTGAACTCCGCGTTCCATGGAAGCCCGGACCTGGAGGCCTGGCTGCGAGCGAACGGCGTCGACGCGATCGCGGTCTGTGGGATCCAGACGCAGATGTGCTGCGAGACGACCGCGCGCGTGGGCGCCAATCTCGGCTTCGAGATGACCTTCGCGATCGACGCCACCCATACGTTCGATCTTCCTGCCTACGGCGGAGGGACTCTGCGCGCCGACGAGGTGGCGCGTGTCACCGCCTCGAACCTCGATCCCGAGTTCGGGCGCGTTGCCACCACGGCCAAGCTGACCGGCTGAGGCGAGGCGGCGCCCGTCACGACTGGGTGTCCGCTACGGGGTTTGCGGCGATGGGCGGTGCCCGACTCGAACGGGCGACCTCCTGCTTGTAAGGCAGGCGCTCTGGCCAGCTGAGCTAACCGCCCCGGCGCGGAATGCTAGAGCGGCGGCGTCCTCAGGACGGGAACTGGACGTTCTCGCAATCGAACACGCCGTCTTCGGCGTCGTCGACGATCACGGTGTCCTCGCCGTCGCCGCAGTCGATGCGGTCGGCGGAGCGGTCGCGCGCGTTGACCACGTCGTCGCCCGGGCCGGCGTCGATGTCGTCGTCGCCCGGGTCCTTCTGGAACCGGTCGTTGCCGTCCCCGCCGTCGACGACGTCGTCGCCCTGGCCCCCGCTCAGCGTGTCGTTGCCGGCGCCGCCGTCGAGCTCGTCGTCTCCGTCCTTGCCGTCGATACGGTCGTTTCCGGCCCCGCCGAGCTCCTTGTCGTTGCCGCCCGATCCGAAGACGCTGTCGTTGCCGGCGTTTCCGGACAGGGTGTCGCTGCCCAGGCCCCCGAAGATCCGGTCGTTCCCGGTCCCGCCCGCAAGGCGGTCGTTGCCGGCCTGGCCGTAGGCACGGTCCTTCCCGGAGCCCAGCGAGATGGTGTCGTTGCCGTTGCCGCCGAAGACGAGGTCGGCGCCGCTCCCGCCGAGCAGCTTGTCGGGCCCGCCGCGACCGATGAGGCGGTCCTGGCCGCGCCCACCGGAGATCCGGTCGGCGCGCGCGGTCCCGCTCAGCCTGTCGCTGCCCGAGGTGCCGCCGATCGTGCGCGCCTGTACCGCGCCGGCACTCAGCAAGAACAGCGCCAGCGCCGCGACGAGAACCCTCCTCCTGCCCGACATGGCGCGAGAACCTACTTGCCCGGCGGCCGATATGCGCCGCTTACCTTCGAGGGCTCGCGGAAGGTGGACGCGGCGCTGGCGGCTGGTAGTCGAAGCCCAGGCGGTCGAGGTAGCCGCTCGTCACCAGCTTCATCAGGTCGTGGTCGTTGGCCCGCGTGGCGCCCTGGTCGGGGTCGCCCGGGCAGGCCTGCGACACGACGTGCTCCGGTCGCGGCAGGTTGGGCAGCTCGAGCCTCGGCTTGGAGGTCCAGTCGAACGAGCGCGCGATGTTCTGCGCGTAGCGGTCGCGCTTGGTCAGCGGCTGCAGGCCGAAGCGCCACTCGATCATCTTGAGGATCGACTCGAAGCCGTAGATCGAGTGGGCGACGTGCCCGCGCCGGACGTAGGGCGAGACGGCGAGCGCCGGGATGCGCCAGCCCATCAGCCCGAAGTCCTTGTTGATGTCGCGGCTGTTGCGGTCATCGGGCACGCGGGCCGGGCGCACGTGGTCGAAGAACCCGCCCCACTCGTCGTAGACGACGAAGATCACGCCGCGCTTGAACTGCGGGGACTCCATGAAGGCGTGGACGACGTCGGCCATGAAGGCCTGGCCGGTCCGCACGTCGCCGTGCGGGTGCTCGTCGCCCGACAGGCCCGGCCCCTCGCCGACGCTGCCGGCGAAGTTCGGATCGACGAACGAGACTCGCGGGAGCGTCCCGGCTGGCGCAGGCCGCGTAGTAGTCGGCGATCGAGCCCGAGCGGGCGAGGCCCGGCTGGCCCCAGAGCGCGCTGACCGGGACGTCGTTGAAGTAGTAGCGGTTCGAGACGCCGGCCTTCTCGCAGGCCGCGAAGATCGTGTTGTCGGGAAAGCCCGTCTGGTACTGCGTCTGCGGCGGCAGGTCGTTCTCGATCAGCCCGTAGGACTGCGCGGCGTGCATGTACTCGCGGTTGGGGAGGGTCGGACCCATCAGCGAGCAGTGGAAGCGGTCGTAGGTGGTGAAGGCCAGCGCCGCGTCCTGGATGAACCCGAGATCGCCCTTCGCGTAGTAGGAGATGGAGAAGATGTCGTTGTCGCCGGAGCGCAGGAAGCCGTCGCACCTGCCGCCGTTGAGCTGGGTGCGCCCGCCCTCCCAGCCGTGGTCGGGATCGGGATGCCCGCAGCCCTGGAAGTCGTTGTCCATGCGGCGCGTGGAGAGCCTCTGGCCCGTCTTGTCGACGTAGCTCAGCCCCGCCTGGCGGCCGTCGGCTTCGGGCATCCAGCCGAGGTAGTGGTCGAAGCTGCGGTTCTCCATCATGAGGACCACGATCGTGTCGATCGGGGCGTTGCGCGGGTTGGGCAGGGGGGAGCGGCGGTCCTGGCGCTTGGCCGCGTTCGCGACCAGCGTGTCGGAGTCGAGCACGGTGGCCAGCGAGCCGGCCAGCCCGGCGGTCAGCGCCGCGCGCTGGAGGAACTCCCGGCGGCGCAGGTACTCGTCCGGCGCCGCCGACTCGAGCCGCTCCGCGTACTCGGGGTCGCGAATGTCCTCCGTGCCCATCCCGCGGCAACGGTAACCGGAAACCGGCGCGACATGTTGCAGTTGCGTTACTCGCTTACGAGTCGGTGGCGCGGGAGATAATCGGCTGATGGATCTCGGGATCTCCGGCCGTGTCGCGCTGGTGACAGGGGCCTCGAAGGGGATAGGTCGCGGCATCGCGGCCGCCCTGGCCGCCGAGGGGGCCCGGGTGGCGATGACCTCGCGCTCGCGCGAGCGCGTCGAGGCGACGGCCGCCGAGGTGGGCGTGGCCGCGGCGTTCGCCTACGACAGCGCCGACCTGGACGGGGCGCCGGCCCTCGTGGACGAGGTCGAGTCCGCGTTGGGACCGGTGGAGATCCTCATCACCAACACCGGCGGCCCGCCGGTGGGCGCCGCATTGGGACTGGCGCGCGAGCAATGGGAGGCCGCCTACCGCGATCTCGTGCTGTCGCCGCTCGCGCTGATCGAGCGCGTCGTACCGGGCATGCGCGAACGCCGGTGGGGACGCATCGTCGGCGTCTCCTCGACGGCGGCGGCCGAGCCGATCGACGGGCTGATGCTGTCCAACGCGCACCGCACCGGTACGCGCGCCGCTTTCAAGACGCTGTCGCGCGAGCTGGCCCGCGACGGAATCACCCTCAACACCCTGCTCACCGGTCGCATCCTCACCGACCGCATCATCGGCATGGCGGGCTCGGTCGAGGCGGCCGAGCGCGCGGCCGAGCAGGACGTGCCGGCCGGGCGGCTGGGGACGGTCGAGGAGTACGCGGCGGTCGCCACGTTCCTGTGCTCGGAGTCGGCGTCCTACGTCACGGGGACGTCGATCCCCGTGGACGGCGGGCTCATGCGCTCCCTCTAGGCCGCGGCGCCGGCGCCGGCCGGGTGGGCCTTGGCCCACTCGACGATCCTCTTGGAGTCCGAGACCACCTCGCCGTCGTCGGTCACGAGCACGGGGACCATGTTGCTGCCCGTCAGCTCCTTGACCTCCTTGCGGCCCGTGGTGGCGTTGAGCGCGTCAGGCAGGACGCTCCACCCGTAGGACTTGACGACCTCGGGGTCGTGCCCGGCCTCCTTGAGCGCCTGGTACGCGTTGCCGCACGGGTGCCCGCCCGGTCTCGGCGTGGCGGTGAATGTTCCCCAGCAGACGTAGAGCTTCATCGTGGGCGTAAGCCTATGCGACCGGCTGACCGGGTCGGTCAGCCGGAGAGGAAGAACGCGATCAGTCCGAAGATGAACGCGTAGAACACGATCGCCTCGGTCAGCGCGAAGCCCAGCCACTGGATCGACGTGATCTCGTCGCGGAGCTCGGGCTGGCGGGTGACCGCCTCGATGACCTTGCCGAAGATGTAGCCGACGCCAATCCCCGGCCCGATCGTCCCCAGGCCGGCGCCGATACCGAGCGCGATGGCCTGAAGGCCCTTCTTGGTCTCCTCGCCCGACGTTGACTGGGCGAGCATGGTGAGCGTCTCAACAGCCATGATCCACCTCCTGTAGCGGGGGTGTCCACTTGCCCATCGAGGTTACGCGCCCGTAGACCGGAAAACTGTGAGATGGCTCACCCCTATACCCCCAGGGAGAGTCGAACTCCCGCTAACAGGTTGAAAACCTGTCGTGCTAACCGTTACACCATGGGGGCGCGACGCTTCAGTCTAGAGCCGCTGGTCAGCGCCCCGAGGTGTGCTCCAGGATCGCCGGGATGACCGCGTCCCAGGTGCGGCTGGGCAACTCGTGGCCCGTCTGTTCGAGCGTGAGAAGAGTCGCGTTGGGTATCTCGTCGGCGAGGACCTCTCCGTTGCCGTAGGGCACGACCGGGTCTTCGGTGCCGTGGATGACGAGCGTCGGGACGCTCAGGTCGGCGAGCCGGTCCCTCCAGCGGCCGTCGCCTGCGAGGAGGTTGTGGTTGGTGAAGCTCGACTCGATGTTGCTCGAGCGGTCGATGACGCGGGCGGCGAGGGCGCGGAACGGCTCCTCCTCGAACTCGACGGACGGCGCGCTGGAGACCCGCGCGAGGTGGACCAGGTAGTCGGTCACCGCTTCGCGATCGGACCAGTCGGGCGACTCCACGATGCTGAACCGGGCGCCGGTCTCCTCGGACATCGCAGGCAGATCGGGATCGTCGGGGCCGGGTGCCGCGGGACCAGATGAGATCAGGGTCATGGAGTCGACTCGATCGGGATGGTCCAGCGCCATCAGCTGCGCGATCGCGCCGCCCATCGACATCCCGACAACGTGTGCGCCCACCACGCCGAAGTGGTCGAGCAGGTCCACCGCGTCGTCGACCAGGTCGCCGAACCCATACGCCGGGGCGCCGGGCTCGTAGCTGACCGACTGCCCCGTATCGCGATGGTCGTAGCGCACGACGAAGCGTCCGCCGGCCGCGAGGCTCTCGCAGAACTCGTCTTCCCACCAGTCCATCGAGGCGCTCGAGCCCATGACGAGGAGGACCACCGGGTCGGTGGGATCCCCGAACGTCTGGACACAGATGTCCACGCCGTTGGCCTGGACGATCTCTGGATCGGAAACGGTCATCTTGTCCATAGACCGTCGCAGACGCGTGAACTCATCGGGGCGCGTGCCGATAGGTCCCGACGTGCTGCCTCGCCGCCCCGTCGTCCTCGCTGCCATCGCGCTGAGCGCTTTGGCCGGACATGCCGCAACGTCATCCGCGCAGCGCGCCGCGATGGTCCCCGACGGGTTCAGGACCGTGGAGGGCCACGGGCGCTTCGTGGAGATCCCCGGCTTCCCGGGCAAGAAGATCGACCGGCGGCTGGTGCCCGACGTGGCATGGCTGGTCCGGCGGTACAACCTGAGCATCACGAGCGCGTACTCGCTCTCCAAGGTCCACGACCAGAAGGGCGAGCATCCGCGGGGGCTGGCCGTCGACCTCGTGCCGGGTCCCGGCGGGAGCTGGGCTTCGCTCGCGCGGTTGGCGCGGTGGGCCGAGCCCGACGAGGACATACCGCGCGAGCCCTTCAAATGGGTCGGCTACAACGGGGACCGGGGTCACGGCGACCCGTCGCACTGCAACGTCCGCAGGGGCTGCTTCCCGCACCTGCACCTGAGCTGGCAGCACGGCGACACCCCGCGGGCGCGTCCGGCGCCCTGGGTGAACGTGCTGCGCTTCCGCCGCGTAACGATCTAGTCGAAGCGGATCACGCTGCGGATGCCGTCCTGGGCCTCCATCAGCTCGAACCCGCGGTTCACGTCGTCCAACTCGAGGTGGTGGGAGATGAACGGGTCGACGTCGATGTCGCCGGCCAGCCAGCGCTCGACGAACTGCGGCACCTGATCGCGGCCCTTGACCCCGCCGAAGGACGAGCCGCACACGCGGCGGCCGGTGATGAGAAAGCGCGGGACGATGTCGAGCGTCTCGCCCTTGCCCGCCACGCCGGCCACCGTGCACAGGCCCCAGCCCATCCGGGCCGCCTCGACGGCCTGGCGCATCACGCCGACGAGCCCGGTCGCCTCGAACGTGTAGTCGGCGCCGAAGCCGCCGGTCATCTCCAGCACCGCGTCGACCGCGCCCTCGCCGCCCTCGAGCAGGTCGGTCGCCCCCTGGCCACGCGCCAGCTCCAGCCGCTCGGGGGAGAGGTCGACGCAGACGATCCGCTCGGCGCCCTGCAGGCGACAGCCGGCGACGGCGCCCAGGCCGACCATCCCCGCGCCGAACACGACGCAGGTCGAGCCCGCCTGGACCTTGGCCGTGTTGATCGCCGCGCCCAGGCCGGTGGAGAGCCCGCACGCGAACAGGGCGGAGCCCTCGAACGGCGCGTCGGAGGAGACCTTGGCCAGCGCGATCTCCGGCATGACCGTCGCCTCGGCGAACGTCGACGTGCCCATGAAGTGGCGGATCGGCTCGCCGTCGCGGGACAGGCGGGTCGTGCCGTCGGGCAAATAGCCCTGGTTCTGCTGCTCGCGGATGGCCAGACAGAGGTTCGTCCGGTCGCTGCGACAGTGCTCGCACTCGCGGCACTGGGGGGAGAACAGGGTCACCACGTGGTCGCCCGGCGCGAGCGAGGTCACGCCCTCGCCGACCGCCTCGACGACGCCCGCCCCCTCATGGCCCAGCACCGTCGGCGCGTAGCCCGACGGGTCAGCGCCCGAGGCCGTGTACATGTCCGTGTGGCACACGCCGCACGCGCGCAGGCGGACCAGCACCTCGCCCGCGCCCGGCTCCGCGAGGTCGATCTCCTGGACCGAGAGCGGAGAGCCGAATTCCTCGAGGACGGCGGCGCGGATCTTCACGCCCGCGACGCTACACGCCCAGCGCCGACGCCGCGCGCTCAGCGCGGGCTTCGTCGGCGCGTGCGCTCGGGCCGGCACCGAAAGTCGCCCGATCCTCCGCGCCGCGCTGCCAGTTGTAGAGCCCGAGGTCGAGGGCCTCGAGCGGGACCTCGCACGCCTCGGCGAGCGCCGCCGCGCGGCGGTCGATCAGCAGCGGATCGGCGATGCCGAACACGCGCTTGGCGGCGATGGCCGTGTCGTCGTCGGAGGGCGCCCCGCCGATCAGCAGCGAGCCCGCGCGCAGGTCGAAGCGGCCGGTGCGGCCGAGCGTGACGAGCAGGTCGAAGCGGGCAGCGCGGTGCAGTCCCGGCAGCGAAAGGCGTTCGAAGGTGCGCTCGAAGCGTCGCGCGCCGTCCCAGTGCGTCTCGCCGGTGAACGCCGCGGCCTGGGACCCGGCTCGCTCGGCCCAGCGGCGGTACGCCACGAGGGTCGTCGTCCCCTGGCCTGGGTCGTGGGCCGACCGCGGCCCGGTGGCCACGCCATCCAGCGCCGGGAGCTCGCCCGACGCCCAGCTCGTCCGGACGGACGCGATCGCGTCGAAGGCCAGCTCCCCCTCCATCGGGGACAGGTAGGCGATGAGGAACGCCAGCCACGTCGCCTCCTCGATGTCCGGCTCGCTCGCCACCTCCGCGTAGAGACCCGGAGGCGAAGTGGCGAGCTCCTCCAGGCGCGCCGCGGCGAAGCCGAGCTCGACCGCCAGTCGGCGGGCGTCGTCGGACGCCCTCAGGCCGGGCGCGAGCGGCTCCCGGTATCCGTCGTCGGCGGACCGCCCGGCCTGGCGGATGCGTACGGCCGAGCCGGACCGGGACCCGCCCGAGCGCGCGCGCGCCGGCGCGGCGGCGGGCTCCAGGTCCTTGGAGCAGATCGGGCAGTTCTCGAGGAAGCGGTTGTGGCGGCAGAACGTGGGCAAGACTCGCCCCATCGAGTCTAGCTACGCCTGCGCGATGCGCTCCAGGCCGCCGAGGAAGAGCGCGACGGCGAGCTCGGTCGCTCCGTCGACGTCGGGCGGGTCGCGCTCGATCATGCGGATCCCCACCTCGACTCCCACACCGGCCATCGCGGCCGCCACGTACTCGACGTCGACCGGGGCCAGGTCGCCGCGTCGCACCCGCTCGCGCAGGTCGTCCTCGAGGTCGTGCACGCCGGCGCCGAGCGCGGGCTCGTCCATGAGCTCGCGAATCGTCCCGGCGTTGCGGCGCATCAGCTCGAAGGTCGGACGGTCCTCGACGATGTACTCGAAATAGACGCGATAGCCGTCGCGCACGAAGTCCTCGATCGTCTCCGCTCGCGCGCGAGCCTCGCGCAGCCGCTCCTGGACGACGGCGGAGTTGTCTTCGACCAGCGCCCGCAGGACCGACTCCTTGTCGGGGAAGTAGTTGTAGAAGGTCCCCGAGGCCAGGTCGGTGCGCCGGACGATGTCGCGGACCGTGGCCTGTCCGTAGCCGAGCTCGGCGAAGGCGTCGCGGGCCGCCACCAGGATCGCCGCGCGGTTGGCCGCCTTCGTCGCCTCGCGCTTGCCCGGGAGCGTGGCGGTGCTCACGCGGGCACGGTCTCCGCGGCCCGGGCCGGCACGGGGAGCGGGAAGCCGGCCAGGCGGGCGCGCTCGGCGCCGCGCTTTCGCTCGCGATCGACCTGCCACATGTACTGGTCGTAGTCGATCTGCATCGTGTGGCGCTTGGACTTCACGTAGCGCTTGAACATCGTCTCGCGCTCCTTGCGCATGTCCTCGAGCAGCTCGGGCTGGGGGGGCAGCGTGTACTCGCCGCGCAGGTAGTCGGCCAGCCACTGCCCCTGGCGCTCGGCGATCGGCATGATCGCGCCGAGCGGCTGGACCAGCCCGAGGAAGAAGACATCCCGGTGGTCGGGGTGGAAGACCCGGCGGAACAGCGGGAGGTCGTTATCCGGCGCGGCGATGAAGTCCTCGTCGAAGAACGGGAACGTGACCTTGTAGCCCGTGCAGTAGACGACGACGTCGGCCTCGACCTCGCTGCCGTCGGCAAACGCCACGCGGTCGCCGCGCAGCTCGGCGATGTTCGGCTTGGGCGTGATGGCGCCGTGGGCCAGGCGGTCGAGGATGCGGCCTGAGACCGTCGGGTGGGCCTCGGCGATCTTGTGGTCGGGTGTGGGCAACCCGTAGTTCTCCATCGGGCCCACGGCGGTGAGCAGCGTCTTCTCCAGCAGCTTCTGGCGGACCTTGAAGGGGACCGCACCGTGGGAGATCAGACCGGCAAGACGGCCGAACTGCTTGGGCTGGTCGAGCGGCTTGCCCTCGACGTACTTGGGGATGACCCAGGCGCCGCGTCGGGCGGCGAGGTAGGTCTCCGCGGCCGCGTAGGACGAGTCGACGGCCAGGTCCATCGCACTGTTGCCCATTCCCAGGATGACCACGCGCTTGTCGCGGAACTCGTCGGTGTCCTTGTAGTCGTGGGCGTGCATCTGGCGCCCCGAGAACTCGCCGGGGAAGGCCGGCTCGGGCCAGCGCGCGTCCCAGTGGTGGCCGTTGGCGACCATCACGGCGTCATAGAGGTGCGTCTCGCCGTTCTCGAGCTCGACCTCGAACACGCCGTCGTCCCGGCGCGCGATATGCGCGACCCCGGTCTCGAAGCGGATCCGGTCGCGGAAGCCGAAGTGGTCGACGTAGTCGTTGAAGTACTTGGCGATGTGGGTGTGGTGAGGGAAGTCGGGGAAGGACTTCGGCATCTGGAAGTCCGAGTACTCCATGCGCTCGCGCGACGTGTTGATGTGCAGCGTGCGGTAGGCCGACGACATCCCGTTGCGGTTGCCGAAGACCCAGTTGCCGCCGATCCGGTCGGACTTCTCGTAGCAGTCGAAGGGGATCCCGCGCTCGTGAAGGGCCTTGGCGCCGGCGATCCCCGACGAGCCGGCGCCGATGATGCAGGTCTTGGGGCCGTAAGGCTGGGAAGTTGACATGGGCGTCACCCTAGCGTGAAAGTGACGCAGGCGTCAAGTTTGTGCATGCGACGGGCGGGACTAGACTCTGGGCCGATGCTCGCTCTCAGCTCCTTCGACGCGACCTTCGGGCTGCTCGTCACGTTCGGCGGCATCGGCATCCTCGTCAACGGGCTGATCGTCTACATCGTCGCCGTCGCGCTCGGCGAGCGAGCGGAGAATCGCCGCCGCGCCGAGGGCGAAGGCGAGACGACCTAGCAGTTCGCGCCGCCCGCCACCGAGGCGCCGTCAGGCGTCGGGCGGCGGCGTGAGGGGCTCGGTGGGTGGCGTGAGGGGCTCGGAGGGCGCGGCCGGGGCCCCGGGCTCCCCGTCGTCCTCGGCGGGGAAGCGGACGAGCGCCTCGTCGGCGCTCGCGCGCAGCTCGTCCGCCACGCGCAGCACGTCCTGAATCAGGCGCCGGCGCTCCCGCCACAACGCCTCGGTGTCGGCGTCGAGGCGCTTCACCCGCTCGTGGGCGTCGCCGACGATCCTCTCCGCCTCGCGCTCGGCCTCGCGCACGCGCTCTTCGGCTCGGGCGCGTGACTGGGCGGTCGTCTGGTCGGCCGCCTCCTGGGCGTGCTGGAGGATCGAGGCGGTCTCGCGCCCCACGCGGTCCAGCGCCTTCTTGACGGCCGCCTTCGGCGAGCGGACCGCCTGCAGCTCCGCCACCAGCTCGGTGATGCGCAGGACGTAGGCGTCCACCGCCGCGCGGTCGTAGCCGCGCAGCACGACGGGGAACACCGGGCCCGCCACCTCGGGGAGATGATCCTCGTGCGGGTCGAGCGCGGTCAGCTCCGCGGTGTCACCGAGCGTGACGGCGACCGCCGAGGCCTTGGCCGCAGGTTCCGCTCCGCCCTGGCCGTTGTCCGCAGCGCCGGGCTGTTCCGGGGACTCGTCCACGCCCGGGGAGTACCCGCACCGCGCCTGCCCGGAAACCGCTACTGCTCGCCGGGCAACTGATGTTGCATCGTCACCGTGCCCGCCGTCTCCGCGGCGTGCTCGATGAAGTGGGCCTCCGGGTCGTCGGGCCGGGGCGCCTCGGCATGGCCCCCGAGATAGCGGTCGACGAGGCGGGCGCACTTGCGGCCCTCGGCGATCGCGGTGACCACGAGCGACTGGCCCACGCGCGCGTCGCCGCAGGCGAAGACGCCGTCGGCCGACGCGGCGTACACCGGCGCCTTCACGTTGCCGCGCGCGTCCTTGTCGAGACCGAGCTCGTCGACCGGGCCGTCGTGCTCGGGGTGCGAGAAGCCGATGGCCACGAGCACGAGGTCGGCGGGCAGCTCGAACTCGCTCCCGGGCACCGGGCGCAGGTCGCGCGACGACGTGCCCTCGACCTTCCGCGCGCGGACGCGTTGCACCTTCCCGTCTCCCTCGATGCCGATCACCTCGGCGTTCCACTCGCGCTTGCCGCCCTCGTCCAGGGCGTAGGTCGTCGGAGTGCGCTTCGGGGCCAGCGGCCACGGCGTCGTCTCGTGGCGGCCCGAGGGCGGAAGCTCGGGGTAGACGTCGAGCATCTGCACGTCGGTCGCGCCCTCGCGGATCGAGTTGGAGATGCAGTCCATCCCCGTGTCGCCGCCGCCGACGACGATCACGTGCTTGCCGGCCGCGCTGATGACCTGCTCGGGGTCGCGCGCCGGGCGGCCCTCCATGCGCGCGACGGCGCGGTTGCGCTGGTAGAGGTAGTCCATCGCGAAGTGCACGCCGGGCAGCTCGCGGCCGGGGACCTCGAGGTCGCGATGGACGCGCGACCCGATGGCGATGACCAACGCGTCGTGACGCTCGCGCAGCTCGGCGGTGCTGACGTCGCGGCCGACGTCGACGCCGCACTCGAACACGACGCCCTCCTCGGCCAGCACGTCGGCGCGCCGGTCGATGATCCACTTCTCCAGCTTCGCGTCGGGGACGCCGAAGCGCATCAGGCCGCCCACTCCCTCGTCGCGCTCGTACACGGTCACGAAATGGCCGAGCTTGTTCAGCTCGGCGGCCACCGCCATCCCGGCCGGGCCCGACCCGACGACTCCGACCGCCATGCCGCTGCGTATCTCGGGGTGCTGGGGCACGATCCAGCCGTTGGCCCAGGCCCGCTCGGCGATGCCCAGCTCGATCTGCTCGATCGTCACGGGGTCGTCGTTGATGTCGAGCACGCAGGCCGACTCGCACGGGGCGGGGCAGATGAGGCCGGTGAACTCGGGGAAGTTGTTGGTCGCGTGGAGCTGCTCGATGGCGCGCTTCCAGTCGCCGCGGTAGACGAGGTCGTTCCAGTCGGGGATCAGGTTCCCCAGCGGGCAGCCCTCGTGGCAGAAGGGCACGCCGCAGTCCATGCAGCGCCCGCCCTGGCGCGACAGCTCTTCGTCGGGCTGGGTGTGGAAGTACTGCTTGTAGTCGCGCACGCGCTCGTGCGGGTCGCGCTTGTCGAAGCCGACCCGGTGCACCCGGATGAAGCCGCCGAGCTCGCCCATCGCCCTACCCCTTGACGGGCTGCGGCGCCGCCCGCGCCGCTTCCCCGGCCAGCTCGCTGAGGGCTCGCTTGTAGTCGTGCGGCATCACCTTCACGAAGCGCGGCAGCACCTCGTTCCAGTTCGCCAGCACCCGCTCGGCCACCGGCGAGCCCGTGCGCTGCGCGTGCTCGGCCACCATCTCGCGCAGCTCGCGCGCGTCGTCGGCCGAGACCTCGTCGAAGCCGACCAGCTCCATGTTGCAGCGGCGCTCGAACGTCCCGTCCTCGTCGAGGACGTAGGCCACGCCGCCGCTCATGCCGGCGGCGAAGTTGCGTCCGGCGGGACCGAGGACGACGACGCGCCCACCGGTCATGTACTCGCAGCCGTGGTCGCCCACGCCCTCGACGACGGTCCACACGCCGGAGTTGCGCACGGCGAAGCGCTCGCCCGCCAGGCCGCGGAAGAACGCGCGCCCGCCCGTCGCCCCGTAGAGCACGGTGTTCCCGATGATCACGTTCTCCTCGGCCTTGTACCGGTGGCCGTCGGGCGGCATGACGGCGAGCACGCCGCCGGACAGGCCCTTGCCCGTGTAGTCGTTGGCGTCGCCGCGCAGCGTGAACGTCACGCCCGGGGCCAGCCAGGCGGCGAACGACTGGCCGGCCGAGCCGTGGAAGGCGACCTCGATCGTGCCCTCCGGGAGGCCCTTTCCTCCGTACCGGGTGGCGATCTCGCTCGACAGCAGTCCGCCGACCGCCCGGTTGACATTGCGCACGTCGCGCTCGAGGCCGATCTTCTCGCCCCGCTCGAGCGCCGGCCGCGCCGCCTCGATGATCTCCCAGTCCAGCGCGTCCTCGAGCACCGGCGGCGGCGGCTCGGTACGCCGGCGGGGCGCGCCGGGCTCCACCCGCGGCATGGCGAGGACGTTGGTCAGGTCGACGCCTTGCGCCTTCCAGTGCTCGATCGCCTGGTCGGCGACGAGCAGGTCGGCGCGGCCGATCAGCTCCTCCATCGTGCGGACGCCGAGCGAGGCCATGATCTCGCGCGTCTCCTCGGCCACGAGCATCAGGTAGTTGATGACCTGCTCCGGCGTGCCGTTGAAGCGCTCGCGCAGGACCGGGTCCTGCGTCGCCACCCCGACCGGACAGGTGTTGAGGTGGCAGACGCGCATCATCACGCAGCCGGTGGCGATGAGGGGAGCGGTGGAGAAGCCGAA
Source organism: uncultured Actinomycetes bacterium (assembly GCA_963842605.1). Taxonomy (GTDB): domain Bacteria; phylum Actinomycetota; class Thermoleophilia; order Solirubrobacterales; family Solirubrobacteraceae; genus AC-38. The sequence goes on from CAWJGV010000008.1 coordinate 54,128, forward strand.
CTCGTCGGCGCCGAGCAGGGCGCCGACGACGACGTCGCGGCCCGTGCGCATCTGACCGTCGACCTCGACGATGATCCGCGAGCGCAGGTCGTTGGCCAGCAGCGTCTGCTGCGTCTCGGCCAGCCCGATCTCCCACGGCACGCCGGCCGACTGGATCGAGGACTGGGGCGACGCCCCGGTGCCGCCGTCGTGGCCCGCGATCGTCACGTGGTCGGCGTTGGCCTTGGCCACGCCCGCGGCCACGGTGCCCACGCCGACCTCGGCCACCAGCTTCACCGACACGCGGGCGCGGGGGTTCGCCGTGCGCAGGTCGTAGATCAGCTGCTTGATGTCCTCGATCGAGTAGATGTCGTGGTGCGGCGGGGGCGAGATGAGCCCCACGCCCGGCGTCGAGTGGCGCAGCGTGGCGATGTAGCGGTCGACCTTGTGGCCGGGGAGCTGTCCGCCCTCGCCGGGCTTGGCCCCCTGGGCGATCTTGATCTGCAGCTGGTCGGCGTTGACGAGGTAGTCGATGGTCACCCCGAAGCGTCCCGAGGCGACCTGCTTGATCGCGGAGCGGCGCTCGTCGTGGTAGCGGGCCTCGTCCTCGCCGCCCTCGCCGGTGTTGGACCGGCCGCCGAGGCGGTTCATCGCCACGGCCAGCGTCTCGTGGGCCTCGGGCGACAGCGCGCCCAGGCTCATCCCGCCGGTCGAGAAGCGCTTGACGATCTCCGTCGCGGGCTCGACCTCCTCGAGCGGGACCGGCTCGACGTCTTCGCTCAGGCGCATGAGGCCCCGCAGCATTCCGGCCTGCGCGTTCTCCTCGTTGACGAGGTGGGCGAAGCGACGGTAGGTCTCGCGGGCCACGTCGCCCGTGCCGTTCGCGCGGACCGAGTGCTGGAGGAGCGCGATCGTCTCCGGGTCCCACATCCTGCGCTCGCCCTCGCGGCGCCACTGGTAGAGACCGCCCACGGGCAGGAGGTCTTCCTGCGGCTCCGGGTACCCACGGGCGTGGCGGTCCAGCGCCTCCTGGGCGAGCACGTCGATCCCCACGCCTCCGATGCGCGACGCGGTCCCGGTGAAGTGGCGATGGATGAGCCCGGGCTCCAGCCCGACCGCCTCGAAGATCTGCGCGCCGCAGTAGGAGCGGATCGTCGAGATGCCCATCTTCGAGAGCACCTTGAGGACGCCCTTGCCGATCGCCTTGACGACGTTCGCCTGCGCCTCTTCGGGGGAGAGCTCACCGAGCACGCCGGCGTCGTGCAGGTCGTGCACCGACTCGAGCATCAGGTAGGGGTTGATCGCGCTTGCGCCGTAGCCGATCAGCGTGCAGAAGTGGTGGACCTCGCGGGGCTCGCCCGACTCGAGCACGAGGCCGGCCCTCAGGCGCGTCCCCTCGCGGACCAGGTGGTGGTGGACCGAGGCGACGGCGAGCAGCGACGGAATGGGCGCCCGCTCCGAGCTCACCCGTCGGTCGGAGAGGATGATGATGTTCGCGCCCTCGGCGATGCAGTCGTGCGCCTCGGCGCAGATCCGCTCGACGGCCAGCGCCATCCCCTCGGCGCCCTCGCTCACCGGCGACGTGATGTCGATCGTGTGCGACGCGAACACGTCGTGGGACACCTGGCGCAGCTTCTCCAGCTCGCCATCGCGCAGGATCGGCTGGCGCATCATCAGGACGTGGGCGTGCTCGGGCGTCTCGTCCAGCAGGTTCTTCTCCCCGCCCACGCCGCCGGCCAGGCTCATGACGATCGTCTCGCGCAGCGAATCGATGGCGGGGTTGGTGACCTGCGCGAACAGCTGCTTGAAGTAGGAGAACAGCGACGGCTGGCGGTCGGACAGGACGGAGAGGGCGAGGTCGTTGCCCATCGAGCCGGTCGGCTCGGCGCCCGTCACCGCCATCGGTCCGAGCAACACGCGCAGGTCCTCCTGCGAATAGCCGAAGGCGAGCTGGCGGTTGCGCCGCGGCTCCATGCGCGGGCTCGTCGGCTGCGCTGCGCGGCAAATCGTCGAAGTGCACGCTGCAGCGCTTGACCCACTCGTCGTAGGGCTTCTGTGCCGCCATGCGCCGCTTGATCTCCTCGTCGGAGACCAGCCGGCCCTCGTCGAGGTCGACCAGGAACAGGCGGCCGGGCTGAAGGCGGCCCTTGCGGACGACCAGCTCTTCATGGATCGGCAGCACGCCGGCCTCCGAGGCCAGCACGACGTAGCCGTCGGTCGTCTCCACCCACCGTCCGGGACGCAGGCCGTTGCGATCGAGCGTGGCGCCCGCCCAGCGTCCGTCGGTGAAGGCGACGGCGGCCGGCCCGTCCCACGGCTCGATCAGGCAACTGTGGTAGTCGTAGAAGCCCTTGACCGCGTCCGGCACGTCGTCGCGTCCCTGCGTAGGCCTCGGGGATCATCATCGTCACGGCGTGGGGGAGTGAGCGGCCGGCGAGGACCAGCAGCTCGAGCACGTTGTCGAAGGTCGCCGAGTCCGAGCCGCCCGGGCGCACGATGGGGAGGACCTTCTCGAGGTCCTCGCCGAGCAGCTCGGAGCGCAGCTCCGATTCGCGCGCGCGCATCCAGTTGACGTTGCCCATCAGGGTGTTGATCTCGCCGTTGTGGGCGACCATCCGGTACGGGTGGGCCAGCTCCCAGCTGGGGAACGTGTTCGTCGAGTAGCGCGAGTGCACGACCGCCACGCGGCTGGCCATCGTCTCGTCGCGCAGGTCGGGGTAGAAGCGCGCGAGCTGAAGCGAGGTGAGCATCCCCTTGTAGACGACCGTGCGCGAGGAGAACGAGGGGATGACGAGGTCGGGTCCGGACGCCTTCTCGGCCTGGCGGCGGATGACGTAGAGCTTGCGCTCGAAGGCGTCGCGGTCGCCGGCCAGCTCGGGCGAGGCGCCGACGAAGAGCTGGCGAATGGCGGGCATCGCGCGCCGGGCGGTCGTGCCGCAGGCGTCGGGGTCCACCGGCACGTCGCGCCAGCCGAGCACCCTCTGTCCCTCCTCCTCGACGGCGCTGGCCAGCTCGGCCTCGGCGCGCTGGCGGGCGGCGTCGTCCGTGGGGAGGAAGCAGACGGCCACTCCGTACTGTCCGGCCGGCGGCAGGTCGACTCCCGCGCGCGCGCGCAGGAAGGCGTCGGGCACCTCGATCAGGATGCCGGCGCCGTCGCCCGTGTCGGCGTCGGCGCCGGTCGCGCCGCGGTGGTAGAGGTGCTCGTTGGCGAGCACGGCCTTGGCCACGACCTCGTGGTTGGGCCCTCCGCCCAGGCGCGCGACGATGCCGACGCCGCACGCGTCGTGCTCATACGTGGGGTCGTACAGGCCAGGGGCCGACGACGGCGTGGTGACGGTATCCATGAGGCGCTCCGGAGCGGCGAACCAGGACGCGTGAGACGAGCGGAAATCCTACCAACGTGAAGGCGTCATAAACAGGCGGCGTAGACGTCCGCCACCCTTCCGGCCAATGCCGGCCAGGAGTAGCGCTCGCGGACGGCCGCGCGGGCCGCCTCGCCGCGGCGGGCGCGCTCGGCCGGATCGTTCACCGCGGCCACGAGCACATCGCCCAGCGCCTCCTCGTCGTCGGGTTCCACGAGCCATCCCGTGACCCCGTCGTCGACGATCTGGCCGGGGCCGTGGGCGTCGACGGCGATCGCCGGCAGCCCGCACGCCATCCCCTCCACGAGCACCTGGCCGAATTGCTCTCGCACCGAGGGGAGGACGACCGCGTCGGACGCGGCGAAGAAGTCGGGCAGCAGGTCGTGGTCGTGCCAGCCCGCGACGAAGACCTCGCGCTCCAGGCCACACCGGGCGATGGCCTCGAACGGGTGCTCGCCCTCCCACTCGCCGGGGTAGCCGCCGAGCAGGACGAGCGGCGCGCGCCCGTTGAACCGTTCTCGTGCCCGCGCGTACGCGCGCACGAGAACGCCGATGCGCTTGACGGCCGTGTAGCGGCCGACGTAGAGGAGGACCGGCGCGTCCTCGAAGGCCACGAGATCGGCCGGCTCATAGGCCACGCTTCCCGGCTCGCCGCCCGGCCGCCAGCCCTGGGGGTCGTCCACGAGCCATTGCCGCCACAGCGCGAGCCGGTCGACCTCGCGCTCGTCGAAGCTCTCGGGATCGAAGCCGTTGGAGACGACGGTGCAGCGCTCGGCCGCGATGCCGAGCTCTCGCTCCACGCGCTCCTCCTGCGTATCGGAGAGGAGGATCAGCCGGTCCGACGCGCGGGCCCAGCGGCGCATGCGCGCCGACCAGGCCTCGGCGTGGTCCCAGCCCTTGGGCGGCCCCGCCGCGATCGCCTCGAGCATCAGCAGCTCGGTGCCGTGGACGTGCGTCACGACGGGCACGTCCGGGGCGACGCGCGCTGCGGCGGCGTGCATGGGGGTGATGTGGTTGAGATGCAGGATGTCCGCCTCGGTGGCCCCGGCTTCCTCCAACAGGTCCGCCCAGGCGTCGACCAGGCGCTCGTAGCCGGCGTCGTCGACCTTGGCGAAGACGCGGTCGGGCGCGTCGTCGCGATCCTCGAACGACGGATGCATCGGCGGGTCGTGGGCCAGCGGATCGTCCGCCCGGATCGCCTCGGTGTAGTCCATCGCCCGCACGTCCAGGCCGGCGAAGAAGCGCGCCGCGTCGGACGGCCCGTCCCGCAGCGAGCCCGATACGACGGTGACGTCCCAGCCGTGCTCCGGCAGCGCCCGCGCCAGCGCCCGGGTCACGTGCGCCGACCCGCCGCGCGGAAAGAACATCAGGCCAATGACGACACGCGGCACGGGGTGAGCGTAAGGGGTCAGACCCCTTGAGTCGCCTCCGCTCAAGGGGTCTGACCCCCCTTACCGCGGCGAGAACACGAGCGCCGTGGCGATCGCCCGTCCGCCCGGAAGCGGGACGCCGAACTCTGCACGGGGGCGGTTGCGCAGCTCGCCCGCGCAGACCAGGGACGTCGAGCCGCCGCCGTCGAGGTTGATCGCCTCGCGCGCGCCGAGCTCGGCCAGCAGGCGAGCCAGCTCGACCAGCGAGAGGCCGGCGTCGGCGCGGGATCGGCCATCGCAGGCGACGGCGAGCAGCGCGTCGTCGGCCACGGCCAGCGCGGCCCGCGGATAGCGGCCGGACGTGATGTCGGAGTCGAACTGCGACGCCCCGGCCGCGAAGCCCTCGGCGTCCCCATCGGCGCGCACCGCGACCTCGCCCTCGTGCACGAGCAGCGGGCCGGCCTGGAGCAGGTCGCCGCGCGGCTCCGGGGGAAGCGCGTCGCGGCGCGCCAACCGCGGGCGCCCCGACTCGATGTGCAGGCACGTCCGGACGCCGTCCCACGGCGCGTCGAACGGGGTGAAGGCGCGCGCCATTCCCCGGGTGCGCAGCTCGCCGAGCGGCCGCGTGCCGGGCCGGGTGAAGAACCCGCCGACCATCGCCTCGTCGATTCCGCGGGCGGCGCACCACGTGGCCAGCGGAGCGGGTCGCCGCAACAGCGCCACTCGCACCGAGGTGCGGGCCGGCTCGTAGCGCGCCACGTAGACGGTCGTGCGCAGGCCGTCGTCGAGGACGAGGCGCATTCGCCGCAGGTGCTCGGGGGCGCCGGCGGCGGGGCGTGGGGTGGCGAGCGGGGCAGCCATGCCGATCAGGGTCGCCGGAGTGTCCGGGTTCGACGTGACCAGCGGGTGACCTGCGTGTGAACGGGGGGTGAAAATGCCTGCACAACCCCCATTTCGGCCAAAGATGCAGCATTCCTGAGCGTTTGCCGCCCCATCCGCTGCGGTACGCCTGAGTTAAAGCGACGACAGAAGGAGACCTAGGCATGGGTGCTCTAGATGGCAAGAGGGTCGCCTTCCTCGCGACCGACGGGGTAGAGCAGATCGAGTTGACCGAGCCGTGGAAGGCGGTCGAGGCAGCCGGCGCCAAGCCCGAGCTCGTCTCGCTCGAGACGGGAGAGATTCAAGGCTTCAACCATCTCGACAAGGCGGACACGTTCCGCGTCGACCGTGAGGTCGCGGAAGCGGACGCGGGCGAGTACGACGCGCTCGTGCTCCCCGGCGGCGTGGCCAACCCGGACGCCCTGCGCACCGACGAGGACGCCGTCGGGTTCGTCACGGGGTTCTTCGAGGAGGGCAAGCCGGTGGCCGTGATCTGCCACGGGCCGTGGACCCTGGTCGAGGGCGACCTCGTGCGCGGCCGGACGCTGACCTCGTGGCCCAGCGTGAAGACGGACATCGTCAACGCCGGTGGCGAGTGGGTGGACGAGGAGGTCCACGTCGACGGCGGTCTCGTGACGAGCCGCAAGCCCGACGACCTCCCGGCCTTCTGCGCGAAGCTCGTGGAGGAGTTCGCCGAAGGGCCCCACGAGCGCCAGACGGCGTCGATCACCGCGTAGCGCGGAGGACTACTTCTTCGCCTTGGCGCGCGTCGGCTTCTTGGCCGGCGCGCGCTTGCGTGCCGGCTTCTTCTTGGGCGCGCCGTCGCCCTTGGCGTCGCCGCGGTCCTTGACCGCCTTGATCGACTCCTCCAGCGCGGCCATGAGGTCGGGCACCTTGGCCGGCTCCTCCGCCGCGGGCTGGACGGCGATCTCCTCGCCCTGGGCCTTGCGCTCGATCAGGTCGAGCACGCGCTCGCGGTACGTGTCCTCGTACTTCTCGGGCTCGAAGTCGCCCGACAGCGAGTCGATCAGCTGCTGGGCCATGGCCAGCTCCTGCTTGGTCGCCTTGCCGTCCTCCACGGGGATCTCGTCCAGCGACGTGGGGTCGACGACCTCGTCAGCGAACAGCATCGTCTCCATCGTGAGGATGGGACCGTTGGCGCGGATGGCCACGAGACTCTCCTTGGAGCGGATCACGACCTTGCCGATCGCCACCTTCCCCGCCTCGTCCATCGCCTGGCGCAGGAGCTCGTAGGCCTTCGTGCCGCCCTGCGCGGGCGCCAGGTAGTAGGGGTGGTCGAAGAAGATCGGGTCGATCTGCTCGAGGAGGACGAAGTCGCTGATGTCGATCGACCGCGTCTTCTCCGGATCGAGCGACTCCAGCTCCTCCGGCGTGATCACGACGTAGCTGTCCGGGGAAAGCTCGTAGCCCTTGACGATGTGGTCGTAGGCCACCTCCTCGCCGGTGGACGGGTCGACGCGCTTCTGGGCGATGCGGACGCCCGTGTCGTCGTGAAGCTGGTGGAAGCGGACCGTCTTGCGGCTCACCGAGCTGTAGAGCTTCACGGGCACGTTGACGAGCCCGAAGGAGATGGCGCCGCTCCAGATTGCGCGGGGCATGGTTCGAACGTTTTACCCGAAACGGCGAAAATTCCTTACCGCCGGGCGATTCCTTGCGCGATTTCGGCCAGCTCCTCGGGCGTGTTCGCGTTCGTGAAGGCCTCGGCATCGGCGATCTCGAGCACGCTCGGGGCCAGCGCTTCCACGGTGGCCGTCAGGGGCTCGTCGGCGGGCGCGGAGCGCAGCGCCGCGAGCGCCGCCGGCTCGTAGCGGGCCAGCAGAGGCTGCAGGCGGCCACCCGCGCGCGGCACGACGGCGACCGTCCCCTCCGCGTGGGCGATGGTGCGCACGAGGAGCGGTGTCACCAGGGGCAGGTCGACGGCGCACGCCAGCACGGCCCGCCCGTCGGCGCGCTCGAGGGCGTGGACGATCCCCGCTCGCGGATGGCGCGGCTCGTCGGGCTCGACCCAGACCGGGACGTCGAGCGGCGGCAGCGCGGTCGAACGTTTGGCGACGACCACCACGTCGTCGAGCACGGCGCGCAGCGCCTCCAGCGGCCAGGCGACGAGCGGGCGCCCGCGCAGGTCCGCCGTCGCCTTCGACCCGCCCATGCGCCGCGATCGCCCCCCGGCCAGCACCGCTCCGATGGGATCCGTGCCGGCCATGCGCCGAGAGCTTGACGGATGCGCCCGCCCGGTCGCGGTGCGCGCGGGTTTGGAGGGCGCGCCGGGCGGCTACGCTAGCGGCATGGCTGACACCGAGACCCGCACCGCGTCCCAGGGCATCCTCTCCGACGACAACGCCGACAAGCGAGAGGCGATCATCGACCTCCTCAAGAAGGCCTACTGGATGGAGATCGAGACGGTCATGAGCTATATCGCGAACTCGGTCAATCCCGACGGCGTGCGCGCCCAGGAGATCGTCGAGTCGCTCGAGCAGGACATCCAGGAGGAGCTCGGTCATGCGCGGCAGTTCGCCCAGCGCATCAAGGAGCTCTACGGAGTGGTCCCCGGCTCGACGGACTTCGAGGCCGAGCAGACCTACCTCCAGCCGCCCGAGCACCAGACGGACATCGTCCACGTCATCAAGGGCGTGATCGAGGCCGAGACCGGGGCGATCGAGCACTACAACCGCATCATCGAAGCGACCGACGGCGTCGATTGGGTGACCCAGGACATGGTCATCCAGATCCTCCACGACGAGGAGGGTCACCGCCGCCTGTTCGAGGGCTACCTCCGCGAATACCAGGCCGAGGGCCTGGCCTAGCGGCTACTCCTCGAGCTCTTCGGACTTCTTCTCCGTCGCCTCGGCGACGGCCCGCAGGCGCGCGAGGGCGCGGCGGATGAGGCGCGAGACCTGCATCTGCGAGACGCCTATCCGGTCGGCGATCTGCGACTGGGTCATGTCCTGGGCAAAGCGCAGGTGGAGCACGACCTGATCGCGCTTGGGCAGGGCCTTCAGCGTGGGCTCGATGGTCGCCTCGTACTCGATCAGGTCGAAGCGCTCGTCCTCGACGCCGATCCCGTCGGCGAAGGTGTCGCCCTCGTTGTCGGCCCCGCCCCGCTGGGCGTCGAGCGACATCGCCTCGTAGGCCAGGCCGGCCTCCATCGCCTCGAGGACGTCCTCGATCGACGCGTCGAGTTGCTCGGCGACCTCGTCCACCGAGGGTGAGCGCCCCAGCCGGCCCGCCAGCTCCTTGACCGCCCGATCGACCTGCATCGCGCGCTCCTGCACTCCGCGCGGGACGTGGACCGCCCAGCCGGAGTCGCGGAAGTAGCGCTTGAGCTCGCCGAGGATCGTCGGGACCGCGTACGACGAGAAGGCGACCCCGCGGTCCAGGTCGAAGCGGTCGACGGCCTTGACCAGCCCGATGCTCGCGACCTGCACGAGGTCGTCGAGCGGCTCGTTGACCCGCTGGTAGCGGCGGGCCAGCTGGCGGGCCAGGGGGAGGAAGCGTTCGATCAGCTCCTCGCGCGCCGCCTCTTCGCCGCGTGTGTTCAGGCGCCGGAACAGCGCGTCCGTCTCCCGCGCTCGGGTCTGAGCGTCTTCGGGCGCTTCCGAATCTGGTGCGTTTCCGGCGTCCTTCAACAAGAACGGATCCCTTTGGCCCCGGCACCGGCGGGGCACGGCCGCTTGGAGGACGGCGGAATGCCGTGCCGAGCCTCCCTTCGAACAGGTTAGCGCAGGGCCGTCTCGTCGAGCCCCGCTCGCAGCTCCTCGAGCGAGGAGAACACCGGGTCGGCGCCCGCGTCGCGCAACTCGGCCTCGGAGAATCCCCCGGTCAGCAGGCCGATCGTCGGAACCCCCGCCCGTTTGGCCGCCTCGGCGTCCCAGGTGGAGTCGCCGACCATCACCGCGCCGTCCCCGCTCACCCGGCCGAGAGCGACCTCGACGAGATCCGGATGCGGCTTCGTCGCCTCCACGTCGGCCGACGATGTCCAGGCATCGGCGAGGTCGCGGGCGTCGAGGAGATCGAGGTAGCGCTCCAGCTCCTCCTCCTTGGCCGAGCTCGCGAGCACGACCTCGTGGCCGCGCTCCTTGAGCGTCTCGACCAGCTCGCGGGCGCCCGAGAGCGGCCGGACCTCGTCGATCAGCTCCGAATACAGCTCGGCCTCGGCGTCGCGGAGCGCGTCGCCGTGCTCGCGCTCGACCTCGTCCCCGCACAGCGCGGCGACGAGCTGGTCGCCGCCCATCCCTATGTGGCGGTGCACCCGCCAGACGGGCACGTCGAGATCCTGGCGGCGGAAGGCCCGATACCAGGTGAGCGCGTGGTGGTAGACGGTGTCGACGAGGGTGCCGTCGACGTCGAGGATGGCGGCAGGTCGGGTGCTCATGTCAGCGGTCATACCCGCTGCCAAGTACGTGATCGCACGAGCCGGAAAAGAGTGTTTGGGCTCCCTGATGCGTGGGCACGAACACGATGCGCCGGGCACACATACGCCGAACCCGTCCTCGGCCTGCCCGGTGCACTTCCCGTTCCAGCGCTGGGGCGCCCCCTCGGGGGCGTCTCAGTGTCTTAAGGGGGCCCGCCTCAGGCCGGTGCGGACGGGGTACAACTCCGGATGTGCCTCGGCCGACGGGTTTCACCACCGCCGACGCGCAGGACGACTTCCTGCGCGCCCGGCGCCACGCCGCGCTCGCCCGGCTGGCGGCGCGCCTGCGGCGCGAGCCCGACGACGTATCGGTAACCCTCCCGCTCGACGAGGTGCTGGAAGCCCTCGGACGGCGTGGGGAGCGCCGGCTCGGCCTCCAGTCGATCTCCCTCGACTCCATCGTCGGCTCGGTGGACCGGTCGCGGGAGTTCGACCGGCGCTTCCGGCCGCGATCGTCGCGGGTGCGCGGACGCTGGGAGCGCATCGCCCAGGCCCAGCGGCGGGGCGAGTCGCTGCCGCCGATCTCGGTCTACCGGGTGGGGAACCTGCACTTCGTCGAGGACGGCCATCACCGCGTGTCGGTCGCGCGGGCGCTCGGTCAGACGCACATCGACGCCTACGTGACCGAGGTGCTCACCGAGCTTCCCGCCGGCGACCTGAAGCTCTCCGGACTCCCCCTCAAGAGCCACGAGCGCCTGTTCTTCGAGCGCATCCCGCTGCCTCCCGAGGACCGCAAGCGCATCCGCCTCTCCGATCCGTGGGACTACGCGTTGCTGGCCGAGGGCGTGGAGGCCTGGGGCTTTCGCGCCATCCAGGCGCGACGTGAGCCGATGGGCCGCGAGGACGTCGCCCGCGCGTGGTTCGCCGACGAGTACGTGCCGGTGGTCGAGGCCCTGCGCGAGGCCGACCTGATCGGGCGCGGCACCGAGACGGAGGCCTACATGCGGACGATGGCGCCTGCGCTGGCGCCTGCTGCGCACGCACGAGTGGAACGAGGAGATCCTCGCCCGGCTGCGGGACGAGCTGGGCTGACGGTGCGTACTACTCCGACGTGTCGACGAGCAGCGAGCGCCCGCTCTCGGCGTCGAACAGGTGGAGCTTGGAGGCGTCGTACCACAGCTCCACCTCCTGGCCCTCCTGGACCTGGCTCGCCGCTTCGAGGCGGGCCACCACCTGGCCCTCGCCGGCGCTGGGCACCTCCGCGGTCCCGGCGTCCTGCGCCAGCTCCTCGAGCTCCTTCGAGGAGACGCCCTCGTGCTCGGCGGTGAAGTACACGTAGAGCTCCGGCCCCAGCGATTCGACCACGTCGATCTTCGCCTTGAAGACGACTCCGCGGTCGCGCTGGTCGCCCACGAGCGACGCGTCCTCGAAGTCCTCGGGCCGCAGGCCGGCGATGAGGTTGCCGTTCTGGGCGCCTTGTATCGCCCGCCGCTGCTCCTCGCCCAGCGGCACGTCGCCGATGGGGAGGGAGACGCGATCGCCCTGCACCTGCGCGGGCAGGAAGTTCATCGCCGGGGAGCCGATGAACCCGGCCACGAACAGGTTGCGCGGCCGGTTGTAGAGCTCCCCCGGCTTGGCGACCTGCTGGAGGACGCCGGCGCGCATCACCGCCACCCGGTCGCCCAGGGTCATCGCCTCGGTCTGGTCGTGGGTCACGTACACGGTGGTCGTGCCCAGGCGGCTCTGGATGCGCGACACCTCGGTGCGCATCTGGACGCGCAGCTTGGCGTCGAGGTTCGACAGCGGCTCGTCCATGAGGAACGCCGAGGGGTTGCGCACGATGGCGCGGCCCATGGCCACGCGCTGGCGCTGGCCACCCGACAGGTTCGCGGGCTTGCGGTCGAGGTGCTGCTCGAGGTCGAGGATGCGCGCGGCCTCCTCGACCTTCTGGTTGACCTCCTCCTTGGGCACCTTGGCGAGCTTGAGCGCGAAGCCCATGTTCTCGCGCACCGTCATGTGCGGGTACAGCGCGTAGTTCTGGAAGACCATCGCGATGTCGCGATCCTTCGGCGCCTTCTGGTTGACCACCTCGCCGCCGATCAGCAGGTCGCCGTCGGTGATGTCCTCGAGGCCGGCGATCATCCGCAAGGCGGTCGACTTCCCGCAGCCCGACGGGCCCGACGAGGATGATGAACTCGCCGTCGTCGATCTTGAGGTCCATCTCCTTGACGGCCTCGTAGCCGTCGGGATAGCGCTTCGTGATGTGGTCGAGGACGATGTCGGCCATCTCGGTTCTCCTTATCCCTTGACGGCGCCGGCGGTCAGGCCGGCGACGATGCGGCGCTGGAAGATGAACACCAGGATGACGATCGGCACCGTGACGACGATCGAGGCCGCGGAGATCGCGCCGATCGGCTGCTCGAACTGCGAGCCCCCGGTGAAGAACGCCAGCGTGGCGGGCACGGTGCGCGCGTTGTCGGTCGAGGTGAGCGTGTTGGCGAAGATGAAGTCGTTCCAGGCGAAGATGAAGACGAGGATCGCCGCCGTGAACACTCCGGGCGCGGCGAGCGGCACGATCACCTTGCGGAAGGCCTGCGCGGGCGTCGCCCCGTCCACCTGGGCCGCCTGCTCGAGCTCCCAGGGTATCTCGCGGAAGAACGCCGACAGCGTGTAGATGGCCAGCGGCAGCGTGAACGTCATGTAGGGGATGATCAATCCCACCCAGGTGTCGAAGAGGCCGACGTCGCGCCAGATGTTGAACAGCGAGCCGACGATCGAGATCGCCGGGAACATGGCCACGGCCAGCGAGCCCGAGAGGATGACCGCCTTGCCGGCGAAGTCCAGCCGCGACAGCGCGTAGGCGGCCATCGAGGCGAGGACGATGGCGATCAGCGTCGAGATGCCCGCGATCCCGATCGAGTTCACCAGCGCGCGGTTGAATTCGCTGGTGGAGAAGATCGTGTCGTAGTTGTCCCAGGAGATGTCCTTCGGGATGAAGCGCTTGTCGCTGAGCTGGTCGGCCGGCTTGAGCGACAGCGAGGCGATCCAGATCACCGGGATCAGCGCGTAGAAGAGGACGAGGACGATCGCGATGGACCACCCGGCGATCTCGCGCGGCGTGCGCGTCATGACGGCATCACTCCCCCCGCTGCTGGGCCGTGCTCGCGCCCAGCACCTTGACGAAGAACATGGCGATGAGGATCACGCAGATGAAGATGAGGACGGACACGGCGGAGCCCAGGCCGAGGTTGACCCGGTTGATGAGCACGTTGTAGCCCAGGATCGACACCGACTCGGTCCCGTTGGCCCCCGACGTCTGGATGAAGATCGTGTCGAAGATGCGGAAGGCATCGAGCGTGCGGAAGAGCAGCGCGACGAGGATGGCCGGCATCATCAGCGGCACGGTGATGCGGAAGAACCGCTGGACCGCGTTCGCCCCGTCCACCTTCGCCGCCTCGAGCAGCTCGTCGGGAACCAGCGACAGGCCGGCGAGCAGGAGCAACGCCATGAACGGCGTCGTCTTCCAGGTCTCGGTGAGGATGATCACGATCAGCGATCCGCCCCGCTCGGTCAGTGGAGCCGCGCTGTCGGAGATGAGCGGGAGTCCCTGCACGAAGCCGCTCGCCGGGTCGAAGGCATAGCGCCAGCCGAAGGCGGCGACGACGGTGACGATCCCGTACGGGATGAGGACCGCCGCGCGCACGGGGCCGCGGCCGAAGATCGCACGGTGCATGACCAGCGCGATGGCCATGCCGAGCACGAGCTCGAGCGCCACCGAGCCGACGGTGATGATGACCGTGTTCCACACGTCCGACCACCACGTGGTCGAGGTCAGCACATCGCGGTAGTTGGCCAGGCCGACGAACTCTTTGTCGTCGGGGAAGCGCAGGTCGTAGCGCTGCAGCGACAGCCAGACCGCGTAGCCGATCGGATAGCCCGTGACGATCAGCATCACGATCACCGCGGGGGCGCACAGCATCCACGCCAGGCGGCGCTCGGCGCGGGCGCGCTCGCTCAGCTGCTTGCGCTCGCGCCGGCTCAGCTTCGGCGCTTCGGTGGCGGGGACGCGGGCCGCCTCCATCAGAAGATCTTCCCTTCGGCCGCCTTGTCGATGCGGTCCTTGAGCTTGCTCTGCGCCTCGTCGGGCGACAGCGAGCCCGGCGGGTGGAACGTCTTCTGGATGGCCAGCGAGATGTCGCTGTAGGCGGGGTTCACCGGCCGCGGCGCGCCCTGCTCGATCGACTCACGCAGCAGGTCGGCGAAGGGGAAGGCCTTCTTGAGCTTGGGGTCGTTGTAGACCGACTCGGTGGTGGGGGGCAGGCCGCCCTTCTCGGAGGCCACCAGCTGGTTCTCGGGTGAGGCCAGGCAGGTGGCGGCGTCGAACGCCAGGTCCTTGTTCTTCGAGTAGGCGCCGATCCCCAGGTTGATGCCGCCGATCGGCGGGCGGCTGGGCTTGCCGGGATCCGTCCGCGGATAGCGCGCCCAGCCGATCTTGGCCTGGAACTCCTTGCCCACGATGTCCGCCGCGCTCGGGTAGATGAAGCTGTAGTTGACCTCGAAGTTCGAGCGCTGTGACTCGAACCCAAGGCGCGCCTCGTCCTCCTTGTTGGTCGCCATGCCCGGAGGCGCGGCCTCCTTGGCCAGCTTCTGCATGATCTCGGCGGCGCGCGAGGTGGAGTCGTCCACCTTCACATTGCCGTTCTGGTCGACGATCTGACCCCCCGCCCCGGCGATCAGCGAATTGACCCACACGGTCAGGCCCTCGTACTGGTTGCCCTGCACCTCGATCGACTTCCCCTGCTTGTGGGCCTCGTCGATCATCTCGTCCCACGTCGTGGGCGGGGTCTTGACGATGTCCTTGCGGTACCAGAGGAGCTGGGTGTTGGTGGTGAAGGGGATCCCCCAAACCTTGCCCTTGTACCGGACCGTCTTGACCGGGCCCTCGAGCTTGCCCTTGGTCGCCTCGACTCGCCGCGCACCCGGTCCACGGCACGATCCAGTTCGCCTCGGCGAACTCGGCCGTCCAGATCACGTCCATGCCGATGATGTCGATGTCGGAGTCCTTCGCGGCGAGGCGGCGGACGACGAGCTCGCGCTGCGCGTTCGCGTCGGTCGGCAGGCGCACGTAGTTGATCTTGTAGCGGCCGTTCGCCTTCTCGTTGCAGGTCTTGACCGCGGCCTCGTAGGCGCCGCCCGGCTCGTTGAAGACGTACCAGTTGATCGACTTCGACCCGCCGCCGCCCTCGTCCGAGCCACAGCTCGGAAGGGCCACCGCGGCGATCGCGGCGATTACGACGCCGACGAGCTTCCCCCCTCTCATCCCGTTCCCGGCGTACCCTCGGGGGCCGCGTGCAAAACGGCACTAGTTACGCGAGGCGCGCGATGAAGCCCTCGCCGGGGCCGAGGGTCCCCGGCGTCGCCCCGCCGCGCTCGCCCGACGTGGACAGGCGCAGGTCGCCGGCCTTCGGCGCGGGCCGTGGCTCGTCGGTGCAATTGAGCGCGACCAGGTGCTCGTCGCCGCGGACGTAGGCCAGCGTCCCCGGCGTGGCGTCGAGGAAGCGCGTGTCGCCGCGCAGTTCGCGGCGTAGAGCCAGCAGGTCCCGGTGCAGCCACAGCAGCGAGCCGCGGTCGCTCTCCTGGGCGGCGACGTTTCGCGTCTCCGGGTCCACGGCCGGCAGCCACGGCTCCCCGGTCGTGAAGCCGGCGCCTGGGGACGGATCCCACTGCATGGGGTGGCGCGCGCGGTCGCGACCGAAGCGGTCGAGCGGCGGATCGTGGCCGGGGCCCTCGACCTGCCCGATCTCGTCGCCCTGGTAGATGAAGCCGAAGCCCGGCAGCGTGAGCAGCAGGAGCGCGACCAGGCGCTCGTGCCCCGGGCCGAAATGCGTGGCGGCGCGGCCGAAGTCGTGGTTGGACACGACCCAGGCGGGCTGGTCGAGGGCCAGCGCCGGCTCGATCACCGCCCGCAGCGCCTCCGCGTCCAGCGGCGCATGGAGGAACTCGAACACGAAGGCGGCGTCGAGGTGCTCGAGATAGGGGGCCACGCCGACGGTCGGGAGGTAGACCTCCCCGACGAGGAGCGCGTCGCCCGCGGCCTCGCGCAGGGCCCCGATGGCCGTCCCGATGTCCGGCGCGTTGACCGAGTACAGGTGCTTCAGGCTGGCGTAGTCCTCCTGAAGCGGGAGGGTGAACGGCTCGTCGGCCGGCGGATCGTCGCGCAGGTCCGGGTCCTTGAGCAGCCGGTCTATGGCGTCGACCCGGAAACCATCGACACCTCGGTCGAGCCAGAAGCGCATGACGTCCTGCATCGCCGCCACGACCTCGGGGTTGCGCCAGTCGAGGTCGGGCTGCTCGGGATAGAACGAGTGCAGGTACCAGCGCCCGGTCTCCTCGTCGCGCGTCCAGGCCGGCCCGCCGAACGAGGCGATCCAGTTGTTCGGAGGCTCGTCGCCGTCGGCCCAGATGTACCAGTCCGGATGTTCGCGGAACCAGGGGTGCTCGATCGAGGTGTGATTCGGCACCAGGTCCATGAGCAGCTTCAGCCCGCGCTCGTGCGCGGCGGCGAGGAGGGCATCGAAATCCGCCAGGGTCCCGTAGGTGGGATCCACGGCGCAGAAGTCCGAGATGTCGTAGCCGAAGTCGGCCAGCGGACTCGGGTAGATCGGCGACAGCCAGAGGGCGTCGACGCCCAGCGAGGCGACGTGATCCAGGCGCGCCGCGATGCCCCGCAGGTCTCCGACGCCGTCGCCGTCGGAGTCCTGAAAGGAGCGCGGATAGACCTGGTAGACGGCGGTCATTGGTCGGTCATTGGTTTTCGAACGGCGGGACCGGGAAGAAGGGGAGCAGTGGAGTGCTCAATGAAGAGCTCAATCTACGCAAGGAGAGCATCATGATCGGCATCCTCATCGCCGTACTGGTGGCAGCCCTGGTGTACGCGATCCTCGCCGCCCTCACGGGGTCGGCGATCGTTGCCATCGTGGGCGCAATCCTCGTGCTGCTGGCGGGCATCCCCAGCGGAGGCTTTGGCTTTGGCTCCCGCTATGGCGGGCGCGCCTAACTACTGACGGGAGCGACGGGAGGAGCGGACGGTCGCCGCGCGGGAGCGGCGGCCGTCCTGTCTTTGGGGTCGCTCAACTCGGTTCTGGAGGGTCGCGAAGCGTCATCTCCGGCTCCCATGAGCACAGGGCCTGGCGTCCGGGGCACGTCCCGCACAGCCAGCGGTGCGGGGCCGCGCTGACCGGGAAGTCGCCGGCCAGGATCCCGCCGGCCAGGCCGGTCAGCTCGGCCTCCAGCGTCGGCGCCTGTGAGGCCGCGAACGTCACGCTGACCGGCTCCTCCGCGCGCTCGAGGAAGCAGTACGTCACCTCGACCTCTGCGGCGCCGTCGCGCAGCGCGGCCAGCGCGTAGACCAGGCGCTGGGTGCGGTAGTCGCGCTCCACGCGCTCGGCCGGGTCGCCCCCCTCCGGCTCGAGCCGGTCGCTCTTGTAGTCGACGACCAGCGCGCGATCGCCGTCCCGCGCGATGACGTCGATGAAGCCGTGGACGAGCACCTCGCCCTCGGGGGCCTGCAGCGGGTAGGCGAAGGGGGCCTCGCGGCGAACGGCCGTCGCGGCGGCCAGCCGCGCGCACAGCGGCGCGGCGGCGAAGCTCTCCGACGAGCCCGGCCAGGTCCGTGAGGTCGTCGTCGGTGACGGGGATGCCGAGCTCGTCGGCCACGGCGCGCACGGCCTCCGCCGACGGCGCCTGGGGCCGGGCGAAATCGAGGTCCTCCAGCAGCCGGTGGGCCAGCGTGCCGCGTTGCGTGCCAGGCAGTCCCTCCGCCTCGGCCGGCGGCTCCTCCGGCGCGGGCGTCGCGGGGAGCCGCAGCGAGCGCTCGAGGTAGAAGCGATAGCCGCAGCGCGCGTAGTCGGCCAGCCCCGAGTACGACAGGGTCGTCACGTGAGGCGGCGCCGGCCGTGGTGGCGATGGGGCGGGCGGCGGGGGGGTCAGACCCTGTGCGGCGCGGGGAGGGGGGTCAGACCCCTTGAGTCGGGGGCGCTCAAGGGGTCTGACCCCGCGGTTGATCGTCGTGACCACCCCGGGCGCGGCGGCCAGCGCGGGGCCGAGCCAGAGGATGGGCGGGCCGTTGGAGTACGGCGCCGGCCACGCATCGGTGTTTCGGACGGTGCCGGAGATGATCAGGCGCTCGCGCGCCCGCGTGAGCGCGACGTAGAACACGCGGTGCTCCTCGGCGTTGGCCGCAGCCTGGGCCTCGTCCTGGAGCGCCTGCCAGTCCAGCGCGGCCACGCCGTCGCCGTCCAGGGAGACGAGCTTGAGGCCCACCCGGCCATCCGCGGCGACGTGAACGTCCGGCGCGTCGCCGGGCCCCTGCCTTCCGGTGTCGGCCACGCAGACGACCGGGAACTCGAGACCCTTGGCGGCATGGATGCTCATCAGGCGGACCGCGTCCATCCCCTCCGTTTCGACCGGAGCCTCGGCCTCGGCCACGTCCGTGTCCTCGCGCACGGCCACCCAGTCGAGGAAGCGGCGCAGGTCGCGCCCCTCGTGAGCCTCGAACTCGCGCGCCAGGCGCAGCAGCTTGCGCACGTTGGCGTAGCGGCGCGGGCCGTTGCGCAGGGAAAGCGCGTGGAGGTCATAGCCGCGCGCGGCGACGGCGCGCTCGATCAGCTCGTCGAGGCCGTGCCGCGGGAGGGCGGTCCGCTCCGCCGCCAACCAGGGGCAGAGCTCGCGCAGGCGATCCGCGTCGGTCGCCGGCAGCGCCTCGGCCAGGCCGTCCGAACCGTCGCCGCCCTCGCAGAACGCCTGCTCCAGCGCCCACCAGGCGTCCCGGCGCAGGCGGCGGCGCTGTTGGGCCAGGACGGCCAGCCCGTCGCTGCTCAGCCCGCCCAGCGGGGAGGCCAGCAGCTCGAACAGGCGCAGCTCGTCGCGGGGATTGGCGAGCGCCGACAGATAGGCCACGAGGTCGCGCACCTGCTGGGCTGACCAGTAGCCGCGCGCGCCGGCCACGTAGGTCTTCAGGCCCCGCTCCTCCAGCGCCCGCTCGTACACGGGCAGGTCGGTGAGCGCGCGCACGAGCACGGCTATGTCGCCGGGCGCGAAGCTCCCGTCCTCCACCAGTCCGGCCACGCGGTCGGCCAGCAGGCGAGCCTCGGCGTGGCGGTAGGTCGACGTGGGCGGGAGGTCGCCCAGCTCGACGTCGTCCCAGCCCCGCTGGTCGGTCACGAGCAGGTCGACGAGGGGCGCCTCCAGTTCGCGGGCGTCGTCACGCCCGTCGGCGAGCGCCACGAAGCCGTCCCCGAAAAGCGGCTCGAAGGCCTCGTTGATCACGTCGAGCAGCGGCCCGCGAGCCCGGAAGTTGGCGGCCAGCGACGCCGCCCGTCCCGCGCCGTGGAGGGTCTCGCGGCGGTCTCGGAACAACTCCACGTCGGCGTGGCGGAAGCCGTAGATCGACTGGAACTCGTCGCCGACGGTCAGCAGGTTGTCGCGCTCGAGCAGCTCGAGGATCTCGAGCTGGCGCGCGTTGGTGTCCTGGAACTCGTCGACCATCAGCAGCTCGAAGCGCTCCGCGTAGGCCCGGCGGACCGCGGCCTGCTCGCGCAGCAGGTCCCGCGCCATGAGCTCGAGGTCCTCGAAGTCCAGCGCCGAGCGCTCTCGCTTGCGCCGCTCGTACTCGGTCCCGTAGGCCGTGAGCAGCTCGGCCAGCAGGCACCACGCCTGGGCGGCCAGCGAGTCGGCGACGGCCGTGCGGTAGGCCGCGAGCGCGTCGAGGTAGTCGCCCGTCTCGTCCAGGCGCAGCGCCACGGCATTCCCGGGCGAGAAGCAGGCGCGGTCGAGCTCGGCGGGGAGGGGATGGCCGCCGGGGCTCAGCAGGACGCGGCAGCGCTCGAGCGCGACCTGGGCCTTGTCAACGGTGGCGTTGCTCGGCCCGGCGGCCAGCCGGGCCGCCAATGCCGCCTGGGCGTCGGCGAGCCGGTCCCGCGCGCCCGGGGGGACCAGCCTCGGGGCCACCTGCGGCAGCTCGGGCGTGGTGTGCCCGCGGCTGCGCAGCCGGGCGTAGGTCGTGTCGACCAGCTTGGCCAGGCGGTCCGGGCGGTAGGCGGCGGCCAGCTCGAGCGCCTCGGGCCCGGTCCGGGCAGCGGATTCGAAGAAGCCGGCCAGGGCGGCCGAGAAGCAGTCGGCCCGCAGGCGGCGGCCCTCGGCCTCGTCGAGCACGCGGAACTCGGGGTCGAGGCCGGCGGCGAACGGGTGAGCCCGCAACAGCCGGGCGCAGAACCCGTGGATCGTCGACACGTACGCGCCCTCGGCCTGGCGGGCCGCCGCGCGCTCGCCGAGCTCGAGGAACCGCTCGCGCAGCCGTTCCTTGAGCTCTCCGGCCGCCTTGTCGGTGAACGTGATGGCGAGGATGCGCCGCGGGTCGACCCGGTCCTCGAGCACGGCCAGCACGAACCGCTCGACGATCACCGCCGTCTTGCCGCTCCCCGCGTTGGCGTACAGCAGGCGCGACCCCTCGCGCGCCCGGATCGCGTCGGACTGCTCCTCCGTGAAGGCGCGTCCCCGCGGCCCGGCCAGGCGCCCGGTGGCGGCGTCCTCTCCCCACAGCGGCAGTTGGGTCATCTCTCGCACCGGCACACCTCCGGGTACTGGCAGGCGTTCTCCCAGCCGCACGACGCGGGCCTGGCCTCCAGCGCGCCGGCCACAAGGCGCCGCGCCACCTCCTCGGCGCGCGCCGCCGCGTCGGCCAGGACGGCGTCGAGATCCTCGGGCGCGAGACGGTCGTTCTTCACGGCGCCGTCGGCCAGGGCGACGTCCTCGCGCACCGCGCCGCGAGCCTCCTGCTTGCCCGACGTCGCCTGGTAGAAGCCCGCGACGGGCTCGGCCCCCAGCACCTCGCGCACCGCGAGCATGTAGAGCGCGACCTGAAGGCGACCGTCCGGCGCCCACTTCGCCACCGGGTAGGCCTGTGAGCCCTTGTAGTCGATGACCGCGGCGCGCCCCTCGCCGTCGAGGTCGACGCGGTCGATCCGGCCGCGCACCGACAGGCCCTCGAGCGCGAGCGCGGGCAGGTCGTCGTCGGCGCCGCCGAATTCGAGCTCGAGGTGCTGCGGCGCGAACGCGGTCGGCCGCTCGGCCGCCCGGCGCAGGTAGCGCAGCAGGTCGGCCTGGAGGCGGCGCAGCACGCTGAGGCTGCGCGCGGGATCGACCGACAGGCGCCGGTCGGCCATCGCGCCGATCTCCTCGTCGAGGATCTCGCGCGCCTGCGGCAGGCTCGTCTCGTCGAGCTGGGCCGAGCCGCGCTCCTCGCGCAGTCGTGCCAGGGTGCGCTCGAGCAGCTCGTGGGCCGCATTGCCCCGGGCCAACGGCTCGGAATCCGGCTCGAACTTCCGCGGGCGCAGGTAGCGGTCGACCAGCCACTGGACCGGGCAGCCGCCGAAGTCCTCGAGATGGGCGGCCGACCACGCCCCGCGGCTGGCCAGCTCGTCGAGGACGGAGCTCGCGGTCAGCGGCGCGATTCCCGGCGGGTCGAGGTCCAGGCCGGTCGCCGCGGCGCGGGCCCGCTCGCGCGGGGTCGGAGCCTCCTCGGCCGACCACGTGACGTCGGCGAGCGGCCGCGTGCGCCGCTCGGAATGCAGGCGCTCGGTGAAGAGGTCGCGAACGTCATCCACGAAGAACGAGCGCACGGCCGGCCGACCCTCCTCGTCGGACGTGCGATAGGACAGGCCGAGCACCGCCTCCGGCCTCGAGGCCACCGCGTAGAAGAGGGCGCGCTCGTCCTCGAGCACGTCGTCGCGGAGGGGCAGCGTCAGGCCGGTCGCCTCGGCCAGCTCGCGGCGCAACTCGTCGGAGAGGAAGGGCTCGGGCCGCGCCGGCCGGGGGAACTCCGCCTCCTGGAGGCCGCAGGCGAACAGCGCGCGCACGCGCCGCGCTCGAATCGCGAGCGGATCCAGGACCTGGACGCACCCGGGCGCGTGCCGCGGGCGAACCTCGAGGCGCTCGAGGGCGTCGAGCAGCTCTGCCGGCGACGGGGCAAGCGCCGGATCCTGGCGCGCCAGCGCCGTCAACCCCTTGAGCAGGTCCAGCACGGCCCGCAGCGCGGTGGCGTCGAGACGCTCCGACTCGTCGAGGACGGCGGCCGCTCGCTTGCGGGGAGCCGCGAGAAGCTGCTCGGCGGCTCGCGCCACGGCGTCCAGCAGGCCCGGGCCGTGGGCCTGGCCCAGGCGGTCGAGGAGCTCGAGCGGCCAGCGCTCGGCCTCCCACAGCCGGCGCGCCTCCGCCGCCGTCGTCGCGCCGTCCACTCGCACGGCCGTCTCGAGCTCGTCCGCGAGCCCGGGCTGGGCGAGGACGCCCGGGGTTCGCAGCCAGGCCAGGACGTCCTGCGCGCGGCCCTCGCCGAAGGCGGCGCGCAGCAGCCCGAGCAGGCCCCGCCCCAGCGGGATGGCCCGCAATGGCACCGGCGCGGCCACCGCGACGGGGATCCCGTAGTCCTCGAAGACCGAGCGGACGAGCCCGCCCGGCTCGCGCGGGGACCGGTAGACGACGGCGATCTGCTCGGGAGGCGTCCCCGCCTCGATCAGGGCGACCACCTCGGCGGCGACCAGCTCGACCTCGGCGCGCTGGCCGCCCGCCTCCAGCAGCCGCACCGCATCCTCCGGATCGGTCCGTTCGACCGCGTCCTCGAACAGCCCGCGCTCGAGGTGGTGCAGTGCCGGACTCGCGTAATACTCGGAGCGAGCCTGCAGGACCTCGTGGCGGTCGGCCCGGGGTGCGAGCTCCCGGAACGTGGATGCCCGCCCGGCCAGGGCCGAGCGCTCCTCCCAGGTCAGCGCGACCGTCACATCGACGTCCTCGCGCTCGGCCAGCGTCTCCACGACCTCGCGCTGCAGGCGGGTCAGGTCGTCGAAGCCGTAGAGAAACACGGGGGTGCCGTCCCATTTCTCGGGCGCCGCCCGCAGGGCCTCCAGCGCCCGCCATGCCCGCAGCTCGCCGTCGACTCGGCCCAGGCCATCGAGCAGCTCGCGGTACCCGCGGTACAGCGCCGCCACCTCCCCGGCGTACGCCTCTCGCCCGTGCGCGACCCCCCAGGCCGTCATCGCCTGGGCGAAGCGCTGCGGGGTGACGAGCTCCCGCTGGAGCTCGGCGACGAGCGCTCCCACGGCGGTGACGAAGCCGGGGGACCCGGCCGAGGCGGCCAGCGCCTCCAGCTCCGCCCCCGCGACCGCGGCGGCGAGGAGACGGTCGCGCTGCGCCGGGCCGAGCGCCTCCTCGGCCGAGCCCGCGCGGTGCGCCATCTCCGCGATCAGGCCGTCGAACACCGTCACGCGCGGGCCGAACACCGTGCCGCCCTCGGCCAGCTCGCGCCTGTACGCCTCGGCGTCGTGGACCGTGGGGACGACCAGCAGGGGATCGTCCTCCACGCGGGCGCGCACCGCGTCCAGGACGAAGCGCGCCTTGCCGGCGTTGGCGGGTCCGGTGACCAGGTTCAGAGGCATCCTCCCTGCATCGTCGCGCAGTCCGCCGACGGCCTGACGGAGGGCGTTTCATGCCGTCCGCCGCGGGTCGTACCTTCCGCCCCATGCCGCTCTGCTTCATCGAACCGAAGGACGCCATCCGGGTGATCGCGGAGTCGGTCGGCCGGGAGGCCAGGCGCCAGCTCCTGGGCGAGCTGGTGCGGGCATGGGTCGACGAGATCCCCGAACAGGAGCTGGAGTCCCACTACGCGAAGGCGATCGGGGACCTCGACGAGCACGACCTGTCCCTGCTCGCGGCGTGGCACGCCTCGCTCGAGTTGGGTCAGCCGGTCGCCAACAAGGAGTTCCTGCTCAGCGCGTTCGAGTCGCTCGGCGACAACCGGCGCGAGGCCCTGAAGATCGCCGCCGGCTTCCGCGGCGAGGAGGCCTTCGACTCCGGGGTCGCGGAGGACCAGGCGCTGGAGACGGTGCTGCCCTGGCTCGGGCGCGAGCGCGCGGGCGAGCTGGCGAATGAGGTCCTGCAGATCTACTGCTGGGACCGCCTCGGCTCTGAGAACTAGGCCGCGCCCAGGTGCAAGAGCGCAGCGCGCAGGACGCGGCCGGCGAGTTGCGGGGGGACGACACGCTCGGGATTCCGCTCGGGCCGGGCATCCCGCCGGCTTTCCTGCGTGCGCTGGGCGAGCGCGAGGACTGGACCGCGTTGCGTGTCTCGGGTGCGCTGGTCACGGTGGGGACCGAGCTCTTCACCCGCCCGGGGGTCCACTACCTGTCGGGCTTCTTCGGTCCGTTCGAGCGGTATCTGCGCGACGCGGGCGCCAACATCGGCTTCGCGCCCGCGGACTTTCGCCGGTTCGCGCCCCTGCTCGAGCGCGAGTCGCCGCGGGTGATGGCGACCGCCGCCGCCCCGCCCGACGCTGACGGCTGGTGCTCGCTCTCGCTGCACGCCGGCGGGACGATCGCCGAGCTGCGCCGCGCCGGCGCCGACCCGGATCGCCTGCTCGTCGTGGAGGTGTCCGAGCGCTTCCCGCGCACCTTCGGGCTGCCGCCCGAGCACCGCCACGCGTTGCACGTCGACGAGATCGACGTGCTCGTCCGCGGCGGGGAGGCACCGGTGGCATTGCCGGAGCCCGAGCCCTCGGAGGTCGACGCCGCGATCGCCCGCCACGCGCGCGCCTTCATCCCCGACGGCGCCACCGCTGCAGACCGGCATCGGGTCGATCCCCTCCGCGATCGCGCGCCAGCTCGCCGCCGGCGACGGCAGCGGCTACGGGATCCACTCCGAGATGTTCACCGACGGCCTCATGCACCTGCACACCGCCGGGAAGGTCGCCAACCGCAAGGGCCTCTACGACGGCGTGTCGGTGGCCACGTTCGCGATGGGCTCCGAGGACCTCTACCGCTGGCTGCACGAGAACGAGGAGGTCGCCTTCCTGCCGGTGGAGATCGTCAACGCACCCGAGGTGATCGGCCGCAACCGCGACATGATCACGATCAACGGGGCGCTCGGGGTGGACGTTCAGGGCCAGGTCGTGGCCGACACGATCGCGGGCGTCCAGCACTCCGGCGTGGGCGGCCAGGAGGACTTCATCGCGGGCCCGGGCCTGTCGCTCTCCCAGCGCGCGCTGCTCTGCCTGCCCTCGACCTACGCGACCGCGGAGGGGGAGGTGCGCTCGCGGATCGTCCCCTGGTTCGACGCCGGAGCGGTCATCACCACGCCGCGCCACCAGGTCGACATCGTCGTGACCGAGCACGGCGCCGCCGAGCTCGAGGGCCGCACGGTCCACCAGCGCGGCGAGGCCCTGGCCGCGGTGGCGCACCCGGACTTCCGCGAGGAGCTGCGCGAGGCGGCGTCGCGGGCGTCGCGGGGGCGTTCGCCCCGGCCGCCGGGGTAGCGCCGGCCGGGCCAACGACGCATCGAGGGCGGGCCGGGCCTGGGGGTGTGTCACCTTGACCCCAATAGTGGGGGCCAACATGCCAGACCCCTCCGAATAGACCCCCTCGATGCCCGCCGTTCGCGGCGCTACGTGCTCAAAGCCGCCTCGATCTCCGCCACCGCCTGCTCGGTGTCGCGGAAGTGGATCGCGCTCATCCCGAGCTCCCGCGCCGTCGTGACGTTCACGTCGATGTCGTCGAGGAACAGGCAGGCCTCGGCGGGCAGCGCGAGCCGTTCCAGGGTCAGCGCGTAGATCTCGGGGTCTGGCTTGCGCATGCCCACGAACGCCGAGTCGACGACCAGCTCGAACAGCTCGTCGACCGGCAGCTTCGGGCGCCACAGGGGCTCCCACTCGCGGACGTTGTTCGTGAGCAGCGCCAGCCGCAGCCCGCGCTCGCGGAGCGAGCGGAAGTACGCGATCAGCTCCTCGTTGGGGTGCAGGTTCGCGAAGTAGCGCTCGCCGAAGCCGTGCAGCTCGATCTCGCGGCCGAGGTTCTCCGACAGCGCGCGGGCGAGACGGCCGAGGAAGTCGTGCTCGGTCATGCGGCCCGTCTCCAGCTCGAACAGGGGGTTGACGCCGTCCTCCGCGACCAGGCGCGCCATCGCCATGCCGACCGCCTGGAGGTCGACATCCGAGTCTCCCTGCAACGCGGCGAACGACTCCACCAGCGGCGTCGTCAGCACGCCGCCGAAGTCGCTGACCAGCGCCTCGATGCGGCTCACGCGCGCCGCAGGAGGTCGTAGCGGCCGGTGCCCGCGCGGCCCTCGGTCCGCCACTCGAAGAAGGCGCAGTCCAGGCGCAGCCGTCCGAGGTCGAGCGACGTCCCGCACGTGACCTCGCCGGCCACGCGGCGCGGGTACTCGTCGTCCTCGCCGGTCACGTAGAGCTCCAGGCCGGCGCGCCGCTGGTGGCCCTCGGCGTCGTAGGTGGTGGAGAGACGGGGGTCGGCCACCGCCACCGGCTCGCCCTCGAGCAGGTGCGCCGCCATCTCCTCGGCGTCCTGGTGCTCGGCGCCGGCCGGGCGGATCGCGGTCAGCATCAGGGCGTGGTCCTCGTCCCACCAGGCGCAGACGGTGCGCGCAAGGTCCATGCGGTCCCAGTCGGCGACGCCCCAGTTGTGGCCGCGCTGGCCGAGGCACGAGACGCGGCGCTCGGCGCCGTCCACGGTCGCCGTCCCCTCCACACGGCAGAGCTGCTCGTAGCCCTCCAGGCCGCCGATCGCCGTCTCGACCGGAGGCGACAGCGCGCTGATGGTCAGGTCCAGGCGTCCCTCCCAGCGCAGGCTCCACGCCGAGAGCGGCTCTTCCGTGGCCAGCGTCACGCCGTCCACGGTCGCCGACTCCCACCCGGGATCGCGGACCTCGACTTCCCCGCGGGCGGCGACGTCGACCGTCTCCGAACCGGCGAACAGCACGGCCAGCACGCTGCCCGTGGCCGGCTCGCCCGGCTGGAGGCCGATGCGGACGAGGCCGTGGACCTGCGCCTGCGGGTCTCCGAAGGCGACGGTCACCGAGTCCGCGAAGCCCTGACCCGAGGCGGGGCGCAGGGCCTCGTGCTCGGGCCCGATCATCCCGGCAGGTGAGGCGGGTCGACCTCCACAGCGGTCCCGTCGACGTCGTACGTCCCGTTCGTCGACCGGGGCGCCGGCGCGTCGCGCGCGCACCCGCCGCGCCCGCCGTGCCGACCGCCGACACCACGAACCGCCTGGCGAAGACCCGCACCGTCAGCCGGCGCACCAGCGCGCGGGTGGGCGGCAGCAGAAGAAAGATGCCGACGATGTCGGTGAGGAAGCCGGGCGTGATGAGAAAGGCGCCGCCGAACACGACGAGCACTCCGTCGAGCACCTCGCGGGCGGGCACCCGGCCCGCCGCCAGCGCCTCGTTGAAGCGCCGCCACGCGGTGCGGCCCTGCGAGCGCCAGAGCATCGCCCCGATGATCGAGTCGGCGAGCAGGATGGCGATCGTCGGCAGCGCGCCGATCGCCTGCCCGACCTGGATGATCACGTAGAGCTCCGCGATCGGGATGGCGATGAACAGCGCGACGAGCAGCAGTAGCGGCATGCCCTACAGGCTACGCGAGCGCTGCGGGGGGCTCAGGCCGAGCAGACGCCGGGCTGGCTGCTCAGCCCGACGAGCTTGAAGAGCCTGGCGATGTGGGGCTGGGGGTCGCGCAGCAGCAGCCGGCGGCCCTGCTTGCGCAACCGCTGAGCGAGGATCGCGAGGTCGAAGGTCAGCGACGCGTCGGCGAAGACAAGCTGGGACAGGTCGACCACGACGTCGCCCGTGGCCTTCAAGGCCCGCGCGAACGCACCGCGCCGCAGGCTCTGCGTCGCCATGTCCTCCTCCCCCGCGCACCGCAACACGGGCGGCTGTTCCTCGAAGGAAACGATGCGGGCGAACCTACCGAAGGCTCACGGCTAGACTCAAGGTAGAGGTATCCGGAATGCCGACTGTTGAAGAAGTCACCGAAGCGCTCACCAACGTGATCGACCCCGAGCTGGGTCTCGACTTCGTCGAGCTCGGGCTCGTGTACGAGGTCGTGGTCGACGACGGTGACGTGGACATCACCTTCACGCTCACCAGCCCCGGCTGCCCGATCGGCCCTCAGGTCACCGAGCAGATGAAGGAGTTCGTGTCCGAGGTAGAGGGTGTAGACGCGGTGGAGACGCACATGGTCTTCACTCCGGCTTGGACGCCCGACCTGATGAGCGAGGACGCGAAGTTCGCGCTCGGGTTCTGAGGGGCTAGGTCCCGCGCTCGAGGTCGATCGACCGGATGGCGTTCTCGTCCGGCAGCTTCGCCAGGACCTCCAGCACCACGCGCTTCACCTCGTGCTCGTCGTGGCCGAAGTCGTCGAGCAGCGACTTCAGCGCGGTGTGCGTCATCTTCAGCTGCGCGGGCGTGAGCTCGAGGCGGTAGGCCGTCTCGTCCGGGCCGATGAGGTCGTCGTGCTCGGTTGCCATCGCGGGGAACGGTACTCCGCCCGCGAATCCGCGCCAACCGGGCGCCGAGCGGGTTAACTGGACCGCCATGACGCGCCCGTCCATCCCGCTTCTCGCCGCCGCCGGCCTCGCGCTGGCGGCCGCGCCCGCCCAGGCCGCGCCGACCGGACGCGTGCTCGTCCTCCTCGATCGCGCCGAGGACGCGCGCGCCCAGGCCTCGGCGGTGCACGCGTTCCTCGCGCGCACCGGAGCGCGCCAGGCCGGGCCGCAGGTGCCGGAGATCGGCCTGGTCACGGTGCGGCTGCCCGCCGGGCGCTCGTTCTCCGGCTTCGCTCGCACCCTGCGAAGTGACGGCTCCGCGCGCTCCGTCCAGCTCGAAGGGCGGATGACCTTGCGGGCCGTGCCCAACGACACCGCGCTCACCAGGCCGGAGACGGCGTCGGGAGTCCCTCCCGGAACGGTCATGGAGTGGCCCGCGGTGACGCAGCGCTTCCAGCGGGCCTGGGATGTCACGAACGGCGCCGGCGCCCTGGTCGGTGTCATCGACACGGGCCTCGACGGCGCGCACCCCGAGCTCTCCGGCAAGATCGCGGCGGCCGTCGACAAGGAGCAGTCGCCCACGTCGGCGACGACCGACACGGAGGGCCACGGCACTCACGTCGCCTCGCTGGCCTGCGCCGCCACCAACAACGCCCTGGGCATCGCGGGCGCGGGTCACGACTGCAGGCTGATCGTCGAGAAGAGCGACCTGACCGACAGCAGCATCGCCGACTCGATCGTCGACGCCACGAACCGCGGCGCGCTGGCCATCAACATGAGCTTCGGCGACGACGGGAGCCGTCCGCCGGTCGCGGCGATCCAGGCGGCGATCGACTTCGCCGTCCAGCACAAGGTCGTGCTCGTGGCCGCCGCGGCCGACGAGTCCGTGAAGGAGCAGGGGCAGCCCTCGAACCTTCTGCAACCGTCCGGGACGGGCCCGGACCTGAACTCCAACAAGGGGTTGTCGATCACCTCGTCCACGTTCGACGGCCGCAACTCGGGCGGGGGTGAGGGCACCCAGATCTCGATGGCGGCCGCCGGGTCGTTCAGCCGCTTCGACGAGTCGGCGGGGCCGCCGGGGCTGCTCGGCGTGGCGCCCGCCAACCAGGCGCGCCGACTCGACGGCGACGTCACGTCCGTTCCCCCGATGTTCCCGTGCGGGTGCCGCCAGTCGCTCGACGGTGCGACCTTCTCCTACCTCCAGGGCACGTCGATGGCCGCGCCGCAGGTCGCGGCGATCGCCGCCCTCATGCGCAAGCTCAACCCCGACGCGACGGTGAGCGACGTGGTCCGCCTGCTCAAGCAGACCGCGCGCCGGCCCGCGGGCGCGTGGACGGAACAGCTCGGGTGGGGCATGCTCGACGCCGGAGCGGCGGTCGACGCGGTGTCGCGGCTCGACCGGCGCGCGCCGTCCAGCCGGGCGCGGGCGGTGAAGCGGACCCGCGCTCGCCGCTTCCGCGTGCGCTTCTCGGCCACCGATCCCGCGCCGACCGGTGTGCGCGCCTCGGGGGTCGCGCGGTTCGAGCTCTGGCGCTCGACCAACGGCGGGCGTTTCCGACGGATCGCCCGTACGGCGCGCAAGAGCGTGTTCGTCCGCGGCACCCCGGGCAAGCGCTACGGCTTCTTCACCGTCGCCGTCGACCGGGCGGGCAATCGCGAGGCCCGCCCCTCCCGCGCGGACGTCACGGTGCGCGTGCTGCGCTGACCGGCTCCACGGATTCCAGGTCGATCCACACCAGCGTGGGCCCCGGCCGGGGCCGGTTCGACCGCGCGCGGGGAAAGACGCGGCGCCGCGTCGGGAACAGCAGCCCGCCGAACTCGTGGTGCTCGTCGCTGTAGTGCGCTCCGCGCGCCCAGCGGCCGAACACCTCGGCCGTGTAGTCGTTGCGGCGCAGGCGCAGGTCGGAATCGAAGTAGAAGACCTGCTCGCGCGAGTGCGCGGGCACGTCGGGAGGAAACGTGACGGCCAGGCGCCGCCACGTCTCGCCGTTCTCCTCCCACGGCTCCATCTCGCGCGCCTCGAAGCCCGGCTGGGCGAGCAGGAATGGCTGGTTCAGGTAGCCCCACATCGCGTAGCCGGCGAAGTAGAGAAGGTGCAGGTGATCCCACCGAACCGTGAGCAGGCCCCTGAAGGCGGAGCGCGGATCGCGCAGCTCGGCGAGCGTTCCGCCGTCGTCGCCTTCGATCCGCACGACGTCGCCGGCGAACACTCCCCGCTGTCCCGGCTGCGGCCACGAGGTCGCCACCATTCCCGGCTCGCGGGTGGAGATGCGCGCCTCGTAGGCGGCGAACGCGCCGCGCCGCGCCTTCGAGGCCAGGGCGAGGCCGCCCGAGCGGACGCGGATGACCAGCTCGTCGACCTCGGCCCAGCGCTCCGCGCCGCCGTGCGCGTCGATCGCGGCGGCCAGCAGCTCAGGCGGGCTGTTCGGCGAGGTCCCGCTCACGCTGGCGCGCCACGTCGAGCAGTTCCTCGCGCGACTCGACCAGTCCTTCGAGGATCACGTCGAGGTCGGGCAGGGCGTCGTAGTCGGCGAGCAGGGCGAAGTTGAGACGGCCGTTGTAGGACATGATCGCGACCGCCAGCGCGTGCTTCTCGGGCAGGAAGGCGATCGGGAAGAGGTCCTGGAGCTCGCGCCCGAGCACGTAGAGCGGGAACTGCGGGCCGGGGACGTTGGTGACGATGAGGTTGAACAGCCGCGTGGAGAAGTTGATGCGCGAGGCCTGCGCGAGGATCGTCGGCGGCGCGAAGTTGTTGACGCTGGCGATGACCTCGGCGCCGAGCGCCTGCTTGGACTCCTTGAGCCCATCCATCTCCTGCCGCACGAAGCGCAGCCGCGCCACCGGGTCGGCGATGTAGACGGGGAGGGGCCCGCGCATGGCGGCGATCCGGTTCCCGCCCTCACTCTTCTCGGCCTCCGTGCGGATCGACACCGGCACGAGCCCGCGCAGCTCGAGGCCCTCGGTCCGCACGCCGCGCGAGTGCAGCCAGCGCCGCAGGGCGCCGGCCACGATCGTCAGCACGACGTCGTTGACGGTGCCGCCGAGCGCGTCCTTGATGCGCTTGAAGTCGGCCAGCTCGTTGCGCACCACCCCGATCCGCCGGTGCGGACCGATCGCTCACGTTCAGCGGCGTCTCGGGCGCGGGGTTCAGCCCCGCCCACACGATCTCGCTGACGCCCTCGACCGCCTCGCGCGCGTTGCCCACGGCGCGCTCGGGATGCGTGGCGGCCGACGCGGCCCGTCCGACGACCTCCGTCGCCGTCTTCACCAGGCCGCGCACGCCGGCGGCCACGAGGTCCGTCGTCGACGGGTCGGGCGCCGGCTCCCATTCCGTGCCAGGCGCCTCGACCTCCTGCGGCACGGGCGAGAGGTCGAACAGCACGGTCAGCAGGTCCACCCCTGCGATTCCGTCGATCAGGGCGTGGTGGGTCTTGGAGATCATCGCGAAGCGGTTGTTCTCCAGGCCCTCGACGAACCAGGTCTCCCACAGCGGCTTGGAACGGTCCAGGCGCTGGGAGAAGATCCGCGCCGCGAGCAGCAGGAGCTGCTCCTCGCTGCCCGGCTCGGGCAGCGCGCTGTGGCGGACGTGGTACTCGAGGTTGAAGTTGGGGTCGTCGGCCCACACCGGGCGGCCGGTCTCCAGCGGCGGGACGGCGAGCCGCTGGCGGTAGCGCGGGACGAGGTGCAGCCGGCCGCGGATGTGGTCGAGGAAATCGCGGTACGCGGGCGGCGGACCCTCGAAGATCGTGATGCCGCCGACGTGCATGTGGGACGCGTCGCCCTCGTTGTGCAGGAAGGACGCGTCGACGGCGGTCAGGCGATCGAGGTGCTGCTGCGCCACCGGAATAGCCTATACCGGCTCAGTCAGCCGAAAGGAAGGGGAGACGATGCTGGTGTTCTTCAGTGGCAGGCGCCTGAAGCCGGGTTCCTGGGAGCAGTTCCGCCGGGCCTGGGAGCCGGAGGACGCGGAGTTGCCCGAGGGGGCTGTCATCTACCACGCCAAGAACGTCAAGGACGAGGACGAGGTGATCTCGTTCGGCATCTTCGACACCGACCGCGACGGGATCTCCTCGGTGCGCGGAGAGGAGAAGGCCGAGCTCGCGCGCCAGGACGCGATGGCCGCGTTCACCAAGAACATCCCGCTCGAGGGTGTCTACGAGGTGATCGAGGAGATCAAGCCGTAGCCGCAGGACCCGCCGGCTTGGACATCCCGTATCGCTCCCAGTGGCGCGCCGGGATGTCGGCCGGGTCCTTGTACCAGTACCAGGTGCACGGGTCGCGGTCGAAGTCCTCGGGAGGGTCCGACGGGTAGACCGGGTGGCCGATCCAGCGAATCGGCAGCGTCTCGTTCATGAACGCGCAGTGGGTGCAGTAGAGGGGGAAGCCCTCGCGCCCGTAGCTCCAGGAGTGGGCGGCATCGGTCACGCCCCACCCCTCGGGCCCGTAGCGGCGGTTGCGCCACAGGCGCTGACCGGAGCCGCACGGGTTCATCGTGAACGTCAGCTTCTCGTCGTCCTCGGAGATCTCGAACGCTCCCGGGGTCGGCCCGACGCCGCTGGTCGAGTGCGCCCGCCACGTCGCCGCCAGCGCCCGGGCGATCTCCCGGCGATCGGTGGCCGCGATCGTCTCGACCGGCCGGCGCCAGCTGCGCTCCAGGCTGTACGTCCACGCCTCCTCGACGCCCTCGTCGCCCAGCTTGTCCTTGACGAAGGAGATCAGCCCGGCCACGCCGTCGACGAGGAGATCGTGCATGAACTGCGACTCGTGCTTCATCTCCTCGCAGCGCCGCTTGGCCTCCGCGTCGTCGCCCGCGTCGATCGCCTCGATCGCGCGGTCCATCGTCGGCCGCGAGAGCTGCTCGAGCTCTTCGTCGCTGAACCACCGCTCTCCCATCGCGCGCTCCTCTGATCGGGGTGGCCCAGAGTACGGCGGTCGCTACGCTGCGCGCTCCGTGAGCGCCGACGAGCTACGTCCCGTCCTGCGGGCTGCCGCCGAGGAGCACTACGGCCGCCCGGTCGAGATCGACGGGCCCCGACCGATGCTCGGCGGCTCCTCGCGAGAGCTGTGGGCGTTCGACGCCCTCGTGGACGCCGAGCGCCATCCGCTCGTGCTGCGCCGCGACCCGCCCGGCGTCGAGGACCCGGCGGCCCGGGCCCGCGAGGCCGAGGCGCTGGCCGCGGCGGCCCGGCACGGGGTCCCGGTGCCGATGCTGCTGTGGGTGCAGGACGGAGGGGGGATGGTGATGCAGCGTCTCGAGGGCGAGGCGATCGCCCGCCGGATCCTGCGCGACGAGCGCTATGCCACGGCGCGCGGCCGGCTCGTCGACGACGTCGCGCGGTCGGCCGCGGCGACGCACGCCGTCCCCGTCGCCGAGCTGCCGGCGCTCGAACGGCCCGGCGGCCATCCCGCCGAGGCGGCGGTGGCCGCGCTCGAGGCCCAGCTCGATCACATCGGCGAGCCCCACCCGGCCCTCGAGCTGGGCCTGCGCTGGCTGCGCGCGAACGTCCCCGACCCGGTCGAGCCGGCGCTCGTTCACGGTGACCTGCGCCTGTCGAACCTGCTGGTCGACGAGTCGGGCCTGGTGGCGGTTCTCGACTGGGAGCTCTGCCACCTCGGCGATCCGGCCGAGGACCTGGGTTGGCTCTGCATCCGCTCCTGGCGCTTCGGCAACGACGACCGTCCGGCCGTGGGGTGCGGCACGCGAGACGAGCTGCTCGCCGCGTACTCCTCGGCGGGCGGGCGCGAGGTGACGAGGGACGAGCTCTTCTTCTGGGAGGTGTTCGGGAACGTCCGCTGGGGGATCATCTGCCTGGTGCAGGCGGACGTCCACCTGTCCGGGGCGCGGCGATCGCTGGAGCGCGCGGCGATCGGCAGGCGCACGTGCGAGCCCGAATGGGACCTGCTGGCGATGATCGACTGAGGGAGTAGACCGATGGGATTCCTGGACCGATTGCTGGGCCGCGATCGCAAGCGGCAGTAGCAGACCTACGACCCTTCGACGACGACCACGCCGTCGAGCGACGCGGCGGTGGCAGCGGCGCCGATCGCGGGGACGGCCGCCACCGGCGATCCCGGCGCCGGGCAGAGCGGCGCCGACAGCGGCCGTTCGGACGAAGGCGGCATCGACGTGGGCGGTGAGACCAGCGCGGACCCGGGCGGCTACGACGTCGGCGGCGAGACGAGCAGCGGCGATTCCGGCGGCGGCGACTCGGGCGGCGGGGGCGACTCGGGCGGCGGCGGAAACGGCGGCGGCGGGGGAGACTAGGCGCCATGCAGGACCGGCCCGACGCGCCCGAGCTGCTCGCCGCGGTCGCCCAGTACCTGTTCGAGGATCTCCTGCCCGAGGTCCCGCGCGAGCACCGCTTCCAGGTCCGTGTGGCCGCGAATTGCTGTGCGATCGTCGCGCGCGAGTGGGAGGCGGAGGTCGGGCGCCCGGATCGCGCTCCGCAACGGGAGCTGGCCGAGGCCATCCGCTCCGGCTCTCTCGACGACCGATGGGACGGAAACGGTGCGAGTCCGTCCGCGAGGAAGTGAAGGCCAAGCTCGCCGTCGCCCATCCCGGGTGGACGGACGTGGCGGACGACGGCCGCGGCTGAGCGCAACTCGCGCCCGGATCGTGGGTTTCCGAAGATGATGCGGCTAGCGATCGCAGGGGGCCTCGCTGCCCTCGCCCTCCTTGCTCCGGCCGCCGCGCACGCGGCGCCGACCCTGTCGGTGAACGACGTCACGGTCACCGAAGGCGACAGCGGCCAGAAGAACGCCGACGTTCACCGTCACGACCTCCGAGACCTCGTCGAACCCGATCACCGTGAACTACGCCACGGCCGACGGGACGGCCAAGCAGCCGGGCGACTACTCGCAGACCTCGGGACTCCTCACCATCCTCCCGGGCGACTCGTCGAACACCGTGCTCGTCCCCGTCAAGGGCGACACGCTCGACGAGGTCGACGAGACCTACGACCTCAACCTCTCGAGCGCCTCGGGCGCGACGATCTCCGACAGCCGCGGCATCGGCACGATCACGGACGACGATCCCTCGCCGACCCTGTCGGTCACCGATGCCAGCCGCACCGAGACCAACGGCGCGATGAACTTCACGGTGCGGCTGTCCAAGGCGAGCGGCCGCGACGTGAGCGTCAAGTACGCCACGGCCGACGGGTCGGCGCGCGCCCCGGGCGACTACGCCGCCGCGACCGGCACGGTGACGATCCCCGCCGGGTCGACCTCCCGTACCGCGGCGGTGCAGATCCGCGAGGACACGCTCGACGAGCCGAGCGAGACCTTCACCCTCAACCTCTCGGACCCCAGCGCCGCCTCGATCTCGGACGCGCAGGGCAAGGGCACGATCGCCGACGACGACGCGGCGCCCAGGCTCTCGATCCGCAACACCGGGGTGCGCGAGGGCCAGGTCGCCGGCCTGCTCGTCGCGCTGTCGCGGCCCAGCGGCCGCACGATCACCGTTCGCTTCGCCACCGAGCAGCGCACCGCCCGCGCGGGCGCCGACTTCGCCGCGACCTCGGGCACGCTGACGATCCCCGCGGGCGCGGGCAGCGGCGCCGTGTTCGTGCGCACCCTCCAGGACCGTCTGGACGAGGCCAACGAGACGCTCGTGGTCAGGCTCTCGAGGGCCTCGAACGCCGGCATCTCCGACGCGAGCGGCACCGCGACGATCCTCGACGACGATCCCACTCGCAACGCGCCGCCTCGCGTGAGCCGCCTGCGTCTGAGTCCGTTCGCCTTCCGCGCCGCGCTGCGCGGCGGGCCGACCGGGCGTCGCGGAGGCACGCTCGTGCGCTTCGTGCTCTCCGAGCGGGCCCGCGTGACGTTCCGCGTCCAGCGAAAGGTGGGAACGCGCTGGCGGACCGTGCGCGGTGTCTTCCGGCGCGCCGGGCACGCGGGGCTCAACCGTCTGCACTTCCGCGGGCGCATCGGCGGGCGCCGGCTCGCGGTCGCGCGCTACCGCCTTGTCGTCGTGGCCGTCGACGGCCTCGGCGCGCGGTCGGCCGTTCGGCGTGTCGGCTTCCGCATCAGGCCCTGACGGGTATCGTCCGGCGTCAGGCGAACGACCGGAAGGTGGGCGACAGCGATGGCGTGGGACTTCTCAACCGAGCCCGAGTTCCAGGAGCACCTGGACTGGATGCGGGAGTTCGTCCGCGAGGAGATCCAGCCGCTCGAGACCCTGATCAACGAGCTCGAGTGGGAGCAGCTCATGCGGGCCATGGAGCCGCTGCGCGAGCAGGTCAAGGAACGCGGGCTGTGGGCCGCGCACCTCGACGAGGAGCTCGGCGGGCAGGGCTTCGGCCAGGTCAAGCTCGGCCTCATGCACGAGATCCTGGGCACCACCCCGCTCGCCCCGTTCGCCTTCGGCAATGCCGCCCCCGACTCGGGGAACTCCGAGATCCTCGCCCTGGCCGGGACGCCCGAGCAGAAGGAGCGCTACCTCTACCCGCTGCTCGAGGGCGACCTGAAGTCCGCCTTCTCGATGACCGAGCCCAACAGCGCCGGCTCGGACCCCACGCTGCTCAAGACGGCCGCCGTCAAGGACGGCGACGACTGGGTCATCAACGGCCACAAGTGGTTCTCCTCCAACGGCTCGATCGCCGACTTCCTCATCGTCATGGCCGTCACCGACCCCGATGCGCGCAAGTACCAGAAGGCCTCGATGTTCGTGGTCGACGTCGACACGCCCGGCGTCGAGATCGTGCGCGACGTGGCGACCATGGAGCACCCGCAGGAGTCGTGGGCCAAGTACGGCAACCACGCCGAGATCGTCTACGAGAACGTGAGGGTGCCGGGAAGCGCGCTGCTGGGGGCCCAGGGCGCCGGCTTCCTCATCGCTCAGCAGCGGCTGTACCCGGGGCGCATCCACCACTGCATGCGCTGGCTCGGCGTCTCGCGGCGCGCCTTCGACATGCTCTGCGAGTACGCGCAGCTGCGCGAGACGAGCGCCGGGAAGCTGGCCGAGAAGCAGACGGTGCAGAACTGGATCGCCGACTCGGCCGCGCAGATGGACGCGGCGCGGCTGATGACGCTGCACGCCGCCTGGAAGATGGACACCGAGGGCGTGGCCGCGGCGCGGCGCGAGATCTCGCTGATCAAGTTCTTCGGCGCCGAGGTCCTGCACGACGTGATCGACCGCGCGCTCCAGATCCACGGCTCGCTCGGCTACTCGACCGACATGCCGCTGGAGGCGATGTACCGCTACGCGCGCGCGGCGCGCTTCTACGACGGCCCCGACGAGGTGCACCGCGAGTCGGTGGCCCGCCAGATCCTGCGCGGCTACGAGGCGCCCGCCGACGGCGTGCCGACCGAGCACGTCCCGACCCGGCGGGCGGCGGCGCGCGAGAAGTTCTCGTGGCTGCTCGAGGCGGTGACGAGCAACGACTGAGGCGCGCCGCCCCGGCGGCGTACGGCTCCTGGTCGCGGCGCTCCTCGTACAGCTGGTCATCGGCGGCGCCTTCATCGTGCTGGCCGTCAACGACTTCCCCGGGATCGGGAGTGGCGACGACGACCCGGCCCCCGCGAAGCCGCGTGACGCGCACGCCGCCGTTCCGTTCGTGCCCCGGGCCAACGTCGATCGGTTCGACGAGGACCGGGCCTTCGCGCTGATTCGCGAGCAGGTCGATCGCTTCGGGCCCCGGCCGGCGGGCTCAGAGGCCTCGCGGCGCCTGGCCGACCGCCTGCGGCCGCTGCTCCCCAACGGCCACTTCGAGGCGGTGCCCCGCGGCCTGCGCAACGTCGTCGGTTCGCTGCCCGGCCGCTTCCCGGCAATCGTGCTCGGCGCCCACTACGACACCGCGGTGGAGGTGCCCGGCTATCTCGGCGCCAACGACGGTGCGGCCGGCGTCGCCGCGGTGGTGGAGATCTCGCGCTACCTGCGCCGCATCCACCGGC
The DNA here is from genome assembly GCA_963842605.1 of uncultured Actinomycetes bacterium. Lineage (GTDB taxonomy): Bacteria > Actinomycetota > Thermoleophilia > Solirubrobacterales > Solirubrobacteraceae > AC-38. The sequence continues at coordinate 92,364 of CAWJGV010000008.1, forward strand.
GCACGGGGGCGCCCGCCATCAGGTTCGTGCTGTTCGACGGCGAGGAATCGCCGCCCGGATCGCCGCCGGACCGCTTCCTGCAGGATGCGCTGCGCGGCAGCCGCGCGTACGCCCGCGCACACCGGGGCGGGACCCGGGAGATGATCCTGCTCGACTACATCGCCAACTCCGGTCTGCGCCTGCCCCACGAGGACAGCTCGACCGCGAGCCTGTGGCAGAGCATCCGTGCGGCCGCGGGGCGGGTCGGGGTCAAGGTCGTCTTCCCCAACCGCGACCAGGAGACGATCTACGACGACCACACGCCGTTCCTCCAGCAGCGAGTCCGGGCCGTGGACCTGATCGACTTCAGCTACCCCTACGCCCACAAGCTGACCGACACGCCCGACAAGCTCTCACTCCGCTCCCTCGACGCCGTGGGCGAGACGGTCGTCGAATATCTGCGGCGTCGCTGATCGCCGCTGCCGTCTCAACGGATGTTCGATGGCTGCACGGTGGCCCCGCCTCATAGGGTCTTTCTGAAGTCAGGGCACGCTGCTCGCTACCCGCACGGATGCTTCATCGCCGCTCGAGGAGGCATGTGATGGGAAAGATCGGTCTACTCGCCACGGCGGCAGCGACGCTTGCCTGCGTGATCGTCGGGGTCGCCCTCGCGGCCAACACGTATACGGTGACGACGGCCTCGGTCTCGCCGACCAAGGCGGGCACCAGCACGAAGCCCAAGCCGGAGACCATCACCTTCGGGTTCACGGTGGCCTCGACCGACGGCAACCGCCCGACCGTGACCACGGACTACGTGATCGCGTTCGGCAAGCAGATCAAGTCGCACCGGTCCTTCTTCAAGGGCAGCAAGATCTGCTCTGTCGCCAAGGCCGGCTATTCCAGCGGCGCCTCGCCGAAATGCCCCAGCGGCTCCAAGGCCGGCTCCGGGTCCGTGAACAACATCGCCGGGCCGACGCTCGACCCGACCTCGAAGATCCCCTGCTACCTCGCGCTCACGTTGTTCGTCGGCGACGGCAAGTCCGTGCCGCCCTCGGCCAATGACGGCATCCCGGTCAAGAACGATCTCGTGCTCGCGCTCAAGGGAGCGCCGAACTCCAACCGGGCCCGCAACTGCGACCTCGCGGTCGACGGGGCGATCCCGGCGCAGTTCACGACGACCTCGCGGGGAACGGCGCTGAAATTCCACGTGAGGAAGAACCCGTTCCAGCAGCCGCTCCCGGGCATCGACAACTCCGTGGTCGGTGTGTCCTCGAAGGTCGGCAAGACGGTCAGGGTCAGCGGCAAGACGCGGGGCCTGTTGGAGTCGACGGGCTGTACGAGTCGCGCCCACCCGGTCAACGTGCTGTTCACCGACGCCTCCAAGGCGGTCAAGACCGCGTCCAAGAACGCGCCCTGCACGAAGTAGGACCAGTCCGGCTGGCCCGCCCGGGCTCTGACCTCTAGGCGAGGCTCAGGCTCGAGCGGCCCGAACAGATGACACCTGGGCTCGACCGGGTCAATCCCTGCCATGCGCCTTAACATGACTGATCGGCTGACCCGCGTCGGCCTCGTGGCCGCGATGGCGGTCACCTCGCTGAACGTCTGGACGGGGGCGCCGCTGCTCGGGCTGTGGGTGGGCTCACGCCTGGCCGGCGACTCGGGCACGAGCATGCTCGGCGTCTTCGCGGCGGTGGTGGTGATCTTCGGGGGCGCGATCCTGCTGACGTTGCTGCTGGCCCGCCTGGGCGCCGTCTACGACAGCGTGACCGGCCGCCCGCGGGAGGTTCGCCGCCACGTGCCGTGGCTGCGCAGCATGCGGGGCGAGCGCCCGCACGACGACGCCGGAGAGGGCCCGCGCCTGGCGCCGCTCGACTACGTCCTCGTCGGCGGGGTCGTCATCTGCTTCCTGCTGTTCGAGTTCTGGTTCTTCTTCCTCAGCGGCTCGCCCATCGACCAGCGCAGCGGACGCGACTAAAGGGGTCAGACCCCTTGAGTCACCTCCGCTCAAGGGGTCTGACCCCTACACTGAAACCGTGGCGAACGCCCCCGAGAAGCTTCTGCTGGCGGCGCCGCGCGGATACTGCGCGGGCGTCGACCGGGCCGTCCAGACCGTCGAGCACGCGCTCGACCTGTACGGCGCGCCCGTGTACGTGCGCAAGGAGATCGTGCACAACAAGCACGTGGTGGAGGAGCTGCGCGAGCGCGGGGCGATCTTCGTCGAGGAGGAGACCGACGTGCCCGAGGGCTCGACCGTCGTGTTCTCCGCCCACGGCGTCTCGCCGGCGGTCCACGCCAACGCCGCCAAGCGCGAGCTGTTCGCGATCGACGCCACCTGCCCGCTCGTGACCAAGGTCCACGTGGAGGCGAAGAAGTTCGCCGGCGAGGGCTACACGATCGTCCTCGTCGGCCACGCCGGGCACGAGGAGGTCGAGGGCACGATGGGCGAGGCGCCCGAGCACATCGTCCTGATCGAGACCGAGGATGACGTCGACGCGCTCGAGGTCGAGGATCCGGAGCGCGTCGCCTACATCTCCCAGACCACGCTGTCGGTCGACGAGACGCGCAACATCATCAACCGCCTGCGCGCCAAGTTCCCCAGCATCGTCGGGCCGCGCACCGACGACATCTGTTACGCCACCACGAACCGCCAGGCCGCGGTCAAGCAGATGGCCGCGGCGTGCGATCTCGTGCTGGTCATCGGCTCCCAGAACTCCTCGAACTCCAAGCGGCTCGTCGAGGTGGCGCGCGACTACGGCACGGACGCGCACCTCATCGACAACGAGTCGCAGGTGCAGGAGGAGTGGCTCGCCGACAAGCGCGTCGTCGGCATCACGTCGGGCGCCAGCGCCCCCGAGGCGCTCGTGCAGCGGCTCGTCCAGTTCTTCCGCGACCGCGGAACCGAGGACGTCTCCGAGTTCGAGGTCATCCAGGAGGACGTCCGCTTCATGCTGCCCAAGACGATCCGCAAGGCCCTGGCCGAGCGCGAGCCCGTCGCGGGCGGGTAGCCTCACACTCGATGGACGGCCTGATGATGGACGTGCCGCTGCTCGTGCGGCACATCGCGGAGCGCGCGGAGGCGGTGTTCGGAGACCGCGAGGTCGTGGCCCGCACGCAGGAGGGCGTCGAGCGCTCTACCTACGCGCAGATCGTCGAGCGCGCGCGGCGGCTGGCCAGCGCGCTGCGCGAGCTGGGGATCGGCCCCGGCGACCGCGTCGCGACCTTCGGGTGGAACTCCCTGCGCCACCTCGAGCTCTACCTCGCCGTGCCGAGCATGGGCGCGGTGCTCCACACGCTCAACATCCGCCTGTTCGAGGAGGACCTGCGCTACATCGTGGGCCACGCCGAGGACCGCGTGATCCTGCTCGACGCGTCCCTGGCCGAGGTGATGCCGAGCTTCGAGGGCGTCGAGCACGAGATCCTGATGCCCGACGGTCCGGGCGAGCGCGACGGCGCGCTGTCCTACGAGGAGCTCGTGGAGGGCGGCGATCCGGGCTTCTCCTTCCCCGACCTCGACGAGAACACGGCCGCGGCCATGTGCTACACGAGCGGCACGACCGGGAGGCCCAAGGGCGTCGTCTACTCGCACCGCTCGACGGTCCTGCACTCCCTGTGCGTCAATCAGCCCAACGCGGTCGGCCTCAGCGAGGGCGACTCGATCATGCCGGTCGTGCCCATGTTCCACGCCAACGCATGGGGCCTGCCCTACGCCGCCGCGCTCGCGGGCGCGCGCCAGGTTCTGCCCGGGCCCAAGATGACCCCGGCGGACCTGTCCGAGCTCATCACCGCCGAAGGCGTCACGCGCGCGGCGGGCGTGCCCACGATCTGGCAGGGCATCCTCGCGCTCGAGGACCCGCCCGACCTGTCCTGCCTCGACGAGGTGATGGCGGGCGGGTCGGCCGTGCCCGAGTCGCTGATCCGCGCCTTCGACGAGCGCTGGGGCGTCCCGGTCGTGCAGGGGTGGGGGATGACGGAGACGAGTCCGCTCGCCGCCAACTGCCGCGCGCCGGCCGACGCGGGAGAGATGTCGGAGGAGGACCTCTACGCCCTGCGCGCCTGGCAGGGCCGCATCCAGCCGCTCGTGGACTTCCGCATCGACGAGGAGGCGGGCGGCGAGCTCCAGGTCCGCGGCCCCTTCATCGCGAGCGACTACTACGACGATCCGACCTCTCGCGAGAAGTTCACCGAGGACGGCTGGCTGCGCACGGGCGACGTCGCCGAGCTGCGCCACGGCTCCTTCATCAAGCTCGTGGACCGCACCAAGGACCTCGTGAAGTCCGGCGGCGAGTGGATCAGCTCGGTCGAGCTCGAGAACGAGATCATGGCCCACCCCGACGTCCTCGAGGCCGCGGTCATCGCGGTGCCCGACGAGAAGTGGAGCGAGCGCCCGTGCGCGTGCGTGGTCACGTGCGACAGCTCGACGCTCGACGCCGACGCGATGCGCGGGTTCCTCGAGGGACGCGTGGCCAAGTGGTGGCTGCCCGATCGGGTCGAGTTCATCGACGAGGTGCCCAAGACGTCCGTGGGCAAGTTCGACAAGAAGGCCCTGCGCGCCCGGTTCGCCGAGCCGGCGTGACCACCGCCCTCGTCTCGGACCTCCACCTCGGCCAGGTCCAGCGCGCCGACCTGCTGCGCCGCGCCGACGTGCGAGCGGCGTTCTTCGCCGCGCTGGAGGGCGTCGACGAGCTGGTGCTGCTCGGCGACGTGCTCGAGCTGCGCGAGGGGCCGGTGCTCTCCGCATTGCGGGCGGCCCGGCCCTTCTTCGAGGAGCTGGGCGAGGCGATGGCCGGGCGGCGGGTCGTGCTCGTGCCCGGCAACCACGATCACCGGCTGATCGCCTCCTGGCTCGAGCGCCGGCGGACCCTCGAGACTCCGCCGCCGCTGGGCCTCGCCGAGAGGATCGAGCCGGGCGAGGCCTCGGAGGCCGCGGCGATCCTGGCCCGCTGGCTCGGCCAGACGCCACTCGAGCTGTCCTATCCGGGGGTGTGGCCGCGCGACGACGTCTACGCGACCCACGGCCACTACCTCGACCGCCACGTGACGATCCCGGGGTTCGAGCCGATGGCGATCCGCTTGAGCGAGCGCCTTCTGTCGCGTGGGGGTGGCCGGCCGCCGCCCGGCGCCGAAGGCTACGAGGCGGTCCTGGGGCCCGTCTACGGGTTGCTGCACGAGTGGGCCCAGTCCTCGCGGGCCGGCACCGCGCACGGGGCGGGCGCGTCCCAGAAGGCCTACAAGGCGCTCACCTCCGACGGCGGACGCCCGCTCGCCCGGCGCCTCGTCGGGGGCGTCGCCTACCCCGCGGCGATCGGGCTGATCAACGCCATCGGGCTCGGACCGGTCCGCGCCGATCTCTCGGGACCCGAGCTGCGCCGGGCGGGCCTGCGGGCGCTCGGCGAGACGCTGCGCCGGCTCGACGTGCGAGCGGAGCACGTGGTGTTCGGCCACACCCATCGCCCCGGCCCGCTGCCCGACGACGACCCGGACGAGTGGCGCCAGGCCGGCGCGCGCATCGTCAACGCCGGCTCGTGGGTCTACGAGCCCTTCTACCTTGGGCGTTCGGAGCCCGCGCGCAGCCCCTACTGGCCGGGCACGGTCGTGATCGTCGGCGACGACGGCCCACCCGAGCTACGCCGCCTCCTCCTCGACCGCACGCTCGCGGAGCTGGCCGGCTAGGAGGTTCCAGCGAAACGTCGCGCGGCAACTCCCCGTCACCCCGCCACGCCGGGGGTGAAGCAGACGGCGACGCACGTCACGCCCTGGCCCACCGTCAGGTCGAGCCTCGCCCTCGGTGTGCCGGTCGTGCTCCAGGAGGGCGTAGGCGCCGGGGCCGGGCACCTTGATCTCGCGGCCGTTGGCGACGACCGTGCCCGCCCCGTCGAGCACCGCCCACACGCCGCCCGCCGCGTATGGGCCGGAGTACGGGCCCTCCACGTCCGCGGTCTGAGGGACGAGCTCGGCGCCGGGCGCGTCCTCCGGGCGCACGGGCGCGACGAGGTCGCGCTCCACGCCCAGCAGCTGCTGGATCGCGCGCTCGGTCTCGTCGTAGGCGCCCTCGCCGTAGTGGTAGTCGAACAGGGCCCCCCGCTGGTTCCACAGGTAGCGGGCGGGCCAGCCCTCGTTGCCGTACCACTGCCACACCCCGTAGTCGACGTCGATCGCCACCGGCCAGTCGATCTCCAGCCGCGCCACGGCGGCGCGCACGGCATCCTCGGAGGCCGAGGGCGGGAACCCCGAGGTGTGCACGCCGATGACGCGCAGTCCATCGCCCTCGTAGCGGCGGTGCCACTCGCGCACATAGGGGAGGGTGCGCATCGAGTTCGGCCGGCAGAAGTCCCAGAACTCGACCAGCACGGGGCGGCCGATCTGCTGGTCCATGCGCAGCGGGGCGACGTTGACCCACGGCAGGTCGCGCGGGAACGGCGGCGCCGCGATCTCCACGGGCGGTCGCACGGGGCGGGCACGGTAGTACATCGGGCCCAGCGGGCCGGTGTACTAGCATCGGCCCACGTGGCGAACGACAAAGGAGGACGGGCCGTGACCGATTTCTTCAACCGCCTTGAGGGCGTGCGCGCCCGTTGGAACGTGCTCGAACACTCCTTCTACCAGCGCTGGTCCGAGGGGACGCTGTCCCGCGACGAGCTGGCCCGCTATGCCGGCGAATACCGCCACGTCGTCGTCGCGCTGGCCGATGCCGCGGCCGGCGCCGCGCGCGCGGCCGACCCGAAGCTGCGCACCCAGCTCGAGGCGCACGCCGCCGAGGAGGCCTCGCACGTCCCGCTGTGGGACGGCTTCGCCCGCGCCGTCGGGGGCGACCCGGCGACCGTGCCGGCGCCCGAGACGCGCGATTGCGCCCGCGCCTGGGCGGGCGACGGCGAGCGGCCGCTGCTGCCCAGCCTGGTCGCGCTGTACGCGATCGAGTCCGGCCAGCCGGCGATCTCCGAGACGAAGCTCGCGGGCCTGCGCGAGCACTACGGGATCGACGGGGCCGAGGCGACCTCCTACTTCGACCTGCACGCCGAGCTCGACCACGAGCACGCGGCCGCGGAGCGTGAGCTGATCGAGGAGCGCCTCGACGGCGCCGACGCCGACGCGCTGCTGGCGGAGGCCGAGTCCGTTCTGCGCGCCAACTGGCGGCTGCTGGACGGCGTCGAACGTATCAACGGCCACGCATAGCCGACGCGGCCACTTGACGCGCCCGCGCGGCGCCTGATAACCATTTGGGGTGCGGATAGGACCCGGGTTGCGGCTGGACGAATGTTTGATGTCTGGCTTCCGCGACTCTGGTCAGACTCCGTTGTTGTACTCAGGGCGGGCCTGCTCGATGCTCGACGTACCCCCTTCTCCGGCGCTCCGCGCTCGTCGAGCGGCCCAACTCCCGAGAAATTCACTCTGTCCCAGGAGGGATGAATGCGAAAGATCGCAATGATTGCGATCGCGGTAACGGCACTGTTCGGTGTCGTCGCGGTCGCCCAGGCGTCCAACACCTACACGGTGACGGTCGCGAAGGTGTCGCCGAGCAAGGCCGGCACCGCTCTCAAGCCCAAGCCCATCACGATCAACTTCGGCTATCAGGTCGGCGAGACGGCCAACAACCGCCCGTCGGTCACCACCGACTACGTGATCGCGTTCGGCAAGCAGATCAAGTCGCACCGGTCCTTCTTCAAGGGCAGCAAGGTCTGCACCGTGGCCCAGGCCGGTTACTCGTCCGGTCAGCCGCCGAAGTGTCCCGCCACGGCGAAGGCCGGCGCAGGGATCATCAACAACCTCGCCGGCAACACGACGGATCCGACGAGCAAGATCCCGTGCAACCTCGGCCTGACGCTGTTCGTCGGTGACGGCAAGACCGTTCCGGCCGCGGCGAACGACGGCATCGCGGTCAAGAACGACCTCGTGCTCGCCATCAAGCGCGTCAACGTCAGCGACTGCGCCCTCGCGGTCGATGCGGCGCTTCCGGCCGGCTTCGTGACCGTGCCCAACGGCACGGCGCTGAAGTTCCACGTCAAGAAGACCCCGTTCCAGCAGCCCCTGCCGGGCGTCGACAACTCGGTCGTCAACGTGACGTCGAGCGTCGGCAAGACCACCAGGGTTCCGACCCAGGTCAGGGTCGGCGGGCGCCTGGTCACCAGGCAGGTCACCCGTGGCCTGTTCGAGTCGATCGGCTGCAAGTCGAGCGCTCACAAGGTGAACGTCGCGTTCACGCCCGCCGGTGGCGGCGCGGCGATCAACGCGAGCAAGACGGCTCCCTGCACCAAGTAGCTCGGGACGCCTGACTGAAGTTCTCCGCGCGGGGCGGCCTTCGGGTCGCCCCGCCGGCGTTAAGGAGCCGCCGGCGGTTTCTCACTAGAGTCGCGGCCCGTGGTCCGCAAGCTCTTCTGGAAGGCCTTCGGCGCCGGCACGGCCGGTCACGTGCTGAGCTACCGCGTGACGCACGGCCTCGTCGGCCATCGCGTGCCGGGCCTGCCGGCGATGCTCCTGCTCGACCACGTCGGGGCGAAGAGCGGCAAGCGCCGAACGACCCCGCTGGTCTACGTGCCCGACGGCGACGACGTCGTGCTCGTCGCCTCCAAGGGCGGCCACCCGCGCAACCCGGCGTGGTTCCACAACCTGCGCGCCCATCCGGACACGTCGATCCAGGTCGGCTCGCAACGCCGTCCGGTCCACGCGCGCGTCGCGACGCCCGAGGAACGCAAGCGCCTGTGGCCCCGCGTCGTCCGCGCCTACGGCGGCTACGCCGGCTACCAGCGGCGCACCGAGCGAGAGATCCCGCTCGTGATCCTCGAGCCGCGGTAGCGGCGCGGGCTACTCGTTCGCTCCGTCTGGCTGCAGCACGAGCATCGCCACGCGCGAGTGGAAGTGCACGTGCGCGGCCACGCTGCCGAACAGGCTCGAGGTGACCCGCCCGCGTCCGCGCGAGCCCATCACGACCAGGTCGTGCTCCCCGCGCTCGATCTGGCCGACGATCTCGGCCCCGGGGTTGCCGCGGCGAAGGACGGTGGTGACCGGGAAGCCCCTCCGGGAGCGAGTCCACCGCCTGGCGCAGCAGGGCCTCAACCTCCGCCTGCACCTCGGCCTCCAGCGCCTTGATGTCGATGCCGGCGCGATAGGCGGCGCCGGGCAGGTCGGGCGCCACCGACACGATCGTCAGCCGCGCGTTGAGGGCCAGCGCGAGCTCGGCCGCGTCGGCCAGCGCACGGGCGGCGATCTCGGAGGAGTCGAGAGCGACGAGAATGCTGCGGTACATGGGGGCCACAGACGCTAGTGAAGCCGATCAGGGGACCGTTCGCCTGGGCCTGATCGCCGCGCCCGGCGCCGCGACGGCGCTCGCGGAGCACCTCGCGGAGGAGATGCCCGGAGACCTAGCAACGAAGGAGCCAGCGATGCAGCAGCTGACATACGTCGAGCCCGGCCGGGTCGAGTGGGAGGAGGCCGAGGCGCCGGCGGTGGGCGCGCCCGAGCAGGCGATCGTCGAGCCCCTCGCCGTGGCGACCTGCGACCTCGACCGCGCGATCGTCGAGGGCTCGACGCCCTTCGAGGGCCCGTTCGCGCTCGGCCACGAGATGGTCGCTCGCGTCGTCGATACCGGCGACGGAGTGAGCGTGGCGAAGCCCGGCGACCGCGTCGTCGTTCCCTTCCAGATCTCGTGCGGCGAGTGCCCGCGTTGCCTGCGCGGCCTGACGGAGAGCTGCAAGCGCGGCGGGATGTACGGCGTCGGCGCCGCCGGGGGCGGCTTCGGCGGCGCGCTGAGCGAGCGCGTGGCCGTGCCCTTCGCCGACGCCATGCTCGTACCGCTGCCCGACGGCGTCGAGCCGGCGACGGCGGCGAGCGCGCCGGACAACATCTCCGACGCCTGGCGCTCGATCGTGCCGCCCCTGCGCGACCGTCCGGGCGGACGCGTGCTCATCCTCGCCGGGCCGGGCGCCAACAGCATTCCCCTGTACGCGGTGCAGATCGCGCAGGCGAGCGGGGCCGAGTCGGTCACGGTGCTCACCCGCAACGAGGACACGGCCGGGAAGGCCGAGCGCCTCGGCGCGGAGGTGGAGCTCGTCGACGAGTGGCCCGAGAGCCATGGCCGCCACGACGTGGTGCTGGAGCACGCGAACGAGCGCGAGGGCCTCGCGACGGCGCTGAGCTCGCTGCGCGCGGGCGGCCACTGCACGTCGTCGTCGATGCACTTCGGCGGCGTGGCCGAGATCCCGATCCTCCAGATGTTCCTGACCGGCGTCACGTTCTCGACCGGCCGCGCCCGGAGCCGTCAGCTGCTCGAGCCGGTGCTCGAGCTGATCGCCTCGGGCGCGATCGATCCGTCGCAGGTCACGAGCGAGACCGCGTCCTGGGACGACGCGCCCGAGGCACTGCTCGGCTACACGACGAAGCTGGTCGTGACGCGCCCCTAGCTAGGGAGCGACCGGCACCTCGGCTTCGATTCCCGCCTCGGGCGCGACGAGGATCGCGCCCTCGCCCGTCGCGTAGGCCTCCTCGCCGTGCTGGACGACGTCCATCCCCAGCGCCTCCTCGCGCTCCGTCGCGCGCAGCGGCATGACGAGCATGATGACCTTGAGGAGCACGAACGTGGCTCCGAACGCGTACGCGGGAGCCGCGAGCGCCGCCAGCGCCTGGTCGCCGAGCTGGCCGGCGTTGCCGTAGAAGAGGCCGTCCGACACGCCGTTCCACGACTCCTGCGCGAAGAAGCCGATGAAGAGGATGCCGGTGAAGCCCGCGATCCCGTGGGCGGCGAGCACGTCGAGCGTCTCGTCCACCCGGGTCCGCGGCCGCCAGACGATGACCGCGTAGGCGGGCAGGGCGGCGACCACGCCGAGCACCATCGCCCACGCGCGGGCTGACGAAGCCGCCCGCCGGGGTGATCCCGACGCAGCCGACGATGATCGCGGTCGCCGCTCCGATCGCCGTCACCCGCCGGCCGCGCAGCGCGTCGAGCACGAACCAGGCGACCAGGGTGCAGGCCGGGCACAGCAGCGTGTTCGTGAACGCGAGCACGCCGGGATTGCCGGTCGAGAAGCCGCTGCCGCCGTTGAAGCCGAACCAGCCGAACCACAGCAGGCCGGCGCCGAGCAGCACGTAGACCGCGTTGTGCGGCAGGAGCGCCTGGCGCCCGTAGTCCTTCCGCGCGCCGACGACGAGCGCGGCCGCCAGCGCCGAGAAACCGGAGCCCATCTCGACCGGCACGCCGCCGGCGAAGTCGAGCGTGCCGCCCTCGAGCAGCCAGCCGCCTCCGAAGGCCCAGTGCGCCATCACCGCATAGACGAGCACCGACCACAGCGCCGCGAAGACGAGGAACGCGCCGAACCGCATCCGCTCGACGACGGCGCCCGACACGAGGGCGACCGTGATGATGCAGAAGGTCGCCTGGAAGGCCATGAAGAGCAGGTGCGGGATCGTCGTCCCGTCACGAGGCTCGAACGTGACGTCGTGCAGGAACGCGTAGTTCGAGGCCGCCGATGAGGTCGCCGGTGCCGTCGAACGCGAGCGAGTAGCCGACGAGCGCCCACGTGACGGCGGCGATCGCGATCGCGCCGATGCACATCATGAACGTGTTGAGCGTGTTCTTCGAGCGCACGAGGCCCGCGTAGAAGAGCCCGAGCGCCGGCGTCATCATCAGGACGAGCGCGGTGGCGGCGAGCATCCACGCCGTGTCGCCGCGTGTCCACCTTGGCGGCCTGGGCCAGGATCGTCGGGAAGTCCATCATGCGCCCACCGGCGTCACGGCCAGGTCGTCGGTCTCGCCCGTGCGGATGCGGACCACCCGGTCCAGCGGCACGACGAAGATCTTGCCGTCGCCGACCTCGCCGGTCCGCGCCCCTTCGCAGAGCGCGTCGATCGTCGGCTGAACGAACGGATCGGAGACGGCGATCTCGAAGCGGACCTTGTCGGCGAGCCCCATCTTCACGGTCGTGCCGCGATACGTCTCGACGCGGTCGAGCTCACCTCCGTGCCCCTGGACTCGGCTTAGCGAGACCCCGCGCACCTCGGCGCGATAGAGGGCTTCCAGCACGTCGTTCGCCTTCTCCGGACGGACGATGCCGATCACGAGCTTCACAAGTCCTGCTCCTTTTGGAAAACAGAGAAATGCGCCGGAGGAACCAGCCCTCCAACGCCATCGACCCAAAGCACCTGCGCCCCTCCCGGCTGAGCGCGCGCGAGCCTAACAAGCCCGCCCTAATAGAGTCGTGCCCATGAAGGCGGCGGTGATCTACGAGAACGGCGGTCCGGAGGTCCTGCGCTACGAGGACGTTCCGGATCCGGACTGCCCCGAAGGATGCGTGCTGATCGACGTCGAGGCGATCAGCATCGAGGGCGGCGACCTGCTGCACCGGGCCGGGTCGCCACCGCCGTCGGTCCCGCACGTCGTCGGGTACGCCGCCGCCGGGACGATCGTCGAGGTGGGGGCGGGCGTCGAGAACCGCGCGGTCGGAGACCGCGTCGTGACCCTGAACGCGGCGGGCTCGCACGCCTCCAAGCGCGCCGTCCCCGCTATGTCCACCTGGCCGATTCCCGACGGGCTCGACGCGGCCTCCGCCGCGTGCGTCCCGGTCGCCTTCGGCACGGCCCAGGACTGCCTGTTCACGGCCGGCGGGCTCGAGGCGGGTCAGACGGCCCTGATCCAGGCCGGCGCGGGCGGAGTGGGGATGGCCGCGATCCAGCTCGCCAAGCAGGCCGGAGCGACCGTGATCTCGACCGCCTCCAGCGACGAGAAGCTCGAGCGCCTGAAGGAGCTCGGGCTCGACCACGGGATCAACTACGCGAGCGAGAGCTTCGTCGAGCGCGCGCGTGAGCTGACCGACGGCCGCGGGGTCAACGTCGTCGCTCGACTCGGTCGGCGGCCAGACCCTCGTCGACAGCATCGCCGCGCTGGCCTACCGCGGGACGCTCGTCAGCGTCGGCGTGGCGAGCCGTGGCGGGTCGAGCGTCGAGGCGCAGGCTCTGTGGGCCCAGAACAACACGCTGCGCGGCGTGTTTCTGGCCGCGGCGATGGTGAACGAGTACCCGCGCGTCCATCCGATGATCGCCGACCTGCTCGAGCGGGTCGCGCGCGGCGAGCTGCAGGTCGTGATCGACCGTACGTTCCCGCTCGCCGAGGCCGCCGCCGCCCACACGTACATCGAGAGCCGGAAGGCCTTCGGGCGCGTGGTGATGACGCCGTAATGGCTGGAGGTGCAGGGTCAATGCGAAAGCTCCAGAGCCAGGGCGTCCACCACATCACGATCACCGGGGCCGACCGGCAGACCTCGATCGACTTCTGGGAAGGGATCCTCGGGATGCCCTTCGTCTTCGAGCAGCCCAACCTCGACAACCCGTCGGAGAGCCATCTCTACTTCGATCCCGGTGACGGGCGCCTCATCACCATCTTCACCAACGAGGATCGCGAGGCCGATCCCAGCCGCACGCCGACGGACCCGGGCTGCGTGCACCACCTCGCGTTCTCGCTCTCGCAGGCCACCTTCCAGCAGGCGGTGGAGCGACTCGACGAGCGCGAGATCTCGCACAGCGGCGTCAAGGACCGCGGCTTCATGGACTCGATCTACTTCGAGGACCCGCTCGGCCTGCTGATCGAGCTCGCGTCCTATCGCTTCGAGCCGCCGCACGGCCACACCCACGCCGACGTGCTACTCGAGGCGCACAAGATCAGGGTGCAGCGCGGCGACTACAACATCGCCCAGGAGCACCTCGCCGACGCCATCGAGGCGCTCGCGGAGCGATCGCGCGCGTCGCTCTCGGACGACAGGTCGCCGAAGGACCCCTACGGCTAGGGAGAGCGGCGCGCCGTCACCACGACGTAGCGCCTGGTGACGCGGAACCCCTCCGGGTCCTCGTTGGCCGCCTCGAGGATCGACAGCACGCGCTCGCGCAGCGCGTCGGCCTCGCCGCGGGGCTCGAGGACTTCGCGACCCGCGACCGAGAGGGGATGGTTGGCGAACTCGGAGTCGAGATAGTCGCGCGGCGACCCGGCGACGAACGCGAGTCGCTCCTCGTTCGTGGTGACCTCGAAGCCGTGAGGCCCGAGCAGCTCCGCAACCGCATCGGGGTCGTGCCACGCAAACCCCGGGGCGCCGGCGGGAGCACCGAGTGCTTTGGCGACCGCCTCGCGCGACAGGCGCACCATGTCGGAGATCGCGCCCCCAGGGATCCACGCGTTGATCACGATGCGCCCATCCGGCGCGGTGACCCGCGCCATCTCGGCCGCCGCGGCGGAAGCGTCGGGCGCAAAGACCACGCCGAACACCGACAGCACGACATCCGCGTCGGCGTCGGGCAACGGCATCGACGCGGCATCTCCCCCGGTGAAGGTCACGTCGAGCCCCTCCGCGGCGGCCCGCTCGCGTGCCACGTCGAGGAGCCGAGGCGCCGGGTCGATGCCCGTCACCCGAGCGCCGCGCGCCGCGGCCAGCAGCGCCGCGTTCCCGGTGCCACAGCCGACGTCGACGACGTGCTCGCCCTCCGTGGGGGCGGCGCGCTCGACCACGACGTGAGCCGCCGGGAGCAGTTGCAGGGCGGTCTGTTCGTAGTGGCCGACTCCCCAATCCATCGTGGCTACTCCGCGGCCATCGCGCGCAAGTTGCGAGCGTGCCTGATGTCGAGCTTGGCATAGACGTGGGACAGGCGCATCTCGACCGTCCGGCTCAGTCGGGGAGCAGCGGTACCGACAGGCCCGGGTCGCGGCCCAGGAGCACGGCCCGGGTGATCGCAGCTGATCCGAACCGCTCGCGCACGTCGTCGAGCGTGGCGTCGAGGACGCTGGCACGCTGAAGATCGAACGGCAGGGCGAGCTGGATGGCGCCCTCGTCTTCGAGATTGCCGAGGGCCAGTCCGACGAGCGTGATGCCCTGACTCTCGATCATCGGCATCGCCGTGGCGAGCAGACCTCTCGCCGTGGCCAGGATGGTCTGCGTCTGCGCGGTCGCCTGGGACAGGGTGTGCGAGCGAGTCGCTCGCGAGAAGTCCTCGAAGCGCAACCGCAGCACGACGGTGCGGCAGACTCGCCGGCCGGCGCGCAGCCGGCGGGCGACGCGGTCCACGATGGCCACGAGGATCGCGTCCAGGTCGTCGAAGGACCTCGGTGTCCGGCGACCGAGCGCGCGCTGGGAGCCGATGGAACGTCGACGGCGGCCCACCCGCACCCGCCGGGGGTCGCGATTGTGGGCCAGCGCGTGGAGGTGCCGGCCCGACGCCCGTCCGAGGATCGAGACGAGTACCGCCTCGGCGAGCTCGGCCACCTGGCCGACGGTCGTGATCCCCAGATCGCGGACCTTGCGGGCGGTCACCGGGCCGACCCCCCAAAGCCGCTCGACCGGGAGGGGATGGAGAAACGCCAGCTCGGCGTCCGGCGGCACCAGGAGGAGACCGTCGGGCTTGGCCACGCCGCTGGCCACCTTGGCGAGGAACTTGGTCCGGGCCACCCCGACCGTGATGGGAAGGCCGACGTGCTCGCGGACGTCGCGCCGCAACCGCGCGGCGATCTCCGTGGGCGTGCCGGCTATCCGCCTCATCCCGCGAACGTCGAGGAACGCCTCGTCGATCGAAAGCCCTTCGACCACCGGGGTCGAGTCCTCGAACACCTCGAACACCGCCTTGCTCGCCTCGGAGTAGGCCGACATCCGCGGCTTGACCACGACCGCCTGCGGGCAGAGCCGGCGAGCCTGCCCGCCACCCATCGCCGTGCGGACGCCGCACGCCTTGGCCTCGTAGCTGGCGGCGAGCACGACTCCCGCCCCGACGATCACCGGGCGGCCGCGCAGGCGAGGATCATCCCGCTGCTCGACCGAGGCGTAGAAGGCGTCGAGGTCGGCGTGCAGGATGGTCGCCTCCGCTGACACGAACACATGTTCGCATCAGGCGGAGACGGAACTCCTGCGCTCGGTGATGCGAGGCCTCGCTCGCCTCGGCAGGCTGCTCGGCTATCGCACGGCGTGACCCGCTTCGTTCGTTCCGGTAGCCCGCGATGTCGCGTTGCGCACCCTCGGTCGCTTCGGCTTTGGACGAGGAGCGGACGCGGGTCTGCGCCCGCGCTAGCTCGTGGCCGGCGCGCCGACCTCGGCGTAGACGCACTGCTCGAAGCTGGTCGCCGTCTCGACGATCCGCGCGTCGTAGAACGGAAGGACCTGGGTGAGGAACGCCCCGGCGATGCCTGTCGAACGGTCGATCCAGAAGTAGCAGTTGCTGAGTCCCGCCCAGTCCCCGGTGCCGGCGCGGCGCATCTCCGGCACGTCCTCGAGCACGAGATGGAACCCGAGGCCCCAGCCCTGGGCCAGGGGCCAGGCGGGGATGTCGTTGCACAGCTCGGGGATCGCCGACCGCACGAGCTCGGGGAGCGGGGCGCCGTGGAGGTGGTCGGTGAACGCCATCTCCACGGTCTCGGGGCGCAGGACGCGCTCTCCGTCGAGCTCGCCGCCGCGCAGAAGCGCACGCATGAAACGCAGGTAGTCCGGGCCCGTCGCAGAGGCGCCACCGCCGCCGGAGTAGAAGTCGGCATCGTCCGGCGACTCCAACGGAGCGGGTATCAGCCCTTCATCGGGCGTCCGCGAGTGCACCGTCATTGTCCGCGCGGCCTGTTCGTCGGTCGGTGCAAAGGTCGCGTCTCTCATTCCGAGCGGGCCGAAGACGTGCTTGTCGCAGTAGGTCGCGAGATCCAGTCCGCTGACCGCTTCGACGACCTGGCCCAGCCAGTCCGTGTTCGTTCCGTACTCCCAGCGTGTGCCGGGGTCGGCGATCAGCGGCATCTCGAGCATGGCGACCCGGCCAGCGGTCGGGTCGGGGATGCCCGTGAGCTGGTGATAACGCAGCAGGTCAGGGTTGGCGAACCAGTAGCCCGCACCGGCGGTGTGGGTCAGCAGATGACGAATCGTCGCCTGCCCCTGGAGCATCTCGGCGGCGGAGTCGAGATCTGGGCCAAGCGCGAGGACTGCAACTCCGGGCTCGCGTACGGAGGGAACAAGGTGCGGAAGCTCGAGTACCTCGCGGCCGACGCGCTCGCCCAGGGCTGCGACACGCTCGTGTCGATCGGGGGCGTGCAGTCGAACCACACACGCCAGGTTGCCGCCGTCGCGGCACATCTAGGACTGGGCTGCGTGCTCGTCCAGGAGCACTGGGTCGAGTGGCCCGACGTCGTCTACGACAAGGTCGGGAACATCCTCCTCTCGCGGCTCATGGGGGCTGACGTGCGGCTCGACCCGGCCGGGTTCGACATCGGGATCCGCAAGAGCTGGGAGGACGCGCTGGCGTCGGTGGAGCAAGCAGGAGGAACGCCATACGCGATCCCCGCCGGAGCGTCCGACCATCCGCTCGGCGGGCTCGGGTTCGCGCGCTGGGCCCAGGAAGTGGCCGAGCAGGAACGCGAGCTCGACCTCACGTTCGACACGAGGTCGATGAGCGATCCAAGCCCGCTAAGCGCTACCTCTTACGGCAATGTGGAGTGCGAATTACGGTAGTGCAGCGGATGCCACGGGTCATTCGCCTCCGTACGGTCGTCATCGCAACCGATCAATCCCCTGACAGGAGGGCGAGTCAAGATGAAGACCTACGTCATCGAGCGCGAGATCCCGGGCGCCAGCCAGCTCACCCACGAGGAGCTGCGCGGCATCACCAGCACGTCCAACGATGCGGTGGCGTCGCTCGGCAAGCCGTACAAGTGGCTGCACAGCTACGTCGCGGGCGACAAGGTGTACTGCTTTCACCAGGCGGAGAACGCCGAGGTGATCAGGGAGCACGCGAGGCGTCGGCGGCTTCCCCGCCAACCTCGTGACCGAGGTTGCTTCGGTGTTCGACAGCACGGGGCCGCGGGACTTCCCCCGCTAGAAGTCGACGGGCTCACCCGGCCGCCAGGGTCGGGTGAGCCCGCCGGCTCCATGATCTCCAGCAACGTCGACTTTAGACTGGCGTGATGAGCCGCGGAGCCCTGATCGAGCGCGAATCTGAGCGGGCCTGGCTGGAGGCGGTGCTCACGGAGTCGCTCGAAGGCCGCGGCTCGCTGGTGCTGCTGGCCGGCGAGGCAGGTGTGGGCAAGACGCGCTTCGCCGAGGAGGTGGTCCAGTCCGCGGACGCCCGCTTCCTCAGAGGGACTTCTGGCCCGGAGGCGGTGGCCTACGCGCCGGTCACCGCCGCTCTGCGCGGGTTCATGCGCGCTGTGCCGGGAGGGCTCTCGGACTGCGGTCCCCTGCGCTCGCATCTGGCATTGCTGCTGCCGGAGCTCGGCGAGGCGACCGAGGAGAGCGACCGCGCCACGCTGTTCGAGGCGATCCGCTGCGGACTGGCCGCGGTGGCGGCCGAGGGGCCGGCGGTGCTGCTCCTCGATGACCTCCAGTGGTCGGACGACGCTACGCTCGAGCTCCTCGCCGCGCTCGCTGTTCCTCTGCGCGAGCTGCCCCTGGTCGTGCTCGGCGCCTACCGCTCGGACGAGATCCCGCGCGGGCACCAGCTCAGGCGGCTGCGCAACGATCTGCGCCGGAACCATTCGCTTCGCGAGCTGACGCTTGAGCCGCTCACCGAGCAGGGCACAGCGGAGCTGGCCGAGACGGTGCTCGGCGAGCGCCCGTCCCAACGGCTCGCAAGAGCGCTGCACGACCGCACAGGTGGGATCCCGTTCTTCATCGAGGAACTCGCCGGGGCGCTCAAAGCCGGAGGGCGGTTGCAACCCGGAGAGGAGGGCCTCGAACTGGCGCTCGACGCGGAGGTGCCGCTGCCGCAGACGATTCGCGATGCCGTGCTGCTGCAGGCGAGCGACCTGTCCGATCAGGCCCGCGCGACCGCGGAGGCGGCTTCAGTGGCAGGCACTCGCTTCGACGTCGAGCTCGTGGCCGCGCTCGGCCGGGAGGCTGGTCTCGACGAGCTGCTCAGCGAGTGGTCTGATCGTGGAGCTCGAGCCCGGGCGCGCCGCCTTCCGGCATCCACTCGCGCGCGACGCCATCTACGAAGACGTACCGTGGCTCCGCCGTCGTTCGCTGCACCGTGACCTGGCCGCAGAGCTCGAGGCGCGCGACCGCGGTCAGGCCGAGGTGGCGGCGCACTGGCTCGCGGCTCGGGACGGACCCCGCGCGCTCGACTCGTTGGTGAGCGCCGTCGGGGAGCTCTCGTCCGTCCACGCCTACCGCGACGCCGCGCGCCTCGGGCGCCAGGCACTGGACCTGTGGCCGGAGGGGGAACGCGGCCCGGAGCGGATAGCCGTGCTCGAGCGCCACGCGCGCTTCGCGGAGCTCTCGGGCGAGCTCGCCGAGGCGGCCCGCGCGCAGCGCGAGGTGGTCGCGGCGCGACGCTCCGAGGGCGCCGGCCGTGCCCTCGCTGACGCCGAGCGGTCCCTGGCTGCGATCTACGAGCTCCAGGGCGACCGCGAGCGCGCGCTCACCGCCCGCCGCGTCGCGGCCGACGCGTATGCCGCGAACGGCCTCCCCGGCGAGGCCGCCGCCGAGCGACTGATCGCCGCCGGCTACCTGGTGAGCGCCGGCAGCAACGCCGACGCCGTCGAGCTCACCCACCGTGCGGGTGAGGAGGCCGGGCGTGCGGAGCGCACCGATCTGCGGGCGCGCGTCCTCGGGCTCGAGGGGGTTGCGCGCGTGAAGGGCGGGGACTTCGACGAGGGGATGAAGAGCATCAGAGCGGGGCTCTCGCTGGCCCTCGAGCACGAGCTCACCGTCGAGGCGGCGGAGCTGTACCAGCGGCTCGGCACGGCGCACGAGATCGCGGGCGACTACGGTGGCGCGCGCGACGCGCTCGCCACGGCGATCGGCTTCTGCGAGACGAACGGAGCCGAAGGCCTGGAGCACACATGCGTCAGCTGCATGGCCTACGTGCTGCGCGAGCTCGGGGACTGGGAGCGCGCCAGCGAGCTCTCGAACGAGCTACGGGCCCCTGACGCGAGCGCGGACGCCACGCTTGTGGTGGACGGCATTCTCGGATCGATCCACGCGTTCCGCGGCGAGTCGTCGGCCGCCCGGCCGCTGCTTGTCCAGTGCCTCGACACCGCCTCGCGCCTCGACGTGGTTTCGATGACCGTGGACAGCGCCGCCGCGCTCGCCTGGCTGGACGAGCACGAGGGTGACGTCGACCGCGCCCTCGGGCACTGCCGCTTCGTGCTGGAGCGCTGGGCGCGCAGCGAGGACCACCACTATGCGGTCTGGGGCCTTCGCTGGGCGTCGTGCTTCTTCGCCCGCCAAGGCCTGCTCGGCGAGGCGCGCGCGTGCGCACAGGCGCTGTCGAGCATCGCCACCACGACCGGCCACCCGGACGCTTTGGCGGCGCTCGCGTACGCAGTCGGAGAGACGGCGCTCGCAGAGGGCGATCCGGACGCGGCCGCGCAGCAGCTCAGCCGCGCGGCCGATCTTCACGCGAGCCTCGAGATCCCGTTCGAGCGAGCGCAGATCCAGCTCCGAGCAGGCGTGGCGCTCGCCACGGCGGGGCAGCGCGACGCCGCGCTCGAGCGGCTCGGCGAGGCGCACCGGACGGCGCGCCGCCTCGGGGCCACTCCGCTGGCCGCCCAGGTGGCCGAGGAGGTCGCCAAGCTCGGCGAGTCCGTTGAGCGCCAACTCGGGCGGCGCGCGGCGGCGGACCACGAGAACGCCGGCCTGTCCAACCGCGAGCTCGAGGTGATGCGCCTGGTCGCCTCCGGTCGCACGAACCGCGAGATCGCCGGCGAGCTTGTGCTCAGTACGCGCACGGTGGACATGCACGTGCGCAACATCCTCATGAAGCTCCGCTGCCGGTCGCGCACCGAGGCCGCGGCCAAGGCCGGCGACCTCGGCCTCCTCGCGTAGTGGCGATTCGACCTCATGCTCCGAGCGCCGCGCCGACCTTGACGACGACGTAGACGAGCCCACCGGCCCCGAGCGCGCGGCGCACCCAGTTCACGCCGCCCGCCAGCTCCTCCCACGCCCACGCCGCGAGACCGACGTAGAACGCGGCGCGCGCGTAGGCATGAGCTGAGCCGTCCGTCAGCGCGGCGACGAGCCACCCACCCAGCGCGACGAGCAGCGGCGCATTCGGGAACTGAGCGATCGGGAAGCTCGCGGGCCAGCCGCGCTGCCCGCGCCGCCAGAAGTCCCTGAGCGTGGGCCCGGTACTCACGCGCGAGTTCTGCCTACTCCGGCAACCCGGCGGCCTCGAGGGCTTCGGCCACGCTCGCATAGGTCTGGAAGCGCGTCACCTTGCCGTTGGCGAAGGTCACGATCGCGCCGATTCGGGAATCGACCTCGACGCCCGTCTGCCGTGTCTTGGCTCGTAGCCGACCGGTGAGCAGAACGCGGTCTCCGAGGTCCCGGATTTCGTCCGGATCGAAGCCGATCGTTTCCCACGACTCGTCCGTGTCCGCCCAGAAGTCCGCGGAACTGCTCGGGCCGCGATACACGGTCCCCTCCAGCGCGGCGCGCAGAGGGATGATCTCGGCATCGGGCGCGAGCAGCCGCTGGAACCCTTCACGGTCCCCGCGGTTGAAGTACTCGCCCATGCGGCGTGCGATCTGCACGTTCTCCTCCGACATCGCCGCGCAGTATCCCGCCGCCGCGATTCGACCTCATGCCCCGAGCGCCGCGCCGACCTTGACGACGACGTAGACGAGCCCACCGGCCCCGAGCGCGCGGCGCACCCACTTCACGCCGCCGGCCAGCTCTTCCGCGCCCACGCCGCGAGGCCGGCGTAGAACGCGGCGCGCGCGTCGGAGTGCGCTGCGCCGTCCGCGTGGGCCTGGCGCTCACCCCCGCGACCCTAGCGGCGAACTAGACTCGGGCAGCCAACTCGATCGGGGAGGCTGCGATGTCCGCGGCGCGTGTCAATGGCGTCGAGCTGTACTACGAGCTCAATGGCTCCGGCGAGCCGCTCGTTCTCGTGCATGGCTCCTGGGGTGACCATCACAACTGGGACGCCGTGGTATCCGCGCTTGCCGAATCGTTTCGGGTCCTTGCCTACGATCGGCGCGGGCACAGCGCGAGCGAGCGACCGGCCAGGCAGGGCAGCGTGTTCGAGGACGCCGACGACCTCGCTGGGCTGATCGACGAGCTGGGTCTCGGGCCGGCGCACGTCGCCGGCAACTCCTTCGGCGCTGTGACCGCGCTGCGGGCTGCGACCCGGCGCCCGGAGGTCTTCCGCAGCTTGATCGCTCACGAGCCGCCGCTGTTCCCCCTGCTTGCCGGGACCGAGCTCGAGCCGGCGCTGGGGGAGGTGCAACGACGCATCGACGCTGTGGTCGGGCTCCTCGAAGGCGGCGATCACGAGGGCGCTGCGCGACTGTTCGTCGAGACGATCGCGTTTGGGCCGGGCGCCTGGGACGAGCAGCTTACGCCGGAGATGCGCGAGGTGTGCATCGCCAACGCGCCGACCTTTCTCGACGAGGTACGCGATCCCGACGCCCTACAGATGGACCTGGACGCCCTGGCGGGCTTTGACAGGCCGGCGCTGTTGACCAGCGGGACCGAGAGTGCCCCCTTCTTCGGGCCGGTGGTGGACATGGTCGCGGAGTCGCTACCGCGATCCGAGCGCGTCACGATCGACGGCGCGGACCACGTACCTCACATCAGCGTCCCGGGCCGCTATGTGGAGCTGGTCACGACGTTCGCGCAAACCGAGCGGTCCAGCGCGCCGGGTTAGCGCGCAGCGGCTCGGCGGTTTCGCTCAGCGACGAGCTATTTCGGGGGCAGCGTCTTCACGAAGTCAAGGCTCCGCTTGACCCACGCTGCGAGCTCACGCTTGGTCTTCAACCCCACCGGCGCAACGGTGATCCACCCGTCCATCGTGCGCCCACCCATCTCCATCCGCGCCACGTGGGGACGCGCGAGAGATGCGTCGGTGTCGGCAGGGTCGATGCGGACCAGTAGCCCGCCGTCGCGCGAAGCGCTGACAGCCATGTTGCCGTGTAGGAGAAACGCGAGGCCGCCGAACATCTTCTTCTCGGTGATCGCGTCCTCGTCGGCGAGCAGGTCACGGATGCGGTTTGCGAGGTCCTCGTCGTAGGCCATCTGCGCATGCGAGCGTACCTCGCCGCCCCGGCACTCTCCGTATGGTCAAACCGGAACGCTTCGATCGACCTCTATTGCCTGGAGGCAGTGACCATGTCCACACCCACGCCCACCCGGGGCCCGGCCAATCCGCCGTCGAGCTACCGGGCCATCGAGAACCTGATCGCGACGTATGCCGAACTCGTGGACGACGGCGATTTCGCGGGCGTCGGCGCCCTGCTCGCAGACGCCACCTTCACGGGTGGCGCCGGGTCGGTGAGTGGCCGAGACGCCATCGAGAAGATGCTCCGGGACAGCCTGATCGTCTACGACGACGGCACGCCATGTACCAAGCACGTCACCACCAATCTCGCCATCGAGGTCGACGAAGAGGCGGGCACCGCGGTCTCGCGTTCGTACTTCACCGCGCTGCAGGCGCTGCCCGACCTGCCTCTGCAGCCCATCGTCAGCGGTCGGTACCAAGACCGCTTCGAGCGCCGCGACAGGCAGTGGCGCTTCGTGCAGAGGCGCGTCCGAACCGATCTCGTCGGCGACGTGAGTCGTCACCTGCGCCAAGGAGGATCGTGATGCGGAAGCTGATCTACTCGATGTCAGTGTCGCTGGACGGCTTCATCGCCGGGCCCGACGGCGAGATCGACTGGTCGGCACCGGACGAGGAGCAGCATCGGTTCCACAACGAGCAGATACGTGAGACGGGCGTGCAGCTCCTGCGGACGGCGGCTGTACGAGACGATGCTCTACTGGGAGACCGCGGACGAGAACCCGTCGGCTACGGAGTACGAGCTCGAGTTCGCTCGCCTCTGGAAGGACACGCCGAGGATCGTGTTCTCGAAGACCCTCGAGAAGGTCGAGGGCAATGCCCGGCTGGCCACGGGACGGCGTCGCCGAGGAGGTCGCCAGGTTGAAGGAACAACCGGGACAAGGACCTGGCCGTCGGCGGCGCCGGCCTCGCCTCCACCTGCATCGAGCTGGGTCTCGTCGACGAGTACTGGCTCTTCGTCAATCCGGTCGTCCTGGGCGGGGGCACGCCTTACTTCCCCGCCCTGGACGAGAGGATCAACCTGGAGCTGATCGAGACCCGGACGTTCGCGTCCCGCGTCGTCTACGTTCGCTACCGGCGTGGTTAGCGTGTAGGCCGCCATGTTCGACCATGTGACGATCCGCGTCGAGGACAGGACCGCATCGGAGCGCTTCTACGACACGGTCCTGAGGCCCCTGGGCATCGAACGGACCTACCGGACCGAGCTTTTCTCCGAGTGGCAGAACTTCATGGTGACGGGCGCCGATGAGGCCACTCCGGTCACCCGGCGACTTCACGTCGCCTTCGCGGCGCCCTCGCAAGAGCAGGTCGACGAGTTCTGGCAGGTCGGCACCGAGGCCGGATACGCCGACGACGGACAGCCGGGGCCAAGGCCCGAGTACCGCGACGACTACTACGGGGCGTTCCTGCGTGATCCCGACGGCAACAGCGCCGAGGCCGTCAACCACGGCGCGATGCGCCGCGCCGGGGCCATCGACCACCTATGGATCCGGGTGGCCGACGTCGCGGCGGCCAAGCGCTTCTACGAGACGATCGCGCCGTATGCCGGTCTACGCCTGGGAGAGGACACGCCCGATCGCGTGCAGTTCGTCGGAGCCGGCGGCTCGTTCTCCCTCGTGCGCGGAACGCCGACCGAGAACCTCCACATGGCGTTTCCCTCCGACGACGATGACGACATCCAGCGGTTCCACCAGGCCGCGACCGACGCCGGCTACACAAGCAACGGGCCACCCGGCGAACGCCCCCGGTATCACCCCGGCTACTACGCCGCCTACGTCCTCGATCCCGACGGCAACAACATCGAAGTCGTCAACCACCACCGGGCCTAGCGAGCCGGGGCGGAGGCTGCCGCCGACAGGGACGGAAGCTTACGAAACGTAAGTTAGACTCCTGGGACCCCCGTCCCCTCGGAAGGAGTCGCAATGCATGCCGTCGTGATCCACGAGACCGGCAGCCCGGACGTCCTGCACTACGAAGAGACCGACCGGCCCGAGCCCGGCGACGGCGAGGTGCTGATCCGGGTGCGCGCTGCGTCGGTCAACCCGGCGGACTGGAAGGCCCGGCGCGGTCTCATAGAGATGCCGTTGCCCGCGGTGCTCGGGTACGACGTGTCCGGGACCGTCGAGGTGTCACGTAGCGCGACCTTCGCCGAGGGAGACGAGGTGTTCGGGAGGACCGCGAATGGGGGCTACGCGGAGTTCGCAACCGCCTCGGCCGCCGCGATCGCCAGGAAGCCCGCCGAGGTCAGCCACGAGCAGGCGGCGGCGATACCGGTGGCCGGGCTGACCGCCTGGCAGGCGCTGTTCGACAGCGGCGGGCTCGAACGCGGCCAGACGGCGCTCATCGCCGGGGCCGCCGGCGGCGTCGGCCACCTCGCTGTGCAGTTCGCGAAGAACGCGGGCGCGCGAGTGATCGGCACGGGATCGTCTCGCAATCGCGACTTCGTGCTCGGTCTCGGCGCCGACGAGTACGTCGATTACACGGAGCAGGACGTCGGCGAAGCCGTGAGCGGGGTCGACGTCGCGGTCGACACCGTCGGCGGGGAGACCACCGAGTCGCTGGTCCCCACCCTGCGCGAGGGAGGCATCCTCGTCACCATCGCCAACGCTCCACCCGAGGAGGCGGCACGAGAGCGCGGCGCGCGCGCGGAGCTACTCGAGAGCGAGCCCGAGCTCAGAGCAGCTGGCTCGGATCGCCGAGCTCGTGGCGGCCGGCGAGGTGCACGTGGAGATCACCGAGGTGCTCCCGCTCACCGAGGTCCAGCGCGCCCAGGAGCTCAGCGAGTCCGGTCACACGCGAGGCAAGATCGTCCTGACGGTCGGGACCTGACGAAGGCCGCGCAGGGCCGGCCGCGCTACTCGGTTGGGTCGAGCGCCTCCCCCGCGACGCGCTCGGCCCCGGCGATGCCGCGCGGCCGTCCGGCCCTCACCCACAGCGCGTGCAGCACGCCCGCGAGCACGAGCGCGGCGATCAACGAGATGACGGGGTAGCCCCGGGCGAGGTTGATGGCGAGCGTCACCGCGACCGCCGTCGCCCCGAGCAGGCTCGTCAACAGCAACAGCCGTTTGCCTTCGGCGCGGAACAACCTCGCCATCGCGAGCAGGCCGCAGAGGAAGGCGATGAAGACGGCGACGGCGTAGAAGAGGACGAGCCGCTGCTCGCGACCGGCTGCTCCGACGACGATCACCGCCGAAACCGCGAGGAAGACGACCACACCCCAGTAGGGGGTGTGGTGCCGGTTCGTCCGCCCGAGCCAGTCCGGCAGCACACCGACGCCGACGCCACCGCGGGCGAGCGCCTTGAGCAGCCCCGGCCCGGCCTGGAAGGAGGAGCTGGCCGCCGCGAGCAGCAGGACCGCCGTCGTGACCTGGAAGGCAGCGAAGAGCGCACCCTCCCCGGTGGCGGCGCGGGCGACCTCGGCGATGGTGGTCGAGTCCGCCGGCGGAATCCCGATTCGGAGGGAGACGGCGAGCGCCGACAGGCCGAGGGTCAGGGTCGCGACGATCGCGAGCATCAGCCAGAGCGTGATGCGGCCAAAACGGCGTCGCCCGCGGTCGTCCAGCTGGCCCAGTTGGGCGATCGCCGAGGAGGGCGCCTCGACTCCGGTGGCCAGCGCCATCGCGACCGGGAAGGCGAGCAGCACGCTGAGCAGCGCGCCGTGATGGTCGCCGGTTGGCTCGAGCCTGCCGGAACCGTGCGCGACGGGGGAAATGAAACCGTGCGCGACGACGACCAGGGCGACCACGACGAAGGCGATCGTCATCGTGGCGAAGACCAGACGCCCGCCATGGCCGAACCACGTCAGGCCGGCGACGAAGCACAGCAGCCCGAGGGCAAGCTCGATCCGACCAGGGGCGAGCTCGGGCACGTAGGCGATGATCGCCGAGGCACCCGCGGCGACGCTGATCGAGATCGTGAGGGCGTAGTCGGTGATCAGGGAGCCGAGCGGCAGAAAGGCCCAGCCTTCGCCGAAGGCCGCGCTCGTCGCGGCAGCGTCGCCGCCGCCCTCCGGAAATCGCGCGTACAGCTGGTGGTAGTTCACCGAGACCAGCACGATGATCCCGAGCACCACGCCCACCGTCACCATGAGCAAGCCCAGGTCGCCATGCAACGCGCGCAGCGCGGCCTCGATCGCGTAGGCGACCGACGAGACCGGGTCGCCCATCACCGCGAAAGCGAACGCGACCAGCAGGACGAGACGACTGTGGAAGACCGAACGAACGAGGCTGGCCGGAGTCCTGCGCTGGGCCTCCACGGCCCACCTCCTCGCCGACCAGTCTTCCCGGCACACCTCTAGAGATCGTCTGGAGCAAGCCTAGGGCGGCCCCGCGGTCGGCGCAAACTACGATCGCCCTGTGAGCCTCCGTGAGCAACTCGGCCTGGAGCAGCCGATCGTCGGAGCCGGGCTCGGGGGCGGCCTCTCGCGGGCCAAGCTGACCGTGGCGATCGCGGAGGCGGGCGGCCTCGGGCAGCTCGGCATCATGCCTCCGCCGATGCTGCGCGCGGAGCTCGCCGCCCACCGGGAGCGCAGCGCCCGTCCGATCGCCGTGAATCTGCTGCTGCCGTTCGCGCGGCGCGGGCATTGGGAGCTCGCGCGCGAGGCCGACGCGGTCGTGACGTTCTGGGGGAAGCCGCGGCGAGCGACGAACGGGGTCTGGGTGCATCAGTGCGGGTCGGTGGAGGAGGCGAAGGCGGCCGCGGACGCCGGGGCGGACGGCGTGATCGTGCAGGGCGTCGAGGCCGGCGGCCACGTTCGCGGGACCACTCCGGCGCTGGAGCTGCTCGAGCGCGCTCGCGCCGCGCTCGCGCCGAGCTTCCCGATCTGGCTCGCGGGCGGCGTGGCCGAGCGGGCCGATGTTGAGGCGGCGCTCGCGGCCGGCGCGGAGGCGGTCGTCGTCGGAACCCGCTTTCTGCTCTCGGACGAGAGCGACGCCCACCCGGAGTACAAGCGCCGATTGCTCGAGGCGCACGACACCGTGCTCACCGAGCTGTTCGGCGCAGGCTGGCCGGCGCCTCACCGGGTCGTGCGCAACGCGGCCACCGAGCGTTGGCTGCGCGACGACGAGCGCGGCCCGGGCTGGGTCCGCGGCCTGCATCGCGTCACCGCTCCTGCTTTGTCTCGCATGCCCGTGGCCCTCATCCAGCGCGCGGCCCGCTCGCAGCGGCCCGGGATGCCGCTGCTCGGACCGTCGGCCGCCACGGTCGACGATCCGGCCTCACTCCTCGATTCCGGCCCGCTCTATGCGGGCGAATGCGTGGCGCGCATACAGCGTCTGCTTCCGGCGGCTGACGTGGTTCGCGCGCTGACCGCCGACGCACCCGAGGGAAGATCGTCCTGACGGTGGGGACCTGACGCGAAAGGCGCAGGCCTTGCTCACAGTGATGTGTCGACGTACTCCTGAGCCAGCCGCTTGGGCGCACGGGCAAGCCAAGCTTCGACGATCACCTCTTTGAGGTCCTCGACGGCGATTCTGTCCAGGCGGACCAGGATCGCCGGGTATCCGTCGAAATGCGGGGTCGTGAAGAAGACCTCTGGATCGTCGGCGAGAAGCGCCTCCTTCGCTACGAGGTGCTCCACCCGCGCTCCGAGGATCGGCCCCGTGGGAGCCTCGTCGCCAAGCGCCCGAAGGTCAGCCTGGCGCAGGGGGCGCTCCCAGACGAATCCCTTGTCCCGCACTTGCCA
Source organism: uncultured Actinomycetes bacterium (assembly GCA_963842605.1). Taxonomy (GTDB): domain Bacteria; phylum Actinomycetota; class Thermoleophilia; order Solirubrobacterales; family Solirubrobacteraceae; genus AC-38. The sequence continues at coordinate 121,012 of CAWJGV010000008.1, forward strand.
CGAGGCGAGATCGCGCGACAACCCTTCGCTGGTCTCGGGCAGGTCAAGCGCGATCCGACGCACGTCGTCCCAGCTGGCCACGCGCTCACCCTAGGGCCAACCGGCGCCCGGTGCCGGCGCCTCGACGGTCAGCACCTGGCCCATTCGTGGCCCGTCAGCCATGTTGTCCGGACCACGCCAGTCGTTCGCCGTCATGAACAGCGTTCTCCCGTCGGCGCCCCCGAGCATGCAGGCGAAGCACCCGCGGTCGAGATCGATCGTCTCCAGCACCTCACCGCCTTCGCGAACGCGCACGCAACGCTGGTGGGGGACGTCCCCGTACCAGACGGCGTTCTCGGCGTCGAGGCAGATGCCGTCGGGGACGCCGTCGCCGAGGTCCGCCCAGACTCGCTGGTTCGACAGGCTGCCGTCGGCGGCGATGTCGAACGCCGTGAGCTTGTTGCCGTAGGACTCGGCGACGATCAGCGTGGAGTTGTCGGGCGTCACGGCCATGCCGTTGGGGAACGCGACCCCGTCCGCTACCTGTCGAGCCGAGCCGTCGGGAGTGGCCAGAGCGATGGTTCCGGGGGCGAACTCGCCACCCGGAAAGTCAAAGCCGGTGTTGTTGACGTAGGCGTTGCCCCGACCGTCCACGACGATGTCGTTCCATGGGTGATCGGCCAGGGCGCTCAGGTCGGCGTGGGTCACCAGCGAGCCGTCGGGCTCCCGGCGCAGGAGGAGCCCATCGCTCGACGAGACGATCAGCAGCCGCCCATCGGGCAGCCAGTCGATGCACATCGGAAATGACGGGTGGCGAACGACCACCTCGGTCTTGCCCTCGAGATCGACGGCGATGACCTCGCCCGCGCCCCAGTCGGAGACCCAAAGACGGCCGTCGCGCCACCGTGGCGACTCGGGGAACGCGAGACCGCTCATCAGGGTTTGCAGCTCCGGCACAGGATTTCCACCTCCTGGTCTTCGGGTTCCCAACTAAGACCGTCGGGCGTGGCCAAACTCAGCGGTTGAGCGGAAGCACCAGCCTGACGCACAGCCGCACGAAGACGCGGACTCCGAGCTGGGACAGGTGGAGGCCGTGCGGTTCGGAGAAGTACTCGTGGTGGCCGTGGTAGATGCCGGCCCAGTCGAGCACGCGCACGCGGCGGGGCCAGCGGCGGCCGGCCGCCCTGATGATGCGGGCGTCGTGCCCGCCGCGTGGCGTGACCAGGACGAGGATTCGCCGCCGGCCCATGATGCCCAGGGCGCGCCGGATCTCGGGCGTGGTGATGCCGGCGTTGAGGCCGAGATGCATCAGGACGACCTTGGGCAGGCGACGCTGGCGCTTGCGGCTGGCCAGCAGATCCAGGCCCTCGTAGACGGGGCGACACCCGCGGGCGTTGGCCTCGAACCCGGCCCTGGCCAGGGGCTTGACGGCGAGCAGCATGGTCGAGTCCCCGATCGCCAGAGGAGGCCGGTGGCGTTGGTCGATACGCCTCGGCCGGGCGTATTTGACCCCGCCGCAGGCCGCGACCGCGACTTCGGGGCCCGACCCGAACAGCAGCGTCGCGGCCGCGAGCGCCGAGACGACGGCGATGGCGCCCGCGGCGCGGTGTATCGACGGTGATGACATGACCAAGGGCACCGCTTTGTGGTGCGAGCGGCGCGACAAGTTATTGCATCGGCGGCGTTCTGGCGGTCGGCGTCGCGCCTACTCGCTGACTGCCGGCCGGTACGTGTTCACCTGGACGCCGGTCTCGAACGTCTTCGTGTCGGTGAGCTCCAACGTCAGCTTGTCCGGCGACTCGGGGAAGAGCCGCGCGCCCGATCCGAGGGCGACCGGAAAGACCATCAGCCGGTACTCGTCGACCAGGTCGTGCTCCATCAGGGTGTGCACGAGCGTACGGCTGCCCGCGACCAGGATCGGGCCGCCGTCCTCCTGCTTCAGCTTCGCGACCTCTCCGGGGATGTCGTCGCGGATCGCCGTGCAGTTGTCCCACTCGAGCTCGTCGAGCGTCGTCGTGACGACGTACTTCGGCATCGAGTTCATCTTCTCCGCGAACGGGCCCTCCCGCTCGGGCCAGGCGCCGGCGAAGCTCTCGTAGGTCACGCGGCCGATCAGCTGGACGTCGGCCTCGAGGATCTCGTCGAACTTGTACTTCATCTGCTCGTCGCCCATGAAGTCGAAGACCCAGCCGCTGTGGGGATGGCCCGGCTCGCCGCCAGGCGCCTCCATCACGCCGTCGAGCGTGACGAACTCAGTGACGATCAGCTTCCTCATTCGCGTCCTCCTTGGTCATCGGGTCGCAGATTGAGACCGGGCAGTGGCGGAAGAATCATCGGTCGCCGAGGCCGATTGAAACGCCGCGGGCGCGCTGCGAGCATCGCACCGTGGATTCGGACACGCTCGGCGCCCAGTTCGCCCGCGCGCTCGCAGTGAAGGACCGCGAGGCGCTCACGGACCTGATGCACCCGGAGATCGACTTCCGCGGGATGACGCCGAACCGCAACTGGGAGGCTGGGGATCCGGACGGGGTGATCGGCGTGGTCCTCGGCCAGTGGTTCGAGGACAAGGACGAGATCGAGGGGCTCGAGGGCGTGGAGACCGACGCCTTCGCCGACCGCGAGCGGGTGGGGTATCGGTTCCGCGTGCGCAACCCCGACGGCGGCTTCCTGGTCGAGCAGCAGGCCTACCTGGCCGAGCGCGACGGCCGGATCGGGTGGATGCGCGTGGTGTGCTCGGGCTTTCGCCCGACGGCGGACTAGAAGCCGCCGACGTGATCCGGATTGATCGGCGGGCGCGGATCGTCGCGAGGCGGTTCCTCGGCGGCGCGCTCCTCCGTCTTGCCGGGCTTCGGCCGCGGCGCCAGACCGGGCGGGAGCTTGAGCTTGACCTTCCGGCCGTCCTTCGTCGTCAGCTCGTCCTGGTCGGTGCGCTTGTGCGGATCGCCGGGGATCGGGGTCATGGGGACAGGGTACTCCTGCCGACGTGGAGCGCGGTGCGCGTGAGTCTGTTAGAGCTCGCGCTCGTAGAAGTAGTTGACCGGCCCGCCCGACTTGCCCTCGTTGTTGGTGAATCCAAGGCTCTCGTAGAGGGCGCGGGCTGCGGTGTCGGTCTCGCTGGTGCCGAGGTCGATGCAGTCGGCGCCCACCGTGCGAGCGACTTCGAGGGTGGCCTCCATGATGGCGCGGCCCCTACCCAGGCCCCGTTTCTCGGGCGCCACGTACAACTCGGCCAGGTAGCACTCCAGGCCGGGAGTCCAGATGGAGCGCCGGAACCGCAGCACGGCGACCCCGTCCGGCCCCCCACCTACTAGCAATACCTTCGTATCGCCGCCGTTCAGTAGCTCGGTGATGCGCGTGGCCAGCTGCTCCGGCCCCGGCGTCTCCTCCTCGAACTCCGTGTTGAAGGCGTGCAGAAGTCGGCCGATGGCGGCGGCATCCGCCTGCGTAGCTTCGCGTACGGAATGCTCGCCAGCTGGGGCTCGCTCCGTCACGGTGACTGGGGCAGCTTGGCCGCGCCGCGCCTCGCCGCCGGAGCCGAGGGCGGTGGAACGACCGGACCGATGTCGCCGTCCGGCGCCTCGTCCAGATCGACGATCACCGGCGCGTGATCGCTGGGCCCGCTGCCCTTCCGCGCCTGGCGATCCACCCACGCCGCGCGCACGCGGTCGGCCACCGACGCGCTCGCCAGCACCAAATCGATCCGCATACCGAGGTCCTGGTGGAACATCCCGGCCCGGTAGTCCCAGTAGGTGAAGATCCGCTCGCCGGGCCAGCGATCGCGCACGACGTCCCGCAGACCCAGCGCCTGCAGCTCGCTCAGCGCCGCCCGCTCGGGCGGCGTCACGTGGGTCTGACCGACGTAGGCGTCCGGATCGAACACGTCGGCGTCTGTCGGAGCGATGTTCATGTCGCCGCACACGACTGTTTCCTCGGGGCCGGCGCTGACCACTTCCTTCAGACAGGCCAGCCATCCCAGCTTGTACTCATAGTGCTCCGAGTCCGGCACGCGTCCGTTCGGCACGTACACCGAGACCACGCGGATGCCGGCACATGTCGCGGACACCGCGCGCGCCTCCGGCTGCGGAAACCCCGGAGCTCCGGCCAACCCGGTGACCACATCATCCAACCCCACGCGCGAGAGGATCGCCACCCCGTTCCACGTCGGCTCGCCGTGGAGGGCGATCGCATAGCCGCGGCCGGCGAGCTCGCCGCCGAGCAGGTCGACGAACGCATCGTCGGCGAGTTTTGTCTCCTGCAGACAGACCACGTCCGGCCGCCGCTCATCCAACCAAGGGAGCAGTCGCGGCACGCGTTGCTTGACCGAGTTGACGTTCCAGGTCGTCAGGCGCACTCGACCCAAGGTAGCGATGCGCCGAAGCCCTCCACGCCTCGCGCGCCCGGCCGGGAACGCCGTGTGCTCGGGGCGGGCCCTACCGCAAGATCGTGAAGCTGACCCTCCGCGTCCTGGCGCGGTTGCTGGCGGCGTCGGTCGCTCCGACCGTGGCCCGATAGCGGCCGGGAGCGAGCTTGCGGCGTCCGATGCGCCCGCTGAAGCGCGTGCTGACCCGGCCGGGGCCCTGGTTGCGGCGCGTAAGCAGGCCGGCGCGGACGTAGCGGATACACAGCCTGCGCGTGCGGTTGGACCTCGTCGGGCGGAGACAGCGCCGGCCCACACGCCGGCCGGGGAGGGCCCGCTCGATGGTCAAGGTCACCCGGGCTCGCTCCGAGAGGCTGTAGCGGAAGGTCGTGCCGAGCGGGGCTCGCCTCGTACCGGCGCTCACGGGCGTCGCCCGGGCCGCGACGCGGAAGCGAGCATTGGTGAGCGTCAGCCCGGCGATCGTCGGAGCCGTTCGGTCGCCGGGCCCAAGCGGAATGAGGGTGACGAACGTGACAAAGACTGGTCGCTCCCGAAGGCCGTGCCGAACGAGTTGGTCGCGACGAGGCGGTAATGCACCGTGGTGCCCGGCGCCAGGCCGCGGAGATCCTGGGACACCCCTTGCGCGACGCTCCCGCTGCCGGCGCTGGCCGCAGTGGCGGGGAGCTGGTTTCCATACGCCGTGGTCGGGCCCCACTGGAAGAAGTACGTGGTCGCAAAGCCAATCGGGTTGACGGAGCCCTGCAGCGTGGCCCCGTTATCCGTGACGTTCGCCGGCGCTCCGGTCACCACGCGGGGGTGGCCGTCCTCGAACGCGCCGATGTCGGTCGCCGTCCCGAGGGTGCGGGCGTTCCCGTTGAGATCCGCCGACCCGTTGGCGGGGTCGTTGAGACCCGCATCGACCGTCGGAGAGCTTGGCTGCTGGTGGAGGTCTCCTCCGGCCTGGTTGACCAGCAGCGGCGCGGCGGTCTGGTTGTGCGCGGAGCCCGCGGGACTCACCGAGCAGCCCGTGCAGGTGAGCACGATGTCGAAGTTCGAGTAGTCGAGCGAGACGTTGCCGAAGCAGCCGAGGTCGCAGACCGTCCCGGTGCTTGAGTTGGTTGAGGTGCTAGTCCCCACGTCGAACCCGCTCGGCCCGCCTTGGAGGATGCTGTTGACGACGGTCGCGCTCGAGTTGCCGCTACAGCCCAGGCCGTCATTGCAGATCGGCTGCTGGAGCAAACCGTCCGCTCCCGTGCCGGAGGCCACTGAGGTCACGTTGCGCAAGGTCAAGTTCACCTGCGACGCGATCGCGTGGCCGTTCCCGCCCCCGTTGGTGGAACGCACGGTGCTGTTGCGAATTAGGGCTGAGGTGGTGATGTTGGTCTGGGAGAAGATGAGGATCCCCAGCCCCGCGCTGCCGGCCGTCACCTGGACGTCGTCGACCGTCACCGGGTTCCCGCCGGCGCCGCCGAAGAGGGCGAGTCCCCCGCCGGCGCCCTGGTTGTCGATCGCCAGGTGGCGGAACGTCGTCCCCTCGCCCGCGCAGCTGGAGAGGGAGCACGTCGCGACCGTGAAGCCGGTGAAGGTGGTGGTGATCCTCGGCCGAGGCTGGCCGTCCTGTCCGTGGATGTTGAGCGTGGTCACGCCGTTCTTGACCTGGACTCCGCCCGATCCCACGTCGTGGGTGCCGGTCGTGACGACCACCTCATCGCCCGTCGTGACCACGGTCTCCAGCACGTGCAGGAGCGAGCAGTTGTCGCCCGTGCTCGTGCAGTTCGGACTCCCGGTGCTGCCTCCGGGCACGGCAAAGCGGGTCGCCGCCTCCGCCGGCGCCGCCGCGCCGAGGCAGACCAGCGTCGCGAGCAGCGTCGCGACGAAACGTGGCGTCGTGCCTCGGTGCTTACCAGCGCCCGGCGTAGTTCCCATCCACTTGCTCCCGATCCTTGCGAGCCGGTCGAGCGTAGACGAGCGGGATCACGGTCGCAAGCGCCGGAGGCTTCGGCATTGGGTCG
>CAWJGV010000009.1:0-20200 GCA_963842605.1 uncultured Actinomycetes bacterium
GCGGACCCGACGGCGGCGTGGAAGCGCGCCTCGGTGTGCTCGCTCGCGGTCGCGAGTCCGTGCTCGCGTAGGCGGTCCCGCAGCTCGCCATCCCCGGCGACCCGCCGCAGCGCGGACGCGAGCGAGCCGGAGTCGCCCGGCTCGAACAGCACGCAGTTCTCTCCGTCGCGCAGGTACTCCGCCGAGCCTCCGCGCCCCGTGGCGGCGACGGGCCTTCCTCGCGCCATCGCCTCCAGGGGAACCAGCCCCCACGGCTCATGCCACGTGACCGGGAACACGGTCACGTCGTGGGCGTCGTAGACGGCCGGAAGCTCCGCCCGCGGACGGCTCGGCTCGAAGCGGACCCGCTCCCCCAGTCCGAGCCGCGCGGTCAGCTCGCGCAGTTCGCGCAGATGGGCGGCGTCGCCGTCTCCGACCACGCTGAGAGTGGCCTCGGCGGGCAGCTCGGCGAGCGCCCGTGACTGCGGTGGCGGTGCCCTTGCGCTCGTCGATCCGCCCGACGTAGAGCAGCCGCCACTCCCAGGCCCGCGGCGGGCCGGGTCCGATGAACGAGGCGTCGATGCCCGACGAGGCGAGACCGGTCCGGCGCAGCGCGACGCCGGCGTCGAGCGCCGTGCGGCGGACGTGGTCGCTGACGAACCACCAGCTCTCGACCACCTCCGGCTCGAAGCGCGTGGGTATGCCCGTAGACCCGCTCTACGGCCGCGCCGAGACGGCGACGGCGGCGGAAGGGGGCCGTCCATCGATCCACGTCCTGGGCGTACACCAGCCAGTCGTCGTGCACGAAGGCGGAGGCGGGCAGCCCCTCCCGCGCCGCGCGCGCGATCAGGGACAGCGACATCCCGCCCATCGCCCACCAGGCCACGGCGTCCGGACGGAAGCTGTCCGTGACGCGATCGAAGGCCGCGGCGTTGTGGCGCTCCACCCGAAGCCGCGCCCTCGGCGACTGTCGCGGCCAGGCGTGGTCGCGCCACCACCAGCGCAGCTCGCGATGGACGCCGGGCTCGTCGGGCTCCTCGACGTCCTCCTCGCGGTGGTCCGTCGTGAGCACGGCCACGTCATGCCCGGCGGCCCGCAGATGTCGCACCGCGCCCTGCCACACGAGCTCGTAGCCGCCGAGGTGGTGGGGCGGGTACATGTTGCCGACGCACAGAACGCGCACGGGGATAGCGTAGATCTCGCCTAATCTCCCGGCCGATGTCGACCCGAGGAGCAGCCCGGCGTGACTGAGCGTCCGGCGGGGAAAGTGATTGTCGTGATGCCGGCCCGCAACGCCGCGCGCACGCTCGAGCAGACGTACGCGGCGATCCCGCGCGACTGGGTCGACGAGATCATCCTCGTCGACGACAAGTCGACCGACGCCACGATCGACGTCGCCCGCCGTCTGCCGCTGCACCTCATCTGGCATCCCCACAACGTCGGCTATGGCGGCAACCAGAAGACCTGCTATCTCGATGCGCTGCAACGGGACGCCGAGGCCATCGTGATGCTCCACCCCGACGGACAGTACGAGCCGACGCTCATCCCTGAGTTGGTGACCCCGATCCTGACCGGACGGGCCGACCTCGTCCTGGGCTCGCGCCTGGCCGAGCCCGGCGCCTGGCGGCGCGGCGGCATGCCGGTCCACAAGTACGTGGCCAACCGCGGGCTGACGGCGATCGAGAACCGCGTCATGGACACCCGCCTCTCCGACCTGCACACGGGCTACCGCGCCTACTCGCGCCGCCTCCTGCTCGAGATCCCCTTCTTGCGCAACGCGCTCGACTTCTCCTTCGACTCCGAAGTGCTCCTGCAGGCCGCCCACTTCGGCTTTCGCATCGCCGAGGTACCCGCGCGGACCCGCTACTCCGAGGATGCCTCCTCGATCACCCTCGGCCCCGCCAGCGTGTACGCCGTCAAGACGCTGTGGGCCGCCCTGCGCCTCAGCCTGCACCGCCGGGGTGTCGCCCGCTCGCGCAAGTTCTCGCCATGACGGTCACCGGCGAGCGCGTCACGACGCGCGAGGGCGGATTCAACCCGACGTGGCAGCGGCATGTCGCGACCTACGCGCTGTGCGCGCCACTGCTCCCGCCCGGCCCCGTCCTGGACCTCGGCTGCGGCGTCGGGCACTCCTACGAGCGCCTGGCGCCTCGGGTCAGCGTGGGAGTCGATCTGGACCCCGCGGCGCTGGCGGGCCAGGAGCGCGAGACGCACGTCGCGGACATGCGCCGGCTCCCCTTCGAGGACGCCGCGTTCGCATCGGTGCTGTCGGTGCAGTCCATCGAGCACGTCCCCGACCCCGAGCGCGTTCTCCGCGAGGTCGTGCGGGTCCTGCAGCCCGGCGGCGTGGCGGTGCTGGTCACCCCCAACCGCCTCACCTTCGCGCGGCCCGACGAGATCATCGACCCCTACCACTACGTCGAGTACGACCCCGGCCAGTTGCGCGCCCTCTGCGCGCCCTGGTTCGCCACGGTGGCGCTGCGCGGCCTGTTCGGCTCCGCGCGGCACCTGGAGCTCGTCGCCGAGGAGCGCCGGCAGCTCGACCGCCTGCTCGCGCTCGACCCCCTCCGCGCCCGCCGGGCGGTGCCGCGACGCGCGCGGCAGCGTCTCTACGACCTCATGCTGACCCGCGCGCGCCGCCGCCCGGATCCGCGCGCCGCAGCCATCTCCGTCGAGGACTTCGAGCTTCGCGACGCGCCGCTGGATGAGGCGCTCGACCTCGTCGCGATCTGCCGCGCCGCCTGACGCGGTCAGCCGGCGACGCGCTCGAGCACGTCGGCGTCGACGTCGAAGTTCGCATGCACGGCGTTGACGTCGTCGTTCTCCTCGAGCGCGTCGATGAGGCGTATCAGGCGCCCGGCGTCCTCCTCCTCGACGGGCACGCGCGACGTCGGCTGCTGGACGACCTCCGCGCTCTCGACGTCGACCCCGGCCTCCTCGAGCGCGGCGCGCACGGCGGGCAGCTCGGCGGGCGCGGCGACGATCTCGTAGACGTCGTCGTCGATCGCGATGTCCTCGGCGCCCGCGTCGATGGCCGCGACCAGGTCGTCCTCCGCCCAGCGACCGGCGTCGACCACCACCACGCCGCGCTTCTCGAACAGGTAGGCCACCGACCCGGGCTCGCCGAGCGAGCCGCCGTGCTGGGTGAGGATGTGGCGCACCTCCGCGCTCGTGCGGTTGCGATTGTCGGTCAGCGCCTCGACGAGGAGGGCGACCCCGCCGGGGCCGTAGCCCTCGTAGAGGACGGACTCGATGGCCGCGGCGTCGGCTCCCTCGCCCGTGCCCTTGGCGATCGCGCGCTCGATGTTGTCCTTGGGCATCGAGGCGTCCCTGGCCTTCTGCACCGCGGTGGCCAGGGTCGCGTTGTTCTCGGGGTCGCCCCCGCCGTCGCGCGCCGCCACGGTGATCGCCCGCGCCAGCTTGGTGAACTGCTGGCCGCGACGCGCGTCGACGACCGCCTTCTTGTGTTTGATCGAGGCCCATTTGGAGTGGCCGGCCATGCGCCGAAGTCTATGAAGGCGGTCCGTACACCCGATAGCCGCCCCGCTCCGCAACCGGGCCGAAGCGGCCCGTCAGGCAGCGGTCGACCTCCTGGGCGCGGCGGTTCACCGCGTCGAAGACCGGAGATGTTCGTGGGGGGCGCGACGTAGGTGACCACCCAGGCGGCGCGCGCGCGCCGGCGCAGGCGGGAGCACGACTCGCGCGGCACCAGGCCGAGCGGATGGCGCAGGCGGTCGCCCGCAAGTACGCCGATCTGGAGCGGGAGCAGGAAGACCGGCCGGCGTCCGGACGGGTAGCCCGGCAGCGCGGTGAACCAGCGGATGAGCGCGCGTTGGTTGCGGTAGTTGACGTCCGCATGGCGGCGGGCAAAGCCACTCGACGCCGGGAGCATCGCCATCCCCAGCACCACCGCGAGCGCGGCGAGCGCTGCCGTCGAGGGCGCCGGCCGCGCGGCGGCGCGCGTCCGGGCGAGTGCCGTCACCACCCCCAGCGCCGCCAGGCCGGCCAGGGCGCCGGCCACGAGAGTCCCCGGCCCGGGCCGGTACGGGAAGTCCAGCCGGACCACCTCCACGAGGTTGAAGGTCAGCGCCGCGGCCAGCAGCGCCACCGCAGCGCGACCCACCCATCCTCCCGTGCGCGCCGCCAGGGCGAGCGTCAGCAACGCCGCGGCGACCGTGGGGAGCAGGTAACGCGTCGTGCTCACGACCACCTCGGCGAGCAACGGGTTCTCGGCGCGCCCGGTGAAGGGCGACGCCATCCACACCAGCCCGAGCAAGGCCGTCCCGGCCGCCGCCGCGATCACCGCGCGCCGGCGCACCAGGAGCGGCGCCAGCAGCGCTCCGGCGATGCAGGACGAGCGCCCCGGCCAGGTCCTGGCGGTACACGACCGGGGCCTGGCGCACCGCCCCCACCGGAGCCTCGATGAAGCGGTCGTTGAAGAGCTTCAGCAGGGGCGGTTGCGGATCGCCCCAGGGAACGGCCTGGAGCGGCCAGAAGGGCGAGCCGTGCGCGAGGAGGTTGCGCACGTACCACGGCGCGCCCACGACGAGCGCGAGCGCGCCCGCTGCGGCCAGCAGCCGCGGCGACCCGCGCGGCCTGCCCCCGAAGCCGACGAGGGCCCCGAGCAGCAGGACCGAGGGCAGCAGTGCCGTTGTCTTCGTCCCCACCGCCAGGCCCATGGCGACGATGGCCACGGCCAGCGCCGCGGGCCGGCGCGGCGCGGCCGCGCACATCGCTGCCGCGCAAGCGGTCCAGGCGAGCGACGGGAGGTCGGTGTAGGGGCCGTTCAGTTCCTTGACGACCAACGGGACGGTGAGGAGCGCAAGCGCGCCCAGCGCCCGGGGCACCGGCGGGACCCCGACCGCGCGCAGCCCGGCCACCACGGCCGCGCCCAGCAGGCACGCCATCCCCACCTCGTACACGGTGATGACCGCAAACCCGCGCGAGAGGCCCAGGAGCCACGACAGGAGCACCTCGTTGGTCAGCGGGTAGTTCTCGACCGGCAGCGCGGGAACCGTGGGGTGCAGCGACCCCGGATGCCCGTCCCGCACCCAGGCCAGGGCCTCAGGGAGGTGGTAGGCGGAGCCGTCGAGGCCGATCTCGGGGTAGCGCAGCATCCACGCCACCCAGGCCGCGCTCGCCCCCGCCGCCGCGGCAGCGAGGACGCGCGCCCAGGACGGCAACCTCCGCCACCACCCGGAGAGGTCGTCGGCCAGCGAGCCCGACGGCGGCCCGACGAGTCGACGCGCCGCCGCCCAGGTCAGCAGGGCCGCTGCGAGCAGAGCGACGGTCTCGGTCCCCAGACCGACCAGCCCCAACCCGAGGGACTCGGCGACGGCCGCCCCCGCGCCCAGCGGAGCGGCGGCCACCAGCCGCTCGAGGCCGGTGAGGCCAGCGCCCCCGGCGACGCGCAGCGCGGCACCGGTCAGCGCCCCCACGGCCAAGCCGAGCGAGGCGTGGTGGAGGAGCGCGGCCATGCGGCGGCGCAGAATACTTGGCGTAGTCTCCGCGCCCGTGAGCGCACAGGCCGGCACCGAGGACCGCCTCCGCGAGGCGTTGGAGGACAGCTGGTACCACTCGATCGAGGTGGCGCCGGGCGCGGTCACGAGCGGGTGGGTCGACCTGCGCCGCGTCGCTCCCAGGGTGCTGCCGGACCTGAGCGGCCTGCGGGCGCTCGACGTCGGCACCTTCGACGGATTCTGGGCGTTCGCCATGGAGCGCGCCGGGGCGGCCGAGGTCGTCGCCACCGACGTCGGGTCGGTCACCGAGCTCGAGATCCCGCCCGTGCAGCGCGAGGGGGTACTGCGCGAAATCGACGGACTGGAGCTCGGCCGGCGCTTCGCCCTGGCCGCGGAGCTGCTGGGGTCTCGGGTGCGCCGCGTCGAGTCCGGGATCTACGACCTCGACCCCGCGCGGCTCGGCGGCCCGTTCGACTATGCGGTGGTGGGAGACCTGCTGCTGCACCTGCGCGACCCGATCCGCGGGCTGGAAGCCGTGCGCCGGACCCTGCGCCCGGCGGGCCGGCTGCTGCTCGTCGAGCAGATCAACGTGATGTTGACCGTGCTGCACCCCCGCACCCCGTGCGCCCGGATGGCGGCCACGGAGACCCGGTTCGACTGGTGGCAGGCCAACGCGCGCTGCGTTCAGGCGTGGCTGGCGGCGGCCGGCTTCGAGCACCCGCATCGCCGCCGCTTCTACCGCGTGCGTCCGGCGGACGAGCGGACGGGGCGCTGGCACGTGGCGCTCGAGGCGCGCCCGGGCGCTCTCGCGGCCGGCCCATGACCGACGCCCGGGAGCGCATGCGCCGCTTCTGGGACCAGCGCGCCGAGGAGCAGCCCTGGTTCTACGTCGACAACCGCGTCGCCTACGACGACCCCGACCTCGAGCGGTTCTGGGCTGAGGGCGAGCGCGACGTCGCCACGCTTCTGGGCCTCGCGGGCGTGGCCGTCCGGTCTTCGGACGTCGTCGTGGACGTGGGATGCGGAGTCGGGAGGCTGACGCGGGTGTTCGCCCGCCGGGCGGCGCACGTCTACGCCCTCGACATCTCCGAGCGGATGCTCGAGCTGGCTCGCCGTCACAACGGAGACCTGGACAACGTCACCTGGCTGCGCGGCGACGGATCGACCCTCGCCGGGGTGCCGGACGCCGCCGTGGACGGTTGCGTGTCCCACGTCGTCTTCCAGCACATCCCGGACCCGGCCATCACGCTGGGCTACGTGCGCGAGATGGGCCGCGTCCTGCGGGCCGGCGGTTGGGCAGCGTTCCAGGTGTCCACGGACGCCGCGATCCATCGCCCGCCCGGGCTGCGCGCCCGCTTGCGTGGGCGTTTGCGCGGCGGGCCCCGCGGCCAGTCCGACCCGGCGTGGATCGGCTCCTCCGTGGCGATCGAGGACCTGCGCGCCGCCGCCGACTCGGGCGGCCTGGACCTGGAGCACCTGGAGAACGAGGGCAGCCAGTTCTCCGTCGTGCGAATGCGCCGGCGCCCCGGCTAGCGCCGGCGCCGCGGCCACCGGGCGCGCCGGCCCTCGGCCTCGTCCGGCGGCCGGTGGGAGGCGACGAAGTCGGCCAGATAGGCGTCGAGCGGGGCGGCCTCGAGGAACGTGCGCTCCTCGCACGCGATCTCGCCCTCCCACCAGATCGCGTGTACCCGCTGCTCGTCGGACAGGGTCGCGTGGAAGCCGGCCGGGAAGTGGTCGGATTCCCTCGCGTGCACGAGCGGGGTCTTGAACACGACCTCCAAGCGGCCGTCGACCACGTCGCACAGCCAGCGATGGTGGCTCCACCCGGCCCACGGTCCGTGAACGCCCCAGGACTGCTCCTCCAGCCGCGAGGGCACCTCCACGTAGCCCGCCCGGGCCACCCGGGAGAGCTCCTGGCACACCCAGACCGGGTCCCGTACATCCTCGAGGGTCTGAGAGCAGACGGCGAAGTCGAAGTGGTCGTCGGGCCACGGCCACGGCTCGCGGTCGCAGATGTCGCGCTGCACCCAGGTCTCGGCGCTGAACCGCTCGTCGGCCTGCTCGCGGTCGTAGTAGTACAGCCCACGGGTCTCGTAGGGCAGGAGGTCGATCACCCAGTCCGCCCGCTCGAACGGGTGCGCCCAGGCGCCGACGTCGAGCACCAGATCCTGATCCGTCAGTCGCTCCAGCATCCTGCTGCGGCTGTTGGTGTCGAGCACGCCGCGATTATGGCGGTGGTCTGTATCCGCTATCACTTCGCCATGGCCAGGACCGATACCCCGCCGGCCGAGCTGATTGCGCGGGCGCGGAATCTGGACTGGTACCACACGCTCGAACTCGCCCCGGACCTGGTCACCGACGGTTGGTTCGATCTGCGGGGCTACGTGCGCCACTACGGGCTGCCCGACTGCATGGAGGGCATGCGCGCCCTCGAGGTCGGCACCTGGGACGGGTTCTGGGCGTTCGAGATGGAGCGCCGGGGCGCCGAGGTGGTGGCGATCGACCTCGACGACGAGCGCGACCTGGACTGGCCGCCCCGGCGGCGGCCCGCGACCTTCCGCGACAGGCCCCGCGGGGAAGGCTTCCGGCTCGCCCGGGAGCTGCTGGGGTCGAGAGTCGAGAGGGTCGACTGCTCGATCTACCATGCGACGCCCGAGGAGCTGGGCACGTTCGACCTCGTGTTCTGCGGCACCGTGCTCATCCATCTGCGCGACCAGCTCCTGGCGCTGGAGCGGATCGCGAACCTCTGCAACGGAACCTTCATCTCGGCCGAGGAGTACGACCGCCTCAGCGGACTGGTTCCGTTCCCCGTGTCGCGCTACCGGGCCGACCGGGACTCGGACGTCGTCTTCTGGCAGCCCTCCGCGCGCACGTGGAAGCGGATGCTGTCGAGCGCGGGCTTCGACCGGGTGGAGGAGCAGGCGCGGTTCAAGATGCGGTCGCGCGACGGCTTCTCGGTCCGCCACATCGTGCTCCACGGTCACAAGCCCGGCGCATGATGTCGTGAGCCCGGCGCGCCGCCCCTCGCCGCGGCGGTGGCTGCGTCGCGCCACGCCCGAGGCCTCGCTGGAGTCGCAGCTGCTCGAGGTCACGCCCGAGGAGCGCCGCTGGGTCACCGCCAGGTACGACGACAGCGTCCCGCTGCCGCAGGGCGCCGAGCGCGACCTGTCCGAGGACGCTCCCCGCCTCCGCGAGCTGCGCCTGGCCTATGCCGGACTCGACCTGCCGGTGTGCGACCGCTCGCGGTGGCGCGACGAGGCCGTCACCTCGTTCCTCGACCTGCGCTATTTCCGCGGGGACTCGCTGATCACCTGGCACTACCGCGAGCTGCCGCGGATCACGCGACTGAAGTACTTCATCTACACGCTCTACGTCCAGGGCCGCGACGAGCTCGGGCTGCTGTCGCGGTTGGAGGAGGACGGGGCGTTCGGCTGCTGGACGTTCTCCTATCCCGGCCGCGGGCGCGTGAGCCGCGACCTCCTGCAGTCGGTCAACGAGCTGTCGTTCCTGGAGCGCCGGCTGGGCCTGTCCAAGCGCGAGCGGATCTCGGTGCTCGACGTCGGCGCCGGGTACGGCCGGCTGGCCCATCGGATGACGGAGGCCTTCCCCGGGGTCGAGGACTACTGCTGCGTGGACGCGATCCCCGAGTCCACGTTCCTGAGCGAGTACTACCTGCGCCACCGCGGGGCGAGTCCTCCGGCGCGCGTGGTGCCGCTCGATCGCCTCGACTCAGAGCTCGAGCCCGGGAGCTTCGACCTGGCCGTGACCATCCACGTCTTCTCCGAGTGCACCCTGGCCGCGATCGCCTGGTGGATCGCGCGGCTCCGGACGCTCGAGGTGCCGCGCCTCCTGGTCGTGCCGAGCGAGCCGACGGAGCTGCTGTCGGTCGAGCCCGACTGGACCCGGCACGACTACGCGCCCGTGCTCGAGCAGGCCGGCTATCGCCTGGAGGCGCGGGAGCCGGTGGTCGACGACCCCGCCTTCGCGCAAGAGCTGGGCCTGGAGGACCACTTTCACCTGTTCGCCCTGGACGTGCGGGCGTGACCGTGCTGCACGTCTCGTGCGCGGCCGATGCCCGGTACGTCCCGCACACCGCGGCGATGCTGCACTCCGTTCTGACCGAGGCCGGATTCGAAGAGATCCGAGTCCACTTCCTGCGCGGCCAGGGCGTCACAGCTGAGCATGCCCGCGCCCTGACCGAGATGGTGAGCGCCCACGGCGGCGCCATCTCCTTCCTCGACGTCCCCGGCGACAGGGTCGCCGGCCTGCCCACGATGGACGAGATCGGCCCGCCCATGTGGAACCGGTTCTTCCTGACCGAACTGCTGCCCGACGTCGAGCGCATCCTCTACCTGGACGCCGACACGATCGTGCTCGACAGCCTCCAAGCGCTCTGGGAGACGGACCTCGACGGCTGCCACGTCGGCGCCGTGACCAACGTCTTCCAGGAGGACCACATCCCCCTGCCGGCGCGCCTGGGACTGGAGCCGCGCGACTATTTCAACAGCGGGGTCCTGCTGATGAACCTCGACCTGATGCGCCGGGACGGATCCACCGCCGCCCTCTTCGAGTACGCCCGCGCCAACGCGGAGCGATTGGTGTGGCCCGACCAGGACGTGCTCAACGCGGTGCTCGGGCCCACCCGTCGGCGGCTGGCCCCGCGATGGAACTGCATGACGAGCGTGCTGCGCTTCCCGTGGGCGGCCTACGTGTTCAGCGCGGAGGAGCTCGAGGAGGCCCGCCGGCGGCCGGCCATCCGGCACTTCGAGGGGCCGTCGGTCAACAAGCCCTGGCACCTCCTGTGCGACGGGGATCGGCGCGAGGCCTACTTCCGGCACCGGCGCCAGACGCCGTGGCCGACGGTCCGCCGCGAGGGCGTGACGCCCGCCAACCTGGTCCGCCGGGCGTGGCTCCCGGTGCGGTGGCGCCTGCGAGGCTGACTCCCCGTGTCCGACGACAACCACGACACCGTGGAGGCAGAGCCGGAAGGGCCTCGCTTCCACGGTGGCCGGCCCGCGAACCTGCGCGAGAGCACGCCCTGGCACCCCCTGTCCCACATCGTCCGAGAGCTGCCGGCGGCGCTGGAGCGCCTCTCGCGCGAGTTGCGCGTGCCGCCCGGCGGGCGCGTGCTCGACTACGGGTGCGCCGAGATGCCATACCGGCGGTTCTTCGCGCCTGACGTGGACTTCGTCGGCGCCGACCTTCCGGGCAATCCGTGGGCCACAGTCCGGCTGCGCCCCGACGGGACCCTGCCGGTGGAGGACGCGGGCTTCGACGCCGTGCTCAGCTCACAGGTCCTCGAGCACGTCGCCGACCCCGCGACCCACCTGCGCGAATGCCTCCGCGTCCTGCGCCCGGGCGGGCGTCTGCTGCTCTCCACCCACGGGTTCATGGTCTACCACCCCGATCCCGACGACTACTGGCGCTGGACGTGCGCCGGGCTGCGCCGGGCCGTCGAGGAGGCGGGCCTGCGCGTCGTCCACTTCGAGGGGATCATGGGCCCGGCCGCGAGCGGGCTCCAGCTCGTGCAGGAATCGATCTACCACCGGCGGTCGCGCTGGGCGCGGAACGTCATCGCGATCGCGATGCAGTCTCTGATCAAGCTGGCCGACCGGCTCGAGCCCCGAGCCTCCAAGGACCTCAACGCGCTCGTGTTCGCGATCGTGGCCGAGAAGCCCTGACCCGCCCGGGGGCTCAGTGCTTGATGGCGATCCGCCCGGTGTAGTCGATGCGGTGGAGCAGTACCGGCTCGGCCTGCTCGCCGAAGTACTCGTCCACGGCCCGTTTGGCGCCGGCCCAGTGGCCGTAGTCGTCGACGATCAGCACGCCGCCGTCGGACAGGCGCGGGTAGAGGTGCAAGAGCTCGTGCCGGGTGGACTCGTACCAGTCCGTGTCGAGGCGCAGGAGCGCCAGGCGCTCGGGCCCATGCCGGGGTAGCGTCTCCTCGACGGGGCCTCGCACCAGGTGCAGGCGCCGCTCGGGATACCCGGTGGCGAGCAGCGTCTCCCGCACGATGTCCTCGTTGAACAGCTCGGGGTCGAACAGCTCCCCCCAGGGTCGCCGCCGGCCGGCCCGGGCGTTGTCCCACGTCCGACGGGCGGGGGGATCGATCGGCGAGACGTCGTGCTCGGTGGGCTCGGTCATGCCTTCGAAGGTGTCGAAGAGGTGGATGTCGCGATCCTCCACGCCCAGCTCCTGGAGCGTGAGGATCATCGCCAGCACCGAACCGCCGCGCCAGACGCCGCATTCCGCGAAGTCACCCGGCAAGCCGCGCGCCACGCAGTAGCGGACGGCGTCCACCAGCGCCTGAAGGCGTGCCTCCCCCGTCATCGTGTAGGGCGCGGCCCGGGCGATGATGGCGGTGTCGCCCTCGTCGACGGGCCCGCCCCGGGCCCGATCGGCCGGCGGCCCGGGGTGCGCTGCCGGGCCGCGCACCCGGCGCAGGGCACGTGCCAGGGGACCCCTCATGGGGTCCAGCATAGGGCGCGCATCGCCCATAGGATGAGGTCCCTATGGCTGCCGTTCAGGCACCTCCGGGGATCTTCAAGGCCTACGACGTCCGCGGTCTCTACGGCGAGGAGATCGACGGCGACCTCGCCGAGGCGATCGGCCGCGCCTTCGTGCGCGTCCTCGCCGGACTCGCGGGCAAGCCGGCCGCCGAGCTGAACGTGGGACTCGGACGCGACATGCGGCTCAACGCGCCCGAGCTCGCCCGCCGCTACCGAGAGGGGATGGCCGCCGAGGGGGCGACGGTGCTGGACGTCGGGATGGTAGGCACCGAGATGCTCTACTTCCTCGTCGGCTCGCGCGACCTCGACGGCGGCCTGATGTGCACCGCGTCGCACAATCCCGCCGCCTACACGGGCGCGAAGCTGGTCGAGCGCGGGGCGATCGCCCTCTCCGGCGACCGCGGCATCCAGGACATCCGCCGCGTCCTCGAGGCGGGGCTCGGCGAGGCGCCCGGGGGCGGCTCCGTCGAGGAGGTCGAGATCGCCGAGGAGTTCCGTGCCGCCGCCGTGCGCTTCATCGACCCGAGCGCCGTGAAGCCGCTGCGCGTCGTCGTCGACGGCGGCAACGGGATGGCCGGCCCGATGGTGGGACCGATCCTCGACCAGCTCGGGCTCGACCTCGTCGAGACGTACTTCGAACCCGACGGCAGCTTCCCCGACCACGAGCCCAACCCCCTGCTGGAGGAGAACCGGCGCTTCATCATCGACCGGGTGCGCAAGGATAAGGCCGACCTGGGGATCGCCTGGGACGGGGACGCCGACCGCTGCTTCGTCATCGACGACACGGGGCGCTTCGTCGACGGCGACTTCCTCACCGCCCTGCTCGCCGACTCGATCCTGCGCAAGCAGCCCGGCGCGACGATCCTCTACGACGTGCGGGCCTCCCGGGCCGTGCCCGACACGGTGGAGCGCGCCGGCGGCACGGCGCTGGTCAACCGCGTGGGCCACGCCTTCTTCAAGACCCGCATGCGCGACGAGGGTGGGGCCTTCGGCGGCGAGGTCTCCGGGCACTACTACTTCCACGACTTCTACAACGCCGACTCGGGGACCATCCCCGCCCTGCTCATCCTCGAGCTGCTCTCCCTGGAGGGCAAGCGGATGTCCGAGCTGCTCGAGCCCTTCCGCTCGAGGTACTTCATCTCCGGCGAGATCAACTCCGAGGTCGCCGACCAGCAGGCGAAGATGGCCGAGATCGAGGAGCGCTGGTCGGACGGCCGGATCTCCCACCTCGACGGCGTCTCCGTCGACTACGACGACTGGCACTTCAACGTGCGCCCCTCCAACACCGAGCCGCTGCTGCGGCTCAACCTCGAGTCACTGGTGTCCCAGGAGGACATGGAGCGCCGCCGCGACGAGGTGCTCGGACTGATCCGTTCGTGAGCGACGGCTTCGCGCGCGCCGCCCAGGCGGGCATCCACCGCATCGCCATCCCGACGCCGTTCGCGGTGGGCCGGGTCAACACGTATCTGATCGAGGACGAGCCGCTGACGCTGATCGACTCGGGCCCCAACTCCGCCAAGGCCCTCGACGAGCTGGAGCGGGCGCTGGCGGCGCACGGGCACCGCGTCGAGGACCTCGAGCTGCTGGTCGTGACCCACCAGCACATCGACCACCTGGGGTTGCTCGACGTCCTCGCCCGGCGGTCGGGCGCCGAGGTGGCCGCGCTGGACCGGCTCGCTCCCTACGTCGAGCGCTACGGCGAGGACGCCGAGCTCGACGACGAGTTCGCCGATGCGCTGATGCGCCGCCACGGGCTGCCCGAGGACGTGGTGGTGGCCCTTCGCTCGGTGTCGCGCGCCTTCCGGGCATGGGGGTCGAGCGCGCAGGTGACCCGCCGCCTGCGCGACGGCGAGGAGCTGCGCCTGCGCGATCGCCGGCTCACCGTGCAGTACCGCCCCGGCCACTCCCCCACGGACACCGTCTTCTGGGACGCCGAGAGGCGCATCCTGATCGCGGCCGACCACCTGATCAAGCACATCTCCTCCAACCCGCTGATCGCCCGCGAGCCGGGGGCCTCGCCCGACCCGGACCACCGCTCGAAGTCGCTGATCGCCTACCTCGACTCGCTGCGGCGCACCCGCGAGCTGCCGGCCGAGTTGGTCCTGCCCGGGCACGGAGAGGCGATCGAGGACCACGTGGCGCTGATCGACGAGCGCTTCCGCATGCACGACCGCCGCGCGGACAAGATCTACGGCCTGATCGCCCGGCGTCCCTTCAGCGCCTACGAGATCGCGCAGGAGCTGTGGGGCAACGTCGCCGTGACCCAGGCCTTCCTCACCCTCTCCGAGGTCCTTGGCCATCTCGACCTCCTGCTCGCGGACGGGCGCGCGCGCGAGCTCCGGGAGGACGCGGTGACGAGGTTCACGGGCGCCGCCGATTAGAGGGCGGGGCGGGCGAGCAGCGCGGCGTGCGGGACGCCGTCCCGATTCCCAGTGAGCGCCCGCCGCAGCGGGCGGCGCGCGGGCTGGGTCCAACCGGTCCGCGGCGGGTGCGCCGGGCCGTAGGGGATCGCGTAGGGCTTTACGCTGCGCTCGACGTCGAATCCGGCGACCTCGACCAGCCGCCTGTGCCCGGCGGCGTTGGGGGTCCACCACTGGCACAGCTCGCTGATCCCGTCCAGCTCGGCCAGCGCCGTGCGCGGGCGCAGCAGCGACAGCCCGAGGCGGATCGCCTCGGCGGACAACAGGCGCCCGTCGCACACCGAGCGGATCGCCTCCAGCCCCCGAACCGGCTCGCGCAGGTGCAGCAGCAGACTGCCGCACACGACCACGTCGAACTTCCCCAGCCGCTCCGGGGACAGGTCGTACACGCTGAGCTCGACCTTCTGCACGCTGGATCCCAGCGCGCGCCGCGCCACCTCGAACCCATGCCCCTTCTGGGGACCGGCCAGGTCGGCCAGCCGCTCCCCGGCCCGGGCGCGGATGCGCAGCGGCCAGTCCCACGCCGCGTGGTCGGCGATGTCGGTGCACACGACCTCTGCCGCGCCCCGGCGTTCGAGCTCGAAGGCCAGGAAGCCGTCGTAGGTGCCCACGTCCAGGCAGCGCTTGCCGGCCACGTCGGGCCAGGGCATCCGCTCCACGACCGGGCGCAGGTCGAACCAGCCGGGAGTGACGACTCCGTCGCCGAGATCGATCGTGTGGTACCAGACGGTCGACGAGACTTCGGCGTGCAGCGACACGCGGCGGCAGCCTAGTGGACGTTCCCGGCGGCGGCCGGCGCCCTAGCCCGACTGCTCGAGCTCGCTCAGGTGGGCGACGTTCGCGCGGTCGTCGGCCTCGCCGCTCGGCTCACCGGCGAACCAGGCGTCGAGGATCTCCCGCAGCTCGGCCTCCGAGGTGGTGCGCAGCGACAGCGCCAGCACGTTGGCGTCGTTCCATCGCCGCGCCCCCTGCGCGGTCGCCGCGTCGGCGCACAGCGCGGCCCGGACTCCCGGCACCTTGTTGGCGGCGATCGACGCCCCGGTGCCCGTCCAACAGCAGACGACGGCCTGCTCGGCGCGCCCCTCGGCCACGTCGCGGGCGGCCGCCTCGGTCGCCCAGGCCCAGTCCTCGCGCTCACCCTCACCCAGCGCCCCGTGCAGGACGGGCTCGTGCCCCCGCTCGCGCAGCTCTCCCGCCACGGCCTCGGCCACGCCGACGCGCTCGTCCGCGGCCACTGCAATGCGCATCGATCGAGTATGACAGCGCCCGGACAGGGCGGCCCGGGGGCTACAGTTGCGGCATGACGGGCCGGACCCGCCTGGGCTGGAACCGGTTCCGGCACCGGCGGCTTCTGCGCCGGATGGCGGGCCCGCGCCTGCTGCGCGGCTTCGCCCGTCACTACCCCGAGGCCTTCATCGTCGAGATCGGGGCCAACGACGGCGAGCAGCACGACCACCTGCGGGCGCTGATCCTGTCGGAGCGGTGGTCGGGGATCATGGTCGAGCCGGTCCCCCACGTCTTCGCAGCGCCTGCGTCGCAACTACGGGCACCTCGACCGGATCGCGCTGGAGAACGTGGCGATCGGCGACCGCGACGGGACGCGGCCCTTTTACCACCTCGGCGAGCCGGCGGCCGACGAGCGTGCCCGGCTGCCCGACTGGTACGACGGGGTCGGATCGTTCTCGCGCGAGAACGTGGTCGGCCACGCGCGCGACATTCCCGACGTCGAGCACCGCGTCGTGCAGATCGACGTGCCGGTGCTCACGTTCGAGTCGCTGTGCCGCCGCCATGACGTGGAGCGGATCGACCTGCTGGTCATCGACTCCGAGGGCTACGACCACGAGATCCTCAAGAGCATCGACCTGGAGCGCCGTCACCCGCGGCTGGCGATCTACGAGCACTACCACCTTCCTGCCGCCGAGCGCCGGAAGTGCCGCGAGCTGCTGCACGAGGCGGGCTACGAGACGATGGAGGAGGGCTTCGACACGTTCTGCCTCGACGCCCGGGCCGACGACGGCCTGACGCGAGAATGGCGGGGGTTGCGGCCGGCCGTGGCCGGCGTGTACGCCGAGGACGAGCCGCGCCAGCCGCCGGCCGAGCCGGAAACTCAGCGCCGGGCGGCCAGCAGCTCGCGGTACAGCGCCTCGTAGGCCTGCCCGCAGCGCTCGATCGAGAAGTCCTGCGCCCGGGCGCGGCAGGCCCCGCCGGTGGCGGGGTCCCCGGCCAGCTCGAGGGCCTCGAGCAGGGCCTCGGCCAGCGACGCCGCGTCGTCGCGGCGAAACAGCCGCCCCACCTCCGGCCGATCCAGGACCTCCGGGATGCCGCCGTCGTCGGTCCCGACCCCCGGCGTGCCGCAGGCCATCGCCTCGAGCAGCACCAGCCCGAAGGCCTCGCCCACGGAGGGCAGCGCGGCCACCCAGGCGCCGCGGTAGGCGTCTACAAGCGCGCCCCGGTCGTCCAGGTCGGCGAACTCCACGCCGTCACCCGTTCCCGGCGCCGGCGCGCCGGCGGGACGCGACAGCACCAGGCGCGCGGTCGGCAGGCGCCGCCGCACCTCCCGGAAGGCCTCCAGCAGCAGGCCGACCCGCTTGCGCGGGTCGGTCACGTCGGCCGCGCAGAGGATCGTCGGCCGCTCGTGGCGCTCGCCGCCGGGCGAGAAGGTCGCGAGGTTCACCCCGGGGTTGATCACGCGCGCCTCGACGTCCAGCCAACGCTCGAACTGCTCGGCGGCGGCGCGGCTGAGGGCCGTGGTCACGGTGCAGCCCCGCGCGGCGCGGAGGGTCAGGGCCAGGCGCCCGCGGCGGTCGACCAGGCCCTCCCGCGTGGCGATGCCCATGTAGGAGAAGACCGACGGCGTGCCGGTGCGCCGGGTGTGCCACGCCGCCGCCTGGGCGTCGGTCGCGTAGAGCGGCTGTACGACGTCGTCGTCGCCGCCCGCCAGGTCCGCCGCCTCGAACGGCACGTGCGTCATGTACTCCAGCCAGCCGCGCCGTCGCAACCAGCCCTCCGGCGCTCGCCAGTGGCGGGTGATCGGCAGGCCATCCTCCACGTCGCGCCGCGGAAGTGCCGGATGGCTGGTGACCAGCCGCGGGCGGTGCCCCCGGGCGAGCAGGTCGTCGGCCAGGTCCCGGGCCATGCGCTCGGCGCCGCGCCGCACCTCGGGCCAGAAGGAAGGCAGGAGCAGGGCCACCCGCAGCGGCTCGCCGCCGCCCCCGTCTACAGACACAGCGTGCGCGCCCTCGCGCTGCCCACGGCGAGCGCGGCGACCTCCAGCAGATCGCGGGTCGCCAGCAGCGGGAGGCGAGCCAGGGCGCGCGTCCGGCCGCCGTCCCGCTCGCGCTGCTCGAGCGCGAGCTCGGCCAGCCAGGGCAACACCAGCGTGAGGGCGGCGGGACGCCGCCGCGCGGCGGCCGCGCCGGCGAGCGCGACCGGCGCCAGCAAGTGCGAGCGGCGGAGCGCCACCCCCAGGACCAGGCCGTCGCGCAGGGCCGGGGCGCGTCTCAGCGCCGCCGGCAGCCCGCCCACGGCGAGCGTCTCGCGCAGCCACTCGGTCGGCGCCACGGGACGAATCGCGTGGAACACGCGCAGGTCCGGCGCGGCCACCACGTCCGCTCCGGCGCTCCGCGCCAGGGCGGCCAGCTCCGCGCCATCCAGCCACTCGGCCTCGGCCGCCTCGTCGAAGCCCCCCAGCCGGTCGAGTTCCGCGCGGGGAACGGAGAGGTTGCACGCCGGGCCGAACGGATCGGGTGGTCGCGACCGGCGCAGGCGCTTGAAGCGGGCGAACCGGTAGGCGTCCTGCTCGGGGTCCGGCTCGACGGCGCCCTGCACCGTGGCGCCGGGCGAACACGCGGCGAAGGCGAGGACCTCCTCGAGCCACTCCGGGTTCGGGCGGCAGTCGTCGTGCGTGAACACGACAAGGGGCGCCCGCGTGGCCTGCCAGCCGGCGTTGCGCGCCGCCGCTCGCCCGGCCTCCGGCGCGACCGTCACCGAGCGCGCGCGTCCCGCCTGACCGAGGGGATGCCGGGCCACCGCCTCCCGCGCGGGGTCGCCGGCGGGGTGGGCCACCAGCACCTCGAAGCGCTCCGGCGGCAGCGTCTGGGTCTCGAGCTCGTTGAGCAGCCACCGCACCCGCAGCGGCCGGGCCCGGCTGGGCACGACCACGGCCATCGCGGGAGCCTCGCGCTGCGTTATCGCGCCACCGCTCACGGGGTGCCATTATTGCCTCCGGCGAGGATTTCGCCGTTTGCGCATGCACGATGCACCCCCTCGCCCGCCGGAGCCCGTCCTTCCCGCGCCCGCGCTCAGCGGGTTGAGCGCCGCCGAGCTGGCGGCGACGGAGGGCCGCTTCGACCTCCGCGACGAGGGCCTTCGCCGCCACACCGCGCGCGGCACCATCGTCAATGCCGTCTATCTCATCGGCGTCTCGAGCCTTGGGCTGGTACGGGGCTTCGTCGTCGCCGCTTACCTGACGGCCTCCGACTACGGGATCTGGGGGATCCTGGTCGTTGGCCTCGGGACCCTCATCTGGCTCAAGGAGGTGGGGATCGGCGACAAGTACGTACAGCAGGCCGAGGCGGACCAGGAGCTCGCCTTCCAGAAGGCCTTCACGCTGGAGCTGCTCTTCTCGGGCGTGTTCTTCGTCGCCCTCCTGGTCACGGTGCCGCTGCTGGCAGTCGTCTACGACCAGCCGGCGCTGATCGGGCCCGGGCTGGTCATCTCGCTGATCGTCCCGGCCGCCGCGCTGCAGATCGCCATCAACGTCTACTACCGCCGAATGGAGTTCGTCCGCCAGCGGCTGTTGCAGTCGTGGGACCCGATCGTCGGCTTTGTCGTGACCATCGCGCTGGCCGTCGCCGGCGCCGGCTACTGGAGCCTCGTGATCGGCACGGTGGCCGGCGCCTGGGCGGCGGCGATCGCGGCGTGGCGGGCGTGCCCTTATCCCCTCCGGCTGCGCTACGACCGCGGCACCGCGCGCCAGTACATGTCGTTCTCCTGGCCGCTATTCGCGGCCAGCGCCGGCTCAGTGATCACCGCGCAGAGCGCGATCCTGATCGGCAACAGCGTGGTTGGGCTCGCCGGCGTCGGCGCCCTCACCCTCGCGGCGACCATCTCGCAGTTCGCCCAGCGGGTTGACCTGATCGTGACGGGCACGCTGTACCCGGCGATTTGCGCGGTGAGAGACCGGCTCGAGCTGCTGGCCGAGTCGTTCGTGAAGTCCAACCGTCTCGCCCTGATGTGGGGAATGCCGTTCGGGCTCGGCGTGGCCCTCTTCGCCCCCGACCTCATCACCTACGGGATCGGCGAGCGCTGGCGCTCGGCCGAGGTGCTGATCCAGGTGTTCGGGCTCGCCGCCGCGTTCAACCAGATCGGGTTCAACTGGGACGCCTACTTCCGCGCGCTCGGCCGGACGCGCCCCGTGGCAGCGGTCAACGGTGTGTCCACCGCGGCCTTCCTCGCGGTGGCCATACCGCTCCTGATCTCCGACGGCCTCGATGGCTTCGCGATCGGGATGGCGATCGTCACCGCCGTGACCATCGCCACGCGGGCCTGGTTCCTGCGCCGTCTGTTCGAGGGCTTCGGCATGGCGCGCCACATAGCCCGCGCGGTGCTTCCCAGCGTCCCGGCGGTGCTCCTGGTGCTGGCGGTGCGCTGGGCCGGGGCGTTCGACCGCAGCCTGGCCGTGGCGCTTGCCGAGCTGGCGCTCTACCTCGCGGTGACCGCGGCGGCGACGTACCTGTTCGAGCGCTCGCTCCTGCGCGAGACGATGAGCTACCTGCGCCGCGGCCCCGCCGGCGGCGTGCCCGCGACCACCTGACGCGCCGGAGGCTCACGT
>CAWJGV010000010.1:0-188817 GCA_963842605.1 uncultured Actinomycetes bacterium
CACGGCCGTGACCTTGTACTCGGGACAGTCGGTGACGTCGTCCGTCGACGCGGAGGTGAGCGCGTTAGCCAGGGCCTCCGGGAAGTGGAAGGCCATGAACAGCTCGCCGGGCGAGACGCGGTCTGTCACCTTGGCCGCGAGCGCGATCGCGGCGCGGCGACTGGTGACCTCGACGCGCTCTCCGTCGGCGATGCCCATACGGCTCGCGTCGTCGGGATGCACCTCCAGCTCCTCGGCGGAGACCAGCTCGAGGTTGGCGGTGCGGCGGGTCATCGTGCCGGCGTTGTAGTGCGCGAGGCGTCGGCCGGTGACCAGGACGAACGGGAAGTCGGCGTCGGGCGCCTCGCCGGGCGGCAGGTACGGCCGCGTCGCGAGCTGCGCGCGTCCGTTCGGGGTCCCGAAACGCTCGAGGTGCAGTGTCGCCTCGCCGGGATCGTCCGCGGAGCGACACGGCCAGTGCAGCGGCCCATCGCGGTCGAGCCTGGAGTGCGAGATCCCGCCGAAGGCCGGCGTGAGGCTCGCGCACTCGTCCAGCGCCTCCGCCGGCGTGCGGCAGCCGAGGTCGTGGCCGAGCGCGGCGCCGACCGCGAGCAGGATGTCGAAGTCGGTTCGCGCCTCGTCGGGCGGGGCGACCGCGGGCCGGACCCGCTGGAAGCGCCGGTCGAAGTTAACGAACGTGCCGTCCTTCTCCAGAAAGGCGGCCGCGGGGAAGCACGACGTCGGCACGCTCGGCGGTGCGCGAGAGGAAGATCTCCTGGCAGACCACGAGGTCGCAGGCGCGCATCGCGGCCTCGACGTGGCCGAGGTCGGGGTCGGTCTGGGCGATGTCCTCCCCCACGACGTAGAGCGCCTTGAGCTCGCCCGCGATGGCGGCGTCGAACATCTCGGGAATGCGGAGCCCGCGCTCGCGGCCGATCTGCCACCCCCCACGCCGTCTCGAAGCGACCCGCCGCCTCGTCGTCGGCCACGGGCTGATAGCCGGGAAGGAGATCCGGCAGGGCCCCCATGTCCGAGGCCCCCTGGACGTTGTTCTGGCCGCGCAGCGGATTGACGCCGCAGCCGCGCTCGGTCCCGACGCGGCCGGTGAGTATCGCCAGGTTGGCCAGCGTGCGCACGCCGTCGGTGCCGTGCGCGTGCTCGGTGATGCCCAGGCCGTAGACGATCGCGCCGTGCTCCGAGGCACCGTAGAGCTCGGCCGCCCGTCGCAGGTCGGAGGCCGAGACCCCGGCTATCCGCTCCACGGCCTCTGGCGTGTAGTCACCGAGCAGCGCGCGCAGCTCCTCCAGTCCGTCGGCGCGCTGCGCCAGGAAGGCGTCGTCGGCGTGGCCGTCCTCGATCAGCAGGTGGGCGAGGCCGTTGAACACCGCCACGTTGGACCCGGGCCGGCCCTGAAGGTGCACGTCGGCGTAGTCGGCCAGCTCGATGCGCCGCGGATCGACGACGACGAGCTTGGCCCCGGCGATCACGCGCTGCTTGATGCGCGCGCCGACCACGGGATGGCCCTCGGTCGCGTTCGATCCGGCGAGCAGGAAGCAATCAGCGCGGTCGAAGTCGTCGAAGGGGTTCGTCCCGCCCGCCAGACCGAGCGAGGCGCTGAGGCCGGCCGCAGAGGGCGCGTGGCACAGGCGCGAGCAGTTGTCCACATTGTTGTTGCCCACCACCCGCATCAGCTTCTGGACCAGGTAGTTCTCCTCGTTGGTGGCGCGTGCCGAGGAGATGGCGCCGACCGCGCGCGGCCCGTGGCGCTCGACGATCCCTCCCAGGCGCTCGGCGACGTACCCGAGCGCCTCGTCCCAGCCGACCTCCTCGAGCTCGCCGTTGCGGCGCACGAGCGGGCTGCGCAACCGGTCGGGGGCGCGCAGGAACCCGTGCGCGAAGCGGCCCTTCACGCAGGCGTGGCCGCGATTGACGGGCGCCCCTCGCGTCGGCGAGATCGACACCACGGCGCCGTCGCGCGTGTGCGCGTCCAGCGAGCAGCCCACCCCGCAGTAGCCACACGTCGTCGTGGTCGTCTCTTCGACCGCCAGCAGGTCGAGCAGACCCGGCTCCGACAGCGCCCCGGTCGGGCACGAGTCGACGCAGGCGCCGCAGCTCACGCAGGCCGAGCCGGCCCAGTCGGCGCCCGAGACCGGCGCCACCACGGTGCCGAACCCGCGGCCGACGAGGCTCAGCGCGAAGGTGCCCTGGACCTCGTCGCACATGCGCACGCAGCGCGAGCAGGCGATGCACAGGTCGCGATCGAGCTTGACGTAGGGGTGCGAGTCATCGCGGCCGCCGTCGCGCACGGCCTCGCCGAACCGGCGCGCATCGACGCCGAGGCGACCGCATACGCGGACGAGCTCGCTGCGCTGTGCCGGAACGTCCAGCGCCCGCTCCGGCAGTTCGGAGACCAGCAGCTCGAGCACGCTCTTCGCCTGGGCGACGGCGGCGGGATCGTCGGTGCGCACGACCATGTCCTCGCCGACAGGCGTGGTGCATGCGGCGACCGGCGCGCGGCGTCCCTCGACTCCGACGAGACAGACGCGACACGCGCCCACGGGGGCCAGCCGCTCGTCGAAGCACAGGGTCGGCACGTCGACGCCGGCCGCCGCGGCCGCTTCGAGCACCGTCGCCCCCTCCTCGACATCGACAGGGCGGCCGTCCACGCGCAGCCTCACCGCCCACCCCCCGGGGCCAGCTCGTCGGCGTAGACGCGCATGATGCTTCGAACCACGGCGGGCACCGCCTGCCCGAATCCGCACAGGCTCGCGTCCAGCGCGCCGAGCAATGCCTCCTGCCTCTTCGTCTCACCCGCGTCCAGCGGGCCCGAATCGATCCGCTCGGCGAGCTCCAGGCCGTGGTGTGTGCCGACCCGGCAGGGCACGCAGGTGCCGCAGCTCTCGCTGGCGGCAAAGCGCCAGGTGTGGCGCAGCACCTCCTGGCCCGACACGCGGTCGTCGAAGGCCACGAGTCCCCCATGGCCCAACGCGGCGCCGGCCCGCTCGAGCGCGGCGAAAGACAGGGGCACGTCGAGGTCCTCCGGGCCGAGGAAGCCTCCCAGCGGCCCGCCGACCTGGAGGGAGCGCAGCCGCGCGCCGTCGCGAAGGCCGCCTCCCAGCTCGTCGCAGATCCAGCGCACCGGGACACCGAGCTCGACCTCGTAGACGCCGGGGCGGGCGAAGCGCTCGTTCAAGCACACGAGCTTGGTGCCGCGATCGCCCTCGATCCCGTGGCGCGCGTAGGCGTCGCCGCCGTGGTGAACGATCCACGGCAGGGCGGACACCGTCTCGACGTTGTTGACCACGGTGGGTCGGGCGTAGAGCCCCAGCTCGGTGGGATAGGGGGGCCGCGCGGCCACCCCGCCCCGGCGCCCTTCGAGCGAGTGCAGCAGCGCGGTCTCCTCGCCCGCGACGTACGAGCCAGCGCCCTCGACCACCTGAACGTCGAAGTCCACGTCCGAGCCGTGGACCCCTTTCCCTAGATGTCCCGCTGCGCGCGCCGCTTGCACCGCGCCGCGCAGAGCGGCGAAAGCCCCCGGGTACTCGGAGCGCACGTAGACGAATCCCCGGGTGGCGCCGACGGCGTGGGCGGCGATGGCCAGCCCTGCCAGCACCCGGTCGGGGTCGTGCTCCATCAGCAGGCGGTCGGCGAACGACCCCGGGTCCCCCTCGTCGCCGTTGACGACGACGTAGCGCGGGCCGTCCGTGGGCGCGGCGGCGGCGGCTTCCCACTTGCGGGCCGCCGGAAACTCCGCGCCTCCACGTCCCCGCAGGCCCGAGCGCACGACCTCCTCGCGCAGGGCGGCACGGTCGCGCGTTACGACCTCGGGCCACACGCTCCATGCCGGGGGGCCGGCGCCGGTCAGGCCGGCCAGCACGATCGGCTGCGGAATGGCCGAGTGGAAGGGGATCTCGGGCGCGCGCGACGGGGCCTCTTTCGCCAGCTGCTGCGCCAGGTCGGGACCGGCCCCCAGGTCGTCGCCGTCGAGGGCGGCCGGGGCGGCGTAGCAGCAGCCGAGGCAGTAGACCGGCTCCAGCGAGACGGAGCCGTCGCTCGCGGCGGCGCCGCACTGGGCGCCCAGCGTCCGCTCCAGCTCGGCCACGTGCGCGCCGCCCGTCGTGGCGAAGCATGCGGTGCCCGCGCAGACGCGCACGTGGCGAGCCGCCCGGGGGACGTGAAAGTCCGCGAAGAACGACGCGGCGCCGGCCAGATGGGCCCGGGGAAGCCCGAGTTCGTCCGCGATCGCGGCCACGTCGGCGGGGTCGACCGTCCCGTGGTCCGCCGCGGCTGCGTGCAACCGGCCCAGCGCCTCGGCGCCCGCGCGTCCGTAGCGGCGTTCGAGGAGGCTGAGGGTGTTGGCGCGGGTCGTCATGTGAGACAAACCTACGCCTATCGCGCCGGTCGCTGTAGGGGCTACGGACCCGACAGGGCGTCGCGGGTCTGGTGGGCTATTTCCAGGTCCTCGCGCGAGGTGATGACGAGCGTGCGGACCGGTGCGCCCGCAGCGGAGATCTCCGCGTCGCCGTCTGCGGATCGGTTGGCCTGCGAATCGACCTCGACGCCGAGGAAGCCGAGGCCCGCGGCCGCGGCGGCGCGTATGGCCGGCGCCCGTTCGCCGACTCCGCCGGTGAAGACGAGGACGTCGAGCCCTCCCAACGCGGTCGTCATGGCGGCGATGCCGGCGCGCAGGCGGTGCAGGTAGACGTCCAGCGCCAGCCGGGCGCGGTCTTCGCCCCCCTGCGCCGCGGCGAGAACGGCACGCATGTCCCCGTCACCCGCCAGGCCCATCAGGCCCGACTCGTGCTCGAGGGCATGCGCCATCTCCCCCTCGTCCATGTCCACGCGCTCCAGCAGCCACAGGAGCAGGCCGGGGTCCACGCTGCCCGACCGGGTCGCCATCACCAGGCCCTCGAGCGGCGTGAACCCCATCGACGTGTCTACCGAGTGCCCGCCCTGCACGGCGGCCAGCGATGCCCCGGCGCCGAGATGGCAGGTCACGACCCGCACCTCGGCCACCGGGCGAGCGATCATCGCCGCGGCGTGGCGGGCGGCGTAGCCGTGCGAGAGGCCGTGGAAGCCGTAGCGGCGCAGCCCCCACCGCTCGCGCCAGGACGCCGGCAGTGCGTAGGTGGCCGCGGCCGCCGGCATGTCCGCGTGGAAGGCGGTGTCGAAGCACGCGACCGCAGGCGTGTCGGGCAAGGCGCGCGAGACGGCGCTCAGCGCGGCCAGTGACTTGGGCTGGTGCAGCGGCGCCAGCTCCACCAGGTCCTGCAGCCCCGCCTCGACCGAGGCGTCGATGAGGACCGGGCCGAGATAGCGGCGCCCCCCGTGGACGATCCGATGCCCGACGGCGTCGGCCACGCCCAGCTCCCGGACGACGCTCACCAGCTCGGGCTCGGGCGGGCTCGCGCCGAGGTCGCGCTGCCCGATCACGGCATCATCCGGTCCGAGCAGCCGAAGTTTGAGCGAGCTCGAGCCGGCGTTGACGACGAGGACGCGCACCTAGGCGCGCGACCCGCGGAGCGCGTCGGTGCCTGCCTCGGGCGGCGGAGGCTCGGCGGGCCAGACCCAGTCGCGCACGTCGGGCCTGTCGTCGCCGGCCTCGCGGGTGTAGGCGCGGTGGCGCATGCGTTCGTCGGCCATGTGCTGGCGCAGGTGGACGGCGCGCTCCCCCAGCTCGGGCACGCGGTCGATGACGTCCATGACCAGGTGGAAGCGGTCGAGGTCGTTGAGCATGACAATGTCGAAGGGCGTCGTCGTCGTGCCCTCCTCCTTGTAGCCGCGGACGTGCAAGCCGTCGTGGTTGTGGCGCCGGTAGGTCAGGCGATGGATGAGCCACGGATAGCCGTGGTAGGCGAAGATCACCGGCTGCGAGCGCGTGAACAGCGCGTCGAACTCAACATCGGGAAGGCCGTGCGGGTGCTCGCTGTCGGGCTGCAGGCGCATGAGGTCGACCACGTTGACGACCCGTACGCGCAAGTCGGGCAGCTCCGCGCGCAGGATGGCCGCCGCCGCCACCGTTTCCAGCGTGGGCACGTCCCCGGCGCAGGCCAGCACGACGTCCGGCTCCGCTTCGTCGTCGCTCGAGGCCCACTCCCAGATCCCGATCCCCCGCGCACAGTGGACGAGGGCCTCGTCCATCGTGAGGTAGTCGAGAGCGGGCTGCTTGCCGGCCACGATCACGTTGACGTAATGGCGGCTGCGCAGGCAGTGGTCGGCGACGGAGAGCAGGCAGTTGGCGTCGGGCGGCAGGTAGACGCGGACGACCTCGGCCTTCTTGTTCACCACGTGGTCGATGAAGCCCGGATCCTGGTGCGAGAAACCGTTGTGGTCCTGGCGCCAGACATGCGAGGAGAGCAAGTAGTTCAGGGAGGGGATGGGGCGCCGCCAAGGGATGTCCCGGGTGACCTTCAACCACTTGGCGTGCTGGTTGAACATCGAGTCGATGATGTGGATGAACGCCTCGTAGCAGTTGAAGAGGCCGTGGCGGCCGGTCAGCAGGTAGCCCTCCAGCCAGCCCTGACAGAGGTGCTCGGAGAGGACCTCCATGACGCGTCCGTCGGGAGCGAGATGGTCATCGGTCGGGAGGGTCTCTGCCAGCCATGCGCGGTCGGTCACCTCGAAGCACGCGTCGAGGCGATTGGAGCGCGTCTCGTCCGGGCCCATGAGCCGGAAGCGGTCGGGGTTGCGGGCGATCACGTCGCGCAGGTAGGCGCCAAGCACGCGCGTGGCCTCGCTGAACGCGCGCCCCGGGGCCGGCACGTCAACGGCGTAGTCGCGAAAGTCGGGCAGCTCGAGGGCCCGGGTGAGGCCGCCGCCGTTGGCGTGCGGGTTGGCGCTCATCCGCCGCTCGCCCTGCGGTGCCAGCGCGGCCAGGTCGGACCGCAGGGCGCCTCCCTCGTCGAACAGCTCCTCGGGCCGGTAGGAGCGCAGCCAGGCCTCGAGCTGCGCGAGGTGCTCGGGCTTCTTCGCGATGTCGGCCAGCGGCACCTGGTGGGAGCGAAAGGACCCCTCGGCCGGGTGGCCGTCGACCTCCTTGGGGCCTGTCCATCCCTTTGGGGTGACGAGCACGATGACCGGCCAGCGCGGGCGGGAAACGTCTCCCTCCTCTCGGGCGCGACGCTGGATGGCGGCGATCTCGTCACACACGTCGTCGAGGGTGGCGGCCATGAGCTGGTGCATGGCTGCCGGCTCGGAGCCTTCGACGAAGCGGGGGGCGTAGCCGTACCCCTCGAGCAGAGCGGCGAGCTCCTCGCGCGGGATGCGAGCCAGGACGGTTGGGTTGGCGATCTTGTAGCCGTTGAGGTGGAGGATCGGAAGCACCGCGCCGTCGTGCGCCGGGTTCAGGAACTTGTTGGAGTGCCAGCTGCCGGCGAGCGGCCCGGTCTCGGCCTCGCCGTCACCGACGACGCAGCACGCCAGCAGGTCCGGGTTGTCGAAGACCGCGCCGTAGGCATGCACGAGCGCGTAGCCCAGCTCACCGCCCTCGTGGATCGAGCCCGGCGTCTCCGGCGCCACGTGGCTCGGGATGCCACCCGGGAAGGAGAACTGGCGAAACAGCCGCCGCAGGCCCTCCTCGTCGGGTCCGATCTGCGGATAGACCTCGGTGTAGGTGCCCTCGAGGTAGGTATTGGCCACCAGCCCCGGGCCGCCGTGGCCCGGACCCGTGACGTAGATCGCGCTCAGCTCGCGGGCCTTGATGGCGCGATTCATGTGGACGTAGATGAAGTTCAGGCCCGGGGTGGTACCCCAGTGGCCGAGCAAGCGGGGCTTTACGTGTTCGACGCGTAGCGGCTCGCGCAGCAGCGGATTGGCGAGCAGGTAGATCTGTCCCACGGACAGGTAGTTCGCCGCCCGCCAGTAGGCATCGATCCGCTCCAGCTCGTCCTCGTCGAGGGGCCCGGGAACTGCACTCGCGACCGTCATGTGCTCATCTTCCCCTGCGTGGCGCTTGACGTCACGTGGATAGCGTTTGCGCGGTGGAGAGCATGCGCATCAGCCTGCGCGACGGTTCGCAGGCGGAGATACGGCCGCTGCGCCCGGATGACAAGCGCCTGCTCGTGGCCGGCTTCGAGCGGCTGTCGCCGGAATCCCGCTATCGGCGCTTTCTTTCCGCTACCAACCGGCTCAGCAGCGACACGCTGCGCTATCTGACCGAGATCGACCATCATGACCACGAGGCCCTGGTTGCCTTGGCCTCCGATGGAACCTGGATCGGAGTGGCCCGGTACGTCCGCTCGCGGACCGATCCCGCCAGCGCCGAGGCGGCGGTCACTGTCGCGGACGACTGGCATGGACGCGGCCTCGGCACGGCGCTGACCGGGCTGCTGGCGCGCCGGGCCCGGGAGGAGGGCATCCACAGGTTCACCGCCGTGATGCTCGCCGAGAACCGCGACATGTTCGAGGTCCTCCAGGAGGTTGGCCCCGTTCGTGTCATCGCCCGAGAGAGTGGGACAATCGAGGCCGAGGCGAATCTGACGGCTACCGGCATCAGCGATCACGTCCGGGAGGTCCTCCGCAGGGCGGCCAAGGGGGACGTCCAGATCGTTCCTCGCCACGCACCCCGTTGAGCGGTCGCAGAGTTCTACCGATGCCCCTCGCCCAAACTCCTCCGTAGCGTACGTACTCGATGTCAAATCAGCCCTTTCGCGTGGTCATTGCCGGCGGCGGCGTTGCCGCGCTCGAGGCGCTGCTGTGCCTCGCGCAGGCCGGGCTTGAACACCTCGAGCTCACCCTGATCGCCCCGGAGGAGGCCTTCTCGTACCGCCCGGCATCGACCGCCCAGCCGTTCGTCCTTCACCCCGAGCACTCGCTTCGCCTGGACTCCATCGCCGGGGACGTGGGGGCGCACCTCGTCCACGACGCGGTGGCCCGAGTGGACGATGCCGGCCAGCGCCTCCTCACACGGGACGGCGACCTGATCGCCTTCGACGCGCTGCTGCTCGCGGTCGGCGCCCGGTGGAGCCATGGGCTCAAGCACGGCCTCGCCTGGATGCGCGACGAAAGCTCCACGCGCGAGTGGGCGAACCTGTTGCGGGATCTCGAGCACGGAGCCGTCGAGCGTCTCGCGTTCGTCGTGCCGGCCCGCGCCGGCTGGCCGGTCGACGCTTACGAGCTGGCACTGATCGCCTCGGCCGCGTCGCGCGACGCCGGCCGGAGGCCCCGAATTGACCTGCTGACCGCCGAGCCGGCGCCGCTGGCGGCCCTTGGCCGGGAGGCCGGAGAGGCGGTCGGCGCCGCGCTCGAGGCCGCGGCCATCAGGCTGCTCGCGGGCGTCGAGGTCCGCGACCGCGAGTCCGCGGACGGACCTGGACCAATCACGCTCGAGCTGGGATCGGGCGAACACTTGGCCTTCGACCGCGTCGTGTCGGTGCCGGTGGCGACCGGGTGGGTCGTCGGGGGCGTGCCCCACGACGAGCACGGCATGCTTCCGGTCGGCCGCGACGGACGCGTCCGCGGGACCAGGCGGGTGTGGGCGGCCGGCGACGTGACGACGCTGTCGGTCAAACACGGCCTCCTCGCGGTGGGCCAAGCCGAAGCAGCCGCCCGCGCCATCGCGGCCGACGCGGGAGCCGTCGTCGGAGACGAGGCGTGGGAGCCGCGGCTGCGCGGCATCCTCTCGCCGCCCGAGCGCGCGTTGAGTCAGTCCGTCTGGGTTCGCGAGGGCGAGCCGCTGACTCACTGTCTATGGTGGCCGCCGGGCCGTGTGACCGGACCGCGTCTCGCGCCCTATATCGCACGGCGCGACCCGACCCTCCATCTCGACTTCGCGTGGCACCCGCACGGCCTGCCGTTGGACATCCTCATCGCCGGGCTCGACGCCGGCACCGAGAATTCGCAGGCCGTGCCCGCCTGGCCCAGCGAGGCCGCGCAACTGCGGGATGCCGGCGAGCGCCAGATCCTCGCGATGCGACGGGCCGACCGCGCGGCGTGGGCGCTCGAGCGTGAGCTCGAGGACGAGCTCAAGCAGTTAGAGCTCCACGAGCGTGCCGTCGTGGCCGAGCTCCGGCGCGCCGGCTACCTCCAGAGCGGCGCCCCGGTCGGCCCCGCCCGACGCGGCGCATGACGCGGCTCAGCGAAATGCGATCAGTCGTCGCACTTTCGCGCTCTATCCCGCCGCTGTCGTCGCCGCCCCCGCGGCCCATCGGCGTTGCAGGCGCGGCGGGCGTGGTGCGCTGGAGCGTCGTGCGGGTTTGACTTTCGGCGCGCCGGTGCCGCGATGCGGCATGGTCCTCGGGCGGCGCGAGCTCGTTGCCCGCTGTGATCGGCTCCGAGGCCAGCCCGATGTGCTGACCGGCCAGCCGGCTCGCCGCCAGTGACGCTCCCGCGGCGATGACGAGCCCCGCCAAGGCCAGCGCGATCCAGCGCAGGGTGGTTCTCGCGCCCATGAAACAAACCTAGCGGGCTGCCGGCAAAGCGTTGGCAAAGCCCTTTTTGGGCCGGCCCCCCACGGGCGTCAGACGGTTCGAGAGGGCAGCTCGACGACCGCTTGGACGCCGCCGTTGGGACGGTTGGCCAGTGTCACCGTGCCGCCCCACTCCCCGGCCAGCTCACGCGCAATCGGCAACCCGAGGCCGGTTCCCCCCGGTACCAGCCGGCCGGCGCTGCCGCGGTGGAAGCGCTCGAACACCTGCTCCTCCTCGCCTCCGGCGAGGCCCGGGCCCTGGTCGAGCACCTCCACCCGGGACCCGGTGGCGACGAGCTCGACCGCGGTGCCACGCGCGGCGTAGCGCAGTGCATTCTCAACCAGCACGTCGAGGACGCGGTCCAGGTCCGAACTCGCGCACCAGGCGTGTCCTGCGGCCTGCGTGCGCGGTGTCAACTCGATGCCGGCATCGGCCGCGGCAGCCGTCCAACGCTCGACCGTCCGTCGCACCGCCTCGTCCAGGTCGACGTCCGCCCCCGGCAGCTCGCGCTCGCCCGCGCGCGAGAGGACGAGCAGCTCTTCGACCATCCCGGCCAGACGGTCCACCTCACGCGTCGCCGCGTCGAGCTGGTCGGCGATCTCAGGATCGGTCGTCCGGTCCTGGGCCTCCTCGAGGCGAAGGCGCAGCGCGGTGAGCGGCGTGCGTAGTTGATGCGACGCGTCGGCCACGAAGTCGCGCTGGCTGCGCAGCAGGCGTTCCACCCGATCGGTCATCAGGTTGAAGGTCCTCGCGAGCGAGCGCTGCTCCGTACTGCCCTCGACCGGGGCACGCGCCGCGAGGTTCCCGTCGGCCACCCGGCTGGCAGCCTCGTCGAGCCGGCGGATCGGGCGGGCCACCTGCGCGGCGATGAGCACTCCCGCCGCCAACCCCAGGGCCAGCACCACGGCCCCCACGATGACCAGGCCCGCGATGGCGCGGCGCACCGCACGGCTTACGGCGTCGACGCTCTGCGTGATCCGCACGGCCCCCGCTGGCCGGCCGCGGCGCACGACGGGCACGGCGGTGGCGAGGAGATCGATGTTCAGCGTGTCGCTGTGCCGCACATCCTGGGTGGCCTTGCCGCGCAACGCGTCTCCGATCTCGGGACGAGCACGGTAGTTGCGGCCGAACTGCGCCGATCCGGCGCTGTCGGCCACCACGGTTCCCGAGTGGTCGACGACGATCACCCGTCCGCGCACCGAGCGCGCGGCCGTGGTTACCAGCCGCTCGAGGTCGCCGCGGCGGCTCGCGGTCAGCAGCTCCGAGGCGGTCGCCGCGACGACGTCGGCCTGGCTGCGCGACTGTGCGCGGACCTCCGAGTCGACCCGGTCGCGCAGCGAGAGCGCCAGGGGTATCTCGAGGGCCACGAGCGCCAGCAGCACGACGTACGCCAGCGCGAGGACGAGGCGGCTGCGAAGGCTTACGGCGCCCTGGCCTCCGGCGCGGCGAAGCGGAATCCCACGCCGCGGATCGTTTCGATCCAGGGTGGGTCGGCGCGATCGTCGCCGAGCTTGCGCCGCAGCCAGCCGATGTGGACATCGAGCGTCTTCGTCGACCCGAACCAGTTTTCGTCCCAGACCCGCGACATCAGCTCTTCGCGCGTGACCACGACCCCGGCGTGGCGAGCCAGCTCGGCCAGGAGATCGAACTCCTTGCGGGAGAGCTCGAGCTCGCGGTCGTCGAGAACGGCGCGCCGCGCGGCGGTGTCGACGACCAGGCCGTTGACTTCGATCACCGGCGCGGCAACGTCCTCGGGCCTCCCCGACCGCCGCAGTACAGCCCTGATGCGCGAGATGACCTCGCGCCCGGAGAACGGCTTGACCACGTAGTCGTCCGCGCCCAGCTCGAGGCCGACGATCCGGTCCATCTCGGTCCCTCGCGCGGTGAGCATGAGGATCGGCACGTCGGAGCGGCGGCGCAGCTCGCGGCACACGTCGCGGCCGTCGCCATCGGGAAGGGTGAGGTCGAGGAGCACCA
This sequence comes from uncultured Actinomycetes bacterium, assembly GCA_963842605.1. Classification (GTDB taxonomy): domain Bacteria; phylum Actinomycetota; class Thermoleophilia; order Solirubrobacterales; family Solirubrobacteraceae; genus AC-38. Next base: position 12,363 of record CAWJGV010000010.1, read on the forward strand.
GGTCGGGCTCGATCCGATCGGCCAGCGCCAGTGCCTCTGTCGCCGTCCGCGCGACGACCGGCTCGAACCCCTCGCGCGCGAGGGCGGCGGAGAACGGGTCCGAGATCGTCGCCTCGTCCTCGACGAAGAGGATGCGGGTGCGGGAAGCCGAGACGGCCACGAGGCCACTCTACCGGCGCATGCTCGCCCTCCCGCGAGGCTTTCCGAAGCCTTTACCCGGCGCTTTCAGGCGCTTGGCACCCGCCCCCGCACGATGGGGCCATGCCAAGATTCACGCCTTCCACCATCGCCGCGTCGGTCGCCCTTCTCGGCCTCGGCGCCCTCGGCGGCTACGCCGCCTCCTCCGGCCAGGATCCGCCCGCCTCGACGGCCGCTCCGGTCGAGGTCCGGACCCAGATCCAACGGCGCGTCATCCACGTCACGCGTCACGTCAAGGCCCGCCGCCCCCGTCATCCCGACCGCGCCGGCGGTGCAGGCCAGGGGCGGCGCGACCACCCTCGCGTCGGCGGCCGGCCCCGGCTCCGGCGTCCGGACGAGATCGAGCGGTGGGGGCTCGAGCAGCGGATCGTCGAGCGGTATCTCCTCGGGGAGCGGCTCCAGCGGCAGCGGCAGCCGTCGCCCCGTGGTCCGCACCCGCTCCAGCGGCGGAGGGTCGCATTCCGGCAGCAGCGGTGGCTCCGGCCGGCGGCGCACCGCGACGCGACCCGCCCCCCGGCGCCGCGCTCCTGTGCGCACCCACTCCAGCGGGGGCGGCACGACCCGTCGCGCCGGCGGCGAGCACGAGCACGAGCACGAGCGAGAGCATGGTGATGACTGACGGCCAGACCACTCGAGTTGCTCCCGCCCGTCCCAGCCCGTGGCCGGTGATCGCGGGGTCGCTTGCGCTCTTCCTCGTCCTGCTGGCCTTCCTGGTCCTGCAGCTGCGCGCCGGCCGCGATCCCGCACTGGGCGCCGGCGTCGCGCCGGCCAAGCGCGTCCTCGTCCGGCGAGTGGAGAACCGGGTCGTGATCACGCGCGCCATCTCAGACGACGGGCGATCCGGAGACGACGACGGGAATGCCGAGGCGGGTGGGTCGTCGGGGACCGCCCCGGCGCCGACGGCTCCGCCGCCCGCGTCGCCCCCCGTCTCCACGGGGTCCTCGTGAGCACCGTCGAGCACGACATCGGCTTCGCGGCCATGGGGTGCGACGTGCGGATCCTCGTCGCCGGCCGCGGCGCCGCCGACGCGCTGCCGGAGGCCCGGCGCCTCGTCGAGGACTTCGACGCGCGCCTCTCGCGCTTCCGTCCGACGAGCGAACTCTGCGCGCTGAACGCCGACCCGTCGGCGACCGTGCCGACGAGCACACTCCTGCGGGCCGCTTTGCGCGGGGGCCTGTGGGCGGCGCAGCGGACAGACGGCCTCGTCACGCCCGTCGTGGTCGACGCGCTCGAGGCCGCCGGGTACCGCCAATCCCTGGCCGGGGCCACGCCGGCGCCGCTCTCCGCTGCGCTGGCCGCGGCGCCGCCCCGCCGGGCGGCCGGCCCGGATCCCGCCCAGCCGTGGCGCCGGGTCGCGGTCGACGACGCGGCCAGGGTCGTGCGCCGCCCGCCGGGCCTGCGCCTGGACACCGGCGGTACAGGCAAAGGGCTCACGGCCGACGTAGTCGCCCGCAACCTGCGTTGGCTCGACCGCGCCGTGGTCGACTGCGGCGGCGACGTACGCGTCACGGGCCGCCACGCTCGCACCTGGCCGCTCGAGGTCGAGGTCGTCCACCCGCTCTCCGGCGAGGTCTGCCGTGTGCTCACGCTGCGCGGCGGCGCCGTGGCGACCTCGGGCATCGACGTGCGCCTCTGGCGCCGCGACGACGGGACCTTCGCCCACCATCTCCTCGATCCCTCGACGGGTCAGCCCGCTTGGACCGGACTGATCGGCGTCACGGCGCTCGCCCCCACCGCTCTGGAGGCGGAGACGCTTTCCAAGGTCGCCCTGCTGTCCGGCCCCCGCGCCGCCCGGCGCGTCCTGCGCGAGCACGGCGGCCTGCTCGTCCGCGATGACGGCGAGGTCGAGCTCGCCGGACCGCTGCTCCGCGAGCGCATGGTCGTGCGCATCCCGGGGGCGGTATGAGGGACCCTGCCGTGACCAGCCACCTGTGGTGGCTGGCCTCGCGGGCCTCGGGGGTCGTGGCCTTCGCCCTCGTGAGCCTGTCCGTCGGGCTGGGGCTCACGATGGCTGGTCGGGTGAGCCGCCGCCCGGGCGGCAAGCGATCGATGATGGCTCTCCACGAGCACGCCGCCCTCGCCGCGCTCGTCGCGGTGGCCGTCCACGGGCTCACGCTGCTGGGCGACGCGTGGCTGCACCCGGGCCTGCGCGGTATCGCCGCCCCGTTTGCCATGGGGTATCGGCCGGTGTGGACAGGGCTCGGCATCGTCGGCGGCTACCTGGCGGCCGCGCTCGGGCTGTCCTTCTACCTGCGCCGGCACATCGGAGCGCGGCTGTGGCGACGCGCGCACCGCCTCACGGTGGTCGTCTACGGGCTCGCCCTGGCGCACACGCTCGGCGCCGGCACGGACGCCGGGAGCCCGTGGCTGCGCTGGATGATGATCGCCTCGGCCGTTCCCATCGGGCTGCTCTTCCTCATCCGGATCATGCCCGGCGCGCGCCGGGCGCAGCCGCGGCCCCGGCCCCAGCCGACCCGGCCACCGGTCGCCCGGGCGCGGCCGCAGGAGGCCGGATGAGCGACGGGATCGTCATCGCCGGCGGGGGACTGGCGGCCCAGCGCTGCTGCGAGGCCCTGCGCGCCCGCGGCTACGAGGGACCCCTGCAGATGGTGTGCGCCGAGCCGGTGGCGCCCTATGACCGTCCGCCCCTCTCCAAGCAGGTGCTGTTCGGGGAGCGTGAGACCGGCGAGCTCGCGCTACGTCCCGCCGACTGGCACGCCGAGCACGACGTCGAGCTGCTCCTCGGCCTGCGGGCCGTGCGCCTGGACGCGCGCGCCCGGGTGCTCACGGTGGGCGGCGGGAGGCGACTGCGCTACGCCCGCCTGCTCGTGGCCACGGGTGCCCGCCCGCGCCGGCTGCGCTCCCTCGAAGGCCTGGAGAACGTCCACACGCTGCGCGATGCCACCGACGCGGTCGCGCTTCGCGGAGCCCTCGTCCGCGGCGCCAGGATCGCGGTCGTGGGCGCCGGGCTGATCGGGCTCGAGGTCGCGGCGGCGGCGCGGCGACTCGGCGCCGAGGTGACCGTGATCGAGGCTCTCGCCGTTCCCCTCGAGCGGGTCTTGGGTTCGGCGCTCGGGGCATGGCTGGCGGCGCTGCATCGGGACGAGGGCGTCGAGCTCTTGTGCTCCGCGTCGGTGGTCGCCGTCCATGGAGCGCGTGGCCGGGCCGAGGAGCTCGAGCTCGCGGACGGCCAGCGGGTCGGCTGCGACGCCGTGGTCGTCGGGATCGGCGTCTCCCCGGACGCCGCATGGCTCGCCGGAAGCGGCCTCGACGTCGGGGGCGTGGCCACCGATCCTGCCGGGCGCACGGCTTTCCCGGGCGTCTGGGCGGCCGGCGACGTCGCCCTCGTGCGCGATCCGGCGACGGGGCGCCTGGAACACGCCGGGCACTGGGAGGCGGCGGCCCGCGGCGGCAGCGCCGTGGCGCACGACATGCTCGGCCTGAGCCCTCCGGCCGTCTCGCTGCCCAGCTTCTGGTCGGATCAGTTCGGCACGCGCATCCAGGTCGCCGGCCGCCCAGCCGACGCCGATGACGTCGCTGTGCTCGACAGTAGCCCGGACCGCCGCGGCTTCTGCGCGGTGCTCACCCGCGCGGGGCGCCCCGTCGCCGGTGTCGCCGTGGGCCGGCCGCGTGCGTTCGCCGCGCTGCGCCGATCTCTCTCCCCCCTCCCCCGACCCACCCAGGAGGCCGCATGAGCCATCTGCCCCTCATCGACGCCGCTGCGTGCGCCGCCCACGGCGACTGCGCCGTGGTGGCTCCCGACGCCTTTCGCATCGAGGAGGTCGCGGTCGTGGTCGGCACGGCGAGCGACGACGACCTGATGGCCGCCGCCGAGGCCTGTCCCTCCGTCGCGATCTCGCTCGTGGACGCCGCCTCGGGCGAGCAGGTCTTTCCCTAGGCGGGCGCGGGAGGGCTCAGCTCTCCTTGACCACGGCGTAGATGACGCGCTCGGCGACGTCCACCAGGGTCTCGCCGATCTGCGCGCAGCGGCGGTAGAGCTCTCGGCGGGAGATGCGCTCGCGCATGTCCGTCACCTCCAGCAGCGCGGCCATCCCCTCGTAGTAGGCCTGCTCGAGCCGGCGCTCGGTCCTGATCGCCGCGCCGGCCGCCTCGGCAGCCTGGTCGGTCTGGGAGGACAGACCCGCGACCGCCGTGTCGATCTGCCGCACGGCCTCCGCGAGCAGGCTGGCCATCCTCGCGATCCCGTCGTCCGGCGGGGATGCCATGACCCGGGACTCCGTCACTACGTCGCGCGCGTGGTTGAGGATCGTGTCGATGCCGCGCGAGAGCGCGAACGCGTCCTCGGGGTCGATCGGCATCACGAAGGCCTCGCGCACCGCGCGCAGGAGCTCCCACTTGGCGAGGTCGGCCCGGTGCTCGGCGTCCCGCACCCGCTCGCCGGCCGCCGCGTCGCCCGCGGCCCACTCCCCGAAGGCGTCCAGACCCTCGAGGGTGATCTCGATCTGGCGCCCCAGCAGGCCGAGGACATCGGGGTCGTTCGGGAGGAACCAGTGCCTGCGCTTCTTCACGACAAGCCGCTCCACAGCTCGAAGAGGATCGCCGCAAGCGCCGCGGTGGCCGGCAGCGTCACGAGCCAGGCCAGGCCCATCTGGCGCACGATCGCCCAGCGTATGTGGTGCCAGCGTCGGCGGCCGACTCCGAGCCCGACGACCGAGGAAGCGACGACCTGGGTCGTGGACACCGGGGCGCCGAGAAAGGAGGCCCCGAGGATCACTCCGCTCGCCCCCGTCTCGCCGGCAAGTCCATCGATCGAACGGATCCGGTAGATCCGCCGGCCCACGGTGCGGATGATCCGCCAGCCGCCGAGCGCTGTGCCGGCCGTGAGCGCCGCCGCGCACGCCAGCTCCAGCCACGTCGGCCCCGACAGGCTGCTGAGGCGGCCGTCGGCCACGAGGAGCGCCGCGGCGACGCCCACCGCCTTCTGCGCGTCGTTCGACCCGTGGCTGAAGGCCAGCGCCGCCGACGCGGTCCACTGGCCGCCGCGCACCGGCAGCGACCAGCGCCTAGTGGCGCGCCGGGCGGCGCGGCGCAGGCCGCGGACGATGAGCAGGGCGGCCAGGGCGCCCAGCAGCGGCGAGACGGCGAGCGCGACGAGCGTCCCCAGCACGCCCACCGGCCGCCATCCGTGGAATCCGCCCCACTCCACAGCATGTATCCCGCCCTCGACGAGCGCGGCTCCGACGAGACCGCCGACCAGCGCATGGCCGGAGCTCGACGGCAGCCCGCGCCAGAACGTGACCAGGTTCCACGCGACGGCCGCGGCCACGCCGGCGCCGATGACCTCGATGGCCGACTGAGGCGACCCGACCGTGACGATGCCGCCGATCGTGTCGGCGACCGCGGCTCCCGCGAGCACCGGGCCGAGCAGGTTGAACACCGTCGCCAGGACGATCGCCTGTCCGGGGCGAAGTGCCCGCGTCGCGACCGGCAGGGCGATGGCATTCGACGCATCATGCAGGCCGTTGGTGACCGCGAAGGCCAGTGTCAGGACGAAGGCCAGGGCAAAGTCGATGTCCATGGCGCGTCACGCCGGCCGTCCGTGCGCCGCCGTCAGCTGTGGCGAAGCTCGTCCTGGCGGTGCACCGCGGCCGGCTCGACCTCGAGGCGGATCGTCTGGCGCGGCGGCAGGCCGGTGCGCGCGCCGGCGGCGGTCAGGGTGACGAGCGCGCGCAGTGCGGGCACGACGACGTCGGCCGGCATCTCGGCCACCCGCTCGACGGCGGCCCGGCCCGGCTCCTCGGAGGGCTCCTCCTTCCGGGGCGGGTCGTACTCCGCGCCGTGCGGCGGTGGATCGGCGGGCACCTCGTCGAAGCGCACCGTGACCTCCCCGCCCTCCGCCGACACGGCGGTCGGCCGGGCCACGGTGACCGTGTCCCATCCGCCGAATGCCTCGAGCAGCTGTTCGGCGATCGCCTGGCCCCCCTCGGGGGCGTCGAAGCTGATGCGCACTGTGTAGAGCTCGGACACACTCAGTGACTGTAGCGCCAGGCGGCCCGGCCGTGCCATCCGTCGTCCCTGCGGGTGGGGGCGCGGGAACTACGGCTGCGCGATGGGTGGTCCGGGCGGATGGCGCGGCTCCGACGGGCTCTTAGCGTGAGCGTCGTCTCGCCCATCGAGAGGAGAGCCGTGTCGACGCCCATGAACATCGCCCCCGAGACCACCACCGACGCCGTGCGCCGATTCGAGGAGCTCGGCAAGGCGGACGTCGACTACGCAGGGGGAAAGGGCGCCAACCTCGGCGAGCTGACCGCCGCCGGCGTGCCGGTCCCTCCCGGCTTCGTCGTCGGAGCGCCGGCCTACGCCGCCTTCTGCGACGCCAACGACCTGCGCGACCGCGTCGAGGACCAGCTCTCCGGCGTGGACGTCGAGGACACCGAGGCGCTGGCGGGCGCCACCGAGCGGGTGCGCGGCCTCGTCGAGCGAGGAGCCGATGCCGGGGTGGCTGGAGACCGCGATCCGCGACGCCTACGCCGAGCTCGTTGGCGACGACGGACACACGCCCCGGTGGCCGTGCGCTCCTCCGCGACCGGGGAGGACACCGCATCGGCGTCCTTCGCCGGGATGAACGAGACCTTCCTCAACGTCCGCGGCGCCGACGCCGTGGTCGACGCGGTGCGCCGCTGCTGGCGATCGCTCTTCGGGTCGCGCACGGTCTATTACCGCGCCAAGCGCGGCTTCGGCCAGGCCGACATGGACATCGCCGTCGTCGTCCAGCGGCAGGTCGCGTCGACGCGCGCCGGGGTCATGTTCACCATCGACCCCTCATCCGGCGACGAGAGCCGGCTGGTCATCGAGGGCGCGTTCGGCCTCGGCGAGTCCGTCGTGTCGGGCAGCGTGTCGCCCGACCGCTACATCGTCGAGAAGGAAACGCTGCACATCCTCGCGCGCGAGGTCCGCCGCAAGGAGCTCGCCATCGAGCCGACGCCCGACGGCGGCACGATCACGCGCGAGCTGCCGGCCGAGGAAGGCCGGCGCCCGGTGCTCGCGGACGAGGAGGTCGACGCAGTGGCCGAGATGGGGCGCCGGATCGAGGGCCACTACGACTCTCCGCAGGACACCGAGTGGTGCTTCGACCCGGATGGCCGGCTGTGGATGCTCCAGAGCCGGCCGATCACGTCCGCCGGCGGCACATCCGCCGAGACGGCGGTCCAGGACGGCACGGTCCTGCTCAAGGGCCTTGGCGCGGCCCCCGGCGTGGCGAGCGGGGCAGTTCGCCTGCTCACCTCGCCGACGGAGACCGAAACCCTGAACGAAGGCGACATCCTCGCCGCCCACATGACCGCGCCCGACTGGGTGCCGCTCATGCGCCGGGCGGCGGGAATCGTCACCGACTCGGGCGGGATGACCTGCCACGCCGCGATCGTCTCGCGCGAGCTGGGGATCCCCTGCGTCGTGGGCACCGGCGAGGCCACGAAGCGCCTGCGCGAGGGCGAGGTCGTCACGATCGACGCGACCGCCGGCGTCGTGCGCGAGGGCGCCGCGGTGCTGCCCGCTCCGAAGGCCTCAGCTGCGACGGCCGCCGCGCCGTCGGCGCCGACCACCGGCACGAAGCTGCTCGTCAACCTGTCCGAGCCCTCCCAGGTGGAGCGCGCAGCCGCGCTCGACGTCGACGGCGTCGGGCTCCTCCGAGCCGAGCTGATGGTCATCGAGGCGCTGGATGGCTCCCACCCCCGGACCCTGCTCGAGGAGGGCCGCGGCGACGAGTTCGTCGAGCGCATGGCGGGCGCGCTGACCGCGTTTGCGGCCGGCTTCTCGCCGCGCCCCGTGACGTACCGGACGATCGACTTCCGCACGAACGAGTTCCGCGGCCTGAAGGGCGGCGAGCGCTTCGAGCCCGAAGAGGCCAACCCGATGATCGGCTTTCGGGGCGCGCTGCGCTACACGCGCGACCCCGAGGTCTTCCAGCTCGAGCTCGAGGCGATCAAGCGCGTGTGGGACGCCGGACACGAGAACTTCCACGTGATGCTGCCCTTCGTGCGCACCGCCCGCGAGCTGGCGCGCTGCCGCGAACTGATCGCCGAGTCCGGCCTGCTCGCGCGGCGTGGCTTCGAGCTGTGGGTCATGGCCGAGGTGCCGTCGGTGCTGTTCAACCTCGAGCGCTACGCCGAGCTCGGCGTGGCCGGCATCTCGATCGGCTCCAACGACCTCACCCAGCTTCTGCTCGGTGCCGACCGCGACTCCGAGCTGTTGGCCGAGACGTTCGACGAGCGCGATCCGGCGGTCGCCTCCTACTTGCGCCAACTGATCCCGGCGGCCCGCGAGCTGGGCCTTCAGACCTCGATCTGCGGCCAGGCGCCCTCGGTCCATCCGGAGTACGCGGACCTGCTCGTGCGGGCGGGCATCGACGCGATCTCGGTGAACATGGACGTCGTCGACCGCACGCGGCGGCTCGTCGCCGCGGCCGAGCGCCGCGTGGTGCTCGACGTCGCTCGAGGCGGCGCGGCGTAGCCGACCGCCGCCGGGCGTCCGATGACGCACATCCGCCACATGGCCCTGCCGGCGCTGTCGCCCACGCGCTTCAGCGCCGTGCTCGACGAGCAGGAGTACGCCGCACTCCAGGACCTGATCGTTCGCTCGCTGGCCGAGCTGAGGGGGCGGGCGATCTGGAGCATCAGCTCGACCGGCAAGGGCGGCGGCGTGGTCGAGCTGCTTCGCTCGCTGCTGGCGTACGCACGCGGTGCCGGCGTCGACTCGCGCTGGCTGGTGATCGAGGGCGACGAGGACTTCTTCCGCGTGACCAAGCGCCTGCACAACCACCTCCACGGATTCGAGGGGGACGGCGGGCCCCTGGGGCCCGAGGAGCGCGCCTGCTACGAGGCCACGATCGACCGGAACGCCGCGGAGATCGTGCCGCTCATCGATCCCCAGGACGTGGTGCTGCTCCACGATCCCCAGACGGCGGGCCTCGTCGACGCCATCCGGGCCACGGGCGCCATCGCGATCTGGCGCTCGCACGTCGGCCTCGACCTGCCCAACGACCGCGCCCGCGAGGCCTGGGCAGTTCCTCCGGCCCTACGTGTCGAACGCTGACGGCTACGTGTTCTCGCGCCACGCCTTCGCCTGGGAGGGTCTCGACGAGGAGAAGGTCACGATCATCCCGCCCTCGATCGACGCCTTCTCGCCCAAGAACGAGGACCTCTCGCCCGCCGCGGTCACGGGGATCCTGTGCGCCGCCGGCCTCCTCGCCGACCACGGGGGCGATCCGCTGTTCACGCGCTCGGACGGCACCCCCGGCCGGGTCGACCGGGACGCGGTCCTCGTCGAGGAGGCGCCCCTGCAGCCCGACGAGCGGGTCATCCTGCAGGTCTCGCGCTGGGACGCGCTCAAGGACCCGATCGGCGTCATGCACGGGTTCGCCGAGCACGTCGCGCCGGACAGTCAGGCTCATCTGATGCTCGCCGGACCTTCGGTCGAGTCGGTCGCGGACGACCCGGAGGGCCGGCGCGTGTGGGAGGACTCGCAGGCCGCCTGGGCGCAGCTCGACGACGAGGTGCGCCCGCGCGTGCACCTGGCGTCGCTGCCGATGGTCGACGCCGAGGAGAACGCGGCCATCGTCAACGCGCTCCAGCGCTACGCCACGGTCGTCGTGCAGAAGAGCCTGGCCGAGGGATTCGGCCTGACCGTCGCGGAGGCCATGTGGAAGGGCAAGCCGGTCGTCGCCAGCCGCATCGGCGGCATCCAGGAGCAGGTCGTCGACGGGGTCACCGGCATCCTGCTCGACGACGCCCGGGACCTGGCCGAGTTCGGCCGGGCCGTTCTCCGCCTGCTCAACGACGACGACGCAGCCCGGCTGATGGGCGCCGCCGGACGCGAACGCGTACGCGAGCAGTTCCTCGGTCCGCGCCACCTGGGCCAGTACTTCGACCTGATCCATACCCTGCTCGACCGGCGCGCGTCTGCGCCGGCCGCCGTGACCCGTCAGTAGCGGTGCCCTCGTGTCGGCGGTGGTTCGCTCGCCTCCCGGTGCAGCTCGGCCACGTGGCCGGCCAGGGCCGTGGCCAGCTCGCTCAGGTCCGCTTGGGCTCGGGCGATCGTGCGATCGACGTCGATCACCGCGTCCTGCTCGCCGTGGACGCCGGTGCGCAGCGACGAAAGTGTCCGGCGCGCGGCTTCAAGTGCTTGCCCGACCTGATCGAGTCGTTCGATCTGGCGGCCGGCCGCGGCGTGGGCGGCATCGGCCCTGGCGCGGCGGATGTGGACGTCTCTGGCGGGCATGATCAGGTCTCGGGGCCGCGGTTGCTCGGCGGCCGTCACCGACCCTCGTAGCCCGCCCGCAGCAGCTCCACGAGCTCGCGCAGCAGCGGGATCCGCGGGTTCGTCCGCACGCTGGCGTCGCCGAAGGCCGCGCGGGCCAGGTCGGGCAGCGCGGCGTCGAACTCCTCGCGGGCGATGCCGAGCTCGGCCAGCGAACGCGGTTGGCCCACGGCCTCGAGCAGCTCGTCGAGGCGGGCAAACAGGTGCTCGCGGTGCTCTTCGCCCGTCACCCCACCGAGACTCAGCACCTGGCCGATGAGCGCGTACTTCTCGGGCGCGGCGTAGTGCGAGTAGCCGGGCGCCGGCATGAACTTGGTCGGCAGCGAGGCGTTGTAGCGCAGCACGTGCGGGAGGAAGATCGCGTTGGCGCGGCCGTGGGCGATACCGAACCGAGCGCCGACCGCGTGTGCCAGGGCGTGGTTGACGCCCACGAAGGCGTTCGAGAAGGCCAGGCCCGCGATCGTGGCTGCGTTCGCCATCGCCTGGCGGGCCTCGAGGTCCGAGCCGTCCTCGAACGCGCGGGGCAGATTGTTCAGGATGAGGTTGACCGCCTGCATGCAGAACGCGTCCGTGTACGGGGAGGCGAAGATCGACACGGCCGCTTCCAGTGCGTGGGTGAGCGCATCGACGCCGGTGTCCGCGGTCACCTCCGGCGGCATCGAGAGCGTCAACGTGGGATCGACGATCGCCATGTCGGGCACCAGCGAGTAGTCCACCAGCGTGACCTTGGCGTGCCCTACCGTCACCACGGCGGCCGGCGAGACCTCCGAGCCGGTTCCGGCCGTGGTCGGAATCGCCACCAGGCGGACGTCGTGGGCGACCTGGGGGTAGGAGGCCACCCGCTTGCGCGCGTCGAGGAAGGGAAGCGACAGCTCGCGCATGCTCAGGTCCGGGCTCTCGTGGAACAGGCGCATCGCCTTGGCCGCGTCCATCACCGAGCCACCGCCGAGCGCGACGATCAGATCGGCGCCCGAGCGTTCCAGGACCTCGACGCCCGCACGGATCTGCGACTCGTCGGGCTCGGGCTCGATCTCGGAGAACACGTGCACCGCGGCGCCGCCGAGATGCTCGCGCACCTGGTCGGCGACGCCGCGCGCCTCGGTCGGGCCGTCGGTGACGATCAGCGCCTGCTCGGCGCTCACCTGGCGCAGGTTGCCCAGCGCGCCGGCGTTGAAGTACGTATCCGAGGGGACTCGGAACCACTGCGACGGGGTCTGACGGCGGGACACCGCCTTGACGTTGAGCAGGTTGCGGTAGTTGACGTTGTCGGTGGTCATCGATCCTCCCCACGTCCCGCAGCCGAGCGAGAACGTCGGAGTCATCGAGTTGTAGACGCCGCCCAGCGCGCCGACTGCGGTCGGCGCGTTGACCAGGATGCGCCCGGTCCGGATCGCCTCGCCGAACCGCGAGATCACGTCCTCGTCGCGGGCGTACACGGCCGCGGTGTGCCCCAAGCCGCCGTGCTGCGTCACCAGGTCGCACGCGTCGATCGCGTGTTCCACGGACGGCGAGCGCACGACGCCGAGCACCGGCATCAGCTTCTCCTGGACGAACGGGTGTGCGCCCAGCGCGTCGAGGTCCGCGGGCAGCGGCGCGAGCAGCACCTTGACCTCGTCCCCGACCTCGAAGCCGGCCATCGCGCCGAGGTTCGCGCACGACTGCCCGAGCGCGCCCATTTCCATCCGGCCGTCCGGCTCGAAGGAGCGCGCGGCCAGCGCCTCGACCTCCTCCTCGGTGAGGACCCGCGCGCCCATGCGCTCGAACTCCGAGAGCACTGCGTCGTAGATCGCGTCGTCGATCACGCAGGTCTGTTCCGCCGGGCAGATGACGGAGGAGTCGAAGGTCTTGGAGATCAGCGTGTCCACCACCGCCATGCGAATGTCGGCGCTGCGATGCAGGTAGACCGGCGCGTTGCCCGGCCCCACGCTGAGGCACGGCTTGCCGGCGGCGTTGGCCGCCGCGACCGCCTTGGGCCCGCCGGTGGTCCAGATGAAGTCGACCCCGGGGTGGTGGAAGAGGTACTGGGACACGTCGAGCGTGGGGTCGGGGATGACCTGGAGCGTGTCCGGCGGCAGCCCCACTGCCTCGCCGGCCTCCTGGAGCAGCTCCACGGCGCGGACCGCGCAGCGCGCCGCCCGCGCCGAGGGGCGGAAGATCATCGCGTTGCGCGTCTTGGCGGCGACGATCGACTTGAACAGCGCCGTCGAGGTCGGGTTCGTGATCGGCAGCAGCGCCAGCACGACCCCGATCGGCTCGGCCACGTAGCGGATCCCGCGCTCGACGTCCTCGTCGATGACGCCGACCGAGGGCTTGTCCTTGAGGTAGTCGTACAAGAACTCGGTGGCGACGTAGTTCTTGACCACCTTGTCCTCGAACACGCCGAAATGGGTCTCCTCCATCGCCAGCTCGGCCAGCTCGACGGCGTGCTCGAGGCCCGCCGCCGTCATCGCCCACACGATCCGGTCAACGGCCTCCTGGTCCAGGGCGCGGAAGGCATCGGCGGCGCGCCGCGCGCGCTCCACGAACGCGTCCAGGCGCGGCGCCTCGTCGGGGCTTACGGCCAACTCGGGGTGCGGAGCCGTGGTCGCCATCAGCGCTTAACCCTGATGCTCGCGGGCGCCCGCGGCATCGGGGCATTCCCCCACGCGCGCGCGTGGTTTCCCCGGATGCCGAACGTCGCTGCGCCCCGGAGGATGGACACGACATGCATGCCGAAGTGCTCGATGCGCCGTCCGCCCAAGGCCTCCCGGAGGACCTGCGTCCGGCCCTGGGACCGGAAGAGGCAGTGATCGAGGCCGAGCGGTGCTTGGGCTGCGGCGGGCCCTACGCCCCGGCGCCGTGCACGGTCGCCTGCCCGGCTGACATCGATGTCTCCAGTTTCGTCGGAGACATCGCCCGCGGCGACGACACGCGGCGCCGCCCGAACGATCTTCGAGGAGAACCTCCTCGGCGGCACGTGCGGAAGGGTCTGCCCGGTCGAGATCCTTTGCGAAGGGCATTGCGTCCTCACCGCCGAGAACCGGCGTCCCGTGAGCATCGGCCGGCTTCAGCGCTACGCCTCGGACAAGGCGCTGTCGGCGGACGTCGCGCTGCGCGACGCGCCGGCGCCGGCGAGCGGGCGCACGGTCGCCGTCATCGGGGCCGGGCCGGCCGGCCTGGCCGCCGCCGGCGAGCTGGCGCTGCTGGGCCACCAGGTCGTCGTCTACGACGAGCGCGACGAGCCGGGCGGCCTCGTGCGCTTCGCCATCGCGCCCTTCCGCCAGCGCAGCGAGCCCCTCCCGGACGAGGCGCGCCACATCGCGTCGCTGGGCGTGGAGCTGCGCCTGGGCACGACGATCGCCTCCGCCGACGAGCTGCAGGACATCGCCGAGGAGGCCGATGCCGTCGTGCTCGCAATCGGGATGGGCGATGACTCCGAGGTGGCCTACCCCGGCGACGACCTGCCGGGCGTGTACGAGTCCCTGCCGTTCATCGAGGCGCTCAAGACCGACCGGCCGCTGCCGGTGGGCGATCGCGTCGTCGTCGTCGGCGGCGGCAACACGGCGATCGACTGCGCGCGCGAGGCCCGGCGCCTCGGCGCCCACGTCGTGACGCTCGCCTACCGCCGCACCGAGGAGGAAATGCCCGCCTTCCCCCACGAGGTCGCCGAGGCTGTTGCGGAGGACGTCCAGTTCCACTATCTGGCCAATCCGGTCCGCTTCCTGGGCACCGAGCGCCTGGAGGGCGTCGAGTGCGTGGAGATGCGGCTCGGAGCCCCTGACTCCAGCGGCCGTCATCGCCCCGAGCCTGTCCCGGGGAGCGAGTTCGTGATCGAGGCCGACACGGCGATCAAGGCGATCGGCCAACGTCCGCGGTCGGACGTGCTCTCGTGGGTCGAGGGCCTGGGCACCGAGCGCGGCCGTATCGTCGTCGACGCCGAGACCGGCGCGACGGGGAACCCGAAGGTCTTCGCCGCCGGCGACGCGGTCTCCGGCGGCTCGATGGTCGTCGAGGCCGTCAGGCAGGCCAAGATCGCCGCCCGCGGCGTCGATGCCGCGCTGAGGACGGCACGATGATCGAGGTGCGCTGGCACGGACGCGCGGGCCAGGGGGCCAAGACGGCCTCGCAGCTGTTCGCCATGGCCGAGCTGGGCTCGGGTCGCTTCGTGCAGGCCTTCCCGGAGTACGGCCCCGAGCGCGGAGGCGCGCCGATGCGCGCCTACACCCGCGTCGACGACCGCCGTATCCGGCGCCGCTACGGCGTCACGTCCCCGGACGTGGTGGTCGTGATCGAGCCCTCTCTGCTGGGCGAGGTGGACGTGACCGACGGCCTCGGGGCGGATGGGCTGCTGCTCATCAACGCGTCGGACCCCGTCGATGGCCTGGACTGGGAGGGCGACCTGCGCCTCGTCGACGCCGGAGCGATCGCCAAGCCGCGCTACGTCAACGTCGTGATGCTCGGCGCCCTCGCCGGCGCGCTCGGCGAGCCGCCACTCGATGCCGTGCTCGCCGCGGCCCGCCGGCAGTTCGGCCGCAAGCTGACGCCGGACGCGCTCGACGAGCTGGCGGCCGCCATCACCGGCGGCTGCGCCGCCGTGAGCCGGGAGGTGACCGCGTGAGCCCGCTGCCGCGTTCCACCGAGCTCCCGGCCGGCGGCGCCGTCGTGAGCGCCGATGCGGTGCCCAACCGCACCGGCAGCTGGCGCACCGGCCTCAAGCCGCAGGCCAACCTGGACACCTGCGTGAACTGCCTGCTGTGCTGGGTGTACTGCCCCGACTCGGCCGTGCTCGTGGAGGACGGCGTCTTCCAGGGCTTCGACCTCGACGCCTGCAAGGGCTGTCAGATCTGCGACGAGATGTGCCCGGTCGACGCCATCCGTATGGTCCCCGAGGACGAGCCGTCGCCGCCGCTCAGCGTGGTGCGAGCCGGGAGCAACGGCCATGGCTGAGGCGGCCGTCACCCGCCCGACCGAGGCCCCCGCCGCGCAGGCACGCCTGCTCACGGGCGCTGGTGCGGTGGCCGAGGCCATGCGCCAGATCGACCCGGACGTCGTGCCGGTCTACCCGATCACCCCGCAGACGCCGATGATCGAGGGGTTCGCCAAGCTCGTGGCCGACGGGTTCGCCAGCTCGGAGCTCATCAACGTCGAGTCCGAGCATTCCGCCATGAGCGCCGCCATCGGCGCCGCCCTGGCGGGCGCCCGCACGATGACGGCAACCTCGTCGCAGGGCCTGGCGCTGATGACCGAGGTCGTCTACGTGGCCGCGTCCCAGCGCGCCCCGATCGTCGTGGCGATGGGCAACCGAGCGCTGTCCGGGCCGATCAACATCCATTGCGACCACTCCGACTCGATGCTCATCCGGGACGCCGGCGTGGTCCAACTGTTCGCCGAGAGCGCGCAGGACGTCTACGACCTCATGGTCATCGCCCCGCGCGTGGCCGAGCACCCGGACGTGATGGTGCCCGTGTTCGTCTGCCAGGACGGCTTCACCGTGACCCACTCGGCCGAGCCGGTCACTCTGCTCGAGGACGAGCAGGTCAAGGCGTTCGTCGGCGACTACCACGTCCGCTACCCGCTCCTCGACCACGAGCACCCGACCAGCCAGGGCACCCTGGCCATGCCCGACTACTTCTACGAGCTGAAGTTCCAGGAGGTCCACGCCATGCGCGCGGCCCTGCGACGTGGTGCCCGCCGTGGCGGCCGAGCTGTGCCAGCTGACCGGGCGCCCGATCCCGATGCTCGAGGCCTACGAGCTCGAGGACGCCGACCGGGCGCTTGTCGTGCTGGGCTCGACCGCCGGCACGATCAAGGACGTCGTCGACGAGATGCGTGCCGAGGGCGAGCGTGTGGGCCTGTTGAGGGTCTGCTCGTTCCGGCCGTTCCCGCGCGAGGCGGTCCGCGCGGCGCTGGGCGGCGTGGCCTCGGTCGTGGTCCTCGATCGCTCCATCTCCCCCGGGGGCACGCCCGCCCTGTACGCCGACTGCGCGCGCGTGCTGAGCGCCACCCCGGCCTCCGTGCAGGGCTGCGTGTTCGGCCTCGGCGGCCGCGAGCTGGAGCCGGACGGCGTCCGCGAGGCGTTCGACCACGCGAGCCGGCCCGCCCCCGGCGAGCTGCACTACATCGATCTGAGGGAGTAGGGCATGTCGCGGCTCAAGGAGATGGCGCGAAACCGCGGCGAGGTACCGGCCCTTCAAGGCGGACACTCGCTGTGCGCGGGCTGCGGAATCCCCATCGTCGTGCGGACGGTGTTGAGCAACATCGAGGGCCCGGTCGTCGTGGTCAGCGCCACCGGCTGCCTGGAGGTGTCGACGACCCGCTTTCCCATGTCCTCCTGGAGCGTGCCGTGGCTGCACGTGGCCTTCGAGAACGCGGCCGCCGTGGCGTCGGGCATCGAGACTGCGCATCGCGTGCTCGTCCGCCGGGGGGAGCTGCCCGACGAGCCGGTGACCTTTGTCGTGTTCGCCGGCGACGGCGGAACGTACGACATCGGCTTCCAGGCCCTGTCGGGGGCGCTGGAGCGCGGCCACCGGTTCCTCTACGTCTGCTACGACAACCAGGCCTACATGAACACGGGGGTCCAGCGCTCGGGCGCCACACCGCACTTCGCTTCTACGACGACGACGCCCGCCGGGCTCGAGAGCGTCGGCAAGGTGCAGGAGCGCAAGGACATCACCGCGATCGCCGCCGCGCACCACGTCCCCTACGTGGCCCAGGCCGCGGGCTGCCACTGGCAGGACCTCTCCGAGAAGGTCCGGTGCGCGACCGCAGCCGAAGGCCCGGCCTTCATCAACACGCTGGCCGACTGCCCGCTGGGCTGGCGCCACGAGGCTCGCATCGGTGCGCGCGTGTCGCAGCTCGCCGTCGAGACGAGGTTCTGGCCACTTTTCGAGGTCGTCGAGGGTCGATACCGCCTGACCCATGTGCCGCCGGAGCGCGTGCCGATCCAGGAGTGGCTCAAGCTCCAGGGCCGCTTCGCCCACCTCATGGCGCCCGAGCACGAGGCCGAGGTGCAGGAGATCCAGCGACGCGTGGACCAGGACTGGGACGCGCTCGTGGCGAGATGCGCCCCCGCGTAGCCGTCTTCGGCCCGCACCCGCTGCTCACCGTCGCCATCGAGCCCCGCGGCGGCGAGGGCGACGACATCCACTTGCACGCCGGCGGCCAGGGGGTATGGGTCGCGCGGATGGCGGGCGAGCTGGGCGCCGAGCCGATCCTCTGCGGCTTCGCGGGCGGCGAGACCGGCGCCCTGCTCGCCGGGGTGCTCGCGCAGCTTCCCGGCCGGCGGCGGCTGGTCGCCACCGCGGGCTCCAGCGGCTGCTACGTGGTCGACCGCCGCGGTGGCGAGCGCAAGGTCGTCTCCAGCGCGTTGAGCCCGCCCCCCTCGCGCCACGAGCTAGACGATCTCTTCTCAACGACCGTCTCGGCCGCGTTGGCCAGCGAAGTGCTCGTGGTCTGCAACCCGTTCCCTGCCGACGCCCTCCCTCAGGAGCTCTATCGAAACCTCGTGGCCGACGTGCGCGAGGCGGGCATCCCGGTGCTCGTCGACCTCTCGACGCCGCGCCTGGAGAGCGCGCTCGCGGGCGGCCCGGAGCTCGTCAAGCTCAATGACTGGGAGTTGGCCGAGTACGTGTACGGCCCGGTGTCCGAGCCCCACGAGCTGCGTGCCGCCGCCGAGCGTCTGCGGCAGGCGGGCGCGCGCTCGGTGGTGGTCACCCGCGGCGCGCAGCCTGCGCTCGTGCTCCACGAGGACGACGTCTGGGAACTCGTGCCCCCGTGCTTCACCGCGGGCTCGCGCGAGGGCTGCGGCGACTCGATGATGGGCGCCATCGCCGCCGGCTGGGCGACCGGCATGGACCTCCGCGAGAACCTCCGGCGCGCGGCGGCCGCCGGGGCGGCGAACTTTCTGCGCCATGGGCTGGGCACCGGCTCGCGCCAGGTCGTGGAGGAGCTCACCCCACGCGTCGCCGAGCGCGCGCTGGCGGCGGGCTAGACGGGCGCGAACGGCGCCTGGACCGGCTCGCCGCGCAGGATCGCGCCGGGAGCCGTCCGCGCGATCCAGTCCAGGTGGGGGCGCAGGCGGTCGATCCGCTCGAGCCGCTCCAAGGCCTGGGACAGGCGCACGGGACGGCCATGGCGCGAGGAATGCGCATCGCTCCCGAGCACGTGCACGACGCCGCGGGCCGCCAGCTCCTCCATGCCCTCCGCGGCGGCGGGATCGGTCAGCGTCGCGGCGGTGACCTGCACCAGCGCCCCCCGCTCGATCAACGCCGCGAGCCGGGGCATGAGGTCGGGGCCCAAGTGACGCTCGGGATGGGCGATGAGGCTGCGAAACCGCCGCGCCGCCAGGCCGTCGACCGCCGCGGCCACGGAGTCGCCAAGCGGCCCGGGCGCCGGCTCGAGCAGGATCCAGCCGCCCGCCGCGCCCAGCGAGGCGGCCCGCAGCTCTCCGTCCGAGAGGCCCGCGACGGCCGTCTCGGCCACCTCGCCGCCGGAGACCACGCGCACGGCGATCCCGCGGCGCTCGAGCTCCTGCGTCACCTCGGCCACGCGCGCGGGAAGCTCGTCCAGGCTCACGTCGTGGTCATGGCGGACGTGAGGCGTCGCGCAGATCGTGTGGATGCCGTCTTTCCAGGCCTGACCGGCCATGGCCACGCTGTCGTCGAGGTCGACGGCGCCGTCGTCGAGCCCGGGCAGGATGTGGCAGTGGAGGTCGATCACGACCGGGACTTATGCGACACGACCTCGCGACCATAGGCGGCCCCGGGCCGGTCGTCATCGGTAGATCGCACGGACCGCGGCCCGTGAACACCCCCGATGGCGGCGGGGTGAAAGAGGCCTAGCGTGCGGGAACCGTTCTCTCCTCGGAAGGAAGTCCCCGATGTCCCTACGCGTCGCCATCAACGGATTCGGCCGCGTCGGCCGCAGCATGCTTCGCGCGGCCCACGAGCAGGGCGCCGACCTCGAGTTCGTCGCCGTCAACGACCTCGCCGACGCCCGCACGCTGGCCCTGCTGCTCAAGTACGACTCCGTCTTCGGCCGCTTCCCCGGGGACGTCGAGGCCACCGACGACGGCATTGCCATCGACGGCGCGGTCGTCCGCGTGCTGGCAGAGGCCGATCCCGCCGCCCTGCCCTGGAGCGAGCTCGGGGTCGACGTCGTCATCGAGTCCACCGGCCGGCTGCGCACGCGCGCGGCCGCGGCGCAGCACTTGGAGGCCGGCGCGAGCAAGGTGATCATCTCCGCGCCCGCCAAGGGCGACGAGCCACCCGACGCCACCGTCGTCCTGGGCGTGAACTTCGACGAGGTCTACGACGCCGAGAACCACCACATCGTCACCAACGCCTCGTGCACGACCAACTGCCTCGCGCCCGTCGCGCAGGTGCTGCACGAGACGGTGGGGATCAGGCATGGGCTGATGACCACCATCCACGCCTACACCTCCGACCAGAACCTCCTCGACGGCCCCCACAAGGACATGCGCCGCGCCCGCGCGGCCGCCGTCAACCTCGTGCCCACATCGACCGGGGCGGCGAAGGCGCTGGGGATCGTGATCCCCGAGCTCGAGGGCCGGCTGCACGGCTATGCCGTGCGCGTCCCGATCCCCACCGGCTCCATCGTGGACCTGACGATCGAGGCCGAGCGCGAGACCACGGCCGACGAGGTGAACGCGGCCTTCCGGGCCAACGCCGACTCGGACCGCCTGCGCGGGATCCTGGCCTACAGCGAGGACCCGATCGTCTCCTCGGACATCGTGAAGTCGCCCTACTCCGCCATCTTCGATGCCGGCCTGACCAGCGTCGTCGACGGCACGCAGGTGAAGGTCGTGGCCTGGTACGACAACGAGTGGGGCTACTCCAGCCGCCTGGTGGACCTGGCGCAGCGGATCATGGTCCCCGTGGCCCAGCCGGCCCAGGCCTAAGAGCCGGCGCGGGTCCGCGCGCGAGGAGCGCATGCCCGCGGCGCTGACGTCATGTCCGTAGTTTCTCCGACGTGAGAACAGCAGCCCACGCGGTCGTTGCGGGAGGGGGACGGGGCTAGCGTGGTTGCCAGGATGCCGGACAAGCTCACCGCCCTCGACGCGACGTTCCTCGAGCTCGAGCAGCTCGACGAGTGCGCCCACATGCACATCGGCGGCGTGATGGTGTTCGAGCCGCTGCCGTCCGGCGGGGCGCCGACCCTCGAGGATGTCCGGGCCCACCTCGACGCGCGCCTCCACCGCCTTCCTCGCTACCGCCAGCGCCTCTCGCAACCGCGCACGGGAGGCCTGGGCTGGCCGGAGTGGGAGGCCGACCCGGAATTCGACATCGCGTCGCACGTGCGCCACGCCACGCTGCCCGCCCCGGGGGATGACGAGGAGCTCCTCGAGTGGGCCTCGGACTTCTTCTCGCATCGCCTCGACCGCGCGCATCCCCTGTGGAGGGTGGTGCTCGTCGACGGCCTGGCCGACGGGCGCTGGGCGCTGGCCAGCAAGACGCACCACTGCCTCGTGGACGGGGTCGGGTCGGTCGACGCCAGCTACCTGCTGATCGACACCGAGCCCGACGCGCCCGAGCCGGCGGTCGCGCCCGTCGATCCCGGCTACGTGCTCGACCGTCCCGGCCCCCACCCGCCGGTCCCCACCGCGCTGCGCGAGGCTGCTCGAGCCGGCGGGCACATCGCCGAGGCCGGCCTGCACGCCGCGCTGCATCCGCGCGAGGCGCTGCATCGCTCGCGGGCGATGGTCGACCTGCTGGTTCGCGACGAGCTCGCCGGAGCACCGGCTTCCAGCCTCAACGTCCCCATCGGCGGCCGCCGGTCTCTGGCCATCGTCCGGGAGCCCCTGGACGACCTGAAGGCGATCAAGCGAACCCTGGGAGGTACGGTCAACGACGTCGTACTCGCGGCGACGGCCGGCGGCCTGCGCGCGTTGCTCGTGCAACGCGGCGAGGAGCTTCCCGCCAAGGGGCTACGGGCCATGGTGCCCGTGAACATTCGCGCCGACGACGAGCACGGCGACCTGGGCAACAAGATCACGTCGCTGTTCGTCGACCTCCCGGTCGCCGAGGAGAACGTGTTCTTGCGCTACGAGCGCGTGGTCGAGGCCACGGCCGGGCTGAAGTCCGGCTCCCAGGCGTCCGGCGCCAAGGCGCTGATCGACCTGACGGCGCTCGCTCCCCCGGTGGTGCACGCCGCGCTCGCCCGCTCGCTGTACTCGACCCGCTTGTTCAACGTCACCGTGACCAACGTGCCGGGCCCGCAGATCCCGCTCTACGCCTTCGGGGCGCGGATGCGCGAGGTCTACCCGCTCGTGCCGCTGGCCGCCCTGCACGCCGTCGGCATCGCGATCCTCTCCTACGACGGAGACGTGGTGTTCTGCGTCAACGCCGACCGGGAGACGGTGCCCGACCTCGACGTGCTGCGGGACGGGATCGCGGCGACGATCGACGAGTTGTCAACCCTGATACCCGAGGAGGTTGGACATGGACGTACGAACCGATGACATGTTTGGACAGATCGAGGTCCGCACGGAGGACTTCCAGGCGACGAGGAGCATCGAGCTCTTCCCCGCGTCGTTCCGCGTGAACGACGCGACGGGAGAGGTCGACTTCGCATCTCCCGAGGCACGGGAGCACGTCCTCGACCAGGTCGCCGAAGCCGTGCTCAACATGGCCGGCCACGAGCTGACGCGCCGGGTTAGTCCCGCGGCGAGCGAGTAGGCGGCGCCATGTTTCGCAAGATCGTTGTCGGCTGCGACGGGAGCCCCCAGAGCTACGACGCGCTGGTGTTCGCCACACGTTTGGCCGAGCTGTCCGGAGCCGGGCTCATGCTCAGCTACGTATACGACCAGCAGCCCCGCTGGTACAGCGCCGTGCGCGACTACGAGCGCGAGCGGCGTGAGGATATCCACAGCGTCCTGGAGCCCGCGCTCGAGGCGGTGCCGGACTCCGTCCGCGTCCAGAGCCTGGGAATCGGGAGCAGCTCTCCCGCCCGGGGGCTGCACGACCTGGCCGAGGGAGAGAAGGCCGATCTCCTCGTCCTCGGCTCGACGCACCGGGGACGCGTGGGCCGGGTCCTGCCGGGCAGTGTCGACGAGATGCTGCTGAGCGGGGCACCGTGCGGTGTGGCGGTCGCGCCGCTGGGCTACCGCGACCACCAGCCCGCTGGGATCGGCGCCGTGGGCGCCGGGTTCGACGGCTCGGCCGAGGCCGAGCTCGCGCTCGCGAGCGCGGACCGGCTCGCCACGGCGCTCGGCGCGTCGCTCCAGGCGATCGCGGTGACGCCGCGCCATCGGCTCCGCGGCAACGGCCAGGATGGTCACCCGCTCGAGGAGCGCCTCCACAGCGCGCTCCGAGCGCTCGGGCGATCATCCTCCGACGGACAGCATCTCGTTGGCGAGCCCGCAACCGCGCTCGCCGATGCCGCCTCCGACCTCGACCTGATGGTCGCCGGGTCGCGCGGCTACGGCCCCATGCAGCACGTGCTGCTGGGGTCGGTCTCCGGCCCGCTGATGCGAACCTGTCCCTGTCCGCTCATCGTCCTGCCGCGCACGGCGCCTTCGCCAGACTGGGACGTCGCGCAGCGCGACGCGGTCGGTACGGCGAGCTGACGATGGCAAGCGCTCCGCCCGGCCTCCGGGAGGCCGCACGGGACGGCGCCATGCCCGGCGCGGCCGGCCTGGACGCCCTCATGCCGCCCGCCATGGCGAGCAAGGCCGAGGACGTCGGCGTGGCCAAGGCCGGCATGGGCGCGCTGCTCATGTTCGTCCTGGCCGTGCTCGCCGGGGCGTTCATCGCGCTGGGCGCGATGTTCGCCACCGTGGTGAGCGCCGGGGCGGCCGGCGCGATGCCCTTCGGCGTGGCCCGGCTGCTCGCCGGGCTGGCCTTCTGTCTCGGCCTCATCCTCGTCGTGGTGGCCGGGGCCGAGCTGTTCACCGGCAACAACCTGATCGTCATGGCGTGGGCGGACCGCCGCGTCACGCTCCGGCGCCTGCTGCGCAACTGGGGCATCGTCTATGCCGGCAATCTCGTCGGCGCCGTCGCCACGGCGCTGCTCGTCTTCGGCGGGCGCCAGTTCGAGTTCGGCGACGGCTCGGTGGGCGTCAGCGCGCTGACGATCGCGCAGACCAAGTCCAGCCTCGGCTTCGGCCAGGCGATCGCCCTGGGGATGCTGTGCAACGCCCTCGTCTGCCTGGCCATCTGGCTCACCTACAGCGCGCGCACGGTCACCGACAAGGTATTGGCGATCCTGTTCCCGATCACCGCGTTCGTCGCCGCCGGCTTCGAGCACAGCGTGGCCAACATGTACTTCCTGCCCACCGGTCTGCTGTTGCGCGACCACGCCTCCGCGCACTTCTGGGAGGTATCGGGCAAGACGGCGTCCGACTTCCCGGACGTGACGTGGGGCAACGCGGTGTTCTCCAACCTCCTCCCGGTGACGATCGGCAACATCGTCGGCGGCGCCGTGATGGTGGGCCTGGTGTACTGGCTCGTCTACGGACGCGCCGACACGTGACGGAGACCATTTCAGCCGAGCAGGCCGTCGCCCGGGTCCCGCGCAGGGCCACGATCGGCCTTCCCCTCGGCCCCGGGCAGCCGCCCGGGTTCCTCCGAGCCCTCGGGGAGCGCGACGACTGGGAGGAGCTGAGGGTCGCGGGCGGGTTGCTCGCCGTGGGCACCGCCGTCTTCTCCCACCCCAACGTCCACTACCTCTCCGGGTTCTTCGGGCCGTTGGAACGCGCACTGCGGGAGTCCGGCGCGAACATCTCCTTCACGCCGGCCGACTTCCGGCGTCTCGCGCCCTTCCTGGAGGCCGCCCAGCCGACCGTCATGGCCACGGCGGCGGCGCCGCCGGACGCGGACGGGTGGTGCAGCCTGTCGCTGCACGCCGGCGGGACGACCGCCGAGCTGAGCCGCGCAGGCGCCGATCCGGCCCGGACGCTCGTGGTGGAGGTCTCCGAACGCTTCCCCCGCACCTTCGGGCTGCCGCCGCACCACCGCCACGCGCTCCACGTCGACGAGATCGACCTGCTCATCCGGGGCGATGACGGCCCGCTGCCGCTACCCGACTTCGCGGCCGGGCCGGTCCACTCGACCATCGCCGACCACGCGATGGCCTACATCCCGGACGGCGCCACGCTGCAGACCGGCATCGGCGCCATCCCGTCGGCCATTGCCGCCGCGCTGGCGGCCCGCGAGGGCGGCGGCTACGGCGTTCACACGGAGATGTTCACCGACGGGCTCATGCACCTGCAGGAGGCGGGCAAGGTCACCAACGCCGGCAAGGGCCAGTTCGAGGGCGTCTCGATCGCGACGTTCGCGATGGGCGGTGAGCCGCTGTACCGATGGCTGCACGAGAACCACGACGTCGCCTTCCTGCCCGTCGGCGTCGTCAACGCTCCGGAGGTCATCGGCCGCAACGAGAACATGATCACGATCAACGGCGCCCTCGCTGTCGACATCCATGGCCAGGTCGTCGCCGACACGATCGACGGCGAGCAGTTCTCGGGAATCGGCGGCGCGGAGGACTTCGCCTCCGGGCCCGGCATGTCCCTTTCCCAGCGGTCTCTGTTGTGCCTTCCCGCGACATTCCAGGTGGCGGGAGAGACGCGCTCGAGGATCGTGCCGTGGCACGACGCCGGCGCGGTCGTGACCATCCCCCGCCACCAGGTCGACGTCGTCGTCACGGAGTACGGTGCGGCCGAGCTCGAGACCAAGACGACGCACCAGCGTGGCGAGGCGCTGGCCGCCATCGCCCATCCGGAGTTCCGCGACGAGCTGCTCGAGGCCGCCGAGCACGCGTCAAAGGGCTACTCGCCGCGCGGAGGCGGCGGAACGGCTGACTCGAGCCCGCTACCACTCGTGGCAGGCGGGGTGGTAGCACTCGTCGTCGGGGTGGATCTCTCGGCGCTGGGCGACCGACGTTTCTGTGACGTCGCCCCAGGGCGAGACGACGATCATCGGCTCATAGACCCCGATGATCTGTCCGCAGGAAGTGCAGTTCGAATCCACGTTCGGCGTGGGCGAGGGTGCCGGTTCGCTGTGCATGTCCACACCATCGCCCGGTTCGGGACCGGTGCCAAGCGGGAAGGTCCGTGTTTCTTGCCGGACGACTACGTGCTCGATCGGTGCGACGCACGGTAGGTAAGGTTGTCCAGCCGAACCGGAGGTGGGGAGATCGAGGGAAAACTGGACGCGGACCGCCTGCAACGCCTGATCGACGTGGGCCGGAGCCTCGTCTCCGAGCTCGAGAGCGAGATCGTCCTGCGCCGGCTTCTCGACGCCGCCCGAGAGATCACCGGAGCGAGCTACGCCGCGCTGGGAGTGCTCGACGAAGACCGCAAGACCCTGCGGCGCTTTCTCACCGTCGGGATCGACGAGGAAACCCACCGAGAGATCGGCGACCTCCCCCGCGGGCGGGGGGTGCTCGGAGTCTTGATCTCCGAGCCCAAGCCGCTGCGCCTGGCCCATGTGGGCGACCATCCGCGCTCCTACGGGTTCCCGGCGAGCCATCCGCCGATGGACAGCTTCCTGGGAGTGCCGGTGCTCATCCGCGGCGAGCCCTTCGGCAATCTCTACCTCACCAACAAGAAGGGAGGAGGGGAGTTCACGGATGACGACGAGGCGGCAGCCGTCGTGCTCGCGGACTGGACCGCGCTCGCCATCGACAACGCCCGCCTGTTCGAGCGTGAGACCGAGCGCCGGTACGAGCTGGAGCGCGCGGTCATGGGCCTCGAGGCCACGACCGCAATCGCGCGGGCGGTGGGGGGAGAGACCGACCTCGAGCGAATCCTGGAGCTGATCGTCAAGCGCGGGCGGGCGCTGGTCGAGGCACGGGCGATGATCATCCTGCTCCAGGAGGGCGACGAGCAGCGGGTCGTAGCGGCGTCCGGTCAGCTGGAACGCGAGGTTCTGGGTCTGCGAATTCCGGTTGAGGGCTCGGTGACCGGCGGCGTCCTCCAGACCGGGCGCGCGGAACGGCTCGACAACATCTCCGAGCGCCTGACTTCCCCCCTCCGCGACGCGATCCAGGCGCAGACGGGGCTCTTCGTGCCGCTGGTGTTTCGTGGGCACGCCCTCGGCGTGCTGGCCACGTTTGACCACCTCGGCAAGGGACCGCAGTTCGACAGCGACGACGAGCAGATCCTCCTCGCCTTCGCGGCCAGCGCGGCCACCGCGGTGGCCACCGCGCAGCAGGTGGCGGCCAAGACGCTGCGTGGGAGCATCGAGTCCTCCGAGCGCGAGCGGGCACGCTGGGCGCGGGAGCTACACGACCAGACGCTGCAGGACCTCGCGGCGCTGAAAGTAGGGCTGACAGCGGCACGGCGCTCCGGGGAGGCCGAGGAGATCAACCGCGCCGTCGACCACGCGGTGGCACAGGTGGACGAGGCCGTGCGCGAGTTGCGAAGCCTCATCACCGAGTTGCGACCCGCGTCCCTGGACCAGCTCGGCGTGCAACCCGCCATCGAGGCCCTCGTCGAGCGCATGGGCGACCTGGCCGACCTGGAGATCGAGCTCGATATCGACCTGGCCTACGAGGCAGGGCGCGTCGCGGCCCGCCACGATCCGGAGCTCGAGAGCACGGTCTACAGGCTCGTCCAGGAGACGTTGAACAACGTGGTCAAGCATTCCGCGGCGACCCGGGTCGAGGTGACGATCGTGGAGGACGACACGGCGTTGGAGGTCACGGTGCACGATGACGGACGCGGCTTCGACCCCGAGGAACCGGCCGACGGATTCGGACTGGTGGGCATGCGCGATCGGGTCGCGCTTCTCGGTGGGTCGTTGACGATCGACGCGGCGCCGGGCAAGGGCAGCACGGTCCGCGTGGTACTGCCGACCCACCGGACCGCCCCCTCTCCGGCTCCGTAGTCGTCCACATCGGCGACTAGGGATCTCCGCCGATGATGCATGGGCCTGCGTGGCCTAACTTGCCGAGCATGGCTCCGATCCGAGTCCTCATCGCCGGCGGAGGCGTCGCAGCTGTGGAAACCCTTCTCGGTCTGCATGCGCTGGCCGGCGAGCACGTGGAGATCGAGCTCTTGTCGGACTCCTCGGAGCTGGTCAACCGCCCATCGTCGGTGACCCAGCCCTTCGGCAGAACGCCGCCGCGACGGGTGGACCTCGCGCGGATCGCGGCCGACTGCGGCGCGCACCTGCGCCATGGCAGCCTCGACGGCGTCGACCTGGAAAGCAACGTGGTCCAGACCCGCGGGCACGAGCGGATTCGCTACGACGTGCTCGTGGTCGCGATCGGCGCGCAGGTCCATGATCCGCTCGCGGGCGCCCTGTCCTTCCGCGGGCCAGAGAGCGCCGCCGCGTTTCGCGGGCTGCTGCGAGACCTCCACATGGGCCACCGGCATGACGTCGTGTTCACCATCCCCATCGGGACCTCCTGGCCGCTGCCGCTCTACGAGCTCGCCCTCCTGACCGCCACGCGGGTGCGCGCCATGGGAGTCCCGAACGTGAGGCTGGCCCTCGCCACGCCCGAGGATCGCCCGCTCCACGTGTTCGGAAGTCCGGCCAGCCAAGCGGTGGCCGACCTCTTGCGCCAGGCGGGCGTGGAGCTGGTCACCGGGGTCTTCCCCGTCGCGGTCGAGCCCAGACAGCTGCGGCTCAGCTCCGATCGCACGCTCCCGGCCGACCGCGTGGTCACCCTCCCCCAGCTTCGCGGCCCCTCCCTCCTCGGCCTTCCGCACGATGGCCGGGGCTTCCTGGAGACCGACCTTCATGGCCAGGTTCGCGGCACGAAGAACGTCTATGCCGCCGGCGACGTCACGGACTTCGCGATCAAGCACGGCGGGCTCGCCGCCCAGCAGGCCGACGCGGTCGCCGAGGCCATCGCGGCGCGTGCCGGCGCGGACGTCGACCCCCTCCCCTTCCGGCCCGTCCTGCGAGGACTCCTGCTCGCGGGAACAGCGCGGCGTTACCTGACTGCGGACCTCGTCCACGGCCAAGATGAGACCTCGAAGGTCGAGGAGATCCCGCTCTGGTGGCCGCCGACAAAGGTCGCCGCGCGCCACCTGGGCAACTACCTCGTCAGCGTGAGCGACGACGTCCCGCAGGACGCCCCCGACGATCCGGAAGCGATCCCGGTCGAGGTGCGAGCTGAGGCGGAGACGACCGCCGTCAGCTGATCGTCAGGATCACGAGCGCGAGGATCGAAGCGACGATGAGCGCGAGCGTCGCCGCCGTGATGGCGGCGCCGGCGGGGCCGAGGGCATGCTCGCCCATCACGTCCGGATCGCGGGCAAGGTGTCGCATGAACGGCAGCAGCACGAGCAGCAGTACAGCGTTCAGCGCCTGGGTGAGGAAGAGGATCCGGATCAGCGGCGCGCCGGGAATGAGGACGAGGCCCACGGCGAAGGCGACCACCGCCCCGAAGCTGCAGTAGAACAGCGGAGCCTCCGAGAAAGTGTCGTCGACATCCGCCTTGCTCCCGAAGGCCTCCGACACGGAGTAGGCCGTCGACAGGGGCACGATCGCCGCCGCCAGCAGCGCCGCCCCCACGAAGCCGACGCCGAACAGAGTGGCGGCAAGATGGCCGGCCAGCGGACGGAGCGCGAGCGCGGCGTCGCGCGCCTCGTTGATCGTGATGCCATCGGCGTGCAGGGTCGCGGCGCAGGCGACGACGATGAAGGCGCCGATGACGCCGGTCAGCACGGCGCCGACGACGACGTCGACGCGCTCGTAGCGCAGGTCCTCCACATGGAGGCGTTTGTCCACGGCATAGGACTGAATGAAGGCCAGCCCCCACGGCGCCAGCGTGGTCCCGAGCGTGGCCACGGCGACGAGCGCGGCGTCACGGGTCAGGGGCATGCTGGGGACGACCAGCCCGCGCGCCGCCTGCCCCCAGTCCGGATGGGCCAGCACGCCGGAGACGACGTACGCGACGAAGACCGTGCTCAGGGCGAGCAGGACGTGCTCGACGCGGTGAAACGACCCACGCAGGACGAGCAGCGACACGCCGACGGCGGCCAGGGGCACGGTGACGTAACGACTCGCGCCGAAGAGCAGCCCGGCCCCTGCGGCCACGCCGGCGAACTCGGCGCACAGCGTCCCGAGGTTGGCCACGACCAGGGCACCGAGCACTGCCGCCGAGCCCCGGGTCCCGTAGCGCTCGCGCACCAGCGCCAGGAGGCCCTTGCCGGTCACCACGCCCATGCGCGCACCCAGCTCGTGGAAGACGATCAAGGCGACGGTGGAGAGTGCGAGGACCCACAGCAGCTCGTAGCCGTATTTCGCGCCGAGGATCGAGTAGGTGGTGATGCCCGCCGGGTCGTCGTCGGAGAGGCCCGCGAGAATCCCGGGCCCGACGACCAGCAACAGGGCGGCCAGCGAGGCCCGCCGCAGCGGGCGGCGGCGGCGGCGATGGACCAGGCGCAGGTGCAGGTGGCGGCCTGCGGGAGCGCGCCCGGGCGAGGGAATCGGCTGGCCCGAGGAGTGGGCACCGGTCACGGCGCGCCAGACTAGTCGGTCGCCCTATCCGTAGTTTCCCGCAACTGGGCGCGTATCCCGTGCGGATGGCGCTCTCGCTCTGCGAGGCTAGCTTGGCGACACGACATGACTCCCCGCCCTTCGACACCTGCCGATACGGCCGCCGCGATGGATGCCGACGGCGAGGTCGCGCCCCCTGACGCCAAGCTGACGCGGATCATCATCGCCGACGACCACGCGGTCGTGCGCAGCGGGTTGCGGATGCTTCTGAACGCCGAGCCCGACTTCGAAGTGGTCGCCGAGGCCGGCGACGTGCCGGACGCCGTCCGCTACACGCGCGGGCACCATCCCGATGTCCTCGTGCTCGACCTCAACATGCCCGGGGAGCCGAGCCTGGAGGCGATCCCGGGGCTACGCGAGGACATGCCCGACACGCAGGTCGTCGTGCTGACGATGCAGAACGACCCTGCCTTCGCCCGGCAGGCGCTGCGCGCCGGCGCCGTCGGTTACGTGCTCAAGGAAGCCGCGGACGAGGAGCTGGTCCAGGCCGTGCGCCTGGCCGCCGAGGGCAGGACCTACCTCAACCCCGAGCTCGGCGCACGCGTCGCCGCCGCCCCCGCGGAGCGGACCGGGCGGCCCGACGACCTCACAGAACGCGAGGTAGAGGTACTGGGGCTCATCGCTCTCGGCCACACCAACAGCGAGATCGCGGACCGGCTATACCTCAGCGTACGCACCGTGGAGTCTCACCGCGCCCACATCCAGCAGAAGCTTCGCCGCTCCTCGCGGGCGGAATTGGTCCGCTACGCGCTCGCGCACGGCCTTGTCGACGCCGACAAGGTCAAGGAGGAGGATGGGACATGAGTCGCCTGCACGCCGTCATCTGCGGAGGAGGCATCGCCGCCGTCGAGGGGCTGCTTCGCCTGCGCCGGCTCGCCGGGGAGGACATCGACATTACGATCCTCGCGCCCAACGACGAGGTCGCCTACCGCCCCCTCGCCGTACGGGAGCCGTTCGCCCTGCGCGGTGTGCGCCGGTATCCGCTGAAGCGCATTACCGACGACGAGAACGCGCGCTGGGTCCAGGCCCGTCTTGCCCGCGTGGACCTGGACGGGCAGCGCGTCGAGACGGACGCCAACGCGGAGATCCCGTTCGACGCCCTGCTCGTCGCGGTCGGCGCCCGGATGGTCCCCCCGTTCGAGAACGCGACGGTGTTCACCGACCTCACCGCCGACGAGCAGTACCACGGCCTGGTCCAGGACATCGAGACCGGCTACGTGAAGAGTCTGACTTGGGTCCTCCCGGACGGTCCGGTCTGGCCGCTGCCGCTCTACGAGCTGGCGCTCATGACCGCCGAGCGCGCCTATGGCATGCAGGCCGATCTCGATCTGCGCATCATCACCCCCGAGGAGACCCCGCTGGCGGTCTTCGGCTCCGAGGCGAGCAAGGCCGTCCAGCAGCGGCTCGACGAGGCCGGCATCACGGTGTATCCCGGGTCGTCGGCCGACGTCCTGGACAAGCGCCACCTGGTCGTTCAGCCGTCCGGCGTGGAGCTCCGCCCCGAGCGGATCGTGACGCTGCCGCGCATCGAAGGCCCGGACGTCGAAGGGCTGCCGCGTACGGACCGCGGGTTCATCCCGATCGACGAGCACTGCCGGGTCCGGGACGCCGGCGAGAATGTGTACGCGGCCGGCGACGCGACGAACTTCCCCATCAAGCACGGCGGCCTCGGCGCCACGATGGCGGACACAGCGGCGGACGGAATCGCCCACCTCGCGGAGGCCGGGCCGCCCGCCGCCGAGTTCAAGCCGACGATTCACGGCACGCTGCTCACCGGCCGCTCCCCCCTGTACATCACGGGGCACGTGTTCGCCGGTCGCGGCTATGAGGCCGAGGTCCACTCCGAGCCTCCGTGGCCGGCCGACGAGAAGATCGTCGCGGCCGAGCTGGGGCCCTACCTCGCGGCGATCGACGCCGCCGCGTGACGGAGAACGGCGGCGTGTCTCCAGACTCGCTCAACAAGGCCGACCCGAGAGCCATGGACCATCTGCCGAGCGCGCACTACCTGGACACCGAGGTTCGCAACGCGATGACGCCGGGCGTGATTGCCGTCAGCGAGCACGCCTCCGTGCGCCAGGCGTACAAGGCGCTTACGGCCCATCGGATCCATGCGCTGCTCGTGGTGGGCGGCGCGAACGGCAAGGCGCTGGGCTGGGTCACGGCCCGAGGTTTGCGAGCCCATGTCACGTCCGACGACACGATGATCTGCGTCCGAGACGCGATTACGCACGAGCCCGCCTCGATCCAGCCGAGCGCGACGGTGCGCCAGGCGCTGACCGCCCTGGGACAGCCCGGTATCACTCAGCTGCTCGTGGCGCTCCGCCCGGACACGTTTCCCGAGGGCGTCCTCTCCGACCTCGACATCGTCGCCCTCGCGGCGCGATAGGCCATGCCCGAGCCGGCGCGCCGCGCGGCGGCGCCCGCCGCCGGACGTCTGTCCGCGCTTCGCGAGATGCAGGCTCGGCTGCTCGCCGTAGGGGCCGGAGCTGGGATCGTCACCGGCGCCGCGCTCCACGCTCTGGGCAGTCCGGAAGCGGGTGACGCAGTTTGGGCTGTGACCGTGGCGGTCACGCTGGTGCCGCTGACCTGGTCGGTCGTACGCTCGCTGGTGCGCGGCGATCTCGGCGTCGATCTCATCGCCCTCGTCGCCATGGCCGGAGCGCTCGCGACAGGCGAGTACCTGGCGGGCGCCGTGATTGCACTGATGCTGTCTGGCGGACACGCGCTCGAAGCGGCGGCTTCGCGGCGCGCGAGGCGCGAACTGACGGCCCTGCTCACGCGGGCCCCGAGAATCGCCCATCGCCGCACGGGGGAGACGTGGGAGGAGGTAGCGGTCGAGCGTCTCGCCGCCGGCGATCTGGTGCTCGTGCGCGCCGGCGAGATGGTCCCGGTGGACGGGACCGTCGCGAGCGCAGAGGCGATCCTCGACGAGTCGACGATGACCGGGGAGGCGCTGCCCGTCGGCTACAGCCGCGGTGCGCCGATCCGCAGCGGGACGAGCAACGCGGGTGCGGCCTTCGAGCTGCGGGCCAGCCGCCCGGCGGCCGAGAGCGCCTACGCGGCGCTGGTGCGTGTGGTTCAGGATGCGCAGTCGCAGCGCGCCCCCTTCGTCCGGCTGGCAGACCGCTACGCCGCCCTCTTCCTCCCGCTCACGCTCGTCATCGCCGGAGGGGCCTGGCTGCTGAGCGGCGACCCGGTCCGCGCGGTCGCCGTCCTCGTCGTCGCGACCCCGTGCCCGCTGATCCTCGCCGCGCCCATAGCCCTCATGTCCGGCCTTTCGCGCGCAGCACGGTCGGGGGTGATCATCAAGGGCGGAGGCGCAATCGAGGCCTTGGGGGAGGCGCGCACCGTCCTGCTGGACAAGACAGGGACGTTGACGCTCGGGGCGCCCTCGGTCGAGCGGGTCGTCGCGCTTGACGAACGGACGTCTGACGAGCTGCTGCGCCTCGCCGCATCGGTGGACCAGCTCTCCGCCCACGTTCTCGCCGAGGCTCTCGTCCACGAGGCCGAGCGGCGCGGCCTGCGCCTGGATCCGCCTCATGACGTGGTCGAGGACCCGGGCAGGGGCATCGAGGGCGCTGTGAACGGCCATCGCGTCACGGTGGGCAGCGGCGCCTGGCTGGCGGAGCGCGGCTGCAAGAGCGACGACCGGAACGGACATCTCGCCGAAGACGCGGCGAGCGCGGGGCTGGCCAGGATCATGGTGGCCGTGGACGGTCGGGCCGCCGGGCTCGTGGTCATGGGAGACCGCGTACGTCCGGATGCCCAGAAGATGATCCAAGCGCTGCGTGCGGCCGGGATCCAGCGTGTGGCCATGGTCACCGGCGACAGGGCGGCGATCGCCGAGCCGATCGGGCGCAAAGTCGGCCTCGACCGCGTTTACGCCGACCAGACCCCGGAGGGCAAGCTCGACGTCGTACGCACCATGCGCGAGCGACCGGAGCTACGACCCGTCGTGATGGTGGGGGACGGAGTCAACGACGCGCCGGCGCTCGCTCTCGCCGACGTCGGCATAGCGATGGGAGCCGCCGGCGCGACTGTGTCGGCCGAGACCGCGGACGCCGTGATCATGGTGGACCGCGTCGAGCGGGTCGCCGAAGCGGTGCGCATCGGCCGCCGCAGCCTGGCGATTGCCCGCCAGAGCGTCGTCGCCGGGATCGGCTTGAGCATCGTCGCCATGGGGTTCGCGGCTGCCGGGCTGCTCGCTCCCGTAGCCGGGGCTGTGCTCCAGGAGGGGATCGACGTCGCGGTGATCCTCAACGCGCTGCGTGCATTGCGGGCGGGCTAGCCGGTCCTGCACAAGGAGGGCGGGAGAGCCGCCGAAACGGCTCTCCCGGCCCGTGGGACCGGCGCGGGGCTAGCGCTTTGCGCCGGCTGTGGCCTTCGCACGCGCCGGCTTTGCGCCGGCTGTGGTCTTCGCACGCGCCGCGCGGCGCGCGGGCGGCTTGCGAATCGCCTTCTGCAGATCGTCGACATCGCCGCGGAGAGCCTTGGTGAGGCCGCCGAGATCCTTACGCGCCTCTTTGACCATTCCGTCGAGGTCATCGAAGAGATCGCGAGCGCCGGCGTTGACGTCCGAGCGCATGGACTCCAGCACTCGCTGAACCTCGTCGAGGGAAGCTCCGACGCGCTCGAGACCGTCACCGATGTCCCGCTTGGCGACGCTGCTGCGGGGGCGAGCGCCTGCCTTTGCCTTTGTAGCCATGGTTCCTCCTTCTTCGCGTCGCGAACCGAATTGTCCGCCGACCCGACCACCGTATGCAGGGCAAGCGGCTCCGCCCAGCGCGATTAGCCGCGAACGCGGTTCGGAGAACTACTCGTCCTCAGGGCGCGGTCGCGGAGCCGCGCGGCCGCGTGCCGGGTGCGGGCGACTACGGTCCGGGAAGCGGGAATGCTGCTGATGACCGCAGCTCGGCCGAGCGCCAGGCTTCAGCCATGGCATCCGAGAAGTGCATCGTCGTCGGCTACGACGGATCAGAGCTCAGTGACGCTGCCGTGGCCGCGGGCCGCGAGCAGGCCGGCACGGACGGCAAGGTAGTCGTCGTGCACGCGTACGGGCTTCCTCCGGACTTCCTCGGCTGGGCGGAGTACGACCAGCTGCTCACCAAGCGGCAGGGCCACGCTCGCGCCGTCCTCGACGAGCTCGCGCGCGAGCGTGCCGATGCGCTGGGCGCCAACCACGAGATCGAGCTCATCGGCGGGCCCCCGGCGCAGGCCCTGCTGGACGTCGCGCGAGCGCGTCACGCGGACGCGATCGTCGTCGGATCGCGTGGGCTCGGCAGAGTCAAGGGCGCGATGGGGAGCGTTTCCCAGCGACTGCTGCAGCTCGCGGACGTGCCGGTGCTGGTCATTCCGTCGAGTGATTGACCATGACGAGCATGGCTTCACGGAGCGAAGAGCGGACTGCGTCGTCACCCGCGCAACTGTCGTTCGGAAGCATCCTGTGCGCGGTCGACGGCTCGCGGCGAGGCTTCGAGGCGGTGGCGCAGGCCACGACGCTGGCTGGCGCCGGCGCACGGATCTCGCTGATCTCGGTGCCCTGGCGCAAGGGGCTCGGGATGGCGGACATGACGGACCTCACCCCGCAGCGGGCTCAGCAGGCCCTCGATCACGCTCGGAAGCTCGGGGAAGCGCTCGGAGCCACGGTCGTCGCCGAGATCCTCGAGCCGGGCGACAGCGCGGCGAAGGTCGTCCTCGCCCACGCCGCGGGCCACGGGCTCATCGCCGTCGGTGCTCCGACCGCGACGCGCGCGAGCGGCGCGTTCCTTGGCAGCGTCGCCTCCTCCGCCGCCCACTCCCTCCCCACCTCGCTGCTGCTCGCCCGCGAGGCCCCGGGTCGCTTCCGATTCGCGCGGCGCATTCTCGTGGCCAGCGACGGAACGCCCGAGTCCGACGGACTCATCCAGGTCGCCGCGGCGATCGCTCGGCGCTGCGACGGCCGTGTGACGCTGCTCCATGTCTCGGGAGACGAGCCGGCCGAACGCCGTCATCACTGCGCCCGGCAGGCCGCGCATCTTTTCGAGGCCATGGACGTCGAGCCGATCTTCCGAAGCGAAAGGGGCCGCGCCCATGACGTCCTCGTCTCGGCGGCCCGCGTCGAGGAGACGTCATTGATCGTCATGGGCACCCGGCGGCTCGCCGGCGTGCGCGCCTTGGGCAGCGTCAGCGAACGCGTCGCGCATCGCGCATCCTGCTCGGTGCTCATCGTTCGCCAGGAGGATCGGCAGTGACTAATCGTTCCCACCAAAGACCAACCTCTCGTTTCTCTCACCCGAAGGAGCAGATCCATGGGACGCAAGCTCATCGTCGGATACGACGGAACGGCCCCGGCACGTGATGCCCTAGCCCTGGCACGACGCCTGGTCTTCGCCACCGGCGCCGACATGATCCTCGCCAACGTCTACCCCGGGCGCCTTTACGCCGACGTGGGCAAGGGCGACGACCAGAGCTACTTCAACATCATGAAGCGCAACGCCGAGCGCGTGCTGGCCGAGGCGCCGACCGGAGTCCATGCGGAGCTGCGCGCGGTCGCCGCATCCTCGCCGGCTCACGGGCTTCACGACCTGGCCAAGGAGACAGATGCGGAGTTCGTCGTTCTGGGCTCGACGCACCGGAGCAAGCTCGGCCTGATCGAGCCAGGGAGTACCGGGGAACGGCTGCTGCACGGCGCGCCCTGCGCTGTCGCTGTTGCCCCGATCGGATACGCGGAGCACTCAACGGATCGCCCAGGCTGCGTCGTCGTGGGCTGCAACGGCACTCCCGAATCGCAGGTGGCCCTCGAAGCCGGGATCGAGTTCGCTCGTCGGCTCGACGCCTCGCTGCGCGTCGTCGCCGCGATCGAGCCTGCTGGTCAGATCCCTCATCTCAAGCCCGGGCACGAAGTGACGTTCGTCGCCTGGCTCCGCGAGCAGCGCCAGCGGGAGCTCACGGAGGCGATCGCGCAGGTGCCGGACGACGTCGAGGCCGTGGCGACCATCGTCGAAAAGACGCCGGCAGACGCGCTTCGCGAGCTCGAAGGCGCCGATTTGCTCGTGCTCGGAACGAGCGGCTGGGGTCGCGTGCGCGGCGCTGTGCTCGGATCAGTCTCCGCGAAGGTCGTTCGGGGCGCGAACGCTCCCGTGTTGATCGTCCCGTCGCACCGCGCCTCGGACGAGCTCAACCCCGGAAGCCTCCCCACCGCCGCGCTCGCGTAGCGGCTCATCGCCAACAACGTCGGTACTTCCCGCTGCCGCCGGACCTAGTCCTTGAGGTGCTGGCGCCAGCGCCGGCGCTTGGCTTCGTACTCGGGCGGCAGCGTCCCCGCCAGCGCCTCCGCCGCGTCGAGCGCCTGCAACGCCTGCTCGTAGTCCTCCCAGCGCGCGTCATGTTCGGCGAGTATCAGCGCCAACTCCAGCGCCTCGCGCGCCCCCGAGTCCCCATCGGGCGGGTGACGACGCGCGGGCGGGCGGTCGGCCAGCGGAGAGGACCCGAGGGGCGAAGGTCGAGCCGTAGCGAGATATGGAGCCAGATAACGCCCGGCGATCTTGCCAGGCGGCCACCACAATGCGCTCGTCGAGGCGGCGGACTCCTCGCGGCGCACCCGTGGCCGGGACGGGGTGAACGCAGCCGGTGGAGGGGGAGCCTGCGGCGAGCGACGCGACGCGCCCGGCTCCGCGCGCAGGTAGAGAGGCTCGCCGCCGGTGAGCAGAAGCCCGCGCACGACCGCCCGGAAAGGGCGCGGCTCGATCGCGGCGCCGGCCCGGGCCGCGATCGCCTCGGCGACCGCGTCGGCCTGCTGCGCGGCCAAGCCGCCCTGCTTGAGGGGGAAGACGGTCGCGTCGCCCGCAGCGTAGACGTCCGTCTCGCCCTGGACCAGGCCGTGTCGGTCCACCGGGATGAAGCCCTCGGTATCGAAGGGAAGGCCCGCGACTCGCGGGCCGGCGAGCCGAGGGAGCGCGACCACGCGGTCGGCGGCCACCTCGACCGCACCGGCGATGTGCAACACCCCGTCCTCGACGCTGACCGGGCGACTCAGTACGTACACCTTCACGCCGCGAGCTCGAAGCAGCTCACCTACCGCATCGCTCGCCTCGGGCCCGAAAACCTCCAGCGGCCGTTCCTCAGGGGTGACGATGGCGACCTGCACACCGGACCGGTGCGCGCCCGCGTGGGCCGCGGTCATCAGCGCAAGCTCGTACAGAGGCAGCGGCCACAGAGAGCTGGAGGACAGCGTGAAGACCACGTCTGACACCTCGCCGGTTTCGATCTCCTCGAGCACACGGGTCATCGCCTCGGTGTCCTCGGGCCCCCCGAAGGTCAGCGCCCCCGGCAGTCCCGGCTCCCGCGTGGCTCCCACGGCCACGACGAGCATGTCGTAGTTCAGCTCATCCCCTCCCTTCGTGATGGCGACCGCACGCTCAGGATCGACGGCCTCGAGCGCGTCACGACGCAGCCCTGCGCCCTGCTCCTCCGCTATCGCTCGCAGGGCGAAACGCCGCGCCTCACCGCGTCCGAACGGCTCGGCCACCGAGGTCGGCCGGTACACGAACTCGTCCTCCGGCGCCAGCAGCTCCACGGCGACGGTATGTCCGACGTGCACGCGCAGGGCCAGCAAGGCCTCGATCGCGGCGACGCCCCCACCGGCGATGAGTACGCGAGGTCGAGCGGCCACAGCGAGGACCGTAAGCGGATGGGCCCAGGTCGCCATCCGCAGGTGACCACACATGTTCGCTGGGCGAACTACGGAGCCGCCCGCGGCGTCCGTCTAGCGCACGGTGAAGTCCGTGTGCTGGCCTGACGCGTAGTGGCCCGGGAGGTTGCAGATGAGCGCGTAGTGCCCGGCGACCAGCCGGACCTTCAGCGTCTTGCTCCCGCCGGGCGGCAGGTCGGCGACCTCGCCCACCGCGCCGGACTCGTCGGCCTCGGAGCCCTTCATGAGGGATCCCGCCGGCTTCGGTGTCTTGATGACCACGAACTCGTGCACACGCTGGCCGTCGTTGGTCACGCGGAATGTGACGTGGCCCGCCTTGCCCACCGAGGGGGTTGGCTTGATCGTGTACTCGGCCAGCGAGGCCGCGATGTTCGCCGAGGGCTTGGTGGAGGGCGCCGGCGTGGTGGGAGTGGACTGGGTTGCGGTCACGGTGGAGGTGGAGGGCGACGATGCCGTCGACTTGTCCTTGCTCCCACATCCAGCGACCGAGACCCCGATGATGGCGACCATCACCGGCAGCGAGCGTCTGAACCTCATGTCTGGCTCCTTTGCGTGGTGCCCCCGGCTGCGCGGCGCGCCAAATGCGGCGCTTCCCCACGTAGCCGGGCGGCAGGGTGCCGTCGAGTGCGACGGCTTCCCAGATGACACACCGCCGGAGGGGCGCGCGCATCCGTGCCAAGGCGCCGGCCTGGCGGTGACAACTACGTAATCGGGCCCGGCGCCAGCTCCCCCGGGCGTGCCGATCCGGTCCCTTCCCACCAGCCTGTGATATGCATGGCGCAGCCCAGTCGAGGTGGGAGAAGAATCGGAAGCGCGGGCATGGAGAGCGCTGGTCGTCGACAGTTCCTGTTGTCCAAGGGCTGGATCCAGGCGGTTGCCCTCGTCGTCCTGTGCGGATTCTTCATCCTTGGGCTGCTGGCCTACCGGACCTATATGGCCCACCCGCCGGTGCCGAAGCAGGTCGTCGACTCGCAGGGCCGGGTCCTCTACACCGGCAACGACATCTCCAAGGGCCAGCAGGTCTTCCTGCACAACGGGCTCATGGAGTACGGGTCGGTGTTCGGCCACGGCGCGTATCTCGGGCCCGACTACACCGCCGATTACCTGCGCCGCGCCTCCGATCTCGTCACGCGCTCCTACGGTGGATCCACCTCCGACTCCGCCGGGCGCAAGACGATCGAGGACTTCCGCACCAACCGCTACGACAAGCAGACGAAGACCCTGACGCTGACGGCGGCGCAGGCCGCCGCCTTCCCGCAGCTCGTCTCCCACTACAGCCGCTTCTTCTCGGACCCGGATACCGACCACGGGCTGCGCCCGAACGCGATCACCAACCGCACGCAGCTGCGCCAGCTGACCGCCTTCTTCGCCTGGACGGCGTGGGCGGCCGCCACGAACCGCCCCGGGCACAACTACTCCTACACCAACAACTGGCCGTCCGAGCCGCGCGTCGACAACAGGCCGACGGCCAACGTCATCGTCTGGTCGGTGCTGTCACTGATCGCGCTGCTGGGCGGCATTGGCGTGCTGTTCGGCGCCTTCGGCCGGTGGGGCCGCAACCTCGGCTGGCACGGCCGCGAGCAGGCGACGCTCTCCTTCCGCTCGCCGGGAGACGTCGCGCTCACACCCGCGCAGCGGGCGACCGCCTGGTTCTTCTTCGTGATGGCGGCGCTGTTCCTGATCCAGACCTTTGTCGGCGCCGCCAGCCAGCACTACCGCTCGGAGATCGACAACTTCTTCGGCGTCGACCTGGCCCAGGTGTTCCCCTACAACCTGATGCGCACCTGGCACGTCCAGCTGGCGCTGTTCTGGGTTTCCACCTCGTTCGTCGCGGCCGGGATCTTCCTCGCGCCGATGATCGCCCGCCGCGAGCCCAAGCACCAGGCCAAGCTGGCATTTGCGCTGCTCGGCGCCCTGGCCGTCGTGGTCTTCGGGACGCTGATCGGGTCCTACCTCGGGATCCACGGGGTGCTGCAGAACGCGGCATCGAACTGGTTCGGGCTGCAGGGCTTCGAGTACCTCGATCTCGCCCGGCTCTGGCAGGTCCTGCTGTCGGTCGGCCTGTTCGTCTGGGTGTTCATGCTCTGGCGCGTGCTGCGCCGGCGGCTGGCCTCCGAGCACCCGGGCAACATGCCTTGGCTGTTCTTCCTTGCGGCGTGCGCGATCCCGGCGTTCTACGCCGTCGGCTTGATCGCGCGGACGGGCGACAACTTCACCACGACCGAGTTCTGGCGCTTCTGGGTCGTGCACCTGTGGGTGGAGGACTTCCTCGAGCTCTTCACGACCGTGATGGTGGCCTACATGTTCGTGCTGCTCGGCGTGGTGCGCGAGAGGATCGCGCTGACGGTGGTATTCCTCGACATCGTCCTGTACTCGGTCGGCGGCGTCGTTGGCACGATGCACCACCTGTACTTCTCCGGCGAGCCGGCCGAGCACATGGCCCTGGGAGCGTTCTTCTCCGCGGCCGAGGTGATCCCCCTGACGTTCCTCACCGTCGAGGCATGGAGCTTCCTCCAGCTCGGGGCGGCGCAGGAGTCGAAATCAAGCACGCCGTTCCCGCATCGCTGGGCGGTCATGTTCCTGGTCGCGGTCGGCTTCTGGAACTTCCTCGGCGCGGGGATCTTCGGGTTCCTGGTCAACCTGCCGATCGTCTCCTACTACGAGATCGGCACCGCGCTGACCGCCAACCACGGGCACGCGGCGATGATGGGCGTCTACGGCATGCTCGCGCTCGGCATGGCCATGTTCTGCCTGCGCTATCTGATCCCGGCCGACAGGTGGCCGGAGAAGTGGGCGAAGGTCTGCTTCTGGTCGACGAACATCGGCCTCGCCTGGATGTGCTTTGCGACCTTGCTGCCGCTCGGCATCCTTCAGCTCTACAAGTCGGTCAACTCGGGCTACTTCGAGGCACGCTCGCTGGAGTTCCTGACCAACGACACCAACCGTCTGATCGAGTGGCTGCGGCTGCCCGGAGACGTCGTGTTCATCGTAGGTGGCGCGGTCCCCGCGCTCTACATCGCCTACCTCGGCATCCGCCACACCGTCAAGCGCGTCACCTTGGACGAGCCCGAGGACATCCTGTTCACCGAGATCGCCGAGCCCGCCGGCGTGGCGCCAGGCGAGCCCGACGAGGCGACTGCGGCGAGGCTGACGTGAGCGCGCCCCATCCCGAGGTCTTCTTGGCCTGCGGCTACGCCGCCTTCCTCCTCGTCTGCGCTGGGGCGCTCGAATGGCTCTCGGCGCATACCCATCGCCGCGCTCTGCGCTTTCGCACGGCCGGCTTCGCTTACGACGAGCGTCTCGATGCCTGGCATTGCCCCGAGGGCCAGCCTCTGTGGCCGCACGAGTTCGACCATGAGCGGCGCCTGGTGCGCTACCGCGCCAAGGCTCATGTCTGCAATGGGTGTCCGCGCAAGGAGGCCTGCACCGACTCCGACCGCGGCCGCGAGATCGTGAGGCCGTTGGACCCCTGGCCGCACTCCGAGGCGGGTCGCTTCCACCGCGTTCTCTCGCTCATCATCGTCGGGCTCGCGGCGCTGGTGCTGATCGTCGAGAGCGTCCGCCACCACGCACCCGGCGAAGCTGCCCTCCTCCTCGCCCTGCTGGCGGTCACGGCTCTCGTCGCGCGCTGGCTGGCCCGCGACATCCGCGCCCATCCCGCCAACTTCCCGACCCCCGCGCCGAGCCACGGGCTACGGATGGCCGTGGCGGCCGCCGACGGCTCACGCGCGCACAGCCGCTGGGCGTCCCTCAAGCGTCCCGAGGACTGACCGTCCTGGACATCGTCATCGCCGCTTGGCCTTAGTCGTCGGACCCCACCGACCGCAATGCCTCGTCCTGATCGTTAGGCCTTTGAGATCGCCTCGACGAGTTCGCCTACGTCCTCCTCGCCGAGGTTGCGCGCCACATCGGCCTGACTGACCATCCCGACCAGGTCGTGCCCGTCGATGACCGGCAGACGCCGCACCTGATGCTCGGCCATCGTGCGTAGCGCCTCCGTAGCGCTGTCGTCCGCCCCGATCGTGACGGGCTTACCCTCGCCGAGCTCGCCGGCCGTCGTCGAACCCGGGTCCTTGCCCTGCGCGAGCACCTTCACCACGATGTCGCGATCGGTGAGCATGCCCTTGAGGCGATCGTCCTCACCGCAGATCGGCATCGCGCCGACACCGAGCTCGGCCAGGCGCTTTGCGGCGTCGAGCACGGTGTCGTTCTCGCCTACGCACTGGGCATCCGGGGTCATGATGTCTCGAGCCTTCTTGGCCATGGCGATACTCCCTCTCGTTGGTTTCGCTTGGGGCCACGCCTACCCCTGTGCCAAGCGATGAAGCCCTCAGAGCCCCAGTTCTCCGCGAGCGGGCGAGGGTTTCGGCATCTCATATTTGGCCGCGCGCCTAGCGTGGCCCGGGCCCCGGCCGGGCCCTAGCGGAGTCTGCGGGGCGGCGCGTTGAGTGCGCCGCCCCGTAGGCCAGCCTGGCTACGCGCCCGGGTCGATCTTGGAGACCGTGTCGTCGTGGCTGTTGGAGACCCACACGGCGCGCGGGCCCACCGCGATGCCCCGGGGGTCGGCTCCCACCGGAATCGGCTTTCCGATGGCGCGACCGGTCTTCTCGTCGAGGCGGGTCACCGAGTTGTCGTCGCCGTTCACGACCCAGATCGAGTCGAAGCCCTTCGCAAGTCCCTGCGGGTTGTGGCCGACTTTGATCGGGTCGCCCTGCGGCTTGCCGGTCGCGGCGACGAGGCGGGTGACCGTGTCGTCCCCGGAGTTCGCGACCCACACCGATCCCGCCGCCTCCACCACGGCGTCCGGCTTGTTCCCCACGGGGATCGGCTCGCCCACCTGCTCGGCCGTCGCCGCATCGATCCGGATGAGCGTGTCGTCCTCGTGACTGGTGACCCAGACGCTCGAGCGGCCCACGAACAGCGCCGTGGGGTCGCCGCCCACGGTGATCGGGTCACCGAGCGTCGTGGGCGAGGCGCGGTCGATGCGGCTGACCGTGCCGTCGCCTGTGTTCGCCACCCACACCAGCTGCCGTCCGATCGAGAGGGCCTGCGGTGACGACTTGACCTGGATCGTCCCGTCCTGCACGGGCGGGTCGCTGTTGGCATCGAAGCGAACGACCTTGTTGTCGCCCCGCGCGGCCACCCAGACCACGCCCTTGCCGGCCACGAGGCCGCGCGGCTCGGTCCCGACCTGGAGCGGCTCGCCGAGCACGCGCTCCCCCAAGGCGTCGATGCGAGACATGGTTCCGTCCCCGGCGTTCGTCACGAATACGGTCCCCTTGTTGGTCGCGACGCCATCGGGCACGTCGCCGACGTCGATCGTGGCCAGGACCCGAGCCACGGGCTCCGCGCCCTTGGAGGTGGTGGTCGCGGCCTTGTCGGCGTTGTCGTCGCCGCTGAACACTCCGAGAGCCGCGAGCGCGGCGGCGGCGAGCACGATCACGGCCACGACGGAGCAGCACGATCCCGAGCGGAATCTTCCGGCCGCCGTCGCCCTCGCCCGCCTTCGGGGTGCGGGGGCCGCCGCCCGCCGGCGGCGACAGTCTCGTCACATCCGGGGCCGGACCTCCACCGCCATCGACGGCCGCAACCGCCGCCCGGCCCAGCGCCCCGGCCGAGGCCGGGCGCTCCTGCGGGTCCTTGGCCATCGCTGCGCGGATGACGTCATCGAGCGGCGCGGCGTCGGGGTTCGACGCGCTCGCCGCGGGCGGCTCCTCGCTCATGTGGGCGAACAGCACGGCCGCCTCCGTCTCGCGCTCGAAGGGTCTGTTCCCGGTGACCGCGTTGAAGAGCAGGCACCCCAGCGCGTACACGTCCGAACGGGCGTCCGCGCGCCCGCCCGTCAACAGCTCGGGCGCGACGTAGGCCAGCGTGCCCACGAGGGCACCGGTCTTCGTCAGCCCGCCGCCGGTTTCCCCCGACTTGCTCACCCCGAAGTCCGCGAGGTAGGCGTGTTCGAGGTCGTCGCCGGTGATCAGGACGTTCGCGGGCTTGACGTCGCGGTGCACGAGGCCGCGACGGTGCGCCGCATCGAGCGCCGCGCCGACCTGCGCCACGATCCGCGCCGCACGGGCCGGGTCGAGTCGACCCT
Source organism: uncultured Actinomycetes bacterium (assembly GCA_963842605.1). Lineage (GTDB taxonomy): Bacteria > Actinomycetota > Thermoleophilia > Solirubrobacterales > Solirubrobacteraceae > AC-38. The sequence goes on from CAWJGV010000010.1 coordinate 57,067, forward strand.
CCTGCTCTATCAGCGCTCCGAGGTCGGTCCCCTCGACGAAGCGCATCGCGATGAACAGCCGGCCATCCGCCTCTCCCGCTTCGTAGACGGGCAGCACGTTGGGGTGGTCGATCGACGCCGCGAGCTGGGACTCGCGCTCGAAGCGCGCCCGGAAATCCGCCTCGCCGGCGAGATCGGACGCGATCACCTTCAGCGCCACCGGGCGGTTCAGGCGGACGTGCGTCGCCCGGTACACGACGCCCATGCCGCCCTGACCGACGACGCCCTCGATCCGGTACCCCGCGAACTCGGTGCCCTGGCTCAGCACCGTCATGGGACAGACGTCCTGCGCCCGGACATGCCTCGTCTTATACCGGGGCGAGGCTGACGTTTGCCAGGAACTTGTCGACTACTGCTCTTGCTTCGAGGAACAGCGCCAGGTCGCGCGCGGCGGCATGTCGCGTCACGCCCGTCGCGCTGTAGAGCCCGTGGCCCTCGGCGTCTCGCAGGTCGGCCGACCATTCGTCGCCGGCCGGCCGTTCGATCGCAAGGACGAGGTTGCGGGCGCTCGCCACCTCTCGCAGGTGCGCCTCCAACTCCTCTTCGGACATCTCCCTGAAGTCAGCCATGCGTCGAGGCTAGTTGATGGCGCTTCGGCTATCCGGGAGCTCGGGCGAGGTAGCTCTTGCCGGTGCGCACGGTGATGTTGCGGCTGCGGCGAAAGTCGCGAACTATGACCGTGCCGCGGGTGACACGGGTGAGGGTGCCGTCGCAGCGGTCGGAGGTAACCCAGTCGGTGCCGCGCACCGTAGCCGCGCTGTAGCGCCCGCGGGTGCGAAAGCGGCCAGTGGCGCGAGACCGCAAACGGCGTACGACGCGGCGTGACAGGGCAGCGGATGCGGTGCCCGCGCGGCGCGCCGAGCTGCGACAGCCGGCGAAACTGGAGCCCTTGAGGGACAACTCGGTCACGCCCCTCGCGCTGCGTGCGCGCGACTGAAGCACCTGGAAGACCCCTGAGAGAAACTCACCCGATTGCAGCGACGAGCTCGTGGCGTCGCGCGCGGTGGTGATGCGCACGGTTCCGCGACGGGTATCCACCAGTGAGCCCATGGGAATCTGCCGCGCCTCGGAGAGCGGGACGAAGCGCCGGCCCTTCAGTCCGGGAACCGAGAGGCTCGCAAACGCCGCGTTGCCGGGCAGGCTCACGAACACCACGCCGCGCGCCGGCTCGACGTTGAGGCTACGGCCCAGCACAGGCGCCGGCGGCTGGGACGCCGGCGGCTGCGGCACCGCGTCGGGGTTGGCGATCTCCGAGGCGCTCAGCGCGCGGTTGTAGATGCGCACCTCGTCGATCGCGCCCTTGTACTGGAAGCCGTTCTGGTCACACCCGCCGTTCGGCTCGACGTAGCGGGCGAACGAAAGCCGCCCGTCGCCCGGCGAGACGTAGTCCACGTCGGTGAAGCCCGCCGGAACCGGCGCGGAGCTGATCTCGACGCCGTCCGCGTACAACCGCGCCGTGGCGCCGTCGTAGGTGCCGGCGATCGCATGCCACTGCCCGTCCCAGACCGGCGCCGCCGGCACTTCGGTGACGACGTAGTCGGACTCTCCAGTTGGCTTGCGCAGCCTGGCGAAGAAGCGCAGGCCACCGGCCGTGCTGCCCACGTCGAGGGCGTACTGGCGGTTGGAACACCCGCTCGCGGCCTTGCCGACGAGCGTGCGGAACTGCAGAGGCACGGGGTTGTTGCCGTGCTTCACCCACGCCATGACCGTCATCCGGTTGGGCCGCAGGAGAGCGTTGTCGGCCACGTCCACGCCGTCGCCGGCGTTCGTGAAACTCAGGGCGTTTCCCAGGTGTCCCGGTCCAAGCGACCCGATCACCCCGGTACCCGTCAAGCCGTTACCCGAGCTGTCCGGGGTCGTACCCCCGGTCACCTCGTCGAGGTGCCACTGGCCCGCGAGATCGGCGCCACCGGCTTGGGCGGCGGGCGCCGCGAGGAGGAAGGCGGCCAGAACGGCAACCGCCGCGCTTCCGCGACAGGCCCGCTGCGCCTGTTCGACCTTTCTCTGCGACATCGCCGGCCCAGTATCCACGGTTCGACCGGCGCTATGGGCTCGGAGTGACCTGCAGGGCGACCATGGCGATGTCGTCGCGAGGCTCCGCCCGCTGTAAGTGCAGCAGGGACCGGTCGATCTCTTCGATGACCTGCGCCGGCGTACGCCCGACGCACGACCCCAGGAGCGATTGGAGGTCGGTCATCTCCAGCACGCGTCGCGGCGCGTAGGCGTCGATCAAACCGTCGGTGTAGAAGAGCACCGTCTCGCCGGGTCGCAGCTCGACGTCCACGTCGGTGAGCATCGGCTCCGACTCCACGCCGAGGAGCGTGCCGGGGGTTCCCAGTTGTTCGACGCTACCGTCGGAGTGCAGGACCAGCGGCAGCGGATGGCCGCCGCTCGACACGGTCATCCTCGGTGAGCCGCTGACGTCGAGCGTCGCGTAGACGGCGGTGCACAGCGCCGTGTTGCTGTGCTCTCGGAGTACCGCATCGTTGAGCGCGGCCAGGACCCGACTTGGCCGCCGCTCGCTCTCGGCGGCCGTGCGCAGCGTGTAGCGCGCGAGCGCCGTCAAGGCCGCCGCGCCCGGGCCCTTCCCGACGACGTCGCCGACCACCAAGGCCCAGCCGCCGTGGCCGGCCTGGAAGAGGTCGTAGAAGTCGCCCCCGACACGGTGGCCGGCACCGGCCGGGCGAAAGTAGGCCGCGGTCTCGATCTTCGGCACTTTCGGCAGCCGTGCGGGAAGCAGGCTCTCCTGCAGCGTCGCGGCTAACTCGCGCATTGCCCGCTCGGCCCGCACGTGCTGGCTGGTCAGCGCGGCCAGGACCAGGGACGTCGTCCCCGCGACCGCGACGAGCGTCTGCGCCAGCAGCAGCCGTTCGTCGGGCCCGCTCGCAGCAAACGGTCCCTTGCCGTTGGCCGTGAACGTCACCGCGATGGTCGCGACGAGCAGGCTGCCGGCGGCGGCGCCGGGCTGCCAGAAGCGCAGGGCGGCCCAGATCAGAAGGGGGAACACGAGATAGACGAGGGTCGTGTCCAGCGTGAAGAGCCATACGCTCAGGCCCGCCAGCGACAGGGCCAGGACGACGGCCTCGAGCGGCCGGCCCGGCGCCTTGTCGTAGGGCCAGTGCGTGGCCGCGACCAGCACCGCGGGAGCCACGATCAGGTCACCCCCCATGTCACCCAGCCACCAGGTGCGCCACACCGACGGGAAATCCCCGATGTCGATCGAGCCCCCGATGACCAGGCTGGTGACGCCGATGGTCGCGCTGACCATGGTGCTGATGACGGCTCCGAACGCGACGAGCGCCAGCACGTCCCCCACGCGCTCGAGGGTCGGGCGAAAGCGGATGACCCCCACCAGGAGATAGGCGCCGACCAGCGCCTCGAGCGTGTTGCCGAGCGTGATCCCGAGGACCGTGCCGGCATTGATGCCGGTGTTGATGTTGGTCAGCAGGGCGCCGAGCGCGACCGCGGGCCACATCCGATAGCCGCCGAGAATCAGAGCGGCGAGCGCGATCCCGGTGGGCGGCCAGATCGCGGTGACGCTGCCCGTCGTGAACGCGAGGTCCAGTCCGAGCTTGCCGCTCGCCACGTAGACGGCGGCCACCGCGACGATCGCCAGTACGTAGCGCCCGGGTTCCGAGACGCCGAAGCGACTCGCCAGTACGGGAGGGGCCACCTTGCCATCTGCGCGGCGGTACACGTTGGCCAAACCGCGACTCTAACCGCGCGGCGGCGCTCCCAAGCGGCGTCGGGCTAGGATCGGCGGGTGGACGTCTACCGTCCGTGGGCGATTTCCGGCACCTATCTCGAGGCGTGCAACTGCGAGGCGATCTGCCCGTGCCGCCGGATCGGCGGGCACGCCGGTGGGCGATCGACGGAGGGGGTATGCCTCGGCGCGCTCTCGTGGGCGGTGGGACAGGGCCACGCCGGCGAGGTCGACCTGGCCGGGCTGGGCGCTGTCCTGGTCCTCCGCTACTCGGACGACGAGCCGGGCTCCCCCTGGACCTTCTTCCTGTTCGTGGACGAGCGAGGAGATGAGGCGCAGCGCGAGGCGCTCGCGGCGATCCTGCTGGGGAAGGCTGGGCGGAACGCCGGAGAAGCAGTTCCCCTGGGTGTGGAAGGAGAGCGACCTCCTGGGCTGGCGGGCGACGCCTATCGCCATCGATCACGCCCCCCGCCGGGGATGGTTTCGTGCCGGCGAGCAGGTGACCGTGCGCGTGGGTGATCCCGTCCCCGAACAGGAGACGGTGACGTGCGTGATCTCCGGCCATCACCGCTCCGGCGAGGAGCTCTACTCCGAGAGCGTGCACGTCGACGAGGGCCCGCTGTCGTTCGAATTCAGCGGCAAGTGCGCGTATCGGGCGACGTTCGAGTACTCCTCGGACGACGCCTGACAGCCCTTCGACGTGCGGGGTCGTTCTCCTCCGGGATCCGGGGGTCCTTCTCCTCCCGGATCCGCGCGGCCGCTCCCCACCGCACCTTCACGTCGCGATAGGTGACGCCCGGCTCGACCTCGTCGGGCAGGTTCTTGCGTTCGCTCTCGGAGTCCGACTCCAGCTCGACGTCCTCGATGCGCTCATCCGATTGGATGCGGGAGCGGCCCTCGAACTCGACGTCGACCTCGGGCTTGCGCCGAAAGCGCAATCGGCGAGCGCGGACGGCGGCTCCGATCTCGATGTCGGGCTCGCCACTGAGCCGCCGTTTGCGGCTCATTGCTCCGCGGCCGCCCGCTTGACGTCGTGGACGGTGATCCGGCCCTCGGCGCCATTGCCCTCGACCTCGCTCAGGTCGACGCCGAGCTCCTCCGCGTGGCGCATGGCGGCCTCAGTGGCGTCGTAGTCCGCCTCGGTGGCGCCGTTGTCGGTGTCGTGGTCGTCCTGGTGTTTCTCCGCCCGCCGCTGGCGCCTGCGCTCGCCCAGCTCCATCATCTTGCGGGTCGCCGCAAGGCCCAGGTCCTTCGCCTCGTCGCTGGCGGCCGATCCGATCTCCTTGGCCATGGCCTTCGCCGCCTCCTTGGCGAGCTTGGGCCCGGTCAGGGAGTCCGGCGACGGAAGGTTCCCGTTCTCTCCGCCTCCGTCCTGTTCAGGCTGCCCTGCGGCCCCGCCGGCAGCCTGGCCGACCTGGCCGGCGGCTTGGCCGGCTCCTCCGACCGCCTGGCCGGCGGCTTGGCCGAGCTGGCCCGCGCCGTCACCGACACCGCCGACCGCCTGGCCGGCCCCTTCGCCGAGCTGGCCGGCGGCCTCGCCGACACCGCCCGCGGCCTGACCCACACCCTGGCCGAGCCCGCCGACAGCCTCTCCGGCGCCCTGGCCGAGATTGCCGACGGTCTGGCCGAGCCCGCCCGCGAGCTGGTCCACGTTGCCGACCGCTTGGCCTGCGCCTTCGCCTACGTCGCCGACGGCCTGGCCCGCGCCCTCGCCGACCTCACCGACCGCTTGGCCCGCGCCTTCGCCTACGTCGCCGACGGCCTGGCCCGCGCCCTCGCCGACCTCACCGACGGCCTGGCCCGCGCCCTCGCCGACCTCACCGACCGCCTGGCCCGCGCCCTCGCCGACCTCGCCAACGGCCTTGCCCGCGCCCTGTCCGACCTGGCTGACGGCATCGCCGGCGCCCTCGCCAAGCATCGGAAGCGTCTCCTCGGCGCCTTCGCCGACCTCCTCGACTGCCTCGCCGGCCTCGCCGACCATGTCACCGGCTCCGGCGCCGATGTCCTGGACCGCCTCACTGAGGCTATGGACGAGCTCCGGGTTGCGGTCGATGGTGGTCATGACGCGATCGACGATCGCGGCCACGTGGTCGAGGCGGACCTTGAGCAGTGCCTGCGCCTCGACGCCCTCGATGTCGATCTCGAGCTTGCCCAGGTGGACGTCCACTCCGACGTCCAGGGTGACCAGGTCGAGAACCTGTGCCTTGAGCGCCACATGGGCATCGAGGTCGGCGAGCTTGAGGTAGATCTTGTCGATCTTGAGCACCGGGACGTCGAGCAGCACGTCCGGGTCCTGTCCGGTCTCGGCCAGTGGGGAGGTGGCATAGTCGCGGTACTCGCGCTCGGCCACGGTCGCCTGGCCCTCGACGTTCTGCGCGAAGCGGTACTTCTCGGGCTTCTGCGACGCGGACCGCCCCCGTGACGCCTTCCGCCCATTGGAGCTACCGCGGCTTGAGCCTGACCGACTCCGACTCGAGCTCGCACGACGCCCGTTGGATGAGCGGGACGTGGTCTTCTTCGCCGTTGTCTTCTTCGCCGCCATTACCGGCCTCCCCCCTGCTGCGCAGGTTGCTTCTGCTGCGGGGCTTGCTGCTGTTGGCCTTGCGGGGCCTGCTGCCCCTGCTGCTGCGGAGCCTGCTGTTGGCCTTGCGGGGCCTGCTGCCCCTGCTGCTGCGGAGCCTGCTGCTGGCCTTGCGGAGCCTGTTGCTGGCCCTGCTGGCCGGTTAGCTGCCCCACTCCCTGCTGCGCGCCCTGGCCGACGCCCGCGACGCCGCGGCCGGCGCCCTGGCCGACCTCGCCGAGCGCCTGATTGGCGCCCTGGCCGACGCCCGCGACGCCGCGGCCGGCGCCCTCGCCGACCTCGCCGAGCGCCTGATTGGCGCCCTGGCCGACCTCGCCGAGCGCCTGATTGGCGCCTTCGCCGACCTCGCCGAGCGCCTGGTTGGCGCCTCCGCCGACATCGCTGAGTGCCGAGCTCGCGCCCTCGCCGACCTTGGGAAGGGCCTTCCCGGCGCCCTCGCCGACGTCCTCGACGGCGTCGCCGGACTCGTCGAGCAGATGGCCTGTACCGCCTCCAACCTCCTCGATTGCCTTCCCGACGCCCTCCAGCAGCTCCGGGTTGCGATCGAGCGACAACAGCACGCGCTCGAGTATCTTGGTGACGTTGTCGAGCCGCGCCGTGAGCAGCGCTTGTGCCTCGACACCCTCGATCTTCAGCTCGACCTGGCCCAGGTGGGCCTGCGCGCCGACGCTGATGTTGAGCAGCTTCCGGACTTTGGCGAGTACGGCTACGCGTGCATCGAGGTCATCGACCTCGATGTCGATCTTGTCCACCTTGACAACCGGGATATCGGCCAGGACGTCCGGGCCCTCCGGCATGTCCACGTCCTTCGGGTCGGCCACCGAGTAGTCGGGGAACTCCTCGCGCTTGCGCTTTTTGCTTCGCGATCCGCCGCGGCCATTTGAGCTGCGCCGGCTCTTGTCCCTGGGTGCGTCGGTGGAGGAATCGCTTTCGACGCGCCTCGACTCCGTTCTCGCCCCGGACCTGTTGTGCGTGTTCCCCCGGCTTCGGCCACCGGAGCCACTCTTGGACGAGGACGACTGACTCTTCGACCTCGATGATGAAGACCGCCCCGACTTCGAGGATGAACCTTTGGAACCGCCGGAGCGGCTCTTGCTGCTACCTGATCGTGAAGTCTGTTTGGGCATCCACTCGTCCTCCTTGCCTCGCCATTGCGCCGGACGTCAGGACAGCACCTTGCCGATGTCTTCTGCCTTCTTGCGCGTCGTCTGCACCTCGCTCGCGAGGTTGCCGAACTGCTTGCCGGCCTTGCCGATCTCCTTCGCGAGCCCGTTCAGGCCGTTTCCGGTGCCGGGGATCGGCACGCCCAGCACCTTGCGCGGCTTGCTGTGCCGGCGCTCGAGGACGACACCGCCCACGACGCCCATCGCCGCCCCGGCGAGCGGGAGCACGACGTTCTTGATCGCGTTCATGTTGCCGCCGTTCGCGCTCCCGTTGCGCGATTGCGCGTTCGACGACGCGTCACTCTGCGAGCTCGGCTTCTGCGAGCTCGGCTTCGTCTGACGCTTGCCCGACGAGCCGCTCGCGCGCGAGCTGCGAGTGCGCGACGACGCGGTAGCGCGCCCCTTGGACGACGTTGCTCGCTTGGACGACGAGGCCCGCTTGGACGACGACGCACGGTTGGACGACGACGCTCGCTTGGACGACGAGCCGCCACCGGACGAACGACTTTTCGAGGCCGACTTCGTTGCTTCAGCCATTTTGTCCTCCTTCAACTTCCCCTATTGATGCTGTTGGCCTACCCCGGTCGTGCCAACTCACACCACGAGCGCGAGATCCGAGCACCCTAGGATTTGGGGTTCGCCGTGGACTTCTCGCTCTACCAATCCCTGAACGGCCTCGCGGAGCGCAGCGACGCCTTCGAGGACGTCATGCGCTTCCTGTCGCTGGACGCGCAGTTCATCTTCCTGGCCCTCCTGGCGGCTCTGTTCTTCGCCCGTGGGAAGTGGGCCTCGCGCAACGGCCGGCATGGGGTTGCCGCCGCCGGCTTCAGCGCCCTCCTCGCGCTCGGTGCGGCCCAGGTGATCAGCCATGCCTGGGAGCGCACCCGCCCCTTCATCGCCCACCCGAAGGATGCGCACCTCTTCATCAGCGGGTCGCACGATCCGTCGTTCCCCAGCGACCACGCGACCGCCGCGTTCGCCATCGCGGTGTCGATCTGGCTTCGCCATCGGCGTGCGGGCTGGCTCGCGCTGGGCTTGGCGACGCTCGTCTCGGTCAGTCGCGTCGCGGTCGGCACGCACTACCCGACCGATGTGCTGGGCGGCGCCGTGCTCGGCACGGTCGCGGCCGTCGTTCTGTGGCTGCCGCCGATTCGCCGGCTGCTGCACGACCTCGCAGATTGGGCGGGCTCGCTCTATGAGCGTGCGGTGGCGGGAATGGCGCGGACCGCGCGCCGGGCGTAGCGGACGGAAGTTCCGGCGTGGACAGCGTGCTCATCGCCCTCGGCGCGGGTGTCGCGGTCAGCGTCGAGCTGCTGGAAGCCCTGGCCATCGTGCTCGCGGTCGGCGTTTCGCGCCGGTGGTCGGACGCGCTCGCCGGGGCGGCGGCCGCGGTCACGGTGTGTCTCGCCCTCGCGGTGGTGGTCGGGCCGGTGCTGCTGGCCTCGATCCCCCTCGACGCGTTGCGGGTGACGATCGGCGTCCTGCTGCTGCTCTTCGGACTGGAGTGGCTGCGCAAGGCGACATTGCGGCTGGCCGGACGCCGGGCACGGTCCTCGTCGCTGGCCGAGTATGTCGAGGCGCAGGAGGAACTCCATGACGTTCCGCTGCCTCCGCCCGGCACCCCCGACTGGGCGGGTCGCGCCATCGCGTTCAAGGGCGTCCTCCTCGAGGGCGTGGAAGTGATCCTGATCGTCAGCGCGCTCGCGGCTCGCCCCGGGGGGGCGAGCCCGGCTCTGGTCGGCGCCGGACTCGCCACCGTGGCGGTCATCGCGGCAGGAGCCTGGCTGCGCCGGCCCTTGGCGCGCATTCCCGAGACCGAGCTGAAGTGGGGAGTCGGCGTGCTGCTCACCACCTTCGGGCTGTTCTTCACCGCCGAGGGCCTCGGGGTGCATTGGCCGGGTGGAGACGCCGCCCTGCTCTACCTGGCCGCGATCCTCGCGGCGGCGAGCCAGGCCCAGGCGCACCGGCTCGCCTGGAGGGCCCAGCCGGCGTGAGCACGCTTCGCACCCTCAAGAAGCTGGTGCTCGGCGAGACCTGGCTGCTGCCTCTGGGCGTGGCCGTCATCGTCGGCGGCTCGGCCTTGCTCATCCGCCCCCTGGTCGGCGCGGAGTGGCACCACGTCGGCGGCCTGATCATCCTCGCCGGGATCGTGGCGCTGCTGCTCGTGAGCGTCGCTCGCGATACGCGGTAAGCCTCGACCCCGGCGACCGAGCGCTGCCCACCGGCCTAGTCGGTCGATTCGCCGGCGCGCGCCGGCTGCAGCACCTCGATCCCGCCCGCGCCGGCGACGGCCACCGAGCGCACGCCGGGTGGGCCGGAGGTGACCCGCACGGTGCCGGGGAGCTCCCCCACCCACTCCCGCAGCGCGTCCTCGTCGGCGCCGATCTCCATCCCCGCGATCCGCGCGCCGGTGGCCTGGACCTCGCCGCCGGCGCGGCCAGGAAGCTCTTCCTCGGGGACGTCCCACTGGATGAAGAACGGCCGCCACGGCTCCTCCCGGGCTCGCTCGAGCCCGGCCAAACGCCATCGGAGCTCGAACCCGTCGGGACGGGACCGGGACATCGCCTGCGCGTCGAGCCCGAGCCGGGCGCACACGCCGTCGAGGTCGTCGGTACGCACGCACCAGCCGATCCACGCTTCTCCGCCCTCGATTTGCTGAAGCACCCAGCTCCCGAACGGGTTCGCCGCGGCCTCGTCGCGATCGGCGACGCCGACCAGCTCCACGTACGCCTCCCCGAGCGGCACGATCCGGTTCTCGGTGCCCAGCCCGGCGTGCCGCCCGCCGGGCACCGAGGGCAGACGATGCTCCGACTCCAGCCGGCTCCCCGTCCCATCGAGGTCCGGCGTGGCCAGGATGACGTGATCGAGGTCGATCATGGCGACGCCGGCGCGGGTCGCCCGAGGATCATGTCGCTCGCCTTCTCGGCGATCATGATCGTCGGCGCGTTCGTGTTGCCGCCGGGGATCACCGGCATGATCGCGGCGTCCACGACTCGCAGGGACTCCACGCCGCGCACGCGAAGCTGCGCGTCCACGACGGCGTCGTCGCCGGCGCCCATGCGGCACGTGCCGACGGGGTGGTAGATGAGCATGAGGCGCCGGCGCAGATCGGCCTCGAGATCCTCCCGCGCGGTGACGCCGGGCCCGGGCTTGATCTCGCGCACGACGATCGAGCGCATCGGCTCCTGGCTCGCGATCTCGCGTGCGAGCTCCATCCCGGCGACGAGCGACTCGACGTCGTCGGGATGGCCGAGGGCGTTCGTCACCATCCGCGGCTTGTCGGCCGGGTCGGCCGAGCGCAGCCACACCTTCCCCCGCGCCTGCGGGCTGACGAGCACCGGCGCGATCACCCCGGCGTGGCCGTCGAAGGTCTCCGCCCCGTGGTCCTCGTAGTAGGCCGCGCCCATGTGGAACTGGACGTCGGCGGCGGGCAGGCCCGCCCGAGTGCGCACGAAGGCCACGACCTCGGCCACGCTCGAGGTGAGCTTTCCGGTGCGGCGCAACACCCACTCGGCCATCGACTTCGGCTTGTCGGCGCCGTAGAGCGTCGTCTGGTCGGAGACCTCCCAGAGCACGCTGATGAACGGGTGGTCCTGGAGGTTGAGGCCGACCCCGGGAAGATCGTGGCGGACCTCGATGCCGACCTCGCGCAGATGGTCGGCGGGGCCGATGCCCGAGAGCAGCAGGAGCTGGGGGGAGCCGATCGCGCCGCCGGCGAGGATCACCTCGCGCTCGGCGCGCGCGACCTGCTCGCGCCCGCGCCGGTCCCGGTAGCGAACGCCGGTGGCCCGGTCGCCCTCGAGCTCGACCCCGAGCGACGAGAGCGCCCGTGATCAGGTCGAGGTTCGGGCGCTTGAGGGCCGGGCGCAGGAAGGCGTCGGCCGTGCTCCACCGCCGGCCGTTGCGCTGCGTGACCTGGAACATCGAGGCGCCGTCCTGCTCGGGTCCGTTGTAGTCGGCGATCCGGGGGATGCCCGCCGCCTCGCTCGCCGCGAGCAGGCGCTCGCTCATCGGCCGCGGCGAGCGCTGCTCGCTCACCCGCAGCTCGCCCCCGGCGCCGTGGAACTCCGAGGCGCCGCGCGCGTTGTCCTCCGAGCGCATGAAGTACGGCAGCACGTCCTTCCAGCCCCAGCCCTCGCCGCCGCCGGCCTCCCACAGGTCGTAGTCCAGCGGGCGGCCGCGCACGTAGAGCATGGCGTTCATGGAGCTCGATCCGCCCAGGCTCTTTCCCCGCGGGATGTAGAGCGAGCGCCCGTCCACGTGTGGCTCGGGCTCGGTGGAGTAGTCCCAGTCGAGCTTCGTGTGGAACTGGTTGGCGAACGCGGCCGGGATCTTGATGTTGGGGCTGCGGTCCTTCCCGCCCGCCTCGATCAGCCCGACCCGGACCGACGAGTCCTCGCTCAGGCGGTTGGCGAGCACGCAGCCCGCGGAGCCCGCGCCTACGACGATGTAGTCAAAGCCGGGGATGGCCGCGATTCTTACACGGTGGCGGCAGAGCATCGCGGCGCGTAAATTCTCGGCCGTGCAGTACGCCCCGCTCCAGGACGCGGTCGAGAGCCTCGCCTACTGGCGGCGCCGGCGGGCGCGGCTGCCGTGGTACCGGCGCTCGGCGCGGCGGGAGGCGGCCGAGATGATGCTCCGGTGGGAGCGCCGCGTGCGCGCGGCGGTCGTACGCCAGACAGACGCTCCTCCGGCCGCGCGGATGGCCGCCGCCCGGCTTGTCGCCTGCACGTACCTCGCCCGGTGGGGACGGCGCATCGGCGTCGTCCTCGTGGCGATGTCGGCGATGTTCGCGATGGCCGCCGGCGCGACGTTCGCGCTCGTGCTTACGCGCTCTGACGCGCGGTCGGCAGCGTCTTCGCGATCAGCTGGGCGATGAGCTTGTAGCCGTTCGTCCGCGCGTGGATGTCGCGGAACTGGCAGAAGTAGCTGAGCTGGCAGACCTTGGCGACGGCGACCGGGATCGTGCCGTAGGGCGCCAGCATGGTCGTCTGGTCGAGCGGCGTGTACGCGCCCGTGGCCGTCGTGACGTCGACGAAGCTGCCCCTCCTCACCGAGGTGTAGGACTCCTTGAGCGCCGGGTTGAGGAGCCCGCGGAAGGCGAACAGCGAGAGCTTCGCGAAGTCCTGGTCGGACTGCTTTCCGGTGGTCCACAGGCCGAGGACCACGTCGGGGTACGTGATGCCGACGATGCGAACGTTGGGGCCGGCCGCCGCGCGCAATCGCTTGGCGAGCTTGGTGACGTTGGTCTTGATCACCTTGACCGCCTCGGCCACGCAGGTCGTCGGGTCGGCCTCGCTGACGCACTTCGTGACGTCGTTGCCGCCGATCGACACCGTGATCAGGCCGACCTTCCCTCGGTTGGCGCGCAGGAACGCCTCGGCCGCGGCGGTCTGCGTCTTGTTCGTGTAGACCGGCCCGCCGAGCGCGCGGGCGCGCGGCACGCACCCCTTCGCCTGGAGGATCGACGTGGTCGTGGCGCCACCGCAGCCGAAGTTGACGAGCTTGAAGTTGTATCCACGGGACCTGGCCAGGCCCGGGAGCTGGAAGGCGAAGCCGTTGCGGGTGTTGCGCCCGACGCCCGGCGCGGTGGGTTGGTAGCCGGTGGCGTAGGAGTCGCCGAGCGAGACGTAGAGCTGGGTGGGGGGCGCCTTGGCTGCCGGCGACGCCGCGGGAACCGCGAGGAGCAAAGCCAGAGCGCCCGCGAGCGCGAGCAGGGGGAAGTACCCGTCCTTCTTCACAACCCCCGAACACGGCGGGTGGCGATAAGGTGCGGTCAGGCCGCTCCCTACTCGGTCCGGCTTCGGGCCGGGAGTGTTCTGCCGCCAGGCAACACACGTAAGTCCTGGGGCTCTATTGCAGTCAGGGGGAGCGCGACCGCAGCTACGAGCGGGCTCGACGCCCGCTCGTTCTGTGCTCGGCCGTGCGGCATCCTAGGGCGATGCCGATAGCCGCGGAACTGGTTCCACCGCCGACGTCAGGGCGCATCTTCGAGCAGTCTGTCCGGCCCGGACTGGCGGACGCCGCGCCGTCGGGCCGGGTGCGGCTGGACGCGCTGGCGCGGTGGCTGCAGGACGTCGCCTATGCCGACGTCGACGACGCGGAGCTGATCGGCGCCGCGGTCTGGGTGGTGCGGCGGCTGCGCCTGGTCGTGGCGGGCTTCCCCCGCTTTGGCGACACGGTCTCGCTGAGCACGTTCTGCAGCGGGCTCGGTCGAATGTGGGCCGAGCGGCGCACGAGCGTGATCAGCGCGAGCGGCCAGGTGGAGGCGGTGGCGATCTGGATCCACCTCGACCCGGAGAGCCGGCGCCCGATCCCGTTCAGCGAAGCGGAGTTCGCGACCTACGCCGAGGCCGCGGGCGGCCGGAAGGTCAAGGCGCGGCTGCGGCACCCGGCGCCCGGTCTGGACGCGAGCCGGAGCCCGTGGGTCTTCCGGGCCGCCGAGACCGACCTGGCCGGCCACGTCAACAACGCCGCCTACTGGCAGCCGCTCGAGGAGCGTCTGCTCGCCGGGCCCGATCCCGCCGGTATCGACGCCGAGATCGAGTTCCGCTCGCCCGCCCAGCCGGGGACCGTCGAGGTGCTGACCGAAGGGGACCGCATGTGGATCGCGGCCCTCGACGGCGAGATTCACGCTTCTCTGGACGTGGCCTCAGCGGCTGAGGCGTGAGATCTGCTGTGCGACCTGCTCGCGCTGCTGCGCTCCGCTGAGCAGCGACTGGCGGACCAGGGCGACCTCGCGGCGGTGGGCTGACAGGCGGGCGACTTCCGTGACTGTGGGGCTCGACATGACCTCTCCTCTCTCCATGCCCCAATCCTGCTCGACCGCGGGCCCGCCGCCCATTGGGGCAGGTACCCGTCCTTGCGGTGGCAGGCCGTCCGTCGCCGGGCGGCAAACCGAACGTTCAGTTCGTCAGCCCGGAGTCCCCGGGCTCGTCCCAGGGCGCCTCGACGGGCTCCACCGGGTGCAGCCGGACGTAGCCGCGCGGCTCGGAGCGCGAGCGCCATACGCGGGCTACGCGGTTGGAGTGATTGCCCTCGATCGTCACGATCCAGTTGCTGCCGACCACCCGCTCGACGATGCCGACGTGGCCGCGGAAGACGGCGATGTTGCCCTTGTGCGGGCGGGTGCGCCAGCGCCGGGTGCGCTTGGCCCAGCGGCGGATCTCGCCGACCGCGCCGATCCCCTCGCCGTACTCGCCCAGCGGGGCCCCGGCCTCGCCGGCCACGTACGAGACGAAGTAACCGCACCAAGCCGTCCGGGGCGACGACCAGCGCACGGCCGTGCGATAGCGACGGATCGCCGGCGCCTCGTTCGACCCGTCGGGCATCTCGTGGACGTTCTGGGCCAACTCGACGCGAGCGGAGTGAACGATTCGCTCGGGCAGGCCGGCGTGGGCCGGAGTGGCGAGCGCGGCGACGGCGATAAGAGCGAGCGGGACGGCGAGGAGCCGGCGAGCGATGGCAGAGGACGTCATCGCTGGGTCATCGCCGCCCGGCCGCGCGGCCTTGAGCGCGGGCGTCCGCAGGCGGACGCCGGGAAGGGGTCAGACCCCTTCAGTGGCGGCGACTCAAGGGGTCTGACCCCCTACGAAGGCAGCACGAACAGGCCGTCGCTCACGGCGCGCTCGCCGCCCGGGTCCGAGGGGCCGTTGACGACGCGCGTCCCCACCGTCATCGCCGTCGATCCGCCGTCGTCGAAGTCCATGGCGTCCCGCGCGCCGAGCGAGCGTATGACGAGCGCCGACTCGCGGAACGTCGTCCCGGCGCTCCAGCCGGGTCGCCGGTGGGCGGGGCGAGGCGTTTGCAGTGTGACCACCGT
Organism: uncultured Actinomycetes bacterium; assembly: GCA_963842605.1. Classification (GTDB taxonomy): domain Bacteria; phylum Actinomycetota; class Thermoleophilia; order Solirubrobacterales; family Solirubrobacteraceae; genus AC-38. The sequence goes on from CAWJGV010000010.1 coordinate 72,375, forward strand.
CACAGACGCGGGGTCGACGCGCACCTACCCTCGAACGCTTGTTCGCCTCCTCTTTCAAACGAGGCGCGGGCGTGTGCGCGCTCGTTGCCACTCCGTTCCTCGCCGCCGGCGCGGTGGCGGTCGGCGGCCCCCGCGCTTCGGCAAGGGTCCAGCCCACCGCGCCCGTCCTGCTCCCGCGCGACGACCTCCGGAGCGAGTTCCGCGGATTCGTCCGGCGCGAGCGCGCGCGCCACGAGCGACAGCTCCTGCGCTCGGGGGTCGTGCCGGTACGCGGTCCGGTGGACTTCGGGACCGAGACCAACGGCTTCGGCGCCGGCCGCGGCGGGCACGTCCACAACGGCCAGGACATGTTCGCCCCCTCGGGCACGACGCTTGTCGCGGCGCGTGACGGCATCGTGCTCGAGACGGGCTCCGACGGCGGACGCGGCAACTACCTCGTCCTCTACAGCCCGGCCGCCCGGCAGACCTACGCCTACTTCCACATGCTCGCGCCGTCGAGCCTGAAGCCGGGCCGCCGCGTGCGGGCGGGCCGGCGCGTCGGCGCCCTGGGCTGCAGCGGGAGCTGCGACGGCGCGCACCTGCACTTCGAGGTGCACCGCGGCCGGAGCGCCACGGGCCGCGGGATCGACCCGATGCCCCTCCTGCGCCGCTGGCACCGGCTGGCGCGGCGCTAGTCGAGGGCGCTAGGCAGCGCGCTCGAGCCGCTCGGACTCGGCGCGGACGTTGAGGAAGTCGTACTCGCCGTGGAGGACCTCGTCCTCCTCCCAGGCGAGCCCGAGCTCGTACCAGGCGTAACGACGCGACATCCGCAGGGCGCGGCGAAGGGTGCCGCGACGGACCCGCGGCGTGTAGTACTGCCGGGCTCGGTACAGGACGGACTGCTTCCGGTCGAACGGTCCACCGCGGAGGTGCGCGATGATCGACCGCCCGCTGTCGGAGGAGTGGACGTCCCGCGTCGTTCTGTCCTTGGCGACGCGTGGCATCTGTCTCAGCCTCATACGCGCGAACGGCCGGGTTTCCGATAGCCGAAATTCGGTTGCGTGAACGGGCCCGACATGGGTACGCGAAGAAGGAGAGGTTGGCGAAGCCGCCGGGCAGACCTTGCAGGGGAGGCTGGGCGGAAGCGCCGCCTCCTGATTTCTACTCCTCCAGCACGAAGACTTCGAACCCCATCGGGGGGTCGAAGACGACCTGGCTCTGGTAGGTCTTCACTTTGCGGTTCAAGGCGGTCTCGACCACCTCCTTGAACTCGTCGGCCATGTCGGCCTGGAAGGTGATCCGCATGTCGCGCACCATGTCGGCGTGCCCGTTCTCGACCATCGTCGTCTCGGCGCGCGTGAGAAGGTCCTCGAGGACGACGAGCACGTACTGGTCGACCACGATCGTCTTGGCCTTGTTCGGGCCACGGCCGTAGTGGTTGCTCATCAGCTGGACGATCCCGTTGGAGATCTCCAGCTTGGCGGAGTGCTCGCCCGCGTTTCCCTCCATGGATGATGTGACTGTAGTCTCGCTCAAGTCCCAGCGTCAATCAGCCGAAGCGAATCGCATGGCCACTCCGGACAACCTCACCAACATGAACAGCCGTTCCCAGCGCGTGCTGCTCGAAACCGGGCGCTACCGCATCGTGGGGACCATCGTCCTTCCGCGCGACGGCTACCGCAGCCGCCTGTCGGACTTCCTCAACTCCTCCGAGCGCGAGTTCATCTCGCTCACCGACGTGAGCATGCAGGCGCTCGACGAGCACGGCCGCCCGGGCGATCCGGTCGAGCACCCCTTCGTCACGGTCGCGCGCCAGCACGTGATCCTGGCGACCACGACCGACTAGCGCCGGCGCAGGGGCACCGCGTACCAGAGGCCGGCGAAGAGGGCCGCGGCGGCAGCGGTCACGATGATCGTCGTCGTGGTGCCGTAGAGGTAGTCGGTGATCAGCGTCAGGACGCCGACGATCGCGGCGGCGAGGAAACCGATCCCCGCGACCGCCAGGCGGTTCGCGGTGAGGAGCAGGTGCTGCTTCTCGCGGGCGCGGAACAGGATGCGGTGGTGCGCCGACGGCGCGATGAGGAACGCGCACGACGCCGCGGCGAGGAGGAGCGTGACGAAGTAGACGGTCTTCTGGAATGAGGTGACGGTGGCGAAGCGCTGCTGGAACGGTACGACGAGCAGGAACGCGAACAGGACCTGCACGCCGGGGAGCGCCACCCGCAACTCGTTGAGCAGCTCGAGGAGCTCGCGGTCGATCCGCTCCTTCTCGCTCTCCTCGGGCTGTCGACCGCCGTCGTCCGTCACCGTTCGCCTCGTCCCACAAGGGCTCGATACCCGAGCAGGACGATGGCAACCGTGAGCCAGATGATGTTCAGCAGCGTCCGCATCGGCGGCTCCTACGGTATCCCGCGGCACTTCCGCGCGCTTTGCGTGCTGACCCGCCACGTTTGACCCGCCAGCCTGGGCGGCATGAGGGATGTTGGGCCGAATACGGACACATGCCGGCCGCAATCGGCCCAACCCCCCGGCGAGCTCGGCCTCGACCGTGTGATCGCCGAACTTGTGGCGCGACAGCACGGCGTTGTCTCGATGCCTCAGTTGACGGCGATGGGGCTCGGCACTCGCGGAATCGGACACCGCGTCGCCGCCGGCCGCCTGCATCGTGTACACCGAGGCGTGTACGCCGTCGGCCACGCGCTGGTGACGCCCAAGGGCCGTTGGATGGCAGCCGTCCTGGCCTGCGGGCCCGATGCGCTGCTCTCACATCGCTCAGCGGCAGAGCTCTGGGGTTTGCGCGAGAGCGCCCGCGCCAACATCGACGTCACGTCCCCGCGCCGAGCGGGCCGCTCGCGCGCTGGGCTTGACGTACATCGCGCGGACACCCTGCTGCCGCAGGACGCCACCAACATCGACGGCATCCCCTGCACCACGGTCGCCAGGACCCTGCTCGACCTCGCCGAGGTCGTCAACCGCCGCCAGGTCGAGCGGGCCTGCGACCAGGCCGACCTCGAGCGCCTCCTCGATGCGACCGCCCTCGATGCTGTCCTTTCCCGCGCCCACGGGCGCCGCGGATCGCCGGTGCTGCGGGCCATCCTCGACGAGCACGCGATCGGCCAGACGGTCACCCGAAGCGAGATGGAGGAGCGCTTCCTCGCCGTCTGCGACCGCGCCGGCCTCCCTCGGCCGGAGGTCAACGTGTGGATCGCGCTCCCCCACGGCGGCCACGCGCAAGCTGACTTCCTCTGGCGGGAGCACCGGCTGATCGTCGAGACGGACGGCCGCGCCGCCCACGGCACCCGCCGGGCCTTCGAGCACGATCGCCGCCGCGATCAGCGCCTCGTGCTCGCCGGCTGGCGGGTGATCCGCGTCACCTGGCGCCAGCTCACCCGGGAGCCCGAGGAGCTCGCCCGCATCCTTCAGGCCCTACTCGCCGCAACAGGCAGCCCCTAGCCCGCAGGACCTAGGACGAATGGCCCCTGGGAACCGAGACCCTCGAAGACGCACAATGGCGTGCCGGTCACACACGACGTCCAGGAGCGGCCATGCCCGAGACACGCACAGCGAGCCAGCAGATCACCGAAGAGGTCACCTCCTGGCCGGGAGTCGAGGCCGGCCCCGGCCGCCGCGGCGAATTCGCCTTCAAGGTCGGCCGCCGGGAGATCGGTCACCTCCACGGCGACCACGCCGCCCACTTCTCCTTCCCCAAGGAGGTCTGGGCCGACCTGTTCGAACAGGGTCGCGTGGTGCACCACCCGGTGTTCCCCGACAAGCAGGGGCCGGCCGCGCGCCGGATCGAGGACGAGGCAGACGTCGACGACGTGATCCGGTTGATGCGCCTCAACTACGACCGGGTCGTCGCGCGGCGCGCAGGCTGAGAGCTACGCCGCTTCGGAGTAGGCGGGGCGGCCGTCCGGCGGCTCCGCCTGGGTCGCCGCGTGCGCCTCGGCCTGCTTCTCGGGCTGCAGGACGGTGACCGCGACGACGATGGCGGCCAGCACGAGGCCGGCTCCGATGAGGAAGGCGAGGTGGTAGCCACTGGTCAGCGCGGAGGCTGTCGTGTGCCCGCTCGCGATGAGCTTGTCGCTGCGCGTGCTCGACAGGGTCGCCAGCACGGCAAGGCCCAGCGCGCCCCCGACCTGCGCGGACGTGTTGACCAAGCCGGAGGCGAGCCCCGCGTCCTGTTGCGTGGCGCCCGACATCGCCAGCGTCATCAGCGCGGGGAATGAGGCGCCGGCACCGAAGCCGAACAGGATCATCGGCGGCAGGACGTGCTGGACGTAGCTGCCGTCCACCGGGGCCTGGGTGAACAGGATGAGCCCGACGGCGATGAGCGCCATGCCGGGGATGAGTGTCGTGCGGGCGCCGAAGCGCATGATGAGCCGCTCGGAGTAGCGGATCGACATGGTCCCCATGACGATCGTCACGGGAAGGAAGGCGAGACCGAGCTCCAGAGCGTCGTAGCCCAGCACCCGCTGCAGATACAGCGATCCGAGGAAGAACATCCCGAACATCCCCGCGACCGAGAGCGCCTGGATCGCGTTGGCCCCCGAGACGTTGCGCGAGCGGAAGATCCGCAGAGGGATCAGCGGGTTGGCGCGCCCTCGCCTCGCGCAGGACGAACGCGACGAGCAGCGCGAGCGAGACGGCGCCGAGCCCGAGCGCGCGGCCCGAGCCCCAGCCGTAGTCGGCCGCCGGCTTGACGATCGTGTAGACGCCGAGCATCAGCGAGCTGGTGATCAGGACGGCGCCGGGGACGTCGGCCCCGTCGCCCAGGCCGATGCCCTCGTCGCGCTCGAGCAGCCGCGTGGCCAGGACGGCCGTGGCGATGCCGACCGGAACGTTGATGAAGAAGATCCAGTGCCAGTTGATCGCCTGGGTGAGCACGCCGCCGGCCAGCAGGCCGATCGACCCGCCCGCGGAGGCGACGAAGGCGTAGACGCCGATCGCCTTGGCCTGCTCGCGCGGCTGGGGGAACATCGTCACGATCATCCCCAGGATCACGGCCGAGGTCATCGCGCCGCCCACGCCCTGTACGAAGCGGGCGCCGACGAGCACCTCCTGGCTCTGTGCCAGGCCGCACAACAGCGACGCGACCGTGAACACGCCCAGGCCCGCCATGAACACGCTCTTGCGTCCCAGGATGTCGCCGAAGCGCCCCGCCAGCAGCAGCAGGCCGCCGAAGGCGATCAGATACGCGTTCACGACCCACGCCAGGCTCGACTGGGAGAACCCGAGATCGTCCTGGATCGTCGGCAGCGCCACGTTCACGACCGTGACATCGAGCACGATCATCAGCATCCCCGCGCACAGCACGTAGAGGGCGATCCAGCGGTTCCTGTCGGTCATCTCGGTCATCGCGTTGTTGTCTCCTGATCGCAGCGTACTTTCCCCTTGAGACCGGCCCGATTCGTGAAACTCATCGGTGACGCTCCTTCGCCTGCCAGAAGGCGATCTCCCCGCCTACCGGCGCCGACACGACGCTGCGCCAACCCGCCGGGCCTTCGCGGGATTCGAGTAGCACCGAGGCTCCGAGCCCGCGCGCGCGTTCGGTGGCCTCGGCGATGTCGGCGACCTCGACGTACGGCAGCCACAGCGGTCGCTTGGTCTTGCATTCTACGACACCGCCGCCGCCGAATCCGCGGCCCAGCCCGAGCGCCCAGTACGTGCCGCAGCCCGTGTCGATCGGCTCCGAGCGCCAGCCGCACAGTCGCGAGTAGAACGAGCAGGCGCCCGGCTGGTCGCCGGTGTGCAGCTCCAGGTGAACGACCGGATTCGAGTGGCCTGTCGACATGCCTCGCCGTATAAGACCGGCGGGCGGCGCCGAACTAATCGGCAGGCGCTCAGGGCAGGCTCAGCCTGCTGAACAGCCCGGCGTGATCGGAGTCCCAGAAGCCGTTGACCGGCTGGCGGCCCGTGACCGCCGAGCTCACGAGCTTGATCTTCCTCGGCGCGTTGGTCATCACGTGATCGACCTTGTGGTTGAAGTCGCTGACCTTCCCGCCTCCTGAGGTCGTGAGCAGGTCGCCTTGGAGGCAACACCCGAGCGGGCGGCTCGTGCTTCGCTCCGCGAACCCGGCGCCCAGCAGCGCGCGGTAGGCGAGCCCGTCGCCGGGCTTGACCTCAGTCTTGACGTCGGAGTTCAGATCGCCGACCAGGATCACCGGCCGCGTGCCCGCCGCCGGCCCGCCGGCCTTGAACAGCTCCTTGGCCTGCGCCTCGCGGATGGCGCCATTGCCGACGTCCGCACCGGTGCTGGCGTGGTTGCTCGCCTGGTTGTCGAACGCCTCCAGGTGGGTGTTGACGAAGCGGAACCTCGCCGCTCCCGGCACCTTGGCGTCGACCCGCGTCCAGCCCCGGGTGACGTTGGTCGCCACCCCGCCCGGCCGCACCTGGAGCAGCGTGGCGAAATTGGCGCCCTTGGGGTTGGACGTCTGGACGCGTCCGTTGCGGGCGAGGATCACGTCGCGCATCGTCAGTCGGCCGTTGAACTCGCTCCCCATCGGGCATCCCGGGGCCGCGGTCGACTCGTTGCCGTCGGCGTTCACCCACACCTCGAAATCGAACTCGTTCTGGGAGATCACCGTGCGATAGCGCTTCTTGCCCTTGTTGAGCTGCTGGAGCAGCAGCTTGAGGAAGTCGTAGCGGACCTGGGTCGCGTGCGGCGGGAGCGGGCTCTCGGTGCACGGCTCGGTGCGCCAGAGGGCCACCTCCTGCAACCCGACCAGGTCCGGGTTCTTGCCCACGATCTCGGCCGCGAGCCCCCTGGCCCGGACCCCGAACTTGTTGTCGTCGACCTGCTTGAGGACCACTCCGGCCGCGGTCACGAGGCCCTGGAGGCTGGTGGCCTGGACGCCGGGGGTGAGGTCCGCGCCGAGGAAGATGTTCCGGGACATGACGCTGGCCTTCGCGGGCTTCGGCGTCGCTGCCTCGGCAGTCGGAACAGCGAGGAGCGCCGCTGCGGCTACCGGGAGCACGAGGAGCAAGCTGTTCGCGCCCCGGCGACGGATGAAGTCGAGTGCCACGCCGGCCAGCATAGACGGTGATCGATCTCGGTCGGCTCTAGGGGACCGCGGAGCCCTGCTTGAGGACCAGGCACAGGGGGGGCTGTCGATAGACATCGGCCCAGTACGGATCGGGTCGCGCAAGATGCGCTGTGAAGACGGACGGAAGGTCGAGCCCGTTGACGCGGTAGCGAACGACATAGTCGCCGGGTCCCGATTCAGGGTCACACTGGTCGCCCTGCCCGTAGAGGCAATCGGGCTCAGAGGGGGTTGTGCAGTCCGTGTCGTACTCGTTGACCTCCAGCGGATAGGAGGTGCAGCGCTCCTGGGCGCCTCCGACGCGCCTGATGCAGACATCGACACTGGTCGGACGCGTCGATGAATTCTTGAACAGGTTGAGGTCGAGGCGGAAGCCGAGATCCCCTATCGGGCCCTTCTTGCCGCGGCGCTTTCCTCCGCGCGGAAGGTCGTAGTTGATCGAAGCGAAATAGAAATCGGCGTAACCCGGAATCGGGAGCTTGTCCGTCGAGGAGGCGCTCTCGTAGACGGTGCCCTCGGAAACCTCGGACTCGTTCCTGCCCGTCCTGACGTTCACCGTTCCCTCGGCGCTCGCAACCACCGTGGTGCTGCACCTGTCCTCGGTCAGCCAATTGGTGCCGCGGATCGTCGCGGCGCTATAGCTGCCGCGCGTGCGGAAGCGGCCCCTGGCCCTTCCCCACAGGCGCCGAACCCGGCGACTGGTGGCAGAACCGTTCACTGCGGCGCCCGCCGCACAGCCCGCGGAGCTGCCACCGACCAGCTTCAGATCGATCACCGCCCGAGCGCGCCTGGCCTGAGTGGCCCTGAAGGCGCCGCCGTAGAAGACGCCCGCCCACTTGCCACCACTTCTCGAGACGGCGCCCGCGAGCCGCACCCTGCCCTTCGTCGCGTCCACGGTCGAGTTGACCGGGATCGTCCTTGTCTGGCGGGTCAGGCGGAAGGCCCGCCCACCTCCTGGCGTCTTCACGAGCACGCCCCCGCTCACCAGGGAGACCGTGAAGCTGCGCCCGAGCTGTGGCCTGGGCTCAGCGGTGATGGCGGACGCGGTCGCGGGAAACGCGAGGAGTGCGAGCAGCGCGCAGGACACGGCTGAGCGGAGCGACGGCACGTGATTACGTTACGCCTGGTGTGTCCTGGTTTCCAGGGTCGCCCTACCCCGCGGGGCGACCCGCCTCGAGCGTACGCTCGAGGTTGTCGAAGCACTTGGCCCACCCGTCCTCGTGCGAGCGCACGGCCTCTTCGTCCCACAGGCCGCTGTGGGTGAAGCGGACGGTCGTGACCCCTTCGGTCTCCTCGAAGTCGACCTCGATCAGCATCCGGTTGCTGTTGCCGTCCCACATCCAGGTGAAGGCCAGGCGAGTCGGGGGCTCGATTTCCGTGTAGAGCCCGCCGCCGCCGTATTCCTCGTCCTTGTGGGGGTTGCGCATGACCACTCGTACGGCGCCCCCCAAACGCAGGTCGACCTCGGCCTCGGTGGTCTCCCAGTCGTGCGCGGCATGCCACCACCGCCGCAGCACCTCTTCGCTGGTGAAGGCGTCGAAGACCGCCTCGGCGGGAGCCTGGAAGGTGCGCTCGATGCGCAGCGTCTTGGTCTCGGTCATGTCGGCGGGCCTCGTCGGCGAAGCCGGCGCATCATTATCCAGGCGCCCGCCACCAGCGGTGCGACGCCCACCCCGGTCACCGACGGGAGCACCTCCTCCAGCGGCACGCCGCCGATGTGAGCGATCACGAGGGCGCGCCCGTCGCGCCGCGCTGCGACTCGGAGCGCTCGATCTGCTCGGACATGCCCTTCGCGGTGGCCGCCTCGGCTTCGCGCGACTGGTCGTACTCGTCGTGGCGCCTCCACCACCGGTAGGGCGGGGTCTGCGGGTAGCCCTCGGGCGAGTCCTCCCACTCCTCCTGGCGTCCGAGCGCGGTGATGTCGAGGTAGCTCCAGGTGCCGCCCATGACCTCGTCGCCACGGCTGTCGATGAAGTACGTGCGGAAGATCCGGTCCTCGTCGCCCCGGTAGAAGGCGTTGGTGCCGTGCCACTCGTCGACGCCGAAGTCGGCGTCGAAGTCGTCGGTCAGCGTGTACCAGGGGATGTGCTCCCAGCCCATCCGCGCCTTCAGGCGCGCGATGTTCTCCTGCGGTGCCCGCGAGACGAACGCCAGCGACGTGTCGCGCGCGTTCAGATGTGCGGGATGGGCGACCTGGTCGGCGACCATGGAGCAGCCGAAGCAGCCCTTCTCGGGCCAGCCGTCCACGTCGGGATCGAAGAAGAAGCGGTAGACGATCAGCTGCCGGCGCCCCTGGAACAGGTCGAGCAGGCTCGCCGGACCGTCCGGGCCCTCGAAGCGGTAGTCCTTCTCCACGGCCATTCTCGGCATCCGGCGGCGCTGGGCGGCAAGCGCATCCCGCGCCCGGGTCAGCTCCTTCTCCTTCACCAGCAGTTCTGCGCGCGAGGCGTCCCACTCCTGCGGCGACACGATCGGGGGCATCTTCATGACGATTCTTCCTCCTTCAGGTACTCGTCGACGACATCGAACAGGCGCGTCCAGAGGGCGCGCTGGCGATCCATCCAGTCGGCCGCCACGCTGAGCACATCCGGCTCGATCGAGAGCCGATGCGTCCGGCCCTCGACCACGCGCGTCACGACGCCGGTCTCCTCCAGCACCTTCAGGTGCCTGGAGATCGCGGGCTTCGACACCCCGAAGCCGCCGGTGGCCTCGCCGACCGTCGCCGGACCTTCGGCGAGGCGCTCGACGATGCCACGGCGGATCGGATGCGAAAGCGCCCTGAACGGATCGTTAACCATTACGTTAACGATACCGACGCGGGCCCGGCCGCGCCGGCGCCCTACCGCGATCAGTCCGGGTACTCGTCCTTGCGCCAGGCGCGGGGCTCTTCGGACTCGGGCTTCGGCGTTCGCTTGAGCAGGAACGAGTGGTACGGGGCGACGAACGGATCGGGCGCCATCACCGTGTAGGTGTGGAACACGCGTCCGTTCTCGCGCGCGAAGGCGATGTAGCTCGGGCCCTCACGCAGGCCGTCCTCGAGCTTGGCTCCGACCTGCCGCCCCCACTCCTCGAGCCACTCGGGGGGGTTGTCGATCATCCCCTTGACCTCGGGGATCTCCTGCGCCTGCTCGGGCGTGAGGGCGAGCCCGAAGTCGAACGGAAACTCCGTCTCGTAGGTCGACACGTAGGGGAACTGCCAACCCATCCGCTCCTTGTAGGCGATGAGCCGATCGATCGGCGCGCGCGAGAAGCAGATCAGCGTCACGTCGCGATGGTTCAGATGCACGCGCGTGGCGCCGAGCTCATCTCCCAGGTTCGAACACCCGGGGCAGGCGCCGTTTTCGTAATCGGGCCCGAACATGATGTTGTAGGCGAGGAGCTGCGAGCGCCCGTCGAAGAGCTCGGCCAGCGTCTTCTTCCCGTCCTCGGTGTCGAACTCGTACTCCTTCTCCACCGCAACCCAGGGAAGCTGACGGCGCTGCTCGGTCACCTTCTGGCTGAGCTCCGCGTGCTCGGCCTCGAGCTTCGCAAGTTCATCGCGAGCCGCCTGCCATTCCTCGCGGGTTCCGATCTTGTGCTCGGGCATCGTGCGCCTCCTTTTGGCCGTTTCGTCAGGGTTGAGACCGGCGCGTCGCGCCGAACTCATCGCAAGCTACGCCGGTCCGGCGATTCCGAGCCGTGTGGCCTCGGTGACGGCCTGGACTCGGTTGGGGACGCCGAGCTTGCGGAGGATCGCGGAGACGTGGTGGGCGACGGTCTTCTCCGACAGGAACAGCCGGTCGGCGATTTCGGCGTTGTGCAGTCCCTCCGCCAGGAGGGTCAGGACCTCCAGCTCGCGTGGCGTGAGGTTGGCGGGATTCGCGCGCGTGGCCGCCCGTTGGCCGCGGGGCAGGTTGAGGGCGCCCCGCTCGCGAAGCCTGCGGGAAACGATCTTGGCGGCGGGCTGGGCGCCGAGTGCCTGGAACTCGGCGAGGGCGCGTTGCAGGGTCGCGTCGTCGTCGGCGTCGATCAGCGCGAGCGCCGCCTCGTAGCGGCACCCCATCTTCGCCCAGCGCTCGCTCGCGCCGGCCCAATCTCCCTCCATCTCGAGACGGTACGGCTCCTCCCCCACGCTCGGGGTCGGCTCGTCGGCGCCGGCACGCCAGCGCCAGTAGCTGAGCCCGGCCAGCCAGGACGCATCGAGACGCCTCGCCTCGTCGTAGGCCAGCTCGGTTTCGGCGATCGCGTCGTCGTTGCGACCTTCGAGCCACGCCGCCTCGGCCCGGGCGATCGCGACGGGAGCGATCCACTGCTGCTCTCGTCGCGGCTCGGCGAGAGTCACGGCCTCGTCGAGCGGCGCCCACGCGTCGGGGTCTCCGCGGCGCGCCCGCACCAGCCCGAGTGCCTGAAGGGCGTGGATCCGCGCGAACGGGCACTTCTCGCCGAGGCAGATCGACGCGGTCTGGGCCGCCTCGGTCCACCGCCCGTGAGCGAGCTCGATCTTCGACTGCCAGCTGAGCAGGTAATAGCGCCAGACGTCGTAATCGCGTGTGCTGCAGTAGTCGAGCCCATCGCGCACATATGGGGCTGCGATCTCGTACTCACGCAGCCGACACGCAGTGCGCACCACGACCACATACGTCTGCGCCACGATGTCCTCGAAACCCAGCTCCTGAGCCAGCTCGATCGTCTGCGCGAGCTTCTCCAAACCCGCCGGCGCGCCCGTGAAGAACTCCACCCAGCCGACGATCTGCAGGGCCTGCGATGCTGCCGCGGGGATCGTCGAGTTGCTCGGCGAGGGTCTCACCGCGCTTTGCCCATGTCATCGCCGCGGCCGGGTCCTCCGAAGCGAGCTGCAGCGCCGCCATCATCAGGTAGGCGTTGACGAGGTCGAGGCCAGGGGAACCTTCGAGCAGGTCGAGCGCGCTCTGGGCCGTCGTAAGTGCCTCGGGCCGGGTGCCGGCCTGCCAGTGCAGCTGCGCCAAAAACGTCAGCGCCGCGGCCTGGCTGATGCGGTCCCCCAGCTCCTCACAGCAGCGCAGCGCCTGCTCCAGGGCGAGGATGGACTCCTCGAACTCGACGGTCAGGAACAGTTCCATGGCACGGCCGCTGAACAACGCGGCCCGCGTCTCCAGCGGCAGCAGCTCCGCGAAGCCCAGCGCCTGCCCGTAGTGGATAGCCGACTCTCGGTGCGCACCGAGTCTCGACGCCTGCGCGGCCGCCGAGCGGCGCGAACTTCAACACGGCCTCCGCGTCGCCCGCCGCGTGGGCATGATGGGCAAGCCGGGCGGGGTCCGGCGCGCCCTCGGGCGGTGACTCCAGCGTCGCCAGCGCCGCGCGGTGGAGGGCGAGCCTGCGCTGCACCGGGATCGACTCCTCGACGGCGCGCCGCGCCAGCTCGTGGGAAAACGCCACCGCCCGCGTCCGCGCAACCACGACGCCCGACGCGAGGGCTTCGTCGAGATGGCGGGCGCCGTCGCCGGCGAGCGCATCCAGCAGCCACAACTCGGCCTGACTTCCCGCCACGGCGATCGCGTCGAGCAACATCCTGGCCTCGGGACTCAACCGCGCGGCTCGACCGAGCACGGCATCGCGCACCGTGGCCGGGATCTCCTCTTCCGCGGCCGCCAGCGCCTCGGTGACGAAGAACGGGTTACCGCCGGTCTTGAGGTAGAGCTCTTCGGCCATTGCCTCATGTGGCGCGGCAAGCGAGGCGACGGCCTCCTGCGAGAGCGCCGCCAGCCGAAGCCTGTCGACGGGCGAAACGGCCGAGATCTCCCCGAGGACGATCCGCAGCGGGTGCCAGCGATCCAGCCCGACGTCCCGGTAGGTGGCGATCACCAGCGCTGGGAGGCCGTCGACGCGCCGCGCGAGCAGCCTCACGACATCGAGCGTCGCCTCATCCGCCGCGTGAAGATCCTCGAGAACCAGGATCGTCGCTGGGCGCTGCTCGAGCAGACGCCCAACCGCGGCGGCGACCTCGTAGGGAACGGCTTCCCGTTGCACGCGCGTCCGCCAGGTCGCCGCCCGTGACCTCCGCGATGTCGAGCAGCGGCCCGAGCGGGCGGGGCGTGAACAACGCGTCGCAGGCGCCCCAAAGCACGCGTCCGGAGCCCTCAGCCTGATCGCAGAACCGCGCTACCAGCGACGTCTTGCCGATGCCGGCGTCGCCGGAAACGAGTGCCATGCGACCGCGGCCCGTCTCGACCACCGTCGCGAAAACCTCGGCCAACGTCGAGAGCTGCTCAGAACGCTCCAGCAACTCCGTTTGCTGCGCGACAAGACCTATCTCGCTTCCGATGCTTCCACACTAACAGCGACCCCCAAACCGGCCGCGCTGTGGCGTGGTCGCGGCGCCCAAGATAGGTAGCCACCGGGCGCCAATCTAGGCAACTCGCCCGATGCGCGTCGCCCGCCGCGCTTCTACGGTCGAGGCATGCATTTTCCCCGACCTGAGGAGCACTGAGATGCCTCGATACGTGGTGCAGCGCACCTTCCCGGACGGCCTGCGGATCCCGGTCGGAGACGGCGGCGCGGACGTCTGTCTCGCGGTGATCGAGCGGAACTCCGAGGAGGGCGTCACCTGGATCCACTCCTACGTCAGCGAGGACAAGCAGACGACGTTCTGCGTCTACGACGCCCCCAACCCCGAAGCGGTCCGAAAGACCGCGGCCCGCAACGAGCTCCCGCTCGACCAGATCACGCAGGTCCGCGTACTCGACCCCTATCTCTACGAGTAAGGAGCACCCCATGCCGCTCACAACGTCCGACTCGATTCTCTCAACGCCGAGAGGCCGGCTCTGCCGGCGGCTCACCATGGCCCTCGCTGCGGTTGCCGCCATCTCCATCGTCGCGTCGCCGGCCCAGGCGAAGAAAAACCACCGCTACACCTCGGTGATCCAGACCGCTCCGCTCTCGACCGGTGCCGGCTATCCGGCGCCAGGCGGGACCGCCGTGGTCGCGGGCACGTGGAAGACGAACCTGTACGGCAACGGCGCCGTGGTCGACCGGGTGAGGATCACCGGCAATCCCACCCCTGTCACGTTCACCTTCCGCGGCGCGGAGGTCTGCTTCGCCCCCCTCGGCACGCTCAAGGACACCTTTACCGGCACAGCCACTGTGCAGCCGGACGGAAGCCAAAAAGTCGTAACGAACGGACGGTTCACCGGTGGCACCGGCGCTTACCGCGGAGCCACAGGCACCTTCAAATACACCGGCTCCACGGCTCCCGGTTCGAGCGTCCTCAACGGTCGCTCGGCGGGCACGGTCTCGTACTGACCACTGCCTTCTGCCCCAAGCCATGCCCTGCGCGCCGCCACGAACGCGGCGCCACCCAAGTGAAAGGAACGACCCATGCGTCGCATCACCATCATCACCAGCCTGCTCGCCGCCGCCCTCGTGCCGGCCGCAAGCGCCCACGCCGCGCGTCCGCTGGCCAAGGCCGACGCGGAACGTATCGCGGTCCGTCAAGTGCAAGACACCGTGTCGGCCGCGGAGTCCTACGGCGTGTATGAGGTGGCGAACACGAGCCACCGCTGCCAACGCGCGTCCGCGGGCCGGGTCTCGTGCGACTTCGCGCTCTGGCTCAGGGCCGTCACGCCCGAGGCGACGGATCACCTCTGCCTGTCGTCTGTCGTCATCGCGCGCTCGCCGGGAGGTCAGATCGTCCGGGGGACCGCTGACCTGACCTGCGACTAGCTCGAACGCCCAGGCCTATTTCCACGAAGGAGGAGGCGAAGAATGTTCCGAGTCAAGCTAATAACCGCGCTGGTGATGGGCGCGACCGTCTGGCCCTCCGCTGCGTACGCGGTTTCCGGCCCGGTCGCCCCGGTCGTGCCGAACGCAGTGCGTAGGTCGAGGTGTCCGCGCCGCAGGATCTGCGCTCCTCGGACGCCCGTAGTGCCGTCTCGCCGAGCCGCTCCGCGCCGTCCGCCTCGGACGGCTTCGAGTGGGGCGACGCCGAAATCGGCGCCTCGGTCGTGCTCGCGCTGGTGGCACTAGCGAGCGGGACGGTCCTACTCGCCGGCCGCAGCCGACACCGCACGCCGACCACCTGATGCAGCGCGGAGCGGGCGGCGCTACGGGCGCCGCCCGCTCCGACCGGTTCAGGCCTTGCGGATGAGCCGCGACGCAACCAAGACCCGGTAGCGTCGGTGCTGAGTGAGATGGACTTCAAGCGTGCCGCCCAGGTAGCGCTCTCGTGGGCCGACGCAGAAGGCTGGAATCCGGGGCTCGACGACGCTGACCGTTTTCTGGCTGCCGATCCGGACTCGTTCCTCGCGACTGCGCGTGAGGGCGAGATCGTGGCGACCGTTTCCTGCGCGCTGTACGGCGACACGTATGCCTTCATCGGGTTCTACATCGTGCGCTCCGATCTGCGCGGCCGCGGCATCGGGAGCCCCCTGTTCGAGCGTGCGCTCGAACGGGCCGGCGGGCGGGTCGTCGGGCTGGACGGGGTGCTCGCCCAGCAGGCCTCATACGAGCGCCGTGGCTTCGTGCTTGCGCACCGCAACGTCCGCTGGCGCACGATGGGCGGCGGCGACCGCCCCGACGGCGTGGTCGAACTGTCCTCAGTGCCATTCGAACAGCTCCTCGCTTTCGACTCCGCGGTCTTCGGGTCTCAACGAGAGCGCTTCCTACGAGCCTGGACGGACCGGCCTCCCGGTCACGCGCTCGCGTGCCTGGAGGGCGAAAGACTCGCCGGCTACGGGGTGCTGCGACCCTGCCGCGTGGGCGCAAAGATCGGGCCGCTGTTCGCCGATGACCAGGATGTCGCGGAGGCACTGATGACCGGTCTCCTGGCCGCCGCGGGCCCCCGCACTGAGGTGTTCATGGACATGCCCGCCGCGAACCGCCTCGCTGGTGAGTTGCGCACCGGCCGCGTGATGGAACCCTCGTTCGAGACCGTCCGGATGTACCTGAACGGCCGGCCACCGGAGGACGTGCACAAAGTCTTCGGGGTCACGACGTTCGAGTTCGGGTGAGCCCCGCTTGCTTGTAGGCTGACCCGGTGCTTGGGGTGTCGCGCTGAGCCTGGTCGTCCTGGGCGCGATCGTCGTTGCGGCCGGCGCGGTCGCCGCCGCGTCGATGCTCGCGGTTCGCCGCGCCCTTCGCGAGGACTACCTCATCGACGAGGCCCCTCGGCTGAACGGCATCTTCGGCGTCGCGGGCACGACCTTCGCCGTTGTCCTCGCGTTCGTCGTGCTGTCCACCTTCCAGAGCTACCAGCGAGCACAGGGGGGAGCCGAGGCCGAGGCAGTGGCGGTCCTGGAGCTCACCCGCACCACGCACTTCCTTCCCGGGAGTATCCAAACGGGCTTGCAGGGCCAACTGGTCTGCTACGCCCGCGCCGTTGTGAACTACGAATGGCCGGCCATGCGAGACGGACATCCCAGTTCGGTTGTCGACGACTGGGTCGTGGCTCTGACTGACGCGATCGGAGAGGCCGACCTCAGGACGCCGTCGCAGACGTCCGCATTCGGGCAGCTGCTCGACCAGCAGCGAGACCGCGCACAAGGTCGGCGCGAGCGACTCGCCGAGTCCACTGCGGTCGTGCCAGGGCCGATGTGGTTCATCCTGTTGCTGGGCGGCGGCATCGTCATCGGCTTCGTGCTGCTGTACGCAGACCGGCGCGTTCGCCCCTTCGTGATGGCATTGGCGATCGCGAACGTTGCCGCGATCGTGAGCGCCGGCCTGCTGCTCGTGTGGTTCCTGGACCACCCCTACGGAGACATGCAGGGCGGCATCAAGCCGCAGGAAATGCGACGCACGATCTCGATCGTCCAGCGCGAGCAGCCGCACGTCGCTCCGCCCTGTGACTCGCGCGGGCTGAGCCCGCGGCCGGCCTGATCCCAGCCGGGGCGGGGCGCGCGCGCCGCCGCTCCGGGCCACGGCGGCCGTGGGCCGGCCGCGCCGTTTGCAGGCTCTCGCTGGCGGAGAATGGCCGCATGCTCCTTCGAGCAATCGCTGCGCCCGAGCGATGACGGCTCGTCGCCGGGTGGCGCGAGGGGCGGCGGTCGCCGGCGCGGCTCTCGCAGCGGGCGTGGGCGTCGGGCGCGCGGCCGGCTCCGGCGGGCTCGATCCGTCCTTCGGGACGGGCGGCGCGACGGTCCTGTCAATCCCACCGAGACGTTCCCGGCCCGGGCCGCGAGCGCAGCCAACGGGAAGACCGTGCTCGTCTCCACTGCGAGCGGTCAGGTCACGGTGACGCGACTGCAGCAGGACGGGTCACCGGACCCGACCTTCGACACCGACGGCCAGGCGACCCTCTCCACCTCCGGCGCGACCTTGACGCAGCGCCGTCGCCGTCCTGGCGACGGCAGGATCGTCGCGCGCGGATCACCCAAGCTTGGAGCGGAGAGGGAGGGATTCGAACCCTCGAACGACGTAACCGCCGTTACGCGATTTCCAGTCGCGCCCGTTCAACCGCTCCGGCACCTCTCCAGGAGTGGTGAGCGACAGGTTAATGAGCCCAGGCGCCGTCGCGCAGGACGGGAATCCGCTCCCCGTCGCCCGTGACGCCGGTGACCTGCATCTCGGGCGAGCCGATCATGAAGTCGATGTGGATCGCGCTCAGGTTGGCGCGCTTCTTGTCGGCGTCGTCGTCGAGCGCCATCTCGTAGGCGCGACCGAGGGCGATGTGGCTGGCCGCGTTCTCGTCGATCAGCGTGTCGAAGAAGACCGTGTCGAGCGGGCCGATCCGGCCCTCACGATCCACGAGCGCGACTTCGCCGAGCCGCGCCGCCCCCTCGTCGCGCTCGCACAGCGCACGCAGCGCATCGGCCCCGGACTCGGCGTCGATGCGCGCCGCCCGGCCCCCACGGAACTCGACCTCGAGCCCACGGATGATCGTCCCCGGCAGGGCGAGCGGTTTGGTCGCTCGCACCACGCCTTCGACTCGCTCCGGATCGGGGGTCGTGAACGTCTCCTCCGTCGGGAGGTTGGGATGGTGCTCGATTCCGTCCACGGTCTGGAACGACGCCGCCATCCAACGCGAGCTGGGCAGCAGGCCGACCGTCAGGTCGGTCCCCGGCCCGTCGAAGTGCAGCGCGTCGAGGCGCCGCTCGGTCAGCCGGTCCGCGGCCGCCACCACCGTGCCCATGCGCTCGCGCCAGGCCGCCACGGGGTCGGCCTCGTCGAGGCGAAGGACATGGCGCAGCTGGTCCCACAGGCGGGCGTAGGCCGCCTCCGGCTCCAGGTCCGGGTAGACGAGCGCGGCCCAGGAGTCTGTCGGGCAGGGGGCGATCGTCCAGTTGGTCGTGGAGTCGTTGACGACCTGGCCGGTCTCGGGCAGGAAGGGAAGCTGGTCACGTCCCACGAGCTTGGGGTCGAGATCGTCGAGCAGGCCCGGCGCGACGGGGCCCGACAGGCCGATGCGCGCGCACCGCTGGTCGCCGAGGGCGAGGATTCGCTGTCCGTACCAGTCGGGGACGAACTCGAGCGTGTCGGGCGCGGCGTACTCGATGCGGGCGCGTTTTACGTGGAGATCGAAGGACGAGACGTCGACGAACTTGGCTCCGGCGCGGTACGCGGAGGCCGCGAGCGCGCGGGTCAGCCGCTCCTTGCCGGGCTCGGTGCCGAGGGCGACGATCTGCCCGGGCTGGACGTTCGCTCCGAAGCCGACGACGAGGTCGGCGAAGCGCTGGAGTTCCTTCTCCGTCATGGGCACGAGCGAATGTATACGAGCGGGTTGCCCGCGAGCCGATCCCCGAGCACCCGCTCGGGCAGCCGGTCGACGAAGGCGTCGCTGCGCGCCTCGAAGCAGCCCAGGGCGCCCACCTGCGTGCCGTAGGTGGCGATGTGCGGGCGGGAGTCGCGGCGCGTGTAGTAGCGCACGCGGCAGAACCACGGCCACCGCCTGCCCTCGTCGTCGGGCTGCGCGGTCCGCGGACGGCAGCGGACGTCGGCATGGCGGATGACCAGCCGATTCGCGCGGCCCGTCGTCATCCGGTAGGCGGCCGCGTAGTTGCGCTTGAAGGCCTTCGACATCGCGCGCTCGAGCGTGGCGCGCCCTGTGCGGATCTCGTAGCGCTTGCCGCACCCCGCCGTCGCCGCCGCGAGCACCGCCACCAGCCCGATCGCCGCCGCTCGCCTCACAGGAACGGCACCACCCGGGTGAGGACGACGAACACGCTCAGGCCCGCAGCCGCCGCCGGCAGCCAGCGCGAGCGCCCCAGCGCGGCGAGCGGCACGAGCCACACGATGTACCAGGCCAGCAGCCACGAGGTGCAGACCAGCAGCGCGACGGTCGCCCACGCCGCGCAGTCGAGCCAGTCCTCGCGCCGGCGCCACGTGCGCCACAGCAGCCCGCCGAGCGTCGCCGCGAACACGACGGTGGCCACGGCGCGCGCGCCGTTCGGGTTGCCGCTCCAGCCGAAGATCGCGCCGAGCTGGGCGATCACGCTCGTGCCGGAGTCCAGCCCCTGCTGGGTGCCGAGCACGTTGACGAAGTCGAAGGCCTGGGTGCCGAACGCGACGAGCGCGACGGCCAGCACCGCGGCTCCGGTGGCCAGCGCCGCCACGAGCGCCCGCCCCCGCTCGCGCGCGCCGAGCACGAGGAAGGGGACGGCGAGCCCGGCCGAGGCCTTGATCGCCACGGCGAGGGAGCCGCTCACGGCGCCCGCCCGCTCGCGGCCGCGCAGCAGCAGCAGCACCCCACCCAGCAGCGGCAGCATCATCAGCACGTCGTTGTGGGCGCCGCCCACCGCGTAGACGAGCACGGCCGGGTTGAGGCCGTAGAGCACGAGGCCCAGCCGCGGGTCGCGCCCGAGCTCGCGGGCGCAGGCGTAGATCAGCGCGAAGCAGCCGAGGCTGGCGACGAGCACCGAGAACTTGAGCGCCCAGAGGTTGAGCGGCACGCCGAGCGGAACGAGCGCGTAGCTGAAGAGCGTGAACAGCGGACCGTAGGGCGAGCTGAAGTTGTCCCAGCGCACGAACGGGTACACGGCGTCGCTGACCACCGTCCCCGAGTCGGTGGAGTAGGGGTTGAGGCCGTGGAGCGCGCCGGCCCGAGCCCAGTCGATGTAGCCGATCACGTCGGCCGAGATGAGCGGCGGGCCGAGGAAGAACAGGACGTGGAGGACGACCGTGGCGGCGATGACCCAGCGGACGTGCAGGGCGGGCACCGTGAGCAGCGCGACCAGGAAGATCCCCATCATCACGACCATCCAGATGGCGAAGTCCGAGTACGGCAGGTAGCCGCCGAGCGAGCCGAGCGGCCCGCGCAGCCATAGGGGGAAGCCGCCCGCGCGCGCGGGCACGAGCGCGGTCGGGCGGTAGGCCGCGCCGCTGACGATCGCCCACGCGCAGACGGACAGGCCCGCTATCGAGGCGAGGCCGAGCAGGCGGCGGACGGCAAGGAGGACCGCCGCCCCTGCCGCGGGCCGGGGGCGCTCCCCGGCGCTGAGCGCGTGCGGTTGTCCGGCGGACGCCATGGGCGCGGCGTCACGATGTCAGAAAGAGAAGCCCCCCGGCGTTTGGCGCCGGGGGGCTTCGGATTCCTCGCTTGGCCGGTCTCGCTACTTCACGATGCGGAAGTTGCGCTTGCGCGTCGTGGAGACGTTGCCGGCGGGATCCTTGGCGACCCCAACCAGCTTGTACGAGCCCACCGCCAGCTTGCGGCCGTTCAGCCGGCCGGAGAAGCGGAAGCCGTTGCGGCCGAGCCCCCCGGTCGTCTTGAACGAGCCGGCCAGCCGCACGAAGCGCAGGCAGCGCCGGTTGCGCCTGTTGGCGCGCGTCCGCCTCACGCAACGTCCTCCGACGCGACGGCCGACCGTGCCCTTCTCGATCCGCCACGTCACCGTGGCGGTCTCGGACAGGTTGTAGAACACGCGCGCGCCGATCGGAGCCCGCGCGGCCACCGGGCCGCCGCTGCCGGCCGCCCGGAAGCTGCCGGGAGCGAAGGCGACGCCGTTGAGGATCGGCTTCCCGTTGTCGGGAGTCGGGCACACGCCGCCGGTCGACGGGTCGGTCGGGCACTGGTCCTGGGTCTCGTCGCCGCGCCCGTCCTTGTCGGAGTCGGGCTCGATCGTCGCTGCGACCAGCAGCTCGCCGGTGGCGCTGTTCGAGCCGCGGGCGCCTTGGCCCTCCACGAGCGGCGGCGCGAACAGGTAGCTGAACTTGTCGCCGCTGTTGTTGACGGTCGCCCACACGTTCGTCCCGTCGATGGCGAGGTGTTGGCCCGTCTTCACGGGCAGGCTGCCGGGAAACTCCCGGATCGGAGTGTCCACGCCGTTTCCGGGCTGGACCGTCACGGTCGGACCGGTCCCGGCCGCAGTGGCCAACGCACTGGCGTTGTTCGGCGGACTTGTCAGGCGGATGTCGGCCACGCGGAAGGTGACCGTCGCGGGGGTGTTGCCTTCCCCGAAGGCGCGGATCCGGAACTTCGTGATCACGCCATCGACCGGGGCGCCCCCGGAGTAGGGATCGCCGTTCGGATCGCTGGGGTGGATGAACGAGACCAACGTGCAGGGCGTCGCCAGCGCGTTGCACTCCCCCGCAATTCGCGGGCTCGTGGTTGAGCCGGCTACCGAAGTTCGTGGCGGCGTGCCCGCCGGCGGGCACGGCAAGCGCGCCGACAACGGCGACGACCGAGGCGGCCAGGGCGAACTGGCGCGCACTACGACCGGCTTTGCGGGGGGTCGGGCTGGTGTGCATCTGGGTTCTCCTCGTTCCGTTTGGGCCGTGGGATCGGGTTGTGCCCCTGCAATCGTGATTGGGCGCCCAACTTACGTCCGTCCAAAGGTTTCTCCCTCGCACCTATCTTCGCTGGTACCGTCAAGCGCGATGGGAACGGGGGAAGGGAATGCCCGCTGGGCATGGATGCTGCGCTGTCGCGGCCCTGATCGTGCTGCTCGCGCTGCCGTCAGTCGCCCGGCGACCAACGCGGTGACCCCGGGCCAAACGGCCGGATCGTCTTCACCAGTCGGGCGCGACGACGGGGGACAACCCTGTCCGACATGGACGCGCAGATCTGGATCCTCAGCGGGCCTGGGGGCACGGCGACCCGTTTCTCGGACAAGATCAACGACGAGACCTTCCACCATCGGCACGGCACGTGGTCGGCCGACCGTACGCAGATCGCCTACGCGCAGGGTGTCGTCGCTGCCGACAATTTCGCCGGCCCGTGGACCATCTGGCTCGACAACGTGGATGGCACAGGCGCCGCGAACATCACGTCGGGAGGCGGGGCCGAGGACCGTCCGTCGTTTTCGCCGGACGGCACGCGGATCGCGTATGCGCAATTCGACGCGGACCAACTGGGACATCATCGCCCGAACGGTGAACGGCCTGAGCGTCGGCGCCGAGGTAAAGGTCGCCGAGGACATCGACACCGGCGACCTCGCAGTTCAGGCCGCCCCGCCTGGTCGGCTGACTCGACGAAGATCTACTACGGCCGGCTGGTGGGGGCCAACAACCACGACATCTACAGCTCGACTGCCGCCGGCGGCCAGACTGCGGGCCAGGTCGTCACGACCTCCGCCGGTGCCGACAACGACTACCAGCCCGCGGTCTCTCCGGACGGCACAAGGCTGTGCTTCACCCGCGAGGTGGACGGCACGACCAAGGACGTGCGCAGTGTCCCTGCCGCGGGCAGCACGGCAACGACAGCGGTCGCGGCGACCGCCGGCCGGCAGAACTACGAGTGCGCGTAGTCGCCGGACGGGACCAAGATCGCGTTCGTTCGCGGTGCCTTCGGAGCCGGCGAGATTCTTGTGCGAGAACACCAACGGGACCGGAGACGGACGCGATCACCGACGTCGCCGGCCGCCTTCGACGGCAACATCGAGTGGTCGCCCAACGCCCCGCCGACCTGCACGGACGGCTCAGTGACCGTGGGTTTCAACACGTTCGTCTCGATCCCCCTTAACTGCGCTGACGGCGGACCGGACGAGGAGCAGACGGGAGTCTCGGAATCGATCGTGACCAACCCGGCCAACGGCAACCTCGGGAGCCTCCAGTCGGGGGATCCGTCGACGGTGATCTACACGCCCAACCTCAACTTCTCCGGCACCGACTCGTTCACCTTCCAGGGCAACGACGGGACCTCGGACTCCCCGCCTGCCACGGTCAACATCACCGTCAACCCGGCCGGTGGCGGGGGCGGTGGTGGCGGCGGCGGCGGTGGCGCCGACGTCAGAGCCGCGATCATCTCGTCAGCGGCCGCGATCCCGGCCCGCTGGCGCCTCGGCTCGCTGCTGCCGCGCTTCTCGCTGGCGCCCAAGGGCACGACGATCCGCTGGCGGCTCGACGAGGCGGCGCGGACGACGCTGACCTTCGCCAAGGCGGCCAGCGGACGGCGCGTGGGGAGCCGGTGCGTCAGGCCGACGCGGGCGAACCGCAACCGCCGCCGCTGCACGCGCTACGTGACCAAGGGCGCGCTGAGCTTCCGCGGGAAGGTGGGCCTCAACCGCGTGCGCTTCCAGGGCAAGCTCACCCGGACGCGCACGCTCACGCTCGGCCGCTATCGCCTGAGGGTCTCGGCTGTGGACGCCGCGGGGAACCGCTCGCTCACGCGCACCACGTTCTTCACGATCGTCGCGCGCTGAGCGCCGGCGCCGGCCTTTCCCGCGCTGGTACGGTCAAGCCCGATGGAACGGTGGACGGCGAAGCCCCGCCACGCACGGATCGCGCTCTTTTTGGCCCTGATCGGGCTGGCCGCCGTGCCTCTGGAGGCGGGCGCGACGTCGCCCGCGGGCCCGAACGGACGGATCGCCTTCACCAGCGGGCGCGACGACGGGGGCACCGACCTCAACAACAACACCGCCCAGATCTGGATCATCCCCGGGCCGGGCGGAACCGCGACACGGCTGACCACAGTCAACGGGCTCCAGCACCGCCACCCGACCTGGTCGCCCGATCGCACGAAGATCGCCTACGCGGCGGGCGGTCCCAGCTGTCCGTGGGACATCTTCGTACGCGATCTCACCCAGCCCCTGTCGGACACCAACCCGAAGAACATCACGAACTCGCCCGAGTGCGAGGACCGTCCGTCGTGGTCGCCGGACGGCACCCGCATCGCCTACCAGAGGGACGGCGCCGGCGACAACGCGGACATCCACGTGCGGCCCGCGGACGGAAGCGGCACGAACGTGCTGGTGGCAAATCCGGTGGAGACCAGCCCCGGGGCCACAGCGGCTTCGTTCTGGCCCCGCCCCACCTGGTCGCCGGACTCGCAGCTCATCTACTACGCGAAGTTGATCGCCGCGAACAACCACGACATCTACAGGGTGCCCGCGGACGGCAGCAACCTGGTGGGGAACTCGGTCGTGACCGGCAACGTCGACGACACCCAACCCCAGGTCTCCCCCGATGGGACCAAGCTCTGCTTCACCCGTCAGGAAGGGACCAAGAACGTCTACACCGTGCCCATTACCGGCTTCGGGCCCACGTCTCTGGACACCGACGGCGGTGACGAGTACGAGTGCGCCTGGTCCCCGGACGGGTCGAAGGTCGCATTCGTCCGCGGGCCGGGCGACGCCGGCCAGATCCTGATGCGCAACTCGAACGCCACCGGCAGCATCGACCCGGTGACTGACGTGGCGGCCGCGTTCGACGGCAATCCCGACTGGACGCAGAACGCGTCGCCCGTATGCCAGAACGCGACGGTGAACGCGGGCTCGCAGGCGTCGGTCTCCGTCCAGCTGGCCTGCTCCGACCAGGGGCCTGCGGCCGAGCAGACGGGCGTGACGAGGACGATCTTCAGCAATCCGCTGAACGGGGCCCTGGGGCCGCTGACCCAGGGCGATCCGTCGACGGTGACCTACACCCCGAACGCGAACTTCGCCGGCACCGACACGATCACCTTCCGAGGCAACGACGGGACCTCGGACTCGGCGCCGGCCACGGTGACGATTACCGTGGACCGGCTCGCGGCCCACGATCGCGTCGGCGGCGGTGAGCCCGAGTCAACTGGCGGCTCGGATCGCTGCTGCCCCGATTCTCGCGCGCGCGCGTCGGTACGACGATCCGCTTCAGCCTCAGCGAGCCGGCACGGGTCACGCTGACGTTCGCCAAGCCCGCCGCGGGGCGGCGCGTCCGCGGCCGCTGCGTGCGGCCGACGCGCGCCAACCGCCAGCGGCCCCGATGCACCCGCTACGTCACCAAGGGCACGC
The DNA here is from genome assembly GCA_963842605.1 of uncultured Actinomycetes bacterium. Classification (GTDB taxonomy): domain Bacteria; phylum Actinomycetota; class Thermoleophilia; order Solirubrobacterales; family Solirubrobacteraceae; genus AC-38. The sequence continues at coordinate 97,489 of CAWJGV010000010.1, forward strand.
TGAGCTTCAACGGTAAGGCCGGGCTCAACCGCGTGCGCTTCCAGGGCCGCATCACGCGCACGCGCCGGCTGGGCCTCGGTCGGCACCGGGTGACGATCGGTGCGGTCGACGCGGCCGGCAACCGCTCGCGCTCGCGCTCGGTGTTCTTCAGGATCGTCCGCCGCTAGCTGCGCGACGTGGTCGGCCCGGCCTCGGCTGGCGAGCGGGGATGAGGCGAGACATCGCGCTGGCGGGCGGCGTCGTCGTGGCCGCCGTGGTGATCCTGTTCGTGGCCCACGCCGGGCCGCTGGCCAGCGGTCTCGTCGTCGCGGTCATCGCCCTCGGGCTTCTCGCCGCGACCGTGAGCGGCCGGCTGTAAGGGGTCAGACCCCTTCAGTGGGGGCGACTCAAGGGGTCTGACCCCTACCGGCAGCTCGCGCCGCCCACGGGCAGCGTGGCGCTCTGGGCGATGTCGCGCGAGGACGTGCCGACACTCACGGCGTAGCAGCCCGGCGCGACCTTCCAGCCGTTGGACTTCACATCCCAGTAGGAGAGGTCGCGCTGGGTGATCGGGAAGGTGATGCGGCGGCTTCGCCTCGGGCCGAGGCGCAGGCTGCGCATGCCCTTCAGCTGGCGCGGGGGCTGCACGATCCCCGCCGCGGGATCGGGCAGGCCGAGGTAGAGCTGGGGCACGGCGACGCCGGTCCGGTGGCCCGTGTTGACGACCTCGACCGAGGCCGAGCGCGCGGTGACGCGAAGCCCGCGCAGCGCGAACGTCGTGTAGGAGAGGCCGAAGCCGAAGGGGAATGCGGGCTCCAACCTCTTCTCGTCGAACCACCGGTAGCCGACCAGGACGCCCTCCTTGTAGCGAACGGTCTCTCCCACCCCGGGGTACTTCTCGGGGTCGCCGGCGGTGGGCAGGTCGGCCTCGCTGCGAGGGAACGTCGCCGGCAGGCGCCCGCCCGGATCGACGTCGCCGAACAGCACCCGCGCGATCGCGGTCCCGCCCGCCGCGCCCGGATACCAGGCCTCGGCGATCGCCGCGACCCTGTCGCGCCACGGGGTCAGGACCGGGCCGCCCGTCTCGAGCACGACGATCGTCTTGGGGTTGGCCGCCGCGACCTGGGCGATCAACGCGTCCTGGTCACCGTTCACCGGCGGGCACTCGAGCGAGAGGCACGCGCGGTCCGCGCCCTCACTCTGGTAGTCGGCGGCGACCACGATCGCCACGTCGGCGGCCCTGGCCAGGGTCGCCGCCCGCGCGGCGTCGCTGCCGTCGTCGTAGCGAACCGACACCCCGTTGCCCGCGCGGTCGGCGATCGCCTTGCGCGGCGTGATGAACGAGAACGGCACCACGTTGCCCGAGCCACCGCCCGTCGTGAACGTGTCGGCGGGCTTGCCGATCAGGGCGATCGACTTCAGCTTGTCCGCGTCGAGCGGGAGCGCGCCGCCGCGGTTGCGCAGCAGGGTGATCGCCGACTCCTCGATCCGCTGCGCCGCCCGGAGATTGGCTCGCTTGTTGATCTGCGCGTCGTCGTCCCTGTAGGCGGGCCGGTCGAAGAAACCGTAGGCGAACAGCGTGCGCAGGATCCGTTTCACGTGGTCGTCCACCCGGGCCATGCTCGACCCGCCCGAGGCCAGCGCGGCGTTCACCGCCGTCGGCGAATACGCGAAGCCCGGCCAGGGATCGAAGTCGAGGCCGTTGTTCAACGAGTCGGCCGTGTTCTTGGCCGCTCCATAGTCGGCGAGCACGAAGCCCTTGAAGCCCCATCCGTCGAGGACCTCTTGGAGCAGGTGCTTGTTCTCGCACGCGTACTGGCCGTTGAGCCGGTTGTAGGAGCACATGATCGAGCCGGCGTGACCGCGCTTGACCGCGGCCTCGAAGTGCGGAAGGTAGATCTCGCGCAGCGTGCGCTCGTCGACGACCGTGTCGACGGTCAGCCGGTCGCCCTGCGCGGGGGGCGGCCCAACCGGCTGGCCCGGCCCGCCCGCGTTGGCGGCCGGCGACGCGCCCTCCTGGTTGTTGGCCGCGTAGTGCTTGACGTTGGCGATCACGCCCTTGGACTGGACGCCCTGGACCCAGCCGACGCCAAGGCGCGACATCAGGAACGGGTCCTCGCCGTAGGACTCGAAGGTCCGGCCCCCAAGCGGAGTGCGCATGATGTTGACCGTCGGCGCGAAGATGACGTCGTTGCCCTTGGCGCGCGCCTCGCCCGCGGCGACCTGGGCGTGGAGATTCGCGAGACGCGGGTCGAACGTCGCCGCCACCGCCATCGGAATCGGCAACCCGGTCGACTTCCCCTGGCGGGGACCGACGGGACCGTCGCTGAAGTACACGTCGGGCAACTCCGTGCGCGAAACGCCCCGGCTGGTCCCCGTGTGCGAGTGCTCGGCCCCGCTCACACCGAACAGGTCGTCGCCGCCCAGCAGTCCGATCTTCTCGTCGCCGGTGAGCGCGTTGAGCAGCAGTCCAGCGCGCGCGTCGGGAGTCAAGGCGGTGTCGCACCAGGGGTGCGAACCGCAGCGCCCGGCGGCCTGGGCCCCCGGCGCGGCGCTCACGGAGAGCGCGACGGCGAGCGCGCCGATGAGGGCGACGCGTCTTGTCTTTCGACCCATGCCTTCGTAAACGTGGCGGCCGGTAGGAAACTGGCGCACTGGTGCGTGTGCACGTTCGCCGCGCGTAGCGTCGCAAAAACGCTCGCCGCACGTTGTCGCGTCGGGGAGCGCGGATGATCCGACCGTTACCAGGCCTTACCAAGTCGCCGCATGACGCGCCGCGACCACACATTTCTGTCCGGAGGACAGCTCTGCGCCGCCAGGCTATTCACGCCCGACGGTTCGGACGGCGCGCGCCCGTGCGTCGTCATGGCGCACGGCCTCGACGGCGCGGACAACGCCCGGCTCGGCGCCTTCGCCGACCGCTTTGCCGAGGCCGGGATCGCCGCGCTGATCTTCGACTACCGGCACTTCGGCCACAGCGAGGGCGAGCCGCGCCGGCTTGTCGACCGGGACCGCCAGCTCGAGGACTGGCGTGCCGCGATCAACTTCGCGCGCATGCTTCAGGGGATCGATCCCCAACGCCTCGTCGTGTGGGGGACCTCGCTCAGCGCCGGGCACGTCGCGACGCTCGCCGCCGACGACCCCGAGATCGCGGCCGCGATCTCCCAGGTGCCGGTCGTGAGCGGCGCCGCCGTCCTGCGCGCGGCCGGCCCGCGAGCCGCGCTGCGAATCGCCGTTGCCGGCCTGCGCGACCAGGTACGCAGGTTGTTCGGGCGCCCCCCTTCCTTCTTCCCCCTGGTCGGCCCGCCCGGCAGCCGGGCCGCCATGACCTCGCCCGACGCCGAGCCGGGCTACCGCGCGCTGTTCGAGCCGGGCGAGGAATCACGCACCGAGGCGACGGCCCGGGGGCTGCTACGCCTCGCGGCCTACCGCCCGGTCATCCGCGCGCCGGAAATCCGGTGCCCGTGGCTGGTGTGCGTCTGCGACAGCGACGCGATCACGCCGCCGCGGCCCGCCGTGAAGGCCGCCGCGCGCGCCCCGCGGGGCGAGATCCGTCACTACGACGCCGGCCACTTCGACATCTACGTCGGACCCACGTTCGAGATCGCCGTGTCCGACCAGGTCGACTTCCTGCGGCGCCACGTACTCGCCAATCAGCCCGCCTTGCGATAGACGCTGACCACGGCCGCGCCGCCGAGGCCGATGTTGTGCTGGAGGCCCACCTCGGCGCCCTCGACCTGACGCTCGTCGGCCTCGCCGCGCAGCTGCCACGTCAGCTCGCTGCACTGCGCCAGCCCGGTCGCGCCGAGCGGGTGGCCCTTGGAGATCAGCCCGCCCGACGGGTTGACGACCCAGCGGCCGCCGTAGGTCGTGTCCTCGTTGTCGACGAGCTCGTGGCCGTGACCCTCCTCGGCGAGGCCGAGCGCCTCGTACGTGATGAGCTCGTTGGCGCTGAAGCAGTCGTGCAGCTCGACGACCTGGACGTCGTCGATCGCGACCTGCGCCTCCTCCATCGCCTGGCGCGCGGCCTCCTTGCTGACATGTCGTAGCCGACGATCTTGATGCAGGAGCGCTCGTCGAACGTGCTCGCCATGTCGGTGACCAGCGCCTGGCCGGCGATCTCGATCGCCTGGTCCCACAGGCCGTGCTCGTCGACGAAGCGCTCGGAGGCGACGATCGCCGCGCCCGACCCGTCGGAGGTCGGCGAGCACTGGAGCTTGGTCAGCGGCTCGTGGATCATCTTCGCCGCCTTGATGTCCTCGATCGAGTACTCGTCCTGGAACTGCGCGTAGGGGTTGTTGACCGAGTGCTTGTGGTTCTTCCACCCGATCCACGCGTAGTGGTCGGCCTGCGAGCCGTAGCGCTCCATGTGCTCGCGCCCGGCGTTGCCGAACATCTGCGGCGCGGGCGGCGAGGCCTCGGGCTCGCGCAGCTCGAACATGGCCATCGCGTGCTTGTCGATCGGGTTCGTGCGGTCGGTGTACTTGACGCCCGAGCGAGCCCTTCTCCATCTTCTCGAAGCCCAGCGCGAGCACGCAGTCGGCGAGGCCGCCCTTGATCGCCTGGCGCGCCATGAACAGCGCCGTCGAGCCGGTGGAGCAGTTGTTGTTGACGTTGATCACCGGGATGCCGGTGAGGCCGAGGCCGTAGACCGCGCGCTGGCCGCAGGTCGAGTCGCCGTAGCAGTAGCCGACGTAGGCCTGCTCGACGTCGTCGTAGGGAATGCCGGCGTCCTCGAGCGCCTTCGTCCCCGACTCCTTCGCCATGTCCGGGTAGTCCCAGTCCTTCGATCCCGGCTTCTCGAACTTCGTCATGCCGACGCCGATCACGAACGTCCGGCTCATGGCTTCGCCCCCTCGATGTCGTTCACGGCTTGCGCACTCTAGGGATACTTGAAGCCGAGATGCGACAGCTCACGAGCCTCGACGCGCAGTTCCTCGCGCTGGAGAACCCGCGGCAGTACGGACACGTGGCCGGCCTGGCGATCCTCGACCCGTCGACGGCGCCGCGCGGCGAGGTGACGATCGACGACATCCAGGTGCTCCTGGCCGAGCGGCTGCCGCTGCTGCCGCCGCTGCGGTGGCGGCTGGCCGAGGTGCCGCTGGGGCTCGACTACCCGTACTGGGTGGACGACGTCGACTTCGACCTCGATTTCCACGTTCGGGAGCTGGCCCTGCCCTCGCCCGGCAGCGACGAGCAGCTCGCCGAGCAGGTGGCGCGGATCGTCTCGCGCCCGCTCGACCGCGCCCGCCCGCTGTGGGAGCTCTACCTGATCCACGGGCTGGAGTCGGGCTACACGGGGATGCTCACGAAGATCCACCACTCGGTGATCGACGGGATCTCCGGCGCGGAGATCATGGGCCTGCTGCTCGATCTCACCCCCGAGGGGCGAGAGCTCCCGCCGGCCACCGACACCGCGCCCGACCATTCGCCGAGCGAGCTGGAGATGCTCTCGCGGGGACTCCTGGGCCTGCCGCGCTACCCGCTGCGCGCCCTGCGCTCGCTGCCGGCGGCCGTACCCAACCTGGACGAGACCCCGTTCGCCACGCTGCCCGGAGCCGCGGCGCTGGGGCGGCTCGCGGGCGGCCTCGATCGCCTGGTGCGCCGTGACGGCCCCCGGGTCGTGCGGACCAGCTACCGCGCCCCCAAGACGTCGTTCAACGGGCGCGTCTCGCCGCACCGGCGCTTCGTCTTCGGGCAGCTGTCGCTGGACGAGTTCAAGGCGGTCAAGAAGGCGCACGGCACGACGGTCAACGACGTGGTCGTCTCGATCTGCGCCGGCGCCGTGCGCCGCTGGCTGCTCGAGCACGAGGAGCTGCCGCATGAGCCGCTGGTCGCGCAGATCCCCGTGTCGGTGCGCGCCGAGCACCAGGTGGGAACCTACGGCAACCGCATCATCCTCATGAGCGCGCCGCTGTTCACCAACGAGGCCGACCCGGTGGAGCGGCTGCGGCTCACTCACGAGGCGCTGGGCGAGATGAAGGAGCGCCACCGCGCGCTGCCCGCCGAGCTGCTCCAGGACGCGAACAACTTCGTCCCCCCGGCCGTGTTCTCGCGCGCCGCGCGCCTGACCTTCTCGCTGGCCACGAGCGGCGCCGGCCGGCCGACCTGGAATCTCGTCATCTCCAACGTCCCGGGCCCGCAGTTCCCGCTCTACTGCGCCGGCGCCCGCCTCGTGGCCAACTACCCGTTCTCGGTGGTCACCGACGGCATGGGGCTCAACATCACGGTCATGAGCTACTGCGGCTCGATGGACTTCGGCCTCGTGTCCGACCGCGACCAGATGCCGGATCTGTCGCTGTTGATGGGGTGGCTGGGCGAGGAGCTCGAGGCGCTGAAGGTCTGAGGCTCAACGCGCTCGCCAGATCCTCCGCGACAGCGGGCGCATCGCTGTTGAACTGATGCCACGTGAGACGGGTGGGACGCCACCCCGCGGCGACCAGCTTGCGGTCCCGTTCGCGGTCGCGTTCGAAAGCGGCGCTGGTGTCATGGGTCTCGCGACCATCGACTTCGACGATCAGGCGTTGCGCCGGCCAGTGGAAGTCGACCTCGAAGCCCTCGACCAAGCCGTTGACTACAGGGCGCGGCAGCCCGTATGCCTCGAGGAACGCCAGGAAGTCACGTTCGAAGTCGTTGCGGGTGCGATCGGCATGGACTCCGGCTCTCAGGATCTCTCTCAACGCTCTGTGTCCCCCGGCGGTTGGGATATCTCGTCAACAGCTCATCGAGTGGAGTGCGGTCGGTGAGGCGGAGCGCCTCGGCTCGTTCGATTGCGCGTTGGAGTTGCGCCGGCTGCAGAACGGCCGCGAGGTCGAGAAGGGTCCGGGCGGCGGTAGTGATCGGGATGCCGTCCTTGGTGCTTCTCTCGTCGTCGCGCAGGGTTGAGCCGTACACCTGGATGCCCGGTCGCGAGCGGGACCCTCCGTCGGTTGTGACCTCGATGCGAGTGCGTTCGCTGGGACGCAAGCCCCAGGCGGCACCGGCGGAGCGGTGGCTGAGGACGGCGCTCTCTCCTGCGGCGAGGACGGCGGCCATCCGCCACCCGTGGCGGGAAAGCTGCCGGTAGCCGACGGCGTAGACGCCCCGATGGACCGGATGTAACCGCCCATGGCTCACCCGCCATTGGATGGCCTTGGCGGTGAGCCCGATGGCCAGCAACTGCCGGCGCGAGACCACGCCCCACTGCCGGTCCGCGATTTCCGCGATACCCGCGTCAACGGCGGCGAGTTGAGGCCCTATCGCGGCTACAACTGGCGCTGGTCGGGACATGGGGCGATCGTGGTGCCCCCGATGTGCCCTGGGACAGTCGGAGTGTTACGAGAAACGCTCGACGAAGGCGCAGGTATCGGCCAGCACCTCGTCGCGGTTCGTCTCGTTGAAGATCTCGTGGCGGGCGCCGGGGTAGATCTTCTCCTCGATCGAGGCGCCACCCGCCCGCAGCGTCTCGATCCCGGCACGTGTCTCGGCCTCGAGGACCAGCTGGTCGTCCGCGCCGTGCAGCCACAGCACCGGCACGGTCAGGCTCGACGCGTCCTGCGCGATCGCGCGCAGGAACGCCGCGTTGGCCTCGACGGTCGTCCGCTTGAACGGCCCGTGCCAGACCAGCGGGTCGTCGGCGTACGCCTGCCCGACCGACTCGTCGCGTGACAGCACCGCGGGGTCGATCGGGATGTCGGGAATCTCATCGAGCGCGATCAGCTGCGCCAGCAGCGCGGGCTCGCCGAGAATCGGCCCGGAGACGACGAGGCCGGCCAGCTCCTCGGGATGGCGCTGGGCGTAGCGCGTGGCGATCATGCCGCCCATCGAGTGGGCGACCATGACCACTGGGAGCCCTGGGTTCGCCTCGCGCGCCGCTTTCACGACGCCGTGGAGATCGTCCACCAGCAGCTCGAAGTCGGTCACGAGGACCCGTTCGCCCTCCGAATGCCCATGCCCGACGTGGTCGTGTCCCCACACCACCGCGCCGCGATCGCCGAGCGCCGCGGCCACGTGCTCGTAACGCCCGATGTGCTCGCCATAGCCGTGGACGAGGACGACGATCCGCTTCGGGTCGTCACGGTCCCACGTGCGGATGTGGAGCTCGCCCATCAGCCGAGCACGATCTCGGCCGCGGCCCGCGCCGTCGCCGCGTCGCCGGCCACGAGCAGGGTGGTGACGATCGACTCGCGCCACGGCTCGAGGTCGTGGCGGATCTTGTCCGGCGGGCCGATCAGCGAGAGCCGCTCGATCAGCTCCTGCGGGATCGCCGCCGCCGCCTCGTCCTTCTTGCCGTCCAGGTAGAGGTCCTGGACCTTCTCGACCATCTCCTCGTAGCCCATGCGGATCGGCGACGTTCGCGTGGAAGTTGCGTCCCCTTCGCGCCCATGCCGCCGAAGTACAGGGCGTAGAACGGCCGCAGCGCGTCGGCGGCCTGCTCGACGTCGTCGGAGACGATGAACGGGACGGTGGCGACGACCTCGAAGTCCTCGGCGCCGCGCCGCGCGCCCGGCGCGGCGAAGCCCTCGGCCAGCGCCTCCGTGAAGTAGCTCTCGCCGGGCGAGAAGAGCATGGCCAGCCAGCCGTCGCACAGCTCGGCCGCCAGCGCGATGTTCTTCGGCCCCTCGGCGCCGAGGAAGATCGGGATGTCCTCGCGCACCGGGTGGATCGAGGACTTCAGCGGCTTGCCCAGCCCGGTGCCGTCGGGCAGGGGCAGCGTGTAGTGCTCGCCGTCGTTCGTCACCGGCCCCTGCCGCGCCCAGATGTCGCGCAGGATCCCGATGTACTCGCGCGTGCGCGCGAGCGGCTTGGCGAAGGGCATCCCGTACCAGCCCTCGACGACCTGCGGACCCGATACGCCGAGTCCGAGGACGAAGCGCCCGCCCGACAGGTGGTCCATCGTCATCGCGGCCATCGCCGTCGCCGCCGGCTGGCGCGCGGACATCTGCACGATGGCCGTGCCCAGCTTGATGCGCTCGGTGGAGGCGCCCCACCAGGCCAGCGGGGTGAGGCAGTCGGAGCCGTAGGCCTCGGCCGTCCAGACCGAGTCGAAGCCCAGGCGTTCGGCCTCGGCGATCGTCTCGGTCACGCCCGGAGGCGGGCCGCCCGCCCAGTAGCCGGTGTTCAGGCCGAGCTTCACGGCCCCGCATCCTATGATCCCGGGGGATGAACGCGCGGGAGTGGATCGACGCGTACGCCGGGCGGCTCGGCATCGAGCCGCCCACCGACGAGGAATTCACGACCCTCCTCGACCTCGCCGGCGAGGCCGCCCACTCCTCCGAGCGCGTGGCCGCGCCGGTCGCGTGCTGGCTGACGGCCCGCGCCGGCAAGGACCCCGAGGACGCGCTCGCGATCGCGCGCGAGGTGGCGGGCGCGGCATGAACGAGCAGTTCGCCACCGTCGGCGACGTCGAGCTCTGCTACGAGACCTTCGGCAACCCGGAGGACCCGGCGATGCTGCTGATCATGGGCCTGGGCACCCAGATGATCGCCTGGCACGAGGACTTCTGCGCCGAGCTTGTGTCGCGCGGCTTCTTCGTCATCCGCTACGACAACCGCGATTGCGGACGCTCCACGCACTTCGACAGCGTGCCGCCTCCGACGATCCCGCAGCTGCTCACGCGCCGCCTGCGCCACGTCGCCTACACGCTGGAGGACATGGCCGACGATGCCGCCGGGCTGCTCGACCATCTGGGGATCGAATCGGCCCACGTCACCGGCGCGTCGATGGGCGGGATGATCGCCCAGACGCTCGCCGCCGGGCACCCGGACCGCGTGCGCTCGCTGGCTTCGATCATGTCGAGCACGGGCAGCCGCGTGAGCGGCCAGCCCCGGCTCCGCGCCTACCCCGTTCTCCTGCGTCGGCCGCCGCGCGACCGCGAGCAGTACGTGGAGGCGTTGATCAGGTTGTTCGGCATCATCGGCTCGCCGGGATTCGAGCGGGACATCGAGGGCCTGCGCGAGCTGGCGGGACAGGGCTTCGACCGCGGCGTGAGCGCCGCCGGGACCGGCCGCCAGATGGCGGCGATCCTGGCCTCCGGCAACCGGACGGCGGCCCTACGGCGCATCCAGGCGCCGACCGTCGTCATCCACGGAACCGCCGACAAGCTCGTCTCGCCCTCCGGCGGGAAGGCCACCGCGCGCGCCATCCCCGGCGCGAGGCTCGTACTCGTGCGGGGCATGGGCCACGACATGCCGCGGGGCGCGTGGCCGCAGATCGTCGGGGCCATCGCCGAGAACGCGGACCGCGCACCCGTCGCCGCCGTATAGATTCCCCGCCGTGAGCACCGTTCGCGAGGCCGCCTTCGAGCTCTTCCGCGCCCGCGGCATGACGACGATGTTCGGCAACCCGGGCTCCACCGAGCTGCCGATGCTGGCCGATTACCCCTCGGACTTCCGCTACATCCTGGGGCTCCAGGAGGCGGTGGCCGTGGGCATGGCCGACGGCTACGCCCAGGCCTCGGGCCGCGTCGCGCACGTCAACCTGCACACCGCCCCGGGCGTGGGCAACGCCATGGGCGCCCTCTTCAACGCCCAGGCCAACAAGACTCCGCTGCTCGTCACCGCCGGCCAGCAGGTCCGCGCCCACGTGACCATGCAGGCGAACCTCACGAACCGCGACGCCACCCGCGTGCCGCACCCGTTCGTCAAGTGGAGCTACGAGCCCCCGCGCGCCGAGGACGTGCCGGCGGCGCTGGCCCGCGCCATCCACCACGCCACCCTGCCGCCCGGCGGCCCGGCGTTCGTCTCGATCCCGATGGACGACTGGAACGTCGAGGCCGACGACGCCGAGACGGCCCGGGCCATCGCGCGCCGCGTGAACGGCCGCGCCGTGGCCGACCCCGAGGCGGTGCGCGACCTGGCGGCGCGCCTGGAGGCGGCGAAGAACCCGGTGCTCGTCGTCGGGCCCGACGTCGACATCAGCGGCGCCTGGGAGGCGGCCGTCGCGCTGGCCGAGCGCCAGCGCCTGCCCGTGTGGGCGACCCCCGCCCCCGGCGGCGGGCGCATCGGCTTCCCCGAGGGCCATGCCCACTACCAGGGCGTGCTGCCGCCGGCCATCGGCCCTGTCGGCCAGACGCTCGAGGGTCACGACCTCGTGCTCGTCGCCGGCTCGTCGGTCTTCCCCTACTACCCGTACATCCCCGGGCCGGCGCTGCCCGAGGGCGCGACCCTGGTGGCCATCACCAACGACCCCGACGAGGCGGCCCGCGCTCCCATGGGCGACGCGCTGGTGGCCGACGTGCGACTCACGCTGGAGGCGCTGCGTCGAGGCCGTCGGCGAGTCCGACCGCCCGCCGCCCGAGCCGCTCGGCGCGCCGCCCCCACCCGAGGACGGCGACCCGCTCGACCCCGGCGCCGTCCACTCGACGCTGGCCGATGTGCTGCCCGACGACGGGATCGTCGTGCTCGAGTCGCCGACCAGCACCATGGCGCTGCGCAACCGGATGCGCGTCTCGCATCCCGGCAGCTACTACTTCGGCGCCGGCGGCGGGCTGGGCTTCGGCCTCGCCGCCGCCATCGGAGTTCAGCTCGCCCAGCCCGACCGGCGCGTCGTGTGCGTGCTCGGGGAGGGCTCGGCCCAGTACGCGATCACCGGCTTCTGGACGGCCGCCGCCTACAAGGTCCCGGTGACGTTCCTGATCATCCGCAACGACGAGTACGGGATCCTCAAGTGGTTCGCCGAGGCCGAGCAGGTGGCCGGAGCGCCGGGGCTCGACCTCCCGGCGCTCGAGGTCGCGATGACCGCGACGAGCTACGGCGTCGGCGCCCGGCGCGTGGTCGGGCTCGAGGCGCTGCGCGACGCGCTCAACACCGCGATCGAAGCGGATGTGCCGCGGCTGGTCGAGGTGTCGGTCACCCCGGGCATGTCGCTGTTCTGATGGCGGCCGCCGCCCCGCCCGCCGAGGTCGCGCCCGACCGCGTCCCGGCGGCGCTGGCGACGGGTACGCCCGAGCCGCTGCGCTCGGACCTCGTCACGCTCCTCGGCGCCGACCGGGTGCTCTCGCGTGCGCTCGACCTCGTCCGCTACGCCTCCGACGCCAGCCCGTATCGCCTCATTCCTCAGGTCGTCGTGATGGCGCACGGGCCGGCCGACGTCGCCAAGACGCTCGCCTATGCGCGCAGCACCGGCACGTCGGTCAACTTCCGCGCCGGAGGAACGAGCCTCAACGGCCAGGGGCAGACCGACGGCATCATGATCGACGTCCGCCGCCACTTCACCGGCTTTCGCGTGCTGGAGGACGGCGCCGCCGTGCGGGTGAAGCCGGGCACGGTCCTCGGGCACGTCAACCGCGGGCTGTTCAAGCACCAGCGCCGCCTCGGCCCGGACCCCGCCTCCACGGACATCGCAACGTTGGGCGGCGTGATCGCCAACAACTCGGGCGGGATGCGCTGCGGCGTCGTCCACGACGCCTACCGGACCCTGCGTTCGCTGACGTTCGTGCTCCCCTCGGGCACGACGATCGACACCGCCGCACCGGACGCGGCCGCGCGCTTCGCCGCGGCCGAGCCCGAACTGGCCGACGGCCTCGCCGCGATGCGCGACGAGATCCGCGCCGACGCCGAGCTGAGCGAGCGCATCCGGCGCAAGTTCGAGATCAAGAACACGACGGGCTACCGGCTGTGCGCGTTCCTCGACGCCGACGAGCCGGTGGAGATCTTCCGCCGTCTGCTCGTGGGCTCGGAGGGCACGCTGGGCTTCGTCGCCGAGGCGGTGCTCGACACCGTGCCCCACGGGCACCACACCAGCACGGGGCTCATCTTCTTCGACGGCATCGACGCCGCCGCCGCGCCCGTTCCCGACCTGGTGGCGGCGGGCGCCACGGCGGTCGAGCTGATGGTCAACCCGACGCTGATCGCCGCGTCGTACGCGCTGCCGGGCCTTCCCGAGAAGTGGGCGCGAGCTGCCGCCCGAGGGGGCGTGCCTGCTCGTCGAGATGCGCACCGACGACGCGGGCGAGCTCGACGGGCTGGAGAGCGCTGCCCTGGCCGCGCTCGAGGAACACGAGCTGGCCGAGCCGGCCGCCTTCACGCGCGACGCGCACGAGACGGAGGTGTTCTGGCGCGTGCGCGAAGGGATGCAGGGGATCGTCGGCGTCCGTCCGCCCGCCGGAGAGCACGTTCATCATCGAGGACGTCTGCGTTCCGCCCGCGCGCATCGCCGAGTCGGCGCGTGACATCCAGGCGCTGCTCGGCGAGCACGAGTTCCTCACCGGCGTCGCCGGCCACGCCTCGGCCGGCAACCTGCACTTCCTGCTGACCCCGAACTTCTCCGACCCCGCCGGAAAGGAGCGCTACGACAGCTTCATGACCGGCCTGGTGGACCTCGTGGTCGAGCGCTACGACGGCTCGCTGAAGGCCGAGCACGGAACCGGGCGCAGCATGGCGCCCTACGTCGAGCGCGAATGGGGCGAGAAGGCGACCGCGCTGATGTGGCGGATCAAGGAGCTGGCCGATCCGAGCGGGGTGCTCAACCCCGACGTCGTGCTGTCGCGCGACCCCGACCTGCACCTGCGCAACCTGAAGTCGTTTCCCGCGATCGAGGAGGCGGGCAAGGCGAACACGTGCATCGAGTGCGGGTTCTGCGAGCCGGTGTGCCCGAGCCGCGATCTCACGACCACGCCGCGCCAGCGGATCGTCCTGCGCCGCGAGATGGCGCGCCAGCCCGAGGGGTCGCCGGTGCGCCGAGCGCTGGTCGAGGAGTACGCCTACGACGCGCTGGACACCTGCGCGGCCGACGGCTCGTGCAAGCTCGTGTGCCCGCTGGGGATCGACACCGGCGCGCTGGTCAAGGACCTGCGCGCCGGCTCGCACTCCGCGCGCGCGGAGCGCACGGCGCTGCGCGTCGCCCGGCACTACGCCGCGGCCGAGCGCGCGGCGCGGGCGGGGCTGCGAACGGGCGGGCTCGCCGCCCGGGTGCTCGGCGACGGCGCCGTGGCCGCGGTGACCGGAGGGCTGCGCCGGATCGGCTCCGAAGAGCTGGTCCCGCGCTGGTCGCCCGCCGTGCCGCACGCCGCCCCGGCGCGCCTGCCGCACACCGAGCGTGCGGGCGCCGCCGCGGTGTACATGCCGGCCTGCGTCAATCGGATCTTCGGCCTGTCCCGCCGCGCCCCGGACGGGCGGCTCGCGCTTCCCGAGGCGCTGGTCGAGGTCTCGGCGCGCGCCGGGCTGCCGGTGTGGATCCCGCCCGACGTGGCCGGCCACTGCTGCGCGGTGCCGTGGAGCTCGAAGGGCTATCGCCAGGGCCACGCCGAGATGGCGGCCCGCACCACGGCCGCCCTGCAGCGCTGGACCGACGGCGGCGAGCTGCCGGTGGTGATCGACGCCAGCTCCTGCTCCCACGGCCTGGCCGAGGAGGGCCCGGAGGGCGTCGAGGTCCTCGACGCCGTCGCCTGGGCGCACGACCGCCTGCTCCCCCGTCTCGATGTCCGCCGCCCCGCCGGCCGGGCCACGGTCCACCCTCCCTGCTCCACGCGCCACCTGGGACAGGCCGCGATGCTCGAGTCCGTCGCCCGCGCGCTGGCCGCCGAGGTCGTCGTGCCTCTGACCTCCGACCTGCTGCGGCTTCGCCGGCGACCGCGGGCTGCTGCACCCCGAGCTCACCGCCGCCGCCACGCGCGACGAGGCGGCCGAGGTCGCGGCCGCGCCCTTCGACGCCTACCTGTCGGCCAACCGCACGTGCGAGATCGGGCTCGAACAGGCGCACCGGCCGTCCCTACGAGTCGGCGATCCAGCTGCTCGAGCGCGCGACGCGGCCCCTCACCTGAGTCTCATCTGCGCCGTGCACGATCCGCCCATGAAACGGATCGCGCCACTCATATCCCTGCTGGCCGTCGCCCTGGCGAGCGGCTGCGGCTCCACCAGCACCGAGGCCGGCACCACGCCGGGCACCGGCTTCACCACGCGGATCGACAACCCCTATTGGCCGATGGCCCCGGGCAGCCGGTGGATCTCCCGCGAGAGCGAGGAGGGGCACGTGTTCCGCGTCTCGGTGACCGTGACCCGGAGGACGAAGGTGGTCGCCTCCGGGATCCGCGCGCGGGTCGTCCACGACATCGTCACCGAGAAGGGCCGCGTGGTGGAGAACACGTACGACTGGTACGCGCAGGACAGGGCGGGCAACGTCTGGTACCTCGGGGAGGACACCAAGGCCTACGAGCCCGGCAAGCCCGTCTCGACCGAGGGATCCTGGGAGGACGGCGTCGACGGAGCGCGGAGGGGCATCGCCATGCCGGCGCACCCGCGCGTCGGCATGTCCTACCGCCAGGAGTACTACCGGGGCCAGGCCGAGGACCGCGGCCGCGTGCTGAGCCTCGACAAGCGGGCCACCGTGCCCTTCGGGACCTTCAACCACCTCCTGCTGACCAGGGACTACACCCGCCTCGAGCCCGACGCGACGGAGCACAAGTACTACGCCAAGGGGGTCGGGCCGATCCTCACGCTGGCCGTCCACGGCGGGGGCCGCGAGGAGCTCGTCACGTTCGAGCGCGGAAGCTGATCAAGCTGCCGGCGGCTTCGGCCAACGGTACACGCGTTGATCTGCGGCTCATCGGGCGCTGCCACATTGCGGACATGCGCGCGCCCGTCGGCGAGCTCACGGCTGTCCGGCTCTCGCCCGGACTCCGGTCGCAGACGTGGCCGCGCGGCGCGGCGATCGCGGTGCGCCGTGCGCTGGGCCTCCTTTCGCTGGCCGCCGTCGTGTACCTCGGCGCGAGCATCGCCACTGGCACAGCGGCCACGCCGACCCGGCGCGTGCCGTCCCGACTCGGAGGCTTTCCCGCGTGGCTGCGCGGCCCGCTGGACGGCGTCGGCCTTCCGCTGTCGCGCGAGGGCTTCGTCTTCGCGCTCGCCGCCATGTTCGCCGCCTACGTGGTGGCGCTGCTCTGCGTGGGCGCGCTGCGCGCCCGCTGGACGCTCGGCGCGGTTTTCCTCGTCCACCTCGTCATCTTCCTCGGCCCGCCGCTGCTCTCGGCCGACGTGATCGGCTACCTGGACTGGGCGCGGATGGGCGCGTTGCACGGGCTCAGCCCCTACACCCACGACTCGGGCACGGTCGTCAGCGACGCGGTCTTCCCCTTCGTCCGCTGGGATCGGTTCACGTCGCCCTACGGACCGCTGTTCACACTGCTCAGCTACGCCTACGTGCCCCTGGGCCTCGCGGCCAGCCTGTGGGCGATGAAGGCGACCGCGCTCCTCGCGAGCCTCGGGATCTGCGGGCTGATCTGGGAAGGCGCCGGACAGCTGGGGCTCAACCGCGGGACGGCCGTGGCCCTCTACGGGCTCAATCCCACGGTGATCGTCTACGGCCTCGGCGGTGCCCACAACGACCTGCTCGCCACGGCCATCGTCCTGGCCGGCGCGATCCTGGTCCTCCGCGGGCGAGACGGTCCGGGCGGCGCCGTGTCCGCGCTCGCCGTGGCTGTCAAGGCATCCAGCGCCGCAGTGCTTCCGTTCCTCGTGCTCGGCGCGCAGCGCCGGCGGGGGGCGCTCGCCGGCGTCGCGGCCGCCGCGGGCGGCATCGCGCTGGTCGCGCTGGCCGTATTCGGGGCACATGCCGGGAGCGCGCTGGGAGTCGTGGGCCACCAGCAGCGCCTCGAGGCCGGCACGACGGTGATCGCCCAGCTCGGGGACTGGCTCGGCTACGTCGGCGACCCGCCGGTCGCCCGGGCCGTGGCCGGGGCCGTCCTCGCCGTCGCGGTGGCCGTCCTGCTGTGGCGGACCTGGCGGGGCGCTCCCTGGCTCGAGGCCGCCGCCTGGGCGACGCTCGCCATCCTGCTCACCACTTCCTGGCTGCTCCCCTGGTACGTGGTCTGGCTCATGCCGCTCGCCGCCCTGGCCCGCGGGCGCATGCTGCGCATCGCGGCCGTGGCCATGTCGGCCTTCGTGGTGACCACCCACCTGGCGCTCGTCGCGGCGGTCCCCACCTCGGCGGACCTCCGGCCCCTCGTCCATCCGGCGGCGTGCCTGGGGAAGCGCCGGACCGGGTGTCCGGGAACGGGGCACGCGACCGTCCCGGTGGTGCTCGGACATGCGCTGGCGCGCGCCTTCAAGCTCTCCTACCAGGCGGAGCGCCGCATGGTCAGCGGCCACCTGGGCCGCCGCCCCGTGCGCTACGCCAAGGCGCGCTGCCGGGCGGCGTCCGACACGCGCTGGACCTGCCACGTCAAGTACTTCCTGCGGGGCAGGCGCGAGCGTCACCGGGCGGCGTACGCGGTCGCGGTGGACCGGCGCGGATGCTTCGCCGGCACCTCGGCCAGTTTCGCCGACCGCCTACCCGAGCGTGTCCTCGATCAACCGGCGATCAACCCGCTCGCTCGCATCCACTCCTGCCCCTGACGCGGGCGCGGATGTATGGATCGCAATGCCGCTCTCACGTCAGGTTCATGTCCCGCCGGTACAACCCTGGCCCGGCAGCGAACCCAAGGAGGTCACCACGTGACCGTGAAGCGGAGATATCTGATCGTCAGCGGCGCGGTTCTCGCGCTCGCCGGCGGAGGCGGGGGTGCGGCCGCGGCGCTCGGTGGCGGCGGCGACGACGAGGGCGGCGCGAGCGGCCCCGACGCGCAGCGCGCGACGCGATCCGCGCTCGCCATCACGCAGGGCGGGCACGCCAACGCGGTCGAGCGCGACAGCGAGAACGGGGCCACCTGGGAGGTCGAGGTGACCAAGACCGACGGCAAGACCGTCGACGTGCGCCTCGACGAGAACTACAAGCTGGTCGTCGTCGAGGCCGACGGCGAGGGCGGGTAACACACGCGCCAGCGGGCAACGCGAAGCGGGCCGGCGAGATCGCCGGCCCGCTTCTGTGGCGCCGGCGCGGGCGAGCTCAGAGCTCGCGCACGACGCGGCAGGGATTCCCGACCGCGAGCACGGCGGGCGGAAGATCCCGCGTCACCACGCTGCCGGCGCCGACGACTGTGTTCTCCCCGATCGTCACCCCCGGGCAGACGATCGCGCCGCTGCCGAGCCACGCTCCGTCCGCAATCGAGATCGGCGCGGCCGACTCCCAGCCCTGCCGCCGGGTCTCTGCTTCGAGGGGATGCGTGGCGGTCAGGAGCTGGACGCCCGTGGCAATCTGGACCTCGTCGCCGATCGTCACCGGCGCGCAGTCGAGGATGATGGCGCCGTAGTTGATGAAGCTGCGCGCGCCGAGGCTGATCGGGAATCCGTAGTCGCACTGGAACGGCGGCCTGATCTCGGTGCCCTCGCCGAGGCGGCCGAGCAGCTCGCGCAGAACGGCGAGCCGCTCCTCCCGCTCCGTGACGCTCGTCGCGTTGAAGCGCTCGACGAGCAGGCGCGCGCCCTCGTGCGCGGCCACCAACTCAGGGTCGGAGGCGAGGTAGAGCTCGCCTCCGAGCATCCGCTCCTTCTGCGTCCTCACTCGGCGCGATCGTAGCTGCGGGCCCGATGCCCGGTAGGCTCGCGGGGCCTTGGCTCAGCACGACCAGCCGGCCCCGGACGGCCTCGCGCCGGAGATGGCGAAGCCGTCGCCGCTCGATCGCGTCAGGCGCGACGCGCCGCTCGGCCTGAGTCCGTTCCCGCCGATCGCCGACTACGCGTTCCTCTCCGATTGTGAGACGACGGCGCTCGTCGCGCCGAGCGGCAACGTCGAGTGGATGTGCGTTCCGCGTATGGACTCGCCAAGCGTGTTCGGCGCGATCCTCGACCGCGACGCAGGTGGGTTCCGCCTCGGTCCCGCCGAGGTCACCGTCCCTGCCGACCGGCGCTACCTCCCAGGGACGATGGTGCTGGAGACGAGCTGGGGAACCGAGGGCGGCGGATGGGTCATCGTGCGCGATGTCCTCCTGATCGGGCCCTGGCATCACGAGGAGCAGCGCTCGGCCACTCACCGGCGGGCGCCCACCGACTACGACGCCGAGCACGTCCTGCTGCGGACCATCCGCTGCGTCAACGGCGAGGTGCAGGTCGTCCTCGACTGCCATCCCGTGTTCGACTACGGCCGCGTGCCCGCAGCGTGGGAGTACACGGGATCGACCTACCACGAGGCGGTCGCGGGAGCCGAGGGCGTCGAAGTCCAGCTACGCCTGACCACCGACCTTCAGCTCGGCCTCGAGGGCTCGCGCGCGACCGCCCGGCACCTCATGAAGGAGGGCGACACCGCCTTCTGCGCGCTGTCCTGGACCGAGCACGAGCCGCCTCGCAGCTCTGACGCTGCCTACCGCAGGCTGGTGTGGACCGCCCACCACTGGCAGCACTGGCTCGACCGGGGAGAATTTCCCGATCACCCGTGGCGCGCGCACCTCCAGCGCTCCGCGCTCACGCTCAAGGGCCTGACCTACGCGCCGACCGGCGCGCTGGTCGCCGCCTCGACGACCTCACTGCCCGAGACGCCGGGCGGCGAGCGCAACTGGGACTACCGCTTCTCGTGGATGCGCGACTCCAGCTTCATGCTCTGGGCCTTCTACACGCTGGGCTTCGACTGGGAGGCGAACGACTTCTTCCACTTCGTCGCCGACGTCGCCGGCGGCGACGAGGAGCTGCAGATCATGTACGGCATCGACGGGCGCCGCGAGCTCGACGAGCACGTGCTCGACCACCTCCAGGGCTACGAGGGAGCGCGTCCGGTGCGCGTCGGCAACGGCGCCTGGGACCAGCGACAGCACGACGTCTGGGGCGCGGTGCTCGACGCCGTCTACCTGCACACGAAATCGCGCGACACCCTCGACGAGCGGGTCTGGCCCATGCTGAGCCGGCAGGTGGAGCGCGCGATCGAGCGCTGGCGCGAGCCCGATTGCGGTATCTGGGAGGTGCGCGGCGAGCCGAAGCACTTCACCTCCTCCAAGCTCTTCTGCTGGATCGCCTGCGACCGCGGGGCGCGACTCGCCGCGATGCGCGAGGACAGCGAGCAACACGAGCGCTGGCAGGCCGCCGCCGACGAGATCCACGCCGACATCTGCGCCAACGGCGTCGACGAGCGCGGCGTGTTCGTCCAGCACTACGAGACGACCGCGCTCGACGCGTCGCTGCTGCTCGTTCCGCTCGTCCGCTTCCTGCCGCCGGAGGACGAGCGCGTGCGCAACACCGTGCTCGCCATCGCCCAGGAGCTCACCGAGCACGGGCTCGTGCTCCGCTACCGCGTCGAGGACACCGACGACGGGCTCGCCGGCGAGGAGGGCAGCTTCCTCATCTGCTCGTTCTGGCTGGTGTCCGCGCTGGTCGAGATCGGGGAGCTGCGTCACGGGCGCGCGCTGTGCGAGCGGCTCCTGGGCCTCGCCAGCCCGCTCGGGCTCTACGCCGAGGAGATCGACCCGAACAACGACCGGCATCTGGGGAACTTCCCGCAGGCGTTCACCCACCTCGCGCTGATCAACGCCGTCATGCACGTCATCCGCGCCGACCAGGAGCTGGCCGCCCAGCTCGAGGTCATGTCGGCGAAGTGGCGCTAGCCGCTGATCGCGGCCTTCATCGTTCCGAACAGGTCCGTCTGGTCGGTCACGCCGAGCACCCGTTCGGCCTCGGGGCCCTGCGCCGCGATACGGACCTGGGTGCCCGTGTGCTTCTGGAGGCCGCCCGCCGGGACCGTGTCGTAGGCGATCCGCATGCGCGCGCCCTCGTTGGTGACGAGGGTGCTGAAGACGCCGGGAGGCAGGCTGTCCGTCTCGGCGTCCACGGGAACGATCTGGCCGGCGTGGCCGTGATCGGCGGTGACGACCACCAGCGTGTTCGGGTGGGCCTTCGCGTAGTCGAGGACCAGGCGCACGGCGCGATCGAACTCCACCGCCTCGCCGATCTCCTGGCAGGGATTGGCCGAGTGCGAGTAGGTGTCGATGTTGGCGCCCTCGACCAGGGCGAAGAAGCCCTTGTCGTTCTCCAGGCGCTCGAGCGTGGTGCGCGCCATCGCGACGAGGCTCGGCTGGTCCTCCGGCCTCCGGTTCTCCTCGCAGCGCTGGGGGCCGCTGCCCTGGCCCGGCTTCGCCGGGTCGCCGCTCCACTCGGCGCTCATGCCGACGGGCGAGAAGAGCCCGAGCAGCTTGCGGTCGCGCCGTGCCGCCCGGAGGTCGTTCGTGTCCAGCGCGACGTCGTACCCGTGCCGGCGCGCCGCCTCGAGCACCGTCAGCCCGCGATCCGGCCCGGCGTCGATGCGCTGCTCGAAGTACGTGCGCCCGCCGCCGAGCATGACGTCGACGCCGTGGTCGACCTGCTGCTCGGCGATCGAGCCCGGCCCGTCGTGGCTCTTTCGGTCGATGAGGCACTGCTGCATGCTCTCCGGCCCCATGCAGCCGCGGAAGCGCACGTGGG
Organism: uncultured Actinomycetes bacterium; assembly: GCA_963842605.1. Taxonomy (GTDB): domain Bacteria; phylum Actinomycetota; class Thermoleophilia; order Solirubrobacterales; family Solirubrobacteraceae; genus AC-38. The sequence continues at coordinate 118,701 of CAWJGV010000010.1, forward strand.
AGGTGAACGCGGCCTCGGTGGCCGTCGAGATCCCGCTCGTGGTGGCGAAGCCCGTTTTCATGCCGCGCTCCTGCGCCAGCTCGAGGATCGTCTTGAGGTCCTCGTCGTCGCCGGCGACGTGCCGATGCGCTTGTCGCTGGTCTTGTGCCCCGTGGCGAAGCCGGTGGCCGACGCGGACGAGTCGGTCACGTAGTCGGGCTTGCTCGGGTCGAACTCCTCGACCGAGTACGTCGTGTAGGCGCCGGTCGAGGGAAGCGAGTCCATGGCCAGCCGGCCCCCCGCCCCCTTCCAGTAGTTGCGGGCCATCGTGATCTCCGAGTCGCCCATCCCGTCGCCGATGAGCAGGATCACGTTGCGCGGGCCACGGCCCGACGGATCTGGCCCGCTGGCCGCCACGGTCGCGGCCCAGATGGCGAGCGAGCCCGCTAGGACCGCCGCCGCTAGCGTTCGCTTCCCCAGTCGTGTCATGGGGGGAAGCCTCCGATTTGCAGGGATTAACCGCGTTTACGTCCCGTGAAGACGGAGTGACGAGGCGGTGAACGGGAGGCGGCTCAGCGCGGCTGCGGCACGATCCGGATGTAGGGCCGCGGCGAGTCCCAGCCGTCCGGATAGGTCTCGCGCGCCTGGTCGTCGGAGACCGAGCCGGCGATGATCACGTCGTCGCCCTCCTGCCAGTTCACCGGCGTGGCGACCTTGTGCTTGGCGGTCAGCTGAAGCGAGTCGATCACGCGCAGGACCTCGTCGAAGTTGCGGCCGGTCGTCATGGGATAGACGAGGATCAGCTTGATCTTCTTGTCCGGCCCGATGACGAAGACGTTGCGGACCGTCTGGTTGTCCGCCGGCGTGCGCTCGGTCGGATCGCCCGAGACCTCGGCGGACAGCATCCCGTACAGCTTCGACACGTTGAAGTCGGAATCTCCGATCATCGGATAGTTCGGGCGCCTGCCCCTGCGTCTCCTCGATGTCGCTGGACCACTTCTCGTGGTTGTCGACCGGGTCGACCGAGAGGCCGATGATCTTGACGTTGCGGCTGTCGAACTCCGGCTTGATCTTGGCCATGTAGCCGAGCTCGGTCGTGCACACAGGGGTGAAGTCCCTCGGGTGCGAGAACAGCACGGCCCATGAGTCGCCGATCCAGTCGTGGAAGCGAATCTTGCCTTCCGTCGTCTCGGCCTCGAAGTCGGGGGCGGTGTCGCCAATCTGCAGAGCCATTTGTTCGTCCTCCTGGTTTGACTAGTCCGGCGGGATGTTCTGATTGAGCCGGAAGACGTTGGCGGGGTCCCACTGACGCTTCAAGGCCCTCAGCCGATCGTACTTGTCCGGCCCGTACGCCTGACGGACGCGCTCCTCGCCCTCGTCCATGAGGAAGTTGACGTACACGCCGGTGTGGTGCGGCTCGAGGGCCGACCAGAAGGCGCGGACCCACTCCCGCTCCTCCTCGAAGCCCTCGGCCGACTCCGTCATGCCGGTGATGTTGAAGGTGTGGCCCCCGTGGCGGCCGGTGAAGGCGGTGTCGGCCTCGGGCACCCGTGTGACCGCACCTCCCATCTGCCAGATCGGGAAGGCCGTTCGCGGGGAGCGGATGCGGAATGAGTGGTCGACGGCGATGTCGATGACGTCGTCGGTCAGCTCGGCCACGTCGCAGGAGCGCATGTAGTACCACCAGTCGTGGGGGTACGAGGGGTCGAACATCGCCTGATGGGCCAGGAAGGGCTTCGGCACGCACGCGTCGATCACCGGCGAGCCGAACTGCCTGAGCGGGCGGACGGCCGCCTCGGCCTCCTCGACGTCTCCCGCATGGCAGCACACGACCGCCACGACCAGCTCGCCGTGCAGCTCCGTGGGGACGAAGGGGAGCGCGGGCGCCTTCCGGAGGACGACGATCGTCATGAGCTCGTCCGGCGCCTCGGCGACCCAGTCGCGGTAGAAGCGCAGCACCTTCGGCGCCTCCTCCATCGGCCAGAAGATCGGTCCGGCGAGCACCGTCGGGCCCACCGGGTTGAGCCGGAACTCGAACTCGGTGACGATGCCGAAGTTGCCGCCGCCGCCGCGCACGCCCCAGAAGAGATCGGGGTTCTCGCGCTCGCTCGCCTTCACGAACTCGCCGTCGGCCGTGACGAGGTCGACCGCGACCAGCTGATCGATCGTGAGCCCGTGCTTGCGCATCACCCAGCCGATCCCGCCGCCGAGGGTCAGCCCCGAGACCCCCGTGTGCGTGACGATCCCGGACGGGACGGCCAGCCCGAAGGCCTGGGTCTCCCGGTCGAGCTCGCCCAGCAGCACGCCGGCCTGAGCCCTCGCCGTGCGCGCCTGCGGATCGACGCGGATGCCCCTCATCGGCGCGAGATCGATGACGATCCCGCCGTCGCAGACGGACGCGCCGGGGAAGCTGTGCCCCCCGCTGCGGACCGCGATGACCAGGCCGGTCTGCTTGGCGAACCTCACCGCCGCGATGACGTCGGCCACCCCGGCGCAGCGCGCGATCAGGGCCGGGGAGCGATCGATGGAGCCGTTCCAGACCTTGCGGCCCTCGTCGTACGAGCGATCCGTCGGGCGAATGAGCTGTCCTCGGAAGGACCCCTCGAGCTCCTTGAGGGCTGCGTCATCGAGCTGGATCTCGGGAGTGATCGTCTCCACGTGGTCTCCCCACGGTCGAGGACCTGGTCAGTCTCGCAGCACCGCGCGGGCCGTACAACCGGGCGGGACCGCGATCGGGCTCGTAGGCTTGTCGCATGAGTCGCTACGGAAAGCGCCCCGACCTGATCGTGCATGAGGAGGATCCGTTCAACGCCGAGACCGGGCTCACCGCCCTGGCCGAGGGTTCGCTGACTCCCACGGACGCGTTCTACGTGCGGGGGCACGGCCCGGTGCCGGAGATCGACCCCGTCGCGTGGCGGCTGCACGTGCACGGGCGTGTCGAGCGGGAGCTGGACCTTTCCCTCTCCACCCTGCGCGAGGCGTTCCGGGAGCGCGGGGTGACCGCGACGCTGCAGTGTGCCGGCAACCGGCGCGCGGGCCTGATCGCGCTCCGCGATATACCGAGGGCGGCGCCGTGGGGTCCGGGCGCGACCGGCACCGCGACGTGGACCGGCGTCGCGCTCGCCGACGTGCTCGCGCTCGCCGGCCCGCTGCGCGAGGCCGCGCACGTCGGCTTCGAGGGCGCCGACCTCTGCCCCGAGGCGAGGCCCGCCCAGCGCTTCGGTGGCTCGATCCCGCTCGACAAGGCGCGCCGCCGCGAGGTCCTGCTCGCCTGGGCGATGAACGGCGAGCCGCTCCCGCCCGTGCACGGCGCGCCGCTGCGGGTGGTCGTGCCCGGCTACATCGGCGCGCGCAGCGTCAAGTGGCTCGAGCGGATCGAGGTCCGCTCGACGCCCTGGGAGGGCTATTTCCAGCACGTCGTCTACCGGCTGTTGCCGGAGGACGGGACACCCGGCCCCGGCGCGGGGATGCCGCTCGGCCTGGTCGCGCTCAACGCCGACGTGCTGTCTCCGGCCGACGGCGAGACGGTCGCGGCCGGTCCGGTCGAGGTCCGCGGCTACGCCTTCGCCGGCGGCGAGAGGCACGTCGCGCGGGTCGACCTCTCTCTCGACGGCGGCGCGACCTGGTCGCAGGCCGAGCTGCTCGACGACCTCGGCCGGTGGGCCTGGAGGCACTGGCGGATCACGGTCGACCTCGCGCCGGGAGAGCACGAGATCCTCGTGCGCGCCTGGGACTCCTCGGCGGCCACGCAGCCGGAGGACGAGGCGTCGCTGTGGAACCCGAAGGGCTACGTGAACAACGCCCGCCCGCGGGTCCGGGTGCGCGCCGCCGCCGGCCCGGCGTGATTGGCTGACGCCCTGTGGCGAAGCGCAGCGCGGGGATCCTCCTCTACCGGGTCATGCGCGGCGCCCCGGAGGTGCTGCTCGTGCATCCGGGCGGCCCGTTCTGGGCACGCCGGGACGCCGGCGCGTGGTCCATCCCGAAGGGCGAGTACGAGCCCGGCGACGATCCGCGAACGTGCGCGCTGCGCGAGTTCGAGGAGGAGACCGGCACGGCCCTCCCGCCCGGCGAGCTGATCGACCTGGGCGACGTGAAACAGAAGGGCGGCAAGGTTGTCAGCGCCTGGGCCGCCGAGGGCGACCTCGATGCCGACGCCGTCCGCAGCAACACGTTCACGATGGAGTGGCCGCCCCGCTCGGGCGGCACGGTCGAGTTCCCCGAGATCGACCGCGCCGGTTGGTTCGGCGTCGAGCGCGGCGCGCGAGAAGCTCGTCGCGGCCCAGGCGGAGTTCCTCGATCGCCTGCTCGAGCGGCTTCGCTGACCCGATCTCGAACGGGTCAAAGTACGTGGACGGCGGCGTCGCGCCCGGTCACGCTCATTCCACGACCCCAAGGACCGAGGAGGTCTCGAAGTGAGCGTAGTCACCGACACGATCCGCAACGGCGTGGACACCGAGAAGCTGTTCGCCACGCTGGACCTGATCAAGGATCAGCCGGAGCTGGCGAGGTTCCAGTTCCGCGCCACCAACCGCTGGATCGACGGCTCCCACAACCGTTCGACGATCAAGGATTTCTACGCCGCGGGCGGGGAGGACACCACTCGCAGCGAGGAGTTCCAGATCGACGCGGGCGAGCCGGCGATCCTGCTCGGCACCGACACCGGCGCCAACCCCGCCGAGTACCTGCTGCACGCGCTCGCCGCCTGCCTGACGACGTCGATCGTCTACGTGGCCGCGGCGCGCAAGGTGGAGCTCACGTCCGTCGAGTCGACCCTCACCGGCGACATGGACCTGCGCGGCGCGCTGGGCGTGGACGACGAGCCCCGCAACGGGTTCGAGCGCATCGGCGTGTCGTTCCGCGTGACCGGAAACGCGCCGGAGGAGAAGCTCCGCGAGGTCGTGGAGCGGGGCCGGCAGCGCTCGGCCGTCTACGACATGGTCACCAACGGCGTGCCCGTCGCCGTGGACGTGACGACCGACTGAGGCTCGCATGGCCCGTGGCCGGAGTGACGCTCCGGCCACGGGTGCATGACGAGCGGATTGGAGATTCCTTCATGCCGATCGAACTCACGGCCCATACCGACGCCGGCGCCCGCCTCGTGGCGATCGCCGAGGAGCTCTCCGAGGAGCTCGCCGTCCGCGCAGCGGAGCACGACCGCGATGGCACCTACCCCTTCGAGGCGATCGACGCGCTCAAGGCCGCCGGCTACTTCGCAGCGCCCGTGCCCGTCGAGCTCGGTGGGCTCGGCGTCTCGTCCGCGCACGACCTCGTCGTCGCGTCAAGCCGCCTGGCGCGCGGCGACGCCTCCGTCGCGATCGGCGTCAACATGCACCTCGTCGCGGTGCTGAACATGGAGCGCCGCCGCCAGGTCGCGGTCGCCGCCGGGGCGGAGCGCCGCGCCCGCGGCTTCACCTCGTCGCTCGAGCAGATCGCCCACGACGGCGTCGTGCTGGCCGCCGCCATCAGCGAGCCCGGCCAGGACCTCACGCGGCCGGGCACGCGGGCCACCCGCACCGCGTCCGGCTGGCGGATCGACGGCCGCAAGATGTTCTGCACGATGTCCCCCGCCGCCACCGATCTCTACGTGGCCGTCAGCTATGCCGACGACGAGGGCACCGAACGCTACGCGTACGCCATGGTGCCCACCGATACGCCCGGCGTCGTGGTCAACGACGACTGGGACGCGCTCGGCATGCGCGCCTCCGGCAGCAACTCCGTCTCGCTCGAGGGCGTCGAGCTGCCCGAGTCCGGTGTGCGAGGCGGCTTCCGAGCCGGCGACCCGCTGCCGTACATGGAGCGCAACCTCGTGGCCGGGCTGTTCCACGCCGCGGCCTCGCTCGGCATCGCCGAGTCGGCCGATGCGATCGCCCGGCGCGGCCTCGCCGGGCGCATCAACGGCGATGCGCGCCCGCGCATCCAGGTGGCCGACAACGCCGTCGACCTCGCCGCCTCGCGCGGCGTCCTGTCGCGCGCCGCCGCGCTGATCGACGACCACCGCGCCGCCAACCCGGCGTCCGACGGCAGCGCCGAGGAGCTCGGCGCGCTGTTCGCCGAGGCCCAGGCCGCCAAGGCGTTCGTCAACGAGGCGGCGGCCCGCATCGTGGACCGCGCGCTCGCCCTCTCGGGCGGCGCCGGCTACGTCAACGGCAGCCCGCTCGCGCGCGCGTACCGAGACGTCAAGGCCGGCTCCTTCATGCACCCGCTCGGCGCCAACCGCGCCTACGACTACCTCGGCCACGTCGCGCTCGGCGAAGAGACGTCGCTCCACTGAGATGGCGCTCGCGGCTCCAGCCCAGCCCGCGCCGGCGCCGGACGCGCGCTCGTTCCGCGACGCGCTCGGCAGGTTCGCGACCGGCGTCGCGTTCATCACGGCGGCGCCGGACGGTGAGCCCGCCGGGTTGATCGTGAACTCGCTCACGTCCGTCTCGCTCGAGCCCCCTCTGGTGTCGTTCTCCCCGGCGCGCAGCTCGCTCACGTGGTCCCGCATGCGGCGGGCGGGGCGCTTCGGCGTGAACGTGCTGGGACGGCAGCACGAACGGTTCGCCGTACGCGCGACGCCCGCCGGCGCCGACCGATTCGCCGGGCTCGACTGGGAGCTCGGACGCGGTGGCGTCCCGCTGCTCACGGACGCCCTCGCCTCCCTCGAGTGTGAGATCGTCGCCGAGCATCCCGCCGGCGATCACTGGATCGTCGTGGGGCGCGTCGACGACCTGCGCGTCTCGCCGATCAACGAGCCGCTCGTCTTCCTCGCCGGCGCCTTCCGCACCGTGCAATACGGACAATCCTGACCCGGCCCGGGGCGCGTCTACTTCCGCAGCCCGACGGCTTCCAGGGCCTGGGCGTGGTGCAGGTACGCCTGCACGCTGATCACCGTGCCGTCCTTCAGCATGGAGACGGTCGCGATCTGCCCGGTGAACGGCACGCCACTGGACTGGCCGCGCCCGGGGAGGTCTGCCAAGAGAACGATCCGGTCCCCCAGGTCGATCAGCTCCACGGGCTCAACGCGGAGCTCGGCGAAGACGTCCTCCCAGGCCGACATGTACTGACCCAAGCCGGCCGGACCGCGATAGCACGGCTCGAACCCCATCTCGACGAACTCCTGCGGCGGGCGCATCTCGAAGTCGGCCGAGCCCGGCATGGCGGCCGCGTCGATGTCGCGGCGGTTGAACGCCTCCATCCCGTTCTGCGCCGCTCTCCACACCACCGCCTGTCGAAGCCGCGAGGTCGGAGCCAGCCGGAGGATCAACCGACCCCATGCGGTGGCGAGACGCGGGAACCGGAGGGCCAGTCGCGCGTCGAGCGGCCGGCTCGAGCTCTTACGGACCGAAAGCGGCTTGCGTACGACCTGGGCGTGGTGTCGCGACATATCCCGGCTAGCGGTGAGCGAGTCGATGGATCCGAGCTGTCAGCGGAGGGGGTGGGATTCGAACCCACGGTCGACCAAACGGCCGACAACGGTTTTCGAGACCGCCCCGTTCAACCACTCCGGCACCCCTCCTGGGCGCTGCGGGACAGCAAACGGGCAGGGTATCGGTCGAGCGGGCCGCACCGTCAGCGGCGCGAGGCGAAGAACTCCTGCAACAGGGACGCGCTCTCCTGCGCGAGCAGGCCGGACGCCACCTGCGGGCGGTGGTTGAGCCGCGGCTCGCCGAGAACGTCGAGCACGCTGCCCGCCATGCCCGCCTTCGGGTCGGCCGCGCCGTAGACGAGCCGGGGCACGCGAGCGAGGATGATCGCCCCCGCGCACATGGCGCACGGCTCCAGCGTCACGTAGAGGCTGCAGTCGAGCAGGCGCCAGCTTCCGAGCTTCGCCGCCGCCTCGCGCAGCGCCAGCACCTCGGCGTGCGCCGTCGGGTCGCCGCGCAGCTCGCGCTCGTTCGCGCCCGCGCCGATCACCTCCCCGTCGTGGACCACGACGGCGCCGATCGGCACGTCATCGTGCTCGAGCGCCCGCTCCGCCTCGCGCAGGGCGAGGTGCATGAAGTACTCGTCGCGCGGGAAGTAGCGTCCACTCATTGGGGGTTGACCATTGCAGGGAAACTTCAGCGCGCCGATGATGTCTTTAACCAGGACGGAACGGAACCCCCCCGCAATGCGCCTCCCCATACTCCTCTCACTGGCCGCCGTGGCGGCCGCGATCGCGCCCGCCGGCGCCGCGGCCCAGGAAACGCCGGCCCACGTGCCCGGCGAAGTCGTCGTGCAGTACGAGGGCGCCGCGGCCCCCACCGTCGTCCCGGTCGCGCCCGGCGACACGGTGCCCGAGGCGACGAGGGCGCTCAACGCACAGGACAACGTCCGGTACGCCGTCCCGAACGTCATCGCGCACGCCTCCGGGTTCATCCCCGACGACCCCGGACGCGGCGGGCGCACGAACTGGCAGCGCATCCAGTGGAACTTCCTCGGCTCCGCCGGGGTCAACGCGCCCGACGCGTGGTCCAACCTGATCGCCGCCCGCAAGCCTGGCGGGCGCGGCGTCACCGTGGGCGTTCTCGACACCGGCGTCGCCTACCGGACGACCAAGCGCTTCCGCCGCTCGCCCGACTTCGTCGGCACGCGCTTCGCCCGCGGCTACGACTTCGTCGACCGGGATGCCTTTCCCGACGACGAGAACGGCCACGGAACGTTCGTCGCGGGCGTGATCGGGGAGCGCGTCAACAACGGTCGTGCGCTGACGGGGATCGCCTACGGAGCGACGATCATGCCGGTGCGCGTCCTCGACGAGCAGGGACTCGGGGACGCGGCGGCCATCGCCGCGGGCATCCGCTACGCCGCCCGGCGCGGCGCGAAGGTGATCAATCTCTCGCTGGAGTTCGACTCGTCCGTGCCCGGCTCGCAGATCCCCGAGGTGCTCAGCGCAATCCGCTACGCCACGCGCAAGGGCGTGCTCGTCACCGCCGCCTCGGGCAACGAGGCCCTGAGGGTCGTCGCCTACCCGGCCCGCGCCAATGGCGTGATGTCGGTCGGGGCGACCACGGAGCACCTCTGCCAGGCCGAGTACTCCAACGACGGCCGCGGCCTGGACATCGTGGCGCCCGGCGGCGGCGCCGACGCGGCGATCGAGGAGGACCCGGCCCATTGCCGGCCCAACGGCCGGCCCGGCCGGGACATCTTCCAGCTGACGTTCGCGGGCTCCGTGCGGCGGTTCGGCCTGCCCGGCGGCTACCAGGGCACCTCGATGGCCTCGCCCCACGTCGCCGCCATCGCCGCGCTGGTCATCGCCAGCGGGGTCGTGGGCTCCCGTCCCTCGCCCAAGCAGGTCGAGGAGCGGCTCAAGTCGACGGCGCGTGACCTCGGCGTGCCGGGCGAGGACGAGCGCTACGGCGCCGGACTCGTCGACGCGGCCCGGGCCACGACGCCCACCGCCCCGGCTTAGGGGACCGTCAGCCGTCAGCTCAGGTGGTCCTGATGATCAGGACCGAGCAGGGGGCGTGGTGGGAGACCTTGTTCGGGACCGACCCGAGGAGGAAGCGCTTGGCGCCCGTCATGCCCTTGTTGCCGACGATGATCAGGTCGGTCTTCCGCTCCTCGGCCACGTCGAGGATCGCGTCGGCCGGATCGCCCTCGCGGGCGTGCGTATGGACCTCGACCCCGGCCTCCTCGATCTGCTCGCCGGCGGCCTTGAGGGTCGCGTCGACGTCCTCGCGCGGGTTGACCATCCACTCCATGTCCTTCGGGCACCTGCTGCGCCTCCTCGCGGAGCCGTGCGCTGGAGACCGGCTCGTACGCGCTGACGAGATCGATCGACGAGCCGACGGCCTTCGCCAGCTCGGTCGCCTGGCGCACGGCCTCGTTGGCCGTCTCGGAGCCGTCCGTGCCCACCACAATCCGATCGAACATGCCTCTCCTCTCGCCCGCTGGGAATCCGGAGGATCATATGCGCATGTCCCCGACCTGGGTGTGGATGCAGGTGGCGATCGTCGTCTTCGTGCTGGCGGCGATGGTGATCGCGGTGGTCAAGCTGGCGTGAACCGGCGCCTGCCGGGCCCGGAAACGACGCTCACGTCGTGGCGGCCATGTCCTCCTTGGACTTCGCCGTCACCGTGGTGACCGGCAGGCCGAGCCCCTTGACCTTGCTCGGCAGGTCGAGCTTCAGCCAGCGCGACACCCGCGCGGGAAGCGTCGAGAGGATGATCTCGTCGAAGCCGCGCAGGTTGACCGCGTCCTGGATGGCGTCGAGCGGGATCGCGTCCCCGACGATGTGGTCGACGGGAGAGCCCGCAGCGCCCTCGAGCAGCGGTACGGCCAGCTCGACGATCGTCTCGGCCTCGCCGGCGTCCTGGTCCTCGGGATCGACCACGGTGTGCAGCCCGTGGGTCGGGTTCGGAACCAGGAGGGTGAAGACGGCGGGGCCGCGGGCGGCGCGCTCGCGGACGGCGTCGATGAGGGCGGGCGTGGCGGCCGTCTTCGCGGCGACGACCAGGACGCGGGCGGGGGCGGAGGACTCCATGCGGGACTCCCTTCGACGGCGTTGGCTGGGCCCGATCCTACTCCTCGATCTCGTACCCGGCCCGGGCCCAGGTACCGACGCCGCCATCGACCACATGGATCACGTCCAGCGCTCCGAGACGCTGCACGAGCGAGGCGGCGACCGCGCTGCGCTGGCCCGACCCGCAGATGACCGCCACGGCGCGTGCGGGCTCCAGGCCGGCGGGGAGCTCGTGGATGTCGTGGTAGGGGACGTGCAGCGATCCGGGAATGCGCCGCTCGCGCCATTCGCTGTCCTCGCGGACGTCGAGCACCTGGAGCGCCGGCTCGCGCCCGCGGCGCTCGTGCAGCCCCGGCACGTCGAGGCGCGCGATGCGGGCAACCTCGCGACGCTCGAGCCGCCAGCTCGTCATCCCGCCCGACAGCAGTCCGGCCGGCACGACGATCCCGACCGCCGCCGCGAGCTCGGCCGCCACGCGAGCATCCTCGTCGTCGCGCCCCACGAAGACGAGCTCGTCCGCCTCAGCGCCCACCCACGCGAGCTTGGTGCCGAAGCCGGCCTGCAGCGCGCTGACGCAGACGGAGCCGGGGATGTGCGCCTCGTCGAACTGCTCGTGCGTGCGCACGTCGACGACGAGCGCCCCGGCGGCGGCGCGCTCGGCGACCTGACGCGGACTCAGCGGGGCCGGCGGCGTCGCGATGCCGCCCTCGGCGCCGCGATTGATCTCGACGATCCGGCGGAAGTTCGGCGGCTGGGGACCCAGGCCGGCCAGCGCGCGCTCCACGAAGCGGTCCTCGTCGTCCTCGGACAGCAGCGGGTTGTGGCGGCGCTCGAACCCGATCGTCGAGGACACCTTCATGTCCATCCCCGGGCCCCCGCACATCGACCCGCCGAGATGCGCCGGCCACACCTCGACCTCGTCGGGAAGGGCGAGGAGCCGTTCGTGCAGGGAGCGGAAGATCCCGCGCGCGCCCTCGTCCTTGTCGACGGCGAGGTCGGGCCGGGCCACGTCGCCGACGAACAGCGTGTCGCCGCTCAGAACCGCCCAGGGCTCCTCGCCGCGCGAGGTGTCGGAGATCACGAACGCGGTGTGCTCGGGCCGGTGGCCGGGCGTGTGCACGGCCTCGACCCGCACGTCGCCGAGCGCCAAGCGCCAGCCGTCGTCGAACGGCTCGTGGTCATAGGCGGCCCCGGCGATGCGGTTGACGTGGATCGTCGCCCCGGTGGCAGCGGCGAGACGGCCGTGGCCGGACACGTGGTCGGCGTGGGTGTGGGTCTCGAGCACGTGCTCGATCGTCACTCCGACGTAGCGCGCCAGCTCGAGATACGCGTCGATGTCGAGCCGCGGGTCCACCACCGCCGCGATGCCGGCGTCCTCGTCGCCCACGAAGTACGACGCGCAACCGAGGTCGTCGTGGACGAGTTGGCGGAAGATCATTCGGATTCGATCATCTCATGAAGGTCTGTTGCACGTACCTACACGTGGTACGGTGGGGATGCGCGCACCCCCGAGGACGGAGGAACGTGAATACTCGAATCGAAGGGCCCTTTCGACTGTCGCCGCAGGCGTCCGAGACGGACGTGCTCGCGAAGTACTTTCGCGGATTCGGCGACCCGACCCGTCTGCGGATCCTCGGTCTGCTGCGCAAGGAAGAGCGTTCGGTCGGCGAACTCGTGAAGGCGCTGCGCCAGCCCCAGCCCAAGGTGTCCAACCACCTTGCGTGCCTGCGCTGGTGCGGGTTCGTCACTGCCGAGCGGCGCGGAAAGCGCGTCTTCTACCGGCTGTCCGACGAGCGTGTGGCGGAGGTCGTCGACATGACGAAGGCCCTGCTCCAGGACAACGAGCGCAACGGCCACGTCGCGCGCCGCCCCGTCGCCGGCCTGGCCTGAGCGCGCCTGACGCCTCGACGCGCCGGGGCTCTGCCAACATCGCCCGCCGGTGATCGACCTTCACTGTCACCTGCTGCCCGGGATCGACGACGGCCCGGCCACGCTCGAGGAGGCGCTCGCGCTCGCCCGCGCCGCAGCCGCGGGAGGGACGCGGACGATGATCGCCACGCCGCACATCGACCATCGCTGGAACGTCGAGCCCACCGAGGTCGCCGGGATGGTCGACCGGATGCGCGAGGCCCTGGCCGAAGCGCACATCGAGCTCGACGTGCGCGCGGGCGGCGAGATCGCGTTGAGCCGGCTCGCCGATCTCGACTCCGCCCAGGTGCAGGCGGTACGACTCGGCGGCGGCCCGTACATGCTCCTCGAGTGCCCCCACCGCCCCACGGCCGGCACCGAATTCCACGCCTTCGTCCACCGGCTGCGCGACCGGGGCGAGCGGATCGTCCTCGCCCACCCCGAGCGCTCGCCCGCCTTCCAACGGCACCCCGACCGCCTGGCCGCGCTGGTCCGCGACGGCGTGCTGACGTCGATCACGGCGGCGTCGCTGCTGGGATCCTTCGGGCGCACCGTGCAGTCGTTCTCCTTGCGACTGCTGCGGGAGGGCCTGGTCCACAACGTCGCCTCCGACAGCCACGACGCGGAGCGGCGCGGCCCCGAGCTGCTCGCGGGGCTTCAGGCGGCCGAGCGCGAGGTCCCGGGCGCGCTCCGCATGGCCGACTGGCTCACGCGTCAGGTACCGGAGGCGATCCTCGCCGGTGACGAGCTCCCGCTGCGGCCCGAGCTGCCGCAGCAGCGGGGCGGCGTACGCCGGTGGCTCGACCGGCTCCGGGGCTCCGGCACTTGATCGACCGTTCCCGCATTCGCCCCTCGTTCGCCTGGCTGGGTCTCGCCGCCGTGCCGGTGCTCGCCGGGATCGCGGTGGCGGTCGTCGTGCTGCTCTCGCTGCTCGACGACGTGACGGGGTCGTTCGAGCCGCTCGAGGGCCCGGTCTCCGTCCGCCTGGAGAAGGACGAGGGGCGCGGCATCTGGGCGCTCACCGACGAGTCGGTCAGCGGCTTCTGCTCGGCCGCGGGACCGCAGCGGGTCGACATGAAGCGCACGAGCGGCGTGACCGTGACCAGCGGCGGGACCGAGTACCACTCCTTCCTGCGCTTCCGGGCGCCGGAGGCCGGCACCTACCGCGTCGACTGCGCGGCCTCGCGGCCCCTTTCGCTGGGTCCGTACGTCACCGCGGGACGAATCCTCGCCGGCGTGGGCGGCATCCTCGGAGCCTTCTTCGGCGGGCTGCTGCTCGGAGCGCTGATCGTGTGCCTCGTGCTGATCCTGCGCGAGCGCTCGACGCGCCGGCTGGAGCTCGAGGCCCGAGGTCAGGCCTTGAGGTAGGTGAGCACCGCGAGGACGCGCCGGTGGTCCTCCGGCGTGGGCCCGAGGTCGAGCTTGCTGAAGATGCCGGTCACGTGCTTCTCGACGGCGCGTTCGGTGACGACGAGCTCCTCGGCGATCGCGTGGTTGGAGCGCCCCTCGGCCATCAGCCCGAGCACCTCGCGCTCGCGCGGGGTGAGCTCGGCGAGCGGGTCCTCGGCGCGGCGGCGGCCGAGCATCTGCGAGACGACCTCGGGGTCGAGGGCCGACCCGCCGTCGGCCACCCGGCGCACGGAGTCGACGAAGCGCTCGACGTCGGCCACGCGGTCCTTGAGCAGGTAACCGACGCCCTCGGCGCTGTCGGCCAGCAGGTCCATGGCGTAGCCCTCCTCGACGTACTGGGAGAGCACGAGCACGCCGGTGTCCGGCAGCTCCTCGCGGATCAGGTGGGAGGCCCGCAGCCCCTCGTCGGTGTGCGTCGGGGGCATGCGGATGTCGACGACGGCCACGTCGGGCTTGTGGGCGCGAACCTTGCGCATGAGATCGTCGAAGTCGCCGGCCTGGGCCACGACGTCCATCCCGGCATCCCCGAGCAGCCGCGCGACGCCCTCGCGCAGCAGCACCGAGTCCTCGCCGAGGACTACGCGCACGGAATCTGTGCCCTGATCGTCGTCCCCGCCCCGCGCGGGCTCTCGACCTCCAAGCGCCCGTCGAACGCGGCCAGCCGGTCGGCCAGGCCGCGCAGGCCCGAGCCGCCGGCGGGGTCGGCCCCGCCCACTCCGTCGTCGGTCACCTGGACGATCACGCGCCCATTGTCGCGGGTCACGCGAACCTCTGCCCGCTGGGCGTCCGCGTACTTGGCCACGTTGGTCAGCGCCTCGGCCACGACGTAGTACGCGACCGCCTCGATCGGGGCGGGCAGCGAGTCGGCCGGCGTCTCGATCACGTCGACGACCACGGGCGCCCGGCCGGCCAGCGCCTCGAGCGCCGCCGGCAGCCCGCGGTCGGACAGCACGGCGGGGTGGATGCCGCGCGCCAGCTCGCGCAGCTCGGAGGTCGCCTCGTGCAGCTCCGCCATCGCCTCGTCGAGCAGCGCGCTCGCGCCCCCGGGGTCGTCCTCGATCTTCCCGCGCGCGAGCCGGAGGCTCAGCGCGAGCGCCACGAGCCGCTGCTGCGCGCCGTCGTGGAGGTTGCGCTCCAGGCGCGCGGCGCTCCGCCAGCCCGACCTCGACCAGGCGCTCGCGCGAATGGCTCAACTCTTCGACGCGCGCCCGCAGCTCGGCGTCGAGGCGCTCGTTCTCCAGCGTCAGCGCGGCGGCCGCGCCGGCGGTGTCGATGAGCTCGCGCTCTTCGGCCAGCGAGGCGTCGTGCACGATCGCGGCGAGAGGCTCGCCGTCGCGCGCCACCGCGCGTCCAGGCCCGCCCGGAGCCCGGGCCCGGGAAGCTCGAACGGCCGGCCCGTCGGCGTCGACGTAGCGCTCGCGATCCGGCAGCCAGTAGGCGAGCTCGAGCGTCGGGTCGCCCAGCGCCTCGGCCAGCGCGTCGCGCAGGCCTCCGCCGGCGCTCCCGCCCCTCCCCGAGGCGCGAGACGAGATTCCCGACCGCGCCCGCGCGCGTGAGCCGCGAGCGCAGCAGGCCGAACAGGAACGCGAACGGGACCGTGGCGAGCACGGTGAGCGAGGCGATGTAGAGCGCCCGGTTCACCGCGTCGTCGACCCCGGCCGAGGAGACGGCGAGCTGCACCGCCGTCGCGATCATCCCGAAGCCCGCCCGCCCACAGCACCGGCCCGAGCGTGCGGCGCTGGGCGGGAGGCGCGGCGCGGTAGCGCCGGACGAGCACGACGACCACGCCGGCGAGCGCCGCGACCGCGAGGAACGTCTGCACGCCCGAGCAGCAGATCCGAGAGGCCCTTGTCGCCGCTGACGAGCAGCGGGTTGTCCGGACAGTTCTTGCAGTCCGGAAAGTCGTGGGGGTCGATGAACGGGATGACCGCCCACTGCGCGACGGTCACGACGAACCACGTCAACGTCATGACGGCGCGCTGGGCGCGGGTGGTGAGCCGCCCGTCGGGGAACGCCACGAGCATGTGGATGAGCAGTCCGTAGGCCAGCGTGTTGAGCGCATAGCCCGCGGTGAAGATGCCGGGGGAGTTGGAGGCGGTCATCGCCTGGAGGAACCACGCGAAGCCGGTCGCGGTCATCAGCGCGCCCGTTCGGTTCTCCGGCCGCCGCCACCACGCGAACAGGCCCGTCCCGATGAACGACCAGCCGACCACCAGCGTGAACGCCGCGAAGAGCCCTCGGTAGGTCGCGTGGTCGCTGGTGACGATGAGCGAGAGCGCGAGCAGGCCGATCGACTACGCCTGCCAGCCCGAGGCCGACCAGGGCCCGCCCCAGGCTCCTCATCGCAAGAGGGCCGCCAGTGCCTCGCCCGACAGCTCGCTCTTGGGAACGAAGCCGCGAGCGCCGCTGGCCGCGGCGTATGGCTCGACGTCGGAGGCATCGCGGCTGGAGGTCAGCACCACGGCCGGCCCGCCTCCCCCGTTGGTGAGCCGCTCCGCGACCTCGAACCCGTCGAGGCCGGGAAGCTGCACGTCGAGGAGCACGATCTCCGGCCGCAGCTCGCGGACGGCCTCGAAGGCGGACTCACCGTCCAGCGCCTCTCCGACCACCTCGTAGCCGTCCGCTTCGAGCAACCGGCGCGCGCTGGCCCGGAAGCTCGGATGGTCGTCGACGATGAGGATCGTGGGGGCCATGGGTTGATTGTCGTCCAATCGGGCCTCGCCGCCCATACGGCTAGCCGCACCCACGGCCATGTCGATCCTCCCACAGGCACGGAAGTGCGGATAACCGCCCGCGGGTTCGGGGGCCGCCGAACGGGAGAACGCCTGCGACCCCCACAGATCTGGCGCCTCCGCGCTGGGACGGTTCCGGCATGTCGCAGGTACACCGAATCGGAGGAGTGCAAATGCAACGGGAAACCCCCAAGCGAAACTTCGCCGCGCGCGTAGGAATGTGGAGCGCGCGGCATCGCAAGACAGCCATCATCGGCTGGTTCACCTTCGTGCTCCTGGCCTTTGCCCTCGGCAACGGTCTCGGCATGAAGGAGCTCGACGACAGCAAGGCCGGCTCGGGCGAGTCGGGTCGCGCCACCGAGCTCATCGGCCAGAACTGGCCGCAGCAGGACGACAAGGCCGTTGAGTCGGTCCTCGTCCAGAGCAAGTCGAAGACGGGCAAGGCCACCGACCCGCAGTTCCGGGCGGCGGTCGCCGACGTGACCAAGCAGCTGAAGGCCACGCCGCACGTCGCCAACGTCAAGTCTCCCTACGCGCCCGGAAACGGGCCGACCCAGATCTCCAAGGACGGGCGCAGCGTGCGCGTCGACTTCGAGATCCCGGGCAAGGACAAGGTCACGCAGGAGAAGAACATCGACTAGTCGATCGAGACGGTCGCCGCCCTGCAGAAGTCCCATTCGGACCTGCGGGTCGAGCAGTTCGGCATGGCGAGCGCCGACAAGGCGCTCAACGAGGCGCTGGGGAAGGATTTCCAGAAGGCGGAGAAGCTCTCGATTCCGCTCACCCTGGTGATCCTCGCCATCGCGTTCGGCGCGTTCGTGGCGGCAGGTATCCCGGTGCTGCTGGCGATGTCGGCCGTGATGTCGACCATCGGACTGGCCGCGCTGGTCTCGCAGGTCATGCCGATGGCCGCAGACGGTCAACGAGATGATCCTGCTGATCGGTCTCGCGGTCGGCGTGGACTACACGCTGTTCTACATCAAGCGCGAGCGTGAGGAACGCGCCGCGGGTCGCGGCGAGGAAGCCGCGCTCGAGGCCGCCGCGTCCACTTCCGGGCGAGCGGTCCTCATCTCCGGGCTCACCGTCATGGTGGCCATGGCCGGCCTGTACTTCGGCGGCGATGCGCAGTTCGCCTCGATGGCGACCGGAGGCATCATGGTCGTGCTGGTGGCGCTGATCGCCTCCATCACGGTCCTGCCGGCGATCCTGTCCAAGCTCGGCGACAAGGTCGAGAAGGGCCGGGTTCCGTTCACTGCGCCGCCGGCGTGCCGGCAACCCGAGCGAGTCCCGCGCCTGGTCGTGGGTGCTCGATCGCGTGCTCAAGCGCCCGGTCGTCAGCGCGGTGGTGTCCGGCGGCATCCTCGTCGCCATGGCGCTGCCCACGCTGGGCCTGCACACCGAGCAGCCGGGGATCGACACGCTCCCGCGCAGCATCCCGGTGATGCAGACCTACGACCGCATGCAGGACGTCGTTCCCCGGAGAGGAAGTCGCGGCCGAGGTCGTCATCAAGGGTGATGACGTCACCGCGCCCGCCTACACCAAGGCGATCGCGCAGCTGCGTCACGACGCGGCGGCGACCGGCAAGCTGCACGAGCCGGCCACCGTCGATGTCTCACCGAACAAGCACGTCGTCTCGGTCGCTTTGCCGATCGACGGCGACGGGACGAACGAGAAGTCCAAGGCGGCGCTCCAGGCGCTGCGCGGCGACGTCATGCCGACCATCAAGGCCCAGCTTCCGGCAGGTTCGGAGACCGGGGTCACCGGCACGACGGCGCAGAACAAGGACTTCAACGACTCGATGAAGGCTCACCTGCCCATCGTGTTCCTGTTCGTCCTCGGCACGGCGTTCGTGCTGCTGCTGTTCACGTTCCGCTCGATCGTCATCCCCATCAAGGCGATCCTGCTGAACCTCCTGTCGGTCGGGGCGGCCTACGGCCTCCTGGTCGAGGTGTTCCAGAACGGCCACGGCGAGAAGCTCCTCGGCTTCCAGTCGACGGGCGCGATCGCCTCGTGGCTGCCGCTGTTCATGTTCGTCGTGCTCTTCGGGCTCTCGATGGACTACCACGTGTTCATCCTCACGCGGGTCCGCGAGGCGTTCGACAAGGGCATGAAGACCGAGGACGCGGTGGCGCACGGGATCAAGACCACCGCGTCGACGGTCACGAGCGCCGCGATCATCATGGTCGGCGTGTTCGCGACCTTCGCGACGCTGAGCATGGTGGACATGAAGCAGATGGGGGTCGGCCTGGCGGCCGCAGTCCTCATCGACGCCACGCTCGTCCGGGCGGTGCTGCTGCCCGCGACGATGAAGCTCCTGGGCGACTGGAACTGGTACCTGCCGAAGAAGCTCGGCTGGATCCCCCAGATCGCTCACGAGCCGGAGGTGCAGCCGGCGCAGGCCTAGCCGACAGCCCTCAGCCGAACCAGCGCGGCGGTCGCCCGAAGTCAGGGCGGCCGCCGCGTTTGCGTTCCAGCAGGCGGCGCAGCCGAGACACCGTCGCGGCCGGCGAGGGCCCGCCGGCGGCGGCGTTCGCCGCGGCGAGGCCCGACGGGCGCAGGTGGAAGCGCCGGCCGGCGAGCCTGCCGCTGGTCGTACCGTCGGGAAGCAGGCGAACCACCCCGTGCGAGGCGGCGGAGCCCGAGACGCGGAAGTTCGCCACGAGGTCCCCGCCACCGACGAACCGGACTCCGCCGTCCACGACCACGCCGGGCACGTAGACGGCGCGATGGAGGCGGATCCCGTCGGCGCCGAGCGTCACGTACCCGCCGCGCAGACCGCCCGCGCTGGCGGTGCCCCGCTCGACGATCTCGGCGATCGCGCTCGGCAATTGGGACAGCAGGGCCGCGCCCGTGTCCGAGAAGGTGAGGAGGACCGCGCCCAGGGTCCGGCCCGGGCGGCCGCCGAGGCCGGGCGGAAACGGCACCTCGCGCAGCGAGAGCGGCGCGATCGGGTCGGGCGGGATGTCGAGCAGCTGATCGCGCGGACAACTTCGCCGCACGGGCCGCCCGGCGAAGAACGCGCCCAGGGCGCGGCCCGGGCACTTCGACGTGGTGGCGCTGAGCACCGAGTGCCCGACCCCGGTGGCCTCGAGGATGCGCGCGTTCGGCAGCGTTGCGGCGATGGCGCGGCCGTCTTCGAGCGGCGTGCGCAGGTCGTTGCTGCCATCCACCAACATGGTCGGGACCGCAGGCGCGGGGCCGGCCAGCGACGGCGCGACCGGCGCGGCCGGCCAGCCCAGGCACGCGGGCATGAGCGAGACCGCGATCGCCGCCGCCCGGCCGAACGGCGCGAACGGCGCGTCGCCCAGGGACTCCGCCGCGGCGTCCAGCTCGGCACGGCGCTGGTCGAGAGCGGCGGTACGCGACCACGGGAGCGGGGCCTCCTCGCACAGGGTGGCCACGAGCAGCGCGGTGCTGAACTCGTCGGGGCGCTCCGGCGCCTCCGCCGCCGCGGCCGTGCGGGCCAGGCGCAGGATCGGCGCGCCGTCACCACGCAGCGCGGAGCTCGTGGCCGCCGGCAGGGCCGGCAGCAGCGTGGGGTCGATGTCCGAGGCGAGCAGCAGCCCCAGCAGACCCGACTCGCGCAGCGTCGACTGTCGCCGCTGCCCGCGCGAGCCGACGACCGTGCCGCGCAGCGGGCCCACCCGCAGGCGTCCCGCCAGCCGGCCGAGATCGCCCAGCGGATCTCGCGTCACTCCCCGGCAGCGCCTTCCGCGGCAGAGGTCGGCGAGCACGCGCGGCAGGGCGGCCATCCCGGAACGCCCGAACGGGTCGGGCCCCTCGAGGGCGACCGGGGAGTCGAGCACGAGCCGCTCGACCCGGTCCGGATGCGCTACCGCGTAGCCGAGCGCCACCTTGGTCCCGTACGACACACCGAGGAGGGAGATCCGCTCCACGCCCAGGGCCTGGCGGACCGCCTCGATGTCCTCGACGGACTCCTTGGTCGTGAAGTGCGAGCTGCTCGCGCCGAGGCGCGCCGCGCATGCCGCGACCGCACCCGTCTCGTCGTTGACGTTCGGGCTCTCGACCGTCGGGCAGCGAAGCGCGCCCGCTCCCGTACCGCGCTGGTCGAACACGACCAGCTCGCGAGAGCGCAGGGCCGGCATGAGCGCGGCCTCGATCCCCTCGCGCAGCGGCGTCGCCGCCTGGCCGGGCCCACCGGTCAGGACCATCAGCACGTCGGCGCGACGCGGACGGCCGGGTACGCGCTGGACCAGCAGGCGCAGGGTGCCCGGCGTCGCTCCGCTGCGGTCGAGCGGGACGGCCACCCGGGCGCACAGCGCGCCCTGGTCGTCGCCCGGGCAGCGCTGGAAGGGCACCGCCGCCACGGCGGGCTCGCCGGCAGCGATCAGCGCTCCAGCGGCAAGGGCCGGCACGAGAACGGACAGCGGAGGCCGGCGCACATTTTCATTGTGCCCACCTGGCGCCGACCGGGCACACTTCAGGACATGGATTCGCTTCGCGGTCAGCTCCTCATAGCCGCCCCCGCGCTCTCGGACTTCTTCGCGCGCTCCGTCGTGCTGGTCATCGAGCACACCGAAGAGGGGGCGCTCGGCATCGTCCTCAATCGCCCCACCGAGGCGCCGGTGAACGACATCGTCGAGCGCCTCGCCGGCCTGGCCGGGCCCGAGGACGTCGTGCACGTGGGCGGGCCCGGTGTCGCCCGACTCGGTCATCGCCCTCGGCGAGTTCGAGGATCGTGACGAGTCGGCGCGGCTCGTGGTGGGCGACGTCGGCCTGATCGACCCCGACGCCCCCGAGCCGGGCCTGCGGGACCTGCGCGTGTACGCGGGCTACGCGGGCTGGGGACCCGGCCAGCTCGACGACGAGCTCGAGGCCGAGGCGTGGATCGTCGAGCCGGCGCGCCCCGACGACCTGTTCGCGGACGGCGACCTGTGGGCGGAGACGCTCGCGCGCAAGGGCGGGGCCTACGCGCTGCTGGCGACGATGCCGGCGGACCCGTCGCTCAACTGAAGCCGGCCAGACGCTCCCGAGCGCGCTCGGGGATCGGCGCCTTCTCGTAGGAGGTCGCGTCCACCCACACGTGGACCATGCGCCCCTGGACCAGGACGTCGCCGTCGCGCAGCACCTCGATGTCCGTCGTCATCGAGGTATCCCCCAGGTTGGCGATCGTCATGGCCACGTCGATCTCGTCGTCGAACGCCGCGGCGCCCTGGAAGCGCGCGCTGGCGTCGGCGACCACGACGTCGTAGCCCTCCCGGATCATCTGCTCGTAGGAGCCGAACGCCTCGCGCCACAGCTCTGTCAGGGCGATGTCGAAGTAGGCGAAGTAGTGCGCGTTGAACACGCGGCCCTGCTGGTCGCACTCGTGGTAGCGGACGCGCAGGCGATGGACGAACGGCGCCATCACTGCTTCCACTTGACGCTGCAACCGACCGGCTCGGTCTCCGGCCGGGCCACCTCGCGGCCGGCGAGCAGGTCGTCGAGCGCCTCGCGCAGCCACGCGGCCTGCTGGGACTCGTCGCCGTAGTTCGCGTCGGGCGCGCCGCGGTAGGCGAGCCCGCCGGCGGCGTCGAACACGAACACGTCGGGCGTGGTCCTGGCGCCGTACGCCCGCGCCGCCTCCTGGTCGGCGTCGTGGAGGTAGGGCATCGTCCACTCCTCGCCGGCCACGCGCTGCTGCATCGCCTCGTAGGAGTCGCGCGGATAGCGCTCGGCGTCGTTGGAGTTGACGGCGTAGAAGCGAACGCCCCGCGGGGCGTAGTCGCGCCCGGCGTCCATCAGGCGCTCGTGCCAGGCCAGCGCGTAGGGACAGTGGTTGCAGGTGAAGACCACCACGGTCGCGGACGCGCCGTCCGCGTCGCCCACCGCGTGGGACTTCCCGTCGGTGTCGGGCAGGGTGTGTCGGGGGCCGGGGTCGCCGATCTCCAGGCTCATCGCTCACTCCTCCATCGCGGCGCGCAGCGCGTCGCGCAGGTCGTCGGGGTCGGGCTTGGGCGAGACCCGGCCGTCGCGCAGCCGGTAGACCCGGCAGGTCAGCCCCGCGGGCTCGCCGTCCTCGGGCGGCTGCACGTCGGCGCCGTCCACGCGGATCGTCGGCGAGCCGGGGAAGCCCGCGCGACCGGCCTCCGTCTCGGTGACGATCTCGCGCACGTCGACGTCGCCCGGGTCCAGCCCGAGCTCCGCCATCGCGGCGCGCAGGTCGTCCAGGGCCTCGGAGTAGGAGGGACAGCCCTCCCACCAGAGCAGCTCCACCGTCGGAAGGCTCACGCTTCACACGCTACCGTCGCCGCGATGCGTGACCGGATCGTCGCCGCGCTCCGGTAACCATTCGGCTACATCTCGGTCACCACCCGGACACACCCGGGCGGTGACTCGATGGCACATTGGCGGCGTCCGTCGTCGAGTGAAAGGACCTGCAAATGGCCCGTTTCATCGCTGTCGTCGCCGGGATCGCCGCGATCGCCCTGGCCGCTGCCCCGCTGGCGTCCTGAGCTGACCCGACGCTTCAGGCCGGCGGCGGAACCCAGCCGCCGAAGGCGCGCTCGAGCTCGAGCGCGACGGCTATCGCGACGTGGTCGCGATCCATTCCCGCCACGACCTGGACGCCGAGCGGCAGGCCGGCGGAGTTGAGGCCGAGCGGCACCTGCGTGGCGGGCAGGCCGAGCAGGTTGAACACCGCCGTCGGCGTGATCACCCAGGGGCGCCCGACGGTGCGCCCGTGCTTGGGCGCGACGCGCGGGTGGGGCGGGTGGAGCAGGACGCCGTCGCCGATGACGTCCTCGACCTCGCGCGCCAGCGCCTTGCCGGCGGCGAGCGCCCGCTTGGTCAGGCGCTCCGGGGTCCGAGCGGCGAGCGCCTCGGTGGCGAGCAGGATGACCATGGCGACGGTGTGCGGCCCGCGGCCGCGCAGCGCGCCCCACCCGGCGCGCCCGAGCGTCAGCCGTGCGGCCTCCTCCGTCTCCTCCTCGAGCAGGTCGCGCACTCCCTTGTCCGAGCCCGCGCGCAGCGCCGTCAGGTAGTAGTCGAGCGCCCGGCGCATCGAGCGCAGCGACACGCGGCGCAAGCTGGCCCCGGCGGCGACGAGCGCGCCGGCGGCCTGCTCGCGCGCGTCGCGCAGCTCGCGGCGTACGGGGACGTACGACGTGTCCTCGGCCAGCACGACCGGCAGGCCGTCGAGCGAGACGTCCGCGGGGTCTCCGAGCTCGACCTCGCGGGTGTAGGGATCGATCCCGTCGGGACCGGCGACGATCCGCAGGAGGGGCATGAGATCCTCGGCCCGGCGGGTGAGCGGGCCGAGCGAGAGCATCCTCGTCACCTCACCCTCGGCCGCCGGGAAGTGACCCGAGTTGGGCACGATCCACGCCGAGCACTTGTGCCCGAACACCCCGTTGAAGAAGGCGGGGAGGCGGATCGAGCCCCCGATGTCGGTGCCCAGGCCGATCGGCGAGCCGCCCGAGCCCACGGCCGCGCCCTCGCCGCCCGAGGATCCGCCGGCCACCCGGGACGGGTCGTACACGTTGTTGGTGCGGCCGTAGACGAAGTTCTGCGACTCGATCCACATCGTCAGCTCGGAGACGTTGGTGACCGCCAGCGGGATCGCGCCGGCCTCGAGCACGCGCGCCGCGGCGGGCGCCGTCTCGGTGGCCCGATGCTCGCGGCGGCTGATCAGGCCGGCGCAGTTCGGCATTCCGGCCAGCGCGATCGACTCCTTGATCGTGCAGGGCACGCCGAGCAGCGGGGGGAGCTCGTCGGGGTCGGACGCCTCGGCGACCCGGCGGTCCGCGGCGTCGGCGTCCTCGAGGGCGGCCTCGAAGCGATCGGCGGCCACCGCGTTGATCCGCGGCTGCACCTCGCGCAGGCGCGCCACGTGCGCTTCGACGATCTCCCGCGAGGTCACCTCGCCCTCGCGGATCGCCCGGGCGAGATCGAGGGCCGAGCGCTCGGTGAGCGGACGGGTCGGAGCGGCGACCGTGGTGCTCATGGCGTGCAGCCTACGGAGTGCCCGCACGCGATGATGCAGGTCGTGGAGCGTCCGGATCTCCAAGCCATGCGCCGCGACTACGAGCTCGGAGCACTGCGCGAGGAGGACCTCGCGCCGACCTGGCTGGAGCAGTTTGAGCGCTGGCTCGCGGAAGCGATGGAGGGCGGCGAGGCGGAGCCCAACGCCGTCGTCGTGGCCACCGCGGGCGCGGACGGACGAACCGGCGCGCGCACGGTCCTTCTCAAGGACGTCGACGAGCGCGGCTTCGTGTTCAACACCAACTACGACTCACGCAAGGGAAGCGAGATCGCGGAGAACCCGCGCGCCTCCCTCGTCTTTCCCTGGCTCGACGTGCGCCGCCAGGTGGTCGTCGACGGCACCGTCGAGCACGTGACGCCGACCGAGGCCGACGCCTATTTCGCCACCCGCCCGCGGGAGGCGCGAATCAGCGCCCATGCCAGTCCCCAATCCGAAGTGGTGGAGTCGCGCGACGTGCTCGAGCGTCGCCGCGACGAGGTCGCCGCCCGCTTCCCCGACGGCGTCGACGTCCCCCGGCCCGAGCATTGGGGCGGCCTGCGCGTCGTGCCCGAAGCGGTCGAGTTCTGGCAGGGCCGGGCCAACCGTCTGCACGACCGGCTGCGCTACCGCCTCGACGAGAGCGGGGCGTGGGTGGTGGAGCGGCTCGCGCCATAGGCTCTCGCGCGTGCGTGTGCGCGAGAACGTCCCGCTGGCGGAGCTGACGACCCTGCGCCTCGGCGGCCCCGCCCGCCGGCTCGTCGAGGCGGCGGACGACGACGAGGCCGTGTCCGCGGTGCGCGAGGCCGAGGCGGCGGGCCAGCCGCTGCTCGTGATGTCCGGCGGATCGAACCTCGTCGTGGCCGACGAGGGCTTCGCCGGGACCGTCGTGCGCGTCGCCTCGCGCGGCGTGGCCCGCACCGAGCGCGACGGGCAGGTCGAGCTCGAGGTGGCCGCCGGAGAGCCGTGGGACGCGGTCGTGGCGGACGCGGTCGCGGACGGGCTGGCCGGCATCGAGTGCCTGTCCGGGATCCCGGGCGCCACCGGCGCGACGCCGATCCAGAACGTCGGCGCGTACGGCCAGGAGGTGGCGGACACGATCTCCCGGGTGCGCGTCTACGATCGCGAGACGGGGAGCGTCTCCGACCTGGCCCCGGCCGAGTGCGGCTTCGCCTACCGCAGCTCCGCCTTCCGCCGCTCGGACCGCCACGTCGTTCTCGCCGTCGCCTTCGCGCTCCCACGGAGCGCCCGGTCGGCGCCCCTGCGGTACGCCGAGCTCGCCCGCACGCTGGACGTCGCGCCCGGCGGCACGGCGCCGCTGCACGACGTGCGCGAGGCCGTGCTGGAGCTGCGGCGGTCCAAGGGGATGGTCGTGGACCCCGGCGACCCCGACTCGGTCTCCGCCGGGTCGTTCTTCACCAACCCGATCCTCGACCCCGAGGCCTTCGCCGCGCTGGAGACGCGAGCCGCCGAGCGGCTCGGGCCCGACGCGCGCCCGCCCCGGTTCCCCGAGCCCGACGGCCGCGTCAAGACGTCGGCGGCCTGGCTGATCGAGCGAGCCGGCTTCGGGCGCGGATACGGAGAGGGCTCCGTGCGACTGTCCGACAAGCACACGCTGGCGATCACCAACCGGGGCGGCGGCACCGCGGCCGAGCTGGTCGCGCTGGCGCGCGAGCTGCGGGACGGCGTGCGCGAGGCTTTCGGCGTGACGCTCGAGCCCGAGCCGACGCTCGTGGGGCTGGCGCTGTGAGCCATATCCTTGGGGGAGAACTGATGCGCCAGCAGCTTCGTCCCCTCTTCGACCGCGTGGTCATCAAGGAGCTCGACCCCGACCGGGTGCGCCGTTCCGGCCTGCTCGTCCCGGAGGGCAGCAACGAGCCGCCGCCCCAGCACGGGATCGTGCTCGCCGTCGGCCCTGGCCTCGACTGGTGGGCCCAGGTGGGCCTGGAGATGCCGGTCAAGCCGGGCGACCACGTCGTGTTCCCGGCCGCCGCGGGCGCGTGGGTGGAGGTCGAGGAGGAGCGGCTGCTGGTCTGCCGCGTCGGAGAGCTGCTCGGGATCCTCGAGGCGGTCGAGGGTCCGGGCTTCGTACCCGGCGTCGAGGACATCGAGGAGGGCCGCGGGTGAGCGTCTCCCCGGAGCGCAGAGAGACGCGCGAGCGCCTCGTGCGCGAGCACATGGAGTCGGAGAACCGCCACGAGTTCGACGTCACGATGGGGACGTTCGCCCACCCGCGCTACGAGATCATCCCCACGGGCGCCGTACACGACGGCGAGGAGGAGGTCGCCGCCTACTTCGCGGAGACCCGGGCGGCCTTCCCGGACCAACGCAACGAGCTGATCGCGCTCCACCACGCGGACGACGCCGTGATCGCGGAGTTCTGGTTGCGCGGGACCCACGAGGGTGAGCTGATGGGGTTCGAGCCCACCGGCCGGGCCTTCGAGTGTCAGTGCGTCGCGTTCTTCCTGTTCGAGGAGGACCGGCTCGTGTGCGAGCGGGTCTACTTCGACACGGGCACGATCCTGCGCCAGCTCACCGCGGACTGACGCCACGGCGGCACAGCCTCGTCACACTCCGCGCGCCCGCTGGCACATGCGGCCGCGAGCATCGGCCGGTGGCAGCCGAGAGTCGAAATTACCCATGGCATAGATGGGGAACTTCACGCTCGCGATCAGGACGCGGGGAACGGCCGCATGAACACCGCGTTCCCCGGGCCCGCCTCGAGGAACTTCGCCCGGTTGAGGTCTGGCAAGTTAAGCCCGATTATGGAGGCTTAGGTGACACACCCCCGGCCGGGGCCACCCTCGATGAGCAGTTTTTCGAGGACGCCTCATCGTCGAAGTCGACGGCCACGAGACCATACGGCGCCCGCGCCGCCTTCGAACGCGACCGCGAACGAGACCGAATCCTCCAAGCCCACGGCTGGCGGGTCGTCCGCATCACCTGGCGCCAGCTCCACGACGACCCCGGCGCGATTGCCGCAGACCTGCTCCGGCTCCTCGCCGGCTGACCTGCTCGGGACCAGCGCTTCGCCCACTCTCCCACTCGGCCAGCGGCGGTGCTCGGCATCTGAAATCGCCTATCCTCGTCGGCTCTATGAATGACGAGCAGACATCCGGCCCGGACCCGCACATCGGCAACAACGTCGGGCCCTACAAGGTCGAGTCGCTGCTTGGCGTCGGGGGCATGGGGCGCGTCTACAGCGCCGTGGGACCCGACGGCGGGCGCGTCGCCCTCAAGCTGGTCAAGGCCGACCTGGCGACCGACGACATCTTTCGCCGGCGCTTCGAACGCGAGGTGCGGATCGCGCGGACCGTCGTACACCCGAACGTCGTGCCCGTGGTCGACGCCGGGGATCACGAGGGCATCCCGTACATGGCGCAGCGGTTCGTGGGCAACGGCTCGCTCGAGGACAGGCTGAAGAAGCAGTCGCCGCTCGACCTCGAGACCGTCGTGACCGTCTGCAGCCAGGTCTCCGGCGGCCTCGACGCGCTCTGCGCCTCTGGCCTCGTGCACCGCGACGTCAAGCCGGCGAACATCCTCCTCGACGAGGACGAGATCGCCTACATCACCGACTTCGGTCTGGCCAAGGACAGCCAGGCGAGCGTTCTCACCCGACCGGGCCAGGCCCTCGGCTCGCTCGACTACATGGCCCCCGAGCAGATTCGCGGCGAGGAGGTGGGCGCCGCGAGCGACGTGTATGCGCTCGGCTGTGTCATGTACGAGTGCCTGACCGGGGCGCCCCCGTTCGCCGACCGGCAGGGAATGCGCGTCCTGTGGGCCCATCTCCAGGACGAGCCGGTCAAGCTCACCACGAAGCGGACGGACCTTCCGCCGGAGATCTCCGACGTGGTCATGCGCGCCCTCGACAAGGATCCGGCGAACCGGCCCGAGACCGCCGGCGAGTTCGCTCGGATGTTCGAGGCCGCCGCCGGCGGCGCCGGCTAGTACGGCTAGCTTTCCGCCCAGTCGACGGCGGACACGATGTGCTCGCCCAGCATCCCCTTGAAGTGGAACTCGCCGCGCGGCTCGAAGCGAAAGCTCGGATCCGTCTCCGTGTACTCCCTCAGGTTCTCTGACACCAGGATCTCGCCGCCGCGCGCGCGATCGGCGACGCGGGCCGCGAGCACGACGTTCCGGCCGTAGAAGTCCTCGGCCTGAACGATCACGAACCCGGCGTGCAGCCCGCTGCGGATCCCCAGCGGAGCCTCGAGCCCGCCCACCGTGCGGCCCGCGAAGGTCCGCTGTATCTCGATCGCGCAGCGGAGTCCCTGGTGGGCGCTGCTGAAGGCGATCATGTGCCCGTCGCTCTCCGACTTCACGACGGTCCCGTCGTGGTGCTGGACGATCTGCTCCAGCATCGCGCGGTAGTCCCGCAGCAGGTCGGCCCATCGGTCGTCGCCCAGCTGCTCGTGCAGCGTGGCGGCGTCCTCGATGTCCGTGAACAGGAGCGTCAGGGCGCCGTCGGGCGAGCTGAACTCCCCCAGGTCCGGCGGCGCCGGCCCGAGCGCAGAGGCGATCACGTCGATGGAGGTCAGCTGCATGACGACTCCGGGGAACATACACCGGGTCACTTGACGGTCGCCGCGCTGTTCAGGCGGGCCGAGTTCGGGTACTGTCGAGACAGGACTTGGCCGGCTCACCCTCCCGCGCGGGCTGACAAGCGCCGTACCAAATCGTTCCATCCGCGCCCTTCCCCGCTTGACCATGGAAGCAGTCACGAGGAGAGCCAGCAGCGTCCGAAGGCGATTCAGGCTCGCCCTGCCGGCGGCGCTCTTGGTCTGCGCCACCGCCGCTCTGGTCGCGCCGCCCGCAGCGCTCGCCACCTTCCCCGGCACCAACGGGAGGATCTACTTCGACCGCACCTCGATCTTCGGCGTGGCGCCGGACGGGTCCGGCCTGACCCAGGTGACCGCGTCGGACTACAACGCCTGCAGTCCCCGCCGTCTCACCCAACGGGAACGTCGTCGCCTTCCGCCGCTCGGGCCTGCCCGGCTACGGCATCTGGACCGTCAACGCCGACGGGACAGGTGCGCGCCAGGTCTCCACCGACCCTCAGAACATCGCGAGCAACGACACCGACCCGGCCTGGTCGCCGGACGGCTCGAAGATCGCGTTCGTGCGCAACGGCGAGCTTCACGTGATGAACGCCGACGGAAGCGGCAGGACGGTGCTGGTCGGGCCGGGCTTCCCCTTCCGGCTCGCCGACCCCGAGTGGTCGCCGAGCGGCAGCGAGATCGCCTTCTCCGCCAACAACCAGATCTGGGCGGTCGGCGCGAGCGGCACGCCCGCGCCCACGCAGCTGAACCCGACCGCTCCGGGGAACAGGAGCGACCCCTCATGGTCGCCCAACGGCGCGGTGATCGCCTACACCCGCGGTCCCCCCGGCGCGAACGGCGGTATCTGGACCATCAACCGCGCAACCGCGCCGAACGAGCGCCCGCTCCTCGTCGGCGCCGCCATCGGTGAGGTCTGGGAGCTCGCCTGGTCCCCGGACGGCACCAAGATCGGCTACATCAGCGATGTCGGCGGACCGTTCCAGGAGGAGCTGTTCACCGTCAACGCCGATGGGTCGGGCGTCACCCGGCTGAACGTGGACACCCTGGTCAACATGGACTGGGGGACGCTGAGCTCGCTGCCGCCGCCCCCCGTCGTCGGCCGCACCGTCAACGTGGCGGTGACGAGCGGCAAGGTGTTCGTGAGCGTGCCGGCGGGGTCGGCGTTCGCCAGCCTGGCGGTGCCGGGGATCAAGGGCCGGCGGTTCGTGCCGCTGACGTCGGCGCGCCAGATCCCGGTCGGCTCGATCGTGGACACGCGCAAGGGCACCGTCAGCCTGGCCAGCCGCCTCGAGCAAGGCGGGCGAGGTGTTCTCGGGCACCTTCTCCGCCGGCGTCTTCCAGGCGCTGCAGTCGCGCAGCGGGCTGACCACCCTGCCGCTGAAGGGCTCGAGCTTCCGCTCGTGCGCGGCGCGAGCGGGCCGGGCGTCGGCGGCGCTGAGCCGGCGCGTGATCCGGCGCATGCGCGGCAACGCCAGCGGGCGCTACCGCACCCGCGGGCGCTACAGCGCCGCCACCGTGCGCGGCACGATCTGGGACACCATCGACCGCTGCGACGGCACCCTGACCAAGGTGCGCCGCGGCACCGTCGTCGTGCGCGACTTCCGCAAGCGGCGCAACATCACCGTGCGCGCCGGCAAGAGCTACCTCGCCCGCGCCCCCGGCTAGCGCCTTGTCCCGCCGAACGGCACAGATCCTCCTCTGCACCACCGCCGCGACGCTCGCCCTGACCGGATCCGCCTCGGCGGCGACGTTCTACCTCGTGACGAGCTGGGGATCGCCGGGCGGCGGCGACGGGCAGTTCATGGTCCTCAAGGACGTCGCCGTGTCCCCGAGCGGGGACGTCTACACCGTCGAGGACGGCGGCGGCGCGAGCAACCGCGTCCAGCGCTTCGACGCGAACGGGGGCTTCCTTGGGAAGTTCACCCGCCGGTTCGTGGATCCCTGGGGCATCGCGGCCAGCGCTCAACAGGTATTCGTCGTCGACGCGGCCAGCAACCAGGTGACTCTGCTCACCCCGACGCTGGGGTTCGTGCGCACCTGGGGCAAGGCCGGCTCGGGCGCCGGGCAGTTCCTGAATCCGGAGAACATCGCCGTCTTCGGCACCGACGCGGCCTACGTCGCCGACCGCGGCAACAGCCAGATCGACAAGTACACCGTGAGGGGCCAGCCCCTCACGGAATGGGGCAGCGTCGGCAGCGCTCCCGGCCAGTTCAACGGCGACGTCGGGGTGGCTGTCGACGGCGCCGGGGACGTCTACGTGGCCGACCGGGACAACAACCGCGTGCAGCGGTTCAGCCCGACCGGGACGTTCATCCGCTCCTACGGCCTGGGAGCGGGCACCGGCCCGGGCCAGCTGCGATCTCCCGAGGACGTGGCCGTCGACTCCGTCCGGCAACGTCTGGATCGCCGACACCCCGAACTTCCGCGTGCAGAAGTTCGCGGCCGACGGGACGTTTCTCGCGACCTATGACGCCGCCGGGGCGCTGACCACGCTACGGCCCGAAGGGCTCTCCTTCGGCCCCAGCGGCGACCTGTACATCGCCAACAACGACTCGCGCGTCATGCGGGTGCGCGAGCCCGGGGCGCCGCCGCCGCCGCCCTCTCAGACGGGGCTCCCCGCGCCCATCCTGGGCGAGACGGTCAACGTCGCGCCCGTCAGCGGCCAGGTGTTCGTGAACGTGCCGGCGGGCGGTGCGTTCGCCAGCCTCTCGGTCCCCGGACTCAAGGGTCGGCGGTTCGTGCCCCTGACCAGCGCGCGCCAGCTGCCCGTCGGCTCGTATCTGGACACCCGCAAGGGCTCGGTGAGCCTGACGAGCGCAGCGGCGAAGAAGGGCGTGCTCTTCACCGGCATCTTCTCCGCCGGGGTCTTCCAGGCACTCCAGTTCCGCAGCGGGCTGACCGACCTGCCGTTGAAGGGCGCAAGCTTCCGCCCGTGCGCGCGACGGAGGGTCAACCAAGCCTCCGCGGCCCTGAGCCGGCGCGCGATCCGGCGCATGCGCGGCAACTCCAGTGGGCGCTTTCGCACCCGCGGGCGCTACAGCGCCGCCACCGTGCGCGGCACGATCTGGGACACCATCGACCGCTGCGACGGCACGCTGACCCGTGTTAGACGCGGCGTGGTCGTGGTACGCGACTTCCGAAAGCGCCGCAAGATCACGCTTCGGGCCGGCAAGAGCTACCTGGCCCGGGCGCCCGGCTAGCCCATGCCCCGCCGAACCCCACACGCCCTGCTCCGCGCCACCGCCGCCGCACTCGCCCTGTGCGGCCTGGCCGCGGGCCAAGCGGCGGCGTCGGCGTTCCCCGGAGCCAACGGCAGGATCGCCTACAACCGCGCCTCGGTGCTCTACACCGCGAATCCAGACGGGACCGGCGAGCGGGCGCTCACCTCCCCCAACGCCCGCGCGTCCGATCCGAGCCTGTCGCCCGACGGGAACAGCATCGCGTTCGCCTACTCTCGCGGAACCGCTGCCAGCGCCCCGGGCTGGGGGATCTGGGTCGTCAACGCGAACGGGACGGGAGCCCACCAGGTGACGACCGAGCCGCAGAGCGTCGCGAGCCTCGACCACCAGCCCGCGTGGTCCCCGGACGGCTCCAAGATCGTGTTCGTGCGCGGAAGCCCGGCGGACCTCTACGTGATGAATGCGGACGGGACGGGCGGCTCGACGAACCTCACCGCGTCGTTCGCGACGGGCGCCAACGACCCCTCGTGGTCGCCGCTGGGCGACAAGATCGCCTTCTCGACGGGCGGCAACATCTTCGTGATGAACGCCGACGGCTCCGGCACCCCGCTGCAGGTCACGCCCGCGGGCGGGCAGGGCAAGGACACCCCGACGTGGTCCCCCAACGGCTCGAGGATCGCGTACGGCAACCGCTCGCAGATCCGAGCCGTCAATCCCGCGGGCGGGAACGACGTGCAGCTGCTCGGCGGCCTCAGGGAGGTCTGGGACGTCGCCTGGTCCCCGGACGGGAGCAGGATCGCCTACGTCAACGACCCCGGGACGAACATCGCGGTGCAGGAGGAGCTGTTCGTGATGAACGCCGACGGATCCGGCTCCGCGCCGGTCGGGGTCGACACCGACATCAGGCTGGACTGGGGCGTGCCGAGCACCCTGCTTGCGCCGCCGGTGGTGGGCAAGTCGGTCAACGTCGCGCCCGCGGGCGGAAAGGTGTTCGTCAGCGTGCCGGCGGGGTCGGCGTTCGCCAGCCTGGCCGTGCCGGGCATCAAGGGCCGGCGGTTCGTGCCGCTGACGGCGGCGCGCCAGCTGCCGGTGGGCTCGATCCTGGACACCCGCCAGGGTTCGCTGACGCTGACCGCCGCCTCGACGCAAGGCGGGCGAGGTGTTCTCGGGCACCTTCTCCGCCGGGGTCTTCCAGGCGCTGCAGTCGCGCAGCGGGCTGACCACCCTGCCGCTGAAGGGCTCGAGCTTCCGCTCGTGCGCGGCGCGGGCGGGCCGCGCGTCGGCGGCGCTGAGCCGGCGCGTGATCCGCCGCATGCGCGGCAACGCCAGCGGGCGCTACCGCACCCGCGGGCGCTACAGCGCCGCCACCGTGCGCGGCACGATCTGGGACACGATCGACCGCTGCGACGGCACCCTGACCAAGGTCAGGCGCGGCACCGTCGTCGTGCGCGACTTCCGCAAGCGGCGCAACATCACCGTGCGCGCCGGCAAGAGCTACCTCGCCCGCGCCCCCGGCTAGCCGAGGTTGCGGGGCGAGGCCGAGCCGAGGTGCGTCGCCAGCTCGGGCTCGACGTCGAGCGCCGTGATCGCCAGCTCGGCGAACAGCGTCGCGCGCTCCACGTCGTCCGCCCCGTAGCGACCCCCGTCGCGGCGGTCCAGCAGGGACAGGACGCCGATCGGCTGATCGCGTCGCATGAGCGGCACGACGAGCATCGTGTACGGGACGTAGCCCGTGCCCTCGGCGATCCTGGCCGCGAAGCGCTCGTCGCCCCGGCAGTCCGCCACGGCCTCGGGCTCCCCGCTCTCCACGACGATCCCGGCGATGCCCGCCCCGGGTGGGAGCCTGACTCCGACGATCTCGTGCGCGCCCGCGCCCCAGGCGGACTGGTAGACGAGTTCCCCCGTCGTCCGGTCCTGTAGGGCAATCGACGACGCGGCGGCCCCGAACACGCCCGCCGCCGTCTTGACGATGCCCTCCATCAGCGTCCGGGGGGCGGCCGGCTCCTCCACGGAGAGGGCGAGCGACTCGCCCCCGCGCGCGAGCGGCGCCCCGAGCGCCTTGGCGAAGGCGCCGACGGATGCCACCCGCCGGTCCGGGATCATCTCGAGCCCGGCCATGATCGTGTGCTCGAGCTCGGGCGGCACGCTCTCGACCAGGCTCGAGAGCCGCGTCGGGTCGGCGTAGACGGGCGGCTTGCCCGCGATCAGCGTCCAGAGGGTCGCGGCCAGCCCGAACACGTCGCTGCGCTGCGAGACAGCGCCTCCCGCGAACACCTCGGGCGCCATGAAGCGAGGAGTTCCGATGCCCACCGTGCCCGTCTCCTCCTCCTCGAGCAGGCGCGCGATGCCGAAATCGACGAGCACGACCCCCTTCTCGCCCAGGATCAGGTTCTGCGGCTTGACGTCGCGATGGATGATCTGCTGCTCGTGGACGTACTGGAGCGCCTCGCAGGCGTGTCGGACGTCCTCCATCGCCTCGTCCAGCGGCAGGCCCGGATTGCCGCGCTGCTTGAGCACGGCCCCGAGATCGGTGCCCTCGACGAGCTCCATGACCAGGTACTGGCCGGTCTCGTCCTGGAAGTACTCGAGCACGCGCACGACGCGCGGGTGGCTCAGGACGGACAGCAGGCGGGCCTCGACCTCGAAGCGCTCGGAGTGGCGCCTGTCGGTGAGGTGCTTGAGCGCGACCTCGGTGCCCGCCTGCGCGTCCCGCGCGCGGTAGACGGCGCCCATCGCGCCGCTCGAGATCGGCTCGACGATCACGTACCGGGACTTCAGCGTAAGCCCGGGAGCCAGTGCGGAAGTCGTGCTCGTGCTCGTCACCGTGCGAGCGTAACGATAAGCTCGCCCACGTGCCGTGGGTGGAGGTATTCGCAGTTTTCCTGGTCTGCCACCTCACCGGCGACTATCTCCTGCAGACCAACTGGCAGGCGATGCACAAGCGCGGGGGGCTGGGCTCCGATCCCGTGGCGCGCCGAGCGCTGCTGTCGCACATCGCGACCTACACGCTCGCCTTCGTGCCCGCGCTCGTGTGGCTGGCCGACGACCTGCAGGCCGGGCGTGCTCTGGGTGGCGGCGCTGATCGCGGTGCCCCACCTCGTCCAGGACGACGGGCGGCTTCTCGGTCTCTACATGTCCAGGGCCAAGCGGCTTGACCCGTTGGCCGATCCCTCGGTCACGATCGCGGTCGATCAGGCCTTTCACTACCTGGCCCTGTTCGCCCTCGCCCTGCTCGTGGGCGCCTCGTCATGAGACGCGCCTGGCAGGGGATCCGGCCACGGGGCCTGCGCCTGCGCACCGTCCTGTTCCTGAGCGTCGGTCTCGGCGCGACCGCGCTGGGCCTCGTCGCCTACGGGACCGACGCGCTGCGCAATCTCGAGCTCGACAGCGTCGACGCCCGCTTCTCGATCCGCGGCACGGAGAAGCCTCCATCCGACCTGATCGTCGTGCAGATCGACGACGTCACCTTCGACGAGCTGAACCTGCGCTGGCCGTTCCCGCGTACGGTGCACGCCAAGGTCATCGACCGCATCGCGGCGGACCACCCCAAGGCGATCGCCTACGACGTGCAGTTCACCGAGCCCAGCGAGCGGGAGAGCGACGACATCGCGCTCGCGGAGTCCATCGCGAACGCCAACGGGAAGGTCGTGCTCGCCACGACGGAGGTCGACGAGCGGGGACGGACCGCCATCCTGGGCGGCGACGACGTTCTGCGCGAGATCGGCGCGCGACCCGCCAATGCGCTCCTGCCGCCCGACCCCGGGGGGGTCAATCGGCGCGTCTCCTACGCCGTCGACAAGCTCAAGAGCTTCGCCGTGGTCGCGACCGAGGTCGCGAGCGGGCGCCCCGTGCGGCCCCGGCTGTTCGACGGCCACACGGCGTGGATCGACTACGACGGCCCACCGGGCACGACCAAGACGGTCTCGCTCTCGCGCGTCGAGCAGGGCAAGACGCCGCGCGGCCTGTTCCGGAACAAGGTGGTCGTGGTGGGTCCGTCCGCGCCGTCCCTCCAGGACGTGCACCCGACGTCGACGACCGGGAACGAGCTGATGTCCGGCGCGGAGATCCAGGCCAACGCGATCGAGACCGTGCGCCGAGGCCTCCCCCTCGAGCCGGCGTCGGGCGCGCTCAACCTGGTCCTGATCGTCATGCTCGGGCTCGCGGCCCCGCTGGCGAGCCTGCGCCTGTCCCCGCTGCGGGCGATAGCGCTGGCGCTCGCCGCCGGCGCCGTCTTCGCGGTGGCCGTCCAGCTCGCGTTCAACCACGGCACGATCGTCTCCTTCGTGTATCCGATCGGCGCCCTGCTGCTGGCCGCGTTCGGAGCGCTGGCCGTGCACTACGTGACGACCGCGGTCGAGCGCGAGCGCGTGCGCGACATGTTCTCGCGCTTCGTGCCCGAGGACGTCGTGGACGAGGTCCTCGCGCGCACGGACGAGGGGCTGCGACTCGGAGGGGTCCAGCGGGACGGAACGGTGATGTTCAGCGACCTTCGCGGCTTCACCTCGTTCGCCGAGGAGCTGCCGCCGGACCAGGTGATCGAGGTGCTCAACAAGTACCTGAGCGAGATGAGCGACGCGATCCTCGACCACGGCGGGACGCTGGTCGCCTACATGGGCGACGGGATCATGGCCGTGTTCGGCGCGCCGATCGAGCAGGACGACCATGCCGACCGCGGGCTCGCGGCCGCTCGGGAGATGCTCAACGAACGGCTGCCGCGCTTCAGTGAGTGGTTGCGGGAGAAGGGCCTCGGTGAGGGCTTCCGTATGGGCATCGGGCTCAACAGCGGCCGGGTGATGTCGGGCAACGTGGGCTCGGAGCGGCGCGTCGAGTACACCGCGATCGGCGACACCACGAACACCGCCGCGCGGCTCGAGGGCATGACCAAGGGCACGCCGCACCAGCTCTTCCTCGCCGACTCCACCTGCGAACGCCTGAAGGAGAAGCCGGACGACCTCGTCTACGTCGACGAGTTCGAGGTGCGCGGCCGGCAGGCGCGGGTGAAGCTGTGGTCGATCGCCGACAAGTCGGCAGATCCCGACGGCGACTAGCTCTCGATCGCGTAGCCCAGCGCCTTGAGCTCGTCGAACGCGCTCGCGAGGGCGGTTCCGCCTCGGGTGATCTCGCGTCCGGCGGCGTTGTAGCCGCTCGTGTCGCCGGCGCGGGCAGCCGACGCGGCGCTCGTATAGCCGCGGGAGATCCGGGTCAGCGCGGAGGCGATCCGCGAGTTCGCCCCCTTGTCAACGGGGCTCACCGACTCCCGCGACACCGTCCGGGAGGCGTCACGGTAGGCGGCGGCCAGATCCGTGGCCGCGCTGGCCTGCGCTGAGGGCGTGTCCGCGCTCTTCAGGCGGCGCGCCGCGGGCGCGCTCGCGCTGTCCAGCCGCGAGATCGTCTTGCCCAGTGTGGCGGCGTACGCGTCGCTGGGGCCGAGGTTGTAGGGCTTCGCACCGGCGAGCCTCAGCGTCCCCGCGACGCGCTCGCAGTCGGTCGAGAACGAGCCCTTCGCGCCCGGCGGGGTGACGCATGCCACTGTCGCGACGCCGTCCGTCGTGGGGGTCGCGAACACCGTCAGGGTCCCGTTCACGCCCTTCGGCCGCAGAGCCTTGTAGCGGTATGCCTGAAGGGATCCGAGCCGCACGGGGTCGTTCGCCTTGGGCGACGGATCGAGGCGCGCGAGCAGCGCCGCCGGAAGCAGCGTGGGCCCGGTCGCGTTCACCGAGCCCGCCACCAGTTGACCGTCCTTGCCGCCCGAGGGCGCGAGCGCCAGGGGGTCGGAGAAGGTCATGCCGGGGATCCGGGGCACCGTGGACAGGCGCGTCCAGGCCCCGGGGAACGACAGCAGGACGCTCCCCGCCGACGCCGACTGGCTGAGCGTGGGGCCGCTCGCCTCCGACCCGGACCTCCCGGCCAGGACGCCGGCGACCACGGCGAGCACGAGCAGAACGGCGGCGCCCGCCAGGGCGGCCGGGGAGAGACGCGCGGGCGGCGCGGCCTCGGACGCGCGCGTGACTCCCGCGCGCGTGACCCCCGCGCCCGGGCCCGCCGCGCCGATGGTTGCCGCCGGCGCGGTCGCACCCGCTCCCCCCGCCACCGGGTCGCCGGTGGCGCGTCGACGGGTCGCCACGGTCGTCGCCGCGGCCGCGGCCGAGGCCGCCGCGTGCGGGAGCGCTCGCGCCGCGTCGGCCATCAGATCGGTCGCCGAGCGCGGGCGTGAGTTGGGGTCCTTCGCCATCCCGCGGGCGACCACGTCGTCCAGCGCGGCGGGCAGGTCCGGCCGCTGCTCGCTCAGCCGGGGCGCGGGCTCCGTCAGATGGGCGAACAGCACCGCCGCCTCGGCCTGCCTGGGGAACGGGACCTCGCCCGTCAGGCACTCGCACAGGACGCCGGCCAGGGCGTAGACGTCGCTGGCGTTGGTGGCGGGCTCGCCGCGGGCCTGCTCGGGCGAGACGTAGTCGATCGTGCCGACGAACTGGCCCTCCTCGGTCAGTCCGGACTCGCCCGGGGCCTTGGTCAGGCCGAAGTCGGCGAGATACGCGTTGTCGCGGGTGTCGAGGAGGATGTTCTGCGGCTTGACGTCGCGGTGGATGAGCCCGACGTCATGCGCGGCGTCGAGCGCGTCGGCGACCTGGGTGAGCACGCGCAGGGTGCGTCCCTCGTCGAGCTCCTTGGCGAGGATCAGGTCCTTCAGCGTCGGACCCTTGACCACGCGCATGGCCAGGAACAGCCCGTGCTCCGTCTCCCCGGCCTCGTAGACGGTGACGATGTGCGGGTGATCGATCGCCGCCTGAAGCTGTCCTTCGCGGCGGAACCGCTCGCGGAAGGCGGGATCCTCGCTGAACTCCGCCGCCAGGACCTTCAGCGCGGCGACCCGGTTCAGCGACAGCTGGGTGGCCCGGTAGACGACGCCCATCCCGCCGACTCCCAGGACGCCGTCGATCCTGTAGCCGGCGACGATCGTTCCGGAATCCAGCAAAGCGTCCCGATTCTACGTGGCCCGAGCGGACGCTAGCCCGAGATGACGGAACCGCCACCGCCGCCACCGCCGCCGCCGCCACCCGAGCCGCCGCCGCCACGGAGCTGCCTCCGCCACTGGAGGTCCCGCCCCCGGTGCTCCCGGAGCTCGGCGCCGGTGCTGCCTGCGGCTCGGGCGCTGGCTGCGGCTTGAGGCTCGGCAGCGCCGCGGGCGCCGCCACGGCCGGCGCCTTCGGCGAGCCGAAGTGGAGATCGAGCTCCTGCACGCCCGACCCGGAGGAGCCGCCGCCGCCGGAGGCCGCCCCGGATATCGCAAACGCCACCCCGAACGCGAGCGCCAGGCCAAGCAGCGCGATGGCGATGCGAGCGGGTGTGGGAGCGGTCATCCGCATCGGGTCCGCGGCGTCCTCGACCCCGGGAGCAGGCAGCGCTTGCTCTTCACGAAGTTGCCCGCCACGATCCGGTACTGGACGTAGGCGCCGATCGCCCCGGGCTTGGTCACGTAGATCTTGAGCCTGCTCCCGGCGCGCAGCTGCCTTCCGCGCAGGCCCGGGAAGTGCACCGTCCGGGCGGTCTTGGCCTGCCTCCCGCAGCCCGGGCAGGTCACCTGGACGCGGGAACCACGCGTCGCCGCCACATCCACCGCGATGAGCTGGATGCCGTTCGCCGTCGGGCTGGCGCGCAGGGTCACCTCGGCCGAAAGGCGAGGCGGGCAGCCCGACTTCGTCTTCGCCTTCAGCCTCGGGCACCCGTCGTTGGTGTCCAGGACGCCGTCGAGGTCGGCGTCCGCCAAGAAGTCGAACCCGAACGTGAGGGTGCCCGCGGCGTCGTTCACACCGCCGATCTGGACGATGTACGAGTGCTTACCTCTCACCGTCGCGAACAGCTCCTCGAAGGTGCCGCTCAACTCGTTGATGCACTGGCGGGTCGTGTAGTCGGGCTGGAACGTCCGCGTGTTGAACTCGAACACCGAGATGACGGAGTCATATCCCGACGCTTGCAGCCGGACGAGCCCGCTGACGTCGGGATAGAAGTCGTACCAGACAGTGTGCCCGTAGGAGGTCGCCCCGGTGCTGTTCCGGCACTGGCTGAACGACGTGATCTCCCGGAGCCCGCCGCTCCTCGGCGGCGAGAAGATGTCGTTCTGCACCGTCGCTGCGGTCGTGTCGCGCCCCACGTCCTTCAGGGTGTGGGTACGGTCCAGCCGCGACCCGGGGCTGTTGAGCGAGGCCGAACTCAGGTAGTTGTCGTTCTCGGGCGGGGCGGCGGCAGCCGTGACCGGCACGGCCATTGCGAGGGCCGCGATGGCCGCCATGGCCGCTACGAACGCGGGCCTACGGGGTCCAGCCCAATCTGTCTTCCGTTGCGCCATCCGATGGCATATCCTCGTCGGGCTCAGCAGCGAGCGCTTAGTTGACCACGATTGGGCCTCGGCCGCAACCGAGGAGCGTTCGATGAGCGACACCTGGATGGCTGATTCCACCACCCCCTCGTCGGCCACGCACAAGGTCGAAGTGGGCACCGAGATCGGCGGCTACCGGATCACCGAGCTGATCGGCCAGGGCGGGATGGGCACCGTCTATCTGGCCGACAGCGTCGCGGGCGACGGAAAGTTCGCCCTGAAGGTGCTGGCGCCCGAGCTGGCGCGCAGCGACGAGTTCCGCACGCGCTTCCTGCGCGAGGGGCAATACGCGAGCGCCATCGAGCATCCCAACGTCGTCCGGGTGCGCAACTGCGGCGAGGACGACGGCGTGCTCTACATGGCGATGGACTATGTGGACGGCGAGGACCTCCGGTCGCTCACCGCGGACGGGCCGCTCGAGGTCGAGCGGGCCGTCTCGATCCTCGGCCAGATCGCCGGCGCCCTGGACGCCGTCCATGCGACCGGAGTGCGGCATCGCGACGTCAAGCCGGGGAACGTGATCGTGGGACGGGACCCTGACGGCTACGAGCGCTCCTATCTCACGGACTTCGGGCTGAGCAGGAACCCGGTCCAGGACAGCCGGGCCCTCACGGCCGCCGGCACGTTCGTGGGCACCTACTACTACGCGGCGCCCGAGCAGATCCTGGGAAAGGACTTCGATCACCGCGTCGACGTCTATTCCCTCACGTGCCTGCTGTTCGAGAGCCTGACCGGGCAGCCCCCGTTCATGCACGCCCGCGGCGACGAGGTGCTCCATGCCCACGTCGAGGATCCGCCGCCGAGCGTGAGCGAACGCCGCGGGGACCTGTCGCCGGCCATCGACAGCGTCGTGGCCAGGGGGATGGCCAAGGACCCGGACGATCGCTACGGCTCGTGCACCGGGCTCATCGCGGCCGCGCGCACGGCGCTGGCTCGGGCCCACGCCCCCGCCCCGGCGGCGGCGGGAAACCCCTCGGCCGCGGACACGCCGGCGTCCAGCCCGGTGCGCCTGCGGGTGACCGAGGGAAACGCGCGGGGCACCGAGATCGAGGTCGAGGACGAGTTCCTCATCGGACGCCAGGAGGAGGGCGCGGGCACGCTCGGCGAGGACATCGAGATCTCACGCCGCCACGCGCGCATCCGTCGCACGCCGCCGCATGGTTGCGTGATCGAGGACCTGGGCTCTACCAACGGCACCTTCGTGAACGAACGGAGGATCACCGGCCCCGAGCCGCTCTCGGTCGGCGACCGTGTCCGGGTGGGCGAGACGACCCTGGTGGTCCAGTTCAGCGCCGACCCGACGCCGACGCCCACGGAGGCGCCCGTCGTGGAGCCCCCGGCGGTCGAGCCCGCGGCCGTCGAGCCCCCGGCCGTCGAGGCCTCGACCGTCGAGCCCCCGACTGTCGAGAGTCCGCCGCCTCCGACCGAGGCTTCCCGCTCCGAGCCCGCGTCTCCGCCGCTTGCCCTGCGGCTCGAGATCTCCGCCGAGACGGGCGAGGCCCTGATCCATTTCGACGAGGACTCGGAGCCGGTGAGGCTCGTTCATCAGGATGGGCGCTGGCGGCTGGCGCCGCCCGGCGAGTTAGGAGCTTCGGCTTTCACCCACGCGCCGCCGCGAGAGCTATAGGGTTGGCGCGGTTCCCGTGTCGCCGCACGAAGCGAGAGACATGTGAGTGAAGACATGCCCACGGCCAGGACGGGCCGGCTTGCCGTCTTCTACGTCGTCCTGGCGGTGATCGTGGCCGCGGTCGTGATCGTCGTCATCGACGAGGGCAAGGACGAGAAGGCACAGCCGTCGATCGCGGGCGGCTACGACACCGCCGGGCCGAACGCCTGCCTGGGCAAGGCAGCCCCGCCCACCGGCGCGCCGCTCCCGGCCACCGCACCGACCCAGCCGGCGCCGGCCGGGCCGTCGTTCGACGTCAAGCAGTCGGGACAGTTCGTCAACTTCTCCAACATCCAGGGGACGCTGGGCGGCAAGCTGCGCCTGCACACCGAGTCGAGCGCCGAGCGGCCACCGCCTCACCGGCACCGTCGACTGCGTGAACGGAAAGGACCTCGAGTTCCGCGGTCATGCGACGCCGCGGCCGACGGGGGCGATCACGGGCACGCTCGGCGGCGCTCCCGTCGACCGCGACCCTCAAGCGCGACCCGCCCGATCCCGGCGCCCCGAAGCCACGCGTGCCCGACTCGGTCGCGAGCCTCTACAAGCTCTCGCCGCGGTCGACGTGCTTCGGCGGCTCGATGGAGCTGCACGGCAGAGGCACGAGCTACGAGGTCGAGGCGAACGGCAAGACGCTCGGCTCGGTCAGCTACAACAAGAGCACGGGAGCGCTCGCCGGCGACGTGGCGTGCACGAGAGGCGGGAAGGTCCGGTTCCGCGCGGCCGCGGTCGACCGCAACCTCAACAACGTGACGCTGATCCCGCTGGACGCCGCCACGCCGGTCAAGCCGGCCCCCGGCGCGAAGCCGACGGCCACGGCGAAGCCGGCGCTCACGACGCCCTCGGGGCTGCCACCCACGGGCGAGAGGTTCACCGCCACCCGCCAGCGCGAGTCCTTCGGCCACCTGGTCGCGGCGTTCTTCATCGCGGTCGCGATCGTGATGCTCGTCGCCCGCCTCTTCGGCCTCCTGGCCATCAGGCTCGGCCAGCCGCGCGTCATGGGCGAGGTCGTGGCCGGCATCACGCTCGGGCCGACCGTGCTGGGGGCGATCTCCCCCGACCTTCAGGCCGCGCTGTTCCCGACCGACATCCTCCCCGCCTTCGGGGTCGCGGCCAACCTCGGGCTGATCTTCTACCTGTTCCTGGTCGGCCTGGAGTTCGACACCTCGCAGCTGCAGGGGCCGCCTGACCCAGGCGGCGGCGATCTCGAACGCCAGCGTCGCGCTGCCGATGGCGCTCGGGATCGCCGTCGCGCTCCCGATCTACAAGCTCGTCGGCCCCGACAAGAAGTTCGTCGCCTTCGCGCTGTTCATGGGCGTCGCGATGTCGATCACCGCGTTCCCCGTGCTCGCCCGCATCCTCGTCGAGCGCCGCATGCTCAAGCGGCCCGTCGGAGCGCTCGCGCTGGCCAGCGCGGCGATCGACGACGTCACGGCCTGGTTCCTGATCGCGCTCGCCACGGCGGTCGCGGTCGCCGGCTCCTTCGGCGACGTCCTCCAGACCATCGGGCTCGCCATCGCGTTCTGCGTCGTCATGGGCCTCGCCGTGCGACCCGCTGATCGGGCGCGTCTCGACCGCGTTCGACGAGGCGGGCCGGGTGCCCCCGGGGTGGGTGGCGGCGATCTTCGCGGGCGTCCTGCTGTCCGCCTACGTCACCGAGGAGATCGGGATCGCCGTGATCTTCGGCGCGTTCATCATGGGCATGATCATGCCGCGCAACGCGCGGCTGACGGAGGACGTCACGCGGCGGCTCGAGGACTTCGTCGTGATCCTGCTCCTCCCGCTGTTCTTCGCCTACACCGGCCTGAAGACGAACATCGGCCTGCTCGACCGGCCCGCGCTGTGGTGGATGACGCTGGCCCTGATCGCCGTGGCGATCGTCGGCA
This sequence comes from uncultured Actinomycetes bacterium, assembly GCA_963842605.1. GTDB lineage: Bacteria > Actinomycetota > Thermoleophilia > Solirubrobacterales > Solirubrobacteraceae > AC-38. The sequence goes on from CAWJGV010000010.1 coordinate 162,778, forward strand.
AGCTGTTCGGCGCCGCCGCTCGCCGCTCGGGTCGGCGGCTTCGACTGGCGGGCCTCGGCGGTGATCGGAACGCTGATGAACACGCGCGGGCTGACCGAGCTGATCGTGCTCAACCTGGCGCTCGAGAAGGGCGTGATCTCGGACGCGCTGTTCGCGATGCTGGTGATCATGGCGCTGGTGACGACGTTCATGGCGGGACCGCTGCTGCGGCTTCTCGACCCCAGGAACGAGTACGGCACGCCGGTCGAGGAGGAGCTCGAGGAGGCTCGGCGCGAGGGCGCCGCCGAGTTCCCCGACATGCCCGTGCCGGAGCGCTCGATACTCGTCGCCCCGCAGACCGATGCGGCGCTGCCGCAGCTGCTGGCACTGGCGGAGCCGCTCGCGCGCTCCGACGCCGCCGCGCGAGCTGATCCTGGCGCGGCTGGTCCAGCCGCCGAACTCGGCGACCGTGCGCGGCGGGCTCCAGACCGAGAACGCGCTGCTGAGCCGCACGTCGCGCGAGATCGCAGAGGCCCGGCGCCGGCTCGCGGCGGCCGGAATCGCCGCGCGCGGCGTCGCCTTCTCGTCCGCCGACCCGGGCGCGGACCTCGTCCGGCTGGCCGAGACCGAGGAGGTCGACCTCGTGCTCGTCGAGGGCAGCCGGCCGATCCTCGGCGAGGGCGTGCCGCTCGGCGAGGTCAGGCAGGTCCTGGAGGAGGCGTCCAGCGACGTCGCGGTCCTCGTCGCCCGCGAGGGCGATCCGATCGAGGTCGGGCCGGGCGCGCCGATCCTCGTCCCGTTCGGGGGCGCCGAGCACGACTGGTCCGCGCTGGAGCTCGGCGTCCTGGCTCGCCGCGCAGACGCAGGCGCCGCTGAAGCTGCTCGGCGCCGCCGGGCAGACCGAGGAGGGCCGGTCGGTGAGCCGCCTGCTCGGCGACGCGAGCCTGCTCGTCCAGCAGACGGTGGGCATCGCGACCGAGCCGGTGGTCGCCGAGGGCGGGCGCGAAGGGATCCTGGCCGCGGCGCAGGACGTGAGCCTGCTGGTCATCGGGCTCTCCGATCGCTGGCGGCAGGAGGGCCTCGGGCCGACGCGCTCGGAGATCGCCAAGGCCGCGCCGGCGCCGGTGCTGTTCGTGCGCCGCGGGCACGCGACCGGGCGCGCTGGCGCCCCGGAGCGACGTCACGCGCTTCACCTGGTCGTCGCCGGGAGCCGCCGATATCTCCCTCGGGCCAAGCTAGTAGGTTGCGCCGCAGAACCATGGGCAAGCTCGCCTTCCTCTTCCCCGGTCAGGGCTCGCAGCGCGTCGGCATGGGCGCCGACCTGCTCGAAACGCGCCCTGAGGTGTTCGACCGCTACGTCGGCGCGGCGGCGGAGGCATCCGGCCTGGACCTCCGGAAGCTGTGCCTGGAGGGGCCGATCGAGGAGCTCACGCGCACCGACGTGGCCCAGCCGGCGCTGTTCGCGATCTCGCTCGCGGTCGCCGAGGTGGCCCGCGAGTCCGGGCTCGTCCCCGACTTCGTGGCCGGCCACAGCCTCGGCGAGTACACGGCCGCGGCATCCGCGGGCGCGCTCGGAACCGATGACGGCATGCGGGTGGTGTCCGAGCGCGGGAGGCTGATGCAGGAGATCCAGTCCGAGCGGCCCGGCGCGATGGCGGCGATAATCGGGCTCGACGCGGCGAAGGTCGAGGAGCTCTGCGGGCAGGCGTCCGAGGCCGGCCTGGTGGCACCCGCGAACTTCAACTCGCCGAGCCAGACCGTCGCGTCCGGCGAGGAGGCCGGCGTGGAAAGGCTGCTCGAGCTCGCGACCGAGGCCGGCGCGGCGAGGGCGCTCCGCCTCAAGGTGGGCGCCGCCTTCCACAGCAAGCTGATGGAGCCCGTCCAGGCCCGGCTGGACGAGAAGATGTCCGGCGTTTCCTGGCAGGATCCCGAGGTGCCGCTGGCGGCGAACTGGTCGGGCGAGCTCGTGAGCGACGGAGAGGCGATCCACCGGGCGCTGATCGCGCAGATCGCCAGCCCCGTGCGCTGGGTCGACTGCGTCCGCACCCTGCGCGGGGCCGGCTGCACCGCCGTGCTGGAGCTGGGCCCCGGTCGCGTCCTGTCAGGACTCGCCAAGCAGATCGAGCCCGAGCTCGAGGCCGTCTCGGCGGACTCGCCGGAGAAGCTCGGAGGAGTTCGCCGAGACCTACTCCGGCGGGTCCCAGCTGTAGAACTCGCGGGCCTGGGCGTCCTTCGGCGACTTCCAGGTCTCGGGGTCGTACGGGGTGATGAAGTCGTCGAGTCTCTTGCTGATCTCCTTGAACAGCGGGTGGTCGCGCACGGCGTCCACCGCCTCGGCGAAGTCGTCGTCGGTCTCGACGTAGTGGACGTACACGTCGTCGAGGACGAACAGGCTGCGGTGCCGGACGCCCGCGAGCCGCGGCAGCTCGGAGGTATCCGACTCGCGGAACAGAGCGGCCACCTCCTCCTCGCACCCCGGCTTGATCTTGGCGATGATGCAGCCTCGCTTGATCATCCTTCTGCCTCCTCTCCGATGGGCCATGGGTAGTCGTCCATGCCCGCCATCCGCTCCATGAACGCGACGACCGCGGCGACGTCGAGGTCGCCGAGGCCCTGCTGCTGAGCGGCCGTCAGGGTCGCGTAGGCGCTCTCCGCGACCGGCATCGGGACGCTGAGCCCCTGGCTCTCGGCCAGCACGAGCATCATGTCCTTGCGCATGAGCGAGAGCCTGAAGGCGGCATTCTCGAAGGCGCGCCGGCCGATGAAGCCGCAACGGAAGGTCATGACCGGCGAGCTGTAGCCGCTCCCGGCGATCATGTTCAGGATGTCCTCACGGCGAAGGCCGGCGCGCTCGCCGAACACGATCGCCTCGGCGAGCGCGGGCATCTGAACGCCCATGAGCATGTTGAGGACGAGCTTCATCGTCGCCCCGTTCCCGCTGTCGCCGAGGTAGGTGACCTCCTTGCCGATCGTCTGCAGGATCTCCTCCACGGCGCCGAAGTCCGCCTCGTCCGCGCCGACCATCACCCGCAGCTCGCCGCTGCGGGCGTGCATGGGCGCCCCGAAGACGCAGGCGTCCAGGGCCCGGTGGCCCGTGCGCGGCGCCGTCTCGGCCAGCTCGCGCGCGAAGTCGGGGGAGACGGTGCTCATGTCGACGATGTAGGCGGCGTCCGGGAGGACGGCGACGGCGCCGTCCTCCCCGAACAGCACCGCCCGGACGGCGTCCTGGTTGGCCAGGCTCAGCATCAGGACGTCGGCGCCGGCCGCCGCGTCCGCGGGCGAGTCGGCGACGCGCGCGCCGAGCTCCTCCACGGGCTCGGCCTTCGAGCGCGTGCGGTTGTAGACCGCAATGTCGTAGCCCGACTCGGCGAGCCGGCAGGCCATGCCGAGGCCCATGTTGCCGAGGCCGATGAAGCCGATGCGCTGCTTGGCCATGCCTAGCTCCCCTCGGTTAGTGGCTGGTCTCCTCGTGGACCTCGAACTTGTACGAGTTCGCCTCGGCGAAGCAGTCGCGCATCGGCTTGACCAGATCGCGGTGCTCCTGCTTGCTCTCCCAGTCGAGGAAGTGCTGGAGGCTCTCCCACTCGCTCGTGATGAGCCAGCTGTCCGGGTCCTCCGGCGACGAGCAGACCTGGTCCACGAGATGCCCGGGCACGCCCTCGGCCACGAGGTGGCGGATCCCCTCGTAGGCCTCGAGGAACTGCTCCGACGTACCCGGCTTGAGCTGGATCAGGAAGACCACACGGCCCTTCACGCGCCCTTCTCCTCGGCGGCCGCCTGCTCGAGCCGCTCCTTGATCACGCCCATCTGCTCCTTCGTGTTGCGGTTCATGTAGTCCTGGGCCGTCTCGTCGTCCGCCGGCGCGTCGGGCTTCATCGAGAAGTCCTGGACCCACCGCATGTTGGTCCCGTCGTCGACCTCCTCGAACTCCCACTCGATGGTCATGTACTCGAAGGGCCCGGTCTCGATCCGCTGGGACTTCGAGCTGTAGCTCCCGGGGTCGGCGGTGCGCTCCGAGGTCCAGCTCCACACCTTGCCGTCGTACTCGGGGTCCGGGTGCGTGGTCAGGCGGAACTGGACCGTGTCGCCCTCCTGCTCCAGCACCTCCGCCTTCGCGTACTCGCTGAACAGGTTGGGCCAGTTCTCGATGTCCATCATCCGCTCCCACACGAAGTCGCGGGGGGCGTTGATCACGACAGAGTTGTCCGTGTGCGCTGCCACGCCCTCACTCTCCTTCCTGGAGGCGGCTGTTGACGTACTCCACCGCCTGTCCCATGGTGGTGATCCGGTCCGCATCCTCGTCGGCGATCGTGATGCCGTACTCCTGCTGCATCGCGAGCTGGATCTCGACGAACGCGAGCGAGTCGAGATCCATCGACTCGAACGTCGCGTCGGGATCGTCGGGAACGTCGCTCTCCTTCATTCCGACCCGCTCGACGAGGATTCGCTTGGCGTCGTCGATCGTGAATGTCTGTGCTGCCATGGTTCCTCCTCTCCTTAGGTTGCGATCTGTGTCTGTGGCCGCGCGAGCGACCGTAGCGATGCGAGCTCCGCCTCTGCCGCCTCCCGGCCGGCCGCCAGGAACAGGTCCGCCAGCTCGAAGTCACGCCAGCTTCCCGGTCCGAAGCGAGGGGTCACGACGACGTCGGCGAGCGCCGCGTGGCGGACGCTGGTGTCCAGCTGCGAGAGGTCCATCACCTCGAGCAGAGTCTTCAGCATCCGCGATCCCGGCTTCTCCTCCTCCGGCGGCGGAGTCTCCCGGCCCGGCCACGCCGGAAGCGTGTCCCGGCTCATCAGGTTCACGGAGACCGTGATGTCCGCGCCGCCCGCGGCCACCGCGCCGGTCGGCACGGGGACCAGCGCCACGCCGTCCACGAGCCGGTGGCCCTCGCGCTCGTGGGGCGGGAACATGCCCGGCACCGCGGTCGAGGCCAGCAGCGCCTCCCAGATCGGCCCCTCCCGGAGCGGCGCCGAGGTCCCCTCCGTCAGGTCCACGGCCATGCAGACCAGGGGGATGAGGGTTTCGTCGAAGCTGCGCTCCGCGGTCGTCTCGCGGAAGATCCGGGTGATCGTCTCGAGGCCGGTGCTGTGCCCGGACAGCGAGAGGCTGAAGACGTCGGCGACCGTGTCCGGCGTGAACGCATCGCGCAGGGTGCGGTCGATCTCGGCCGCGCTCATCCCGAGCGCCACGTAGGCGCCCACGATCGCGCCGATGCTCGCGCCCCCCACGCCGTCCACGACGTATCCGGCCTCCTCGAGCACCTGGAGCGCCCCGATGTGCGCGTACCCCTTGGCGCCGCCGGCGCCGAGCGCCAGGCCGATCTTGGTCCGCGCGAGGTGCCGGCCGAGCCACGCCACCTCGTTCGGCGGGAGGCCGGCCACCGAGTCGCCGTCATGGGAGATGTGTCGGACGAGCGTCGCCCCGCCGACGGGCGCCGAGCCGGGGCCCCCGCCGCCGACCAGCGCCAGCTCGACCAGAGGCGCCGTCTCCGCCAGGCCGGGAGGCATCTCCCCCTCGCCCTCCGCCAGCACCACCACGGCGCGGTCCACGTGCTCGGCGACCAGCCCGAGACTCTCCTGGCCGAGCGCGCGTCACGAGGACCACGCGTTCCGTGCTCGAGCAGGGCCTCGTCGAGCTCCTCCAGCGCGTCCTCCACCGATTCCCGAGCGTCGAGCGCGTGCACCGGCTTGGCGCTCGCCGCGGCGGTGGCCGCGAGGATGTCGGGGATGGCAGGCGCGAGGGAGGGGCCGGCGATCAGCGCGACCGCCTCGCCCCGGGTGCCCCGCTGGGCGTGCCGCCTGGTGGTCACGGCCAGCTCGCCGCTCAGGATGCGGGTCAGGTTGGCGAGGACCCTGGGGGACTTCGCGATCAGGGTCCGGAAGTCGTCCTCTCGCAGCTCGAGCGCCGCGCTGGGGGCCGCCGCCTTCACGGTGGCCAGCTGGGGCTCGCCCGTGATGAGCGACATCACGCCGATCACGTCGCCGCGGCGCAGCTTCGACGCGAGCCGGCCCTCGGCGAACACCGAGCGCGTGCGCAGCTCGGGCTCCTCCGGCAGGGCGACGAGCGCGTACGCGAGGCCCTCCACCAGGACGAACATGCTGCTTCCCGGGTCCCCCTCGCGGCAGATCACCGCGCCGGTGGGGAACTCGTGGAAGCGCATCGAGGTGGCCGCGGTCAGGAGCTCGTCCGGACCGAGCCCCTCGAACAGCGGCACCCCCTCGAGCGCCGAGCTCGGCACGGTCACCCCCTCGAGGGACGCCACGGTGCGCATGCCGGCCGCGGACCCTCCCAACGTCCGGTCAGTCGCGGCGCAGGACCAGCGCGCCGTTGAAGCCGCCGAAGCCGCGCGCCAGCACGAGCGCCGTCCGCAGCTCGGCCTTGCGCGACGAGCCGGTGACGAAGCTCAGGTCGCAGCCCTCCGCCGGCTCGTCGAGGTTGATCGTGGGCGGGATCACGCCGTCTCGCATCGCGAGCAGGGCGGTGGCCACGTCGAGCGGCGCTCCCCCTGCGTAGAGCCGGCCGACCATGGTCTTCGGGGCGGTCACGGGCACCTCCGACGCCCGCTTTCCGAACACGTCCTTGATGGCCTTCGCCTCAGCCGCGTCCGCCTCGGGCACGCCGGCGGCGTCCGCGAAGACGACGTCCACGTCGTCGGGACCGATCGCGGCGTCTTCGAGGGCAATGCGGATCGCCCGGGCGAACTGCTCGCCGTCGGCCGCCGGCTTCGAATGATGGTGGGCGTCGTTGGTGGCCCCGTAGCCCGCCACCTCCCCGTACACCGGCACGCCCCGTTCCTCGGCCCGTTCCGGGCTCTCCACCAGCAGGATCGCCCCTCCCTCCCCCGGCACGTAGCCGTTCGCGCGCCGGTCGAACGGGCGGTAGGCGTCGGCCGGGTCCTGCGCGTCGCTCAGGTCGCCGGTCTCCATCTGGCAGGTCAGCGCGTACGGCCCGATGGGAGCCTCGAACCCGCCGCTCACGATCGTGTCGATCCCGCGGCGGATCGTGCGCCGGGAGTGCTGGAGCGCCTCGAGCCCCCCGGCGCCCTCGGCCACGACGACGCCGCACGCGCCCATCAGGTTGTGGCGGATCGAGATCTGGCCCGAGGTGGCCGCGTAGAACCAGGCGATCGACTGGTAGGCGCCGACGAAGCCCGGCCCCTTCCCCCAGAGCGCCTGGATCTCCTTCTGCCCGAACTCGTTGCCGCCCGAGCTGGAGGCGGTGATCACGCTGAGCGAGTACGGGTCGTGCTCGAAGGGATCGAAGCTCGCGTCGTCGAACGCCATCTGCGTCGCGGCGAGGGCCATGTGGGTCCAGTGGTCGGTCTGGACCTGGAGCCGCCGCTCGATGTAGTCGTCGACGTCGAAGTCCTTCACCTCGCCGGCGAGCTGCGTGTCGTACTGGGACGGGATCGAAGTGGGAGATGCGGTCGATCCCGCTCTTCCCCGCCTGGGTGGCCTTCCACCAGGACGCCGTGTCCTTGCCGTTCGGGGCCAACACGCCGATGCCGGTGAACACGGCGCGCCGCTGGTGGTCCGGCACCGTGACGACCGGGCGCTCCGCACGCCCGGGCTCGGGGCGCTCCGCGCGGGGTGCGTCGGGGCTCACGCCGAGACCTCCCGGAGCTCCTCCGGAACCGCGACGACCATCGCCGACTGGAACCCGCCGAAGCCGCTGGCGGTCGAGAGCGCCGCCTGCACCGTGGTATGGCGCGCCTCGTTCGGCGTGTAGTCGAGGTCGCACTCCGGGTCGGGGTTCTCCCAGTTCGCCGTCGGCGGGACGACGCCGCGGTCGATCGCCAGCGCGCAGGCCGCCATCTCGATCGCGCCGATGGCGCCGAGCGAGTGGCCGATCATCGACTTGATCGAGCTGATCGGGATCTTGTAGGCCTGCTCGCCGAGCGTCTGCTTGTAGGCCGACGTCTCGTGGCGGTCGTTCTGCTTGGTCCCCGAGCCGTGCGCGTTGATGTAGTCGATGTCGGCGGGCTTGGTGCCGCCCTGGGCCATCGCGTCGTTGATGGCCTCGGTCATCGCGTAGGCCTCCTTGCGCAGCCCGGTCATGTGGTACGCGTTGCCGCGGCTGGCGAAGCCCGGTGACCTCGCAGTAGATGTGCGCGCCGCGCGACCTGGCGAACTCGTACTCCTCGAGCAGGAGAACGGCGCCGCCCTCCCCCATCACGAAGCCTTCACGGTCCCGGTCGAACGGCCGCGAGGCATGCTCCGGGTCGTCGTTTCGGGCGGAGGTCGCCTTGATCGGGTCGAAGCACGCCATCGAGATCGGGGAGATCGGCGACTCCGCCGCGCCGGAGATCACGACGTCCGCCTCGCCGTCCTGGATCATCTGGTGGCCGTAGCCGATCGCGTCGATCCCGGACGTGCACCCGGTCGAGATCACCACCGACGGGCCGTGGGCTCCGAACTTGAGCGCGATCTCGCTGGCCAGGCTGCTCGGAATCAGACCCTGGTAGAGGAACGGGGGCGAGTAGTCGGCGTCGACCAGCCACTCCTGGCCACGATCGCTGACCGCGACGTAGCCGTCCTCGAGGGCCATCGTCCCTCCCACGGCCGAGCCCAGGCTGACCCCCATGCGATCGCGGTCGGTGTTCTCGAGGTCGAGCGCGGCGTCGTCGAGCGCCTCCATCCCCGCGGCGGCCGCGAACTGGATGTAGCGGTCCATCCGGCGAGCCTCGTGCTCGCTCAGGCCGGCCGCGCGCGGATCGAAGTCGACCTCCGCCGCGATCTGGGAGCGGAACCCGGCCGGGTCGAAGAAGGTGATCTTCCGCGTGGCCGTACGCCCGGCCGTGATGCACTCCCAGAAGGAATCCCGGGTGGCACCGCCAGGGGCGACGACGCCGATGCCGGTGACCGCGGTGCGCCTCACTCGGTGTCCACGTGTCCGATGTCGGCACGCGGAGCCAGGGGCCCGAGGTGGAAGACGATGAACGCGTCTTCGTCGCCCTCGTTGCGGAGGCGGTGGCGCATCATGAACGGGACGTACAGCGCCTCGCCCGCGCTCACCTCACGAGGCTCGTCGTCGAGATCGGCCGTGAGCGTGCCGCGCACGCAGTAGATGAACTCCTCGGAGAAGGGGTGCCAGTGCTCGGAGATGCTGTCTCCGGGGGCCAGGGTCGCCACCCCCATGAAGCCGGTCTTCGACTCCACCGTCTTCGGGCTGAGCAGCGTGCGCACGTCGCCTCCGCGACGCGTGTCGGCAGGCATGTCGTCCGCGGCGACGACCTGCGCCTCTCCGATCCCCACGACCGGCGGTTCCTTCTGCCAGTTGACTGCCACGCTCGTTTGCCTCCTTTGGACGGGGGAACGGTTCGAACCTACGCGAGCCCCTCCGGCGCTGTCAAGGGGTCCGACACGTCCGGCTGGTCGCCCCTCGGGAGCTGGTAGCTGCCCAACGCGGCCGTTGCAGCGCCGGGACGGCCTGAAATAGAGTCGAGGCCCGAATAGATCGAGGAAGGTGGAGCTCCATGTCCCAGTTCTACGCGTTGATTTGGAAGGTGAAGCCGGGCACCGAGGAGCAGGTCAAGGAGGTCTTCCGCAACTACGAATCGCCGGACCCGGTCGTCCGGGACGAGGACGGGAACGTCATGGGGCAGCTTCTGAGCACCCAGGTGTTCATCAAGGACAACACCGTGGTGCGCGTGATGGAGGTCGAGGGCCCCCTTCCCGCCGTCAGCGCCCACCTCGGACGCCAGCCGCAGATTCGGGCGGTCGAGGCGAAGCTCGACCCGCTGATCGAGACCCCGCGCGACATGTCGACTCCCGAGGGCGCGGCGAAGTTCTTCATCGAGACGGCCATGGAATGCCTCGTCGCCCGGCGGAGCGCGGGCTGATGGGGTGCGATGGGGTCAGACCCCTCGAGGGGTTTCGCGCCCTATGAGGCGAACCAAGGGGTCTGACCCCGCTGACCCATCGCTTGCGCGGGCCGACTCGATGCCCGTAGGATCGCTCGCGTCGGCCAAGTCAAAGGAGAGACCATGTTTGCCCGCGTGACCTACGTCCAAGCCCCGGAGGGCGAGGGCAAGATCGATGAGGGCCTGAAGCTCTGGTACCAGAACGTGCTGCCGACCACCAGCGCCCGGGAGGGCTTCATGGGCGTGCTCTCGCTCGTGGATCACGAGAGCGGAAAGGCGCTGTCGGTGACCCTTGGAGGTGAACAAGACCAACGAGCCAAAAAAAAAAAAAATTTTTAAAAACAGGAGGCGTATTGCTGCGATCCTCGCCCGTATACGGCTGCTCCTGGGCCGAGTTGAAGAAGTACGTGACGCGCGCGTAACTTCCCCGTTTCGGCCAGCCGCAGGTTCGTGCGGTGATTGTCGGCGAGGACGTCCGCCAGCATGGTCTGCTGAATGTCTGAGGCGTGAACACCGCCGGCAGGCTGAAGGTCCCGGTCGGTACACCGTCATCGTGGTGTAGTGGACGCGCCTGGGGATCGGGATGGGCGACAAAAACCATCGAGTCGTCGAGCGCGATCGCCCGTGTGAGCTGGCGTGCGCGATCCGCGCGGAAATTGAAGAAGACGATCGAGTCCGGTCCGGCACGGGTCCCACCCGGTTGTGGTCGGCATTCACGGCGACGATGGGTTTGATGAACTCGTCGGTGAGTCAGCTTGGTGACGAGCCCTGAATAGCTCGATGGCGACTGCGTCGTCTGTCCGGCGATCCCGTTGACGATCGCGTCGTAGGCGAGCCGCGTCCGCTCCCAGCGCTTGTCGCGGTCCATCGCGTAGTAGCGCCCGATCATCGTCGCGACGCGTCCGGTCGACAGACGACGAGGACGTCCTGCAGTTGCGCAGTACCGGATGCCGCCGGTCGGCGAGGTGTCGCGTCCGTCGGTGATGACGTGGACGAACACGCGAGGGACACGGCGCTTGGCCGCCATTTCGACGAGGGCGTGCAGATGCTGCTGACTGCTGTGGACACCGCCGTCCGAGAGCAGCCCGATGAAGTGAAGCGCGTGTTGCCCGTCGACGCAACTATCGATCGCCTCCGCAAGCACGGGGCTCTCGAACAGTTCGCCGTCCCGGATGCTCTGTCGACGCGGGTGAGGTCCTGGTACATGTTCCTGGCCGGCGCCCATATTCATGTGGCCGACTTCGGAGTTCCCCATCTGCCCGGCCGGGAGCCCGACCGCCTCGCCCGAGGTGATGAGCTGCGCATGCGGGCAGCGTTTCAACAAGCCGTTGTACACGGCGTTCGCCGCCAGCGCTATCGCGTTGTTCTCTTTTTCCGGACGAAGTCCCCAGCTGTCGAGGACGATGAGGACGATAGGGGATGGTGTTGGCATTGGGTGATTCCGACGCTGAGAGCTGAGAGCTGAGAGCTGATAGCTTCAGCCTTTCCCCCCTAGCTGCTTGATTGCTGCCGCTCCCGGTACCGCGCGCGGCTGCCGAGCGCCTCCTCGATGCGCAGCAGCTGGTTGTACTTCGCGACGCGATCCGAGCGGCTGGCGGAGCCTGTCTTGATCGGCCGGCGCCCGTCGCGACGGCGAGATTGGCGATGGTCGTATCTTCCGTTTCTCCGGACCGGTGTGAGATGACGCTCCGATAGCCGGCGTCGTCGGCCATCGCAACGGCGTCGAGCGTCTCCGTGACGGTGCCGATCTGATTCAGCTTGACGTAGTAGTACTTGCCACGTGCTCGGCGATGCCGCGCTTCAGGATTTCCGGATTCGTCACGAACACGTCGTCGCCGACGAGTTGCACGCGATCGCCGAGGGCCTTGGTCAAGGTTTTCCAGCCGTCCCAGTCGCCTTCCGCGAGGCCGTCCTCGATCGAGATGATTGGATACTGGGTGACCCAGTCTGCTTGTACAACCGGACCATCTCGTCGGCGCCCCGCGTCGTCTCGCCGCGTTCCAACCGTTCCGCCGTCGTCGTTCCACAGTTCGCTCGAGGGCGCACGTCAGGGCGAGGTAGACGTCCATCTGGAAGCCTTGGAACCGCCCTGCGGATACGGCATCCATCACGACGTCAAGCGCCTCGCGGTTCGACTTCAGACTCGGCGCGAAGCCGCCCCTTGTCGCCTATGCCGTCCAGCACCCTTTTTCAGGATGCCGCGGAGCGTGTGGAAGATTTCGGCGCCGGTCCGCACATGCCCTCGGCGAACGGCAAGCCGAGCGGCATCACCATGATTCTGGAAGTCCACGCCGCCGTCGGCGTGCGCGCCGCCGTTCAGGATGTTCATCATCGGCGCGGGCAGCGAGAGCGTCCGCGCCCGTACAGCGCAGCGAGGTGCTCGTAGAGCGGCTTGCGCGCGGCGGCCGCCGAACGCGCGCGAGCGCCATCGACACGCCCAGCAACGCGTTGGCGCCGAGACGGCCCTTGTTCGGCGTGCCGTCGGACTGATTATGAACGTGTCGACGGCGCGCTGATTGGCCTCGCGACCGGCGAGCGCCGTCGCGATCTCACCGTTGACGTTCGGGATCGCCTTCGTCACGCCCTTGCCTTGTACTGCTTCTTGTCTGCGTCGCGGAGCTCGAGCGCTTCGCGCTGTCCCGTCGACGCGCCGGACGGCACAGCGGCGCGGCCGGACGCGCCGCCGTCGAGTACCATGTCCTTCACCGACAGTTGGATTCCCGCGAATCGAGGATCTCGTGGCCGTGCACGGATTGAATCTTCACTCGAACCTCTTTCGTGTCAGGTGGGGTGGTTGCAGCTGCTGTAGGGCGGGGTCTTCGGACCCAGCCGGCGGACCGAAGGCCCGCCCCTACATGCGACCGAATTCGGATGATGCCGCGAACGATTGAACTCAGCTTCGTTTCGTAAAGCTTCTTCCGGGATTCCTACAAACGGCTGATCCTCCGTCGTCACCACGACGATACCGCTGTCGGTGACGGTGTGGCGACTGCGATCTTCGTCGGCGTTGTAGCCGATGCGGGCGCCGCGAGGGATGAACACGTCGCGATCGATGATTGCCCGCCGGATTTTTGCATGCCGCCCCACGCGGCACCCCGGCATCAGGATGCTCTGGTCCACTTCGCAGAAGCTGTGCACGCGGAAATGTTCGGACACAGCACGCTTCCCGAGACACGGCTGCCCCGACGCAGCCCGCCGAGACGATCGAGTCGAGCGCCTGGCCGTAGCGGCGGCCGTCGTCGGCGAACACGAACTTCGCCTGGCGGCGCCTGCACCTGGGCCGTTCGGAGGGGCCACTCGGGATTGGACAGGTTGAAGTCCGGATTGACGTGGAGCAATCGACGTTCGCGTCGAAGTACGCATCGAAGGGTGCCGATGCCGCCAGTACTTTCTCGTCCTTCCTCTCCGTTCTCGTCGTAGAAGCGGTACGCGAGACTGGGACCTTTGATCAGGTCCGGAATGATGTCCTTGCCGAAATCGTGGGTCTGTCGATCGCGCCGCGTCGGCCTCCAGGGTGGGCACCAGCACGTTCATGTCGAAGATATAGATCCCCATCGACGCAAGGACCGTCTGCCTGGGTGCCAGGTGCTTGGGTTTCTCGAGGAAGCCTGTCAGCCTGATCCTCTCGTCGACCTCGAGGACGCCGAACCGGCTTGCCTCCTCTGAGTCGATCTCGAGGACGGCGAGCGTCGCGCCCGCCCCGCGCTCACGATGGAACCGCAGCATCTTCGCGTAGTCCATCTTGTAGACGTGGTCGCCCGAGAGCACGATCAGGTGCCGCGGCCCTTCTCGCAGGATTGAGTAGAGGTTCTGATACACGGCGTCTGCCGTTCCGAGTGACCAGTGCTCGCTGACGCGCTTCTGCGGACGAGGATTGCGACGAACTCGCCGAGCTCGTCCGCCACGACGCTCCATCCCATCCGGAGGTGCCGGCTCAGTGACAGCGACTTGTATTGGAGGGCGATGAAGTATCCGGCGGAGGCCCGAGTTGATGCAGTTGCTGAGCGTGAAGTCGATGAAACCGGCGGCAACGGCCCGCCGAAATAGACAGCCGGTTTGGCCCGTTCTTTAGTGAGCGGGTAGAGGTGTTGCCTATGCCACCCGCCAGCACCATCACGAGAGTGTCGTCCTGCACGTTACCTCAGCGTCCGCGGTGTTTGCCTGCCCCGCGCCCGCGGGGCGTCATCTTCCAGCGAGGCGGAGCCTGCTTTGGTCTCAGCCACAGCCTGGCCAGGGGCGGGGTGATGATATCACCGGCCCGCGGTGGTCGTGAAGCCCTGTGCCTTCTTTGACTTGCCCGGACACGTCGCCCATGATTGACGCGTTCAGTCAGGTGAGCGTGACACGCTCGAAGACTCGAGATGCACGGGCGGTCAGGGCCCCGATGGGCCTTATGGGTGCTCGCGCTGAGCGTGGTCAGTGTCACGGGCGCCAATCAGGGCGCCGGACGGGTCGCGACCGACAGCGGGATACGCCGGTCGAGGGGCAGCGGCTGGAGGGGCAGGCGATCCTCGCCCTGGCGGACGCGGCCATGGCCAGCCAGCGGCAAGCGTCCCCGCCGACTTCGTCCAGGTCGCTGGGCCAACGATTTCCTGAAGGCGCAGCAGGGCACGTTCGTTCCGTTCACCCTCGTGATTGACGCGCCAGGCGCTCTCCCGGATCGGCCTTCGTCCACGTCCGGGCCGTGCCCCGGTCAACGCTGCGGGAGGCGCATCCGGGGTTGGACGGATTGGCAGACGGCGGTCTGGAAGCCGCCACCGGCCGCGGAGAGTATCCGGTCGACGGTATTTCCCTGGTGGATTTGAAGCCGGACGGATTGCACGTCGCGAGGGGTGAGCCGCGGGTTTTCCATCGCCCCCGGCGACTACAACGTCTACGTGGTCGTGCGGGAGCGGCCTATCGTCCCGGGCGCAAGGGGGCAGCCGAGAGCGGCGGCGCTGACGCAGCCGCTGACGGTTCCGGACTTCTGGAACGGCGAGCTGACCACGAGCAGCGTGATACTCGCGGACCGGCTCACGACGTTGAGCGCCGGTCACCGCGGACGAGCTGGTCGAGGCGGTGGACGTGATCGGCCAGAACGAGTCACGCCGCAGCGGATGATCGCTTTCGGCGTGCGGAAGAGTTGGTGGTGGTGCTCCGCGGACAACGAGACCGTCACACCAGAGAAGCACTTCGACATCCAAATGCACGTCTCCAGCAGGTTGCGGCAGGCCGGAAGGCAGAGAACGCCCAGGCAGGATTGCATCCCGCCGGCGCGGGACGGTGAGCGGTATTTCGACCAGACCGTATCCGCAGCGGTTCAATCCGGCCATCATGGGAGCGCAGTTCGATCCCAGCGCGGGACATCCCGTTCTGGCCGGCCAGGGTATTCCGCTTGCGGGCTTCGAGCAGGGCGAGCGACCATCGGCTCGCGATCAAAGTGACGGACCTGCGTGCTGTTGGGCAAAATTCGTGACGCGCGACGTCACATTCAGTGTAGGTTCCTAGCCTGGTCACGCGATGACGGAGGGCGCGATGGACGGCTTCATCGGGCGGTCACGGCGGTCGGCGCGGTGCTCAAGGCGTCGGCTCCAGGTCCGCTCGCACACGCGCAAACCCGAGTCCAGCCCGAGGGGAACCGTCGACCTCCTGCGCGGCAGCATCACCGGCACGGTCACCGACGACCGCGGTGGACCGCTCGGCGTGGCGCGTCTCGCACTCGGCGTGACGATGGCGATGACCGTCAGCGATGGGCGGGGCGATTCCGCCATCGAGCCGCCACTGCCGATGGGCGAGGACGTCGTCCAGGCGCACTTGAATGGGTTTGCCGTATTGTCCCAGACCGCATCCGCGTCGGCGCGGCGTCTCCTTCCGTCCACGCATTCCAGCTTCGGAAGCTCGACGCAGCAGTCGGGACCACCGGCGTCGTGCTGGTTGCCGCGCGCCCGATCATGGCTGCGGGATTCGAGCTCCCGGGATTGACTCTGCGACGGACCAGCACAACTGATCGACGACGGCAGACGCCTCCAGCGATCATCCGCACACCGAAACAGCCTGGCGGCTTCGCCACATCAAGCGCAGCATTTTGAAGGATTCGTCGAGTGTCCTTCCGTTCACCGACACCGCCGACGGCGACGCACGTCGAGATGCGGCCCGGCTCCGCGCTCTGGCGCGCGATTGACTCGACCGCAAGTGCCGCGACCAGTTTCTTCGGCGACATATCCCTCTGGGAGGTCAATCTCCTGACGACCGGGGCCTTCGCCCCTGGCGACCTCTTCGGCGACGTGTGCCGCGTGGCGTCGCCTACCTCTCGATTGGCCTGCCAACGGCCGGCGGGAGCTGGACGATGCGGGCGGCGATGAGTGAGGGCGATTCCTCGTCTGGGAACGTCGCCGGCGCGTATTCCGTCACGGCCGGGCGCAACGCATTCGCTCGACTTCGGCCTGACCTACAGCCGGCAGGACTACGCGGGGGGCAACCCGGCGGCGCTGGCGGCGGTCGCGGACAACAGCCGCAACGTCGGAGAGGTCTTCGCGTTCGACAGATGGACCGTCGCGCCGCGGCTCACCGTCGACGCCACGCGGGCGTTACGCGCGCTACGACTACCTCCAGCGGGGCGACCTGTTCAGTCCGCGCACGTCGGTGTCGGTCGAGCCCGTGCGTGGCACGCGGCTCGTCACCTCAGTCGCCCAGCGCAACGGGCCGCCCGCGCCGAGGAGTTCCTGCTGACGAATGCTCCGGGACTGGCTGCCGCCGGAGCGGACGTTCGCACCGCTTCGTGGGCCGGCGGATTCGGCGAACCTCCGCGTCGAGCGGGCGCGTACGGTCGGAATCCCGTCTTCTAGCACGAGTTAGCAATACGTAATCGGTCCCAGACAGAAAAAAAAAAAAAAAAAAAAAAAAACCATTTGCTGGTGCTGCCCACTACCACCATCACGCGTGCATCTGCCGTCGGGCCGGCGATGCGACGCACGTCGGTGTGGACATCACACGGACAGGAATCCGGCCCGGAAGCCCGACAGCTCCACTATCGGTCGGACTTCATGTTCGTGGTACGACCACCACTCCTCTCCCCATGAAAGCTAAGCTCTCCGCGACGAGCAAGGCACTGCAACAGCTGCGTCTCGACGAGGGAGGCCGAGCCCGCCCGCCCGCAGTGGCCGAACGGGCCGGGCAGCTGAGCGGCACCACCGGGCGTCCTCCGAATGGAGATTCGGACCGACGACGCAGCCGACCGAGTTGACCGGCGTTCGTCGCCGTGTTGATTGGGCCGTCGCCGCCGCCACCCCGCGCCGTCGGGAACGGGGGTGTCGTGTCCGCACTGAATGAGCGAAGGGCCTGCCGATGGCCTCGTTGATCGCGCGTGCCGCCGAGGCGGTCGATCGGTCGCGCGGCCGGCGGAGACTGCCGCGCTCGGCGCTTCGAGTCCCGATCGGTCTCGTAGCCGCCTGCGGGAGAAGAATCTTCACGACACGGCGGGGGCCGCTCAACAGGCCCCCGTTCATGCCATCCAACCAGCCCGCCACCTCGCGCGCACGAATCATCTACGTGACCTACAACGATCTCGACGATCCGTTGATGGGCTCGAGCGGGAGCCGGTTCGGCGGAACGTGCCGCTGGAGCAGACCTGGCCGGACGAGCTCCCGAGGCTCCTGAGCCGAACCCGCGGGTGATAAGCCGCGAGTTGCTCACGCGGGAGACCTTCCAGCCGGCGACGACCTTGAACCTGCTCGCGGGTGCCTGGATCCAGTTCGAGGTCCACGACTGGTTCAGCCATGGCGACAATGACCCCGAGACTGCCTGGGATATCCCGCTCGATGACAACGATCCCTGGCCACAAAATCCGATGCGGGTCGACCGGACTCTCCCTTGTCCCGAGCCCGGAGGCCGGCAAACCCAACACGTTCGTCACCGCCGACACGCACTGGTGGGACGGCTCGCAAATCTACGGCACACCCGAGTTTGCAGACGCGATCCGGACGCACGAGCTCGGCAAGCTGAAGCTCGGCGCCGACGGCCTGCCTCCGCCGGAGCTCGATGCAAGTATCGACTTCAGGGGCGTCGCGGGCAATTTCTGGGTTGGCCTTGCACTGCTCCACTGCTTTTCATGCGCGAACACAACGCCGTCTGCGACCGCATCCACGAGGAGCATCCGGAGCTGTCCGATCAGGAGCTCTACGAGAAGGAGACCGTCGTCGCTGCGCTGATGGCGAAGATTCACACGATCGAATCCTGGACTCCGCGATTATCGCCCACCCGACGACGGTGCTCGGGATGCGGGCCAACTGGTACGGCCTGCTCGGCGAGCGGTTCGACAAGAAGTTCGGCCGGAAGACGAAGAACGAGGTGATCCGCGGCATCCCCGGTTCACCGACGAACCACCACGGCGTCCCCTACGCGCTGACGGTAGAGTTCGTGGCGGCTTATCGAGTACCCGCTGATTCCAGACCATTTCGTGCTCCGCTCGCTCGCGGACGACTCCATACTGCAGGAGCGCGAGCTGCCGGAGCTGGGGGCGCTCGAGGTGCGAAACCGGGTCGGCGAGACGTCGATGACCGACCTGTTCGTCCTGTTCGGCCGACTCCATCCGGGCGCGATCACCCTGCACAACTACCCGCGGTTCCTCCAGGACTTCCATCGGCCGGGAGGCGACCACATCGACCTTGCCGCGATCGACATCCTGAGGCTCCGCGAGCGCGGCGTGCCACGTTACAACGACTTCCGGCGACTCTTCCACCTGAAGCCCGCCGCGACGTTCGACGAGATGACGGACAACCCCGTTTGGGCCAGGGAGCTGGAGCGGATCTACGGCAACGTCGAAGACGTCGACGTGATGATCGGGATGTACGCGGAGCCCAAACCGACGGGCTTCGGGTTCAGTTACACCGCCTTCCGCGTCTTCATCCTGATGGCATCGCGGCGGATCGAAAGCGACCGTTTCTTCACCACTGACCTCACCGCCCGGAGATCTACACGCAGGCCGGGTTGACTTGGTGGAGGAGAGCACGACGCGCACGTCCTCGCTTCGCCACTTCCCCGAGCTGGCGCCGGCACTCGAGGGTGTCGCGAATCCATTCGCGCCCTGAAGGCGACCGGAACACCGTCAGCGACGGCGGCCGCCACTCCTGCGGGCCGTGCCTGACCCCGGCGCAGCTTGACGCCGCCACGCAGGGCACTTCACCGCCCCGGCTGATCGCCGAGCGTCCGCCTCGCCAGCAGGGCGAGGACCGCGTTCGTTCCCGAGTATCGCGGCGAGCATGAGCGACGTGCGGCGCGACGTCTCACCGCGAAGGCCCCCGAGCGCGGCGGCAGGCGGTATCGATCGCGTGGATCGGGAGCGCGAGGCGGACGGCGCGGTCGCGCTGCGCCTGGTCGCGCGACAGCAGCGCGGCGCCGATGAAAATGGTGCGGATGCTGGAACATCCGCCATGGATACAGCGGCGCTCCTTCCGGTGTCCCGATTCGACGTGCGGCCCTGCGGTGCGATGAGGCCCATCATGCCGTTGAAGATGCGAATCGAGGCAAGAAGAACCCGGGCTGCGTCACCGAGACGGCCGTTCGTCTCGCCGCCCGGGATGCGAGAGCTGAGCACCAGGCGATCGTAGTACGCGCCCGATCGAGGTTCAAATGCGCCCGCCGCATGAACTCGCGCGGCGACGCTTCCGTGGCAGGCTCGGCGTATGCAGGCAACCGACGTCCGCCTTCGGAGGAGCGAGCGCGCCGCGGGCCCGGCTTCGGGCTGCCGCCGGCCGACACGGGCAGCCGGGTGCTCGACTGGGTCGCAGCGGTGCTTCTGTTCCTCCTCCATGTCGAACGCCGTCTCGACCCGTTCTTCCGGCGGCTGTTCGACGCGCTCTTCCGCGGCCCGCTCACGTCGCTGACGACGAAGCTGATCAACTGGGAAGCGCAGAAACGCAGCGGGACGAAAGCCTCGTACTTGCCGAGGAGCGCCTCCAGCCGAACGAAGAGCGAGACGTCCAGGAGATCATCGATACCTTCACGGCGCAGCTCCGCGGCCGTGGAAGCCCGGCTACGTCGAGCGCGGTGGCAACACCAAGACCCACGGCATCGTGCGGGCCGAGCTCACTGTCCGTGACCGACCTGCCGGAGCACCTCGCGCGGCATCTTCGCGGAGCCGCACACCTATCGCGCCTGGGTCTGCTTCTCCGGGCCGGGACCGTACGTCACCCCCGATATCGACGACGTTGGGTTCATGAGCATGAGCATCAAACTCCTTGGGGTGCCTGGCCGAAGCTCCTCGATGACGAGCGCTTCACCCAGGATCTGCTGGGCGTCTCGACGCCGACATTTGTAACTCCAGACACTCGCTCCAACACGCAGCTCCAGCTCTGGAGCCTGAAGAACGCGTCGCCGTTCTACTTCATGAATCTGCACGACTGACATGTCCGACTCGATCATGCAGCTGCTCTGGAGACGAAGACGCAGTCGAGCCCGCTGGAGGGGGACTATTTCAGCTGCGTCCCTATCTGCTCGGCGAAAGGGCAGGCAACGCAGTACTCCTTCGCCACGCGGCGCAAGGAGCGAACACACGTGCCGCGGCTGCCGCGCCGCCCGCCCGACAACTACCTTCGGGACGCGATGGTCGCAACGCTCGCGGAAGAGGACGTCGAGTTCGAGATCCGGCTGCAACTCCAGACCGACCCGTTCCTGATGCCGCTCGAGAACAACGCTGTCCTGTGGCCGACGAAGCTGTCGCCGCGCGTCCCGGCTGCCGTGCTCCGGATCCCCGGTAGACGTTCGACTCACCGAGCAGCTCGACTTCGGCGCGGGTGCTCTCCTACAACCCGTGGCACTCGATCGCCGAGCACCGCCCCCTCGGCAACCAGAACAGGACGCGGGAAGCGCATGTACTACGAGCTCGCGCAGCTACGGCAGCAGATGAACGGCGTCTACCACGACGAGCCGACGGGCGACCGAGGAGTCCCGCGCTCGCTGCCCATCCCCGCCAGATAGCGCACAGCCGCGAGGCCGGGCAGGAAGAGTATGCCCCCACCCTGCACCGAGACGAAGCGTGGTATTCCCGTCACGCGCTCACGAACGCCGTCGGTCGGGATCGTGAACGTGGCCCCGGCAGGCGTCGAAGGCGCGGCGACGGGATCCGCGTCGTCGTAAAGGCCACCGAACTTCGGGTTGTTGAGCCAGGTGTGGCTGATGAACTCGAACTGACGCTGGATGTTCGCGTTCAGGCAGATGAAGTTCAGACCGCGCTCTGTGGTGTCGCCGCCGGCGACGGCCTCCTCGATTGTCAGTGACGTTCCATCCGCGCCCTCGTCGCAGGATGCGGCGGCGGCGGTTGATCGCCAGGTAGTCGCTGCTCCCCGGCCTGGGATCGAGGGAATCGCGCGGGTGGGAGCGCTGGATGTGCGAGCCGACCGGGCAGCGGGCTCCGCGCGGATCGAGCTCGTGATAGCCGAAATCGTTCGCGGTCCCGAGGCTCGGGTCGTCGGCTTCGGGCGTGGAGCGTCAGCGGCGCGCCGCTGGGCCAGCGGCCGACCATTCGAGGCCACCCGAAGCCGCGCCTCGGGATGGCTCGTGCCGTCGGGACGTCGGGTGACGCCGTCGACGAAACGCCAGAATCCGGGAAGACGTCTTGCCGCAACTGGCGGAGGACGAGGTAGCTGCCGTTGCGCCCGAGGTCGGGGCGCCCGGAGCCCTCCGGGTCGCGGGGCAGCTGTTCGTGGCCGGGTCAGCCTGGATCGAGCAGGCCGACCTGTGTACAGGTCGTATTCGTTCGGGTAGCCGAGGAGTCTCCCGGCTCGCACGGTCGTCTCCGCCGGGCCCGTCTTCGAGAGACCCTCGACGAACGGCTGCGAGATCCCGTCCCGGAATCCGAACGGCTCGAACTCGTCGAGATCCGATGTCCCCAGGCGACGCAGGGTGAGCTCCCGCGCGAGCCCCCGAATCTGCTCCGCCTCGAGCCGCTGCAGAACCGCATCGTCCCGCGCGTAGATGAGCAGCGCAACGTCGATCCGCGGGCCCGCTGGGCTCCCCACTCCCAACGGGCGGGAGCGTTCTCGTTGAGGTCGCCCAGAATGCGCGAGCGGTGCGCCGTGGTCATTCCGGCGACGAACTCGTTCGAGAACATCGTCAGCACCGTCTCCTCCGGCAGCCCGAGCCGCGCTAGACCGGAGCTCGTGAAGGCGAGGTTGAGCGCGCGGTCGTCCGGTCGCGTGTCGGAGCTCGTGAGCCCGACGGCCGTGTCCGACAGCCAGCGCCGGGCAGAAGCCGCGTTCTCGATCCCGAGCAGCAGGAAGGCGGCCGCTTTCAGGTCGCCGTACCCGCGAGCGAAGCAGGCCCTGCACGTCGCGCACCGCCACAGCGACTGGACCCACTTCGTCGCGTCGCCGTCGCGCAGGCCGGCACGGATGCGCTCGTTCTGCTGGATGTTCAGCGCAGTCAACCGGTCGGTCGCCGAACACCAGACGCGCGTCGGCACCGACGCGTCCGAAGGTAGTCCTCGACGCGCAGCCGTCCCGGGCGCCGCCGTGGACGAGCCAACTCGTCCGCGGGTAGCCGACACCGTTGCTGAAGACACGGTTCAGCCCCCAGGCCGACCTCGTCGATGAAGTCGTCCATGTAGCTCTCGAGGCTGCTGGTCGGTTGCGGCGACGCCGCTGGCCCATGAAGACCCAGCGGGCGAAGTGGCGTCGCCGTTCTTCACTCCCGGTCGAGGTCGCCGCGGCCGAAGAAGTGCCGCGTCGCATAGTTGAGGTAGAAGAGGATGACGATCAGCGTCCAGAGCCGGAAGCGCCCGGGCTTGACCTGCCCGATCGCCGTGAACGGGTTTTGGACGACATGGTCCTCGAGCGCCGCGAGCATCTGGACACGCTCCTCGGTCGGTTTCACATTCGGCGCCGCGTCGCGCTTCTTGTGGATGCGAAGGAGCACCGCCCAGAACGGCGCCACGAGAAGCAGAATCGGCAGAAGGGGCAGGTCTATAAGTGGGACGGCCACGAGATGCACCTTGTCCCCTGCACGGGCGACGAGAGTCGGGCGCTCCGCCGGCTCGAGCGCCCAGGCGAGCTCCGGGTCATGCTCGACGAGATCGCGCACCTCGTCGCGGACGTCGTCCGGGACGCGAGCGGTTCGGGCGCGGCCATCGAAGCGCCGCCGATCGATCCGCACGTCGATTCTGGCGGATCGGGCGCCGCGTGCGACCCCTCGTGTTTACGTAGGTCGCCGCCTCCCTGACGACGTGGTGGCGGAGGAGTCGAGGCGCTCGCGGGGGGTCGGCTGCCCCGCCGGGTAGCCCTCGCAAGGCCCGAAGATCCGGTTGATGCCCGCGCCCGCGGTCTCCACCAACTGCTCGAGGTGGAAGTCCAGCGTGACGTCGAAATCGCTGAGTAGGATCACGCTCGCGGGCAGCCGAGCGCCGGACGGGTCGGCGTCCGCCGGCACCATCATCAGCCGCGCGAAGTGGACGCCGTCGAGGGCGCCGAAGTCGATCACCGACCCGTTCGCGACGCCGTCGCCCATGCTCTCGAGGAGGCGTTCGACGCTCACCTTGGCGCCCTCCCGTACCGGTGCGACGATCGTCAGGGAGCGCTGGTAGGGCATCGCGGCCGCCCGTGGGTCACGACGAAGTCGAGCGAGAAGTGGAGCACCTTGTCCTTCTTCCAGTACACGAGTCCGACGTAGAGGCCCGGAGCCACCTCGCGGATCTCGTCACGCACCTTCCGCGCGAAGAAGGACGTCTTCGAGTAGTCGAGGACGATCGTCTCGTTCCCGTCGAACCAGCTCGCCTGCTTGTACACCTTGGCGCGTACGGCCTTGATCCCGAGGGGGAGAATCTTGTTCTTGAGGTCGCCCTTCTCGCGGGTCCAGCCGCCGCTTTCAGGCCAGCGTCTTTGCGACCCAGGCAACGTGGTCGGAGACATCGTCATTGTCGGATCCGACGAGCACCTTGCCGTCGGCATCGCCGTCCGGAATCTCACCGGCGGTACTTCGCCGAAAAAGGTCGTCGAGCTCGGCGCTCGCCAGGTCGAGGAGACCGTTCTGCGTAATCGACAAGGGAGACCTCCTGTGAGACGGCCCGTCGAACCTAGACACGCTCCGTTCGTTTCGGAGTCCCCCGTCCGGCGCTCACAGGCTGTTACACAGGGAAGGCGCCGAAGTGCTCGCGCACGACCTTCTCCGCGACTGCCCGCCCGACCTGTTGGAGCTCGGCGACGTGCTCGATGGAGTCCAGCCGTTGTACGTCGTTCGGGTCGACATCGGACAGGCCGAGGAGGTCGAGGCCCGCCCGTGAAAGCTCGGCGTTGTAGCGGAGGTAGGTGAAGAGCCTTGGCTCGACAGGGCCGCGCGTGATCGCGAGGTTCCCGACCTCGCGGTCGAGCAGATCGCCCACGAGCCGGCGGCCGAAGACGCGGCAGAGCAGGTCCTGCTCGTTCAGCGCCGCCCCCATCAGCGCCGCGGGAATCGAGCCGGCGTTGTAGAGCAGGTTCATCTCACCACAGGCTGGCAGGTTTCGTTCGCCCGCGGGTTGGTGCCGGTGCCGATCGAAACGAGGAGCATCTGCTCCTCACCGGTCGCCCAGCCGAGCCTGTAGGGCTCGAGCGTCGCCATCAGGAAGAGCTGGAAGGCCGGGTTGTTGAACATCGTGACGCCGCCGTCGACGAAGACGAACGACTTTCCGCCACCGATGTCGATCACCTCGGGCGGGAAGAACGTGGGCGCGGCGGTGCTCGCGCGGACGAGCTGCCAGAGCGGGATGTCGAGGTTCCGGTACTCCCGCTCGGGGCGGTTGTAGAGCGCACCCGGATTGTTGGAGAGGGGCCACGCGAGTTGGTCGCCGCGTTCCGCATCACGATCAGCAGTAGCGTCCGGAGCCGATCGCTGCCGAGGGTCGTCTCCTCCCCGAGCTCCCGTCGCAGCCGCGCGGCCAGGCGATCGTCCTCGTACTTGAACCGAAAACGGTCGAGCAGACGCGCCTTGTCGAACATGTCGGCCGCGTTCTCGACGTAGAAGTCGCGGATCTGGCCGACGTGGATATCCCGACCGAGAGGCACGTCGCGATGACCGCGCCGGTGCTCGTACCGGCGACATAGTCGAAGTAATCGGCGAGCACGAACTCCTCGCCGGCGTCGGACTCCTCCCGGAGCACACGTTCCAGCTCGGCAAGGACCTCGATCGTGATCAGTCCGCGGATACCGCCGCCGTCGAGGGCAAGCAACTTGCGCGGCCCTTGACGCGCGAGCTTGTCAGCCACCGTCATCTCACGCCTCCAGCTTCATCGGATTTACGATCGCGAACCGCTTGCTCATCTGCTCGGCCTTCTCCGCGAAGTCTGACGTTCCGCCCGGCCCGTCACCGCTCGGTTGCTCATCCCAGACCAGGATCGTGGAGAAGCCTCGACCGGCTGCCTCCACCCGTGCCGTGTCGAGGATCCACAAGTTCGTACGGGAGAAGGCGTCCATTCCGGCCGGCGGATCGCCGAGCCGCTCGGACTGGATCGCCACCTCTGCGTGCTCCTGACCAGGTGGAACCGCTCCACCGACTCCACCCGCGTCGCCGGGAAGGTCTACGGACTGCGCCAGCAGGTCGGGCTGCGGTAGCGCCAGCAGCACGCGCAGACTGTCCCAATTCGATCGCCAGTTCGCCGAAGATCAGGTCGGCGCCCCGCGCGCCGCCGCCGATTGCGAGCGTACCCGGCCCCGCGCCCGCAGCCTCGAGCTCCTGACGCATGCGCGTCCGGACCGCACCTTCCAGCTCCGGAGGAACGCGCTCCGGCGGTCGGGCGTCGATCATGTGGCCGCTGCAGACGACCACATTGGCGTGACGCGGGGCGGGCTGGGCGACACGCTTTCGCATCTGCTCGAGTGCCCTGCCCACCGCCGCCGCCGAGTCGCACGAAGGCCGAGCGCAGCGTAGAGCCCCAGCCGCGCGAGCATCGACTCGAGCTGGAAGAGCGTCGCGCCGGGCTGGACACGGCCTCCATGTAGAGCTCGATCGCCCGCTCCGTCTCGCCGGCCAGAAGCTCGAGCTCACCGAGGGTCGACGCCGGCCAGACGACTTCGTCGTCAGCGCCGACGTCGTACGCTCGCTGCAGCGCTACGGTCGCGGCCATTCGCACGACGGCGATCAGGTCTTCGAAGGCTGGCCACGACGGTCGCCGGCATCCGTTGACGTTCCGAGATGCTGGAGCAGCTGCATCAACCCGACGACGTTGATCCCGTTGTAATAGGACTCGAGATCTCGT
>CAWJGV010000011.1:0-455366 GCA_963842605.1 uncultured Actinomycetes bacterium
CCCGCGCCTTGGTCACATCGACATCCGGGACGATCCCCCGCACCTTCGTCTGTTCCAGCAGCTCGAGCTCGACCTGGATATCGGAGTTCCCGACGCGAACGGTTCCGCCGATCGTGAGCTCGACGATTTCACCGATGCGCTTGCCGTTGACGTAGGTCCCGTTCATGGAGCCCAGGTCCTCGACCTCGATGCCGCGCGGGATGGGCCGAACCAGGGCGTGGCGACGTGAGATCTCCGGGTCCGAGATCGTCAGGTCCGCGTTCTCGCGTCCGATGACGACCTCCTGCTCGACCTCCACCGACTGTCCTGCGCTGGGGCCAGAGCTCACCTTCAGGGTCCGCACGAGATCAAGCTACGCCATGCCGGGGCCGGGAGTCAACCGCCGATTTCGGGGCCTCACGCGGCCGCGGGCTCCTCGGCCATGAAGTGCTCCAGGAAGTCCGTGGAGACGTCGCCCGAGCGGAACTGCTCGTTGGCGAAAACGCTCAGATGGAACGGGATCGTGGTCTTCACGCCGCGTCCCTCGATCTGAAACTCCTGGAGGGCGCGGGTCATGCGTTCGATCGCCGCCGGCCGGTCCGGCGCCCAGACGATCAGCTTGGCGATCAGGGAGTCGTAGTAGGGAGCGATGGTCCAGCCGGGGTAGCAGTGCGAGTCGACCCGGGTCCAGGGACCTCCCGGGGCCACGTAGGTGTCGAGCCGGCCGGCCGCGGGTGCGAAGTCCCGGTCGGGGTCCTCGGCGTTGACTCGGCACTCGATCGAGTGGCCCCGCAGGACCACGTCGTCCTGCGAGACCGAGAGCGACTCTCCCGACCCGACCCGGATCTGCTCCTGGATCAGGTCGACGCTGGTGACCATCTCCGAAACCGGGTGCTCGACCTGAATGCGGGCGTTCATCTCCATGAAGCTCAGGTTGCCGTCGTCGTCGAGCAGGAACTCCATCGTCCCGGCGCCGGTGTAGCCGACCGAGAGCGCGCCCTTCACGGCACGCTCGCCGATGTCCTTGCGCTGCTCATCCGACAGGTGGATCGAGGGCGCCTCCTCGATCAGCTTCTGGTGGCGGCGCTGCACCGAGCAGTCGCGTTCGAAGAAGTAGACGCCGTTGCCATCCCCGTCGCAGACCAGCTGCACCTCGGTGTGGCGGGGAGCGTCCAGATAGCGCTCGATGTACACGGCGCTGTCCTTGAAGATCGCCTGGGCTGTGGCGCGCGTGGTCTGGTAGAGGCGCTTGAGGTCCTCCGGCTTGCGCACGACGTTCATGCCGCGGCCGCCGCCCCCGGCCACCGCCTTGATGATCACCGGATAGCCGATGTCGTCGGCGATCTCCTGCGCCTCCTCCGGGGTCTTGACCGGCTCGATCGTCCCCGGGAGGAGCGGCAGGCCGGCCTTCGACATCAGGTCGCGTGCGATCGCCTTGTCGCCGACCCTCTCCATCACCTCGGGCCTGGGCCCGATGAAGGTGATGTCGTTGTCGGCGCAGATCTCCGCGAAGAACGGATCCTCGGACAAAAAGCCGTATCCGGGGTGAATTCCGTCCGCGCCGGTCTTCTGGGCGGCCCCGATGATGTTCGGGATGTGGAGGTAGCTCTTGCCGACGGCCGGCGGGCCGATGCAGACCGCCTCGTCGGCGAACTTGACGACCGCGGACTCCGCGTCGGCGGTGGAGTAGACCGCCACCGACTTGACCCCGAGCTCGCGGCAGGCGCGCGCGACGCGGAGGGCGATCTCGCCCCGGTTGGCGATCAGAACCTTCTCGAACACCGCACTACTCGCCGGGCTCGAGATACATGAGCACCTGCTCGAACTCCACCGGCTCGCCGTTCTCCACGCAGATCTCCACGACCTTGCCGGCGTCGCCGGCGCCCACCTCGTTCATGAGCTTCATCGCCTCGACGATGCAGACCGTCTGTCCGATCTCGACGACGTCGCCCTCCTCGGCGAACGCCTTCGCCCCGGGCTGGCCCGCGCGGTAGAAGGTCCCCACCAGGGGGGAGAGCACGGGCACCCGGTTGTCCGGCACCTCGTCGGCGCCGATCGCCGCGAACGCGCCCGAGGCGCCGCGCGCGCCCGGCGCCACGCCCAGGCCGGCAGCGCCCGGAGCCAGATGGCCGGTGATGGCCGGCGCTTCACCGTCGGCCTCGCCGGCGCCGGCGCGGCACGCCACCGCGCTCGATCTCGATCTCGTAGTCGCCCGCTTTGACCGCGAACCGCTGGACGCTGGTCCCCTCGAGCCGCCGTACGAGGTCCCGCGCCTCGGCCCACGTCGACTCGATCATCTTCTTGTCATCGGTCATTTGCCCTCCTCGAGGATCGGCGGAAGTACCGGCTGCCGGCCTGGAGCACCGAACTTCCGGAAGCGGTCGTAGCGCCTCTGGAGCAGCTCCTCGGGTGCCAGCGGCAGCAGCTCTCGCAGGCTGTCGACGAGCGCCCGCTTGACGTTGGCGGCGGTGGTGTTGTGGTCGGTGTGGGCGCCGTCGGGCGGCTCCGGCACCACCGCGTCCATCACCTCGAGCCGCAGCAGGTCGGGGGCGGTGATGCGCAGCGCCGCGGCGGCCCTCGGCGCGAGGGCGGCGTCCTTGAACAGGATCGTGGCGCAGCCCTCGGGGCTGATGACCGAGTAGTAGGAGTTCTCGAGCATCAGCACCTTGTCGCTCGCGGCCAGGGCGAGGGCGCCGCCACTGCCCCCCTCGCCCGTCACGATCGTCACCGTGGGCACGGGCAGCCGCGACTGGAGCATGATGGACTCGGCGATCGCGTTGGACTGGCCGCGCTCCTCGGCGCCGATTCCGGGGTAGGCGCCCGCGGTGTCCACGAGCGTGACGATCGGAATGCCGAACTTCTCGGCATAGCGCATCAGGCGCATTCCCTTGCGGTAGCCGTCGGGCTCGGGCATCCCGAAGTTGCGCTCCATCATCTCCCCGGTCGTGCTGCCCTTCTGGTGCCCGATCAGCATCACCACCAGGTCACCCAGCCGCGCCAATCCGGCGACGATGGCCGGGTCCTCCCGGAAGGTGCGGTCCCCGTGCAGCTCGACGAAGTCGTCGAAGACGAATCCGACGTATTCGAGCGTGTGCGGTCGCTCGAGGTTGCGCGCGAGCTGAACGACGTCCCAGGGGTCGCGGGTCACGAGCACCTCGGCCTCCTCGACGGGCTCCTCGCCCTCGGCCGCCGGGAGCCTGGCGACGAGCGATTCGCGCCCGCCCGCCCTGGTGTCCTCGATCAGGGTGTGCAGGTCGACGAGGTTGCGGATGGTGCGCTGCAGGTTCTCGCGCGTCTCGACGAGATCGAGCATCCCGTGCTCCATCAAGAAGCCGGACGTCTGGAAGCCGTCCGGGAGCGTCTGGCGGATCGTCTGCTCGATCACGGACGGGCCCGCGAAGCCGATATGGGCTTCCGGCTCCGCGATCAGCACGTCGCCGAGCGTGGCGAACGAGGCGCTCACGCCGCCGTAGGTCGGATCGGTGAGAAGCGAGGCGTAGAGGATGCCCTCCTCCTTCAGGCGCCCGATCGCCTGGCTCGTCTTCGCCATCTGCATCAGCGAGACGCAACCCTCCTGCATGCGCGCCCCGCCGGACGCCGAGATCACGAGCAGAGGGATGCGCCGCTCGAGCGCCAGCTCCGCGGCACGGGTGATCGACTCGCCGACCGCCCCGCCCATGCTGCCGCCGATGAAGCCGAAGTCGATGCCCGCGATCACGAGCGGGCGACCGTCGATCGTGGCCGTCCCGTACAGCGCCCCCGACTTCGCGGACGGACTTCTTCTGGGCCGCCACGATCCGCTCGGCGTAGGGCTTGGTGTCCACGAACGAGAGCGCGTCGATCGGCTCCAGGTCGCCGGACAGCTCCTCGAAGCTCTCCTCGTCGACGAGCTGGGCGACGCGATCGCGGAGACGCAGGCGGAAGTGGTGGTTGCACTCGGGGCAGACGTGCAGGTTGCGCTTGAGGCGCTTGTGGTAGACGAACGCCTCGCACGCCGGGCACCGGCGCCAGTCGGCGGACGCGGCCCGGCTCGGGGCGGCCACCTCAGCCACGGCCTTCCGCCTCCGCCTGATCGACCTCGCCCAGCAGCGCGCGGCGCAGGTCCGCGAGCGTGGCGTCGAGCAGCGCGTCCACCTCGGCGGCGCTCGGCGGGACCTCCTGGGCCAGGATGAACACGGTCGTCGCCCCGCGGGCGATCGCCTCGTCCGGGGTTTCGCCCGCATCCAGCTCCGCCTCGAGGTGGGCGAGCACGCCGGCCGTCCGGCCCACGCTGTCGATCGCACTCGCCTGGCGGGCCAACTCGAGAGCCCGCTCGGGCTGCCCGCGCGCCAGTTCCACCTTGATCGCGCCCTGCAGCGCCGCGACCTGGCCGTCCGGGAGCTCGAGGACCTCCCGAAGGCGCGCGAAGGCATCGGCCGCCTCGTCGAGGTCGCCCGTCTCGACCGCCAGCTCGGCCACGTCGAGCAGGGCGAGCGCGTTCTCGGGGTCCGCCTCGGCGACCCGGCGCGCCGCGGCCAGCGCCTCTGCCGGCTGGCCCAGGGTGCGGTACATGTCGACCAGGGAGATCGCGGCGGTCGAGGCGCCGGCCGCGCGGCCGGCCACCTGCTCGAGCATCGAGACGGCGTCATCGCCCTTGCCTTCCTGGAACGCCGTGTGGCCGAGCGCGGTGAGCGCGACCTCGTCCTCGGGCTCGATCTCGAGCACCTTGCGGAAGGCCTCGCTTCGCCTCCTCGGTGCGCCCCTCGGCGGCCAGCGCGTCGGCCAGGTCGCGCCACGCCTCGGCCGATTCTGGCTGCAGCTCGCTGATCCTTCGCAGCCGATCGACCGCGTCGTCGGAGCCGACCTCGACCCCGGCTCGCCCGGCCAGCCTCAGCAGCTCCACGTCGTCGGGCGCGCCCTCGAGGCCCCCGATGGCCGCCTCGCGAGCCTTGCCGAACGCCCCCGCCTCGAAATGTGAACGAGCCTCCTCCACCGCGGTCATCGGCCTAGCCCATTCGTGTGCTCGGCATCAACGCATACTCGCCCATCGGAAACGCGCCCGTCAACGGTCACTCCTCGATCGCCGGCATGTCGAGGACCGACTGGCGCCGGTAGTCGGCGCCGAACTCGTCGCTTTCCTCGACGCCACGCGAGTTGTCGATGAACTCGAGTGAGTCGGGCTCCAGGCGGAAGAACACGACCGCGCTCGTGGACCCGGGGCGCAGCTTGGGGTACTTCTGGCCGAACAGGTCGGCCGCGCGCCCGATCTCCTCGCCCTGCACGGCCCGGCAGCTGCCGCGGGCCTGGACGCCCTTGGTCTGGCGCCAGTCCTCGGTGTACTCGTCGACCGCGAACGCCGCGACCGGGTTCTCGTCGATGTGACGCGCGGTGTTCGAGCCGGGCCGCGTCCAGAAGTAGACGACCGGACCGTCGTTGACATAGATGAGAGTGGCGGCCCAAGGGCCATCGCTCCCGCTCGTCGCCAGGGTCAGCGTCTGCTGAGAGGCGAGGTAGTCGAGCACCTCGGGTGGGACTTGATGAGCCATGCTTTTGCTCCCTTCTTCGTTCAGCCCGTGGGCAGTTTCTCACGCAGCCGCGAGGTGCTCCGTCCGGAGACCTCCTGCGCCTGGATCGCCGTGATCACGACCGTGCTGACGACGTCCGGCACGAGGCAGCCGCGGCTGAGGTCGTTCACCGGGTTGTTCAGCCCCTGCAGCACCGGCCCGATGGCTACGGCGCCTGAGGAGCGCTGGACGGCCTTGTAGGCGATGTTGCCGGTCTCGAGGTCCGGGAAGATGAACACCGTCGCCCGGCCGGCGACCTCGCTGCCCGGCAGCTTCTTCTCGGCCACGCCGGGGTCGATGGCGGCGTCGTACTGGATCGGCCCTTCCACCTTCAGGTCGGAACGCCGCTCACGCACGAGCTCGGTGGCCCCGCGCACCGCATCCACGTCCTCGCCCTTCCCCGACTCGCCGGTCGAGTAGGACAGCATCGCGATGCGCGGCTCGACGCCGAAGGAGAATGCGGTCTCCGCCGAGCTGATCGCGATGTCCGCCAGCTGCTCGACGTCCGGCTTCGGATTCACGGCGCAGTCGCCGTACACCAGCACCCGATCGGGCAGGCACATAAGGAACACGCTCGACACGACCCCCACGCCCTTGCGCGCCTTGATCACCTCGAACGCGGGGCGGATCGTCTCGCCGGTGGTGTGCGCGGCGCCCGAGACCATGCCGTCGGCCTCGCCCGCGAGAACCATCAACGTGCCGAAGTAGGTCACGTCGCCGACCGTCTCGAGCGCCAGCTCCTCGGTGACCCCCTTGTGCTTGCGCAGCTCGTAGTAGCTGTCGGCGAAGCCCTGCCGCAGGGGCGACTCCAGCGGATCCACGAGATTCGCACCGCCGAGGTCCAGGCCGAGCTGCCCGGCCCGCGCCGCCACCCGCTCCGGGTCGCCGAGGATCGTGAGCTCGACCACGCCGCGGCGCAGCAGGATGTCGCCGGCCGCCAGCACCCGATCGTCGTCGCCCTCGGGCAGCACGATGTGCTGCCGGTTTTCCTTGGCGCGCTCGATCAACTCGTACTCGAACATCACCGGCGTCATCCGGGCGGGGCGCTCGAGGGCCATCCGATCGTCCAGCTCGAGCGGGTCCACGCCCGCGCTGAAGGCGCCCAGGGCACTGGCGATCTTGCGCTCGTCGCCGGGCGCCAGCAGCGGCTTGACCGCGTGGACCCGGGCGGCCACGGCATACGTCCGATCGGGAACCGCCAGCACGGGGAACGGCGCCGCCTCCAGGAGCTTGCCGACCGTCGGGCCGGGCTCGTACCCGGCGGTGAGCAGGATGCCGGCCACCGCGGGGACGTCCGGGGCGCCGGCCGCGGCGAGACAGGCCGCCAGGATGTCGGCGCGGTCACCGGGCACGATCACCAGCGTGCCGTCCACGAGGTCGGCGAGGAAGTGCTCCACGCTCATGGCCGCTATGCGTACGTCGCGAACCTCGCGCTGCATCCCGTCGCCTGGATCGAACAGGGTCTCCGCTCCGAGCTCCGCGGCGACATCTCCCACGCTCGGGATCGCCAGCTCGGGATGCTCGGCCAGCACGTACACCGGCGGCTCGCCGTCCTCGGGCTTCAAAGCGCCCGCCACCTCGGCGGTCGCCGCCGGCGGCACCCGGCTCACGATCAGCCCGAAGAGCTCGCAGCCCCTGGCGGCAAGAGCCTCTCGCGCCACCTGCACGGCCGGCGCGGCCTCGCTCGCGGATGTCGCCTTCACCACCGCGAGAACCGGGGAGCCGAGCGCGTTGGCCAGCCGGGCGTTCAGGTCGAAGTCGAGCCCGGGAGCGGAACCGGCGAAGTCCGTGCCCTCGCAGACCACGACCTCGCAGCGGTCCGCCAGCCCCCGGAAGGCCTCCACGACACGCTTCTCCACGTCGCCCGACGA
The DNA here is from genome assembly GCA_963842605.1 of uncultured Actinomycetes bacterium. Classification (GTDB taxonomy): domain Bacteria; phylum Actinomycetota; class Thermoleophilia; order Solirubrobacterales; family Solirubrobacteraceae; genus AC-38. Next base: position 7,394 of record CAWJGV010000011.1, read on the forward strand.
GCCCCCGGCGATCATCGATTGGGCCTCGGCGTCGGAGAGGCCCTGCTCGGCCTCGACGCCATAGCGCTCGCGCATCAGCTCGATCTGGAGATCGGTCTCGGGAGCCGAGGGCACGATCGGCCGGAAGAAGCCGACCTGCCCGGACCGCGCCGAGAACATCTCCACGAGCCCCAGAGCGACGATCGACTTGCCACTCTGGGGCTCGAGCGCGGTTACGTAGACGCTGCGTGCCAAGCGCTCAGGCGCCGGGACCGCCGCCCCGCCACGTCCACTCGGTGATCTCGGGCGGGTCGTTGCCCTCTTCCACCACGTACGCGCGAAGCTCCTCGCGCTTCTTCATCAACGCCGTGATCGTCTCCTGCGCCTTCTCCAGCGTCCGGGTGGCGAACGCCCCGGACATGCCGCGCACGGCCTCCGAGGCCTCGACATCGACGCGCAGGAGCGCGTCGATCGCGAGCTGGAAGCGATCGACGCCGTTCATCGCGAGCAGCTCGAACGGCGTCGTCGTGGTGCCCTCCTCCGCGTAGCCGCGAACGCTGAAGCGCTCCTGGGCCGGCCGGCGGTGGATCAGCTGGTGGACCGCCGAGGCGTAGCCGTGGAAGTTGAACAACACGGGCTTGTCCTCGGTGTAGAGCTCGGCGAAGGCCGCCTCGTCCATCCCGTGCGGGTGCGCCTCCGGCCGCGCGAGCGTGAACAGGTCGGTGACGCCGACGAACCGCACGCGCAGCTCCGGCACGTGCTCGGCCAGCAGGTCGGCCGCCGCGAGCAGCTCGTGCACGGGAATCGTCCCGCAGCCCGCGAGCACGATGTCCGGGTCGCCGATCTCACTGCTCGCCCACTCCCAGATCGTGGCGCCCTTCTCCACGTGCTCGCGCGCCTCGTCCATCGACAGCCACTGCGGAAGCGGGTGCTTCGACGCGATCACGAGGTTGATCGTGCGCGTGGACTGGTGCACCCTCTCCATCGTCGCCAGCAGCGTGTTCGCGTCCGGCGGGAGGTACACGCGCGCCGTGTCCTCCTTGCGGTTGAGCATGGAGTTGATGAAGCCCGGCATCTGGTGCGAGTAGCCGTTGTGGTCCTGGCGCCACCCCACCGACGTGAGCAGGAAGTTGAGCCCGGCCGGCGGCTCGCGCCACGGGGCCTCCTCCTTCGACATCTTCAGGAACTTCGAGTACTGGTTGACCATCCCGTCGATGATCGGGATGAACGCCTCGTAGCAGGGGAACACGCCGTGGCGGCCGGTCAGGACATAGCCCTGGAGCCAGCCCTGGCAGTTGTGCTCGGAGAGCACCTCCATGATGCGACCGTCGGGGCTGTGGCCCGTGTCGATCTCCGGGTTGAGCGGCCACTCCCACGCATGGTCGGTCGCCTCGAACACCGCGCCGAGGCGGTTCGACGCCACCTCGTCGGGGCACATCATCCGGAAGTTGCGCTCGTCGGCGCTGAGCCGGAAGACGTCCGCGTACCACTCGCCGAGCTGCATCAGCGAGCTGCCCACGGTCCCGCCCGGGGACGGGACGTCCAGCGCGTGCTTGTCCAGGTCGGGGAGCTTGAGGTCCTTGCGCAGCTTCCCGCCGTTGACGTGCGGGTTCGCCCCCATCCGCAGGTCGCCCGTCGGGCAGGCGGCGAGGATCTCCGGGGTCGGGCCGCCGTTCTCGTCGAACAGGTCGGCCGGGCCGTACGAGCGCAGCCAGTCCTCGAGGATCTTCAGGTGGCCGGGGTCCGACTTCGCCTTCATCGCCGGCACCTGGTGCGCCTTCGAGGTCCCCTCGACCTGGACTCCGTCGACCTCCTTGGGACCGGTCCAGCCCTTGGGCGACTTCAGCACGATCATCGGCCAGCGCGGGCGCTCCGGGCGCTCGCCGCCGCTGCGCACCTGCTCCTGGAGCGCGCGGATCTCGCCGTACGCCGTGTCCAGCGCCGCGGCCAGCTCGGCGTCGAGCTGGTCGGTCGGGCCGGCGACGATCAGCGGGTGCCAGCCGTAGCCCTCGAAGAGCTTCGTCAGCTCCTCGTCGCTCATCGACTTGAAGATCGTCGGGTTGGCGATCTTGTAGCCGTTGAGGTGCAGGATGGGCAGCACGGCGCCCGAGGTCCCGGGGTCGAGGAACTTGTTCGAGTGCCAGGCGCCGGCCGTCGGGCCCGTCTCGGCCTCGCCGTCGCCGATGATCGCCGCGGCGATCAGGTCGGGGTTGTCCAGCACCGCGCCGAAGGCCGTGGCCAGGGCGTAGCCCAGCTCGCCGCCCTCGTGGATCGTGCCGGGGACGATCGGGGCGACGTGGCTGGGAAAGCCCCCCGGCCACGAGAAGTCCCGAATCAGCTTCGCCAGGCCCGCGCGGTCGCGCGACAGCTCCGGGTACACGTCCTCGAGACACCCGTCGATCCAGAGGTTCGCGAGGTTCGCGGGCGCGCCGTGGCCGGGGCCGGTGAGAAGCAGGAAGCTGGCCTGGGTCTCGAGGATCAGCCGGTTCAGCCCGGCGTAGATCAGGTTGATCCCGGGGACGGTCCCCCAGTGGCCCAGGAGCCGGTGCTTGATGTGCTCGTGCTCCAGCGGCTCCTCGAGCAGCGAATTGTCCTGCAGGTAGATCATCGCGGCCGCGATGTAGTTCGAGGCTCGGCGATAGGTGCCGAGCTGCTCGACGGCGTTCGGAGTCGGCGCTTCACTGGTGGGCAACGTGGCCTCCCGGATGATGGGGCGGGGTGCAGAACCTAACCCGTGAACGCCGCCAGCCGCAAGGGGTCCGGCCGCACGCGCTCGGGCTCAGCGACCCATCCGCAACCGCTCGAGCTCGCGACCGAGCGAGAACTCCCGCATTTCGACCTGCTGGTCGGCCCGGATCACGTGCATGACGGCGTTGATCTGGGCCAGGTGGGTGAACGCCTGGGGGAAGTTTCCGAGGTGGCGCCCGGTGTGCGGGTCGATCTCCTCGGCATAGAGATGGAGCGGGCTGGCGTAGGAGAGGAGCTTCTCGCACAGCCGGCGGGCCTGCGCGATCTCGCCGATCTCGCACAGCGCCGAGACGAGCCAGAAGGAGCAGATGGTGAACGTCCCCTCCTCGCCCGAGAGGCCATCGTCGGTCTCATCGACCTGGTAGCGGAGCACCAGCCCCTCCTCGGTCAGCTCCTCGGCGATCGCCAGGACGGTGTCGCGGATGCGGGGATCCTCGGCGGGCAGGAAGCGCACGAGCGGCATCAGCAGGACCGAGGCATCGAGCGCGTCGGTGTCGTAGTGCTGGGTGAAGACGCCACGGCTGTCGAGGGCGTTCTCGCAGATGTCGGCGTGGATCTCCTCCGCCGCCTTCTGCCAGGCCTCGGCTCGCGCCAGGTCCTCTCGGATCAGCGCGAGGCGCGCGCCGCGGTCCGCGGCGACCCAGCACATCACCTTCGACGACGTGAAGTGCTTGGGCTCGCCGCGCACCTCCCAGATGCCCCTGTCGGGCTTGCGCCACTCCTCCAGGGCGGCGGTGACCTGGCGCTTGATGATCGGCCAGATCCGCTCGGGGAGCTGATCGCGCGACTTGGTGTGGAGGTAGATCGAGTCGAGGACCGCGCCCCAGACATCGTGCTGGTTCTGGTCGTAGGCCCCGTTTCCCACGCGCACGGGCCGCGCCCCGTCGTAGCCCGAGAGGTGGTCCAGCGTCTGCTCGGTGAGTTTGCTCTCCCCCCCGATGCCGTACATGATCTGCAGCCGGGCCTCCTCATCCTCGGCCACGTCGGCGACGAAGTAGAAGAAGTCGTTCGCCTCCCAGTCGAAGCCGAGCGTGTAGAGGGCCCAGAGCATGAACGTCGAGTCGCGGATCCAGCTGTAGCGGTAGTCCCAGTTGCGCTCCCCACCCGGGGTCTCCGGCAGCGACGTGGTGGCGGCGGCGATCATCGCGCCCGTCGGCGCGTAGGTCAGTCCCTTGAGCGTCAGCGCGCTGCGCTGCAGATAGGTGCGCCAGGGGTGATCGGGGAAGGAGCCGTGCTTGAGCCACTCCTGCCAGTAGTGCGCCGTGCGCTCCAGGCGCTCGGAGGCCTCCTCGTAGGTCGCCGGCAGGGGGTGCTTCGACCAGCCCAGGGCGACGAACGCGACGTCGCCCTCGCGGAGGATCGAGCGCGCCTTCGCGCGCGGCCCCTCGAAGCCGAGGCGCATGTCGGTGACGAGCGAGAGCTCGAGCTCCATGCCCTCGGAGACGGCCGTGGCCGCGTGGTATCCGGACCCGGAGTACCGCCACTCGGACGCCAGCCCGCCGTAGTCGAAGGCCGGCTCGCAGTCGAGGTGGATCTCCGCCGACCCCTCCACGCACTGGGCCGTCCGGACGAGCACGTGCTCCGCCTCGTAGTCGGTCGGCGACCGCCGGTGACTGTCCGAGCGCTCCTCCTCGTGATGCCAGGGGCCGATGCACAGGACGTCGCGGACGATCACCCACCCGGTGCGCGTCTCCCAGCTCGTCTCGAACACCATGGTCCCCGGCAGGTAGCGGCGTCCGGCAGGCACCATCACGTCGGCGGGTCCCAGGCGGAAGCTGCCGGCATCGCGATCGAGAATCGCGGCGAAGATGCTCGGCGAGTCCATTCGCGGCACGCACATCCACTCGACGTTGCCGCTGGGCGCGATCAGCGCCGTGGTCGCGCAGTCGGACAGGAAGGCGTACTCGGCGATCGGGGGGAAGGGGCTCGCCCCTGCGATCGCACCCGGGATCGTTTCCACGGGCGCAAGCCTACCGTGGCCGGTAGCGTCCGCCTGCATGACTGCCACCGACGAATTCCTGCGCAACGCCGAGGCCTACGCCGCGACCTTCGACAAGGGTGACCTGCGGTCCAAGCCGGCCAAGAAGGTCGCCGTGGTCGCGTGCATGGACGCGCGCCTGAACCCGTACGGGATCCTCGGGCTGAGCGAGGGCGACGCCCATGTGATCCGCAACGCCGGTGGCGTCGTCACCGACGAGGAGATCCGCTCGCTGGCCATCTCGCAGCACATGCTCGGGACCGAGGAGATCATGCTCATCCACCACACCGACTGCGGCATGCTCACCTACACCGAGGACCGGTTTCCGGAGAAGCTCGAATCCGAGACCGGCGTCCGGCCCGATTGGACGACGCACTCGTTCACCGACCTCGAGGAGGACCTGCGCAAGCAGGTCGGGCACATCGAGGCGAGCCCCTTCATCCCGCACAAGAACGTGCGCGCTTTCGTCTACGAGGTCGAGAGCGGGAGGCTGCGGGAGGTCACTTGAAGTCGAGTGCCTCCACCGTCGGGGTGGAGTGCACGTGCCCCGTCGCCTCGGCGCCGGCGATCACGTAGAGCGAGTCGCCGATGGCGGCGACGGCCGTGCCGTGGCGGGGCGTCTCCATCGAGGGAAGCTTCGACCACTTGTTCGTCCGCAGGTCGAAGGACTGAACGGTGTCGAGCACGCTTGTGGGACTCTCGCCCCCGACGGCCACCAGCTGCCCCGCGACGATCGCCGCGCCCAGCCCACCGGCCGGAGTCGGCATGTTCGGCAGCTTCTTCCAACTGTCGCTGGCCGGGTCATAGCGCTCCAGCGCACCGAAGTTCTTGTCCGCCGACAACGCCCGCCCACCGACGGCATACAGGTACTTGCCGTCCGAGGCCGCGGCCAGGTGGTCACGCGGCGTGGGAATGTCGGCGGCGTCCTTCCAGCTCTTGCCGTCGAACACCTCACTGGGCCCGACCAGCTTCCCGTCGGCCTGGCCCCCGACGACGACGATCTTGTCGCCCACCACCGCCGCGGCGGCGGCGGCGCGCGCATGCTTGAGCTTGGGCAGCTCCACCCACGCCCCGTTGCGCAGCGCGAACACCCGGTTGGAGGTCTGCGCGGTGAGATTGGCCCCGCTCGGCACCCAACCCCCGATCACCACCGGATCCCCGTTGTACGTCACGCCCATCACGTGGTGCAAGCCCAACGGCAGGTCGGGCCCGATCTTCCAGGTGTCGATCGCCGGGTCGTAGGCCTCGACCTTCGTGGTGGACGTCGCCCCCGTGAGGCCGCCGAACAGCCAGATCGCGTGATCGTCCACCGTCGAGGCGGCGAACTGGCGCGCGGACGGCGCGTCGCGGCCGCTGCGCCACTTGAGGCCCGACACCGACGGGGAGCCCGCCGGCGCGCTCCCGAAGTCGAGGGCCTCGACGGTGCGGGTGGAGTGGACGTGGCCCGTCGCCGCGGCGCCGTCGATCGCATACAGCGAGTCGCCCACGGCGGCGACGGCGGTGCCGTGGCGCGGGGTGCGCATCGCGGGCAGCTTCGACCACTTGCTCGTCTTGAGGTCGAAGGACTGCACGGCGTCGATGACGCTCGTGGGGCTCTCGCCCCCCACGGCCACCAGCCGCCCAGCGACGATCGCCGCGCCCAGCCCACCGGCCGCGACCGGCATGTCCGGCAGCTTCTTCCAGCTGTCGCTGCCCGGGTCATAACGCTCCAGCGCGGTGAAGTTCTTGTCCGCCGACAACCCCCGCCCCCCGACCGCGTACACGTACTTCCCGTCGGACGCCGCCGCCAGGTGGTCGCGCTGGGTCGGGATGTCCGCGGCGTCCTTCCAGCTGATGCCGTCGAAGACCTCGGTGGGCCCGACGAGCTTGCCGTCGGCCTGCCCCCCGACGACGACGATCTTGCCCCCGACCACGCCGGCGGCCGCCGCGGCCCGCGGATGGTTGAGCTTGGGCAGCTCCTTCCACGCCCCCTTCTGCAGGGCGAACACCCGGTCCGATACCTGCGCGGTCAGGTTCGGCCCGCTCGGCACCCAGCCGCCGATCACCACCGGATCCCCGTTGTAGGTCACCGCCATCTCGTGATGCAGCGGCAACGGCAGATTCGGCCCCGACCTCCATGTGTCGATCGCCGGGTCATACGCCAGGGTCTTCGGGCTGGACGTCGTGGCCCCGATCCCGCCGAACACCCAGATCGTCCCGCCGTCCACCGTCGAGGCGGCGAACTGGCGGGCGACCGGAGAATTACGGCCCGCGCGCCACTCGACGCCGGCCGGCGCGGCGGTCGCAGCCGCCGAGGACGTCGACGCCTTCTTGTCGTCGCCGCCACCCCCGGCGAGAAGGACCACGGCGAGGACCACGGCAACCAGGGCGCCGGCCCCGAGCCCGATCAGCGTTCGCCGGCTGGGCGGTGTGCGGCTCGGGCCCGAGGGGGTTCCGCCGCCGGCGGGCGGAGCCGGGGGCGCGGGGCGGGGCCGGCGGGGGCGGTGCGCCCGCCTTGGTCGTCTCGGGGCCCGTGGGGGCGGCCCTGGTGCCCCCGGCCCGCGTGGCGTCCGCCCGCTCGGGCGCCGCACGCCTGCTCTTTCGCTTGACGTGCCTGCGCGCCGTCGTCGCGTCCCCCGCCGCGGCGGCTTCCGCGGCCTGAGCAGGCTGCGACCTGACGGCATGAGCGGCGGTGGTGGCCGCGGACTTGGCGATGTTTGCGCCGGCAGCCGGCGCGGTGCCCTCAGCGGCCGCGGTCACGGCCCGGCCCATGTCCTCCGCCGACAGAAATCGCTCGTTGCGGTCCTTGGCCATCGCGCGGCGCACCACGGCGTCGAACTCCGCGGGCACGTCGGGGGCGCCTTCGAGCACGGAGGGGGCCTCCTCGCTCATGTGCGCCCACATCGTCGCGGCGTCGGTGTCGCGCGGATAGGGAACGTGCCCCGTCAGGGCTTCGTAGAGCACGCAACCCAGGGCGTAGACGTCGACGCGCGCATCGATCGGGCCGCCCTCGAGTTGCTCGGGAGCCAGGTAGTCGGTCGTCCCGACGACCATCCCCGTCTTCGTCAGCGCCGACTGCGACTTCGTGCGCTTGGTCAGCCCGAAGTCGGTGAGATACGCCCGCTGGTCGCCCTGCCGATTCTCGATCAGGACGTTGGCGGGCTTGACGTCGCGATGGACCAAGCCCGCGCGCGTGGGCGGCGTCGAGGCCTCCCGCCACCTGGGAGACGAGGCTGGCCGCGAGCTTGGGGTCGAGCCGGCCTCGAACGGCGATGATCGCCTTGAGGTCGGTGCCCTCCACGTAGTCCATCGTGATGAAGAGCTGCTCGTCCTCCTCGCCCGCGCGGTAGATGGAGATGACGTTGGGGTGCCGGATCGACGCCGCCAGCTGAGATTCGCGCTTGAAGCGGTCGCGGAAGTCCCGATCCGAGGCGAATTCGGGGGCGATCACCTTGAGCGCCACGACGCGGTCGAGGTCGAGGTCCCTCGCCCGATAGACGACTCCCATCCCGCCTCGGCCGATAATCGCCTCGAGCCGATGTCCGGCCAATTCCGAGCCGACGTCCATCTGCGCCATTGCCGCGGTTTATACAGCGGCGTGCTCAGCTCTGCACGATCATCGTCATCGAGCCGAGGTAGCCCTGGCTCCCGGAGCGCCTGGTCAGGCGCAGCTTGGACCGGCCGCGGCCGGCGTCGGCGTAGATCGAGTCGGCCGCGTTCTTCGTGTCGGCCTGCCCACGCGACCTGTAGCGAGAAGTCCTGTAGACGGCGCTGCTGACGGTGTCGGCGAAGAACAGCTGGCCGGTGTGGACGACCGAGCCCCCGACGTGGACCTTGACGTGGATGTGCGGCGTGCGGCCGCGGTACCACCCCGGGTAGATCGTCTTGAAGATGACCAGGCCCTTCGAGTTGCTCTTCTGGTGGCCGCGCAGATAGCGCTGGGAGTTCCCGTTCACGCCGGAGTAGGCGCCCAGCCGGTTGGCGTGCCAGAGCTCCACGTCCGCGCCGCTGATCGGCTCGCACGTGCTCGAGTCCTCGACCGTCAGGTACAGGAGCAGCGGGATGCCGGTCTGCCCGCTCGTGATGTCTCGCCGGGTCAGGCCGTTGGCGATCCAGTAGGGCCCTTCGGTGACCTCCGGGGTCAGCACGCACGTCGACGCCGCGTCGGCCGGCTCGGCGCGAACCAGGCCGAGCGGACCTCGCGCCGCCACCACCAGGCCGCCGGCGCCGAGGCCGCCCAGGGTGATCAGCGCCTCACGCCGGCGCAGCCTCTCTCCAAGTGAGTCTTCCAAGCCCATCTCGAGCTCCTCTCCGGTCGGGGAGCCGCGAAGCTAGCCGGGGTCCCTTGGCGTTTCCTGGGAGCAGGCTGTGAGGAAGTCCTGAAGGCACTCGTTGTACGGCGCGCCGGTGGCCGGGATGGTGTGGCCGCGGCCCGCGATCACCTCCCGGCGCGCGCCCAGACGCTCGGCCAGCACGTCGCACATCCTCTCGAACGCCGGCGAGTGGTTCCCCGAGATGACGAGCTTGGGAAACGACGTCGCGGCCAGGCGGTCGAGCGGGATGTCGGCCTCCCACGGCGGGCGCTCCTCCATCACGTGCCGCGCGCCGCGCTCCAGCCATTCGGGCAGGACGTCGGGCGTCTCGTGCGCCGAGTGCAGCCCCGACCGGAACAGGCGCAGGAAGTCCTCCGGCGGGATCTCCCCGCGGTGCCGGTAGAGCTCCTCGCCCTGGGCGATCGTGGCGTCGACGACCGGGTCACCGGCCGCCACGCGCAGCGAGCCCGGCTCCGAGACGGTCAGCGAGCGGACGGCCTCGGGACGCTGCGCGGCGGCCAGCAGGGCGATCACGGCTCCGTAGGAGTGGCCGACCAGATGGGCTCCATCCTCCAGCAGCTCGGCGATGAGCGGCGCCTCGGCCTCGAAGTCCCCGCGCTCCAGTGGCGGGCTGCCCGCGAACCCCGGCCGGTTGGGAAGGCACAACGACCAGTGCTCGGCCAGGACGAGCTGGTGGCGCCACGTTCTCCGCGCGTCGACGATGCTGCCGTGGACGAGCACCACCGGCGGGCCCTGCCCGAGCCTGAGCACGTCCAGGTCGGCGGCGGTCAGGCGCTCGGTCACCTCGGACCGAGGATGAACACCGCGATCCGGCGATGGGAGGCGCGGCGCTCGTACGTCGACCAGCCTGGGTAGACCTTGAGGCCCTCCTGCCAGATCCGGTCGCGCTGCTCGCCCTCGGTCTCGACGGCCCGGAACGGACGACTCACGCCCGCCACCTCCACCTCCCCCTCCGGATTCGCGCGGAGGTTGTAGTACCAGGCCGGGTGCCTGTCCTGACCGTAGTTCGAGGCGATGACGACGAGGCCGTCGTCGGTCGGTAGTCCGAGTACCGGCACCGAGCGGGAGGCCCCGCTGCGCGCACCGGTGGTCGTGAGCATCACCACGGGCAGGCCCGACAGCAGGCTCGCGAGCGTGTGCCGGCCGCCGCTCAGGCGATAGATCGGTCGGTCGATGTGGTGCAGGACGCGCGCGAACAGCCACGAGCCCGGGCCGCTGGCCGCGAAGCGGCGAATCGATCTTCTGGAACGCGTTCGCGTTCGCGTAGGGCAGCGCGCTGGCCATGCGATCCATGATGCCCGTTCCGTCACTCTCGGGCGAGTCTCAGGGAAATGTCGGCACGGGCTGAGGCGCGACCCGCAGCATCGGCGCCCCCGAACAAGGAGAGACCGATGTCGAAATCTCTGCTGAAGGTGCAGAAGGCCCTGTTGGGCCTGGCCGCGCTCGCCGCGCTCGCCCTCGGCGGGTCGGCGCTAGCCGATGCCGCCTCGAACAGCTCGTCGTCCACGACGCAGACCGCGACCCAGCAGCCGCCGGGCGGCGGCGCACCCGGTCGCCACGTCGGCGCCAACGGCAAGCAGGAGCAGCCGCTCACCGGCGACACCGCCGACAAGGTCAAGGCGGCCGCCGAGGCCAAGGTCTCAGGCGGGACGGTCGAGCGCGTCGAGACGGACGTCGATCACGGGTCGCCCTACGAGGCCCATGTGCGCAAGTCCGACGGCACCGAGCTCGAGGTCCTGGTCAACAAGGACTTCAAGGTCACCGCCGTCAACCAGATGCAGCACCGCTGAGCGAGATCTCGCACCGGATCACTGGGGCGGCGGGTCGACGCTGTCGACGAACACGTCGACCTGCGGCTCGCCGCCCTTCACGTACATGTACTGGTCGAAGTCGGTGATCCCCTCCTCGACGAGCACGTCCTCGCAGAGGTACGTGTTGCCCGTGCACTCGCGGCTCGGGCGCGTGACGATCGCGTAGGCGGCGTCGGCGTAGAGCTCGGGCTTGCGGGCGCGAGCCATCGCGGCGTCCCCGCCCAGGAGGTTCTGCACGGCGGCGGTAGCGATGAGCGTGCGCGGCCAAAGGGCGTTGGACGCGATCCCGGCGTCGCGGAGCTCCTCGGCGAAGCCGAGCGCACACAGGCTCATCCCGTACTTGGCGAGGGTGTAGCCGATGTGAGGGCCGAGCCATCGGGCCTCCAGGGTGATCGGCGGCGACAGCGTGAGGATGTGGGGGTTCTCGGCCTCGCGCAGGTGCGGGATGCAGGTCTTGCTGACCAGGAACGTCCCGCGCGTGTTGATGTCCTGCATCAGGTCGTAGCGCTTCATCTCCAGCGCCTCGGTGCCGGAGAGGTTGATGGCCGACGCGTTGTTGACGCACACGTCGATCCCGCCGAACCGCTCGACCGCCTGGGCCACGGCGGAGACGACCTGCTCCTCGTCGCGGATGTCGCCGACGATCGGCAGCGCCTGCCCGCCCGCCGCCTCGATCTGCTCGGCCGCGGTGTAGACCGTGCCCTCGAGCTTGGGATGGGGCTCGGCGGTCTTCGCGATCAGCGCGACGTTCGCGCCGTCACCGGCCGCCCGCAGCGCGATGGCCAGCCCGATGCCGCGACTGGCGCCGGAGATGAACAGGGTCTTGTTGGCGAGAGTCGGCACGGGTCGAGTCTTGCATCGTGCACGATCTTCCGCGGTGCGCGGCCGCTCACCGCGGCGTGACGGCGCGAGGCTAGATCGCTCGTCACCAAGGCGGCCGAACGGATGCACGTCCACCCCAACACCGTGCGCTACCGACTCCAGCAGATCGTCACCAAAACCGGTTACGACCCACGCACCTTCGCGGGCCTCGTCGACCTGATGTGCATCCTCGAGACGACCGACTGGGGAGAAACCGCGGGGCCGCCTGAGCCACAATGAGCGCATGAGCGGTCCGCAGAGTGCGCCGGGCTCGGCTCGGCGCGCCCTGGTGACCGGCGCGACCGGGTTCGTCGGCGGGCGCCTCGCCGCCGCCCTCGCCGATCGGGGATGGGAGGTCCGCTGCCTCGTGCGGGACCGCTCGAAGGCGGGCCGGCTCGCTCGGCTCGGCTTCGAGCTGCACGAGGGCGACGTGCTCGATGCCGAGACCCTGCGCGAGGCCGGGGAGGGCGCCGAGGTCGCCTACTACCTCGTTCACGCCATGGGCCGGGGCGCCCGGGGCGAGTTCGAGGAGCGCGAGCGCCGCGGCGCCCAGAACTTCGCGGAGATGGCGGCGCGGGAGGGCGTGAGGCGCGTCGTCTACCTCGGCGGTCTCGGCGACCGCCCGGAGTCGGCCCATCTGCGCAGCCGCCATCGGACCGCGGAGATCCTGTCGGAACTTGGACCGCCCCTGACCTACTTCCGGGCAGGGATGGTCGTGGGGGCGGGCAGCGAGTCCTACCGGACGCTTCGCTACCTGGTGCAGCGGCTGCCGGCGATGATCGGCCCGGCCTGGCTCAAGCAGCCGACGCAGCCCATCGGCGTCGACGACGTGATGGCGTACCTCGCCGGCCGCCCCGGACGTCGCGGCGTCGGAGGGACGCGAGATTCAGATCGGCGGCCCCGACGTGCTCTCCTACGGCGAGATGCTGGACGCGATGGCCGACGCCCTGGGCGTGCGGCGGCGGCCCCGCATTCCGGTCCCGCTGCTCACGCCCCGGCTGTCCTCGCTTTGGATCGGCCTCGTCACCCCCGTCGACGTCGGTGTTGCCCGCCCGCTCGTCGAGGGTCTCTCCACCCCGACGATCGTCACCGACCGCTCGGGGGCCGATCAGTTCGACGTCGAGCCGATCCCGTTCATGGAGGCGCTTCGCGCGGCGCTGGCTGAGGACCCGGACGTGCGGGCACCCGCAGCCTGACCCTCAATAGGTGTTCTTCTCCCAGGCGCAGAACAGCGGCCCCTGGGCCTTGGTTCTCGACGTGCACACCTGGAGAGTCGTGGAGTTCAGCAGCCCCTTGGCATAGCCCACGCCGTAGAGGCTGAGCCGCGTCGGGCGCGTGTGGCCGGCTTGGCGGCAGTTCACGTAGAAGCCGTTGCCCTCGTACTCGCCGCCGCTGACCGATCCGGATGGCCCACCGGGCCCCACCGAGATGCTCCCGGCGGGGTATCCGTAGGTGACCTTGGCCCAGATGCAGCCGACGCGGGTCGTGGCGTAGACCTTGGAGCCCACGGCATAGTCGCCGCGGTGGCGGTACCCGTACGGGAACGAGCCGTGGTACCACCGCACGTGCCCTGAGGCCGCCGCCTTCCCGTTCGTCGACTTCACTTCGAGGCCGTCCTCCCCCCGGTACTTCCAGCTGGCGGCCGCGGCGCTCTGCGCCTGCAGCGCGAACACGCACATCACACCGGCTACGAGCGCGAACTGCGCCGTCCGCCGGCGCCTTCTGGTGATCGTTGGCATTGAGCTTCCCCTCCCTTTCGTGAAGGGGGTTCCCGCGCACCATGCCGGCAAACTCCCGGCTGTCCTCAAGTGACCAGAACGCTCACAGCCGGGCCGAGAACGTGTCGCACGCCGACCGGCGGCCCGTGCGGTAGCCGATCGTGAACCAGCGCTGGCGCTCGGCCGACGAGCCGTGCGTCCAGGTATCGGGGTCGACCTGGCCGCTGACGCGCTCCTGGATGCGATCGTCCCCGACGGCCGCGGCCGCATCCAGTCCGTCGGCGATGTCCGCCTGCGTGAGCTGGGTGATGAAGCCGGTGCGCACGGCGTTGTGCGCCCACACGCCGGCATAGCAGTCGGCCTGGAGCTCGGTGCGAACCGACCCGCCGGTGGCGCCCTGCTGTTGGGACCCGCGGCCCAGCGTGCCGGTCAGGTCCTGCACGTGGTGGCCATACTCGTGCGCCAGCACGTAGGCCTGGGCGAAGGCGCCACCCTGCGCGCCGAGCTTGTCGCGCAGGTCGTCGAAGAAGCCGAGGTCGATGTAGACGTACTTGTCGGCCGGGCAGTAGAAGGGCCCGACCGCCGCGGTCGCCTGTCCGCAGCCGGTCGGGACCGCGCCGCTGAAGAACCGCGTGCGCGCGGGGGTGTAGCGCTCACCTTCGGCGGGCAGCGCGCCGCCCCAGTACGCCTGGATGCTGTTGACGAAGCCGATGATCCGACAGTCCTCCTGGCGGTCGGCGTCGGCGCCGGTGCGGCAGTCCCGGACGATGGCGCTGTTGTCGGCGGCCGGAGTCCCGACCGTCTGATCGTCGAGGCCGCGCGAGGCCGCCCAGCCCGCCTCCGTCGCTTCCGTTCAGATCGACGCCGAACACGAGCGCGGCGACGACCAGGACCACGGTGGCCAGCCCGCCGCCTCCGGCCACCATGCCGCCCGGCACGCGACGGCCGCCACCGCCGCGCAGGTCCTCGACCTGGGAGGTGTCGAGCTCGGCGTCGTCGCGAAAGTCGGGCACCGGTCAGCCCTCGGCTCGCAGCTCCGCGACCGCGGCCTCCATGTCGGCCAGCTCCTGCTGGGACGGCTCCGGAAACCGCGGGTCCATCGCCTCCAGGTGCTCGGCGACGATCGAGGCCACCGCGGTGCGCAGAAACCACTTGTGGTCGGCGGGGATCACATACCAGGGAGCGTCATCGGTGCTGGTGGCGCGCAGCGCCTTCTCGTAGGCCTCCTGGTAGGCCTCCCAGTGGCCCCGCTCCGCGACGTCGCCGGCGGAGAACTTCCAGTTCTTGCTCTCCTCCTCGGCCCGGGCCAGGAAGCGCCGGCGCTGCTCGGCCTTCGAGATGTGGAGGAAGAACTTGACCACCCGGGTGCCGTTGCGGGCCAGATGCCGCTCCCAGGCCACGATGCCGTCGTATCGCCCCTTCCAGAACCCGGAGCCCTCCGCCGCCCGCGGCGAGATCCCCTGCGCGGCCAGGAAGTCGGGGTGCACGCGGACGACGAGCACCTCCTCGTAGTGCGAGCGGTTGAACACGCCGATGTGCCCGCGCGCCGGCAGTGCCAGTTGCGCACGCCAGAGGAAGTCGTGAGCGGCCTCCGTCGGGGTCGGCGCCTTGAAGGAGGTGACCACCACGCCCTGCGGGTTGAACCCGCCCACGACGTGGGAGATCGTGCCGTCCTTGCCCGCGGCGTCCATCGCCTGGAGGACGATCAGCAGCGAGCGCGTGCCCTCCGCGTACAGACGCTCCTGAAGCTCGGCCAGCCGGGCCAGGTCCCGTTCGCGGCGCTTTCGCTCCTTGTCCTTGTCGAGGCCCGCGGTGTCACCCGGATCGCACTCGGCCAGCCGGAAGCCCTTCACGGGTACGCGGAAGCGTCGTTCTAGATCCCTGGCTGGCATGGCGCCCGCGCGATCATAGGGGCGCTGACCACCAGCGTCCGGCTGCCGACGCGGCCGCTGAACGATTCGATGTCTTCCGAGGCGAGCGCGCCCGAGAGGATTCGGGAGCCTCGCGATGTCAGACGCACGGACGCCTGCGTTCGGCAGCCTTGCTGCTCGATATCTAGCTGGGGCCGGGGTGGCGGCCGCCGCGGCCGCCGCACTGTGGCCGGGTGGCGAGCGGCCGTCACGGTGACCGATCCGGCGAGCGGCCAGGTCGTGGATACCTGCAGCACGGGTCGCGGACATGGAGGGCCAGCCTGATCGGCTGAGGAAGCGCAGATCAGATACAGATCGTGAGGCGCGGCGGGAGCTCGATCCCGGCGACGGACGGTTGGCCCGCCTCTCGAGGCATGTCACCCCATCGAGGTGATGCCCCCGACCCCCCTGACCGTTGATGCTGCATCGGTCACTGCGAAAGAAGAGCGCACCAATGCCGAAGCACTTCGACGGAGTCATCAACCGTGTGACGCTGATCGTCCCGCTGGCTCTGGCAGCCGCGGCGTTGGTAGCCGCGGGCTGTGGCAGTGACAGCAAGCCGGACTACTGCTCGAATGTCAGCGATCTCCAGCAGTCGGTCGACGACCTCAAGAACGTCCAGCTCAACAGCAGCACCCTCACCACCCTGCAGACGGACCTACAGAAGGTGCAGACCAACGCAGACGCGGTCGTGAGCTCGGCGAAGCAGGACTTCCCCAGCGAGACCAGCGCGCTGAAGTCATCCGTCTCGACTCTTTCCACCACGATCCAGCAGTTGCCCCCGTCCCCGACGGCTCAGCAGCTGCTCGCAGTCGCGCCGCAGATCAGCAGCACCGTGACGGCTGCGAAGAACCTCTCGAGCGCCACCAAGTCGGCCTGCGACTGAGTCCAGCGCCCGACCGCGTTCGAACCTCTGACCTTTCGGTTCCGTAGAGCGTAGGTCATGCACCCAGACCCCAAATGGAGCGCGAAACGGAGCTCCGCTTGGAGCGATGCCGACCCTGTGGGACGATCGTCGTCGCAGCACGTAGAGCCGGCGCTGCTGTCCGGAAGGAGGCGCCACGGCGTCGGATCGCCCCGATCTTTCGAGCATGGCAGACGACTACGCGCGGCACGCGCTCTCGCAGCGGGCCGCGTTCGAGGCGACCTTCCCGGACGTGCTCGTGGCCGCGCGTCTGTTTGCGGACGAGCCGGTGCTCCGCGTGGTCGATCTTGGCGCGGCGGACGGGGTCAACTCCCACGGCCTCATCCGCGATCTCGCGGAGGAGCGCGCCGGCCGCCCGCTGATCTACGCGCTCGTGGATCTTCCAACGAACGCATGGGGGGTCGCCGCCGACCACGTGCGCCACGCCTTCGGTGGAGCGGCGGACGAGCCCGGGGTGGTTGTCATCCCCGCGTCGGGTGACACCGGGCCGGGGATCGCCGATGCGGGCACGGGGGCCCACTACGCCTCGCCGGAGGCCCACGGCGAGGCCTGCCGGCGAGCGGTCGAGCACGGCCCGCCCCCGGCGACGGTGATCAGCCTGGCGGGAATTCCCCTCCAGCAGACTCCCTGCCTGCCAACGGGTAGCGTGCACGTGGCGGTCACTGGGACGGCGATGCACTGGGTCGCCGACGCGGCCGGCCTGGCCTCGTCCGGGTCGGTCTTCCCGGGCTACCCGGACCACATAGACGAGGACGAGAGACGAGCCTGGCGCGTGGCCGCGGCGCGGCAGTGGGAGCGGCTGCTGGAAATGCGCGCCATGGAGCTTGCGCCGGGCGGCTGGTTCATCGCCGCGCTCCCGGCCTCCCCCGCTCCGTGCCCGGAGAGGACGGGGCTCTACGTGGAGATCATCGGGGACATGAACCGGGTGCTGGCCGACTGGTGCCGCGCGGGGCGCATCGGCGCCGCCACGGTCGCCGCGGTAGTGGTTCCGGTGTGGATGCGCACGCTCGATGAGATCCGGCGCCCATTCGAGGCGGGCGGAGGGCGCGTCGCCGGGCTCGAGCTCGAGAGGGCCGAGCTCTTCCGTCTCGACAATCCCTATTGGCACGACGATCCCGCGGTGTTCGCGCGGGGCTACGTGCGGAGCGTGACCGCATGGGGCGGGCCGCTCCTCCTCCGCGCCTTCGCGCGTGAGGGCGAGGACCGCGCCACCGGTCTCCTGGCCGACTTCCTCGGAGAGCTCGAGGAGCGCGTCGCGGCTGCCCCCGACCGCTACCGCTGGGACTACATCGAGGCCCTCGTCATCTGCCGGAAGGCGGACGGCACCGGGCGCGACCGGACGCGCTCATGAGCTGGGACGGGAGGCGAGCGCGCCCGACAGGATTCGAACCTGTGACCTTCGGTTCCGTAGACCGACGCTCTATCCAGCTGAGCTACGGGCGCGTGAGAGCGGCCGATTGTAGACCTCGGCTGCCGAGCGGAGAGGGCGGGATTCGAACCCGCGATGGAGCGTGAACCCCATACTCGCTTAGCAGGCGAGTGCCTTCAGCCACTCGGCCACCTCTCCGAGCCGCCCTCAGTCTAACCAGCGTGGTTCGGGCCTAGTAACCCGGCGGATACGTCGGCGTGGGCTGGGGCGCGGGCGTCGGAGAGACCTGCCGCGTCGTGATCTTGATGACCAGCCAGGTGCCCCCGAAGCTGCGGATCCTCTGGCCGTTGGCCTGGCCGGCCCGGCTGTCGGACACGTACGTGTAGAGCGGATGCCGGGAGAGGGTCACCTGGTAGCGGGTCCCGCGCTTGAGGAACCCGACGGTTCCCGTGACGCCCGTGGGCAGGTGCACCGTCGTCGTCTTCGACCGGACGAGCAGCGGCTTCCAGATCCCCAGGCACGTGGAGCTCGCGCACAGGACGTGGGTCTTCGTCTCCGGGCTGAGGCGATAGAGCGTGTGCGCGTTCGGCGCCGCCAGCACCTTGCCGAGCGAGCCGGCCGTCCTGCGACTTCAGGGTGATCGACGGTGCCGTCGCGCTTCCGGCCACGCCGACCAGCGCCGCCCCCACCCCGACGGCGGCGACGCACGCGCCGACCGCCACTTTCCTGCCCACCGAGATGCCGTTCATCGTTTTCGCTCCTTCGCGGTCGCCTCTACCGAGACAGACGCCGCTGGGCGGAGCTTCTTCCCGGCGCGTAGCCTTCCTCGGCACCTGGAGGGGTGGCAGAGTCTGGCTGAATGCAGCTGCCTTGAAAGCAGCCGGTCGCCCTTGGCGGCCCGGGGGTTCGAATCCCTCCCCCTCCGCTGCCCGGCGCTACTCGCCGCAGCCGATCCGCTCGTCGCGCGTGGCCGCGACGCCCGGCGCCCGCGCGTAGGCGGTGATCGGGCCCGCGCACTGGCCGCTGTTAGACGCGACCTGGCAGCTCCACGTCGCCGCGTCCGAGCGCCCGCCAACGGCCGTGCAGCGCGCGTCCCAGTCGTCGGGCGGAATCGAGATCCCGAAGTGCACGACCGCGGCCGAGGCGCCGCGCTGCGCCGCGGACTTGGCCTGGGTCTGGGTGATCGTCGCGCCCGAGGGAGTCGTCGTGACCGTCGTGGGCGGGGTGGTCGTCACGGTGGTCACGGTCGTGGTCGTGGCCTGGGCGGTCGCGGACGTGGGAGTCGTGACCGACCCATCCGTCTTCTTGTCGTCGTCGTCGCCCAGGGCCAGCGCGAGCCCAACGCCGAGGCCGATTACGGCCGCGACGAGGAAGCCGATCAGGATGCCTGTGCGGCGCGATCGCCGCTCGCCGTTGCCCGAGCCCTCCATCGGCGCGAACGCTACCCGTAGGGCCCGATGGTCTCCGGCGCCCCGTACTCGCCCAGCACCGCGGGAAGGGCGACGCTGCCGTCCTCGCGCTGCCCGTTCTCCAACAGGGCGATGATCGTGCGCCCGACGGCGACGGCCGTGCCGTTGAGCGTGTGGAGAGTGGCCGGCTTGCCGCCCTCCGGACGCCAGCGGATGTCCAGGCGCCGGGCCTGGAAATCGGTCGTGTTCGAGCACGACGTCAGCTCGCGGTAGCGCTCCTGGCCGGACAGCCACGCCTCGAGGTCGTACTTCTTGGCCGCGGAGGCGCCGAGGTCGCCCACCGCGATGTTCACGACGCGGTAGGGGACCTCGAGCTCCTGGAGGATCTCCTCCTCGATGGCGAGGAGGCGCTCGTGCTCGGCCGGGCTGTCCTCGGGGCGCACGAAAGCGAACATCTCGACCTTGTCGAACTGATGCACGCGGAAGATCCCCCGCGTGTCCTTCCCCGCCGCGCCGGCCTCGCGGCGAAAGCACGGCGAGAAGCCGGCGTAGCGCACGGGCAGCGCGGCCTCGTCGAGCACTTCGCCGGCGTGCAGCGAGGCGAGCGGGACCTCGGACGTGCCGACGAGGTAGAGGTCGTCGTCGGCCAACCGGTAGAGCTGCTGCTCGGTGTCGGGGAGAAAGCCGGTGCCGTACAGCGCCTGCTCGCGCACCAGCACGGGCGGGACGACGGGCTCGAAACCGTGCCCGCGCACCTTCTCCAGCGCCCACCGCACGAGCGCCATCTCGAGCATCACGAGATCGCCCTTGAGGTAGGCGAAGCGCGAGCCGGAGACCCGGGCCGCCGCCTCCATGTCGATCAGCGGCCCGGCCAGCTCGAGGTGATCGCGGCCGCCGCGCCCGGCCTCGCCGACCTCGCGCAGCACCGTGTCCTCCGGCGGCGCGTCGTCGTCGGGGATGTTCGGCAGTGCGGCGAGCGCCGCGTTCAGTTCCGCCTCGACCTTGGCGAGCTCGTCGGACAGGCCCCGTCCGCGTGTCGCCACGTCCTCCATCGCCGCGATCGCCTCGGCCGCGTCCTCGCCCCGCTGCTTGGCCGCGCCGATCTCCTTCGAGGCCGCGTTCTGCTCGGCGCGGATGCCCTCCAGCTGGGGCAGCAGCTCGCGCCGGCGCTCGTCTAGCTCGAGCACGCGGTCGATCCCGGCGTCGGCGCCCCGCCGGGCGAGGGCGGCGCGCACCGCCTCCGGCTCGTGGCGGATGCGCCTGGGGTCGAGTACGGCCTAGCCCCCGGAGGTCGACGGAGGCGACTCGGAGGAGGGCGGGACCTGCGGAGTCTTGGGAACCTTGGTGTTGGTGCCCGCGTAGGCGGCGACGAACTCCGCGATGTCCTGGGCGTCCTGGCCGACGGCGACGTTCTGGGGCATGATCGCGCCGGAGAAGCCGCCGTTACGGATGGCATACAGGACCTGGTCGGTCGTCTCCTTGCGCTGGTCGAGGTTTGGCCCGTCGGTGCGCTCCTGGTACTTGACGCCGGTGGCGGACCCTTGCGTCCCCGCCGCGGACAGCGTGTGGCAGCCCCCGCAGCGCGCCGCGAAGAGATCCGCTCCGCGCTTGATCGTCGGCGACTCGCCGCGCTTCGCGTTGAGGCTGATCCCCTCTTCCCCACACGCGGCGACGACCGCCGATGCGGAGACGACGAGCACGGCGGCGATGGCGGCGCGGCGGCGGCTCATGGGCGCGCGGAATACTAACCCGCATGCTGACGCCCGGAGCGCCGACGGAGGCCGACCGCCAGCGCTACCGCGCGGTCATGGGCCACTTCACCACCGGAGTCGCCGTGGTCACGGCGCAGAGCGCCGACGGCGCATTCGGGATGACGACCAATGCGCTGTGCTCCCTGTCGCTCGATCCGCTGCTGCTGCTGGTGTGCTTCGACAACGAGGCCCGCACCCTGCCCGTCGTGCGCCAGGCGCGGCGCTTCGCCGTAAACGTCCTGAGCGCCGGCCAGTCGGGCCTGGCCGGCCAGTTCGCCTCCAAGATCCCGGTCGAGCGCAAGTTCAAGGACATCGAACACTCGCTCGAGCACGGCGCGCCGGTCCTCGAGGGCGTGCTGGCGTGGCTCGTGTGCGACCTGCGTGAACTGCTTCCCGGCGGCGACCACATGATCGGAATCGGCGAGGTCGTCGCGATGGGCCACGGCGAGGGCGAGCCGCTGATCTGGTACCGCGGGTCGTACGCCCCGCCGGCTTCCTGAAGTTCGGGCGAACCTACGCGCTCGTCGCCGCTCGGATCAGCATGCCCGCGATCACCAGGGCGGCCACGGCCATCACCCCCAGCTCGCGGCGCAGGATCGCGGTGACGACCGAGCGCTGGCCCGCCTCGTCCAGCCGTCCGACGGCCTGTGCGTCCGGCAGGCCGCGCGCCGCGAGGACGGTGTCGGCGGCGGCGATCCGCAACTGCTCGGCCACGAACGACACGGCCACCGGCAGCAGGGCGTAGACGTAGAAGAGGTCGTCGTCCGGGCGGCGCCCCGTCGCGAGAAGGACGCCGACGAGGACGACGTAGCCCACCAGCGCGGCCTGCGCGACCCGCAGCAGCACCCAGAACGCGCGGCTCGTCTCGACCCGGTACCAGCGCCATGCGCCGAGCCCCCCGGCGAGGGCGAAGAGCGCCGCGACCACGGCGCCGGCGATTGCGCTGGCTTCCCCCAATTTCGTGCCTCAGGACACTAAGTAGCACTCCGTCACAAAGTCGTATAGAACACGCTAGGACCGTGCTTCGCAGCTATCTCCCAGCGATCGTGTTCTTGGCCCTCGGGGTCACGGTCGGCACGGCGTTCGCTCTCATCAACTCCTACATCGGGCCCAGCAAGCCGGGCCGCGACAAGGCCGACCCCTACGAGTGCGGTCTGCCCTCCGAGGTCAAGCAGGACTTCCGCTTCGGGATCAGCTTCTACCTGATCGCGATGCTCTTCATCCTCTTCGACATCGAGGTGATCTTCCTCTACCCGGTCGCTGTGCAGCTCAAGGCGTTCGGGACGTTCGCGCTCGTCGAGACGATCGTCTTCATCGGGTTGCTCATGGTCGCCTTCGTCTACGTCTGGCGGCGGGGAGCGCTCGAGTGGAGATAATTCGGGAGAGCGGCGGCGAAGCCGAGGATTTCCGCATTCGCCAGCTGCGGGCGCGCGACATGCTGCGCGGGGACCTCGACGACGAGGAGCTCGAGAAGCACGTCGAGGAGCGCGTGGTCACGACCACGCTCGACCGGGCCGTGAGCTGGGCGCGCGGCAACTCGATCTTCCCGATGACCTTCGGCCTGGCCTGCTGCGGCATCGAGTTCATGTCGATCGTCGCCGCGCGCGTCGACGTGGCGCGCTTCGGCTTCGAGGCGCTGCGGGCCACCCCGCGCCAGGCCGACCTGATCATCCTGTCGGGTCGGGTGTCGATCAAGATGGCCCCGATCGTCCGGCGCCTCTACGACCAGATGCTCGAGCCCAAGTGGGCGATCGCGATGGGCGCCTGCTCGTCGTCGATGGGCGTGTTCAACAACTACGCCATCGTGCCCGCGGACAAGTTCATGCCCATCGACGTCCATGTGCCCGGCTGTCCGCCGCGGCCCGAGGCGCTCATGCACGGTGTCATCGCGCTGCGCGCGAAGGTGCTCGGCTCCCCGGAGCAGGGCTGGCGCGACCGCTACCGCGCGCGAGGGACCGAGGAGGTCATCGACGCGCCGATGCCCGGCGAGCCCGGCTCAGACGCGGTGAACGTGTTCGCCCCGGGGGACACCGCGGGTGCCTGACGCCACCGGCCTGGAGCTGATCGCCCAGGATCTCCGGGAGGCCGAACCGGACTCGGTTCTCGACACCGTCTATTTCCGCGAGCGCGCGACGATCCTCGCCAGCCCGGCCGCTATCAAGGCCGTGCTCGAGAACCTCCGCGGGCGCGGCTACACATTCCTGGCGAGCCTTCACGGCGTCGACTACTACCCCGACGAGCCGCGGTTGGGGGTGCTGTACGAGCTGCTCGACATGGAGAAGGTCGACCGGATCGCCGTCAAGGTGCGCCTGCACACCGAACGTCCCAACGTCGACTCCGTCGTGGACCTCTGGCCGGGCGCCGACCACCAGGAGCGCGAGGTCTACGACATGTTCGGCGTCGTGTTCGACGGGCATCCCGACCTGCGCCGCATCCTCATGCCCGAGGACTACGAGGGCCACCCGCAGCGCCGCGACTTCCCGACCGGCGGCGAGCCGGTGATCTTCACCTACAACGAAGGCAAGATCCCGAGGTACACGGAGTGAGCACGCGCGAGACCTCGGACTACCGCCGGCAGGAGGAGAGCATCACGATCGCGCCGCTCGACCGGCAGCTCGGAGACCGCCCGGACGAGCAGTTGCTCACGCTCAACATGGGGCCGCACCATCCCGCCACCCACGGGGTCCTGCGCCTGCTCGTCACCCTGGAGGGCGAGGTCGTGCGCAGCTGCAAGCCGATCATCGGCTACGTGCACACGGGCATCGAGAAGACGGCCGAGGACAAGGCGTACTGGAAGGCCATCCCGGTGGTCGAGCGGATGGACTACCTGGCCTACTACTTCAATGCGATGGCCTTCTGCGGCGCCGTCGAGACGCTGCTGAATGTCGAGGTCCCCAAGCGCGCGCAGTACCTGCGCGTCATCCACCTCGAGCTCAACCGGATCATGTCCCACCTCGTCTGGCTGGGAACGAGCGCGCTCGACCTCGGGGCGATCTCGATGTTCTGGTACTGCTTTCGCGAGCGAGAGCAGATCCTCGACCTGTTCGAGTACTCCTCGGGCCAGCGCATGCACACGCGCTACTTCCAGGTCGGGGGAGTCTTCGAGGACGTGCCCGCCGGCTGGGCCGCCAAGGTCCGCGACTTCGTCAAGGACATGCCGCGCCGGGCCGACCAGTACGCGGCGCTCCTCGACCGCAACGAGATCTTCCTCCAGCGCCTGCGCAACATCGCCACCGTGTCCGAGGAGGACCTCCTCGCCTTCGGCGTGACCGGGCCGCTGCTGCGGGCCGCGGGCAATCCCTGGGACCTGCGCAAGGCCGCGCCGTACTCGTCCTACGACGACTTCGAGTTCAAGGTCCCGGTCGGCACGGTGGGCGACAACTACGACCGCTACAAGGTCCGCCTGACCGAGATCTACGAGTCGGTGAAGATCATCGACCAGGCGCTGGCGGGCCTGCCCGAGGGCCCGCACATCACCGACGACCGCAAGGTCGCCCTGCCGCCCCGCCACGAGCTCTCCACCTCGATGGAGGCCCTCATCCATCACTTCAAGCTCGTCACCGAGGGCTTCCGCGTCCCGCCGGGCGAGGTCTACTACCCGATCGAAGGGCCGCGGGGAGAGCTGGGCTGCTTCGTGCGCGCCGACGGCTCGGCCAAGCCCGCGCGCGTGCACATGCGCGACCCGAGCTTCGTCAACCTCCAGGCCTTCCCGACCATGATCAAGGACCTCTACGTGGCCGACCTCATCGCCACGTTGGCCATGCTCGATCCGTTGTTGGGGGGGATCGACCGATGAGCCCGGTACGGCGCTTTGAGCACGGCTCGCGCGTTCCGGGCTGGGACGAGGCGGTCGACCTCGACAAGGATCCGGCGTCCATCCCCGACCCCGCGACCACCCCGGTGCCCGACGAGCTGCGCGCCGAGATCGAGGGCTACATGGCGAAGTACCCCGACCGCCGCTCGGCCGCGCTCCCCGCGCTGCGCGCCGTCCAGCGCCACCACGGCTGGTGCTCGCCGGAGGCGGTCGACCAGGCGGCGTGCGTGATGCGGCTGACCCCCGCCTACCTGGACGCGGTCGCGACCTTCTACGACATGCTCGAGACCGAGCCCAAGCCGCCCCATGACGTCTACGTGTGCACGAACATCTCGTGCTCTCTGCGCGGCGCGCGCGACTTTCTCGCGGCGATGCAGGAGGCGGCCGACGAGAGCTTCAACGTCCGCGCGTTCGAGTGCCTCGGGGCGTGCGACATCGCCCCGATGGCCTCGGTCAACGGCGTCTACGTCGGCCCGCTGGAGCCGCCGGACGCCCAGGTGATCGTCCACGACGTCAAGGCCGGGCGCCCGGTGCTGGAGGACAAGCAGCTCGCGCGGCGCCCGGTGGCCGACGAGGAGGCGCGGGGGCCGTCATGAAGCTCCTGTTCAAGGACGTCGACGAGCCGGGCCTGAACACGATCGACGTGTACCGGCGCCGCGGCGGGTACGAGTCGCTCGCCCGGGCGCTGGCGATGGCGCCCGACGCGGTGATCGCCGAGATCGAGGCGTCGGGCCTGCGCGGGCGCGGCGGCGCCGGCTTCCAGATGGGCAAGAAGGCGGCCTTCATCCCCAAGGGCTCGATGGACAAGTACCTGGTGTGCAACGCCGACGAGTCCGAGCCCGGGGCCTTCAAGGACCGCGAGCTGATGCACAAGAACCCGCACCAGCTCGTCGAGGGGATCGGGATCGCCTGCCATGCCACGGGCTGCAACCGCGCCTTCATCTACATTCGCGGCGAGTACGACTACGTGGCGGACATCCTCGACGCGGCCGTCGCCGAGGCCGAGCAGGCGGGACTGCTGCGACACGTGCGGCTCGTCGTGCACCGCGGAGCGGGCGCCTACATCTGCGGGGAGGAGACGGCCCTGCTGGACTCGCTCGAGGGCAAGCGCGGCAACCCGCGCCTCAAGCCCCCCTTCCCGGCGAACCAGGGCCTCTACCAAGGGCCCACGCTGATCAACAACGTCGAGACGCTCTCCACCGTCCCGCACATCATCCAGATGGGCGGCGCGGAGTACGCCAAGATCGGCACCGAGACCTCGTCGGGGACGAAGGTCGTCTCGATATCGGGGAACGTCCAGCGCCCGGGCAACTACGAGATCGAGCTGGGCATCCCGTCGCGGGAGATCGTCTACGGCCTCGCGGGCGGCCCGCCGGAGGGCAGGAAGGTGAAGTTCTGGTTCCCCGGCGGCTCGAGCTCCCCGGTGCTCACCGAGGAGCACCTCGACGTCCCCTACGACTTCGATTCGATGGCCAAGGCGGGGTCGATGCTCGGGTCGGGCTCCGTGATCGTCGTGGACGACTCCAACCGGGTGGTCGACGTCGCGCTGTGGACGGCGAACTTCTACCGCCACGAGTCGTGCGGGAAGTGCACGCCGTGCCGCGAGGGCACGAACTGGACGGTGAAGATGCTCGAGCGCATCGACCACGGCGAGGCCACGCCGATGGACCTCGACATCATGGCCGGCGTCCAGGAGCAGATCATGGGCAACTGCCTGTGCGTGCTGGGCGACTCGATGGCCATGCCCATCGGCTCGATGATCAAGCACTTCCGCGACGAGTTCGAGGAGCACATGGAGCAGGCGCGCATGCGCGCCGAGCGCGCCCTGGTGGAGGCGGGCGCCTGATGCCCCGCCCGGAGCAGCGCACGATCACCTTCACGATCGACGGCCGTGAGGTCGAGGCGCCGGAGAACGTGATGCTCGTCGACGGCGCCCAGCAGGGTGACGTCGAGATCCCGGTCTTCTGTTACGAGCCCAAGCTCGGGGCGCCGGTCGGAGCTTGCCGGATGTGCCTCGTCGAGGTCGAGGGGATCCCCAAGCTCCAGACGGCGTGCTCGACCCCGGTCAAGGACGGCATGGTCGTCCACACCCAGACCGAGCGCGTGCGCAAGGCCCAGGAGGCGGTGGTCGAGTTCCTGCTCATCAATCACCCGCTCGACTGCCCGGTGTGCGACAAGGGAGGCGAGTGCCCGCTCCAGGACATCTCCTACGGCTGGGGCGGCGGCAAGTCGCGCTTCATCGATCCCAAGCGCCACTTCCGCAAGCCGCTGGAGCTCAGCCCGCTGATCGCCATCGATCGCGAGCGCTGCATCGTCTGCTACCGCTGCGTGCGCTTCTCGCAGGAGATCAGCGAGGACAACCAGCTCGTCCTGCTCGAGCGCGGCGCCCACTCCTTCGTCGGCACGTTCGACGGCCATCCCTACGTGGCGCCCTTCAGCGGCAATATCGTCGAGCTGTGCCCCGTCGGAGCGCTGACCTCCCGCGCCTACCGCTTCCGCGCCCGTCCCTGGGACATCGAGGGCGCGGGGTCGGTGTGCACGCTGTGCCCGGCGCAGTGCAACGTCCACTTCACCGTGCGCGACGAGCGCGTGCTGCGCGTGCTCTCGCGCGAGCACCCCGAAGTCGACGACGGCTGGCTGTGCGACAAGGGCCGCTTCGCCTACCAGTCGATCCACGTCGACGAGCGAATCGTCGCGCCGCTCGTGCGCGACGGCGGCTCGCTGCGGCGCACCTCGTGGGAGCGGGCCATGGAGGTCGCGAGCGCGGCGCTCTCTCGCGCGCGCGGGCGCGTGGCCGCGCTCGCCGGCGACGGGACGACCAACGAGGAGGCGTTCCTGCTCCAGCGGCTGCTCCGCGAGGGACTCGACTCGGGCGACCTCGACTCCCGCCTCGGCGGCCCGGTGCCGCTCGAGACGGCCCGCGCCCTGGCCGCGCCGGCCCTGCAGGCCACGGTGCCCGACGTCGAGTTCGCGCACTCCGTCCTCGTCCTCGACTGCGAGCCGCTGGACGACATGCCGATCCTCGACCTTCGGATCCGCAAGGGCGTGCGCCGCCACGGCGTGCGCCTCGCCGTCGCGACGAGCCGCCCCAGCGCCCTGGACCCGAACGCCGAGCTCTCCGTCCGCTTCGCGCCGGGCGCCGGCGAGGCATTCCTCGCCGCGCTGGACGCCGCGCTTGCCGGCGCGGCGGACATCGACTCGCTGGCCGCCGCGGCCGGCGCCGACGCCACCGCCGTGCACGAGCTGGCGAGCCTGCTGGGCGGCGCGGGCGAGGACATCGTGGTCGTCTGGGGCGAGCGGCTGGCCGGCGGCCCGCGGGCCGGACAGGCCGGGCGGGCGCTGCTCAACGTGGCCGCGCGCCTCGGGCTGGCGAGCGACGGCGCCGGGCTGCTCGAGGTGCCGAGCGCCGCCAATGGCCGCGGCCTGCGCGAGGCGGGCTTCCTGCCCGACGCCGGCCCGGGGCTGGCGGAGGCCTCCGCCGGCCGCCCGGCCGCAGAGATCGCCCGGGCGCTCGACGACGGCGAGGTGAGCGCCCTGTGGCTGCTGCACGCCGATCCCCTTCGCACCCACCCCGACCGCGGCGCGTGGGAGCGTGGGCTCGAGCGGGCGACCGCGGTGATCGCCCACGCCTCCGTGCTCACCGAGGGCCTGGCCGAGCACGCGACCGTGGTGTTCCCGGCGGAGTCCTACGCCGAGAAGGAGGGCACGGTGACCCATCCCGACGGCCGCGTCCAGCGCCTGCGGCCGGCCATCGGCCGACCCGCCGAGGTGCGGGCGGGCTGGCGCGTGATCGGGGAGCTGGCCGAGCGAGTCGGCCATCCGCTCGGCGTCCTGACGAGCGCCGGGGCGACGGCCGCGCTCGCCGCGGCGGTGCCCTTCTACGCCGGCCTGACGCCGGAGGAGATCGGCGGCCGCGGGGTGCGCTGGCAGGAGCGCGACGCCGCCACCGGCTTCGGCGAGACGCCCGAGATCGCTCCCGCGGAGCTCGAGGCCCCGCCCGCCGCGCCCTCGCCCAACGGCGCGCTGCGCCTGGGCACGTTCCGCCCGATCTGGTCGGCCCCGGAGGTCGACGTCTCGCCCGCTCTGAAGTTCCTCGCCCCGCACCAGCGCGTCGAGCTCTCGCCGCAGGACGCGGAGCGCCTGGGTCTGAGCTCGGGCGACCGCGTCGAGGTCGCGCACGACGGGACCGCGCTGCGCGCCGAGGTCATCGTGCGCAGCGCCGTACCGATCGGCAGCGCCTTCCTCGCCGAGGCCACGCCGGCCGAATCGGCCAACGTCCTGACCAACGGCGAGCCCCGGCTCGTGGAGGTGCGGCGGGCGTGACCGTGCTGGCAGACGTGAACTACTACGAGCCCTGGTGGGCGCAGATCGCCAAGGCCGTGATCATCTTCATCGTCGCGCTCTCGTCCGTCCCGCTCATCCTCATGTATGAGCGCAAGCTGCTGGGCCGGATGCAGTCCCGCTATGGCCCGAACCGCGTTGGGCCCTACGGGATGATGCAGCCGATGGCCGACATCCTGAAGCTGTTGGCCAAGGAGAAGTCGCGCCCGGAGAGCTCCATCGGCTTCCTGTTCGCGCTCGCCCCGGCGATCTCGATCCTCTGCGCGGTGGCCGCGCTGGCGATCATCCCGTTTGGGGACGTCCAGGACATCTTCGGCACCGAGATCGGCCTGTACGGGATCGACGTGGACATCGGGCCGCTCTATCTGTTCGCCTTCGGCGCCATCGCCTTCTACGGCGTGATGCTGGGCGGCTGGTCCTCGGGCTCCAAATACTCCTTCCTCGGCGCGATGCGGGGCGCCGCCCAGCTCATCTCCTACGAGGTAGCGATGGGCCTCTCGCTGGCCGGGGTGATCTTCACCGCGGGGACGCTGTCTCTGGTGGGCATCGTCGACGCCCAGGAGGGCATGTGGTACGTGGTGCCCCAGTTCGTCGGCTTCCTGATCTTCCTCGTCGCAGGCTTCGCCGAGACCAACCGGCCGCCGTTCGACCTCGTGGAGGCCGACGCCGAGCTCGTCCAGGGCTACATGACCGAGTACGGCGCGAGTCGCTTCGCCCTCTACTACTTCGCCGAGTACATGAACATGTTCGTGATCTCGGCGGTCGCCGCCACGCTGTTCCTCGGTGGGTGGATGCTGCCGTTCGGGATCGACCCCCCGGGCTGGGTCGACCCGTTCGTCGTCCTGTTCAAGATCGCCGTGTTCGTGACGCTGTTCATCTGGATCCGGGCGACCCTGCCGCGCCTGCGCTACGACCAGCTGATGAGCTTCGGCTGGAAGATCCTGCTCCCGCTGGCCACGCTGAACGCGCTCGTCACGGCGATCCTCGTGGTGGTGACCAACTGATGGCTCGGTGGACCCCCGGAGACGACGTCGTCGAGGTCGTTCGCGGCCCCGAGCCCGGCGGGGCCGGCGGCGCCTACCGCGCCTTCGGCGAGACGCTGCGAGGGCTGAAGACGACGTTCGCCCGCATCATCGAGGGCCCGGTGACCATGCAGTACCCCGAGGAGAAGGTGCCGGTGTACCCGCGCTTCCGCGGCCGCCACAAGCTGCACCGCTTCGAGGACACGGGGCTGGAGAAGTGCGTCGGCTGCTCGCTGTGCGCCGCCGCCTGCCCGGCCGACTGCATCCGCGTCGTGGCCGCCGAGAACACGCCCGAGAACCGGGTCTCGGCGGGCGAGCGCTACGCGGCGGTCTACGAGATCAACATGAGCCGCTGCATCTTCTGCGGCTACTGCGAGGTCGCCTGCCCGTTCGACGCCATCACCATGGGCCACGACTACGAGCTGTCCGACTACAACCGCGGCGACCTCATCTTCACCAAGGAGATGCTGATGGCCGAGCCGCTGGAGCGCACCCCCCTGCGGGCGGAAGGCGAGTAGTTGTCGGAGGTCGTCTTCTTCGTCGCGGCCCTGGGGGCGATCGCCGGCGCGATCGGAGTGGTCGCGCTGCGCAACCCGTTCTACAGCGTCCTGGCCCTCGTCTTCCACCTGCTCTCGCTGGCCGCGCTGTTCCTGCTGCTGCGCGCCGAGTTCGTCGCCGCGGCGCAGGTCGTGGTGTACGCGGGCGCGGTGATGGTGCTCTACGTCTTCGTCGTCGCCTACATCGGCGGCGAGGAGCATGCGGTGCGGGGCCCGGCGCCCGGCGTGGGAGCCGCGGCGCCGGTGTTCGCGGGGGCCCTGTTCGTCGAGCTGTGCATCGCCACGCTGGGCTCCGGGCTCAAGGCGATCGACTCCGAGGGGGCGCCGTACACGGCGGGCTTCGGCGCGCCGGGTCAGATCGGCGAGCTCTTCCTCACGAGGTTCCTGCTGCCGTTCGAGGTGGCCTCGCTGTTGCTGCTGATCGCCGCGGTGGGCGCGGTGATCCTGGCCCGGCGGCGCCGCGGCCTGGACGAGGAGGAGGACCGGCTGCACTCGATCACGGTCGCCGACCTGTTCGGCCTGCCCGAGGGCATCGGGACCCAGGCCGAGACGGTCGGGACGATCCACGATCGCCACGAGCGCGAGGAGCGCGAGCGGCAGGAGGGCTGGTGAAGCCGTAATGGACATCGGCTGGTACCTCGCCGTCTCCGCGCTCATCTTCTGCGTGGGCGCGCTGGGCGTCCTCACGCGCCGCAACCCGCTCGTGATCCTGCTCTGCCTCGAGCTGATGCTCAACGCGGCCAACCTCGCGCTCGTCGCCTTCGCGCGCATGCACGGCGACGCCGGCGGCCAGGTCTTCGCGCTGATCGTCATGGTCGTGGCGGCGTGCGAGGTCACGGTCGGCCTCGGCCTGATCGTCGCCATCCACCGCCGGCGGCTGCCCGTGGACGTCGACGAGCTGCGGGAGCTCCGGGGCTAGATGAGCCCGACGACCTGGGGCTGGCTGGTCCTCGCCTTCCCGCTCGCCGGGACTGCTGGTGATCTCGCTCGGCTGGCGCTGGCTGCCCGGCCGCAGCGCGGGCTGGATCGGCACCGCGGCGATCTTCGCCGCGTTCGGCTGCGCGGTCGGGCGCGCTGCTCTCGCTGCGAGGGGCGCAGCGGCGAGGAGGCGAAGATCGTCACCTCCACCGCCTACAACTACGCCAGCACCGTCGGCGTCGACGCCAGGCTGACGATCCTCGTCGACCCGCTGTCGGTCTTCATGATCCTCATCGTCAGCGGGGTCTCGGCGCTGATCCACCTCTACTCGGTGGCCTACATCTGGGAGGACGCGGGCTACCGGCGCTTCTTCGCCTACCTCAACTACTTCGTCTTCTCGATGCTCCTCCTCGTCCTGGCGGGGAACTTCCTCATCCTCATCATCGGGTGGGCGTTCGTCGGCGCGGCGTCCTACCTGCTGATCTCGTTCTGGTACCGGCGCCAGACGGCCACGAGCGCCGGGATCAAGGCCTTCGTCATGAACGTCATCGGCGACGTCGGCCTCGTGCTCGGGACGTTCTTCATCTTCAAGCACACGCGGCACGCTCGACTTCCTCGGCACCTTCGACAAGACGCCCGACGTGTTCTCCACCAACCAGGGCGACCTCGTGGCGGGCTGCATCCTGCTGCTCGTCGGCGCCTTCGCCAAGTCCGCCCAGATCCCGCTGCACACCTGGTTGCCCGACGCGATGGAGGGCCCGACGCCGGTGTCCGCCCTCATCCACGCGGCGACGATGGTCACCGCCGGCGTCTACCTGATCGCGCGCATGCACCCGCTGTTCGAGCAGGCCCCGGCGGCCGCCGACGTGGGGGCGATCGGAGGCTGCGTCACGCTCTTCGTCGCCGCGACCATCGCGCTCACCCAGACCGACCTCAAGCGGGTCATCGCCTACTCGACGATGTCGCAGATCGGCTACATGATCATGGCCGTCTCGTCGGCCGGGTACTCGGCGGGCCTGTTCCACCTCCTGACCCACGCCTTCTTCAAGGCGCTGCTGTTCATGGCGGCGGGCTCGATCATCGGGGCGATGGCGGGCGTCCAGTCGCTGGACCGGATGTCGGGCTTCCGCCGCGCCCTGCCCTTCACCTTCGGCTGCTTCATCGTCGGCGGCCTGGCGCTGGCCGCGTTCCCGGGCATGTCCGGCTTCTTCTCCAAGGACGACGTGCTGGCCTTCGTCGCCGAGGACGGCGGCTTCCACTGGATCCTCTACGTGGTCGGCTACATCGGCGCGTTCCTGACCGCGTCTACACGTTCCGGATGATCTTCCGCGCCTTCCTGGGCGAGCCGTGCCCCGAGGCCAGGGAGCTGGATCGAGACCGGGCACCTGCACCACGGCGAGCCGGAGAACCCGATGACCGGGGAGAAGGAGGACACCGACGTCGGCTTCCCGGGCCCCGGCCACTTCATCGCCGAGCGCGAGGTGCCCATGAAGATCGCCATGAGCGTGCTCGCCTTCGGTGCGATCTTCCTCGGCGTGCTCCAGCTCCCGTTCGGCCTCACCGACGCCATCGACAAGTTCCTCGAGCCGACGTTCGCCGACTCGACGGCCCGCACGCCGTCCGACGGGCTCGAGGGGGTGGGCCTGGTCATCAGCACCGTGCTCTCGGTCGCGGGCATCGGGCTGGCCTATTTCCTGTGGGTGATGCGGCCCGAGCTGCCCGGGCGGATCCGCGCCCGGTTCCGCGCGGCTCTACGAGTTGTCCTTCAACAAGTGGTACTTCGACGAGCTCTACGACCGGGCCGTCCTGCGCCCGGGCGCCGCGGTCGGCCGGTTCTGCCGCGACAAGTTCGAGCGCTGGGTCGTCGACGGCCTGCTGGTCGGCGGGACGACCCGCGTCGTCGGAGCCGGCTCGGCCGTCGTGCGCGGCGTCCAGAGCGGATACCTGCGCGTGTACGCGGCGCTGCTGCTCTTCGGCGTCGTCGGCATCGCCCTCTACTTCCTGATCGTGAGCAGCTGATGTCGCTCTCGCTGCTGATCTGGCTGCCCGCGGCCGTCGCGCTGGTGGCGGCGTTGCTGCCCCGCGCGCCTGGGGCCGCGGTCGTGTTCGCCGGGTCGACTCGTCGGCCTGGCCCGGGCGATCGTCTACGTGGCGGAGCTTCGATCACGGGCAAGGCGGGCCTTCAGTTCGTCACCGACAAGATCGTGGATCTCCGAGCTGGGCATCCACTACAAGCTCGGCCTCGACGGGCTCAACCTGTTCCTCGTCCTCACCACGACCGTCCTGTTCGCGGTCGCGCTGCTGGCGGCCAACCTGCGCGAGTGGGAGCGCCCGCGCCTCTTCTACTTCATGTTCGGCCTGGCCGAGTCGGGCGTGATCGGGGCGTTCTGCGCGCAGGACCTCGCGCTGTTCGTCGCCTTCTTCGATCTCATGCTGATCCCCTTCTACTTCCTCATCGGGGCGTGGGGCGGGCGCGACCGGGTGCGCGCGACGACCAAGCTCGTCATCTACACCCTCGTCGGCTCCCTGTTCATGCTCGCCGGGGCGATCGCCACCGGGGTGATCGCCGCCCAGGGCGACGCTCCGCTGAGCTTCGCGCTCTCGGACCTCGCGGCCGCGAACCTCTCGAAGGGCACGCAGGAGTGGATCTTCCTCTGCTTCGCCGCCGCCTTCCTGGTGAAGATGCCGCTCTTCCCCGTGCACGGCTGGATGCCCGACGGCTACCGGGCGATGCCGCTGCCCGTGCTCGCGGTGTTCAGCGCCATCCTTTCGAAGGTCGCGGCCTACGGGTTCCTGCGGATCGTGCTGCCGCTCTACCCGGACGCCTCGGTGCACTTCCAGGAGCTGCTTCTGCTGATCGCGCTGGCCTCGATCCTCTACGGATCGGTGATGGCCTTCACCCAGACCGACGCGCGGCTCATCGTCGGCTTCTCGTCGGTCGCCCAGCTGGGCTTCATCACCCTGGGGATCTTCTCGCTGCGGCCCGCGGGCGCGCAGGGCGCGCTGATCCAGATGGTCAACCACGCCGTCGTGGTCGTGCCGCTGTTCCTGATCGTGGGGGTGCTGGCGGCGCGGGCCGGCGGCTCGGAGGACATCCGCGACATGGGCGGCATCGCGTTCCGGGCCCCCGTGCTCGCGGCGCTGTTCCTGATCGTCGCCTTCGCCAACCTGGCGATGCCCGGCTCGGCCAACTTCGTCGGCGAGTTCTACATCCTGCTCGGCGTCTTTCAGGCCAAGCTGGTGATCGCCATCGTCGCCTTCACCGGCGTGGTGCTGGCCAGCGTCTACACCCTGCGGGTCTTCATTCGCGCGATGCACAACCGTCAGGGCGAGAAGGTGGAGTCGCGCGATCTCTCGTTTTACGACGGGCTGACCATCGCGCCGCTGGTGCTCGTCATCCTCGCCCTGGCCGTCTACCCGCAGCTGCCGCTGGCGCGCTCGGAGCGCGACGTCAGAGCGGCGGTCCGACCGGCGCAGCTGATCGCCAACCCGCCGGCGCCCGCGGCCGCGGCGGCGCCAGCGCTCCCGGCGCAGGCGCAGGCGCCCGTGCAGCCGGTGCCGGCGCAGGGAGGGACGCCGTGATCGTCCCCTTCGCCGACGTCAAGGGCCCGCACATCGACTGGGCCGGCCTCTCGCCCATCGTCGCGCTGGCCGGCGGCGTCGTGATCGTGCTGCTCGTCGGCCTGTTCAGGGCGCCCGTCGTGCGCCGCGGCGTCGTGCCCGCGCTCACCCTGGCCACGCTCGGCGCCACGCTCGGGCTGACGATCTGGCAGTGGGGCGAGCACAAGTCGATCGTCTCGGGCGCGCTCGCCGTCGACGACCTGGCGATGTTCCTCAACCTGCATCTTCGTCGTCGGGGGCATCGCCGCCGTGCTCCTGCTGCTGCGCGACAACTCGCCCGAGGAGGCCGGCCAGGGCGAGCACCACGCGCTCCTGCTCACGGCGGTCATGGGGATGGCCGTGCTGGGCGCGTCGCAGGACCTGGTGACGCTGTTCCTGGGCCTCGAGCTGCTGTCGATCCCGCTCTACGTCCTCTGCGCGACCAACATGCGCCGGGAGGCGTCGCTGGAGTCCGGCCTGAAGTACCTGATCATCGGGTCGGTCGGCTCGGCGACGCTGCTCTACGGGCTCGCGCTCATCTACGGCGCGACCGGCGAGACGGCCTTCTCGGGGATCGCGCAGGCACTCGCCGACCAGGCCGGACTGGTCGACGACCCGCTGACGCTGACCGGCATCGGCTTGGTGATCGCCGGTCTGTGCT
The DNA here is from genome assembly GCA_963842605.1 of uncultured Actinomycetes bacterium. Lineage (GTDB taxonomy): Bacteria > Actinomycetota > Thermoleophilia > Solirubrobacterales > Solirubrobacteraceae > AC-38. The sequence continues at coordinate 43,079 of CAWJGV010000011.1, forward strand.
TCAAGGCCTCGGCCGCGCCCTTCCACCAGTGGACCCCCGACGTCTACCAGGGCGCGCCCACGCCGATCACGGCGTTCATGGCGGTGGCGACGAAGGCCGCGGCGCTGGGGATCTTCCTGCGCTTCTTCGACATCGCGCTGATCGACGCGGCCACCCACTGGGCGCCGATCGTTTCGGTCGTGGCCGCCATCTCGATCCTCGTCGGCAACGCGGGCGCGCTCACCCAGACCTCCCTGAAGCGCCTCATGGCCTGGTCGAGCGTCGCCCAGGCCGGCTACATGCTCGCGGGCATCGTCGTGGCCGACCAGGTGGGCGCGCGGGCCGTCCTCTTCTACCTCGCCGTGTATCTGTTCATGAACCTCGCCGCCTTCGCCGTGATCGTCGCCCGCGAGCGCGAGACGCCGTTCGGCGACGACATCCGCTCCGTCGCCGGCCTCGGCGTGTCCCGGCCCGAGCTGGCCTGGCCGATGACGCTCGCCATGCTCTCGCTCGCCGGCATTCCCGCCACGGCAGGCTTCATCGGCAAGTTCACGCTGATCGGAGCCAGCGTGGACGGCGACTACACATGGCTGGGCGTCCTGATCGTCGTCGGGTCGATGATCTCGCTCGCCTACTACCTGCGCGTGATCGCGGCGATGTGGCTCTCCGACGCGCCGGCCGCGGCGCCCCGTCCGGAGCCGGGCGCGCGCCCGGCCATGGCCGGCGGCGCGCCCGAGGCCGACGCTCTGACCCGCCAGCCCGAGGTGACCGCCGTCGCCGTCGTGTTCGGCGCCGCGACCCTGTTCTTCGGGATCGTCCCCGGGCCGCTGTTCGACCTGGTCCGCGACGCGGCGCGGGCGCTGGGGCTGCTCTAAAACGGCATCATCGAGGGGGAGCCCGAGGGGGCGAGGGGGAGCGAATCGGGCAAGGTTCCTACCTAACTGTTGCTGTGCAACAGCAGGGTAGGAAGGTTCACCGAGTGATGGCCCGGATCGCGGAGGGCCAGCAGGGCGTGGTGGCGAGGCCGCAGCTCCTCGATGCCGGTCTTTCCGCGGAGCAGATCCGGCAGCTCCTGCTCAGGGGCGCGCTGCTCGTCGAATTTCGGGGCGTGTACCGCGTCGGGCACCGGGCTCCGAGCGTGGAGGCCCGCTACATGGCGGCCGTGCTGGCCTGTGGCGAGGGCGCGCTGCTCAGTGGCAGGGCGGCCGGTCACCTACTCGGCCTCCTCAAGGGCCCGGCGCCCACCGCCCGAGGTCACGGCGCCCAAACAACGGCGCATCGAGGGGATCACGACCTACCGAACCCGCACCGCACACTCCCTCGATGCCACAACCTGGCACGGCATCCCGACCACCACCGTCCCGCGCACCCTCACAGACCTGGCGGCCACACTCTCCCTCGATGACCTCGCCCGAGCCTGCCACGAGGCCGGCGTCCGCTTTCAAACCACGCCCGCCCAGGTGGAGAAGGTCCTCGCCCGCCGACCAACGGCGCGCCGGGGCGTCGAACCTCCGCCTCGTCCTGCACGGCGACGCGCACGTCACCCTCAGCAAGCTCGAGCACCGCTTCCTCTCGCTGCTGAAGGCGAACGGGCTCCCCTTGCCGCAGACCAACCGCCCGGCCGGTGGGCGCCGGGTGGACTGTCGGTGGCCCGACCACCACCTGACCGTCGAGCTGGACAGCTACCGCTATCACGGCTCCCGCCACGCCTGGGAGCACGACCGCCGGCGCGAGCGCGAAGCCTACGCGCGCGGCGACGAGTTCCGCCGCTACACCTACGGCGACGTCTACGAGGACAGCGGCCTGATGCTGGCGGAGCTGCGCGACCTGATCGGAGGACGAAGATCGGTCGCCGCCCCGAACGTCCCGGTCGAGGGCTAGCATCAGCGGTCCCGTGGACTACCCGGTCGAGACCTTCACCGACGAGGAGCGCGCCCTCCTCGCTCCCCACTTCACGAACCTCGACCGGCCGGTATTCGCGCTCGTCAACCTGCCGGAGACCGTCAAGGGAGCGCTGTTCGCGCGCTACTCGCGCTACCAGGGCACGCTGAGGCGTCTCTTCCTCGACGAGTTCGTCGACGACGTCGCCGGCGCCACCGCGGCCGCCTGGGACGGAGCCGAGGGCGAGCGCGCGGCCAAGCTCTACGAGCGCATCTTCCTCGGCTACGGCGACGATTCGGTGGCCCAGCTCGGCGGGGCGCACGTCGCCTGCGAGTGGACGTCCAACGTGCTGACGAAGATCCTCCAGCGCCCTCGGCTGGGCGCCTACCTCGAGCAGTCCACGCGGTACATCGCCTACGACGCGCCGATGCCGGGAGGCGGCTATCGCTACTACTCCGACCCGGAGCTGGGGCCCGAGTACCGCTCGGCGATGGACGAGCTCTTCTCCACCTATTCCGCCGCGCTGCCCGAGGTGACGGCCTGGGCGGCCGAGCGCTTCCCACGCGGCGACGACGAGCCCGAGACGGCGCACGCGCGCGCCATCAAGGCGAAGTCGCTCGACCTGCTGCGCGGCCTGCTGCCCGCCGCCTCGCTCTCGCACATGGGGATCTTCGCCACGGGCCAGACCTACGAGCAGCTGGTCCTGCACCTGCTCGCCCATCCCCTGCCCGAGGCGCAGGCCTACGGGCGGATGATCCTCGACGAGATCAAGGCGGTCATGCCGAGCTTCGTGGCCAGAGTCGAGCGGCCCGACCGCGGCGGCGAATGGGTCTCGTACCTCCAGGAGCGCGACGAGGCGGCGCGATCCTGGGCCGCGCGGCTCGGACTCGACCGCCCGGCCGCCGATCGCGGCCCCTCCGTGCGCCTGCTCGAGGTCGACGGCGACGTGGAGCGCCTGCTCGCGGCGCTGCTGTTCGAGGCGTCGGCCGCCTCGGAGGAGCAGGCCCGGATCGCCGTCGCCTCGCTGTCGGCCGAGCAGCAGTCGGAGCTGCTGGCCGATCTCGTGGGCGAGCGGCGCAACCGCCGCTACCGCCCGGGGCGCGGGCTCGAGACGCTGCGCTACCGCTTCGAGATCGTCTCCGACTACGGCGCCTTCCGCGACCTCCAGCGCCACCGGATGCTCACCTGCCAGTGGCAGACGCTGTCGCCCGAGCTGGGCGCCGGCGTTCCCGAGGAGGTCGACGCGGCCGGCCAGGGCGACGCCTACCGCCGGGCGCTGGAGCGCTCACGCGACGAGCACGACCGCCTCGTCGAGGCCGGCCTCGAGCGCGCCGCGCCGTACGCGCTGTGCCTGGGTTACCGGATCCGCTACGTGCTCGAGCTCAACGCGCGCGAAGCGATGCAGCTGATCGAGCTGCGGTCCGGGCGCGAGGGCCATCCCACCTACCGGGCCGTGGCCCACGAGATGCACGCGCAGATCGCCGCCGTGCACCCCGCCGTGGCCGCCGCGATGACGCACGTCGACCGCGACAGCGAGCCCCGCCTCGAGCGCATCCTCTCCGAGATGCGCACGCAAGCGCGCGCCCTCGCGCGCTCCTAGCTGCCCAGGACCGCCAGCGCGCGCTCGACGTCGTCGCGCGTGTTGTAGACGTGCCACGAGGTGCGCAGGCGCCCGCCCCGGACGGCGGCCATCACCCCGGCCTCGGCGAGCCGGCCGGCGTCGAGATCCGCGTCGACCATGACGATCGCCGAGTCGCCCGGAGGGAGGCCGAGCCCCTCGCGAAACGCGTTGGCGAGCCCAAGGTCGTGCGCGTGGATCGCCTCCACGCCCAAGCGCTCGACGAGCTCCAGCGCGGGCTCGGTCCCCGCCCACGCGAACCAGACCGGCGACACGTCGAGGCGCCGCGCGTTGGAGGCCAGGCGCAGCGGAGGGCCGAAGTAGGTCGTGTGAACGTCCTCGCCCGCGTACCACCCCGCCGCGTACGGCACGATCTCGGCGAGCCAGTCCTCGGCGACCGTCAGGAAGGCCGAGCCGCGCGGGGACATGAGCCACTTGTAGCCGGCGCAGGCCACCGCGTCGAAGCGGGACGCATCGAGCGGCAGCCAGCCGACGGCCTGGGTGGCGTCGACGACGATCCTCGCGCCGTGGTGGCGCGCAGCGTCGGCGACCGCGTCGAGGTCCGCGAGCTCGCCGGTCGCCATCTGCACGGCGCTGGTGGCGACGACGTCGGTGCCGGAGTCGATCGACTCGGCCAGGCGATCGAGCGGGACGGTGCGCACCTCGACGCCGCGCTCGCCGTGGACCATCCACGGAAATAGGAGCGAGGCGAAGTCGATGTCGGGCGCGACAACGCGGGCCCCGTTCGGCAGCGAGGCGGCCAGCAGCCCGATCAGCTCGGAGACCGTCGACCCGACGGCGACGCGACTCGACGGCCACTCCGACGAGCCGGGCGAACGTGGCCCGGCTGGCTTCGGTCGCGTCCCCCCACCGCTCCCAGCTCGTGCGCCCGCCCCGCCAGTCGGCGAGGGTCGCCTGCAGCGCGTCGAACGCCGGAGCCGGGGGCAGGCCGTAGCTGGCGGTGTTGAGGTAGGTCGTCTCCGGACTCCACAGGACCTGGGCCTCGCCGACCTCCATGTCCCCATCCTCGCATCGGTAGGGTCCCGCCCGATGGCCCGCCTGCCCTACGTCGAGCCCGAGCAGGCCCCGCCCGAGGTCCGTGAGGCGCTCGAGGCGCTACCGCCTCTGAACATCTTCCGGACGCTGGCCCACGCCGAGACGTCCCTACGTCCGGCGCTGCGCCTCGGCCAGTCGATCCTCACGATGCAGCAGCTCGACGCCCGCCTGCGCGAGCTGGCGATCCTGCGCGTGGCGCGGCTCACCGGCGCCGAGTACGAGTGGGTCCAGCACGTGGCGATCGGGGTCGCGGTCGGCGTGACCGACGAGCAGGTCGCGGCGCTCGAGCGCGGGGACGCCGAGGCCGCGTGCTTCGACGAGCGCGAACGCCTCGTCCTGCGCGTCACGACCGAGGTGATCGAGGAGCGCGGCACGTCGGAGGCGACGCTCGCCGCCGCCCGCGACGCCTTCTCGCCCCGCGAGGTCGTCGAGCTGATCGTGGCCGCCGGCTATTACCAGCTGCTCGCGGCGCTGATGAACAGCGTCGACATCGACCTCGACGAGCCGGCCGGCACCGCCGTCATCGACGCGGCGCCGTTGCCTCCCGACCGCTGACCGCAGTGAAGACCGCGCGCCGCGCCACCGCCGCCCTCGCCGTCGCCGTGCCGCTCGCCCTCGCGGCGCCCGCCCCCGCGGCGACCTCCCTGGGCGGCTGCCCCGTCTTCCCCGCCTCGAACGCCTGGAACCGCGACGTCTCGAAGCTGCCGGTCGACCCGCGCTCCGAACGCCTACATCGCCTCGATCAACTCCGGCAACCGCTTCCTGCACGCCGACTTCGGCGGCGGTGGCCAGTACGGCATTCCGTATCGCGTCGTGCCACGGACCCAGCCGCGCGTGCCGATCCGCTTCACCGACTACGGCGACGAGTCGGATCCGGGGCCGTACCCGGTCCCGCTCAACGCGCCCGTCGAGAACGGGTCCGACCGCCACGTCCTCGTCCTCCAGCGCGGGACGTGCCGGCTGTTCGAGATGTTCAACGCGCAGCGCTCGGGCGCCGGCTGGGCGACCTCGAGCGGCGCCGTGTTCAACCTGCGCTCCAACCGGCTGCGCCACGAGGGGTACACGTCGGCCGACGCCGCCGGGCTGCCCATCCTGCCGGGCCTCGCCCGCTACGACGAGGTGCGCCGCGGCGCCATCACGCACGCGCTGCGCTTCACCACGCAGCGCACGCAGCGCGGCTACATCCACCCCGCCACCCACCAGGCCGGGAGCAGCTCCGACCCCAACCTCCCGCCGATGGGCCTGCGCGTACGGCTGAAGGCGGGCTACTCGCTGCGGCGCTTCCACGGCCAGGCGCTGGTGATCCTGCGCGCGCTCAAGCGCTACGGGATGCTCGACGCCGACAACGGCTCGAGCTGGTACATCACCGGCGCGTCGGACCGCCGCTGGAACGACGAGGACCTGAACCAGCTCAAGACGGTCCCGGGCAGCGCCTTCGAGGCGGTGCGCACCGGGCGCATCCGGCGCTGAGCTAGGCCGTCCCGCACACGCGGACGCGGCGCTCGACCGTGACGGCGCGGTCGTCGCCGAGCGTGACCCGCGCACGGATCGTGCGCAGGGCGGAGGCGGCCTCGGGCCGAAGCGCCGCGCGGGAGATGGTGCGAACGAACGGGCGGCGTGTGTCGCGCCCGGCGAAGCGGCCGTCCACGTAGAACAGCGCCGACGTGGCGCGAGCCGCGCCGGAGGCGGCGAGGTTGGCGCGCAGGCTGCCGGCGACGCAGCGGCCGGACCCCGGCTGCCCGTCTCGGAACCGGAAGCCGATCAGCACCCGCGGGCCCGCCGAGCAGCGGCGGCCGGCGCACTTCCGCAGCGCGGCCAGGCGCCGCGCCAGCGCGAAGCGAATCGGGGCGTAGCCGGGGTCGGCGTGGAGGCTGCGCAGCTCGAACGGATCGCTTCGCAGGTCGTAGAGCTCGCGATCGCCGTTCCCGTACTCCGCGTACAGGAAGTGGCGCGAACGGATAGCCGTGAAGTTCTGCGCGGCGTCGGTCGACGGAGTCCGCTCGATCAGGATGTCGCGCCCGTACTCGATCCCGCGATCGGCGGCCAGCGGTAGCAGCGAGCGCCCGTCGACCGCCCGGCTCGCGCGAGCCCCGGTCGCGGCCAGGATGGTCGGCGCCAGGTCGACGTTGGCCACGAGCGCGGAGCGCGTCTGGCCGCGCGGCACGCCCGGGCCGCGGAGGATCAGCGGCACCCGGATCGACGGCTCGTACAGCAGGACCTTGCCGTTGGCCACGCGGTGCTCGCCGTGGAAGAACCCGTTGTCGTCGGTGAAGACGATCAGGGTGCGCTCGAGCTCGCCGCTCTGGCGCAGGGCTTCGACGATCCGGGCCACCGCCTCGTCCACCGCGAGCAGCGACTCCAGGCGCTGGCGGTAGTTCTCGCGAATGGCGTTGATCCGGGCATTGCCCAGTGGCGCGCGCCGGCGCATCGACAGCGGCTTGTCCGACATGTCCCCCTCGTTGAACGACGGCGGGGTGGGCAGCGGCTCGCCGGCGAAGCGGTTGCGATGGCGCGGCGCGACGTTCGGCGTGCCGAGGTTGTGTGGGTCGTCGGGCTCGCGCGGCCCGCCGGCATGCGGGGCAAGGAAGGTGGTCCACATGAAGAACGGCTCCGGAGCCGCGGCGAGCCGCCGTACCATCTCCTCGGCACGCCCAGCCACGACGTCGGTCAGGTACTGGCTCGGGTCCGTTCCCGTCGTGGACAGCACCCCGTTGTCGTTGAAAGTCGTCCGGTAGAAACGGTACGTCGACGGGTCGACCGTGCCGTGCCACTCCGTCCAGCCCGGCGGCACCTCGTTGGCGTTGCGGGTGCCGTACTGGTTGAGGTACTTGCCGACCAGCGCCGTGTGGTACCCGGCCCGCTGGAGCCACACCGCGAGGGTGTTCGAGCTGTCGAGCTTGTAGTAGCCGCCGCTCGGGAACTGGTTCGAGAACACGCCGTTGTTGTGGGAGTACTGGCCGGTGAGCAGCGTCGAGCGCGAGGGGCAGCAAAGCGAGTTGGCCACGAACGAGTTCGCGAACGTCGTACCCTCGGCGGCGAGCAGTCGCTGGACGTTGGCCATGACCCGCATCGACTCGACGGTCTGGTCGTCGGTCTCGAGGATGAGCACGTTGGGCCGCGGCGTCTGCGCCTGCGCGGCCGGAACGGCCGCCGCCAAGACGGCGAGCGCCAGCGCCACGCCTCGGAGAACCGCTCCCATCGCCCGTCGAAACACGAACGCCGGGGGAAAGTCGCGCGAGCGGAAGGTCAGGCGGCCAGGGCCGTTTGGTCCTTGCCCGCCCGCTTCGCCGCGTACAGCGCGGCGTCGGCGCTGGCCAGCAGCTCGTCGCGGTTCGCGGCGTCCTGCGGCCAGGAGGCCAGCCCGACGCTGACGCGCAGCTCGGGCGAGAACGGGGCGCCGGCCACGGCCGAGCGCAGGCGCTCGGCGACCGGCAGGGCGTCCCGGGCGACGAGCCCCGGAAGCAGCACGGCGAACTCCTCGCCACCGACCCGAAAGACCACGTCCTGGTCGCGCACGCTGCGGCACAGGGCGTCGGCGACGTGGCACAGGGCCTCGTCGCCCACCGGGTGGCCGTGTGCGTCGTTGACGCGCTTGAAGTCGTCGATGTCGATCGTGGCCAGCGTGAACGTGGTGTCGGGTCCGTCGACGCCCAGACGTTCGTCGAGCGCCTCCTGGAAGGCGCGGTGACCGAGGAGGCCGGTGAGGTTGTCGTGACGCGCCTGGTGGGACATCGTCTCGAGGAGACGCGCGTTGTCCAGCGCGGTGGACGCCTGCGCCACGACGCCGGCGAGGAGGTCGAGGAGCGCGGCGGAGGGACGCAGGCGCTCGGGGTGATCGACCACGCTGACGTTGAGGATGCCGTGGAATCGCTCGCTGGCGGCGATGGGCACGACGACGACGGCCTGGCTTCCCGTCTGCTCGAGGATGCCGGCGACGAAGCCGTCCTCGGTGCTCGAATCGAAGAAGAGCGGCTGGGGATCGGGGTCGTCGGCCAAGCGGGCGAGCAGAGGAGTGTCGGAGGGGCGCAGCTCGAGCTCGCGCACGAGGTCGTCCTGCTCGCCGGTCAGCTCCGTCACGGCATGGCAGGTCAGGGCGTCGTCGGTCTCGTTCCAGAGGAACACCGCCACGCGGTCGCAGTCCACGACGATCGGCACGGCCTCCACGAGCCGCTGCGCGACCTCTTCCCTGGTGCCGGCCACGGCGACGTTCTGGGCGAGCTCGAGCAGCGCGCGCGCCTGGTCATGGCGACGGCGAGCATCGTCGAGCGCGGTCGCGGTGTCCAGAACGGCCGCGGCATAGCGGGCGTAGACGTCGAGCAGGTCGCGCTCGTGGGGGAAGAAGCCCGCGGCGGGCGAGACGGCCATGAGCCGGCCGTAATGACGGCTCGCCGACGCGACCTCGGCGACGAGACGCGACTCGTCCTGGCGCTCGCCGGTGTCCGCGAGGAGGGCGTCGGCGGCGTCGCCCGCCTCCTCGTCCAGGTAGCCGCGATGGTGGACGTGCAGCCGGCCTTCCGCACCGGTGCGAACCGCGAGCAGGTACTTGGGGGCGCGCACGGCGGTCGCGGCCCGGTCGGTGATGCGGGCCAGCGCGGCATCGAGATCATCGGAGGCGATGAGGTCGCGCGCCGTCGCGTACATGCTCTCCAGACGGCCGGCCATCGCGGTCAGTTGCGCTTCCAGCGCCGTGACGAGCTCGTGGGGGTCGGCCGCCTTGGCGGCCTCCTCGGCGTCCCAGGTCACCGTGTACAGGCAGTGGTCGTCGCCCCGGAGCTCGCACAGAGTCTCCTCGACCCTCGCCGGAGGCAGCCCGAAGAGGACGGGCGGCTGGGACAACATGCCGCGGGCCCAGTCGCACAGGTGGATGTCGCGCGTGAAGCCCGGTCGAGCCTTCGCCTGCACCACCGCCCGGCCGGGAGACACCTCGAGTCCGCTCACCTCGCTGACGGTGCTGAACTTCGCCACCGCAATGGCGAGCTGCTCGTAGATCGCCTCGGGGGAGCCGAGCGAGCGCATGAGGGTCGCGACCGGAGTTCCGGCGTGCTGGCGCACCATCTCCTCGCCCACCCGCCGGCCGATGCGCGGATCGCCTGTCAGCTCCGCAGCCGCCTCGAACAGCGCGACGGCCTCGTGGTACCAGATCCAGTTGCTGACGTCGTCCAGGTAGGCGGGCGTGCGGTCGACTCCGGCCATGGCCAGCACCTTCTCGACCGCCGGCTCGCCGTGCGCGCCGCGCACCTGACGCAGCAGCACGCTGGGTATCGAGCAGGCGAGCTGGCCCGACTCCAGGCCCGAGCTCTCGTCTTCTTCAAGTCCTTGCGCAGAGGTGCCCACCCACGAGGTATCGGTCAGGCACGCACGGGCCTTTACACCTTTTGTCGGCGCGCCTGGGGGGTCAGCGGGCGGCTCTCGCGCTCGCGCAGCTCGATCCGGCGGATCTTGCCGGTGAGGGTCTTCGGCAGGTCGTCGACGAACTCGATCTTGCGGGGATAGGCGTAGGCGGACAGGTGGCCGCGGACGAACCCCTTGATGTCGTCGGCCAACTCGTCGGAGGCCTCGTGGCCCTCGGCGAGGACGACGAAGGCCTTGACGACGTGGCCGCGCTTCTCGTCGGGCGACGCTACCGCGGCGGCCTCGCGCACCGCCGCGTGCTCGATGCACGCCGACTCGACCTCGAACGGGCCGATCCGGTAGCCCGCCGAGATGATCACGTCGTCGGCGCGCCCGGCGTACCAGAAGTAGCCGTCCTCGTCACACTGCGCGGCGTCCTTGGTGTGGAACCACTCGCCGCCGAACGTCTCCCGGCCGGCCTCCTCGTTGTTCCAGTAGCCGAGCGGCCAGTGGGGGTTAGAACGGGCGCGCAGACAGATCTCGCCGCGCTCGCCCTGGGACACCGGCTGCTCGTCCTCGTCGAGGATGGCGACATCCCACCCGGGCATTGGCCTTCCCATCGAGCCCTCGCGCACCTCCATGAAGGGGAAGTTCGCGCACAGCGGATAGGACTCACTGAGCCCGTAGTAGTCGAGCACGGTGATCCCGTACTGCTCGCGGAACCAGCGGATCGCCTCCGGGTTCAGCGGCTCTCCGGCCGAGCAGACGATGCGGAACTTCTGCGGATAGCGCTCGCCGGCGTCCTCGACGGCCATCATCGCCCGCATCGCCGTCGGGGTGGTGAACACGTTGGTCGCCCCGTGACGGGCGAGGAAGTCGAGCTGCTTGCCCGGGTCAAAGCCGCCCTCGCGCTGGTAGACGAGCTGAGTGGCGCCCAAACGCCACGGCCCGAGCAGCGGTGAGATCCCCGCGGCCCACGCCCACTCGCCCATACCGTGGAAGCGCTCACCATCGCGGACGTCGTGGCAGTAGACGAATTCCTCATGGGCGAGGATGTAACGGTGGGCGTGGAGGATGCCCTTGGCCAGGCCGGTCGTGCCGGAGGTGTAGTAGAGCTGGGCGGGGTCGTCGGCCGAGGTGTCCGCGGTGTCGAAGGCGTCGTCGGCGCCGGCGAGCAGATCGTCGTCGAGGACCAGCACGTCCTCGACGAGGTCCTCGGGCATCCGCTCCGCCTGGTCGGGCGAGCACACGATGAGCCGGGCCTGCGAGTCCGATACGCGATGGCGAATGCCCTCGTCGCCATAGAGCACGGACATCGAGAGCAGGATCCCCGCGTTCTTCCACGTGCCGAAGAAGATCGCCGCCGTCTCGGCAGTCGCCGGGGCCACGACCGCGACCCGATCGCCGCGCTCCACGCCATGCGCGCGCAAGACGTTGGCCGCCCGGTTGGAGAGCGACTGCAGCTCGCCCCAGGCGACCTCGCGATGCTCGCCGCGGAAGTCCTCCCACACCATCGCCAGCTTGTCGCGAGGGTGCTTGTCGCACACGTCGGCGGCGATGTTGTAGCGCTCGGGGACGTTCCAACGGTGCGCGGCGACCGCTTCCTCGTAGGTCACGCCTCACCGTCCTCCGACCCGAACTTCTCCTCGAGGTCCTTCGTCACACCCGGGTCGCGCAGAGTCGTGACGTCGCCGAGCTCGCGGCCCTCGGCGATGTCGCGCAGGAGGCGGCGCATGATCTTTCCCGAGCGCGTCTTGGGCAGGTCGGCGGACCAGATGATGCGCTTGGGTCGCGCCAGCTTCCCGATGCGCTTGGCCACGTGCTCACGGATCTCCGCCTCCAGCTCCTCCGAGCCCTCGAGGTCGCCCTCCAGCGTGACGAAGGCGCAGATCGCCTGGCCCGTGTCCTCGTCGGCCGCCCCGATGACCGCGCACTCGGCCACCTTGCTGTACGAGACCACCGCCGACTCGACCTCGGCCGTCGAGAGCCTGTGACCGGAGACGTTGATGACGTCGTCCACGCGCCCGACGATCCAGAAGTAGCCGTCCTCGTCGCGCCGGGCGGCGTCGCCGACGAGATAGGTCTCCTTCCCGAACTTCGAGAAGTACGTCTCGATGAAGCGGTCGTCCTCGCGGTAGAGCGTGCGCAGCATCGACGGCCACGGGCGCTTGATGACCAGCAGGCCCTGGCCCTCGTCGAGCTCGTTGCCGTCGTTGTCGACCACGGCCGCCGAGATCCCCGGCACCGGCACCGTGGCCGAGCCGGGCTTCGTGGAGGTGATCCCGGGCAGAGGCGAGATCAGGATCGACCCGGTCTCGGTCTGCCACCAGGTGTCCACGATCGGGCAGCGCTCGCCGCCGATCACCTTCCGGTACCACAGCCATGCCTTGGGATTGATGGGCTCGCCCACCGTGCCCAGCAGGCGCAGCGAGGACAGGTCGTGCTTGCCCGGGTACTCCGCGCCCCACTTCATGCAGCTGCGGATCGCCGTGGGGGCGGTGTAGAAGATCGTCACCCCGTGCCGCTCGATGACGTCCCACCAGACGTCCTTGTCCGGATAGTCGGGCGCGCCCTCGTACATCACGCTCGTGGCCCCGTTGCACAGGGGGCCGTAGACGATGTAGCTGTGCCCGGTGACCCAGCCGACGTCGGCGCCGCACCAGTACACGTCGGAGTCCGGCTTCAGGTCGAAGACGTACTTGTGCGTGTAGGCCACGCCGGCCAGGTAGCCGCCCGTCGTGTGCAGGATCCCCTTCGGCTTGGCCGTCGAGCCCGAGGTGTAGAGGATGTAGAGCGGGTGCTCGGCGTCGAAGGGCTCGGCTGGGCACTCCGCGTCGGCCGCCTCGATCGCCTCGTGGTACCAGACGTCGCGCCCGTCCTGCATCTCGCAGTCCTCGCCGGTGTGCTTGACCACGAAGATCGTCTCGATGCTCTCGAGGTCGCCCATCTCCTCGTCGACCTGCTGCTTGATCGGCGCCGTCTTGCCCTTGCGCCGCGCCCCGTCGACGGTCACCAGCGCCCTGGCTTCGGAGAACTCCATCCGCTCGCGCACCGACTCCGGCGAGAAGCCTCCGAACACGACGTTGTGCGGCGCTCCGATGCGCGCGCACGCCAGCATGGCCACGACCACCTCGGGGATCATCGGGAGGAAGATGCCGACGACGTCGTTCTGGCCGATCCCCCGGTCCTTCAGCGCGTTGGCGAACTTCTGCACGTCGCGGTGAAGGTCGGCGTAGGTGATGTCGCGCTCCTCGCCCTCCTCCCCGCGCCAGTGGAACGCGACCCGGTCGCCGCGTCCCGCCTCGACGTGGCGGTCGAGGCAGTTGTGGGAGGCATTGATCTTGCCGCCCACGAACCACTTGTAGAACGGCGGGTCGGAGTCGTCGAGCACGCTGTCCCACGGCTCCGCCCAGTCGAGCAGCTCCTCGGCTTGACCGGCCCACCAGCCCTGCCAGTCGGCCTCGGCCTCCTCGTAGACCTTCGGGTCGCTCCACAGCGCCTGCTTGCGGAACTCCTCGGGCGGGTCGAACTGCTCGACGTCGAGCAGGGCCTCGAGCTCTCGCTCGAGGCCCGTCGTCTCGGTGCTGGCCATCCCGCTCTCCTTGGTCGCGTGCCGACCGGAGGCTAACGCGACCCGGCGGGCACCGCGGGCTCACGCCGCCGCGGCACGCGCGGGCGCGTGTCGGGACGGTGGCCGTTGGATGCCCACCTCGGCGCCCAGGCCCGTCTCCGCGCGGAAGACGAGCTCCTCGAAGGAGCGGCTCGGGCCTCTCCTCGGGGCGGCTCAGCATGGTGCCCAGCCAGCAGCCCAGGAAGCCCAGCGGGATCGAGATGATCCCCGGGTTCTCCAGGCTGACCGGCGAGCCCTGCCCGTCAGGCCCAGGCCACACGGTGGGGCTCAGGACGATCAGCCCGACCGAGCTGATGACCCCGACCAGCACGCCGGTCACTGCCCCGGCGGTGTTGAACCGCTTCCAGGTCAGCGCCAGCAGCAACGCGGGGAAGTTGGCCGACGCCGCCACGGCGAAGGCCAGGCCCACCATGAACGAGACGTTCAGGCCGGCGCCACCCAGGATGGCCACGCCGATGGCGACGGCGCCGATGGCGAACGCCGCGATCTTGGCCACCCAGACCTCCTCGCGCTCGGAGTCGCGTCCCCTGCGCACGATGTTCGACCAGACGTCGTGGGCCAACGCCCCCGAGGCGGAGATCACCAGCCCGGCGACGACCGCGAGGATCGTGGCGAAGGCCACTGCGGCCACGATGGCCAGGACCAGGTCGCCCCCGGTCGTGCCCGCCCCGCCGCCCAGCTCCTGGGCCAGGACCGGCACCGCCAGGTTGCCGCCCTTGCCGGCGGCGGCCTCGCCCGGGGTGCCGAGGATGGCTCGGGCGCCCAGGCCCAGAACGACCGTCACGAGATAGAAGCTCCCGATCAGCCCGGTCGCCCAGAGCACGGAGCTGCGGGCGGCCTTCGCGTTGGGCACGGTGAAGAACCGCATCAGGATGTGCGGCAGCCCCGCGGTGCCGAGCACCAGCGCCAGTCCGAGCGACAGGGTGTCGATCGGATTGGAGAAGCGCAGGCCCGGCTCGAGGAACTTGTGGCCCTTGGGCGACTTGTCGACCGCCTTGTTGAACAGGTCGATCGGGTTCCAGCCGATCCGGTTGAGCACGAGGATCGTCAGCGCGAGCCCCGTGGACAGCATCAGGACCGCCTTCACGATCTGCACCCATGTCGTGGCCAGCATGCCGCCGAACACGACGTAGCAGAGCATGAAGGCGCCAGTGATGATCACCGCGAGCGAGAAATCGATTCCCACCAGCGCCTGGATGAGCACGCCCGCGCCCACCATCTGCGCGATCAGGTAGAAGGCGACGACCGACAGCGTCCCCAGTGCGGCCGCGGCCCGGGCGGGCCGCTCGTTCAGCCGGAAGGCCAGCGTGTCGGCCATCGTGTACTTGCCCGAGTTGCGCATGCGCTCGGCCAACAGGAAGAGCACCGTCAGGAACGCGACGATGAACCCGACCGCGTACAGGAAGCCGTCGAAGCCGAACAGGAAGATCAGCCCGCCGATTCCCAGGAACGACGCCGCCGACATGTAGTCGCCGGCGATCGCGAGGCCGTTCTGGGCCGACGTGATCCCGCGGCCCGCCGCCCAGAAGTCGGTGGCCGTCTTGGTGCGCTTCGAGGCCCAGTACGTGATCAGCAGCGTGACCGCGACGACGACGCCGAATGCCGCCAGCGCGGTGCTGTTGACAGCCGCGAAGAAGGTCATCGGTGCACCTCCTCGCGCTCACGGGCGGGGCCGGGACGCGAGATGCCCATCGGGCTGGTCTCGCCGTACAGCGGCTCCTCGTCGAACCAGGAACTCCTCGTGGGGCTCCGCGGACAGCGCGCGCTCACGCGCCCGCTCGGCCAGCGGGTCCCACTCGCGCGAGGCCTTGCGGACGTACCACGCGCCCAGCACCCAGACCATCACGAACTGGCTGAGCGCCAAGGCGTAGCCAACGGTGAACCCCTGGTAGATCGACTCGCCCATGAAGCTCTCGGCGTAGCCCGCGAGCAGGACGAACCCGAAGTACCAGGTGAAGAAGAAGATGCACGCCGGGAGCACGAAGGATCGCTTTGCCCGGACGAGCTTCCGGAATTCCGGCGAGCGCTCGGCGGCGACCCAGTCGATGCGATCGCGCGCGGAGGCACCGCCGTTCCCCGCCGTCGGCGGGGCGGCTTGAGTGGACATGGTCCTCCCTCTGCCTCTGGCGGGCCTCCCACAGGCCCGCGCCTCGGACGGAGGTTTCCCCGACCGAAACGCATCCGAAACCGGAGTTGTATGGAGGCCTACCGGCGCTTCTTGCGCTTGCGCTTGCGCGATGCCGACGCGCTGCGCGGCGAGGCGCCGGCGGAGGTCGGCGCTCCGGCGGCGGCCGCGGGCTCGGGCTCCAGGGACGACTCGCGCTGCTCGCGCAGCGCCTGCTGGCTGGGCCAGGGGACGGCGTGGCCGGTGGTCCAGGCGGGCGGGATGCCGCTGGGCCAGCGCCCCGCGAAGAGCGCGGCGAGCGCGGCGAGCCAGAACGACTGCACGACCGGCGGGCCGGGGGCCAGCGGGACGACGAAGAGGACGCCGACGATGATTCCCAGGACGCCCATGAAGCGGGTCAGCAGCCCCACGCGCATCGCGTTGAGGCAGATCATCACGAAGGCGAAGCCGAGGGCCAGCTGGGCGCCGAGGCCGAGGAACTGGAACAGGCGGACCTCGCCGGACTCGAACACGTTCTTGGCCTCTTCGTATGTCTGGTTTCCGTGCGCCGGGTCGGCGAAGGTCGAGGCCTTGCTGACCAGGATGGCCTGGAGCCCGACCTGGACGATCCCGTAGATCACCGGTCCGAGCAGCGCACAGACGAGAGCGACCCGCGGCAGCTCCGGCTTGCGGGCCTTGGTGGCGTCGTAGAGGTAGCGCAGCGGGAACACCAGCGCCAGGGCCCCGAGCCCGAGCAGGATGCTGTACAGCACGAACTTCCCGGAGTGGTCGTGGATGTAGAGGAGCCGGCCGGGCGTGTTCTTGGGCTGGTCGCGGATCGTCCTCGCCACGGCGATGCCGGCGGCCATCGGCAGCACGGCGGCGATACAGGCGCCGATCGTGGCGAGCGGCGCCCGTCGGCGCTCGAGGTCGAGCTGATCGTCGACGGCCGCCATGTCAGGCCTCCAGCCGCGGCGGCGGCGAGTGCTCGCGCCCCGGCCGCACCGGCGGCTCCCAGGTGTCGTCGGGCTCGACCAGCCGGGCCAGCCGATCGCCGGCGGCCAGCAGGAGGTCGAGCGCGGGAGCGACGATCCGCAGGCCGGTCTCCACCCGCCCCCGCCAGGCCTGCTGCGTGGGTGTCGGCGGTGCCATGGGGCTGCGGAGAGTAGCGATATACACTCGCCCCAGTGCTCATTCGCGACGTGATGACGGAGTCGGTCGTGACAGCGTCCTCATCGGCCGCGGTACGCGAGGTGGCCGAGCTCATGCGCGAGCGCCACGTGGGGTCGGTCGTGCTCGTCGACGAGGGCGGGAACGCCGCCGGCATCGTCACGGACCGCGACCTCGCGGTGAGCGTTCTCGCCGACGGCCGCGACCCGGGCGACCGGGCCTGCGATCACGCCAGCGCGCCCGTCGTCACGGGGACGGCCGACATGGACGTCTCGGCGGCGGCCGAGCTCATGGTCGCCCATGCGATCCGGCGGCTGCCCGTGCTCGACGGCGAGCGGCTGACGGGGATCGTCACCCTCGACGACCTCGTCGTGCGCACCGGCGACGTCGAGCTGACCCACCGCCTGACCACGGACATCACGCGGGCCGCGCTGCCCGACTTCTACTTCCACAACCGAGGGGGCTGACGTGAGCCAGGCGGGGCCGATCGCCGTCTACGGCGCGACCGGATACACGGGGAAGCTCGTGGCGCGCGAGCTGGCGCGGCGCGACCTGGACTTCGTGCTCTCCGGGCGCAGCGCCGGCAAGCTGCGGGCGCTCGCCTCCGACCTCGGCGGCGACCCGCCGGTGCGACCCGCCTCGCTCGACGACCGCGACGCGCTGCGCCACGTCCTCGGCGACTGCGCCGCGGTCATCAACTGCGCCGGGCCGTTCATGCGCTACGGCGAGCCGGTGGTCCGGGCGGCGGTGGAGACGGGCACGCACTACGTCGATACGACGGGCGAGCAGCCGTTCATGCAGTTCATCTACGAGCGCCTCGACGACGCCGCGAAGGCGGCCGAGGTGGCCGTGGTTCCGGCGGTCGGCTTCGACTACGTGCCCGGGGACCTGATCAGCGCGCTGGCGGCGCGCGGACTGGAGCCGCTGTCCGAGGTCGTCATCGCGTATGCCGCGCAGGGCTTCGCGGCCACGCGAGGCACGCTGCACTCCGGGCTCGAGATGCTGCGCTCCGGCGGGTTGGAGTACCGCGACGGGACCTTGAGGCCGGTCGGCTGGCGCCCGCGGCGCGCGCACTTCACCTTCCCCGCGCCGATAGGCCGGCTCGCGATGCTCCCCTATCCCTCGGGCGAGGTGCTCACCGTGCCGCGCCATACGCGTACGCGCAAGGTCGTGACCTTGATCAACGCCGGCGTGGCCGCCCCGCCCGGGATGCCGGAAGACCTCGTGCCGCTGACCCAGCCGGCCCTGGCCCTGGCGCTCCGCACGCCGGCCAAGGCGCTGGCCGACCTGGCCATCGACCGCCTTCCCGAGGGGCCCTCAGAGGAGCAGCGGCGCGCGGCGCGCTTCACCATCGTCGTCATCGCGCGCGGCGAGGACGGCCGCACCGGACGCGGGCTCGTGAGCGGTGGCGACGTGTACGGGCTGACGGCGGTCACCGCCGTGCACAGCGCGGTGATGGTGGCCGATTCGGGCTACGACCGGGCGGGCGCGCTGAGCCCCGCGTCGGCCTTCGAGCCGCTCGAGTTCCTCAACTACCTCGGCGACCACGGCGTCTCCTTCGAGCTCGACGGCGTCGCCGAGGAAGCGGCCGTCTGAGCGAGAGCTCTCGAGTCTGTCCGGCGTGCGGCGGCCCGCTCGCCGCGTGGCGCGAGCCGCTCGCCCGCTGCGACTGGTGCGGGACGGCCGTGACGCTGGCTCCGCCCCCGCCCGAGGGCGCCCCCTCTCGCGCGCCGAGGGGTGCGCGCCTCGCCGCGCCGGCGCTCGCGGCCTTCGATCGCGCGCGGCTGCGGCTGCTGGGGCGCGCGATCCCGCCGCCGGCCCGTGTCGTCGACGCGGGGGCGGGGCGCGGCCGGTTCGTGGCCGCGGCCCGGCGCGCCGGCTACGACGCCGAGGGCTTCGAGCCCGATCCCGGGCGGGCGGCCGCGGGCGCGGAGTACGGCGTGCAGTTGCGGGTCGAGAGCCTCGAGGAGGCGTCGTACGGGCCCGGTGCCCTCGACGCCGTGACCGCCTGGCACGTGCTGGAGCACGTGGCGGACCCCGATGCCGCCGTCGCCCGTGCCGCCGGCTGGCTGCGGCCCGGCGGGGCCCTGCTCGTCGGCGTGCCCAACCTCGCCTCGCTGCAGTCCCGGATCGGCGGAGCCCGCTGGTACCACCTCGAGCTCCCTTCGCACCGCACGCACTTCACCCCGGCGGGCCTGCACGCGCTGCTGCGCCGGCACGGGCTCGAGCCGGTGCGCACCCGCCACGTCCTCGCCGAGCACAATCCGTTCGGCATGTGGCAGTCGCTGGTCAACCGCGCCACCCGGCGGCCGTCCTACCTCTTCCGCCTGCTCAAGCGGGAGGCTCCGCTGGACGCCCGCGACCTCGCGGTCTCTCTCCTCGCCGTGCCCCTCCTCCCGCTCGCGGCCGCCCTCGAGCTCATGGCCGGCCTGGCCCGGCGGGGAGGAACGATCGCCGTGCTGGCCGTGCGGGGTCAGACCCCTTGAGTCGCTCCCACTCAAGGGGTCTGACCCCTCTGCAGCTCGCGCAGCGTGGCGACGAGCTCGTCCTCCGCGCGCAGCGTGGCGGTGGGGACGAGCTCGGCCAGGGCGCGGGCCGTCTCGCGCACATAGGCGGGGGCGCCCGCCGAGACGAGGACGGCCACCGGCAGGTCGATTGCCCCCAGGTCGCGTCGCAGCACCGGCCAGGTCGCGAGGCCCGCATAGTCGGCGAAGAACGCGACGTGGTCGCCGCGGGCGCGCTCGATCCGGTCGGCCGGCGCGCCCCGGGCAGCCAGCCAGGCTTCGACCGCGTCCGCCGGGCCGCCGTCGCGCAGCGCGTTCTCGAGCAGGACGCGCTCGGCCGAAAGGGCCTGCGTGGCGTCGGGCGCGAGCTGGTAGAGCGCCGGGTCGACGAGCGCCACGGCCCGCACCAGCTCGGGATAGCGCCTGACCAGGTCGAGCGCCACGACCGCCCCCAGGTCGCGACCGCACACGACGGCGGG
Source organism: uncultured Actinomycetes bacterium (assembly GCA_963842605.1). Taxonomy (GTDB): domain Bacteria; phylum Actinomycetota; class Thermoleophilia; order Solirubrobacterales; family Solirubrobacteraceae; genus AC-38. The sequence continues at coordinate 62,832 of CAWJGV010000011.1, forward strand.
CGCCGCGTCGAGTCCGCGCAGCAGCATCGCCGCGTCCTCGGCCTGCTCCTCGACGGTCGTACGCTCGTAGGGCTCGGGCGCTTCCGATCCGCCGTAGCCACGGCGATCGTAGGCGATCACCCTGGCCTCGCCCGACAGTGCCTCCGAGACCTCGCGCCAGCCGGTGGCACCGTCGGCGATTCCGTGCACGAGCAGCATCGGCGCGCCGGATCCCTGCTCCTCATAGGAGAGCTCGACGCCCAGGCCTTGCCGAGTGGGTGACATGGCTACGATGCTGTCATGGAAGGTGGCTTCGAAGGCCTGTTCGGAGATCCCGAAGAACTGCAGCGGCGGATGGCCGAATTCGCCGAGCAGATGCAGGGCCAGCAGCGCTTGGCCTGGGCCGACAACGCGATCAAGCTGGCCGTCGACCTGACGATGGCGGCGATCAACCGCGTCAGCCTCGAGGGCGACGTCGAGAAGCAGGCCGAGCAGATCCGCTCGGTCATGGCGATCGTCTTCCCCGAGGCCGTGACCCTGGTGCGCGAGGCGCGCCAGGGGCTGCAATAGCCCAGGCGAGCTAGGGCCCCGTGGCGGCCTCGGCCGCCCGCTCGTCGCGCCCGGCCCGGATGACCTCCTTGAAGGAGCGGAAGCGGAAGATCGTCACCAGGGCGACGAAGCCGACGGCGAGCGAGATCGCGGCGATCGCGATCTGCTGGCCCACCGAGTACGCCGCGACGGTGGCGCCGGCCGCCGTGTGCGCGAACACCTTCACGAGCAGCGCCTGCTGCACGCCCGCGCCGCCCGGCGTGAAGGGCACCAGGGCCGCCACGGCGTTCACGCCGAGCACGAGCAGCACGTTGCGCACCGAGCCCCCGACGTGGAAGGCCTCGAGCAGGAACCAGAAGGCCGTGAAGCGGAACAGCCAGCCGCAGAACTGGACGAGCCAGACCTCGCGGAAGTAGCGGCGGCGGTCGCGCAGGATCGTGACGCCCTGCTTGACGCGCGCCCAGAACGCCTTCACCCGGATCGACAGCACCGCGAACGCGACGAGCGCCGCCACGCCGAGGAAGGTCAGCAGGAACAGCGTGAACCGCGTATGCGAGGCGAAGTACGAGAGGTCGAACGCGCCGAGCTTGGAGAAGTCGGGCGGCTTGGGGAACACGCCCTGGGTGAAGGCGAAGGTGAGGATGAACACGGCCATGGTGGCGTCGAAGACCACCTCGACCGCGAAGCTCGAAGCCACCGCCGGGTAGCTGGAGTTGGGCACGGAGCTCTTGGTCAGGAACAGCCGGATCAGGTCCCCGCCGCGGGCGGGAACGACGTTGTTGAAGCCGTAGGCCGCGATGTACGCGCCCCAGATGCGCCGGAACTCGATGCGCTCCGCCGGATACGCCGCGCGGATGACGTTGAAGTACGCGCGCGAGCGGATCGTCAGGTAGACGATGAACGAGGTCAGCCCGATCAGCAGCGCGCCCCAGCTGATCCCGGCGAGGCTCGAGAAGAACTGGTCGACGGCGTCGAAGAAGTCGACGATGTCGGCAAGCGGGGGCGCGAGATTCACGCCCGGAACGGTACGCGGCCCGCCCAGGGAGCGGGCGTGATGCTCGTCCCGTCGACCTCGGCCGCGCGTGGGACGCCGGCCAGCGCGAGCGCCACGTCGAGCTCGTCGCGCAGCAGCTCGAGGACCGCCCGGACGCCGTCCGCGCCGCCGACGGCCAGGCCCCACACGACGGGGCGGCCGACCATCACCGCGTTCGCGCCGAGCGCGAGCGCCTTGAGCACGTCGGTCCCGCGCCGCACCCCGCCGTCCACGAGCACGTCCAGCCGGCCGGCCGCCGACTCGACGACCTCGGGCAGGGCGTCCGCGCCGCTGAGCACGGTGTCGAGCTGGCGCCCGCCGTGGTTGGAGACGACGACGCCGGCCGCGCCGTGCTCGGCGGCCAGCCGGGCGTCCTCGCCCGTGAGCACGCCCTTCACGAGCACCGGCAGCCGGCTGAGGGAGGCGAAGCGCTCCACGTCCTCCCACGTCAGCGACGCGTCGATGAGCAGCCCGATGTCGGTCAGGGGCAGCGTTCCGGCGTGCACGTCGGGGATGAGCTCCGCGGCGTCGATGGCATAGCCCGAGCGCAGCTCGCGCTCGCGCACGCCGAGGACCGGCAGGTCGACGGTGATCACGAGCGCCTCGTAGCCGTGCTCGACGGCCGCCTGGACGAGAGCCTCGGACACGCCCCGGTCCTTGAACACGTAGAGCTGAAACCAGCGCCGGCCCTCGGGCGCCGCCGCGGCGACCTGGGCCGGAGTCGCCGTGGCGAGTGAGGAGACGCAGTAGAGGGACTGCGCCGCGGCGGCGCCGCGAGCGGTCGCCGCCTCGCCCTCCGCGTGGGCGAGGCGGTGGAAGGCGGTGGGCGCGACGAAGATCGGATGGGGATGCTCCCGGCCGAGCACGGTCGTGCGCAGGTCGCGCTCGGCGACGTCCACGAGGACGCGCGGGCGGATGGCGATGCGCCGCCAGGCGGCCTCGTTGTCGCGGAGAGTGAGCTCGTCGCCCGCCCCGCCCGCGTAGTAGCCGAGCGGCCCCTCGTCGAGCGCGGCCGCGGCGGCGGCCTCGTAGTCGGCGAGGGTGAGCGGCAGCGTCACGCCTGCCGGAATCTACCTGCGTAACAGGTGGGCGGCGGCGGAGACCTCGGTCCATGCTCGCTCGACGTTTGGTCCTCCTCCTCGTGCTCGCCTCAGCCGCGCTAGCCGTGGCGCCCGGCGCGGCCATGGCCGGGACGCTGATCCGGATCATCGACTCGTCGAGCTTCGGACCCGTCCTGCACGACGGCCGCGGCCAGGCCATCTACGCCTTCACCTACGACCGCCCGTCGCGCAGCCGCTGCTACGGCGAGTGCGCGCACGACTGGCCGCCGGTCAAGACCGCGGGCCGTCCCCGCGCCGGCAAGCGCGTGGACGGGGACCTCCTCGGCACGACGCGGCGCACCGACGGCAGCACCCAGGTCACCTACAAGGGCCGCCCGCTCTACTTCTACCGCAACGAGGGCCGCCGGCAGATCTTCTGCCAGAACGTCTTCAGCTTCGGCGGGCGGTGGCTCGTCGTGCGCCCGAGCGGGCGCCTGGTGCGCTGAGCCCGGCCGGTTTACCCCGCATCCTCCGGGATCGCGTGTCGGTCCACAGCGCCGACGATCGGCCGCCGCAGGTAGCGTTCGCGCCCATGATTACGGGAATTCTCTCGCTCCCGGTGCGGACGATCAGGACGATCGCCGACCTTCCCGGGCGCCTCGAGTCGATCGAACGCAGCATGATCGAGATGCAGAAGCTCCTCGCCCTCGCGGTCGCGGAGCTCGCGGTGATCAAGGCGCACACGGAGGGGATGCACGGCCAGCTCGGACGCATCGACGCGAGCACGACCGACCTCAACGAACACACGCAGGACCTGGGCGACAACACCGCCAAGCTCGTTCGCATCGCCTCGCCGCTGGAGCGCGCGCGGGGCGGGCTGTTTCGCCGCCGCGCCAATGGCGCGGACATCGAAGAGTGAACAAGTACGGCGAGGACCCGCCTAGGTTCGGTCGCTGGACCGATAGGGTCGGCACGACCCCGACCTTAAGGACGCCGCCATGAGCATCGTTGTCCGTTTTCATCCCTCCAACCTGACCGCCGAGCTCTACGACGAAAGCCATCCCAAGGTCGAGGCAGCCGGCTTCCCGGCGGACGGCCTCGACTACCACGTCTGCTTCGGTCCGGCCGACAACCTCATGGTCAGCGAGATCTGGGACTCCCGCGAGCAGTTCGAGGCGTGGGGCGAGAAGCTCATGCCGGTGCTGACGGAGGCCGGGATCGAGTTCTCCGGCGAGCCCGAGGTGTTCGAGGTCCACAACCTCGAGAAGCGCTAGCCGCCCGGACCTAGTCCACCGCGAGGCCGCGGCGGGGGACCGGCGAGGACTGGACGATCGAGGTCGTCGTCTGACCGAGGGCGACGAAGTGGTCGATCACCTCCTCGAGGTGCTCGACGTCGCGGACGTGGGCCGTGGCGATGTAGCAGTCCTCGCCGGTGATGCGCCGGCACTCGACGACCTCGCGGGTCGCCTTCGCCAGCTCGGCCACGTTGGCGATCTGGCCGGGCGCGGGGCGTATGCGGATCACGACGGTCAGAGACAGGCCGAGCGCCCGGGGATCGATGTCGGCGCGGTAGCCGGCGATGACCCCGTCGCGCTCCAGCCGCTGCAGGCGCTCGGCGACGGCCGGAGACGACAGGCCCACGCGCCGGCCGAGCTCGGCGACCGTCAGCCGGCCGTCCTCCTGAAGCTCACTGAGGATTTGGCGGTTGGTGCCGTCGATTTCCCTGCGATCGTTAGGCATGCTGCCAAGAGTACCTCGTTCCAGCCATGTACGCACCGATGAATCCCAGGCATTCTACGGTCCGTGCCCGAGAAACCCGTCCGCCGCGTCGACAAGGTCCCGCCCCACCTCTACTTCGTCGTCAGCGCCGTCTTCCACTACCTGGGGCCCGCCTTCGCCGTCCTGCTCTTCGCCCGCCTCGACGTCCTCGGCGTCGCCTGGCTGCGGATCGCCTCGGCGGCGCTGATCTTCGCGCTCTGGCGGCGCCCGTGGCGGGCCTACCGGCGGCTCGAGCGCCCCGGCCGGCGCCTGCTCGTCCAGTGGGGCGCGGTGCTGGCGGTCATGAACGCCTGCTTCTACCTCGCGATCGACCGCCTCCCGCTCGGGACGGTCGCCGCGATCGAGTTCCTTCCCGTCATCCTCCTCGCCGCCTTCGGCGCCCGCACCCCGCGCAACGCCGCGGCCCTCGCGCTCGCCGTCCCCGGCGTGTACCTGCTCACCGACGTCCAGCTCAGCGGCCAGCCCCTCGGGGTCGCCTTCGCCGCCGCCAACGCCGTCCTGTTCGCGCTGTACATCGTGCTCGCCCACCGGGTCGCGCAGCACGACGACATCGCCGGCATCGACGGCCTCGCCGCCTCGATGCTCGTCGCCGCCGTGGTCGTCACGCCGATCGGCGGCTGGGAGGTCCTGCCCGCGATCGGCGATCCCGTGGCCATCCTCGCCGGCATCGGCGTCGGGGTGTCCTCGTCGGTCATCCCCTACGTCAGCGACCAGCTCGCGATGCGCCGGCTCGCCCGCGCCACCTACGCCCTGATGGTGTCGCTGCTGCCGGCCACGGCGACGGTGATCGGAATCGTCGTCCTCGCCCAGATCCCCACCGCCGCCGAGATCGCGGGCGTCGCCCTCGTCGTCGCCGGCGTCGCGCTCCACCGCGAGGCGCCGGCGCCCGCCGCGCCTACGCCAGCGCCGCCAGGACCTGCTCGTCGTGCGTCTTGGGCGACACCTTCGCGAACACGTGCGTGACCTTTCCCTTCGGGTCGATCACGAAGGTCGACCGCTGCGTCCCCATGAACTTCCGCCCGTACATGGACTTCTCCACCCACACCCCGTAGGCCTCGGCCACGGCGTGGTCGGCGTCGGAGAGAAGGGTGAACCCGAGCGAGTGCTTGTCGTCGAACGCGGCGAGCCGCTCCACCGGGTCGCGCGACACGCCGAGCACGACCGCGCCGGCCGCGGCGTAGTCCGCCGCGTGGTCGCGGACCCCGCTCGCCTGGGTCGTGCACCCCGGCGTGTCGGCCTTCGGATAGAAGTAGAGGACGACCTTCTGCCCGCGCAGCCCGGACAGCTTGACCTTGTTGCCCGTCCTGGTCGGGAAGCGTGAAGTTCGGTGCCTTGTCGCCGGGCTCGATCATTTCAGCAGCCGGGATAGGCGCCGGTCCTTGAGGATTCGCCCCTCCGTCTGGTCGGTCGGGCAGTAGGACATGACGTAGTCCTCGTAGTGGACGGCCTCGAGCGTCGTCCCGCACCGCGGGCACGGCTCGCCCTGCCGGCGATGGACCTGGAGCGGCATCGGCAGCTTGTCGGGGATCGGGAGCGTCACCACCTCCTCGTAGTGGTCGATCGCGCCGCCCAGGCACGAGATCGTCGCGTCGCGCAGGCGCTCCGACTCCAGCGGCACGAGGTCGTCCGCGCGCTTGAACGGCGACAGCTGGGCCGTCCACAGGATCTCGTCGACCCAGGAGCGGCCGATCCCGGTGATGACGTGCTGGTCGCGCAGCAGCGAGTGCAGCGGACGAGGCTCGGCCAGCAGCTCCTCGAACGGGGGTGGGTCCGGCCAGGCCTCCGGTCCCAGGGAGGCCAGCGCGTCGTCCTCCTCCAGCGCGTCGGTGCGCAGCAGCTTCACCCACGCCCGCTGCTTGGTCCCGAACTCGCGCAGGCGCAGCTCGCCGCCCCCCTCCAGACGAACGAGGAGCCGCGACGTGCGGTCCTTCGGGCCGGCGCGCTTGTCGAACAGCTGCAGCCGCCCCGCCGACATCAGGTGCACGAGCAGCGACAGCCCGTCCTCGGCGTCCACGATCAGGTGCTTTCCCCGCCGCCGCACGGCCACGAGCGAGCGGCCCGCCAGCGCATCCAGCGGCGGATCGAACGTCTTCAGCGCGTTGATGCCGGGCGCGACCGCCGACTCGACGCCCACGCCCGCCACGGCAGCACCGATCCGCCGCGCGGTGATCTCGACCTCGGGTAGCTCGGGCACTCGGGGAAGGCTACGCCCCGAGAAGTGCCGCCACGGCGCGCCGCATCGCCGCCCGCGCACGCTCCACCGACAGCCCCTGATGGCGACGCAGCTCCTCCCATGCCGACCACGAGACGGCGGCGCCCAGGGCGGCGACCATCGTCTCGCGCTCGCGCCCCGAAAGCCGGTCGAGCTCGAGCTCGAACACCCGCTCGGCCTCGCGGCGCTTGAGCTCGCGAAATCCGGCCAGGCCATTGGAGACGGCCTCCGAGAAGGGCTCCATCAGCAGAGCCCCGCGGCGCACGGGCGTCACGACCTCGAGGATCTGCGCGCGTTGCTCGACGAACGCATCGAGGCGCTCCTCGAAGGGCCCGGTGCGCGCGAGCGGCTCCCACATGGCGGTGAGCCGCTCGGTCTGGCGGCCGGCGACCGCGAGGAACAGCGCATCGCGATCGGGAAAGTGCTGGAAGATCGTGCGCTCGGCCACCCCGGCCCGGGCGGCGATGACCGCGGTGGTCGGCTGGACGTCGCCGTCCTCGAGCAGCCCGACGAGCGCGTCGACCACGGCGGTGCGGGTCCGCTGGGCGCGAGCAGCTCTTCCGTCAAGTTCTTGCACCGACACTGCAAAATAGTGTAGCGCGCCCCGTCCAGTCGGCTCTCGGCCGCGCGGCAGGGGAAGGAAGCGCGACTCGCTGGCGTCTGGCGGTATATAGACGTGTCGATGCGTACCCCACGCCTCCTCTTCGCTGCCCTGGCAGGGACCGTCGCGCTCTTCGCGGCGTCCACGGCCACGGCCGACAACCAGACGGTCGACGCGACCGTCAACGACGTCTTCTCCCCCGCCAAGATCGCCGTCAAGCCGGGCGAGACCGTCACCTTCACGAACAGCGGCGGCGAGCACAACGTCGTCTGGAACGACGGAAAGGAGCCGCCCGAGCCGTCAGCCGATGCGGTCGACGCGAGCCAGTGGCCGCCCGTCGGCGGCGTGGCCCGCACGTTCCCCACCTCGGGCAAGTTCCGCTACTACTGCGTCGCCCACGGCGACAGGAACGTCGACTTCGGGATGGTCGGCTACGTGTACGTCAACCCGGTCGGGGCGATCCCGCCGGCGGTCACCGGGCTTACGGCGTCCGCGACCCGCACCAAGGCGACGCTGAAGTTCCGCTCCTCGCGCGCGGGGAAGGCCAAGGCGACGTTCTTCCGCAAGTCCGGACGCCGGTTCGTGCGCAGCGGCTCGTCGTCCTTCTCGGCCCGCTCGGGACGGACGACGAAGACGGTCACGCGCGCCTTCACGAAGGGCAGCTGGCGCGTCGAGGTCGTCGTGACCGACGCGAACAAGCTCGCCTCGGACAAGCGCAGCAAGACGTTCACCGTCCGCTGATAGCGTCCGGGCTCGCATGGCCCGGCAACTCTGGCTGCTCCGGCACGGCGAGGCCGAGCCGCACGACGCGCGCGAGGACGCCGCGCGGCGCCTGACGCCGCGCGGAGAGCGCCAGGCGCAGGACGCGGGCGCGGCGCTCGCGGCCCTCGGGGTGGAGCTCACGGCGGCGTACACGTCGCCGCGCGTTCGCGCGCTCGACACGGCGAAGCTGGCGTGCGAAGCGCTGGGAGTCGAGCCCTCGGTCGACGAGGCGTTGTCGGGCGGATGGGGCGCCGACGAGGCGCGGGCGCTGATGGAGGGACACGACGCGGACGCGCGCGTGCTCGTGGTGGGCCACGAGCCCGATTTCTCGCAGGTCGTGCACGACCTGACCGGCGGGCGGATCGACCTGAAGAAGGGCGGCGTGGCCGCCGTGCGCCTCGACGGGACCGACGCCGAGCTGTTCGACCTGCTGCGCCCGAAGGAGCTGGAGGCGATCGCCGCCGCGGGCGACCGACCATGAGCGCGATCGTCGACACCCCCGAGGAGGCGGCGGCGCTCGAGTTGGCGCCGCTGCTGGTTCGGCGGCCGCTCGAGGCGTTTCTGGACGGGTGCGGCCTGGGCTCGGGCCCGGTCGAGGCCGAGCCGCTGGGCGACGGTCATTCGAACATCACGTATCTGATCAAGCGCGAGGGCGGCGAGTGGGTGCTGCGCCGCCCGCCCCGGCCTCCGCTTCCACCCTCGGCCCACGACGTGCTGCGCGAGGCGCGGCTCCTGTCGGCGGTCGAGGACGCCGACGTCCGCACGCCGCCGGTGCTGGCCACCTGCGACGACGAGTCGGTGATCGGCGCGCCCTTCTACGTGATGGAGAAGATCGAGGGCGACGTCGTCGTGACCGACATCCCTCCGGCCCTGGACACGCCGGCCGAGCGCGCCCGGATGGCCGAGGAGCTGATCGACGCGCTGGTCGGAGATCCACGCCGTGGACTGGCAGGCGAGCGGGCTGGAGGGCTACGGCAAGCCGAGCGGATATCTGGAGCGCCAGGTCCGCCGGTTCTCCGGCCTGTGGGAGCACAACAAGACCCGCGAGGTGCCGGAGATCGACGAGGGGACGGCGTGGCTCGCGGCCAACATGCCCGAGTCCGGCCCGGCGACGATCGTCCACGGCGACTACCGCCTGGGCAACACGATGATGGGCCCGGGCACGCCGGCGCGGTTGGTGGCGATCTTCGACTGGGAGCTGGCGACGATCGGGGATCCCCTGGCGGACGTCGGGTACTTGACGGCGACCTACGCGGAGCCGGGAGAGGCTGACGGGGAGGACACGCCGATGTCCGCCCTGAACGCGGTCACGACCCGCGAGGGCTTCCCGACCCGGGCCGAGCTGATCGCCCGCTACGAGGAGCGCTCCGGGCCGCTCGATGAGCGCCGTGAACTGGTACCAGACGCTGGCCATGTGGAAGTCGGCGGTGTTCCTGGAGGGCTCGTACAAGCGACTGCTCGCGGGAACGACCGACGACCCGTTCTTCAAGCTGCTCGACGAGGGCGTGCCGGCGCTCGCGCGCCACGCCCTGGCGATCGCGCATGGCGACTGACGGCGCCGCGCCGCGCCGGGGCCTGCTCGTCGACTTCGGCGGGGTCCTGACGACGGACGTGTTCACGTCGTTCCAGCTGTTCTGCGAGACGGAGGGCCTGGAGCCGGGGGCCGTGCGCGACCGGTTCCGCGGCGACCCGACGGCCCAGAAGCTGCTGTTCGACCTCGAGGAGGGAAAGCTCACCGAGGAGGAGTTCGAGCCGTTGTTCGCCGAGCTCCTGCAGGTCGCCGACCCGGCGAACCTGATCGACCGCCTCTTCGCGGGCATGCGCCCCGACGAGGCGATGCTCGACGCGGTCGCCGGGTTCAAGCGCGCCGGAGTCCGCACCGGCCTGATCTCCAACTCCTGGGGCAAGGGCCGCTACGACCGCTCGCGCTTCCCCGAGCTCTTCGACGGCACCGTGATCTCCGGCGAGGTCGGAATCCGCAAGCCGCTGCCCGAGATCTACGCGATGGGCGCGGCGGCGATCGGGTTGGCGCCGGAGGAGTGCGTGTTCGTCGACGACCTGCCGCCGAACCTGAAGCCGGCGGCGGAGCTGGGGATGGCGACGGTGCATCACGTGACGCGGACGAGACGATTCCGCAGCTCGAGGAGCTGCTGGGCCCACGATGACACCACCTGGAATTCATCACGCCACCGATTCGGGCCTTCCCACGCGACGTCTCGGCCGCGGCCGGGTTCTACGGGGCGCCGGCCTGCCCTCAGCGGATCGTTCTGGATGAGACCGATCTGGCTGCCGGATCCACAGGCCACCGCAACCCCACGTGCCCTGCAGTGGAGACGTCGCGCCGTCCGCAAGCTCGGGGGCGGGGCGACAGGGCACATCCGGACACCTGCATCGCGAGGATGGCACGCTGTGCCTCCGCTACGCGCCGCGGGCACCGAGCCTAACGCGAGTCACGCTCCGCTCGCGATGAGCGCCACCCCAGCCAGCGCGGCAGCGATTCCGAAGCCCGCTCGCGCCGCACCCGCTCGCCTAGGACGGCGCGGGCGAGCAACACCGTCACCACCGGGTAGAGCGAGGCGAGGACCGAGACGACCGACAGCAGCCCCTCGTTCGTCGCCGCGGCGAAGCAGGCGTTGGCGGCGAGGTCGCCCGCCCCGATCGCCGCGATGAAGCCGAGCGTCCGGGGCGAGCGCGGGAGCTCGGGACGGACGACGGCCACCGCCACGCACAGCATCGAGAACGACGCGACGCGGGCGGCGAGCAGCGCCCACCAGACGTCGACGTCGGCTGAGGCGTCCAGTCCCACGAAGAACGTCCCGAAGCCCAGCGCGGCCACGAGCGCCAGCAACACGCTCCGTCGCGCCACGGCCGCCGCCCGCGAGCCCTCCGGCGCGTCCTCCCGCGCCGCGAACACGACGCCCACGACCGCGATCACGATCCCCGCCATCACCAGCGCCCCCGGCCGGTCGCCCGTGGCCAAGCCCACGAGAACCGGGACGGCCGCGCCGGTCGCCGAGATCGGCGCGACGATGCTCATCGTTCCGATCGCCAGCCCGCGGTAGAACGCTCCCAGCGCGATTATTCCGGCGATCCCGCCCACCGCCGCCGGCCACAGATCCGAGAGCGACGGCATCGAGTGGCCGCCCACGGCGACCACCACCGCCACCCCGGCCAGCCCCGCCGCCTGCGAGATCGCCAGAACGGCGAGCAGGTGCACGCGGCGGGATTGAATCCCGCCGCCGAAGTCGGCCAGTCCCCACAGCAGGGACGAGCCGAGACCGAGTGCTACCGCAAGCAGCTAGCCGCTCAGTCGCGCTTGCCGCGCCCGTAGAGGAAGCGCGTCGCCTTCCCCAGCAGCCGGGTCGTCCTCGCCTTGTACGGGAACATGTGCACGTCGCGCTTGGGCGCGAAGCGCTTGAGCAGCAGCGTCTGCTGGGCGCAGTACTTCCGGATGCCGCCCGCGGCGTGGCGTGAGCCCATCCCGGACTCCTTCCAGCCGCCCATGGGCAACTCCAGCGCCACGTAGTTGAGCATCGCGTCGTTCACGCACACGGCGCCGGCCTCGACGCGGCGGGCGATCTCCTCGCCCTTGCGCATGTCCTTCGTCCACACCGAGCCGGCCAGGCCGTACGGCGAGTCGTTCGCCAGCTTCACCGCCTCGTCGGCGTCGCGCACCTTCATCACCGGCAGCGTCGGCCCGAAGGTCTCGTCGGTCATCGCCTTCATCGTGTGGTCGACGTCCACGAGGAGGGTGGGCTCGTAGAAGCGCCCGCTGCCCTCGTCGTGCTTGTGACCGCCCACGACGACCTTCGCGCCCTTCTTGACGGCGTCCTGCACGTGGTCGTCGACGATGTCCATCTGCGGCGGGAAGATCACCGCGCCCATGTCGACGGAGCCCGGGCCCTCCGGCTTGCCCTGGCGCAGGGCGCGCATCTTGCCCTCCACCTTCGACACGAACTCGTCGTAGACGGGCTCCTCGACGTAGACGCGCTCGACCGAGATGCAGGTCTGGCCGGCGTTCTGCATCCCGTAGAACACGGCGCCGTTGGCGGCGCGCTCGAGGTCGGCGTCGCTCAGGACGATCATCGAGTCCTTGCCGCCGAGCTCGAGGCCGACGGGCGTGAGTGTCTTCGCCGCACGCTGGGCCACCTTCTTGCCGGTCTTCGTCGAGCCGGTGAACATGATGAAGTCGACCTCGTCGATCAGGGCGGCGCCCGTCTCGCCCCGGCCCGTCGCGACCTGGAAGACGTTGTCGGGCAGGCCGCACTCGCGCAGCATCTCGGCCATCAGCAGCGAGGTGAGCGGGGTGACCTCGGAGGGCTTGAGGATCGCCGCATTGCCGGCGGCCAGCGCCGGGATGCAGTCGCCGAAGGAGTTGGTCAGCGGGTAGTTCCACGGGCCGATGACCCCGACCACGCCGAGCGGCTGGTAGCGCACGATGAGCTTGGCGCCCTTGACGAACAGGTTGCTCGACTTCACCTTCTCGTCGGCCAGGTACTCGGGCGCCATCTTGGCCCAGAAGCCGAAGGCGTTGGCGGCATAGGTGACCTCGGCGAGCTGGGCGTCCTCGTAGGTCTTGCCGGTCTCCGAGCAGATCACGTCGATGATGCGCTCGGCGTTGTCGGTGACCCACTTCTGCGCGCGCAGCAACACCTTGCCGCGCTCCTCGAAGCCCATCGCCTCCCATGCCGGCTGCGCCTCGCGCGCCTTGGCGGCGATCTTCTTGACCTCGTCGGCGGACAGGTCGGGGACGGTCGTGATGACCTCTCCGGTGGCCGGGTTCTCGACCGGAATGCCGCTCTTGGTGCCGTTCTCGGTGACGTCGGAACGCTGCTCGACTGTTGCCATGTGCCCTCGCTTCTTCTCGCTCTGCGCTGAGGGCAGAGCCTACTGGACTGGCTGTCCAGCCAGGATCAGCGCACGAGCGCCAGGCGCCGGAAGGCACCGGCGTTGGGGATGACCTCGTCGGCGCCCGTCCCGAGCCAGCCTTCGAGGAGCGACGCGTAGACCGAGCGAAAGTCGAGCGTGACCTGGAGGTTGTCCTCGCTGTCGAAGCTGGTGAGGCTCGGGTAGTCGGACAGTACGCCGCCGCGCGCGCGGGTTCCCTGCACCCACGCCACGCCGCCCGCCCCGTGGTCGGTGCCGTTCGACTCGTTGGCCTCGGGCCGGCGGCCGAACTCCGACCACACGAGCGTGATCACGCGGTCGGCGACCCCGCGCGCCTCGATGTCGGCCTGGAAGGCGGCGAGCCCCTCGGACACCTCGGCCAGCCCCTTGCCCAGGTCCTCGGGCTGGTTGTCATGGGTGTCGAAGTCGCCGTCGGCCTCGATCGTGGCGACCCGGATGCCCAGCGGCAGCGAGATCATCGCGGCGAGCCGGCTGAGGCGCTCGGCGAAGTCGTTCTCCTTGGGATAGGCCACGGGCGGCGCGAGCGGGTCGACGTCGTTCTTCGACCGGTAGGGCGCGAGCCTGTCCCCCACCGCCTTGGCCAGGCGCGCCGCCGTGTAGGCGGAGCTCGGGCCGGCGCCCTTCGGCTGCGCCGAAGCGATGCGCCCGTAGGTGTCCATCGTGCGCTCGTAGGCCGTGCCCCACAGACCGCGGATCCACATCTCGGCGTCGTCGGGCGAGGACACCGCCGCGACGGGAGCGCGGGCGGTGCGCATCACGGGCGAGAGCCCGTAGGCGAGCGACAGGCCCTGGAACGGGTTGTCCCCGGACCCGTGGCGGTCGAGCCAGCGGCCCAGCCAGCCGGGCGCGACGTTGGGCGTGATCAGCCCGGTCTCCCAGAAGTGGCGGGAGTGGAAGTGCGAGAGGTCGGGGTTGGCGTAGTCGATCCCGGGCAGGAACCCGACCTTGCCGGCGTCGAACAGGCCCTTGACGCCGCCGTTCATGCCCTGCGCGAGCGAGGGGTGCACGCCCAGCCCGGTCGAGCCGAGCGCGGGCGGGGAGTCGACCTTGACCGCCTGGCGCAGGTCGGCGTAGCGGCCGTAGTTGCTCACCGGCGGCAGCGCGCTGAGGAGATCGAGGCCGCCGGGAAGGAACACCGAGACGAGCACGGGCGCGTCGGGCGCGGCCTGCGCCTCGGCGGTGGCGGCCTCGAGCAACCGCGCGAACGGCATCGCCTGGGCCGCGTAGACGGCGAGGCCGGCGCCCAGCCCGCGGGTGATGATCTGGCGGCGCGTCAGGGAGCGCCCGAGCCAGCGGTCGTGCTGGGCGGCGGTGGTCTGGCGGAAGTCGTCGCAGGCGCGGTGGGCGGAGGCCATCGTCGTTAGTGCAGTTGGGCGTCGGGGCCGGCGAGCGCGACGAGGCGCAGGGCCTGCTGGAGCATCTCCGCGCGGCCCGGACCTTGCCGCGGCAGGTTCCTGGGCGAGATGTCGTCGTAGAAGTGGGCGGCCATGTCGAGGAGGTGCGAGCGGGTGGCGTTCGAGATCCAGGGGCGCCCGACGGCGTTGAGCGCCTGCTCCAAGGCATCGGCCGGAGTGGGCGCGGGCTGAACCTGCCCCTTCTTGGCGCCGAGCAGCTCCTCGCGCAGGAGCTGGTTGCCCCAGTCGAAGCGCACGCGCATCGAGTTCGACGACATCCACGCCGGCCCCCACTCCCAGCCGGCGACCGACGGCGGGTCGAACGGCCGCTGGCCCATGCTGTCGAGCATCCAGGTGGGCGAGTCCATCGTCAGCGGGAGGCCCGCCGTCCGCAGCGATCCCGCGACGTAGACGACGGGCGACTTGACCATGTCCGGCGCGCCGAGGTTCCGGTAGAGGGCGGGGTGGCCGAGGATCGCCGCGACGACCGGCTTGATCTTCATGCCCGAGCGCTTGTAGATCGCGACCAGGTCGCGCGTGGTGCCGCGCGACGGCGGCTCCGTGACGAAGTAGGACCACAGCTTGTTGACGAGGAACGGCGGGTGGGCCCGGTGGGCGAGGACGAGGTCGAGCACGTCCTTCCAGGTGAAGCGCCCCCGCTTGCCGAAGATCTTCTTGACCCCGGCGTCGTGACGCTCGGCGTCGTAGCTGATGCCCTGGAAGCCGTCGTCGGTCCACTTCGACTTGAAGCCGGTCATGGCGCGGGCGGCCTGGCGGATGTCGGTCTCGCTGTAGCCCTTGCCCAGCGTGAACAGCTCCATCAGCTCGCGCGCGTAGTTCTCGTTCGGCGCCTCCTTGTCGGAGTCGGCGAGCGAGAGGAAGAGCAGCATCGCCGGGTCGACGCGTGACGTCGCGCAGCAGCTTGGGGAACGAGCCGAGCGCGCGCCGCCGGAACAGCGCGTTCTGGCGCATCATCAGCGGCGTGTCCTGGTCGGTGACCGCGAAGTGGTCGTGCCAGAACAGGGTCATCTTCTCCACCAGGGGCCGCGGGGAGCGGACCATCCGGTCCAGCCACCACAGGGTGTTGTGGCCCCACTCGTTGTACGGGTCCAGCGGTTTGCCCTCGATGCTCGGCGCCGGCCCGTGCATGGCCTGGCCGGGGCGCCCGTCGAGGATCCAGCGCAGGGTGGCGTCGCGGCCGCGCTTGGCCCAGGCGGCGGCCTCGTCCGGGCGCGCGCCGAAGCCGGCGCGCCAGAAGAGACGGCGGACGTGGTCCTCGGTCCAGGCGACCTTGCGGCGCGGCGTGCGCCTGGGCCGCTTGCGCTTGGCCGCGGCGCGCACCGGCGCGGGCGCGGGCGCCGTCTCCTCCACGACCAGCTCCTCCACGACCGCGGACTTCACCGCGGCCTCCGCACGACGACGGTGGCGCGCATGCCCCGGGCGGCGTGGTCGAGCTTGAGGCACAGCAGCCGGTACGTGCCCGGCCGGGTCAGCCTGACCTTCAGAGTGGCCTGGCGCTCGGAGCGGATCTCCGGCGAGGTCGCGATCACGGTCCCGCGGCGCGTGGTCACGGTCAGGGCGTGCGCGTCCTGGCCGAAGTTCGTGACGTTGAAGCGCACGTTCCCGGGCGCCACCGTGGAGCGATAGACGCCGATCCGGTACTCGCGCTCGGACACGCCGACCGCCGTGGACTTCAGGGCGTGCGCGCTCGCCGACACGCTCGCGGCGAGCCCGAGAACGGCAGCCGCGAGGAAACCGGCAGCCGTGATCCATTCGCGCGCGCGCATAGGACTTGTTCGGTTCTCGGGCCTCCGGGCTTTAGGCGTTGAGCGGTGCCGCGGACGCTGTTAGCGTGGCCGCAGATCGGCGATGGAGTTCCGGATCCTCGGCCCGCTTGAGGTGCTCTCGGACGGGCAGGCGCTCGATCTGGGCGGGCAGAAGCACCGCGTGCTCCTCGCCCTGCTCCTGCTGGAGGCAAACCGGGTCGTCTCCCGGGACAGGCTGATCGACGCGCTGTGGGAGGAGGAGCCGCCGGAAACGGCCGTCAAGGCGCTTCAGGTCTACATCTCGCAGCTGCGCAAGCAGCTCGGCAAGGAGCGCCTACAGACGAAGGCGCCCGGCTATCTGCTGCGGGTGGAGCCCGACGAGCTGGACCTCGAGCGCTTCCGGCGCCTGCAGGCCGAGGGCGCGCTACGCCCGGCGCTCGCCTTATGGCGAGGCCCACCGCTCGCCGACCTCGGCGACCAGCGCTTCGCTCAGGCCGAGATCGCCCGTTTGGAGGAGCTGCGCGTCGTCTGTCTCGAGGAGCGAATCGAGCAAGACCTCTCCCGCGGCCGACACGCCGAGCTCGTCGGCGAGCTGGAGTCGCTGGTCAAAGACCACCCGCTGCGTGAGCGTCTTCGGGGCCAGCTGATGCTCTGCCTCTACCGCTCCGGCCGCCAGGCGGAAGCGCTGGAGGCCTACCAGGAGGCCCGGCGCGCGTTGGTCGAGGAGATCGGGATCGAGCCCGGCCACCGGCTTCGTGAACTGCACCAGGCGATCCTCCAACAGGATCCGGGACTCGATGCCAGGACCGGAGCCGAGGTCGCCGCCGAGACGTCAAGCAGCACGTTCGTCGGCCGCGAGCCCGAGCTCGCCGAGCTCGTGGCCGGTCTCGACGACGCCTTCGCCGGCGCCGGGCGCCTCTTCCTGCTCGTGGGCGAGCCCGGCATCGGCAAGAGCCGCCTCGCCGAGGAGCTCATCGCCCATGCCAGAGCCCGCGACGCGCGGGTCCTCGTGGGCCGCTGCTGGGAGGCGGGCGGGGCGCCCGCCTACTGGCCGTGGGTGCAGGCACTCCGGACCTACGTGCGAGAGAGCGATACCGCCGCACTGCGCTCGCAGGTGGGAGCCGGGGCAGCGGAGCTCGCTCAGATCGTGCCCGAGCTGCGCGAGCACTTCCCCGACGTGCCAGAGCCGCCGGCGCTCGAGTCCGAGGGGGCGCGCTTTCGTCTGTTCGACGCCACCGCCCAATTCCTCCGGAACGCCTCCGCGCGTCGGCCGATCCTGCTCCTCCTGGACGACCTTCACGCGGCGGATGCGCCCTCGCTCCTGCTCCTGCGGTTCCTCTGCCGCGAGCTCGGCTCGACGCGAATGCTCGTCCTCGGCACCTACCGAGATGTCGACCCGGTCCCCGGAGAGCCTCTGATCGAGACACTCGCCGAGGTCGTGCGGGAGCCGGTGACCAGCCGCATCCCGCTGGGTGGGCTGAACGAGCGCGAAGTCGGGGAGTACGTCGAGCTGACCGCGTCGGAGATCGCCTCTCCGGAGCTCGTCGCTGGGCTGACCGAGGGCACCGAAGGAAACCCGCTCTTCCTCGGCGAGATCGTGCGTCTGCTCGCCGTGGAGGGCGTCGTGTCCGAGTCCAGCGCGGAGGTTCGGCTCGCCATACCCCAGACCGTCCGCGACGTCATCGCCCGCCGGCTCACCCATCTCTCACCGGAATGCAACCGGCTTCTGGTGGTGGCATCCGTGCTCGGCCGCGAATTCGGCCTCGACGCGCTCGCCCGCGTGAACGGCGTCTCGGAGGACGAGCTGCTCGAGCTCGACCCGCTCGACGAGGCGATGGCCGCTCGGGTCGTCGCCGACGTTCCTGGTGCCCCGGGTCGCCTGCGCTTCGCGCACGTTCTCATTCGTGACACGCTCTACGAAGGGCTCGCCGCGGCCCGCCGAGTGCGGCTGCACGGGCTGGCGGTGGAGGCGCTCGAGGCGCTCTACGGCGAAGAGTCCGGACCCCACCTCGCCGAGCTCGCGTATCACTGCATCGCCGGAAACGACTTCGCCAAGGGTGTCCGCTACGGCGAGCGCGCCGGAGATCGAGCGCTCTCGCTCCTGGCCTACGAGGAGGCCGCGCGTCAGTACGGGGTGGCGCTCGACGCACTCGACCTCGCCGACCGCAGCGGCGAGAACACGCGCTGCGCGCTCCTGCTCTCGCTCGGCGAAGCGCAGATTCGCGCAGGAGACAGCCTCGCGGCCAAGGAGGCGTTCCTGGACGCCGCCGGAATCGCGCGAACCCTCGGTCTATCGCGCGAGCTCGCCCTTGCGGCGCGCCGGCTACGGCGGGCGAATCGTCTGGGTGCGTGCCGGAGCCGACGATCGGCTCGTGCCGCTGCTCGAGGAGGGGCTGGCCGCGCTGGCCGACGAGGACGTCGAGCTTCGGGCCAGGCTTCTCGCCCGCTTGGCGGGGGCGCTTCGCGATGAGCCCTCGCGCGATCGCCGCGATTCGGTGAGCGGCGAGGCGGTCGAGCTCGCCCGCCAAACGGGAAACCCGACCGCGCTCGCGTATGCGCTCGACGGCCGTGCAGCTTCCATCGCTGCCCCCGACACGGTGGCGGAGTGCCTGGCGCTTGCCACCGAGCTCCGCGGTGTGGCCGAGCAAAGCGGGGACGCAGAGCAGGTCGTGGCAGGGCACTTTCACCGGATCATGGCGCAGCTTCAAGTTGGAGATATCCGTGGGGCGGAGGTCGATCTCGCCGCGGCGCGCCGCGTCGCCGACGAGCTCAGGCAGCCTGCTCAGCTCTGGCAGGTGACATCGACATGGGCGATGCTCGCGCTGGCGCTGGGAAGGCTCACCGAGGCCGAGGAGCTCGTCCCCGACGCGGTCGCGCTCGGCGAGCGCGCGCAACCATCGGCGGCAATCCCTGTCTACGAGCTCCAGCGGTACACGCTGTGCGACTTCCGGGGAACCCTCGCCGAAGTCGAGCCGGCGATCTGCGACCTGATCGCCGAGTATCCGGCTCGCCCCGTCTTCCGCTGTGCGCTCGCCTACCTCCGTGCCAGGCTCGGACGGCTGCCGGAGGCGAAACGAACGTTCAATGACCTGGCGGGGGACGACTTCTCGGCCGTCCCGTTCGATCAGGAATGGCTCTACGGCATGAGTCTGCTGGCCGAGACCTGTGCGCTCCTAGGCGATGCAGATTCCGCCGCCGTCATTCACGGGTTGATGCTGCCGTGGGCAGCCTTCAACGCCGTGGACGTGGGCGAGGGATTCCGGGGCTCGGTCACCCGCGACCTCGGTCTGCTCGCCATGACGATGGAGCGCTGGAGCGACGCGGCGCAGCACTTCGAGAGCGCGTTGGAGATGAACGGGCGCATGGGCACGCGCCCTTGGCTCGCCCACACCCAGTTCGATTACGGATCGATGCTGCTGGCCCGCGACGCTCCCGGCGACCGCGAGCGCGCCCAAGAGCTCCTGACCGAAGCGATCTCGAGCTACGAGGAGCTGGGCATGGGCGCCTGGGCGGACCGGCGCGGCCCGCGCCCGCGCCGATGGTCGGTCCGAGCGTTCGACGCGCCCGGTGCCCTGATCATCGACCGGTCCAGGACGCGGAAAGGGCCCCGAGTCGGGGCCCTTTCCGTCCGGCGAGGGGAGTTCGTCAGCGCGCGCCGCGGCTTCCCTCGTTGGGGCCGCCGTCGAACCGCGTGGCGGCGCTGTACTGAGTGACCACCCCGCGGGTGCCCTCCTGCGGGCCGCCGTCGAAGCGCGTGCCCGGGCGCGGTGAGCGCCGGCGCCTGGACGGGGTTCGAGCGGGCGATGGCGCCGCGGGTGCCCTCCTGCGGGCCCCCGTCGAACCGGATCACGGGCGAGTCGACCCGCTGAGCGCTGAGCGCGCCGCGAGTGCCCTCGTTGGGGCCGCCGTCGAAGCGAGCGCTGGGAGCGATCGCCGGCGACTGGTTCTCCGACGTCACCGACGATGAGTCGTTGCCGGGCAGCGTGAGCGCCAGGACGACCGCCCCGGCCACCAGGAGCGCGAGGATCGCGCCCCCGATCACGCGGCGTGTCCGCGTGTTCGCCGGGATGACCTGAGACTGCGTGTGTGCGAGCTGTGCCATGTCTCCTCCTTGCCGATTCTTCGTGGCTGCTTGCGAGGAGCAGGCTGGACCCTGCCGGCAAAGCAATGGCAACACCGCGGTAAAGGCACCGGTAAAGCGTCCGACGCCGGTAAGGTCGGAGGAAATCGGAGACCGCTGAATGGAATTCCGCATCCTCGGCCCGCTCGAAGTCGTCAGGGACGGCAAGCCGCTGGTCATGGGAGCGGCCAAGCCTCGGGCGCTGCTCGCGCTGCTGCTCCTCCACGCCGACGAGGTCGTCTCATCCGATCGGCTGATCGACGGCCTGTGGGGCGAGGAGGCGCCGGCCACGGCGCAGAAGGCGCTCCAGGTCTACGTCTCCCAGCTTCGCAAGACGCTGGACCCGGAAATCCTCGTCACCCAACCGCCGGGGTACGTACTCCGCCCGGGCCGACTGGACCTGCGGGACTTCGAAGAGATGCTGAGCGCGCGGACAGGCCGCTCGATCGAAGGGCGATCCCGAGGCGGCATCGCGGGAGCTCGGCGCCGCCCTGGCTCTATGGCGGGGGCCGCCGCTGAGCGGCCTGGAGTTCGAGCCGTTCGCACCGGCCGAGATAGCCCGGCTCGAGGAGCTCCGGTTGACCGCGCTGGAG
The DNA here is from genome assembly GCA_963842605.1 of uncultured Actinomycetes bacterium. Taxonomy (GTDB): domain Bacteria; phylum Actinomycetota; class Thermoleophilia; order Solirubrobacterales; family Solirubrobacteraceae; genus AC-38. The sequence goes on from CAWJGV010000011.1 coordinate 83,568, forward strand.
GATCGCATCGACGCGGACCTCGAGCTCGGGGCCCACGGGGAGCTGGTGGCCGAGCTCGAGCGCCTGGTGACCGACAACCCGGTGCGCGAGCGTCTGGCCCGGCAGCTCATGCTCGCGCTCTACCGCTCCGGCCGCCAGACGGAGTCCCTCGAGGCCTTCCGGCGAACGCGCGAAGGACTGCTCGAGCTCGGCCTGGAGCCCAGCCGGTCACTGCGCGATCTCGAGCGCGCGATCCTCAACCAGGACCCGGCGTTGGAGGCCTCGGACCGAACGGAACCGGAACCGGCTGTCGGCGCGGACCAGTTCGTGGGCCGGGACGAGGAGCTGGGCGACCTACATGCGGCGGTCGACCGCGCTCTCGCGGGACGCAGCAGCGTGTTCCTGCTGGCCGGAGAGCCGGGGATCGGCAAGAGCCGCCTGGCCGACGAGGTCGCTCGGCGCGCCGAGGACCGAGGGGCGACCGTCCTCTGGGGCCGCGGCTGGGAGGCGGGAGGCGCGCCGGCGTACTGGGTCTGGGTCCAGGCGCTGCGCTCCTACGTCCAGGGTGTCGATCCGGCCACACTTCGCGGGCAGCTGGGCCGGGGCGCGCCGGAGATCGCCCAGATGCTTCCCGGGCTTCGCGAGGTCCTCCCCGACCTGGAAGAGCCGACGGCGCCCGAGTCCGAGGGGGCGCGCTTTCGCCTGTTCGACGCCGTGGCCTCGTTTCTGCGCGCGGCGGCGGAGACGCAGCCGCTGGCGCTGATCTTCGACGACCTCCACGCCGCCGACACGCCGTCGCTGCTGCTGCTGCAGTTCGTGGCGCGCGAGCTCGCCCGCGAGCGCATCGTCGTGATCGCCACCTTCCGCGACGTCGCGCCCGTTCCCGGAGAAGCCCTCACGGCCACGCTGGCGGAGCTCGCGCGCGAGCGGGGGACCCGCCGGATCGCGCTCCAGGGCCTGCCCCTGGCCGACGTCGCGCGCATCATCCACTCGACGACGGGGCTCGATCCACCGCAGGCCCTGACCGAAGCGATCCATGCGGAGACCGAGGGCAATCCCCTGTTCGTCACCGAGGTCGCTCGCCTCCTCGCGTCTGAGGACCGGCTGGAAGGCGAAGACTGGCGTCCGGCTATCCCCCCCGGCGTGCGCGACGTCATCGCCCAGCGCCTCGGCCTCGTGTCGGAGGGCTGCCGGTCCACCCTCGGGTTCGCCTCGGTGATCGGACGCGAATTCGACGTCACCGCGCTCGAGCGGCTGGCGGACGAGCCAGAGGCGGAGCTCCTCGCGGCGCTCGACGAGGCGACCGAGGCGCGCCTGGTCGGCGACTCGCCGGGGACGCCGGGACGCCTTCGCTTCTCGCACGCGCTCATACGCGACACGCTGTACGACGAGCTGCCGTCGGCGCGGCGCTCCCTGCTGCATCGACGGCTCGGCGAGACGCTGGAGGAACTCCATGCGCACGACCTGGACCCTTACCTGGCCGAGCTGGCGCATCATTTCTGGCAAGCGTCGGGCCGCGGGAGGCGGGCAAGGCCGTCGACTATGCCTGGCGAGCCGGAGACCGGGCCGTTCGACTGCTCGCCTTCGAGGAGGCCGCGCGGCTCTACGAGCGGGCACTGGAGGTGCTCGCGCGAGACCGGCCCGACGACGTGTCGAGGCGCTGCGAGCTGCTGCTCGCCCTGGGCGAGGTGCGCATGCGGGCCGGCGACAGCGTTCGAGCGCGCGAGACGCTGCGCGGCGCGGCGGCCGCCGCCCGCCAGGCCGGAGCTCCCGAGCAGCTCGCCCGGGCCGCGGAGCTGTATGGAGGGCGGTTCGTATGGGCTCGCGCCATCAGCGACGACGAGTTGCTGCCCTTGCTCGAGGAGGCGCTCGCGGCGCTCGCCGAGGGCGACAGCACCCTGAAGGTCCGGATCATGGGACGCCTGAGCACGGCGCGGCGGAGCGATCCCTCGCGGGACCGAAGGGATGCGCTGAGCCGGGAGGCGGTCGAGATGGCGCGCCGGATCGGCGACGGCCGCACACTCGCCTATGCCCTCGATGCCCAGGTTTCCGGGATGGATGGTCCGCCCAACGTGGCCGATCAAGAGGCGGCCGCACGAGAGCTGATCGCCGTCGCCCAGGCGGCCGGCGACCGCGAGCGTGAGTTCTCCGGGCGCGAGAACCTCTTGAACATTGCCAACGTGCGGGGCGACACCGCGACCGTGAACGCCGAGTTCGGGGCCCTGGTGGAAATGGCGGACGAGCTGCGCCAGCCCGCACAGCAATGGCTGGTGGCGGTCTTCCGCGCGACCCACGCACTGAACGCGGGCGACCTCGAGCGCGCCGAGGAGCTGATCGAGGCGGCGTATTCCGTCGGCCGGAACGTCGACAGCTGGAGTGCCGGGGTGTGCCGGGGAACGGAGCTCCTCGTGCTGCGCCGCGCGCAGGGGCGGCTGTCCGAGCTCGAGGAAGCCCATCCCCTGGAGCAGTTCGCCTCACCACTCGTGGTCCGCTGCGTGCGCATCCGCCTCGACGCCGAAGCCGGGCGCAGCGCCGAGGCAGCCCAGGCCCTCTCCGAGCTCGCCGGCCAGGACCTGGCCAACCTTCACCTCGACGAGGAGTGGACGTTCGGCATGAGCCTGCTCGCCGAGGGGTGCGCCCTTCTCGGGGACGCGAAGTCGGCTCGTGACGCTGTACGACGTCATGTCGCCGTACTCGGGGCTGAACGTCATCGCCGTGCCGGAAGTGTTGTTCGGCTCGGTGGACCGGGTCCTCGGCGTGCTGGCCGGGATGCTCGGCCGCTGGGAGGACGCGGAGGGCCACTTCACCGCCGCTCTGGAAATGGACCGCCGCATGGACGCCCGACCATGGGCCGCCCACACCCGCCACGACCACGCGGCCATGCTGCTCGCCCGCGATGGGCCGGGCGACCGGGAGCGCGCCGAAGGGCTCCTGGCCGACGCGATCTCGACCTACGACGAGCTGGGAATGGAGAGCTGGGCGAAGCGGGCCGCGGCCCTCGCCGATGGTCAGTCCGAGAGCTCGACGCGCTCGATGCGCTGATCCTCGACCGGGCGGTCCCCGGCGCCGGTGGCCGTGCCCTCGATGGCGTCGACCGCCTCCATCCCGCTCGTGACCTGGCCGAACACGGTGTGCTTGCCGTCGAGCCACGGCGCGGCTCCGGTGGTGACGATGAAGAACTGCGAGCCGTTCGTGTTCGGGCCGGAGTTGGCCATCGCCAGGGCGCCGCGGACGATCTTGTGCTGGTTGAACTCGTCCTCGAACGTGTAGCCGGGGCCGCCGGTGCCGGTTCCCTGCGGACACCCGCCCTGGATCATGAAGTCCGGGATCACGCGGTGGAAGATGAGCCCGTCGTAGTAGCCGTCGCCGGCCAGCTTGCGGAAGTTCTCGACGGTCTTGGGCGCGTCCTCGTCGAAGAACTCGACCTCGATCGCGCCGGCGTTTGTGTGCAGGGTGGCTGTGGACATGCCCGCCACCCTACCCGGCGTCAGCCCTTGGCACGCTCCAGCTTCAGCGTGGCGCCGCGGACCTTGCGGCCGCCGACCTTCTCGACGACGGCGTCGGCGTCCGAGGCGGGGACCTCGAGGAAGGCGAAGCGGTCGAGCACGCGGACGTTGCGCACGGCCTCGCCGTCGAGCCCGGCGCCGGCGGTGACGGCGTTGACGATGTCGGCCACCTCGATCCCGGCCGCCCGGCCCTGGTTGACGATCAGCTTGGCGTGCGGCTCGTCGCCGTTGCGCGCCACGTGCGGCTTCTCGTGGCGGCGCGGGCGCTCCTCCACCTTGGCCGGGGCGACGTGCGCGCCGGGCTTCCACGGCGACAGCTTGATCCCGGCGTTGCGCTCGATGGCCGCGATGTCGCGCTTCTGGCGCGGCTCGTAGAAGGTGATCGCCCGCCCGCTGCGCCCCACCCGGCCGGTCCGCCCGATGCGGTGGACGTAGACGTCCGGCGAGGTCGGGACGTCGAAGTTGATGATGTGGGTGATCCCCGAGATGTCCAGCCCGCGGGCGGCCACGTCGGTGGCCACGAGCAGCGGCAGGCGGCCGCTCTTGAAGGAGATCATCACGCCGTCGCGGGCGCCCTGGCTCATGTCGCCGTGCAGCGCCTTGACGTCGACGCCGCGGTCGCGCAGCCGCTTGTACAGCTGCTCGCAGCGGATCTTCGTGCGCACGAAGACGATCGCCTGGTCGGGCTTCTCGGCGTCGATCACCCGCTCCAGCGCCTCGTCCTTCTCGCGTCCGCTCGTCTCGAGCGCGAACTGCTCGACCGTGTCGACGGTGAGCGCCGGCGTCTTGACCTTCACCGTGATCGGCTCCAGCAGGTAGCGCTCGGCCAGCCTGCGGATCTCGGTGGGCATCGTCGCGCTGAACAGCGCCGTCTGGCGCGAGCCGGGCGTGAGCCCGAGGATCTTCTCGACGTCCTCGAGGAAGCCGAGGTCGAGCATCTCGTCGGCCTCGTCGAGCACGACGAAGCGGGTGGCGTGGAGGATCAGCGAGTGGCGAGAGATCAGGTCGAGGACGCGGCCCACGGTCCCGACGACGATGTGCCCGCCGGCCCGCAGCTGCGCCTGCTGCGTGCGGATCGGGGCGCCGCCGAACACGGCCACGACATCCACGCCCTTGTGCGACCCGTAGGTGCGGATCGCCTGGGTGACCTGGATGCAGAGCTCACGGGTCGGCGTCAGCACGAGCCCCTGGACCACGCTGTCCTCGGGGTCCACGTACTCGAGCATGGGCAGGCCGAACGCCGCCGTCTTTCCGCTGCCCGTCTGGGCCTGGCCGATCACGTCGCGGCCCTCGAGGAGCGGCGGTATGGCCTGGACCTGGATCGGGCTCGGGGATTCGTATCCGACGTCGCGCAGGGCGGCGAGCATGGGCTCGGACAGCCCGAGATCGGCGAAGGACGGCATGCGCGATGGAGCTTACGGACTCGGGGCCCTCGCCCCCGTCCGGCCCCGGCTAGCCCCTGATGCCGGTGCAGGCCACGTCGAACGCGGCCTGCTCCGCCGGCGCGACCTCCGGCGCCGCCGCCTGCAGCCGCTGCCGGGGCGCGAACACGACCACCCGGCGGCGGTCGCTGACGTAGATCGTCCCCGAGTCGTCCACGTCGAGGAAGGTGGGCGCGCGCAGGGAGCGGCGGCCGAAGGACTCGATGAACTTCCCGGTGGCCTGGAAGTGCACGATCCGCCGACGGCAGCGATCGGCCACGAACACGGTGCCGTCGGGGCCGACCGCGATGCCGGTCGGTTTGAGGAAGCGGCCGCCCCGCCTGCCCGAACGGCCGAACTCGCCGAGGAACGAGCCGGCAGGGTCGAACATGATGACCTTGCGACGGATCGCGTCGGTGACGTAGACGCGGTCCCCGGCCGAGCTGACCGCGACCCCGTAGGGGGTCACGAACTGACCGGGCTTGCGACCGAAGCTACCCCAGTCGCCCAGGAAGACTCCGTCCAGCGACCAGCGCTGCATCCGGTAGTTCCCCTGGTCGACGACGTAGAGCGCGTCGCCGCTCGTGGCGCCGCCCCAGGGCTGGACCCACTGGCCGGCCCGCGAGCCGTGGTAGCCGATGCGACGCAGAAAGCCTCCGCTCCCCGAGTGGACCATCACGCGGTCGTTGCCGGCGTCGATCACGAACACCTGCCCACCGCCGATGGCGATGCCCGCCGGCTGGAAGAAGCGTCCTTTCCTGATCACGCGGCGGATGGCCCCGTTGTCGCGCCCGCGCCGGCCGAAGGCGTGGCGGAAGGCGCCGGTCGGGCTGAACTCCTGTACCCGGTTGTTACTCGTGTCCACGACGAACACGCTGTCGCCGGCGATCGCGATGCCGGCGGGATCGTCGTACTGGCGGTTGGCCCCGCCGCCCAGCACCCCGGTGCCGAACTCGCCGGGGCCGCTACCCGGCCGCCCGAAGGTGCGGACGTGCCGGTAGGCGGCAGGGGAGGCGGGCGCCAGCGCGAGCGCGCAGGCCGCCGTCGCCGTGAGCGCGGCCACGGCCCGCCTCATCGGATCACCTGCACGTTGCCGGAGCGGGTGACGTAGTGCCCCAGCCCGTCGTGACTGCGCGCCCGCCAGTGGACGATGACGCGCCGGCCGGGCCTGAACGCGCGGCGGCCGGCGCGGGTGGTCGGGAAGTGCTCGAGATGGGAGTCGAAGGTGCGGATGGAGAACGGGCCGTGGGCGAGCGATCTTCCCCTTGTGGGTGATCACCATCTTGCCGGTGCAGAAGCTGAAGTCGCCAAGGCGCGGGGACGCCTGCGTCCGCGGCGGGCAGACGAGGCGCAGCTGAACGTCAGCGGCGTCGGGGCCGGTGTGGAAGGTGTGACCCTTCACGTGTACGCCGGCGTAGCGACGAGCCTGCGAGGTACCCGCTCCCGCAATGACGACAAGCGCGAGCCCGCAGGCCAGCGTCCTGATGGACATCCAGCGGGCCATGGGGCAGCGGCGGAGGGTAGCGAACCGAGATGTCGGCGACCGAGCCCTCAGGCGCTCGGATCGAGCACGACCTTGCCGGTCGTCCGGCGCTCGGCGATGTCCACCTGGGCCTGCGCGGCTTCGCTGAGCGGGTACGTGCCGCCGACGTGGGCGCGCAGCTCTCCCCGCTGGACGCGCGCGAACAGGTCGGCCAGGGCGTCGTCGATCATCGCCGGGCGCCCCAGGGCGTGCATGAGCCAGAACCCGATCACGGCGCGCGACTTGCGCATCAGTGCGCCCGTCGAGACCTCGTTGGCCTGCCGCGACGCGATGCCGTACGTCACGAGCCGGCCGAACGGGGCCAGCGCGGCCAGCGACTGCTCGAACACCTCGCCTCCGGCCATCTCGAACACGACGTCGACCTTCGCCCCCCCGTTGGCCTCCTCCAGGCGCTCCTTCATGCCGTCGGGGTCGGCGTCGATCGCGGCGTCCGCGCCCAGCTCCAGCGCCAGCGCGCGCTTGTCGTCGGTCGACGCGGTGGCGATCACACGCCCCGCGCCCATCGGCCTGCCGAGCTGCACGGCGAGCGAGCCGACCCCTCCGGCCGCGGCGTGGACGACCACCGATTCGCCCTCCGCCACCTTCGCGCAGGTGCGGTAGAGGTGCCAGGCGGTCAGCCCCTGGACGATCAGGGCCAGCGCGGTGGCGTCGTCCACGCCGTCCGGGATGGGGAACGTGACCGCCTCCGGCGCCACGGCGTACTCGGCGTAGCCGCCGAGCCCGGTCAGCGCCACCACGCGTTCCCCGGTGTCCTCCCGCACACCGGCCACCTCGCCTCCGGGCACAAGCGGCAGCTCGTAGCGTGCCAGGTAGTCGTTCGTGCGCTGGTGGGTGTCGGCGTAGTTCATCCCCGCGCGCGCGACGCGGATCAGGACCTCGCCGTCCCCGGGCTCGGGGGTCGGTAGATCCGCCAGCTTCAGCACCTCGGGCCCGCCGAACTCCTCGATCTGGATCGCGCGCATGGCCGCGGCAGCTTATCCTCCGCGCCCCGATGAGCCTGACCGTTGTGGGATCGATCGCGTTCGACGCCGTGAAGACCCCGTTCGGGGAGCGCGAGCGCATGCTCGGCGGCTCCGCCGTGCACTTCTCGCTGGCCGCGTCGTTCTTCGACGAGGTGCACGTCGTCGGGCCGGTGGGCGACGACTTCGGCGAGGAGGAGCTCTCCGTGCTCGAGCGGCGGGGCGTCGACACGAGCGACATCGAGCGGGTGCCCGGGGGCAAGACCTTCTTCTGGCGCGGGCACTACGACTACGACCTCAACACCGCGCACACCGACGACACGCAGCTCAACGTGTTCGGCGAGTTCGCGCCCAAGCTCTCGCCGGCCTCGCGCGACTGCGACGTGCTCTTCCTCGCCAACATCCAGCCCGACCTCCAGCGCGAGGTGTGCGAGCAGTGCGAGAAGGCGCGGTTCGTCGCCATGGACTCGATGAACCTGTGGATCGAGACGGCGCGTGACTCGCTCGTGCAGACGATCAAGGGGGTCGACGCGCTCCTGCTCAACGACGCCGAGCTGCGCGAGCTCACCGGGCAGGCCAACCTCGTGCGCGCCGCACGGGAAGTCATGTCCTGGGGCCCACGGCTCGTCGTGGCCAAGCAGGGCGAGTACGGGTCGGCCCTCTTCCACGATGACGAGTTCTTCGCCCTGCCGGCCTATCCGCTGGAGGACGTGCTGGACCCCACCGGGGCCGGCGACTCGTTCGCCGGCGGGTTCGTCGGCTACCTCGCCGCCCACCTCGAGGAGGAGCTCTCCGACGATCTGCTGCGCCGGGCGATGGCCTACGGCACCGCCCTGGCCTCGTACAACGTGTCGGAGTTCGGCACGGAGCGGGTGGCACAGCTGACGCCGCGGGAGATCGTCGACCGCGTCGCCGAGCTCCAGCGGATCACCACGTTCGTCGACGCGCCGATCGCGCTGCGCTAGGGCGTGTCCCGCTCCACGTGCGGGAACGACCGAGTCTTCCCCTTGAACTTCCAGGGTGCGGCGACCAGACACGGCGGCGGGCCCGTGGCGGGTGGGATCACCGGGAGGGTCTCGGGGTTGGAGAGGTTGCGGCAGTCCCAGGCGCGCAGGCCTCCCCGGAGGTAGTCGTCCTGGGCGCCCGGGGCGAGGTAGGGGTTGTGACGGTTGGTCGGGTGGCGCCGGGCGAAGCCGTAGCCCGCCTCGTTGTTGATCGGGATCATCGTCCGCAGGTAGTGGACGGAGCGGCCGTCGGGAGCCGTCGTGAAGGCATTGGTCGCGGCGGCGGTGTTGGCGAAGGCCGAGGCGATCTCGCGCCGGTACGGCGAGAGGAGCTCGAGAGTCGGGCCGAGGTCGCGCGCGGCGCGGTAGACGACGTCGAGCAGCGGCGGCGTGGCGTCGAGGATCCGGGTGATCGCCGGCAGACCTCTCTTCGCCGCCCGCTGCACCGGAGGCGTCGCCCGGAACAGCTTCTCCAGCTCGGGCGCCAGGCGCGAGGCCTCCACCAGCCCTGGGCGTACCAGCGGCGCCACGGGCCGCAGGGCGCGCAGGGTCGGTGCGGCGACGGCGCTCGTGCGCTCGACCGAGGACAGCGTGGAGCGCAACTCGGAGAGGAACTCGGGGAAGGCCTCGGTGGTGGCCGTGAGCTCGCGATTGCGCGCCGCCGTGGCCGAGAACACCTGCTCGCCGGAGGTGATCAGGCCCTGGAGGTCGGCCTGGCGGCTGCCCAGGGCCCGCAGCACGACCCCCGTGTCGCGCACCAGCCGGCGCACGCTGTCCTGCTCGGAGTCCAGGGCGGCGACGACGGTGGTGAGCTCGTCGGTGGCCACGCCGGCGTTGGCGATCGAGTCCGACAGGTCCTGGCCGCGCCCATCCAGGGCGCCCGAGAGGTCGTGGAGGAAGCTCTTGAACGAGCGCCGGGTGGGCTCGTCGAACGAGCTGAGCACCTGGTCGAGCCCCTGGGTCTCGCCGATCTGCCCGACGGGCAGCGTCGCGCCCTCCTTGAGCTTGGGCGCCGTCCGCGTTCCGTGGGTGAGCTCGACGAACGTCTCGCCCAGCAGCGTCTTGGAGCGCAGGATCGCCCGCGCGTCGCCAGGGAGGGGCGCGTAGCGACGCTGGAGCTGGATCACCGCGTCGGTGCGCAGACCCTCCGGGGTGACCTTGATGACCTTTCCGACCGATACGCCCGAGATGCGCACGTCGGCATTGGGGGTGAGCGTCGCCGCCTGGTCGAAGGAGGCGTGGAAGCGGTACCCGGCGGGCGCCAGCGGGCTCGGCCCGCCGAACGACCGCCAGACGAACAACGTGGCGCCGAAGCACGACAGCGCGAACAGGGCCGCGGCCATGATCGCCGCGAGTCCGGGAGGACGGGCGTTCACGACTTCCTCCTCACGGGCATGCCGGCACCACCCCGGTGATCGCCTGCAGCAGCGGCGCCAGCTGCGGCTGGGACGTGACGCTGGAGCAGGAGACGAGCACGAGCCCGCGGATCGCCGACCCGTGGGCGTCCTGTGTGGACAGCGCGGAGTTGGCGTTGTGGGCGAACCAGGCCAGCCAGAACAGGTAGCCCTCCTCCTTGCCCTCCGGGTTGTAGGCCAGCTCGTTGGCCACGTAGTCGAAGACCGCGAAGGCCGTCTTGAGATGGGGCGAGATCTTGTTGAGGTTGACGATGGCCGGGTTGAGGTCGTCGATCACCGGCCCGGCGGCCTTGACCAGCGGCCGCAGCTTGGTCCGGACCAGCGGCTCGGTCACCTTGAGCAGCGGGTCCACGTCGCGTAGCGCGCCGGGCAGCCGGCGAGCGGCGGGGCTGAGCGCGTTCAGCGTGGGGCCGACCTCGTCGGCCAGAGTGGTGGCGTGGCCGAGCGTGGAGCGAGCCGCCGACAGCGTGCCCGGCAGTTGGGCGATGGAGTCGCGCAGGGCCGCGTCCTGACCGGCGATCGCACGGAGCGTCGTCGCGCCCGCCTCGACCGCCGTCCCCAGCTCGCGGTCCTTGGCCGCGGTGGCGCGCGACAGCACGGCCAGGTTGTGCACCAGCCGGCGCATCTCGGTTCGCCGTGCGGCGAGCGCGTCGCCGAGCTGGTGCAGCTGGGTCGTGGTCGGGCCGAGCGCGCGCAGCGCTGCCCGCAGGTCGTGGCCCCGGCCCTCCAGGCCGCGCTCGGAGGCCGCGACCAGGGCCTGGAAGTAGGCGCGCGTGTCGGCGTCCAGCGCCGCGAGGAACTCGTCGGAGTCCACCGGCACGAGGGTCTTCTCCACCCGGATCGTGCCGCCATCCCGCAGCTTCCCGCTCGCGCGGTGGCCGGGGAACAGCTCGATCTGCATGTCCTTGAGCGGCGTGTTGGGGCGAAGCTGCGCCTCGGCGTCGGAGAACACGGCCGGGAGCTTGTGCTTGTCGACCGAGAGCGTGACCATCGACCGGCCGTCTTGGAGCTCGGTCTTCACCACGTCGCCCACCCGCACCCCGGCCACGTTGACCGGCTGGTTCTTGCCCGACGTCAAGGACTGGCTCGTCGGCATCTGCACCTTGACCGTGTAGCGGTCCTGGAACGGCGTGCGCAGATGCTGCTGGGACAGGATGTAGACCCCGCAGACGACCGACAGGACGGCGAAGAAGACGATCGCGGCGACGTAGCGCCCGTATTCGCGGATCGCGCGTCTCACGGGCGCAGGCTCCTGGCCTCGGCGCGCAGGTCGGGCATCGCCTGCTTCTCGCAGCTCTGATCGGGCCGGAACGACGGGTATCCGCTGACTCCGTTCCACACCGGCCGCACGCCGTCGAGCCCGTTCTGGGTCCCGCCGAACAGCTGGCCCACGCCGGGGACGTCGCCCGTGGAGAGCGTGTTGTTGCCGGTCGAGCCGAGGTAGCGCGACCACGGCCCGTTGGCGTCGAAGTTCTGCGAGCCCCCGGCGAAGCCGACGAACGCGTGGAGGAGGTCCTGCCACACGGGGCGGCCGGTGGAGAGCGCGCCGTCGTCGAGCTTGGTGTTGAGGACCGGCATGAGGTGATCGCTGAGGCAGGTGACGATCGGCCCGATGAAGGGGAACAGCCCGCGCGCCAGCAGCGCGAGCCGTGGGATCTCGGGCAGGGTCGTCTTGAAGCGGACGATGACGCGCACGAAGTCCGCCGGGCTGTCGGGGGAGCTGGCCAGGGCGTCGAGCTGGCCCAGCAGGCCCGCCGTGCGGTCGAGCACGGGCGGCGCGATCTTGAGCGCGGGCCGGATGGTGCGCGTGAAGCGCTCCGTGGGCGGCAGGGCGCGATCGAGCGCGGTGAGCGCGGGGGGCGTGGCGATGAGAACGCGGTCCAGCTCGCGCACGCTGGCCGACAGGGCGCTGTCGTTGGCGGCCAGCGCCGCCGCGGCGCGGTTGAGCGAGGTGACCGTGTCGGCCACGTCGCCCGCCCGGGCGGCGAGCGTCTGGGTCACCCGGGAGGTGTCGCGCACGAGCCGCCGCAGGTCGCCGGGCGTCGTACCGCGCGTGGCCTCGGACACCCAGGCCACGTCGCGGAGCGTCGGCGCCAGCTCGGGGAGCATCCGTTGCACGCTTTCGGCGCCGCCACCAGACAACGCCACCGCCGCCTCGTCGAGCACCGTGCGCAGCCCGTTGCGGGTCGGGCGGTCAAGCGCTCCCAGCACCTGGTGGAACTGCACCGGCACCGCCGTCTGGGGCAGCGGGATCACGCCGTCGCGCTTGAGCTTGGGCGCGCTCGGGCTCCCGGGATGCAGCTCCACGATGTAGCCGCCCTCGAGGAAGACCCGCGGCCGGATCTTCGCCGTGGCGTCGGCGTGGACCGGTTGCCCCTTGTCGGAGATCGCCAACGTGACGACCTGCGTCGTGCCCGGACCGGGCTCGATGTCGGCCACCTTCCCGATGTCCACGCCGGCGATCCGCACCGGGTTGCCCTTGTGAAGCTGGTTGGAGGAGCTGAAGACCGCCCGCACCTCGTAGGGGTGGGTGAAGGGGATGCTCTTGGCGAACGCCAGGTAGACGAAGATCCCGATCCCCAGGATGGCCAGGAGGCCCAGCGCGAACGGGCTGAGGCGGTCCTTCCTCCGGCCGCGGCGGCCGTCGCTCATCTGACCTCCCCCGGGACCGGGACCATCAGACCGGCTCGCCGCGCGCGATCGGCCACGCCGGGAGGCTGACTCGTCGTCTCGGCGGCCGTGCTCTGCTTGCCGGGCGGGTTGCCGACGTGCCGGCCCGGCGTGTAGACCTCGTTGCCCGACTCGCACTCCGTCCCGTCCTCGTTGGGATAGAAGTTGACGTGCAGCTCGGGGTCGGGCGTGGAGCTCTGGTAGATCTGGTTGGAGCCCACGATCGGGATGAACCGCAGCCACGTTCCGTTCGCGTCGCCCTCGCTGCCCGCCGAGGCCAGGTTGCGCCCCCACGTTCCGAACACGTTGCACACGAGCTGGACCGGTTCGAGGAAGCGCAGGAGCGGGAGCAGCGTCGCGCTGGCCGCCCGCAGCTTGCGCGCCGACCCGAGCGGCGCAGGCGAGCTGACGAACCGGTCAAACCCGGCCAGCGCGGCACCCAGGGTCTTGCCGGTGGTGTTGCGCAAGACCGGCGTGGCCGCCTCCAGGGAGGCGGCGAGCTTGGCGCTGGCGCCGGGCAGGAGCGGAGCGGCGGGCCGCAGGGCGCGGGCGATCGCCGCCGCGTCGGCCAGCACGGGCGCGGAGCGCTGCAGCGCCCGCGTGCCCACGGCCTCGGTGGGCGGCAGCTGCTCGATCGTCTCGCCCACGGCGCTGCCCGCGGCGTCCAGGGCGGCCAGCGTCACCGCAGCGCGGTCCACCAGGTCGCCCAGAGTGACCGAGACCGGGGCCAGCGCGCCGGTCGCGGCCGCCGCGCCCGCGATGAACCCGCGCAGGTCGGTTCCGGGTGCCACGAGCACCGCCAGCACCCGCTGTGCCGGCGGCAGCAGGCGGCGCATCGAGGCGACCGTCTGGTTGAAGGACGCGCCGCGCCCGGCCATCGCATCGCCCAGCCCACGCAGGGTGTTGCGCAGCCCCTCGGTCGTTTCGCGGTCGAAGACGTTGAACGCCTCGTCCAGCTCCACCACCGGCACGGCCCGTGACAGCGGCAGGGTCCCGTCCTCCGGGATCCGCTTCTTCGAGCGCCCCACGGTGAGGGCCACGTACTTGGACCCCAGGATCGAGCGCGGCCTGACCTGCACCCGGCTGTCGGAGGGGAGCGGCCCGTGGTTGACGTCCAGGGCGAGCTCGAGCCGCGCATAGGGCCTGCGGGCGCCGCGCGCCGGCATCGCCTCGATCGACTTGATCCGGCCCACGCGGGCGCCGCCGATGCGCACCTCGTCGCCGGCCACGAGCTCGGCGGCGTCGGGCACGTCCGCCTTGACGCCGTAGGTGGGGACGAAGGGCAGCCCCTCGTTGGCGTTGTAGGAGAGGAAGACGCCGACGACCGTGACCAGGACGGCGACCGCGCCGACGAGGACCGGGTTTCCCGCGATCTCGCCCAGGGGGCCGGTGCCGCTGCGCCGCCGCCTCATTTGAGCAGGTACCCCGCGAGATCTTCGAGGGCGGTCCTGTTCTCGCCCTGGTTCGGCGGGCCGGTGATCGGGTTGACGATCCCGTCGACCAGCTCCTGCACCGAGGGCAGCTTCACCGGCCCCTGCGGCTTGGGCGCGGGGCCCTGCGCCGGCGCGCGGGAGGGGGCGGGAGCCGTCGGCGCCGGCGCCTGCCCGGCGGCCCGCCGCGGCGCGGGCGTGCGCTTGCCGGCCACCGGCGGGTGCTTGCTCAACGACGCGGGCGTCGCGCCCTGGCCCATGTGCGCGTCGCAGCCGGCCACCGGCGTGGACGCGTACTGGTCGCACTCGTTGGCCAGGACGTGCGCCGGGAGGATGTGGGAGACCGAGTCGTAGCGGGCCGTCGCCGCGGCGGCGTAATAGACGAACTTCAGCCCGTTCTCGACGAAGCCGCGGTCACGCAGGCTGACGAAGCTGCGAGAAACGAGCGGCCCGAGCGGGAGGCCCTCGGTGGTGAAGGCCCGGATCTCCTTCATCAGCGGGCCTGACTTCCGGGTCGCCCTCAGCGCCGTGGCGAAGGCCGGCGCCAGCCCGCGGATCGCCGGCAGGCCGGCGTCGGCGAACGGCTCGATGTCGGCGATCAGCCGGTTGACCTGGGGCGCGGCCGCGCGCAACGAGCGCAGCAGCGGGGTCCCGGCGGCGGCAAACTCGTCCAGGCGCTGCAGCGCCGGACGGGCGGCCCGCAGCAGCGGCGGAAGGCGGCGGATGCTCTCGCCCAGGGCGCCGCTGTGCTGCGCCGTCTGGGCCGAGACCCGCGCGGCCTGGTCGAGGAAGTCGCCGACCCGGTCGCGGCGGGCGGCCAGTTCGCCCACCACCCGGTCGGAGGAGGTGATGATGCGCTGGAGCTCCCCGCGCTGGCGGTTCAGGGTGGTGATCGCCCGCTGGGCCAGCCTCAGGCTCGGATTTGCCCGCCGCAGGACCTCGTTGAAGTCCTCCCCCCGGCCCGAGAACCCGATCCCCAGCTCGTTGACCAGCACGCTGAGGCGCTCGCGCGTGGGGACGTTCCAGATGTCGAACAGGTCGTTGAGGTTGACCGGGACTGTCGTGCGCTGCACCGGCACGGTGGGCGGCTTGCCGTTCTGCGCGTGCAGCGACCGGCCGGCCGGGGTGCCCGGATCGCACTGGACGAAGTTCTCCGCCAGCAGGCCCTCGGGCTGGATCGAGCACGACGCGTCGGTGCGGAACGGCGCGAAGCGGCGCTCGACCTCCATCTCGATCCGCGCCTTGTAGTCGCCGGTGAGGCTGACGTCCTTGACCGTGCCCACGCGCGCGCCGGCGATCTTCACCAGCTGGCCGGGGATGATCCCCTTGGAGGTGTCGAAGATCACGTCGACCCGGTAGGCGGAGTCGCCCCGCGCACGGGACCCGGTCAGAGCGAGCGCGCCGGCGGCGGCGACCAGGGCAACGACGACGAGGGCGAGCAGGCGGCGCATCAGCGGCTGTGCTTGGGGTCGCACAGGGACGGGTCGTCGACCCACGGGTTCGACCCGTCGGCCGCCGGCTCCACGGCGGACCCCGGGCAGCGGGCGGTCAACCCGGTCCGCAGACCGACGAGGTCGCCGGCCGGCGGAGTGGGGATCAGCGAACCCAACCCCGAGGCCGAGGCCGCGCCGAACTCCGAGGCGATGCGCGCGAAGTGGCCGTTGGCGTCGTAGAAGCCGCTGGTGACGCCGCCAAAGCCGTTGAACAGCCCCGCCACGAGGTCGGGCGCGTACGGGCGCAGGCCGGCCAGCACGGGCAGGAAGCCCTTGGTCGCGGTGGTGGTCTTGCCGATGATCGGGACCAGCTCGTCGGCCAGCGCGGGCATCTCGACCAGAGTCCGGCGCAGACTGGGCAGGACGGCGCGCAGCTCGCGCACGACGGGTGTGGAGTGGCGGGCGGCGGGCGGCAGGGCGCGCAGGACGCGGGCCAACGGCTGAGCCGTCGGCTGAGCCTCGCGGAGCGCCGGCCGGACCACGGCGAGCGTCCGCCGCAGTCGCTGGAACGTGGGTATCGAGCGATGCATGACCCCCGGCGCCCGCGCCAGGACGTCCTCGAGCGCCGAGCGCTCGGAGGCGATCGCGCGCAGGGCGACCGCGGTGTTGGTCACCGCGCCCTCGAGATCGCCGCTGCGCGCCGCCACGGCCGAGGACACCGTCGCCGTGCTCTTGACCAGCTGGCGCAGCGCCGCGTCGTCACTGCCCAGCTCCTGCATGAGCCCGGCCGTCTGGCTCAGCGCCGGGTTGAGGTAGCGCAGGGCCGCGTTGGCGTCCTGCGAACCGCCCGCCAGCGAGACCGAGCTCTGGCGGATCAGGGTCTGGAGGTTGGCGCGGGCCTTCGGGTCGAGCGCGTTGAGCACCTCGTCGAGGTCGACGATCGGCCGGGTGCGCTCGGTGCTCAGCGTCGCCCCGTCGTGCAGCGCGGGCGAGCTGGGGCGCCCCGGCGTCAGCTCCACGAAGCGGTTCGCCACGCCCGACAGGCCGACCTGGCGGACCGTCGCCGTGGTGCCCTGGTGCAGCGGACGGAACTCCTTGTCGGAGATGGCCAGCACGACGTCCGCCTGGTTGTCGTCGGTCAGGCGGATGTCGGAGACCTTGCCGATCGGCCGGCCTCCCACCTCGACAAGATTGCCCTTCACGAGCTGCCCGGCGTCGACGAAGCGGGCGTGGATCGTGTACGAGGAGCCGCTGCTGAGGATCGCCACCGCCAGCGCGACCGCGGCGATCGCCAGCGCGCCAAGGGCGATCCCCCGAGCCAGCGCGCTGGTGGTCTGGGTTGTCGGCACTAGTGGTTCCTCCGGTGATCCCGTGCCCGCTTTGACGAGCTCCGGCGGTCGCCAGGCAAGGACGCAGGAAGGGGACGCGGGGTTGCCGGAGGGACCACTTACCCTCCGATCGGGGAGCGGGCGTTGCCGCCCCAGAAGAGCTGGGTGCCCACGAGCCCGATCGCGTGGATCCCGATGATGTTCACGACCATCGACTGCGCGGTCGCCCGCCCCACGCCGACGGGACCGCCGCCCGCCGTGTAGCCGTAGTAGCAGCCCACGAGCACGACGAACGTGGCCATGGCCATCGCCTTGGCCGCCGAGTACAGGAGGTCGATCGGGTCCTGGAACTGCCAGAAGATCTGGAAGTACCCGCCGGCCGACACCTTCCCGATCTGCACGACGACGGCCACGTAGGAGGCGAAGAAGCCCGCGGCCACCGCCGACATGTAGACGAAGGGCAGCACGAGCCACATCCCGAGCAGACGGGTCGAGCACAGGTAGAGCAGCGAGTCGAGGCCCATGACCTCGAGCGCGTCGATCTCGTCGGAGATGCGCATCGACCCCAGCTCGGCCACGAACCCCGTCCCCACCTTGGCGGCCATCATGTAGCCGAAGGCGTAGGGCGTGACCTCGCGCAGGTCGCACAGGGCGGTGAACGCACCGGCGAAGGAGGGCGAGCCGACGGTGTCGCTCCCGTAGGCGCCCTCGATCCCGCACTGGAGGCCGAGGATGAAGACCAGCAGGAGGATGATCAGGACCGAGCCCATGATCAGGATCCCGGCCTGCCGCAGGGTCTCGCCGAAGAACCGGAACACCCTCCCGCTGTAGACGCCCCCGACGACCCGGGCGAAGAAGCGGACCATCAGGCCGAACGACTCGATCCAACCCCGGGGTACGGTGGCCAGCCGGGTCATCGCACCATCGACAGCTCGGGGTGCGTGGCCAGCAGCGCCTGGGTGAAGACGTAGTTGAACGCCCCGATGGACAGGAAGGCGATGACCACCGCCTGGTTGACCGCGCGCCCCACGCCCTCGGCCCCGCCAGAGGCGGTCATGCCCTTGTAACAGCAGACGATGGCGATGATCGCGCCGAAGATCGTCGTCTTGACCAGCGAGCCCCAGAGCTCGGTCGTGGTCGCGTTCGTGAAGTAGGTGGAGAAGAAGCCGCTGAGCGGGGCGCCGTTGACGAGCGTGACGAGCATCCCGCCGAAGGTCCCGAAGATCAGCGCGTAGATGTCGAACAGCCCGGTGACGAGCATGAGCGAGAGGAAGCGCGGGACGACCAGGTTCTTGACCGGGTCGACGCCGAGCACCATCAGCGCGTCGAGCTCCTCGCGGATCTTGCGCGCGCCCAGGTCGGCGCACATGGCGGTCCCCGCCACGCCGGCCATGACGATCGCGCACACGAGCGGGGCGAACTCACGGATGACGGCGAGCACGAACAGGCCGCCGAGGCGGTCCAGCGCCCCGAACAGGTTGAGGAAGTTCGCCGCCTGGATCCCCGCGGGACCGTAGGCGAGCGCCACCGACGTGACGATCATCGGGAACCAGCCGAGGCGCAGCGCGAACAGGAACTGCGAGACGAACTCGTTGCCGTACGGGTAGGGCGGGCGGATCGCCGACACGAGCGTCTTGCCCGTGAGGACGAACATCGAGCCGACGTCCTCGAGCAGCGCGCTCATGGGCGTGAACACGCCCCTTCCCAGCGCGCTTCTCACAGCCCCCATCTCCCGCGCGGCGATCCCGCGTCAGCGCGGCAAAAACCCACTTGGCTCCTCCCCTGCCAGGGTCAACTTGCTACGCGGCCGGAGCATATTGCGCCGACCCCCGCCGTGCGCCGATCGCGGGCGAGGACTAGCCGGGTGGCTTCCCAAGGATCGGGGCGATCAGCCGGCGGGCCACGTCACGGGCGCGATCGGGGTCCTCCAGGGGCAGCACGGAGTCCTCGATCAGCGCGAAGCTGAAGGAGAGGCGGACGAGCAGCTCGGCCGCCTCGTCCACCGCGACCTTGCGGTCGAGAGTCCCGGCCTTCTGCGCCGCGCGCAGGCGCTCGGCCAGGAAGGTGCGCGCGAGCGCGAACATGGCGCCGCGGTCGGCGGTCAGCGCACGTAGGACGGACTCGGGCTCGATGCGCGCGAGCCGGTTGAGCAGCGGGTGCTCGCGCGCCAGCCGGACCGAGGTGACGAAGCCCTCGGCGACCTGGTCGGCGATCGGCTGGTCGGGCCGTGCGGCGGCGTCGAGCTCGGCCAGGCAGCGTCGGCCCTCGCGAACGGCCAGCGCCTCCACCAGCCGCGTCTTGTCGCCGAAGCGCCGGTAGACCGTCATCCGCCCCACGCCGGCCCGGCGGGCGACGTCGTCCATCGTCAGGTTCCGGATGCCGGAGGCGGCCGCGAGGTCCAGCGTGGCGTCGAGGACGCGCTCGCTGATCGCGTCGTCGGGCGGCTCGACCGCCGCGTCGAGCGCGCGCGCGAGCAGAGCCAGAGGCGGGCTCCGGCATTCGGGCTACGCCGTCCGGGGCTCGAGCTCGGGGAGCATGCCGCTGCGGGCGATCGCCTCGCGCCGCCGCGCCAGCCACGCCGGGCCCATCCGCCGCAGGCTGGCGGGCATCACCGGGGTGGCGGAGCGCGATGCGGCGCTGAGCGCCCGCAGCTCGAGCTCCTGGGCCCGAGTCCAGCGCAGACCGAAGCGCTGGCGCAGGACCGCGGGCAGGAGCCCGACCGTGGCGAGCGAGCCCAGCCGGGCCGCCGGTACCCGCGCCGCGCGCCAGGCTCCGTCGGGGAGGGCCGCGACGGGCGGACGCGTGGGGCTCGCCAGCGCCGCGAGCACGTCGCGGACGCTGTCCGTGTACTCCAGCCGGTCGGCCACCATTCCGTCGAAGTACGCGCGGAAGCCGGCCCAGTCCTCTGGCAGATCGCGCTCGCGCACGCCGAGCAGTCGCCCGAGGCCCCGCCACTCGACGTAGAAGGCCTGGGTCTCGGCGCGGCTCATCGGGCGACCGAAGCGCGCGTGTCCGGCGACGATCGCGTCGGCGAGCGTGGCGTGGACCCAGGTGTAGGCCTCCGGGTCGAGCGCGTGGTAGCGGTTGCCGTGACGGTCGACGCCCTTGATCCGCTTGTGCATCTGACGGACCCAGCGGCCCATGCGGACCGCCTCCTCGGGCTCGCCGTAGACCATCGTGTTGGTGTAGTCGAGGGTGCGCACGAGCCGGCCCCAGGGGTCCTCGCGGAAGTTCGAGTGCTCGCTGACGCCGGCACCGACCACGGGGTGGGAGACCTGGAGGAGCAGCGCGTAGCCGGCGCCCACCATGAGGCGCGCGTCGCCCGCCAGCCGCCAGGTGATCGAGCCGCGCGGGGGCACGAGCGCCACCGCCTCTTCGACCGGCGGAAGGACCGGATCCGTCGTGGTACTGGTGGTACGCACTATGCTCAAACGTACCACAAATGCCGCCGTGACACGCGACGGCACGAAGGGTAGGCTTGCCCCGTGGGGTGGACGTTCGTGTACTTGATGGTCTTCCTCAAGCTGCCGATCCTCGCGCTGCTTGGGATCGTCTGGTGGGCCATCCGCCAGACGCCTGAGGAGGCCGAGCAGCCCGGCGGCGAGGGCGGCCTCAAGGACCGCCACCGCCCGCCCCATCCCCGCACGCCGCCGCGCCGCGGCCCCCGTCGTCGCGACCCGCACGGCGCTCCGCTCCCCCCGTCGCCGCCGCGCGTGCGCACGACCAGGGCACGCGCCCGCCTGCTCGAGCACTGAGCGGAGTTCCCTTCTTGAAAGACTGAGGGTGTGAGCGAGTTCACCCCGACGTCGGTCCTTTCGGACGGAACGATCCGCCGCCTCGTCGAGGATGGCCGGATCAAGATCGATCCGTGGGACGAGGCCCTGGTCCAGCCGGCGAGCGTGGACCTGCGCCTCGGCGACTCGTTCCGGGTCTTCCACAACCACCGCGCCTCGGCGATCGACCTGCGCGACCCGCCGCAGCACCTCACCGAGGAGGTCAAGGTCACCGGCGACGAGCCCTTCGTCATCCACCCCGGCGAGTTCGCCCTCGGCCGCACGATGGAGTGGGTCGAGCTGCCCGACGACATCGTCGCCCGCATCGAGGGCAAGTCGAGCCTGGGGCGACTCGGCCTGATCGTCCACGCCACGGCCGGCTTCTGCGACCCGGGCTGGAAGGGGACGCTGACGCTGGAGCTCGCCAACCTGACCCGGGTGCCGATCCTGCTCTACCACGGCCTGGCGATCGCGCAGCTCTCCTTCATGGCCCTCGATGTCCCGGCCGAGCGGCCGTACGGGCACGAGGAGCTGGGCTCGCACTACCAGGGCCAGGTCGACGCCACGGCGAGCCGATACGGCCAGTCATGACCGACGACGGCCCGGCCATCTCCTACAAGCTGCTCAAGCGCGGCACGCCGATCGTCTCCTCCGACGGGATCGAGCTGGGCACCACGGACCGCGTGCTCGAGAACGAGAAGGAGCACATCTTCGACGGCATCGTGATGCGCGCCGGCGGCGACGAGCGCTTCGTCGATGCGCCCGAGGTGGGCCGGATCACCGAGACGATGGTGACCCTCACGATCGACGCCGCCGAGGCGGCGAACCTCCCCGGCTACGAGGCGGGCGCGCCGGAGTTCCGCGCCAACGTCCGCGCCGGTCGGCTCGGCCGGTTCTTCGGCGGGGGCTGGAAGCGGCGCTAGAGGCGTAGCCTTTGCGGGTAGAGCCCCCGGCGAGGAAAGAGAAGGCCGCATGAGCCCCGAGACCGAGACCCAGGAGCAGGCCGCCGACGGCAAGGTAGGCGGGCAGGAAACCCTCACCGTCACCGACAACCGCACCGGCAAGACGTACGACATCCCGATCGAGGACGGGACGATCCGCGGGATGGCGCTGCGCGACATCAAGGTCGACGACGACGACTTCGGCCTCATGTCCTACGACCCGGCCTACCTGAACACCGCCTCCTGCCGGAGCTCGATCACCTACATCGACGGCGACCAGGGCATCCTCGAGTACCGCGGCTATCCGATCGAGCAGCTCGCCGAGCACTCCAGCTACCTCGAGGTCGCCTACCTGCTCGTGCACGGCGAGCTCCCGAACCAGGCGGAGCTCGCCGAGTGGGAGCACCAGATCACGATCCACACCTTCGTGCACGAGAACGTCAAGACGTTCATCCAGGGCTTCCGCCACGACGCCCACCCGATGGGGATGCTCCTCGGCTCGGTCGGCGCCCTCTCGACCTTCTATCCGGACGCCAACGACATCCAGGACCCCGAGAACCGCTACATCCAGACGATCCGGCTGATCGCCAAGATGCCGACGCTCGCCGCGTTCGCCTTCCGGCACTCGCTGGGGCAGCCCTACAACTACCCGGACAACGACCTCAACTACCCGGGCAACTTCCTCGGGATGCTCTACAAGATGACCGAGCTCAAGTACGAGCCCGATCCGCGGCTCGAGCGCGCGCTCGACATCCTCTTCATCCTGCACGCCGACCACGAGCAGAACTGCTCGACCAGCGCCGTGCGCAGCGTCGGCTCCTCGCAGGTCGATCCCTACTCGGCGGTCGCCGCGGGCGTCGCCGCGCTGTACGGGCCGCTGCACGGCGGCGCCAACGAGGCCGTGCTGCGGATGCTCAAGCGGATCGAGACGAAGGAGAACATCAAGGACTTCATCGCCGGCGTGAAGGACGGCGACGAGCGCCTTATGGGCTTCGGCCACCGCGTCTACAAGAACTACGACCCGCGGGCCAAGATCATCAAGTCGGCGGCCGACGACGTCTTCGAGGCCACCGGCGTGGAGAACCCGCTGCTCGACATCGCGCTGGAGCTCGAGAAGATCGCGCTCGAGGACGACTACTTCGTCTCGCGCAAGCTCTACCCCAACGTCGACTTCTACTCGGGGCTCATCTACGAGGCGCTGGGGATGCCCGTGGCCATGTTCCCGGTGATGTTCGCCATCCCGCGCACCAGCGGCTGGATCGCCCAGTGGCTGGAGATGGTCCAGGACGACGAGCAGAAGATCGCGCGCCCGCGCCAGATATACACGGGCGCACGCGAGCGCGACTACGTGCCGCTGGACAAGCGCTAGCCGGCGGCCCGCTAACCCGAAAGGGCAAGCATCCTGGATAGCTGTTGCACAGCAACAGCAGAGTAGGAAGCTTCCTAGTTAGGGCACCGTATAGGTGCCCAGGCCAGGAACCTTCGACCGGAACGGCTCCGGACCGATGCCCTCGATGACCGCCGTTCGGAACCCGAACAACGTCATCAGGACGAACAGCTAGACCATGTGACGCCGCCCACAGTGCGGCGACCCGGCCGGGCGTAAGTTGCAAAGATGGACTTTAGGCTGCGGAACGGGAACCTGCTGGAGATCCGCCCCATCCGCTCGGACGACAAGGAGCTGCTGGCGGCGGGCTTTCGGCTGCTCTCGGACAAGACGCGCCACGCTCGCTTCCTCGGGCCCAAGCCGCGCCTCAGCGCGGGCGAGCTCCGCTACCTGACCGAGGTCGACGGGCGGGACCACGTCGCGCTGGTCGCCGTCGAAGCCGAGCGCCCCACGCACATCGTCGGCGTGGGCCGCTTCGTGCGCGACCGCGCGCGCCCGGACACCGCCGAGTTCGCCATCGTCGTCGGCGACGCCTACCAGCGCCAGGGCCTGGGCCGTGCCCTGGGCGAGGCGCTGGCGGCCGAGGCCAAGGTCCGCGGCATCAAACGCTTCACCGCCCTCACGCTGGCGGAGAACGTGGGCGTCCAGAAGCTCATCGGGGCCATCGCCGAGCACCTGGAATACGCGCACAACGGCGACGGCACCCGCGCGCTGACCGCCGACCTCGCGGCGTAGCATCCACGGGCGTGACCGCCCGCGCGCTGCGAGCCCGATGCCTCGCCATGCCGGGGGCCACGGAGGACTTCCCGTTCGGCGAGGAGGTCTCGGTCTTCAAGGTCGCGGGCAAGATGTTCGCGCTGAGCGCGCTGAGCTCGCGCCCGCTGCAGGTCAGCCTCAAGTGCGAGCCGGAGCTGGCGGACGCCCTGCGCCGTACCCACGACTCCATCCGGCCCGGCTATCACCTCAACAAGCGCCACTGGAACACCCTCACGCTCGACGGATCGCTGCCCGACGAGACCGTCAGCGACATGATCGAGGACAGCTACGACCTCGTCGTCGACGGCCTGCCGAAGAGCCGGCGGCCCTGACGGGTCAGTTCCCGCCGCGCGCGGCGTACTGGACGATCGAGCTGTCGATCAGCCACTCCACGGGCGCGCGGTCGTCGGTGTAGACGCGGCCACCGCGCCGCGCCGGCCGCAGACGACGGGCGGCGAGCTCGGCGACCGGGCGCAGGTCGGCCGGCAGGCCGCGAGCCGCGGCGCGCAAGCGGTCGGGCCCGGCGGGCGCGTCGGTCGCCACCAGCAGCGAGTTGGTCGGCTCCACCGGGTCTTGCAGGACCGTGGTGAAGACGTCGCCCATCGTGGTCGCGAGCACCCGCGCCAGGCGGCCCGAGCCCTCGGGGTGGCCGACGTTGATCACCACGACCCCGCCCGGGGTCAGGCGATCGCGCACGAGGTCGAAGAACTCCCGCGTCGCCAGGTAGAAGGGGATGTAGGGCTGGCGGTAGGCGTCGACGAAGATCGCGTCGAAGCGCGCGCTCGTGCGTTCCAGCCACGGACGGGCGTCCTCGGCGTGCGTGCGCAGGCGCGGCGCGCGCATGTCGAACAGCTCGCGGCCCACCTCGATCAGCGAGCGGTCGATCTCGACGGCGTCGATCGCGGTGCGGGGGAAGTAGTGGCCGTAGGCGCGAACGGTGGTCCCGGCCGCGCTGCCGAGGATCGCCACCCGTCGCGGGCGGCGTGGCGCGGCCGCGAAGGGCAGGACGAGGAAGCCGTCCCAGTAGTCGTCGGTCAGCCAGCGCCCGGGCGTGTACACGGAGTGGACGGCCTGGCCCTCGTTCAGCTCCAGCCGCCGCTCGCCGTCGTCCGTCTGCACCACGCGCGCGTACTGGTAGGGCGTCTCGCGCTCCCAGATCACCTGCCCGTCGGCGGCCTTCACCGTCCCCACGGGAACGGCGATCAGGGCGGCGATGCCCACCGGCGCCACCGCGAAGCGCCGCCGCAGGCCGAGCGCCGCGACGACGCCGAGCGCCAGCGCGAAGACGAGGAAGGTGCGGCGCGTGCCGACGAGGGGAATCAGCACCAGCGCCGACAGAAAGACGCCGGCCAGCGAGCCCACGGTCGAGATCGCGTACAGCCGCCCGGCCACCGTTCCCGACTCCTCGATGCTCCGCACCGAGAGCCGCAGCGCGTAGGGCGCCACCGTCCCGAGCAGCAGAACCGGCGCCGCGACGAGCACGAGGACGCCGACGAGTGAGCCGACGAAGGCCCCCGCGGAGATCGAGTCCAGCGCGTCGACCGACGTGCGCAGGAACGGCCCGGCCGCGAACGGAACCGCCGCGAGCAGGGCCGCCGCGCCGAGCACGAGGCGGCTGAGCCCCTCGAAGGTCGGGTTGCGATCGGCCAGGCGGCCGCCGAGCCAGTAGCCGGCGGACAGCGCCACGAGCACGGTCGCGATCGTGTTCGCCCACACGATCGTCGAGGCGCCGAAGTACGGCGCGAGCAGGCGCGCCGCCGCGATCTCGGCGCCCAGGCTGGCCGCGCCGACGACGAAGACCACGAGCTCGAGCCGGGGGCGTCGCATCGGCCCAAGAGTACGACGCCCTTTCCGACCGAACCCGGCACTAGCTTGCCTTCCGTGACGACTGCGGAGCTCGCCGCGCTCGACCGCCGCGTTCTCTGGCACCCGTTCACCCAGCAGGAGGGATGGGAGCAGGAGGAGCAGGTGATCATCGAGCGCGCCGAGGGGACGACGCTCTACGACACGGACGGGAACGCCTACATCGACGGCGTCTCGTCGCTGTGGTGCAACGTCCACGGGCATCGCCACCACGCCATCGACGCGGCGATCCGTCACCAGCTCGAGCGCGTGGCCCACTCGACGATGCTCGGCCTCTCCCACCGCCCGGCGATCGAGCTGGCCCGGCGCCTGCTCGACATCGCGCCCGAAGGGCTCTCGCGCGTCTTCTACTCCGACAACGGGTCGACGGCGGCGGAGGTCGCCCTGAAGATGGCCTTCCAGTGGTGGCGGCTCGCCGGCGAGCCGCAGCGGACCGGCTTCGTCTGCCTGCGCGAGGCCTACCACGGCGACACCATCGGCTCGGTCTCGGTCGGCGGCATCGACCTCTTCCACCACCAGTACGGCCCGCTGCTCTTCGAGGCCTGGCAGGCCGAGCCCGGCGACGCCGGCGACATGTCCGCGGTGCTGGAGGAGCACGGTGACCGGGTGGCCGCCGTGATCGTCGAGCCGCTCGTGCAGGGGGCCGCCGGGATGCGCGTGCACCCCGAGGGTTACCTCCGCGCGGTGCGGGAGTTGTGCGATCGCCACGGGGTACTCCTCATCTGCGACGAGGTGGCGACGGGCTTCGGCCGCACCGGCCGCATGTTCGCGTGCGAGCACGAGGGCGTGGCGCCCGACCTGCTGTGCCTGGCCAAGGGCGTAACGGGCGGCTACCTCCCGCTCGCCGCGACGTTGACGACCGAGCGGATATACGAGGGCTTCCTCGGCCGTTTCGAGGAGTTCAAGACGTTCTTCCACGGCCATACGTTCACCGGCAACCCACTGGCCTGCGCCGCCGCGCTCGCGTCGCTCGACGTGTTCGAGCGCGAGCAGGTCATCCGGCGTCTTCAGGCGAAGATCGAGGTACTGGGGACGTGGCTGGCGCGCTGGGTGGAGCCGCTGGAGACGGTCGCGGAGGTGCGCCGTCGCGGGTTCATGACCGGCATCCAGCTGACGGACTTCCCGCTCGAGGCGCGGGTGGGCCACCAGGTCACGCTCGCCGCCCGCCGGCACGGCGCGATCATCCGCCCCCTCGGCGACGTCGTCGTGCTCATGCCGCCGCTCTCCATCACCGAGGCCGACCTGCGCCGGCTCGTCGAGATCACCGCCGAAGCGATCGCCGAGGCGACGGAAGCCGGGCCTGTCTGCTCGACCAGCGTCCCACCCGCCTGGCGGTCGGCAGCGCCGCCCGCCCAAGCCGCGTAAGGGCGCGGGCGCTCAACACCGTCCCCGCGACGGCGGTGCCGGCCAGCGCCCCCGCCGCGACGCCCGCGGCGATCGCCGCCGCCCGCCGCTGCTCGCGCGGGATCGCCTCGTACCGGGCGCCCTCGGGGCCGACGTCGATGAAGCCGGCCGGCCGGGCGTCCAGCCAGCCGCCTCCCCCGCCCCCGTCCTCCCCGCCGCCCTGCCCGAACCCGAAGCCACCGCGGACCCGGACCCGCGAGACGGGGATGACCGCTCGCTCGCCGATCCGCAACGGCTTGGCGTAGACGAGCCTGCCGCCACTGAGCCGACGGGCCATCTGCTCGAAGAGAGCGGGCGCGCCGATGCGGGCGAGCTTGGCCATCTACTCCTCGTAGGGCTCGAAGTCGGCCTTGCGCGCCCCGCAGACCGGGCAAAACCAGTCGCCGGGTATGTTCTCGAACGGCGTGCCCGGCGCGATGCCGCCGTCGGGATCGCCGTCGGCGGGGTCGTAGATGAAGCCGCAGGACGTGCACATGTAGCGCTGGTTGGCGGGGTCGCTCATCGGGCGCGAACTGTACCGTGGGCGCTGATGGCGGAGTTCGGCCGGGATGACCTGAAAAACACGGGCGAGGAGTACAACCCCGGCACGCCCACGGCACCGCGCCAGGCCGCCTCCGTGATCCTGTTGCGCGGGGGTCCGGACGCGCTCGAGGTGCTGCTCGTCAAACGCAACCCGCAGGCCCGCTTCATGGGCGGCGCGTGGGTGTTCCCGGGCGGCGCGGTCGACACCGACGACGGCGAGCACGACGTCGCCCACCGCGCGGCCGGCCTGCGCGAGCTCGCCGAGGAGGCCAACGTCGATCTCGACGAGCCCGACTCGCTGGTTCCGTTCTCGCGCTGGATTACGCCTGCCGCCGTCAAGACGCGCTACGACACGCGCTTCTTCCTTGCGCCGGCGCCGGACGGAATCGACCCTCGGCCCGACGGCGCCGAGACGGTGGACGCCCGCTGGTACGCGCCGGCGGACGCGCTCGCCGACCACGAGCGCGGCGAGATCCTGCTCGTCTTCCCCACGATCAAGCACCTCGAGCAGCTCGGCTCGTTTCCCACCGCGGATGCACTGCTGGAACACGCGCGCGGCCGCGAGGTCGTCCCGGTGCAGCCCCGGGTGCTCGTGTCCGGGGAGACCGCGCGAATCCTGCTGCCCGGCGACCCGGGCTACGACTCGGCCTAGACCGGGGCGCGGGTATAGATTCCGTGGCGTGACCGCGTCACTGCCCGAGGACATCCAACGGGTCTTCGCCCGCTTCATCACCACCGAGTACACGACGATCGACGCGGCCGACCATCCCATCACGTGGCCGGTGACGCCCTACTACCGGGAGGGCGCCGGCGCCATCGATGTGACGACCGGGCTCGGCTATCCCAAGAAGGCGCTCGACGCGCGCGCCAACCCGCGCGTGTCGCTGCTGTTCTCCGATCCCACGGGCAGCGGCCTGGAGGACGCGGCGATGGTGCTCGTCCAGGGCATCGCGAAGGTCGACGACGACGACCTGGACGCCAACCGCAAGCGCTACCAGCGCGAGTCGCTGGAGAAGCTGCCCGCCACCAAGGACATGCAGCCGCCAGACTTCCTCAAGCGCTTCGTGCTCTGGTACTACGCGCGCCTCTACGTCTACGTTCGTCCGGAGCGCGTCTACGTCTGGCCCGGCGGCGACATCTCGCGCGAGCCGCAGCTGATGGACTCCCACCTGGAGGAGGTCCGCTCCGGGCACGTCGAGGAGCCGGAGACCGGCCCGCCGGAGCCGGAGGGCGGCGCCGAGGCGTGGGACGCGCGCATGGACGAGCTCGGCGATCGCTACGACACGGCCGTCCTGTCGTTCGTCGCGCCGGACGGGTTCCCCTTCTCGGCCCGCGTGCCGATCTCGCTCGACCGCGCGGCCCACCGCGTCCGCATCGGGGCGATGCCGCTCGGGGCGCCCGCCGAGCCCGGCCTCGCCTGCATCACCGCGCACGACCACGACCCGGAGTTCAAGTGGCAGCGCAACTTCCAGGTGCGCGGCGACCTGATCCGTGATGGCGACGACTGGTCGCTGGTCCCCCACAAGCTCGTCGGGGGCTTCGAGCTGCCGCCCGGCTCGATGCTCGCGCGCACTCGCCTCAACCTCGCCAAGATCAGACGCTTCCGCAAGATCGCGAAACGGCAACTCGCGCAGCGCCAGTCGGGTTAGGGTGGCGGCAGTGCCGCAGCCCAAGCAGAAGCCCAAGCAGAAGCCCAAGGCCAAGCCGAAGCCGAAGCCGAAGCCGCTCACCGTCGCCGTGACCGGCCCGACCGGCGACATCGGCAAGGCGTTCGTGCGCGCGCTCGAGCGCTCGCGCTCGGTGGGCAAGGTGCTGGGAATGGCGCGCCGCCCGTTCGACCCCGAGGCCCAGGGCTGGCGCAAGACCGAATACCGGCAGGGTGACGTGCTCGACCGCAAGGGCGTGGACGCGCTGGTGGCCGAGGCCGACGTCGTCGTCCACCTCGCGTTCATCATCTTCGGCGGGCCGCAGGAGACGCGCGAGGTCAACCTGAAGGGCTCGCGCAACGTGTTCGAGGCCTCCGCCGCCTCGAAGCGCACGAAGCGGCTCGTCTACGCGTCGTCCGTGGCGGCGTACGGGTTCCACGACGACCCCGACCGGCCGGAGCGGTTCACCGAGGATGTCGAGCCCCGGGGTACGGACGACTTCTACTACTCGGCCCAGAAGGCCGAGCTCGAGGGCCTGCTCGCGGACGTCGTCGGCCCGACCACGACCGACGCGTACGTGTTCCGCCCCTGCATCGTCGCGGGCCCGGACTCGCTGCTGCTGATCGAGAACATCCCCTACGTCTCGATCGCCGGCCGGCTGCCCGGCGCGGTGCGCCGACTGCTCGACGTGATGCCCGTGCTCAAGCCGGTCATCCCCGATCCGGGCGTGCCCTTCCAGCTCGTGCACGCCGACGACGTGGCGACGGCCATGCGCGCCGCCGCGCTCGGCCGCGGCGAGCCTGGCATCTACAACCTGGCCGGCGAGGGCATCCTCACGATGTCGGACCTGGCGGACGCGCTCGGGTGGTACTCGCTGCCCGTGCCCGAGATCGCCGTCGACGCGACGGCCGAGCTGACCTCCCGCCTGCCCTTCATGCCGCCGGAGGCGGAGTGGCTCCAGTCGTTCCGCGTCCCCACGATCATGGACACGACGAAGGCGCGCAAGGGCCTGGCGTGGCGTCCCAGGAAGGACGCGCGCGAGACGCTGCGAGAGACCGTCCAGGCCGCGCGCGACCAGGGCCTGGTTTCCTAGGATCGCTCCGTGAGCGACCTTCGCTCCTCCGACCGCGCGCCGGGCCTGTTCGTGGGCGCCGGCGTCGACATCGCCGACGACGCCGCGATCGGGGCCCATGTGGTGCTCCACGACGGCGTCGTGCTGGGGGCGGGCTCGGTCGTGCAGGACGGCGCCGTGCTCGGCAAGCACCCGGTGGACGCCGCCGGGGAAGCCGCGACCTGGCCGTTGATGGTCGAGGCCGGGGCGGCCGTGTGCGCCCACGCGATCGTCTTCGCGGGCGCGCACATCGGCGAGGGATCGATCGTGGGCGACCAGGCGCTCGTGCGCGAGGGCGTCGAGATCGGCGCCGGCACGGTGGTCGGCCGGGGCAGCACCGTGTCGCGCGGAGCGCGCATCGGCGACCGCGTGCGCGTGCAGACCAACGTGTGGCTGGCGGCGGGGACCGTGGTCGAGGACGACGTGTTCATCGGCCCCGGCGCGATGTCCGCCGGGGAGGAGCCGCAGGGCGCGACGTTGCGGCGGGCGTGCCGCGTGGGCGGCGGGGTGGTGCTCGTCGGCGGGATCGAGGTCGGCGAGGAGGCGTTCGTCGCCGCGGGCTCGGTCGTCGAGGCCGACGTCCCGGCCCGCACCGTCGTCATGGGATCGCCGGCTCGCCCGGTGCGCGAGGTCGGCGAGGAAGACCTGCTCGAGCGCTGGCGCTAGCTCCAAGTACGGTTTCTGCATGGCCCAGGAGCCGGAGCCGCCCCAGGAGGAGCTCGTCTATCCCGATCCGCTCGACCTCGAGCAAGCGGTCGGCGAGGATCCCGACGGGAAGGCGGCGTGGATCCTGCTCGAGACCTACCGCTGGACCGTCCTGCACGGCGAGGCGCCCTACGACAAGGTGTGGGACAACCGCGAGGGCTACCCGTCGACGCGCGACGTGGTCGCGGCGTTCGGGAGCTGGGAGAACCTGTGGGAGCTGGCCGGCCTCTACGACTCCTACCACCTGCGCGCGCTCGACGCCGCCGACGACGAGTACGAGCAGGTGCTCGAGGAGCGCAAGGCGCTGCGCGAGGATCGCCAGAAGGCCCAGCGCGAGGCGAGCCGCGCGCGCAAGGAGGCCGAGCGCCTGGAGGACAGGCTGCGCGAGATGCGCCGTCAGGTCGAGCGGGCCAAGGAGAAGGCGGAGGGCGCGACCGACGCCCTGGCCGCGGAGCGGACCCGCGCCGAGCGGGCCGAGCGCCGCGCCGAGGACGCCGAGCGCGCGGCCGCGGAGCGACCAGCCGCGGCCGCCGAGCCCGCCGCGCCCGTCGAGGAGGACGGGCGCGAGGCCGAGCTGCGAGAAGAGCTCGAGGGCGCCGAGCGCTTCGCCGACGCGCTCACCGACCAGCTGCACGAGGCCCACGACCGAATAGCCGAGCGCGAGCGCGAGATCGGCGAGCTGCGCCGGGCGCTGGGGAGCGTCGGCGCGGAGGGCGAGGAGCCCGCCGGCGAGGCGCCGCCGGAGCCGGCGACCGTGCTCGAGGCGGTCGAGCTCGCGCGGGAGCGCTGCCCGCACCTCGTGTTCGCCCCTCGCGCCCTGGAGAGCGCCGCCGACAGTCCGTTCGGCCGCCCGGGGCTCATCTTCGAGAACCTCGAACGTCTCGACCAGCTGGCCGAGCGCTATCTCGAGGGCGACATCGGCGGCAAGGTCTCGGAGCTCGCCTTCAGGCTCGGCCTCAACTGGCGCGGCGGGATCTCGGAGCGCACGCGCACCCGCCACGGCAAGGAGTACTCATTCACCTATGAAGGCCGAGCCTTCGAGCTCGGGCCTCACGTGCGCATCGGCTCGGGCCAGGGTGCCGGCGCGATCGCCCGCATCTACCTCGCCCTGCACCCGGGCGACGCCGAGCTGCCCCGCTCGGTCATCGTCGGCCACGTCGGCCGACACCTGCCGGACTCGACGACCTAGCCCGCCTGGGCGAGATCCGTCCGGCCCTGCTCCTCGAGCTGCGCCTCGTAGCGCGGGAACACGGGCTCGACGAGCGGGACGAGCTTGAGGACCTTGGCCACCGGGCCCTGGGCCTTGATCTGGCCTCGGGCGAGCGCGACGGTGATGTTGACCTTGCCCAGCCAGAAACGGTGGGCCGTGTCGGCCTCCATGCTCATCGTCACCTCGGGCTCCATCTCGCTCGGACCGAAGTCGACCTGCCCCGGCTCGCCGTCGAGCATCTTCACGGTGATCTGGGACTCCGGCTCGTGGAACTCGTAGCGGACGATCGTGTCGGCCTTCTGGAACTTCGGGAACAGCTCCGGGTCGTCGCGCAGGTCCTCGAACAGCTTGCCGATCGTGTCGTAGACCTCTTGGTCGTTCTGGAAATAACCCAAGTCGTCTTTCCTCCGTGATGTGAGCCCGGCGCGCCCGGCCAGCCTATTGGTCGCGCTGCTCGTCGGCGATCACGTGCAACACGGCGTTGATCAGCCCCAGGTGCGTCAACGCCTGCGGGAAGTTTCCGAGGTGCCGGCCGCTGTCGGCCTCCAGCTCCTCGGCGTAGAGCGAGAGCGGAGAGCCCATCGAGAGGAGCTTCTCGCAGAGCGCGCGGGCCCGCGCGCGCTCGCCGATCTCCGAGAGCGCCGAGACCATCCAGAACGAGCAGATGAGGAACGTCCCCTCGTGCCCGTGCAGGCCGTCGTCGGTCTCGTCGGTCTTGTACCTCAGGACGAGCCCGTGCTCGGTCAGCTCGTCGGCGATAGCCAGCACGGTCGCGCGCACGCGCTCGTCGTCCGCGGGCAGGAAGCGCACGAGCGGGATGAGCAGCGTCGAGGCGTCGAGCGCGTCGGTCTCGTAGTGCTGGCGGAACACCCCGCGGTCGTCGACGCCGCGCTCGAGGATGTCGGAGCGGATCTCCTCCGCCGTCGCCGCCCAGCCCTGGGCGATGTCCGGCTCGCCTCGCAGGGTGGCCAGCCGCGCCGCCCGGTCCATCGCCACCCAGCACATGAGCTTGGAGGAGACGTAGTGCTTGGGCTCGCCCCGGGCCTCCCAGATCCCCTGGTCGGGCTTCTGCCACACCTGCGACGCGCAGTCGGCCTGGGCGGTGATGACCGGCCACAGGCGCTCGGGGATGTAGCCGTTGGCCTTGGTGTGCAGGAAGATCGAGTCCAGGACGGCGCCGTAGACGTCGTTCTGGCGCTGGTCGAAGGCTCCGTTGCCGATCCGTACCGGCTTGGCGCCGTCGTAGCCCGACAGGTGGTCGATCGTGCTCTCCGTCAGCTGGCGCTCGCCGTCGATGCCGTACATGATCTGGAGCGACCCGTCCTCGTTGCGGTCCAGGTCGGCGACGAACTGCATGAAGTCGTCGGCCTCCCAGTCCAGCCCGATCGCGTGCAGCGCCCACAGGGTGAACGAGGCGTCGCGCATCCACGAGTAGCGGTAGTCCCAGTTGCGCTCGCCCCGCGGCGTCTCGGGCAGCGACGTCGTCGGCGCGGCCACGAGCGCGCCGGTGGGCGCGTAGGTGAGGCCCTTCAGCGTCAGGGCCGAGCGCTGGAGGTGGCGGCGCCAGACGTGGTCGGGGAACGTGCCCGATTCCAGCCAGGAGCGCCAGTAGTGCGCGGTGCGGTGCATGTGGTCGCGGGCCTGCTCGGCCGTGGCGGGCCCGCCGAGCCCGTCGGTCCAGGTCAGCGCGCAGTAGCACACGTCCCCTTCCTGCATCTGGTGCCGCGCCCGGACGCGGTTGCCCTCGATTCCCAGGCGCAGGTCGCTGAGCAGGCGGACCGTGTGCTCGCCGCCCGTGGCGTCCAGGGCGGCCGGGGCCTCGTGGTGGGCCTCGGTCCACTCGGCCTGCTGGGCGCCGTAGATGAACATCGGCTCGCACACCAGCTCGGCCATCACCTCACCCTGCACGCAGGTGATGGTGCGGACGAGCAGGTGGTCGGCCTCGTGGTCGGTCGGCGGGCGCGTGTGGCGCGCCTCGGCCTCCTCGTCCTCCACCCAGTCGCCGATCGTGAGCGCGTCGTGGACGACCGCCCAGCCGCTGCGCGTCATCCAGGTGGTCTCGAGCACGAGCGAGCCCGGCTCGTAGCGGCGGCCGACCGGATGGCTCTCTCCGTACGGCCCGAGACGAAAGCCGCCCGCACCGCGATCGAGCAGCATGCCGAACATCGACGGTGAGTCGAAGCGCGGCACGCACATCCATTCGATCGTCCCGTCGGGCGCCACCAGGGCCCCGGTGTGGCAGTCCGCCAGGAACGCGTACTCCGCGATGGCGGGGAAGGGCGAGCGGCGCGCGCCCCGGTCGGGCAGAGCGAGCGGGTCGTCGGAACCGACGGTCACGCGCGCAAGCATGACCGGTCCGGCGGTCGCGGGGGAGCGGGCGGGGGCGGCTCAGCCGCCGCCGTACACGACGACCATGTCGGTGATCACGGCGAGGGTGAAGCCGGCGCCGAGCACGAAGAGCCCGAGCTCCCGGTGGCCGTATCGCCGCATCCCCTGCCACACCTCGCCGATCACGTACAGGATCGCGCCGCCGGCCAGCGCGTAGAAGGCGAGCTCCAGCGGCTCGCTGGTCACGTTGTAGCCGATCACCGAGCCGAGGAAGACCGGCCCGCCGCCGATGAGCCCGGCCAGGCCGAGCCAGCGCCACGACGGCCGGACGTCGCCCAGTGGACCGACGATGCCGAAGCCCTCGGTGGCGTTGTGCAGGGCGAAGCCGATGATGAGCACGGTGGCAAGACTGATCTCGCCCGCCTTCGCGGAGACTCCGATGGCCAGGCCCTCGGCGAAGTTGTGGATCCCGATCGCGACCGCCACGCTCAGGCCGGTGGCGAGAGCACGTCGCCTGAGGGCATCCGCCTGCGCGGCGAGCTCCTCGGCCTGCGTGGGGGCGATCGTGCTCACCGCGTCGCCGCCGGCGATCGGGGGCAGAGCGCTGCGCCGCGGGCGCATGCGTCGCTCGAGCACGGCGATCCCCGCCGTCCCGGCGATGAAGCCGCCGCCGAGGACGCTCCCGAAGAGGAGGACCTTCCCGAAACCGCCCTCGCCGTCCTTCAGCTGCTCGACCGCGCCCTCGAGGATCTCCTCGCCGTGCGCCATGACGTCGATGAACAGGAAGGCGAGCACGCCGACGGCGAACATGGCGAGCGCCACGCGCGAGCGGTCGCCGAGCGAACGCAGACGTGCGAGCGGCAGTCCCAGGTAGATGGTGAATCCGGCCAGGGCGCCGAGGATGATGGTCTCTGTGAAGCTCACGGAGGGTTCGTTTCTTAGGTTACCCTAACTACGGTCCGCGAGCCTAGCACCAATGCGGCACACGGGGTGCGGAGGATTCGGCCGGGGCGGCGGGCGGCTCGGTGCTACGTTCCGTACGAGCGAAACGAGGAGAGGGGAACCGATGGCCACCGCCGTGCGAACCCTGCAGAACTTCATCGACGGCGAGCTCGTCGACCCGGCCGATGGCCGCCGCGAGCCCGTCGTCAATCCCGCCACCGGCGAGACGATCGCCGAGGCGCCCGAATCGACCGAGGCGGACGTCGATCGTGCGGTGGCCGCCGCGCGCGCCGCCTTCGAAGGCTGGGCGGTGACGACGCCGGCCGAGCGCGCCCTCGCCCTGCTTCGCCTCGCCGACGCGATCGAGGAGAACGCCGATGAGCTGACCGAGCTGGAGGCGACCAACGCCGGCAAGCCCCTCGCCGCGTTCCGCGACGACGAGATCCCCTTCATGGTGGACAACCTGCGCTTCTTCGCCGGCGCCGCGCGCTGCATGGAGGGCAAGCCGGCGGGCGAGTACCTCGAGGGGTACACGTCGATGATCCGCCGCGAGCCGGTCGGCGTCGTCGGCCAGATCAGCCCGTGGAACTACCCGCTGATGATGGCCGTGTGGAAGATCGGCCCCGCGCTGGCCACCGGGAACACGATCGTGCTCAAGCCGGCCCCGACGACGCCGCTGACGACCGTGAGGCTCGCCGAGCTCGCGGCCGAGTCCTTTCCCAAGGGCGTGCTCAACGTCATCACCGGCGGCAACGACCCGGGGGCGGCGCTCGTGACGCACGACGACGTCGACATGGTCTCGCTGACCGGGTCGGTGGAGACGGGGAAGTGGATCGCCGAGCACGCGGCGCAGACGCTCAAGCGGGTGCACCTCGAGCTGGGCGGAAAGGCGCCGGTCGTGGTGTTCGACGACGTGGCGCTGGAGACCGCGCTCGAGACGATCGCCGGCACCGGCTACTACAACGCCGGCCAGGACTGCACGGCGGCCACCCGCGTGCTGGCCGGGTCCAAGGTCTACGACGACGTGGTGGGCGGTCTGGCCGAGCAGGCTTCGGGCCTCGTGATGGGCGACACGCTTTCGGCGGACACCACGCTCGGCCCGCTGAACTCGGCCCGCCAGCGTGAGCGCGTCGAGGGCTTCCTCGAGCGCAAGCCCGACAACGCGGAGGTCGTCACGGGGGGCAGCGAGCCCGACCTCCCCGGCTTCTTCCTCGAGCCGACGGTGGTCGCGAACCTCGAGCAGGACGACGAGATGATCCAGCGCGAGATCTTCGGCCCCGTGATCACCGTGCAGCGCTTCTCCGATGAGGACCAGGCGATCGCCTGGGCGAACGGGACCGACTACGGCCTCGCCTCCTCGGTGTGGACCCGCGACGTCGGCCGGGCGATGCGGGTGGCCAAGGCCCTGCGCTTCGGCTGCGTGTGGATCAACGACCACATCCCGCTGGCCTCGGAGATGCCCCACGGGGGCTACAAGAAGTCGGGCTACGGCAAGGATCTCTCGATGTACTCCCTGGAGGACTACACCCAGGTCAAGCACGTGATGGCAAACATTACGTAGCTCTGAACCGAACTCCGCGACTTTTCCGCCGATCTCCGGTTAAAGTGCGCAGACCGGTAGTCGCTGTGGAAGCCTCCGCACTCCAAGTCCCCGTCGGGTTCGCGCGCCTCTCACTCAGCGCGCCTCTGCTGAGATTGCGGTCCGACGACCAGCTGGTGGCGCTGTTCCGGGCCGGCAACGAGGAGGCCTTCCGGGTCATCCACGACCGCTACAACCAGCGCCTGTTCGCCTACGCGCGCCAGATGCTCTCCGGCTCGCGCCAGGACGCCGAGGATGCCCTGCAGGACGTCTTCGTGCGCGCCTACGGGTCCCTGCGGGCCTCCGACCGGCCGGTCGCCCTGCGCGCGTGGCTGTACCGGGTGGCGCACAACCGCTGCGTGGACCAGCTTCGCCGGCCGATTCCACCCCCGGCCGACGTCTTCGACGTCTCGCGGACCCCGCTCTGCGACCCGCTCGTCGAGACCGAGCGCCGCGAAGACCTCAAGCGGCTCGTGCAGGACGTTCGCCGCCTGCCCGCCCAGCAGCGTTCGGTGCTGCTCATGCGCGAGCTCGAGGGTCTCCCCTACGCCGAGCTGGCCGACGCGATGGACGTCAGCGTCGCGGCCGTCAAGTCGCTGCTCGTTCGGGCCCGCATGGGACTCGTCGAGTCGGCCGAGGCGCGGGACGCCGCCTGCTCGGAGATTCGCCACGACCTCTCGATCGCCCACGGGCGGGGTGTCCGCGCGAACGGGCGCGCCCGGCGGCATCTGCGCGACTGCGCCGGATGCCGCGACTACCGGACCGAGCTGCGCCGAGTGCACCGGAGCTTCGCCGCCCTCTCGCCGGCGGCCGCGGGCCCGCTCGGGCTCCTCGCCAAGCTCGGCCTGGGCGGCGGCGGCAGTGGCGGCGCGCTGGCCGGCGGCGGCGCGGCCGCGGGCAGCGGCGCCGCGGCGGGCGGGACGATCGCCGGCACCGCCGGCGCCGCGCTCACCGCGACGAAGGTCGCCGCGGTCGTGTCGGCCGTCGTCGTGGCCGGGGGCGGCGCCGTCAAGGTGGAGCAGCAGATCGTCGAGCGCGTGCAGCATCAGGCCGCGCCCACCGTCGTCGCCCCCGCTCCCGTGCGCGCGACCGAGCCGCTGAGCGAGCGCGCGGCCAAGGCGGTCGAGGCACCCGTCAAGGCGACGACTCCGCTCACCACCGTGCGCGTCGAGGAGCAGCCCGTCGACGACGCCCAGGCCGTGGCGGCGCCGGTCGACGACACGGCGGGCGTCGATGATGCCGGTCTCGAGAACCAGGCCACGGGCAGCGGCGGCCTCGCCGCCCCCGAGGAGAACACGCTCGAGAAGCCGGCCGAGGAACCGGCCCAGGGGGCGGTGGCGCCCACGAGCCAGCTCACCGATCCGCTCGATTCCCCGCACTCGAGCGCCGGGGGAGCCGGATCCAGCTCGGCGAGCAGCGGCTCCGGCGCCGACGCCGGCGCCAAGCCCTAGAGCTCGGCGTCCCCCAGCTCCAGCGCCGGGATGTCGACGCCGGCGGGCAGCCGACCCTCCTCGCTCAGCTTCTCCAGGTGCGCGCGCAAGGTGACGCCCGCGGCGAAGCGCAAGGCCGTCGGCGCGTCGTCCCACACGTCGTCGAGCAGCTCGTCCTCGCTGCGCAGTCCGCGGGCCAGCGCGTCGAGGAGCCGCCGCTCGCGATCGAGACGGTGCGCCAGGTACTCGTCCAGCTTCGCGGCCGGGTCGTCCACGGGCGGTCCGTGGCCCGGGCACAGGAGCTCGAGCGGGAGCGCGCGGAGGCGGCGCAGCGCGGCGAGGTAGCCCGCCAGGGAGCCCGGACCGGGGGCGACGAAGACGCTGCCCGTACCCAGCACGGCGTCCCCCGTGAAGCACACCCGCCCGGCCACGAGCGCGAGGTGGTCGGGCGCGTGACCGGGCGTCGGGATCGCGGTGAACGGCCCGAACGAGTCGCCGTCGCCCAGCGCCACGTCCCGGCCGGCCGCGGCCGCCACCGGCGCCGCGCCGGCGGCCGCCAGCAGCGCCTCCACCGCCTCCGTGTGGTCACGGTGCGAGTGGGTCAGCGCGATACCTCCGAGCCCGCCGCGCGCGCCGATCTCGGCCGCCACCGCCTCGACGTGGCCGGCGACCAGCGGGCCCGGGTCCACCACCCACGCCGGAGCCCGACCGAGCACCCAGGTGTTCGTGCCATCGAGCGTGAACGGTCCCGGGTTATCGGCGCGGACGCGTGCGATGTCGTGCCGCTCGAGCAGGTCCGCCACCCGGCGGACGCTACCGAGCCACGATCCGGTACACCGGCCCGCCCAGGGAGACGGCGTAGACGCGCCCGCGCGCGTCCTCGCCGAACGAGGAGATGCTGCTCACCCGAAGTCCGGTCGAGCGCTCGCCCGTCGCCTTGCCGGGCGACAGCAGGGCCGACTCGATCGTGCCCCGGCAGAAGTCGCTGTACAGGTAGCGGCCGACCCACCCCGTGAGGCGCGGGTCGCGGACGACGTAGCCGCCGGTGATCGAGCAGTAGCCCTCTCCGTGCGAGTGGGTGATCACGGGAAACACGGCACCCGGGCGCCGGCTCGTTGAAGTTGCGCCGCCGGCCCTCCCACGGGCGCCACCCGTAGTTGGTACCCCGGCTGCTCGCGCCCGGCGAGAAGTCGATCTCCTCGACGGCGTTCTGGCCGACGTCGCCGATGACGAGGTCCCCCGTGGTGCGGTCGAAGGAGAAGCGCCACGGGTTGCGCAGCCCGTAGGACCAGATCTGGTCGCGTCCCGCGCGCCCGACGAACGGATTGTCGGAGGGGACCGTGTACGGGCGGCCCGAGCGGGCCCGAGGGTCGATGCGCAGGATCTTCCCCAACAGGCTGTTGAGGTTCTGGGCGTTGCCGCGCGCGCCGTGCTGGTCGTCGGCGCCTCCGCCGTCGCCGGTGCCGATGTAGAGCAGGCCGCCGTGGAACACGAGCATGCCGCCGTTGTGGTTGCCCTCGGGATCGGCCATGCTCAGGACGAGCCGGCGGCTGGCGCGGCTGGCCCGGTCCGGACCCGAGCGGCGAAACGCCTCCACTCGCTCCTGGGAGCCTCCGTTGGAGGTGTAGTACACGTAGAAGCGCCCGGTGCGGGCGTAGTCCGGCGCGAAGGCCATCGAGAGCAGGCCCTGCTCGCCGCAGCACTGGACGCGGTCGCGGATGTCGAGGAACGGGGTCGGCAGCTTGCGCCCGTCGCGCACGACGCGGATCACGCCTTCCTGCTCGACGACGAACAGCCGCCGCGAGTCGCCGGGCGGCGCCGTCACGTAGACCGGGCTGGAGAACGACCCGATGCGTTGCAGCCCCAGCGTGACGCCGGCGGACTTCGCGGGAGGGGCGGAGGTCGAGGCCGTAGTCCTCGTCGTCGCGGTCGTCCCTGCGTTGGTCGTGACCCCGCCGGAGGTCCCGGCCCCGCAGGCAGCAAGGCCGGCCAGCAGCGCAAGCAGCGCCGGGAGGAGACGGCGGCGGGGCATCACTGGACAACGACACGCCAAGACGCCCGCAGTTGCGGGTGGCGGCCAGGCCAGGAGCGACACCTCGGGCCTATACTCGGGCCCTTCGGGGCGTGGCGCAGCCTGGTAGCGCGCACCGTTCGGGTCGGTGAGGTCCCCGGTTCAAATCCGGGCGCCCCGATTGTGGCGGCATCTGGGTGCCGCTCGCGGCGTCGTGCGAGGGCGGGCCGTGCGGAGCACTGTCCCGCCCTCGACTCCTGGCGAGCGGCTCCCAGCTGCTCGCCCAATCGGGGCGCCGTCGGCGCCCGATTGTCACGCCGTGTCCGTCGTCGGCGGTCGCGCGTAGCCCGCGCGCTCGCACTCGCGATCGAGCAGCTCACGCAGGCGCGGTAGTTCCTCGCGGGCCTGGGCGGTCCGGCCATCGCCCGTGCGCTTGTCGACGAGGTTGAGCGCCTCGTCGGGGTCGCTCTGGAGGTCGTAGAGCTCGTACTCGGACGGGGCCCGGCCGCTCGGATCGAAGTACGTCGCGTACTTCCAGCGCGCGTCGCGCACGCAGCGGATCCGGTTCGGCTGCCCGGGCGCCTCCTGGAACGCGGTGCCGGCCTGGTGGTCGTCGTAGGCGAACAGCACCGCGTCGCGCACGGAGTCCTGCTCCCCGCGCAGCACCGGGCTCAGGTCGCGCCCGTCGAAGCGGGCCGGCTCGGCCGGCTCGCCGGTCAGGCCGACCAGTGTGGGAACGAGGTCGACGAGCGAGACCAGCGCGTCGCTCTCGCGCGGCGCGGGGAACAGCGCCGGGCCGGAGACGACCAGGGGCACGCGGATCGCCTCCTCGTAGGCGTTGAACATCTTCTGGCGCAGGCCGCCGTGCGAGAGGGCCAGCTCACCATGGTCGGACGTCCGCACGACGACCGTGCGGGCGCGCAGCGAGGCCGGGTCGGCGGGATCGCCCAGGAGCCGCAGGAGCCGGCCGATCTTCTCGTCGACCAGGCGGTGCAGGTGGGCGTAGAAGTCCAGATAGCGCTGCTGGCCGGACCGCCCGCGCAGCGCGCCGAGGTACGCCGTCTGGCCGAGCCGGGTGAGCGCCTGCACGGTCGGCTTGTCGCGAAGATTTTCGTCGATGGTCGCCGGCAGGGGCATCCGCAGGTCGGCGAACTCCTCGGGCGCGTAGCCGCCGGCCTCGAACGACGACGGGTAGCCGAGCACGTCGTGCGGGTTGACGAGGCACCAGACGAGGCAGAAGGGCTCCGGCAGGTCGGCGCGGCCGAGCCACGCCTCCATCTGGCGCGTGTAGTCCTCGTCCCATCCCTTCCCGGTCGTCCCGGCGCGGCCGCCGCCGAACGACGACGCCTTGGCGTCGCCGCCCGCATCCGTGGGGTCCCAGTCGGCGAAGCCGTAGTCGCGCTCGACGCGAGCCGTGTCCGCGGCGCTCCAACCGTCGCCGTTCACCGGCTTGGTCAGATGCCACTTGCCCTTCAGCGCGACGTGGTAGCCCCGGTCGCGCAGCAGCGTGGCCAGAGTGTCGATGCCCGGCGGCAGCTCCGGCTCGTTGCCGCTCCGGGGCCCCAGCCGCAGCAGCCCCCGGCCGAACTCGCGTGCCAGGCGCCTCCGCGGGACCTCGCCGTCGACCGCCAGCCGCGCGACGGTGCGCAGCACGTCCGGGAAGTGGCGCGGATCGGGGAGCAGGTCGCCTCGCGTCAGCGTCAGCGTCACCCCGTGCCGC
Organism: uncultured Actinomycetes bacterium; assembly: GCA_963842605.1. Taxonomy (GTDB): domain Bacteria; phylum Actinomycetota; class Thermoleophilia; order Solirubrobacterales; family Solirubrobacteraceae; genus AC-38. The sequence goes on from CAWJGV010000011.1 coordinate 125,584, forward strand.
GACGGGTAGGTGCCGGTGAGGATGCTCGCCCGGCTCGGCGAGCACATCGCCGTGGCGATGAACGCGCGCGTGAACGTCATCCCGGTCCGGCGCAGGTCCGCGTCGTGGGGCATGAGCGCGTCCAGCCAGGCCGGGTCGGCCGGCCAGTGCTGCGGCGCGCGCTGCTGGTCGGTGACGAGCAGGATGAGGTTGGGCGGCCGCTCGCCCGGACGTCACGGCGCCGACACGGGCGGTGACGTCGCCAGGGTCCGGCCCCGTGCGCTCAGGGCGCGGACGGCGAACGTCGTCGCCGCGCCGCTGACGTCGATCCGTGTCTCGAAGCCGCGCCGCGCCGCCCTGGCCACCGGCGCCAGCGACGCCGCGTCGGACCCGGCGAGGACCTGCCAGCGCGCGACCGTCGTGGCGCCGTTCCAGCTGGCGTAGACGGAGACGCTCGACGGGCCGGTGCGGCGAGCCACGGCGTCGGGGCGCGTCCTGGGCGTCGCGCTCCAGGGGAAGCGCAGGATCCGGTAGCTGCCGTCGTCCTCGGGCAGGCTGGCGTCGAACAGGAGGCGGCCCCCCGCCGTGAACTCCGAGAAGAACGGCTCCGCGCCCCACCCGATGAAGACGTTGCCGCCGGGCAGCTTCTGGAGGCTGCCCTCGCTCTGGGCCGAGGTGCTGCCCGACCGCTTGTACTGGCGCACGACCCGGGCCGTGCGCCGGCGGTGGTCGAGCGCGAGGATCAGCCCACGCGACGCCGCCTTCCGGGGCGGGCCGGCCTCGTCGTCGAACAGGGTGATCTGCCCGTTGGGGAGCATCCTCGCGTCGTGCTGGAGCCAGAAGCTCGCGCCGCGGCCGAGCCGGAAGGTGCTCGCCTTGCCGCCCAGCGTCCACACGATCCGCCCACTCGCCTGGTCGACGTTGTAGATCGCCGACGTGTCGCGGGCGGAGACGAGGACGTGGCCGTTCGCCAGCGACTGGATCGAGTTGAAGTGGTACGCGTCGTAGGAGATCGAGTTCTGAGGGGTGGCGTAGGACTGGCTCAGCGGGATGTGGCCGTAGCCGTGCCACTCCCAGACGACCAGGCCCGTGCGGACGTCGACCTGCTGGACGATCGCGTCCATCATCAGCGAGAGCTTGCCCTCCGGCGTGCCGGGCAGGTGCACCATGATCGGCGAGTAGATCGTGAACAGCGCGTCGCCCTGCGGCGTGAGCTCGAACTCGTGGAGGTCCATCGGGTAGCCGTTACCGGCCTTGACCGTGCGCAGGGTGCGGTAGGACGTGTCGGCGATCACGCCCTCCCCGAGGCCGAAGGCGAACGGCGTGACCCCGCCCTGCCACCAGGTGAGGACCCGCTTCCCGGCGAAGCGCTGGATCCGGAGGTTGGCGGCGACATCGGGCAGCTCGAGCTGCTGGAACCACACGAGCTCGCCCCGCCCGTCGATGATCATCGGGCCGCCCGGCCCGACGGGGTTGATCGTCACCGTGTTGTTGCTGCCCGGGTGGACGGTCGGAGAGGGGAGGGGCGTGAGGAAGATGCCGCCGGTCACCTTCGGCGAGCTCTTCCGGACCGTGATGCGCGGCGGGATCAGGTCGGGCCGCGACACGAAGTGCTGCTGCTTGTCCGGTTGCCTTCCGGTCGGATTGAGCAGGGCAAGGGGACCGGCGAAGTGAGCGACCGTGAACGAGAACCGGATGGGCGATCGCCCGCGGATGCTCACGACCACGTCCACGCGCTCGTCCTCCGTCAGCGGCTGGGCCGGGACGAAGCTCGCGCCGCGCCCGCCCGAGTAGCGGCGCAGCGCCCCGGCATGCGCGCCGCTGCTGGCGCCGGTGACCGACACCGAGGCGATGCGGCTCGGCGCGACGCCGAGGATGCTGATCTGCGTCTGGGGGGAGGCATCCGGCGTGCCGGGCGCCGGCGAGATCGTCAGCTTGGCGTCCGCCGGGGCGGCGAGGGCGCCGGCGAGGAGGATGGCGAGGGGGATCAGGCGGGGCACGCGCTTACCGGCACCGTACTGCGCGCGATCCCCCTCGGGGGCGCGCGCGGCCGAAAGCGCACCCTCACTCTCTGGTTGAGCGCGCCGGGCACGGGGCCCGGCGCGATCGGTCGTCAGGCGCCGGTGACCGACGAGACGGCCGCTGCGCGACGTCGGGCAGCCCGCTCGGCGGCTCCGGAATCGCGGGAGCGGAGGCGCCGGCGCCCTGTGGGACGTTGACTCCGTCCGTGTTCACGTTGACGTCATTGGACGGGGCGCTCGGGGCCGGCGAATCCGCGCCCGGCGAGCCGACGTCGGGCAGCGAGACGCCCGGGTCCGGGGCGTCGGGCGCTGCGGGCGCCGACGCGGCGGGAAGCGACACGCTGCTGGAGCCGTCCCCGCGGCCGGCCGAGTCCCGGGCCGCGGCCGGGCCCGTGGTCGCGGTGCTCCGGCCGCCGGAGCCGCCCTTGGCCGACTCGCCGGCCCCGGCCTTCTCCGAACGGACGGACTGGGGATCGGCGATGCCCGAGGTGGCCTTGCCCGAGGTGTCCTTGCCGTCGCTCTTCGCCGGCTCGGCGGCCTGCTTCGCGCCGACGAGCGGAAGGTGGCCCAGGCCGGGCAGCGGGTGGCCGTTCTGGGCAGCCACGTGCGCCCCGGCTCCCGCGAACGCGAGCGCGGCGGCGGCCGCGACTGCCTTCGTCCACGTCGCGGCGACGGGGTCGGCCATCGCGCCCAGTGAGGAGGACACCTGGGCGGCGAGGTTGGAGCCGTGGCCGCCGGCCACTCCGGCGCTGTCGCCACCCCGGCGCAGGAACGCCGGGATCGGCACGAAGGCGGCGAGCTTGCCGCGGACCGTGGAGGGCGCCTCGACGTCGGCGAGCCCCATGCGGCGGGCGTGACGGCGGCAGGCCTGGCAGGTCGCGGTGTGGCGCGCGAGCCTGCGACGGTCGCGGGCGCCGAGCATGCCCTCGGCGGCCGAGGTGATGATCGCCTGGACCCGCTCGCAGCGCCGCCCGCTGACCAGCTCGTCGTACTCCTCGGTGAGCCGGCGCCGCGCGCGGAAGAGCGTGCTCTCCACGGCCGGGCGGCTCATGCCGAGCCGCTCGCCGATCTCGCGGTAGGAGAGCCCCTCGAGCTCGCGCAGGACGAGAATCTGATGGTGGGCTTCGGACAGCCCGCCGAAGGCGCCGCACAGATCGTCGAGGCGCTGCTTGGACTCGACGGCCGCGTCCGGGCCCTGGTCCGGGCTGACGAGGCGAAGGTGGTCGCCCGCCCCGAGCCCGCCCTCGGCGTCGTAGGACAGTTCGTCGGCGCGGCTCGTGCGCCGGTAGGCGTCGATGCAGGCGTTGCGCGCGATCTCGTAGATCCACGGCTTGAAGGCGATCGGCCGCTCGGTGTCGCGCATGCGGCGCAGCGCGGCGAAGAAGACCTCCTGCGTCACGTCCTCCGCGCGCGCGTGGTCCTTGACCATCCCTCGCACGTACGCGGCGATACGCGCGTGGTAGCGCTGATAGAGCACCTCGAAGGCGCGATCATCGCCACGACGAACGGCGGTGACCAAATCGGTGTCGTCGCCGCCGTACACGGCGACCGTGGCTGACATCCCGCTCATATCCCCTACCCTCCTTGCGAAATTCCCCCGGTGCGGCCCCACTCCCTGGGACCGAAACGAGAACTGTAACGTTCATCTGAAGAATTTCAACTCTTTTTTTGACGAAAGTCGCGGACATCCTCAGCTGGGCGGACGAGCTGCTCGAGACCGGCCGCTTCGAGGACTACGGGCCGAACGGGCTCCAGGTCCCCGGCGCCGAGGAGGTGGAGACGGTGGCCACAGGGGTGTCCGCCAACCTCGAGTTGCTCGAGCGCGCCCGCGACGCCGGGGCCGGGCTCGTGCTCGTGCACCACGGGCTGTTCTGGGAGGGAGCGCCCCGGGCGCTCACCCGGCCCCTCGCGCTCAGGCTGCGGACGCTGCTCGAGGCCGGGATGGGCCTCGCCGCCTACCACCTGCCCCTGGACGCCCACCCCGAGGTCGGCAACAACGCGCTCATCGCCGACGGCCTCGGGTGCGACGGCCGCGAGCCCTTCGCCGAGGTGGGAGTCGCGGCGCGCTTCTCCGGCGACGGAGTCCCGGCCGGCGAGCTGTTCGAGCGCGTGAGGACGCTGACGGAGCGCGAGCCGCTCGTCTTCGACGCCGGGCCCGAGCGCGTGCGGACGATCGGGATCGTCTCCGGCGGCGCCGCGGGCGCGCTGGACGACGCCGTCGCCGCCGGGCTCGACGCCTTCCTCACCGGCGAGCCCAAGGAGCAGGTCATGGGCACCGCGCGCGAGGCGGGCGTCCACTTCATCGGGGCCGGCCATTACGCCACCGAGACGTTCGGCATCCGCCGGCTCGGCGAGCTGGCGGCCGAGCGGTTCGGGCTGCGCCACGAGTTCATCGACGTGCCGAACCCCGTCTGAAGCCTCCCGGATTTCCGCTCTTTGCGGGCGTTGACTTGAGCCCGTCTGGACGGGGCGGTATACCTCTGGACGAACGATCCATAGGAGGGGTCCATAGATGGCGATTCACCTGACGCCCACCGAGCTCGCGCGCGAGGCAGGTCTCGACCGCCGCGAGGTAATCGACAAGTGCATGCAGATGGGCGTCCCGATCTTCGAAGGCCGCATCGACAAGACCCTCTTCCTGGGCAGCCTCCGCGAGGCGACCACCCAGGCGCACCAGCCCGCGCAGGCGTAGACCCCCGCTTAAGAGCCCCAACTACACTCTCTCCTCCACTTCCAAGGAGGAGAGAATGGAGGCCACCACCGCGACGAGCCCGACAACGGGCTCACGGACGATCGCCGACCTGCTTCCGTTGGCGGCCGAGAAGTACGCGTCGAACGTCGCCCTGCGCCAGAAGCGCGACGGCGAGTGGCACGACGTCACGTACGCCGCGGTGGGCGAGATCGTCTCCGAGATCGCGCGTGGCCTGCTCGACCTGGGCATCGAGAAGGGCGACCGGGTCGGCATCCTCGCCAACACGAGGCCCGAGTGGACATACGTCGACTTCGCCATCTCCGCGGCCGGCGGAACCGTCGTCCCCGTCTACCCCACCAACTCCCCGAAGGAGTGCGAATGGGTGGTGGGCAACTCCGAGGCCCGCGCGATCATCTGCGAGGACGCGTCCCAGGTGGCCAAGATCGTCGCCGTCCGCGACAACCTGCCCAACCTGGAGACGGTGATCGTCATCGACCCGTCCGGGGACGTGGCGGACGCCATCGCGCTGGACGACGTGCGCGAGCGTGGGCGGGCGGTCGAGCCGGCGAGGCTCGAGGAACGGACCGCGTCGGTCGGGCCGGACGACGCCTTCACCTTCATCTACACCTCGGGCACGACGGGCCCGCCGAAGGGATGCGTTCTCTCCCACGGCAACTACCGCGGCGTGCTCGACATGTGCGAGAGCATCGGCGTGCTCGAGGGCGGCAGCGACACCGCGTACCTGTTCCTCCCGCTGGCGCACGCCTACGCGCTGCTCATCCAGCTGCTGTCGTTCGACGGCGGAGGAACCATCGCCTACTTCGGCGGCGACACCAAGGCGGTCGTGCCCGAGCTGGCCGAGGTCAAGCCCACCTACCTGCCCTCGGTCCCGCGGATCTTCGAGAAGATCTACACGCTCGCCACCGCCAAGATCCGTGCGCAGATGTCCGACGAGGAGTTCCGGGGGATGGTCGAGCTCGGCGTGAAGGTGCGCGACGCCGACGCGCACGGCCGAGAGGTCCCGGCCGACCTGCGCGCGAAGTTCGAGGCGCTCGACGAGCAGGTGTTCAAGAACGTCCGCGCCATCTTCGGCGGCAACGTCCGCCAGGCCGTCACGGGCGCCGCGCCCATCGCGCAGGAGATCCTCGAGTTCTTCTACGCCGCCGGGGTCCCGGTCCTCGAGGGCTACGGGATGACCGAGACGGCGACGGTCGCCACGTACTCGACGATCGAGAACCACAAGTTCGGGACCGTGGGCCGCGCGCTGCCCGGCGTCGAGTGCCGGATCGCCGAGGACGGCGAGCTGCTCATCAAGGGCGCGAACATCTTCCAGGGCTACTACAAGGACGCGGAGAAGAGCTTCGGGACGATCGCCGACGGCTGGCTGCACACGGGCGACCTGGCGAAGATCGACGAGGACGGCTACATCTCGATCGTCGGGCGCAAGAAGGACATCATCATCACCGCGGGCGGCAAGAACATCACGCCGGCGCTGATCGAGAACGACCTCAAGCAGAACCGCTGGATCTCCCAGGCGGTCATGCACGGCGACCGCCGGCCCTATCCGGTGATCCTCGTGACGCTCGATCCCGAGGAGGCGCCGGCCCTCGCCGAGGAGTTGGGGATCGAGGGCTCGGACCCGGCCACTCTGGGCGAGCATCCGAAGGTGCGCGAGCACATCGGCGAGATCATCGACCAGGTCAACGCCCACTACGCCCAGGTCGAGCAGGTCAAGAAGTTCGCCATACTGGACCACGACCTGTCGCAGGAGACCGGCGAGTTGACCCCGACGCTCAAGGTCAAGCGCAACGTGGTCAATGAGAAGTACCAGGGCATATTCGACTCGTTGTACGAGTCGTAGCTACGCTGGCGTAGGAGTCAGGGATGAAGACGGACCCCACCGACACCGGCGGGCTGTTCACCGGGCGTCGGCCCGGGACCCGACCCGTCAAGTACCGCGACACCCCGGAATACCGCGGTGCCGCGCGACAGCGCGTGGACCGGTTGCTGGCGGCCGGGCTGCTCGCGCTGATGATCTTCATCAACCTCCTGTTCTGGGGCCCCTTGCCCGTGGCCTGGCTGTGGGTCGGCTCCCAGGTCGACTACGGCACCGGCAGCACCTTCCTGGGCATCACGGTCGCGTTCTTCGGGCTGCTGCTCACGCTGCTCCTCGGGCTGGTCATCTCGCGGCGCATCGACCTGCTCTGGATCCTCGCTCGGCGGGCCGCCGGCTACGACCAGCGTGAGGGCACGATCGGCCGCGTGTTCGCCGTTACGGCGATCATCGGGGCGATCGCTCTTCTTCGGCTGGTTCCTCCTCATCAGCGGGCCGGGGTCGTCTCTCGGACCCGCCCGATCCTGATGGGACTGCTCGACTACTACAAGCAGTTCGAGGGCATGTCGGACGAGGAGAACAGCGCGCGGCTGCGCGAGCAGGCCGACGAGCGGCGCCGGAAGGCCCTCGCGAAGGTCGAGGCGCTCGACCTCTCGCAGACGACCTGGCACGAGCTCCCCCACCCCGACGTCGTGGCCGCGATCACCTACGCGGCCCGCCGCGGCATCAACCGCGCGGGCGATCCGCTCGCGCTCGAGCTGCGGCGCGAGATCGGCCGCCGGCACGGCCTGGAGCCCGATCGCGTCGCCGTGGGCAACGGCGCGGCGCAGCTCCTGCGCGTCGCCGCGCGAACGTTGATGGGGCAGGGCGACGAGCTCGTCACCCCGTGGCCCTCCTACCCGCTCTATCCGCTGATGGCCCGGGCCGCCGCCGGGCGGGCCGTCCCGGTCCCCGCGATGGAGGTCGACGAGATCTTCGCGGGCGTCAGCGCCCGCACCCGCGTGATCGCCGTGTGCAACCCCAACGATCCCAACGGGGCCTACCTGCCCGCGGACGAGCTGCGGCGCCTGCTCGAGCGGCTGCCCGAGCACGTGACCGTCCTGCTCGACGAGGCGCTCGGCGACTTCGTCGACGCGGAGCCGGCCGGCAGCTCCCTCGCCCTGCTCGACGACTTCCCTCGCCTGCTCGTGTTCCGGACCTTCTCGAAGGCCTACGGCCTGGCCGGAATGCGCTGCGGCTACGTCATGGGCGGGCCCGGCTCGGAGCCGCTGCTCGAGCAGATCGCGCCGGCGCTCGGGGTCTCGGACCTCGTGCAGGCCGGCGCGCTGGAGGCCCTGCGCAAGTGCGGGCCGCTGGTGAGCGCGGCGGCGCGAGACGGTGCTGATCGAGCGCTACCGCCTGCTCGAGTCGCTCGGCTCGATGCCGGTGGATGCGAGACCGTCGCAGGCCAACGTCGTGTGGCTGCGCGCGCCCGGCCTGGCCGACGGCGAGCTGGCCACGCGCCTGCGCCGCTCGGCCGTCCTCGTGCACCCGGGCTCCGAATACGGCGAGCCCGACCACGTCCGCGCCACGATCCAGTCGCCCCAGGCGACGGACCGCCTGCTCGAGGCGCTGCGGGCCGCGACGCGCTGAACCCTCGAGCGCTTTAACGGCGGCATTGAGGGGTGGGTCCCGGCCGTTCCGGTCGAAGCTTCCTACCCTGCTGTTGCTGTGCAACAGCTATCCAGGACACTTGCCCTGTTCTGCCCCGCGCGAGCGCTCGAGCCCGACCCCTCGATGCCGCCGTTCTCGGTGCCTGGACCCTAGGACTCGTCCGCGCTCTGCCGGAGCAGCGTGCCCGTCGTCTGCTCGAGGATCTTGCGCCAGGCGCGGGTGCGTTCCTTCTCGGCGGCGAAGTGCTTGACGACCTTCCGGACGCGCGTCTGGGAGATCTCGATGCCGTGGCGCTCGCAGACCTCGCGGAAGTGGTCGTAGTCCTCGGCGAGCTTGAGGGTGACCGACTGGAATCCGTGGCGCGCGATGTCCACGCGCGAGGAGAAGTTGAGGATGCTCGTCGTGAACATCAGCTCGTCGTTGGGCTCGGGCTCGATGAGGACGATGTCGACGCCCGGGTAGCGCTCCTCCCAGCGCCGCGCCATCTCGTGCAGACGCTGGTAGGCCAGCAGCTTGAACGTCTGGTAGCCGATCTGGGGAAACCCCATGTCCGACACGCGGCGGACCCGCGAGCCGGTGAGCGTCGGTATGCGCTTCTTGAAGTCGTTGACGTAGGGGACGAGCGGGTTGATGACGACGACGAACTTGGCTCCCGCCTCGACGGCGATGTCCACGTTGGTCGTGGAGACGATGCCCCCGTCGATCAGCTCGCGGTCCTTGATCTCGACCGGCTTGTAGACCATCGGCAACGCCGTCGACGCGCGCACGGCGGAGGAGATCGGCACGTCGTCCCAGCCCTCCGCTCCGAACACGATGCGCTCGCAGGTGTCGAGGTCGGTGGCGCTGAGGTACAGCTCGTTCTCCAGCAGCCGGAAGTCGTCGGTGCGGTCGGGGTCTGACAGGACCGTGCGCACGTAGTGCTCGATCCCGTGACCCGAGTACAGGCCGGAGGGCAGCACCTCCGCGAGGCCGGTGACCAGATCCACGGCCGAGAACTGGGGGCCGACGGCGCCGGCGAGGGTGCGCGCGAGGCCGATGGCCCGGAACGGCAGCTTCAGGGTGCTGGTGATGAACTCGCCGAAGTTCGGCCGCAGGAGCTGGTCGAGGTCGACGTCGCGGAAGGGCGTGGGCACCTGCCGGTTCACCACCCGCATCATCTCCTCGGGCGTGATGCCGTTGGAGGCGAGCGCGGCGACGAAGGAGCCCGCGCTCGTGCCGACGTAGACGTCGAACTGGTTGACCGTGCGATTGACGGACAGCAGGTCGAGCGCGCGCAGGGCGCCGATCTCGTAGACGCCGCCGGTGAAGCCGCCGCCTCCGAGCACGAGGGCCGTCTTGCTACGGCGCCTGCGCGTCGCGCGCCCCCGCGTCGCAGCCTGCGTGCCTCGGCCCTTTCCCTGGGCCTCCAGCTTGACCACCTTGCCCATTAGGCGCCGTATTGTACGGACGCGTTCAGCCGCGGGCCCCGGCAGCGCCGCGACTTGCGCGTCTGCTAGGTGTTCCTGACTCGTGCGCCGCGCGCTCGCGCCCATCGCCGCCCTTCTCGCCGTCCTGCTCGTCGCCCCCGCCTGGGCCGGCGCACCCGAGTCCGCGCTGCGCCGGTCGCTGACCGGCCAGATGCGCGCCGCCGGAGCCAGTTCGGGGGCCTTGGTCGTCGACCTGGCGAACGGCCGCACGCTGTTCACGCTGCGCGCCGACACGTCGCGGGTCCCCGCCTCGAACGAGAAGATCTTCACGACGTCGGCCGCGCTCATCCGCTTCGGCCCTTCCGGGCGCCTGACCACCCGCGTGCTCGGCGACGGAGCGCTCGAGGACGACGGCACGTATCGCGGCAACCTCTACCTGCGCGGTGGCGGGGACCCGACCTTCGGGTCGGCCAGCTTCAATCGCCGCGCGTACGGCTCGGGGGCGTCGGTCTCCGACCTGGCGGGCCGGCTCCAGGCGCTGGGGATCGAGCGCGTGACGGGCGCCGTCTACGGGGACGAGACGTACTTCGACGCCTTCCGCGGCGGCCCGAGCAGCGGCTTTGGCTTCGACCCCTACATCGGCGGCACCCTGAGCGGCTTGGCCTTCAACCGCGGTCTCACGAGCTCGCGCGGCACGGCCATCCAGCGCCGCCCGGCCGGGTTCGCGGCCGACCAGCTCGCGCGGGCCCTGCGCGCCGGCGGCGTGGCGGTCCCCGGCCGAGTGGCGGAGCGCCCCGCCCCAGCGGGCGCGCGGCTGCTGACGTCGGTGTCCTCGCCTCCGATGTCGACGCTCATCCGGCTGACCAACCGACCGTCGGACAACTTCTTCGCCGAGATGCTGCTCAAGGGGCTGGGCGCGCGCTTCGGCGGCCGGGGCTCGAGCCAGGCCGGCGCCGCCGTGGTGCGCGGCACGCTCGGCGACCTGGGCGTGCGCCCGCAGCGCGTGATCGACGGGTCCGGCCTCTCGCGCGGCGACCGCACCACGCCGCGTGCGGTGGTTCGCCTCCTCGACCAACTGGACCGCTCGGCCACGCTGGCGGCGCCGTTCCGCGACTCGCTCGGCACCGCGTGCCGCAGCGGGACGCTGGGCGGACGCATGTGCGGCACCCCCGCGTCGGGGCGCTGCCGGGGCAAGACGGGCACGCTCTCCAACGTCTCGGCGCTGTCGGGATACTGCGACCTGTCCGACCGGAAGATCGCCTTCTCGATCATCATGAACAACGTGAACGTGTCCGGGGCTCGAAGCCTCCAGGACCGCATGACGACGGCGATCGCGCGCTACCGGCCGAGCACCTCGGCGCCCCAGCCCGCTCCGGCCGGCACGGCCCCGGCCTAGTAACGCGGACTAGAGCCGGAAGACCGACTCGCAGCCGCGGGCGCTGTCGCCCGGGTCGAGGTGGGCCGTGTCGAAACCGGGCCCGCAGTCCAGGGTGTCGTGCTCGCGGTCGCGCGTGGTGATGGTGTCGTTGCCCCCGCCGCCGAACACCGTGTCGCGCCCCGCGCCTCCGGAGATGCGGTCGCTGCCGCTCCCGCCCCGGACCGTGTCGGCCCCCGGCCCTCCGCCCACCTCGTCGTTTCCGGAGCCGCCGTCGAGGACGTCGTTGCCGCCCTCTCCGTCGAGATTGTCGTCGTCATCGCCACCGGCCAGCCGGTCACCGCCCTGCTTTCCGACGATGTGGTCGTTCCCGCCGCCGCCGGAGGCCGTGTCGCGTCCCGGCCCGCCGTTGACCTCGTCGGCGCCGCCACCGCCGTCGAGGCGGTCGTTGTCCTGCTGGCCGGAGATCTGATCGTTGCCGGAGCCGCCGCTGATCACATCGTCTCCGCGGTCCCCGAACAGCTTGTCGTTGCCCGACCGGCCGAACAGCGTGTCGTCGCCCGGGAACCCGTTGATCGTGTCCCGGCCCGGGCCTCCGTCCACGCGATCGTCGCCGTCGAGCGCGAGCACGGTGTCGTTCCCGCCCAGGGTGGCGATCGAGTCCGCCTCGGGGGTCCCGACGCAGTGGTCGGCCCGGGCCGTCTCCGGGCAGCCGGCGAGGCCGGCGCGGCTCGCCGTGGTCACCCCGGCCGCCAGCACGGTGATCGAGCCCAGCAGGGCGATGACTTGCCGCCGCGACATGGGGTGATGCTATCCGGGCCGGTCAAGCAGTGCGAGCAGCCCGTCCTCGTCGAGCACCTCTGTACCGAGGCGCTCGGCCTTCTCGAGCTTGGAGCCGGGAGACTCGCCGGCGACGACGTAGTCCGTGTTTTTCGACACCGACGAGGTGACGCGGCCCCCGGCGGCGAGGATGCGTTCGGTCGCGTCCTCGCGGGTCAGCGCGGGTAGCGTGCCCGTGAGCACGAACGTCTTGTCGGCCAGCGGCCCCTCGCCCGGCGGCGGACCCTCCTGCTCGAGCTGGAGACCCGCCCCGCGCAGGCGCTCGATGAGCTCGCGCGTCGCGTCGTCGCTCAACGCCTCGGCGACGGTGCGCGCGACGATCGGGCCGATGCCCGGCGTCTCCGCGATCTCCTCGGGAGTGGCCGCCATCAGCGCGTCCATCGACCGGAAGCGCTGGGCGAGGTTGCGGGCGTTCACGCCGCCCACGCTCTCGATGCCCAGCGCCCACAGCACGCGAGCGAAGGGGCGCTCGCGCGTCGCGTCGATCGCCTCGACGAGGCGCCGGGCGGAGATCTCGGCGAAGCCCTCCAGCCCTGTGAGCTGCTCCACGGTCAGCCCGTAGAGGTCCGCGGCGTTGCGCACCAGGCCCTCGTGCATCAGCTGCGAGACGCGCTCGTCCCCGAGCCCCTCGATGTCCATCGCGCCCTTGGCGGCGAAGTGCGTCAGCAGCTGCCACTGGCGGCCCGGGCAGTCGCGGTTGGGGCAGCGGGTGAACACCTCGCCCTCGCGCTTCACCGTCGGCGTCTTGCAGATCGGGCACTTGGCCGGCGGCTTCGGCCTGCGCTTGCGACCCTTCCGCTTCACGGCGTCGGGCGCCGGGGATATGACCTGGGGGATGACGTCGCCGGCGCGCAGCACGATCACGTCGTCGTCCTCGCGCACGTCCTTGCGCGCCAGGTCCTCCTCGTTGTGCAGCGTGGCCATCTTCACGGTCACGCCGCTCACCTGGACCGGCTCGAGCTGCGCGAAGGGCACGAGGTGGCCGGTCCGCCCGACGTTCCAGTGGACCTTGACCAGCCGGGTCACGGCGGTCATCGGCGGGAACTTCCACGCGACCGCGCCGCGCGGCTCGCGGCCGACCACGCCGAGGCGGCGCTGAAGCTCGTAGTCGTTGACCTTGACCACGACGCCGTCGATCTCGTAGTCCAGGGTGTCGCGCCGGTCCTGCCATGACGTGCAGATCTGCATGACCTCCGCGACGTCGTCGGCGACCTGGATCCCGGGGTTCACCGGGAAGCGGTGCTCGCGCAGCCAGTCCAGCGCCTGCCCGTGGCGCTCGAAGGCGATCCCCTCCGTGGCTCCCACGCCGTAGACCCATATCGAAAGCGGGCGATCCGCGGCGATCTGGGGATCGAGCTGGCGGATCGCGCCGGCCGCGGCGTTGCGCGGGTTCATGTACGTCCGCTCGCCCTCGGCGGCCCGCCGCTCGTTGAGCTCGGCGAAACCGGCCAGCGGCATGTAGACCTCGCCGCGCACCTCGATCAGCTCCGGGCCGTCGTCGAGGGCCAGCGGGATCGCCTTGATCGTGCGCAGGTTCTGGGTGACGTCCTCGCCGATCTCGCCGTCGCCCCGGGTGGCGCCGCGCTCGAGCCGACCGTCGCGATAGACGAGAGAGATGGCGAGGCCGTCGATCTTCGGCTCGCACACGTAGTCGAACTGCGCCTCGGAGATCCCCTCGCGAGCCAGCCGGTTGCGCATCCGCTCGACCCAGGCGCGCAGCTCCTCCTCGCTGCGGGCGTTGCCCAGCGAGAGCATCACCTGCGGATGGCGCACCTGCTGGAACTTGTCCAGCGGGCGGGCGCCCACGCGCTGTGTCGGGGAGTCCGGCGTCAGCAGCTCGGGATGCTCGGCCTCCAGGGCGCGCAGCTCGTCGAGCAGCCGGTCGTAGGCGTCGTCGCCCACCTCGGGATCGTCAAGGACGTAGTAGCGGTGGTTGTGGTGCTCGATCTCCCGCCGCAGCTCGGCCGCCCGCGCGGCCGCGTCCTTCGTCGCGCGCGCGCTCACCAGCGAGTGCTCACTCGACTTCCTCCGCGGCCGGACGCAGCAGCTGCTCGAGGTCGTACAGCGCCAGGGCGTCGAGCCCGGAGCGATCGGTGAGGTCGAAGTGGACCGGCGTGACGGCGATCCGCCCCTCGGCGACGGCCACCAGGTCGGTGCCCGGCTCCTCCTCGTAGCCGATGTCGCGGCCGTAGATCCAGTACTGGCGCCGCCCGCCGTCGGCCTCGTCCTGCAGCTTGAGGCGGTCCCGGTAGATGCGCTTGCCCAGCCGCGTCACCTCGACGCCGTCGGGCTCGCCCGAGGGGACGTTGATGTTCAGCAGAGTGCCGGAGGGAAGCGGGACCTCCTCGATCTCCTCGACGACCCGGGCCACGAAGCGCGCCGCCGTGGAGAAGTCGAACACCGCCCCCATGCGGAAGTCGAGCTCGCCGGCGCCGGACTGCTGGGAGACGGCGACGCCCGGAAGTCCCAGCACGATCGCCTCCAGCGCGGCGGCCACCGTCCCCGAGTAGGTGATGTCGTCGCCGAGGTTGGCGCCGTGGTTGATGCCGGATACGACGAGCTCCGCCCGGAAGCCGTCGATCAGCCCGAGCGCGGCGAAGCGCACGCAGTCCACCGGCGTGCCGTCGGTGGCGAAGCCCACGGTCCCGTCGCCGAAGTCGATCTCCTCGACCCAGAGCGGCCGGCGCGTCGTGATTCCCCGCCCGACGGCCGAGCGGTTGGAGTCGGGCGCGATCACGGCCAGCTCCAGCCCGGGGACCTCCAGGAGGGCACGGCGGAGGGCCTGGAGCCCCTCGGCCATGATCCCGTCGTCGTTGGTCAGCAGGACCTTCATGCGTCTCTAAGGGTAGTCGTGACCCACCGGTGCCTCAGTAGCGAACGCGCGCGAAGTAGAGCCCGTGCGGAGGCGCGGTGGGGCCGGCCTCGCGGCGGTGTCGGCCCTCCAGCAGGGCCACGAAGCCTTCGAGTTCCCTCCGCCCCTCCGCCACCTCGAGCATCGTCGCGACGAGCACGCGGTTCATGTGGCGCATGAAGGCGTCCGCCTCGATCCAGAACTCCAGCACCTCGCCGCGATCCTCCCAGCGGGCGTCGAGGACCACCCGCTCGAAGCGCTGGTGCTCGGTCTGGGTCGGGGTGAAGGCCGTGAAGTCGTGCGTGCCCGGCAGGGCGGCGGCGCAGTCCGCGAGCGCCTCGCGGTCGACCTCGTGGGGCCACCACAGCGCCCGGCCGTGCTCGAACGGGCTCGGCGCCGAGCGGGCGAGCACGCGGTAGCAGTAGGTCCGGCTGAGCGCGTCGCGGCGCGCGTCGAAGCCGTCCGGAGCCGGCTCGGCGGCCCGCGCGTCGATGGCCTCGGGTAGCAGCGCGTTCAAGCCCTGCAGCGGCGCCGGCTCCCCGTCGTACGAGACGACCTGGCCCCAGGCGTGCACGCCGCGGTCTGTGCGCCCGGCCGCCGTCACCTCCACGGGCCGGCGCAACAGAGTCGAGAGCGCGCGCTCGACCTCTCCCTGCACGGTCCGCAACCCGGGCTGCCGGGCCCAGCCCATGAACGGGCCCCCGTCGTATTCGAGGATCAGCCGGCTGGTCAGACGAGCTCGAGGTAGACCATCTCGGTCGAATCGCTTCGACGGGGTCCGATCCTGAGGATCCTGGTGTAGCCGCCCGGGCGATCGGCGTAGCGCGGCGCGACCTCCTCGAACAGCTTGTGGACCGCGAACTTGTCCTGGCCCAGCGTCGACAGCGCCTGGCGCCGGGCGTGGAGGTCTCCGCGCTTGGCCAGCGTGATGAGCTTCTCGACCTCCGGCTTCACGGCCTTGGCCTTGGCCTCGGTCGTCTTGATGCGCTCGTGGTCGATGACCTCCTTGCAGAGATTGCGAAGGAGGGCCTTGCGGTGCGAGGCCGATCGCGAGAGCTTGTGCCGGGTCTTCTGGTGTCGCATGGCCGGGCTCGGAGCCTAGTCGAACCGCGGCCCTAGTCGTCCCGGAGCCCCAGCCCGCGGGCGTTCAGCGTCTCGACGACCTCGTCGATCGACTTCTTGCCGAAGTTGGGGATCGCCGCCAGCTCGCCCTCGCTCTTGGACACGAGGTCGCCGACGGTCTGGATGCCCGCCCGCTTGAGGCAGTTGTACGAGCGCACGCCGAGCTCGAGCTCCTCGATCAGGATCTCGTCCATCCCGCTGGCCGGACGCGCGGCCGCTCCGGTGGCCCCGGCCGGCTGGACGCCGGCGTCGAGCGCCCCCGGCATGGCTCCGCGCAGCTCCTCGATGCGGTCCTCGTCCGTGAAGATCGCCAGATGGGAGATCAGGATCTCCGCGGCCTCGCGCAGCGCCGCCTGGGGCTCGAGTGAGCCGTCGGTCTCGATGTCCAGCGTGAGCTTGTCGAAGTCGGTGCGCTGGCCCACGCGCGCCTGGTCGACCGCGTAGGCGACGCGCCGAACGGGCGAGAAGATCGAGTCGATGGGAATCACGCCGATCGGCTGGTCGGGGGACTTGTTGTCCTCGGCGGGCTTGTAGCCGCGGCCCCGGCCGATCGTCAGGTAGAGCTCGAGCTTGGTCTTCTTCTCGAGCGTGGCGATGTGGGCGTCGGGGTTGAGGATCTCCACGCCGGCGGGGAGGTCGATGTCCTTCGCCGTGATGTCGCCCGGGCCGGTGACCACGAGCGGCGCCTCGACCTCGGTGGCGTCCGAATGCATGCGGCAGACGATGCCCTTGAGGTTGAGCACGATGTCGGTCACGTCCTCCTTGACGCCGTTGATGGTGGAGAACTCGTGGGCCACCCCCTCGATCCGCACGCTCGTGACGGCCGCGCCGGCGAGCGACGACAGCAGAACTCGCCGCAGCGAGTTGCCGAACGTGTAGCCGAAGCCACGGTCCAGGGGCTCGATCGTGAACGAGCCTCGGTTGTCCTCGACGTTCTCGGAGGTGATCCGGGGGATCTGGAAGTCAAGCATCGGGGTCCTCGGGTCGTAATCCATGTGGCGCGCCGGTGGGCGCGCCCCGCTCCGCGCCGTACGGCGCGGGTCAAGTCGTTACTTCGAGTACAGCTCGACGATGAGCTGCTCCTGCACCGGGGCGGCAATCTCCTTGCGCTCCGGCTTGCGCAGCATCTTCGCCGTGAGTCCGTCGTGGTCGGCCTGCAACCACGCGGGGATCTGGCCGGTCAGCTCGGTGGCGTCGCGGATCACGGTCTCGGCCGGTGTGCTGGCCTTGACCGCGATGACGTCGCCCGGGCGCACCTGGTAGGACGGGATGTCCACCCGACGGCCGTTGACCGTCCAGTGGCCGTGACGGACGAGCTGGCGCGCCTGGCGGCGCGAGGCCGCGAAGCCGAGCCGCACGAGCACGTTGTCGAGCCGGCACTCGAGCAAGGTGAGCAGGTTCTCGCCGGTGATACCGGCCTGACGGCTCGCCTTGGCGTAGTAGTTGCGGAATTGCTTCTCCTGGACGCCGTAGTAGCGGCGGGTCTTCTGCTTCTCGCGCAGCTGCACGCGATACTCGCTCTGCTTCTGGCGACCGCGGCCATGGTCGCCCGGCGGGTAGGAGCGACGCTCGACGCCGCACTTGTCGGTGAGGCAGCGCTCGCCCTTGAGGAACAGCTTCTGCCCCTCGCGGCGGCACTGCTTGCACTGGGGGGAGGTGTCGCGGCCCACGCTCAGACCCTCCTGCGCTTACGCGGACGGCAGCCGTTGTGGGCCTGCGGAGTCACGTCGCGCACGGAGGTGACCTCCAGGCCGGCAGCCTGGAGCGAGCGAATCGCCGTCTCGCGCCCGGAGCCCGGGCCCTTGACGTAGACGTCCACCTTCTGGAGGCCGTGCTCCATGCCCTTGCGGGCGGCGGCGTCGGCCGTCACCTGCGCGGCGAACGGCGTCGACTTGCGCGAGCCCTTGAAGCCCGCACCGCCGGCCGACTCCCACGCGAGAACCGCGCCCTCGCGGTCGGTGAGCGTGACGATGGTGTTGTTGAAGCTCGTCTTGATGTGCGCCTGGCCGATGGCGACGTTCTTCTTCGTCTTGCGACGGGTGCGTGGCCTGCGGGCGGCGGGCATTACTTCTTCACCGCCTTCTTCTTGCCCGCCACCTGCATGCGGCGGGGGCCCTTGCGGGTGCGGGCGTTGGTCTTCGTGCGCTGACCGCGGACGGGGAGGCCGCGACGGTGGCGCAGGCCGCGGTAGCAGCCGATCTCCATCAGGCGCTTGACGTTCTGCGAGCGCTCGCGCCGCAGGTCACCCTCGACGTTGAGGCCCTCGACGGCCTCGCGGAGCTTGGCCGTCTCGTCATCGGTCAGGTCCCGGACATAGGTGTCGGGGGAGACTCCGACGTTCGACAGCACCTTGTTCGACGTCGAGCGGCCGATGCCGTACACGTACGTCAGGCCGATCTCGACCCGCTTGTTGAGGGGAATGTTGACCCCGGCGATTCGAGCCATGCGCTAGCCGTTCACCCCTGCCGCTGCTTGTGACGGGGGTTCTGGCAGATCACCAGGACCGCGCCGTGGCGGCGGATGATCTTGCACTTCTCGCACATCGGCTTCACCGACGGTCGTACCTTCATGATCCCCTTCGGATTGGATCCCTGCGAGGGGCTCTGGCTGCCGGTACGGCCGCCGCTACCACCGCGCGGAATGCTGCTTGCAGCAAAAAACACGCCCCGCAGAGCGCTACACGAAATGGTACCAAAGCGCCGACGGCCGGCGGCGGCCGTCAGGCGGCGGCCTGCTTGGCGTTTTCGTGCCAGCGGGTGAGGATCCGAGGGCCGTCGACCGTGACGGCGATCGTGAACTCGAAATGCGCGGCCAGCGAGCCGTCCTGGGAGTAGATGGCCCAGTGATCGTCTCCCATGCGCACGGCGTGGCGGCCCGCCGTGACCATCGGCTCCACCGCCAGGACCATCCCCGCCTCGAGCTCGGGCCCCCGGTCGGGATCGCCGAAGTTGGGAATCTGCGGGTCCTCGTGCATGTCGCGCCCGATGCCGTGGCCGACCAGGGAGCGCACGACCGAGAAGCCTTCGCCCTCGACGTGCTTCTGGACGGCGTGCGAGACGTCGCCGAGGCGGTTGCCGGGCCGGCACTGCTCGACGGCGGCGAACAGCGCGCCCTCGGTGGCGCGCAACAGGCGCGTGGCGATCGGCGAGGTCGAGCCGACGGGGAAGGTGCGCGCGGCGTCGGCGACCCACCCGTCGTGCACGACGCCGACGTCGATCGAGAGGATGTCGCCGCGCGAGAGCTTGTAGGGCCCGGGAATTCCGTGCACGACCATCGAGTTCGGGGACGTGCAGATCGAGCCCGGGAACCCGCGATAGCCCTTGAACGCCGGCTCGGCGCCCTGCGAGCGGATGAACTTCTCGGCCGCGGCGTCGAGCTCGCCGGTCGTGACCCCGGGGCGCAGCTTGCTCTGCAGCAGCGCGAGTGTCTTGACGAGGATCTCCCCCGCCGCCGCGATCTTCTCGATCTCCTCGGGGGATTTCTTGATGATCATTTCGGGTCGGTCTCGGTCACAGCTGGTCTTCCAGACGCAGTGTGGCCAGGGTAGCGCGGATGTGATCGTGCACCTCGGCGGGGCTGCGCGTTCCCTCGAAGCGCCGGAGGAGGCCCTGGTCCTCGTAGTAGCCGATCACCGGCTCGGTCTGCTCGTGGTAGACCTCGAGGCGGTGCTTGACGGTGTCGGGCTTGTCGTCATCGCGCTGGATGAGCCGCGCGCCGTCCTGGTCGCACACGTCGGGGTGCTTGGGCGGGTCGAAGTCGACGTGGTAGATGTGCTGCTCGTTCTTGACGCACTGCCGGCGCCCCGAGATCCGCCGCACGACCTCCTCGTCGGGAACGTCGATGAGCAGCGCCGCGGTGAGCGTGCGGCCCACCCGCTCGAGCTCGGCGTCGAGCGCCTTGGCCTGGTCGATGGTGCGCGGGAACCCGTCCAGGATGAACCCGTCCTTGCAGTCGTCCTGCTGGAGGCGCTCCACCGCCACCCCGATGATGACGTTGTCGGGCACCAGGTCGCCGTTGTTCATGAACTTCTTGGCCTCCCTGCCCAGCGGGGTCTCCTCGCGCACGGCGGCGCGCAGCATCTCGCCGGTCGCCACGTAGGGCAGCCGGAAGTCCTCGACGAGCCTCTGCGCCTGGGTGCCCTTCCCCGCCCCCGGCGGGCCCAGCAGAATCAGGTTCAGCTCCGACACGGGGGTCGCAGCCTACCTTGCGGCCCTATTTCAGGAAGCCCTCGTAGTTGCGCATCATCAGCTGCGCCTCGAGCTGTTTCATCGTGTCGAGCGCGACGCCGATGACGATCAGGATCGAGGTGCCGCCGAAGAAGAAGTTGGCACTCGTCTGGTTGATGAGGATCGTCGGCAGGGCCGCGACCGCGGCGAGGAAGAGCGCCCCGGGGAACGTGAGGCGGGCGAGGATGCGATCGAGGAACTCGGCCGTTGGCCGGCCGGGTCTCACCCCGGGAATGAAGCCTCCGTACTTCTTGAGGTTGTCCGCCTGGTCGACCGGGTTGAACGTCACGGCGGTGTAGAAGTAGGTGAAGAGGATGATGAATATCGTCTCGCCGACGACGTAGGGCCAGTCGTTGGGCGAGAAGAAGGCCGACAGGTCGCGCGCCCACGGCTTGTTGATGAGCTGGCCGACGGTCGGCGGGAAGGCCATGATCGACGCGGCGAAGATGACCGGGATGACGCCGGC
This sequence comes from uncultured Actinomycetes bacterium, assembly GCA_963842605.1. Taxonomy (GTDB): domain Bacteria; phylum Actinomycetota; class Thermoleophilia; order Solirubrobacterales; family Solirubrobacteraceae; genus AC-38. The sequence continues at coordinate 146,049 of CAWJGV010000011.1, forward strand.
CATGTTGACTCGCAGCGGCAGGTAGGTCTGCCCCCCCTGCGACATCCGGCGCCCGATCACGCGTTTGGCGTATTGGACGGGGATCCGCCGCTGGCCCTCCTGGACGAACACGATCGCCGCGATGACGGCCAGCGCGACGAAGGGCATCATGACCACGAACACCTGGTCCGGGTTGTTCCACCACTGCGTGACGCCGTTGGGGATTCCCGAGGCGATCGAGGCGAAGATCATCAGCGAGATCCCGTTGCCGATCCCGCGCTGGGTGATCAGCTCGCCCAGCCACATCAGGAGGATCGTCCCCGCCGTGAGCGAGATGACGATCATGAACACCTTGGAGCCGTTGAAGTTCTTGATCACCGGGCTCCCGGCGCTGGCGCCGAAGGACTTGAAGAGGAACACGTAGCCGATCGACTGGGCGAAGGCGAGGGCGACCGTGAGGTAGCGCGTGTACTGGGTGATCCGCGCCGTGCCGACCTCGCCCTCCTTCTGGAGCTTCTCCAGCGACGGCACGACGACCGTGAGGAGCTGGAGGATGATCGAGGCCGTTATGTAGGGCATGATCCCCAGCGCGAAGATCGCCACGCGCTGGAGTCCTCCGCCCGAGAAGACGTTGAGGAACCCCAGGATGTTGTTCCCGGAGAAGTTCTTCTGGATGTCGTCGACGGCCTGCGTGTCGATCCCGGGGACCGGGATGTGCGAGCCGAGGCGGTAGAGCGCGAGCATGCCGGCCGTGAAGGCAAGCTTCTTGCGAATCTCCGGGACGGTGAAGGCGCTGGAGATCGTGCGGACCATGCGCTACTTCTCGATCAGCTGGCAGGTGCCCCCCGCGGCCTCGATGCGCTCGCGCGCGGCGGCGCTGAAGCCGTGGGCATGGACGGTGAGCGCCTTGCTCAGCTCGCCCTTGGCCAGGATCTTCACGGGGATGTCCTTGCGGGTCGCGAGGCCCTTCGCGCGCAGCGCGTCGGGCGTGACCTCGGCGCCCTTGTCGAAGCGCGCCTCGAGATCGGCGAGGTTGATCGGCTGCGTATGGGTGCGGAAGCGCTCGAACGGCATCGACTTCTTCATATGGGGCCCACGCAACTTGCGCATCCGCATGTGGATCGGGTTCTGGCCGCCCTCGAAGCCGACCTTGCGCTTGGCGCCCGAGCGCGATCCCGCGCCCTTCTGCCCGCGGCCCGCGGTCTTGCCGGTGCCCGAGCCCTCGCCGCGGCCGACGCGCTTGCGCGGCTTGCGCGAGCCCTTGGCGGGCTTGAGCGTGTGCAGGCCCACTCGCTCGGTCATTTGCCCGCCTCGTCGATGTCCACCAGGTGGCGGATGCGATGGACCATGCCGCGCAGCTGCGGGTTGTCCTCGCGCTCGACCGACTGGTCGATGCGGCGCAGCCCGAGCGAGCGCAGGGTGTCGCGCTGCTGTGCGTTGGCGCCGTTGCTCGAGCGGCGCTGGGTGATCTTCAGCTTGGTCATGTCGCCGCCGGGGCCTCCGACGCCGGAGCCTCCGGCGACGCGGGCTGCTCGAGCTGGCCCTCGGGCTCCTGCTTGTTGAGCCCGAGCACCTGGTCGATCGTCAGCCCGCGCAGCTCGGCCACCTCGTCGGGCGTGCGCAGCGACTGCAGGCCGGCCACCGTCGCCTTCACAAGGTTGATCGGGTTCTGCGAGCCCAGGCTCTTGGAGAGGATGTCGTGGATGCCCGCGAGCTCGAGCACGGCCCGCACGCCGCCGCCCGCGATGACCCCTGTACCGGGGGAGGCGGGCTTGAGCAGGACCTGGCCGGCGCCGAAGCGCCCAACCGTCTTGTGCGTGATCGTCGAGCCGTGCATGGGCACCTTGAAGAGGCTCTTCTTCGCCCGTTCGACGCCCTTCTGGATGGCCACGGGGACCTCGTTGGCCTTCCCGTAGCCCACGCCGACGGTGCCGCTCTCGTCTCCCACGACCACCAGCGCGGTGAAGGAGAAGCGCCGGCCGCCCTTGACCACCTTGGCGACGCGGTTGATCTCCACGACGCGCTCCTGGAGGTCCAGGCCCGCCGGGCTCTTGGTTCGATCTCGATATGCCATGAACGCTTGAGGGTAGCTCAGAAGGCGAGGCCGCCCTCGCGGGCGCCCTCGGCCAGGGCCTTGACCCGGCCGTGGTAGCGGTAGCCGCCGCGGTCGAAGACCGCGCGCTCGATTCCGGCCTCCTTGGCGCGCTGCGCCAGGGCCTGACCGGCCTTCGATGCCTGCTCCATGCGCGGCAGGTCCTTGAGGTCGGCCTCGGTCCAGGCGACGGCGGCGAGCGTGCGCCCGGCGTCGTCGTCGATGAGCTGCGCGTTGATCCCGCGGTTGGAGCGGAAGATCGAGATGCGCGGCCGCTGCGCGGTGCCGCGCACCTTGGCGCGTACGCGCCGGCGGCGCCGCAGGCGCCTCTGAGGCTTGGTCGCGACGGTCATGCGCGCTTGCCCACCTTCCGCGCCACGTACTCGCCCTCGTAGCGGATGCCCTTGCCCTTGTAGGGCTCCGGCGGGCGCTGCTTTCGGATGTTGGCGGCGACCTCGCCCACCAGCTGCTTGCTGATGCCCCTGACGACGACCCGCGTGGGCTGGGGAACCTCGAACTCGATGCCGTCCGGCGCCTTCACCGAGACCGGATGCGAGTAGCCGAGCGACAGCTCGAGGTCGTTGCCCCGCTTCTGGGCCCGGTAGCCGACGCCCTGGATCTCGAGCGCCTTCTCGTAGCCCTCCGTCACGCCGTGGACCATGTTGAAGACGAGCGAGCGCGTGAGACCGTGCAGGGCGCGGTGCTCGCCGCGATCGGTCGGGCGCTGGACGAGGATCTCCTCGCCCTCCTGAGCGACCGTGATGTCGCGCGGGATGCGCTCCGACAGCTCGCCCTTGGGCCCGTTGACGCGCACCAGGCCGGTCTCGATGGAGATCGTGACTCCCGAGGGGACGGGGATGGGCTGTTTGCCGATCCGGCTCATGGCGCGCTCCTCACCAGACCTCCGCCACGACCTCGCCGCCGATGCCGCGGTTGCGGGCGTCGTGGCCGGTCATCAGACCCTGGGACGTGGAGACGATCGTCGTGCCCATCCCGCCCTGGACCTTGGGGATGTGCTTGGCGTCGACGTAGGTGCGCCGGCCGGGACGCGAGACTCGGCGCAGGCCCGAGATCACGGGCTTGCGCTCCTCGGTGTAGCGCAGGACGATGCGGACGTGCTCGCCGGGGCGGCGCGCCTCGGGTGCCTGGACGTCGAAGCCCTCGATGTAGCCCTGCTCCTTGAGGATCCGCGCGATCTCCTTGCTCAGCCCGGAGGAGGGGGCTTCGATGGCCTCCTTCTGGGCGGCGAGGCCGTTGCGGATGCGCGTCAGGAAGTCGGCTGTCGGATCGGTCAATGACATGAAATCTCGCTACCAGCTGGACTTGGTCATCCCGGGGATGAAGCCCTCGTGGGCGAGCTCGCGCAGGCAGATCCGGCAGACGCCGAACTTGCGATAGACGGCGCGCGCGCGGCCGCAACGGCGGCAGCGCGTGTATCCGCGGGTCTTGAACTTGGGCGTGCGCCGCTGGCGCACTCTCTGTGAGGTCTTGGCCATCTACTCCTTGTCCTCTTCCGATGAAGTTGTTTCCTCGCCTTCGCCTGCCCCTTCGCCCTCGCCTTCCTCGTCTTCCTCCGCGGCGCGCTCGCGCTTGGCGTAGGCCTCGGGGTTCTCCTCCTTGAGCTGTTCCAGCGCCGCCCGCTCGGCCTCGGCCCGCAGGCGCGCCTCCTCCTTGCGGCGCTCCTCCTCGGCCGCCGCCTCCTCGTCGACGCTCGGCCCGCCCGGGCGGCCCTCCTTGGAGAAGGGCATCCCGAACGCCTCGAGCAGCGCGAAGGCCTCCTCGTCGGACTGGGCCGTCGTCGTGATCGTGACGTCCAGTCCGCGGACCTGGTCGATCGAGTCGTAGTCGATCTCGGGGAAGATGATCTGCTCGCGGATGCCGATCGAGTAGTTCCCGCGGCCGTCGAACGAGCGCGGGCTCAGGCCGCGGAAGTCGCGAATCCGCGGGATGGCGATCGACATGAGCCGGTCGAGGAACTCGTAGGAGCGCTCGCCGCGCAGGGTCACCGACACGCCGACCGGCATGCCCTCGCGCAGCTTGAAGGACGCGATCGATTTCCTCGCCCGTCTCACGTTCGGCTTCTGGCCGGCGATGGTGGCGAGCTGCTCGGTGGCGGCCTCGAGCATGTTGGAGTCCTGCTTGGCGTCGCCCACCCCCATGTTCAGGGTGATCTTGGTGATCTTCGGCGCCTGCATCGGGGTCGAATAGCTGAACCGCTTGATGAGGTCCGGGCGGATCTCCTGCTCGTAGCGCTCCTTGAGTCGGGCGGGGGGCATGTCAGTCGAACCTCGTCCCGGAGCGGCGGGCGACGCGGCGGCGCGTGCCGTCGTCGTCGCGCTCGACTCCGACGCGGGTGGGCTTGTTCTCCTTGGGGTCGACCAGCATCACGTTGGAGACGTGGATCGGCCCCTCCTTCTCGATCACGCCGCCGACCTGCTCGGCGCGCTGGGCGTCGCGCACCTGCTGGGGGCGCATGTGGCGCTTGACGATGTTCAGCCCCTCGACGTAGACCTTGTGCTTCTTCGGGTCGACGCGCAGGACGCGGCCGGTCTTGCCGCGGTCCTTGCCGCCGATCACGATCACGGTGTCGTCGCGGCGGATTCTCGATGGGCGGGCCATGGCTCAGAGCACCTCGGGGGCCAGCGAGACGATCTTCATGAAGTTCCGCTCGCGCAGCTCGCGGGCCACGGGCCCGAAGATGCGAGTGCCGCGCGGGTTGTTCTGGGCGTCGATGAGCACGGCGGCGTTCTCGTCGAAGGCGATGTAGGTGCCGTCCTCGCGGCCGAACTGCTTGCGGGTGCGCACGACGACGGCGTTGACGACCTCGCCCTTCTTGACCGAGCCCTGCGGGTTGGCCTGCTTGACCGTGCCCACGATGATGTCGCCCACGCCCGCGTAGCGCCGGCGCGAGCCGCCGCGCACGCGGATGCAGAGGATCTCGCGGGCTCCGGTGTTGTCGGCCACCTTGCAGTCGGGTCTCGGTCTGGATCACTTCGCCCGCTCCAGGACCTCGACGAGCCGCCAGCGCTTGGTACGCGAGAGCGGGCGGCTCTCGATCACGCGGACGGTGTCGCCCTCGTTGGCCTCGTTGCGCTCGTCGTGGGCGTGCAGCGTCGAGGAGCTGCGGATGACCTTGTCGTAGCGCGTGTGCCGGCGCGCGATGTCGACGCGGACGGTGATCGTCTTGTCGGCCTTGTCGGAGACGACCACGCCCTGGCGCTCCTTCGCGCGCCCGTGCGCGTGTTCCACGGGCGGCACCGCCTCGCGCGGCGGCTCGGCAGCGCGGCGCGCCTTGGCCTTCTCGCGCGACTTCAGGCGATGGGCGCGGCGGCGCTCCGCCGTGGCCCGGCGAGCGGCCTCGCGCTCGGCCCGGCGGTCCTCGACGCCGCGCTCGGGACGGGTCTCGGTGTGTGCCGAGCGGGCGCGTTTGCGCTCCTGCTTGGGCGACAGGGCCTCGGCGGGCTCCTCCTCCGCGGCGGGCTCCTCCTCCGCGGCAGGCTCCTCCTCCGCGGCAGGCTCCTCCTCCGCGGCAGGCTCCTCCTCGGCGGCAGGCGCCTCCTCGGCGGAGCCTCCTCGCGGGCGCCTCCTCGGCAGGGGCCTCCGCCTGCGGGTCCTCGGTCACCTGCTCGTCCTTCTCTTCTTCTTCGGCCATCAGGTGCTCAGCTCTCGTTCGACGTCGATGCCGCGCTGGCGCGCGATCGTCAGGGCGCGGGCCAGGTCGCGCTTGGCGGTGCCCATCCCCGCGGTGTTCTCCAGCTCGCCCGTCGCGTGGCGGAAGCGCAGCCCGAACACCTCTTGGCGGGTGGTGCGGATGTGCTCCACCAGCACGTCGTCGCTCATGTCATGGACTTCCTTCGCCTGTGGCATCTAGTACTGGCCCTCACGCATCACGAACTTGGTCTTGACCGGCAGCTTGTGGCCCGCCAGGCGCATCGCCTCGCGCGCCTCCGGCTCCGGCACCCCGGCCAGCTCGAACATCACGCGGCCGGGCTTGACCACCGCGACCCAGCCCTCCGGGTTTCCCTTGCCCGAGCCCATGCGGGTCTCGGCAGGCTTCTGGGTGGTCGGCTTGTCAGGATAGACGTTGATCCACACCTTGCCGCCGCGCTTGATGTAGCGGGTCATGGCGATTCGCGCGGCCTCGATCTGGCGGTTGGAGATCCAGCCGCGCTCGAGCGCCTTGAGGCCGTAGTCGCCGAACTGCACGTTCGTCTGGCCGCGCGAGTTCCCGGCCATGCGGCCGCGGTGGTGCTTGCGGTACTTGACGCGCTTCGGGGAAAGCATCTAGCTCTTTGTCTCCTCGGCGGCCGGAGGTGTCTCGGGAGCCGCCTGCTCGGGCGCGGGCGCAGCCTCCTGCGGGGCCGGAGCGTTCTGCGGAGCCGGAGCGTCGCGCCGCGGGGCGCGACCGCCGCCTCCACCGCCGCCGCCTCCACCGCCGCGACCGCCACCGCCGCCGCCGCGGGGGCCACCGCCGCCGCCGCCACGGCCGCCGCCACCGCCACCGCCACGACCGCCGCCACCGCCGCCACCGCGGGGGCCGCCGCCACCGCCGCCACGGCCGCCGCCGCCACCGCCACGACCGCCGCCAGCGCCGCCGCCGCCGCCGCGACCCCCGCCGCCGCCACGACCGCGACCGTCGCCGCGCCCGCGACCGCCGCGGTCTCCGCCGCGGTCGCGATCGCCCGGGAGGGGAGCGTCGACGTCGGTGAGGTCGGCGCCGGTGTAGCCCGCGGGCATGATCTCGCCCTTGTTGATCCAGCACTTCACGCCGATGCGCCCGAAGGTCGTGCGCGCCTCGTAGAAGCCGTAGTCGATGTCGGCGCGAAGGGTGTGGAGCGGGACGCGACCGTCGGAATAGCCCTCGGTTCGGGCCATCTCGGCCCCGCCGAGCCGGCCGGACACCTGCACCTTCACGCCCTTGGCTCCGGAGCGCATCGCCGAGGTCAGCGCGCGCTTCATGGCGCGGCGGAACGCGACCCGGTTCTGGAGCTGCTCGCCGATCGACTGGGCCACGAGCGCCGCGTCGAGCTCCGGGCGCTTGATCTCGTGGATGTTGACCTTGATCTGCTTGCGGGTCATCCGGTGGAGGTCCTTGCGCAGCGCGTCGACCTCGCTTCCGGACTTGCCGATCACGATGCCCGGGCGCGCCGTGTGGATGTTGATCTCCACCTCGTTCGCGTCCTTGCGGATCGTGATCTCCGACAGGCCGGCGTGGGCGAGCTTGCCGTGGATGTGCTCGCGGATCCGGATGTCCTCTTCGAGGTAGTCGGCGAACTGGCGCTCGTTGAACCAGTTGGCCTTCCAGTCGTGGATGTAGCCCACGCGGAGCGACTCGGGATGAACTTTCTGACCCATCGGTTACGTCACTACTCCTTAGGCGTGAGCTTGATCGTGAGGTGGGAGGTGCGCTTGCGGATGCGGGTGGCGCGGCCCATGGCGCGAGGGCGGTAGCGCTTGAGCGTCGGGCCCTCGTCGGCGTAGGCCTCGCTCACGCGCAGGTCGTCGCCCACCAGCTCGTGGTTGTGCTCGGCGTTCGCCACCGCCGACTCGAGCAGCTTGGACCAGTCGCGAGCCACCGCGCGCGGGGTGTAGCGCAGGATGGCGCGCGCCTCGTCGACGCCCTTGCCCCGGATGTGCTCGCACACGAGCCGGGCCTTGCGGGCGGAAGAGCGGACGTACTTGGCCTGCGCGCGGACGACCGGCGGCACGGTCGGCGTCTCTGTCGCCTGGCGCTTGCGCGCGGGAGCGGGCTTGGCGGGCTTCTCCTCGTCGGCCTTCTCCTCCTCGGGCTCGGCCGGCGATTCCTCGGCGGTCGGCGCCTCTTCCTTCTTGGCGCGCGCGCCCGAGCTGGCCGGCTTCTTCTCGGCCGGCTTGGCCTTGCGCGGGAGCGCCGGCGCTTGGGCTTGGGCTCCTCCGCCGTCTCCTCGGAATCCTGCTGCTTCTCCGGCTCGTCGGTCATCGCATCCTCGCCGAGCCGGCGTGGCCGCGGAACTTGCGGGTGGGGGCGAACTCGCCCAGCTTGTGGCCGACCATCGCCTCGGTGACGAAGACGGGCACGTGCTTCTGGCCGTCGTGCACCGCGATCGTGTGGCCGACCATGTCGGGGAAGATCGTCGAGGTGCGCGACCACGTCTTGACCATCTGCTTGGTGCCCGACGTGTTCATCGCCTCGATGCGCGCCTGCAGGCGCTCCTCGATCCACGGGCCCTTCTTGCTCGAACGCGACATCTAGTGGTTCCTCCGGTGACTCCGTGCGTGGTTCGGCGAGCGCCAGCGGCCGCCAGGCAAGGACGCAGGGAGGGTGCAATGGCAGAGCCATTGCCCCGACTGAGGACGCCGCATGGCGGTCGTCTGGCGGCGCCGAAGCGCGTGCGGTGTTGCCGGGGGAACCACTACCGCTTCTTCCCCCTCCGCCGGCCGCGGACGATGTAGCGGTCGGACGACTTGTTCTTCTTGCGCGTGCGGTATCCCAGGGTGGGGACGCCCCAGGGCGTCACCGGATGGCGGCCGGCCGTGGTCGAGCCCTCGCCGCCGCCGTGGGGATGGTCGACGGGGTTCATGGCGGTGCCGCGCGTCTGCGGGCGCACGCCCATGTGGCGCTTGCGCCCCGCCTTGCCGACCTTGATGTTCTGATGGTCGGTGTTGCCGATCGTCCCGATCGTGGCGCGGCACTGGGCGCGGACCATGCGCATCTCACCCGAGGGCAGGCGCAGCGTGGCCATCCCGGCCTCCTTGGCCATGAGCTGGATCGCCGTGCCCGCCGCCCGGCCCATCTGACCGCCGCGACCCGGCTGGAGCTCGACGTTGTGGACGATGGTGCCGACCGGCATGTTGGCCAGCGGCAGGCAGTTGCCGATGGAGATCTCGACCCGCTCTCCGGACTGCACCGTCGCGCCCACCGCGCAGGCGCTGCGGGGCGAGGATGTAGGACTTGTAGCCGTCGGCGTAGTGCAGCAGCGCGATGTAGGCGGAGCGATTGGGGTCGTACTCGATCGCGGCGACCTTGGCCGGCATGTCGTCCTTGCGCCGCTTGAAGTCGATCTTGCGGTAGAGCCGCTTCGCGCCGCCACCCCGGTGGCGGGACGTCTTGCGCCCCCGGGAGTTCCGCCCACCGGACTTCTTGAGGCCCTCGATGAGCGACTTCTCGGGCTCGTCCTTGGTGACCTCGGCGAAGTCGGAGTAGGTGGCGAAACGGCGACCGGGGCTGGTCGGCTTGGGCTTGCGAAGGGCCATTACGTCGCCGTCCCTTCGAGGCCGGCGAAGATCGGGATCTCGTCGCCCGGAGCCACCTGGACGATCGCCTTCTTCCACTGGCGCGAGCGTCCCGAGGTCAGGCCCCGGCGCTTGGGCTTGGACTTCACCGACATCGTGTGCACGTCGAGCACCTTCACCTCGAAGAGCTGCTCGACGGCCTGCCGGATCTGGGTCTTGTGCGCGTCGGGATGGACGCGGAAGCTGTACTTGCCGGCCGCCGCGAGCGCGTAGCTCTTCTCGGTCACGACCGGGCGGATGATCACCTGCGACGCGTCCATCAGGCGCTGACCTCCTCGGCCTCGGCCTCGGCGGGCTCGGCCTTCTCGCCCTTGCCCAGCGCGGTGAGCGTGGCCAGCGCCGACTCGGACACGACGAGCGAGGCCGCGCCGACGACGTCGGCGATCCCCAGGGCGTCGGCCGGACGACCGCGACGCGGTCGAGGTTGCGGAACGACTTGACGGCCGCCACCTCGTCCTCGCCCAGCGCCACCAGCACGGGCTGCTCGCCGCCCCACTTGGCCAGCGCCTCGGCGGCCTGACGGGACGACGGCGCGTCGAACCCCGGCGCGTCGACCACGGCGATCGAGCCGCGAGCCGCGTGCAGCGACAGCGCGCTGCGCAGCGCGGCACGGCGCGCCTTGCGGTTGACCTTGACGGTGTAGTGGCGCGGCGAGGGGCCGAATACGGTGCCGCCGCCCGTCCAGATCGGCGAGCGGATCGAGCCGGCGCGGGCCCGGCCGGTGCCCTTCTGGCGCCACGGCTTGGTGCCGCCGCCGCGCACCTTCCCGCGCGTGAGGGTGGAGGCGGTGCCCCGGCGGCGGGCGCCCAGCTCAGCGCGCACGCACTCGTGCACGAGCGTCTCGTTCCAGGCCGCGCCGAAGACCTCCGCGTCGAGGTCGACGCCGCCCTGCTTGTGCAGCCACGGGGCCTTGGCGCTAGCCATACGTCCTCACCTCGACGGTGCCGTTCTTCGGACCGGGCACGGCGCCGCGGACCAGCAGCAGGTTGCGGTCGGCGATGACCTCGACGACCTCCAGGCCCCGCTGCGTGACGCGCTTGCCGCCCATGCGCCCCGGGCCCTTGATGCCCTTGAACACGCGCGAGGGCGTCGCCGAGGCGCCGATGGAGCCGGGCGCGCGAACGTTGTGCGACCCATGGGAGGCCGGCCCGCGGCTGAAGTTGTGACGCTTGATCGTGCCCTGGAAGCCCTTGCCCTTCGAGACGCCCGAGATCTTGACCATCTGGCCGGGCTCGAAGACGTCCACGCGCACCTCGTCGCCGACCTGAAGCTCGCCCGCCTCGTCGCGGAACTCGGCCAGGGTGGCGCACCGGCGGGGCGCCGGCCTTCTTGAGGTGGCCGAGCTCGCCCTTGGTCAGGCGCTTCTCCTTGACGGCGCCGAACCCGAGCTGGACGGCGTCGTAGCCGTCGCGCTCCTCGGTGCGAATGCCGGTCACGTGGCACGGCCCGGCCTCGAGCACCGTGACGCGCTCGACGCGCCCGTCGTCGAGGAAGCGCTGCGTCATCCCGAGCTTCTTGGCGAGGATCGCGGCCACCGTCATCCCCACCTCAACCGGCCAGGCGGATCTCGATGTCCACGCCGGCCGGCAGGTGGTCGAGGCGCTGGAGCGAGTCGACCGTCTTCGGCGTCGGCTGGTGGATGTCGATGAGTCGCTTGTGGGTGCGGATCTCGAAGTGCTCGCGCGAGTCCTTGTCCTTGAACGGCGAGCGGATCACGCAGTACACGTTCTTCTCCGTGGGCAGGGGAACCGGGCCGGCCACGGTGGCGCCGGTGCGCGTGGCGGTCTCCACGATCTCCTTGGCCGCCGTCTCGATGGCCGAGGTGTCGTAGGACTTGAGCCGGATCCTGATCTTGTTTTGGGCGATTGCTGCCAACGGGTTGCCTTCTGGCGCGATGAGGGCGAGTCCCTTACCTACGGGGACCCGCCCCTGTGGTCGTATCTGATCCTTGTTTCGTGTCGACGGCCGCCAGAGGGGCGGCCGTCGGCGATTACTCGATGACTTCGGTCACGACGCCCGAGCCGACCGTGCGGCCGCCCTCGCGGATCGCGAACCGAAGGCCCTGGTCCATGGCGATGGGCACGATCAGCTCGACGTCCATCTGCACGTTGTCCCCGGGCATGACCATCTCGGTGCCCTCGGGGAGGTTGGCCACCCCGGTGACATCGGTCGTACGGAAGTAGAACTGCGGCCGGTAGCCGGTGAAGAACGGCGTGTGGCGCCCGCCCTCTTCCTTCTTGAGGACGTACACCTCGGCCTTGAACTTGGTGTGCGGGGTGATCGACTTGGGCTTGCAGAGCACCTGGCCGCGCTCGATGTCCTCGCGCTTGGTGCCGCGAAGCAGGCAGCCGACGTTGTCGCCCGCCTGGCCCTGGTCGAGGATCTTGCGGAACATCTCGACGCCGGTGACGACGGTGTTGGTCGTGTCCTTGACGCCGACGATCTCGACCGTGTCGCCGGTGTTGACGATGCCCTGCTCGATACGGCCGGTCGCGACGGTGCCGCGGCCGGTGATCGAGAAGACGTCCTCGACCGGCATGAGGAACGGCTTGTCGAGGTCGCGCACGGGCTCCGGGATGTAGTTGTCCAGAGCCTCGGCGAGCTCGACGATCTTGGCCTTGGCCTCCTCGTCGCCCTCGAGCGCCTTGAGCGCCGACCCGGTGATGAACGGGATGTCGTCGCCCGGGAAGTCGTATTCCGAGAGCAGGTCGCGGACCTCGACCTCGACGAGCTCGAGGAGCTCGGGGTCGTCGACCATGTCGGCCTTGTTGAGGAAGACCACGATGTAGGGCACGTTCACCTGGCGGGCCAGGAGCACGTGCTCGCGGGTCTGGGGCATCGGGCCGTCGGCCGCGCTGACCACGAGAATGGCGCCGTCCATCTGGGCGGCGCCGGTGATCATGTTCTTGATGTAGTCGGCGTGACCGGGACAGTCCACGTGCGCGTAGTGACGGTTCTCCGTCTGGTACTCGACGTGGGAGGTGGCGATGGTGATCCCGCGCTCCTTCTCCTCCGGAGCGTTGTCGATCTCCTCGAAGCTCTTGGCCTCGCCGCCCTGCGTCTCGGCCAGCACCTGCGTGATGGCAGCGGTCAGCGTCGTCTTGCCGTGGTCGATGTGACCGATCGTGCCGACGTTGACATGCGGCTTGTCGCGCTCGAACTTCTCCTTCGCCACTTTGCGTTGCTCCTTTGAAGTCAGGTGTTGGGGTCCGCCTGCGGGCGAACCAAGAGAATCTAGCCTAAGCCGGGACCGGGGCGCCTTGCCGTTGCTCGACGATCTTCTCGGCGATGTTCGGCGGCACCTCGTCGTAGCGCTCGAACTGCATCGTTGAGGTGGCACGCCCCTGCGTGACCGTGCGCAGATCGGTGGCGTAGCCGAACATCTCGGCCAACGGCACGAACGCCGTCACCACCATCGCGTTTCCGCGCTGCTCCTGGCCCTGGACCAGGCCGCGCCGCCGCGAGAGGTCGCCGATGACCTCGCCCACGAACTCCTCCGGAGTGACGACCTCGACCGCGAAGATCGGCTCGAGCAGCACCGGCTTGGCCCGCTTCACGGCCTCCTGGAAGGCCATCGAGCCGGCCACCTTGAAGGCCACCTCCGAGGAGTCCACCTCGTGGTACTTGCCGTCCACGAGCGTCACGCGGACGTCGACGATCGGATAGCCGGCGACGACGCCGTTGTCCAGCGCCTCCTCGATGCCCTTCTCGACGGCGGGGATGAACTCCGTCGGGATCGAGCCGCCCCGGATCTTGTTGACGAAGTCGAAGCCCTCCCCCGGGGCGGGCTCGAGGTCGATGCGGACCACGCCGTACTGGCCCGAGCCTCCGGTCTGGCGGACGAACTTGCCCTCGACCTTCTGCGCCTCGCCACGGACGGTCTCGCGGTAGGAGACCTGCGGACGGCCGACGTTGGCGTCGACCTTGAACTCGCGCAGCATGCGATCGACCAGGACCTCGAGGTGCAGCTCGCCCATGCCGGAGATCTCGGTCTGGCCGGTCTCCTCGTTGGTCTGGACCTGGAAGGTGGGGTCCTCCTCGGCCAGGCGCCCGAGGGCGGTGGCCATCTTCTCCTGGTCGACCTTGGTCTTCGGCTCGATCGCCACCTTGATCACCGGCTCGGGGAAGGTGATCGTCTCGAGCTTGATCGGGGCGTCCGGGGCGGCGAGCGTGTCGCCGGTGGACACCTGCTTGATGCCCACGCCGGCGGCGATGTCACCGGCGTAGACCTCCTCGACCTCCTCGCGGTGGTTGGCGTGCATCATGAGGATGCGCCCGACCCGCTCGGTGCGGCCGGTGGAGACGTTGAGCACGCGGCCACCGGCCGAGAGCGTCCCGGAGTAGACGCGGAAGTAGGTGAGCTTGCCGACGTAGGGGTCGGCCATGATCTTGAAGGCCAGCGCGGCGGCCGGCTCGGAGTCGTCGGCGTGACGCACGGCCGGCCGGCCGTCCTCCTCGCCCTTGACCGGCTCGATGCCCTCGACGGGCGGGACCTCGAGCGGGCTCGGCAGGTAGGCGATGACGGCGTCGAGCAGCGCCTGCACGCCCTTGTTCTTGAAGCTCGAGCCGCACAGCACCGGGGTGAGCTTGATCTCGAGCGTCGCCTTGCGGATCGCCTCCTTGAGGCGCTGCTCGGGGATCTCCTTCTCCTCGAGGATGAGCTCGACGAGCTCGTCGTCGTAGTGCGACACCTCCTCGAGCAGGTGCTCGCGGGCGGCCGCGGCCTCGGCGGCCATCTCGTCGGGGATCTCGGTGATCCTGACCTGGGTGCCGAGCTCGTCGTCGTAGACGATCGCGTTGTTGGCCACCAGGTCGACGATCCCGCGGAAGTCGCCCTCGGCGCCGATCGGAAGCTGGATCGGCACGGGGTGCGCGCCGAGGCGGTCGACCATCGTCTTCACGCCCTGCTGGAAGTTCGCGCCGACCCGGTCCATCTTGTTGATGTAGGCGATGCGCGGGACGTGGTACTTGTCGGCCTGGCGCCAGACCGTCTCGGACTGGGGCTCCACGCCGGCGACCGAGTCGAACAGCGCGATCGCGCCGTCGAGCACGCGCAGCGAGCGCTCGACCTCGACGGTGAAGTCCACGTGGCCGGGCGTGTCGATGATGTTGATCCGGTGGCCCTCCCACTCGGCTGTGGTCGCGGCCGAGGTGATCGTGATGCCGCGCTCCTGCTCCTGCTCCATCCAGTCCATGGTGGCGGCGCCCTCGTGAACCTCACCCATCTTGTGGGTGCGTCCGGTGTAATAGAGGATGCGCTCCGTCGTCGTCGTCTTACCGGCGTCGATGTGCGCCATGATCCCGATGTTCCGGATCTTCTCGAGGGGGAACTTGCGTGACATGTGAAGTGGTGGTGGTAGCTGGTTCGGGGCAAAAAAACGGGCCCCTCGGGCCCGTTCGTGGCGTGGGTATGGCCGAGGTGCAGCCGTCTATGTCGTTCGGGAGTCCACGATGTTGGAGGCTCTCGTCTGGGGACGCGCGCAGGTGAACGCGCAAGCCCCCGAAACGACGAATCAGGATAGCAGAGGCCCGCGGGTCCGCCGGGCCGGGATCTCGGGGCTCGATGCCCTCGGATTGGTGCTCGCCGCGGCCGCTTTCATCGGTGCCGTACTCCTCGTCGTGTCGGACTTCACGACGCTGTTCAAGGTCCACACCGACGCGGGCGTCACGGTGCCGAACGGCTCGGTGAAGGGCCACGAGAACCACTCCTACTCGATGCTCATCATCGGACTGGCCTCCCTTCCGCTCGCCTACGCGGCGACGCGCTACGGCAGCCGGCCCGCGATGACGGGCCTCGCCGGACTCGGCCTCATCGCCGTGGTCATCGCCGTCGGCTTCGACCTCTCGGACGCCACCGGGACGAACACGCTGGCCCGGACGTTCGAGAACGCCAGCGGCTCGCCGGCGGTGGGCTTCTACCTCGAGACGTTGGGCGCCGCGCTGCTGATCATCAGCGGCGGCGGTGGGCTCGTGTTGACCGCCCCCGACCGCCGACCCGGATCTCCACCTCCGGCTCAGGAGGAGACGGAGTCCGAGACGAGCCCGGCCGACCGGCGCGAGGAGGAGCGCGCCGCGGCCGCCGCCGCCCGCGCTCAGGCCCGAGCCCGCCGCGGGGGCGGGTGATGGACGCGCTGGAGGGCTTCCTGCGCGGGGGCCTGGAGCGAGAGGGCGTCCCGGTCAGCGAGGAGGACCTGCAGCTGATGCGGATGGCCGACGCCGTCTACGGACCCGCGCTGCGCGCGCTGATGGAGGCCGACCTGGCCGGCGAGGACGCCGAGCTCGGGCTCGACCCGGCGCGACCGCCGGCGTGAGCCACCCGCAGGACCTCGGCCTGGCCGCCCAGGCCGCTGCGGTCCGCACGGGGTCGCTCGACCCGGCGGAGTTGCTCGAAGCCACGCTCGGGCGCCTCGCCGCCCGCGACGGGGAGCTGAACTCGACTCCGGAGTTGTTTCGCGAGGAGGCGGAGCGGATGCTCGCGCAGGCGCCGCCCGGGCCGCTGCACGGCGTGCCGGTCACGGTGAAGGACATGTTCGCGCTGCCGTGGCGCGGCGCGGGTATGGGAACCGAGCACGAGCTGACGCCGGCCGGCGAGTCGGGGGCGTATCGCCGCCTGCGCGACGCCGGGGCGGTCGTCGTCGGCCTTGCGCAGATGCACTACCTGGGTCTGGGGACGACGGGGCGGGTCTCGATCTGGGGCCCGGTCGGCAACCCGTGGGACCCCGCGCGCTGCGGGGGCGGCTCGTCGGGCGGCTCGGCCGCGGCGGTCGGGGCTCGCCTGGTGGGCGGGTCGATCGGCTCCGACAGCGGGGGCTCGACCCGGCTGCCCGCGGCCTACTGCGGGGTGACCGGCCTGAAGACCACGTTCGGCGCGGCGCCGCGCGAGGGCTACACGTCGCGCAACATGACCTTCAGCGCGCCCGGCGTCTTCGGCCGCGACGCGGCCGACGCGCGCCTGCTCGCCTCGGTCCTGCTCGGACGCGAGCTGGCGGCAGGGCGACGGGGCCGGGCTGCGGGTGGGCCTCGTGCGCGACCCCTACTGGGAGGACTGCGCCCCCGAGGTCGCGGCGCGCTGCCGGGAGGCGCTCGACGCGGCGGGCTGGGAGACGGTCGAGCTGGAGCTGCCGTGGACGTCCGAGGCGGTCGCGGCGACGCTGGTGCGCCTGTCCGCCGAGTCGCTCGCCACGCTCCCGCGCGCGTGGATCGAGGACGCCGAGCCGCTCATCCGGGCGACGCTGAAGCTGTCGCTGCTCTTCCCGGCCGTCGCCCTGGTGCGCGCGGACCGGGTGCGCGCCGCGATCCGCCGCGCCTTCGCCGCGGCGTTCGCGCGCTGCGACGTCATCGCCTGGCCGGCCTCGCCGGCGCCGGCCCCGCTCATCGAGAACCCGACGGTCGAGCTGCCCTCCGGCACCTCCCTGGCCGACCCGCCCAACCTCCGCCAGGCCTGCCCGGGCAACCTCGCTGGCGTGCCCGGCATCTCGGTCCCGGCCGGCCTCGCGGACGGAATGCCCGCCGGCCTCCAGCTGCTCGCACCATGGGACGAGGAGGCACGCCTCCTCGACGCCGCCGAGCACCTCGAGCGCGCGACGGACCGCGCGTTCGTCGACGCGGTGGCGCCGATCGCGGCGTGACAGCAGTGGTCGCTGGTGGCGTCTACCAGCGGTAGTGCGCGAAGGCCTTGTTGGCCTGCGCCATGCGGTAGATGTCGTCCTTGCGCTTGAAGGCGCCGCCCTGCTGCTGCTGGGCGTCGAGGAGCTCGTTGGCCAACCGCTGGGCCATCGTCTTCTCGCGGCGCGCTCGGGCGAACTGCACGAGCCAGCGGACGGCGAGCGTCTTGGCGCGGCGCTGGGGCACCTCGACGGGCACCTGGTAGGTGGCGCCGCCGACGCGGCGGGAGCGGACCTCGAGCACCGGGGTGAGCGCCTTGATCGACTCCTCCAGCGCCTCGACCGGGTCCTTGCCCGTCTTGTCGCCGAGGATGCCGAGGGCGTCGTAGACGATCCGCTCGGAGGTGGACTTCTTGCCGTCGAGCATCACCTTGTTGACGACCTGCTGGACGAGCCGCGAGCGGTGCAGCGCGTCGGGCTCGATCGTGCGGGTCTCGGCCTGGTTACGGCGCATCGACCGCTACTTCTTGACGCCGTACTGGGAGCGACCCTTCTTGCGGCCGCTCACGCCGGAGGCGTCGAGCGTCCCGCGCACGACCTTGTACCGGAACCCCGGCAGGTCCTTGACGCGGCCGCCGCGCACCAGCACGACGGAGTGCTCCTGAAGGTTGTGCCCCTCACCGGGGATGTAGGCGCCGACCTCCATCCCGTTGGTCAGCCGGACGCGCGCGACCTTGCGCAGCGCAGAGTTCGGCTTCTTCGGGGTGATCGTGTACACGCGCGTGCACACTCCGCGCCGCTGCGGCGCGGCCACGCGGCGCTTGCGCCCCTTGCCCGACTTCAGGCCCGGGGTGGCGAGCTTCTTGGAGGGAGCCTTGCGGCCCATGCGCACGAGTTGGCTGGTGGTCGGCATGCGGCGGACGATGATAGAGAAGTCAGGCGGCCGGGACCGCCGAGAGCGCCTCGTCGACGTCGCGGTACTCCAGACCCGTGGCCTCGGCGACCGGTAGGTAGGTGACCGCGCCGGCGGCCACGTTGACGCCCCGCTTGAAGCCGGGCAGAGCCGCCACGGCCCCGTGCACGCCGTCGCGGGCCAGGGCGTTGATGTAGGGAAGCGTGGCGTTGGTGAGGGCGTAGGTCGAGGTGATCGGCACCGCGCCCGGCATGTTCGTGACGCAGTAGTGCGTGACGCCCTCGACCTCGTAGGTCGGCTCGGAGTGGGTGGTCGGCCGCGAGGTCTCGAAGCAGCCGCCCTGGTCGATCGACACGTCGACCAGCACCGCGCCCGGCTTCATGCGCTTGAGCTGCTCGCGCGTGACCACGTGGGGCGCCTTCGCGCCGTGGATCAGGACGGCGCCGATGACCAGGTCGGCGGTCGGCAGCCGCTCCTCGATCTCCAGGGTCGAGGAGAAGACGGTGGAGCAGCGCCCGCCGAAGATGACGTCCAGCTCGCGCAGGCGATCGACGTTGCGGTCGAACACGAACACGTCGGCCTCCATGCCGATCGCGATGAAGGCCGCGTTCATCCCGACCACGCCGCCGCCGATGACGAGCACGTTGGCCGCGGCCACGCCCGGCACCCCGCCCAGCAGGACCCCGCGCCCGCCCAGAGGCTTCTCGAGCATGAACGCGCCGGCCTGGGTGGCGATCTTGCCCGCCACCTCAGACATCGGGGCGAGCAGCGGCAGCCGGCCGTGGGCGTCCTCGACCGTCTCGTAGGCGATGCAGGTCGCGCCCGACGCGACGAGGCCCTTCGTCAGCTCGGGATCGGGCGCGAGGTGCAGGTAGGTGAAGAGCGTGTGGTGGGGACGCAGGCGCTCGACCTCCTCGGCCTGGGGCTCCTTGACCTTGACGATCAGCTGCGCCTCGTCGAACACGGCGTCGGCGTCCGGCACGATCGTCGCGCCCTGCTCGACGTAGCGGGAGTCATCGATCGCCGAGCCCTCGCCGGCGCCGTGCTGAAGCACGACCTCATGGCCGGAGTCGACGAGCTCGCGCACGCCGGTGGGCGTCAGGGCGACGCGGTACTCGTCGGCCTTGATCTCCGTGGGGACGCCGACCTTCATGCGGCAACCTCGCTTTCCGTGGTCGTGATCTCGAACGTGCAGCCCCGCGGCTCGAGCTCCGCGGCCAGGTCCTCGAAGTCCAGGCAGCGCTCCGGGGGGTACGCCCCCGTGCGGGGAATGCGCCCGCGCGCGTAGAGACGGGCGGCGGCCGCAGCCACAGCCGCCGTGGAGACGATCCCGCCGCCCAGGCCCCACGCCCCGTGGGGGACGGTCAGGGCGGTCACCGCCACGACGGCGGGCGCGCCGTCGCGCTCGCCGCGCACCTCGACGTGCTGGGCCGAGTAGGTGCGCGGCGACGGCGGCTCGGGGCGCAGCGCGGCGATCTCCTCGGCCGGGCGCCCGCGCAGCTCCGTGAGCGCCTCGAGGACCTGCGGGGCCAGGGACAGGCGGAAGTCGCACTCGCTCGCGCCGAGGCTCTCCGGCAGGGTGCGCACCTCCGAGTGCAGCGTGTAGAGAGAGTCGCGCTCGCCGACCGGGTCGGGGAAGGGAATCCGCCCGCCTGAGGTCATCGGCTCCACCTCGGTGGCCACGCCGTCGCGCACGACGACCGGTGGCACGGTGAGCTCGTCGATCAGGGTCCGCACGGCGTAGGGGGTCGACAGCCCCGGCGGGGGATCGGCGTCCAGGCCGGCGGAGGCGCAGCGGACGGCTTCGACGGCGTCCAGGTCGCGCGCCGCGCGCGCGGCCATCACGTTGGTCTTTCCCGGGCCCGCGCCCGCCCCGAGCACGGCGAGCAGGCCGCGTTCCTCGAACTCCGCGGACCGCGCGAGCTGGTCGCCGGTCAGGTGATAGAGCCCGCCGAGGTCGATGTACGAGCAGCCGGACGCCGCGCACGCGTCCATCGCCCGCAGGTTGATCCGGTAGGACGCGGCGTTGACGAGCAGGCCACATCCCTCCAACGCGAACACGAGGGCCTGGGGGTCGGAGGCGTCCACCGCGGCGGCGGTCGCCTTGCCGGCGCCGTGGGCGTCGGCCACGGCGCGGGCGCGCGAGCCGTCGAGATCGAGCAGCACGAGCGACTCGAACTCCTCGCTCTCCGCCAGGTCGCGCACGATCGCCGGCGCGATGGTGCCGCCGGCCCCGAGGACGGCGACCCTCATGGCACCAGCTCGCGACCCCGCAGGGCGAGCCAGAACTCGATCCGGTCGCGCGCGCTGGCCAGGTCGCGGCCCGTCAGCTCCTCCACCTTGCGGATCCGGTAGCGCAGCGTGTGGCGGTGGCAGTACAGGCGTCGGGCCGCCCGCTCCCACTGCCCGTTGCACTCGATGAACGCCTCGAGCGAGCGCATCAGCTCGCCGCCGTAGTGGCCCTCGCCGTTCTCGATCGGCCCGAGGATCGAGTCGCAGAACAGCCGCAGGGCCTGCTCGTCCTGGAGCGACAGCAGCAGCTGGAAGGAGCCCAGGTCGCGGTAGGTCGCGACCCCGCTCGCCGCGCCGGCTCCGTTGCCGCTGCCGGCCAGGGCCTGCGCCTCGAGCGCGCAGCGCGCCTCGTGGAAGGAGCGTCGGGCCTCGCCCGCCGGCACGGCGCGGCCGGCCCCGATCGAGACGGCGGCGTCGAGCTCGGTCCGCATCCGCTCGGCCACGCGCTCGGCCAGGCCGAAGAGGTCGTCCTCGTCGCCGTCGGGGAGCAGCGCGCACACGTAGGCGCCCGCCCAGGCCACGAGCCCGCCCGCCGCCTCGTCGCGCAGCGCTCCGGCCAGGGCGGCCTCGCAGGCCGCCGCGGAGACACCCGGCCCGCCGTTGAGCCCCGCCGGGGCGAGGACGAGAGCGGCGGCCCGGTCGCGGATCCCGAACGGCTCCAGGCGGCGCGCGAGCTCGACGCCGGACAGCTCGCCGCTCACGAGGTCGGACAGCACGTCGCCGGCGAGCCGGCGCTCGGTGTCCTCGGCCACCCGGTGGCGCAGGAGCTCGAGCGCGATGATCGTGACCGCCTGGTGCAGGGTGAGGCGGTCGAACTCCGACAGTCCGCCGCTGTCCTTGACCGCCACGAGCCACGCCTGGGGCGGGGCGCCGTCGCGGATCGGCGCGCCCGTGGCCGCCACCGGCAGCGCCAGCGCGCGCTCGGCCAGGTCGGGATCGGCGGGGGCGAAGCCGCGACGGTGGCCGGTGCGCGTTCGCGACCGCAGCTCGTGGCCGAGCGAATCGACGACCTCGTCCGCGAGCGGACGCTGGAAGCGCCGCTGGGCGAGCAGGTGGCCGCGGGCGTCGAACACGAGCGCCGCCCCGCCGACGAGCGTGGCGAGGGCGGTCACGACCGCCTCGAGGCCTCGCTCGGAGAGGACGATCTGCTCGAGGCGCTCGTGGGCGGCGATCGAGCGCTGGAGCACCGCGTACTGCTCGTTGACCAGCCGCGTGAACGCCTTCTCCGTGATCGCGATGAACGGGACCTCGTAAGGCACCTCGAACACCGGGAAGTCCCGGTCCTCGGCCGCCTCGATCATCGCCTTGGGCACGGCGTCGTGGGCGAATCCCGTCCCCAGCCCGAGCCCGGCGAGCTGGTGATCGGCCAGCCGCGCCACGAACTCGCGCTGGCGCTTGGCCGTGTCGAGCTGCATGCCCGTGGTCAGCAGCAGCTCGCCGCCCGAGAGCCAGGGCGTCGGATCGCGCAGCTCGGAGATGTGCACCCAGCGCACCGGCGCGTCGAGCCCGGCCTCCCCGCAGGAGAGGCGGACGTCGAGCTCGCGCAGTAGCTCGCGGACCGTGAGCATCCCTACTCCTAGGCCCCGACGTTCATCCGTTCCGTGGCCTCCTCGAGGACCGGCCGCAGGACGGATTCGATCTCCGCGAACTCCTCGGGCCCGGCGATGAGCGGCGGCGAGAGCTGCACCACCGGGTCGCCGCGGTCGTCGGCGCGGCAGATCAGCCCGCGCTTGAACAGCTCCCCGGAGAGGAAGCCGCGCAGCAGGGTCTCGGACTCCTCGGCGGAGAACTGCCCGTAGGCCTCGCCGCCAGCGCTCGAGCCGCGGCCGGACTCTCCCGGCCGGTCGCGGTCCTTGACCAGCTCGATGGCGTGGAAGTAGCCCGCGCCACGGACGTCGCCGACGATCGGAATGTCGCGCAGCGACTCGAGCATGGCGCGGAACTCGCCCTCGTGGGCGCGCACGTTCTCGAGAATGCCCTCGTTCTCCATCACGTCGATGTTGGCCATCGAAACCGCGCACGAGATCGGGTGGCCGGCGAACGTGAACCCGTGGACGAAGCTGTTCTGACCCTGGAGGAACGGCTCCGCCACGCGATCGGAGGCGATGACTGCGCCCATCGGCGCGTAGGCGCTGGTGATCCCCTTCGCCGTCGTGATGAGGTCGGGCAGGTAGTCGTAGCGCTGGGCCCCGAACCAGTGGCCGAGGCGGCCCCACGAGCAGATGACCTCGTCGGAGATCAGCAGGACGTCGTACTCGTCGCAGATCTCGCGCACGCGCTGCCAGTAGCCCTCGGGCGGGGTGAAGCACCCGCCGGCGTTCTGCACCGGCTCCATGATCACGGCGGCCACCGTGTCCGGGCCCTCGAACTCGATCTTGTCGCGCCACGGCCTCGGCCAGGTCGGCCTCGCTGACCATCCCGCGCGCCAGGCGGAACGTGTTCGTGTTGGGCACGTGAACGCCGCCCGGCGTCAGCGGCTCGAACGGCTCGCGCAGGGGCGTGATCCCGGTCGCCGACAGGGCGCCCAGCGACGTCCCGTGGTAGGCGATCTCGCGGGCGACGATCTTCGTCTTGTTCGGGTTGCCGGTGAGCTTGTGGTACTGGCGCGAGAGCTTGATCGCGGACTCGACGGCCTCGCTGCCGCCGCTGGTGAAGAACACGCGGTTCAGGTCACCGGGCGCGAGATTGGCGATGCGCGCGGCCAGCTCGATGGCGGGCGGGTGCGCGTAGGACCAGTTGGTGAAGAACTCCAGGTCCTTGGCCTGGTCGGCGCCCGCCTGGGCGACGTCGGCCCGGCCGTGGCCGATGTTCACGCAGAAGAGAGCGGACAGGCCGTCGAAGTAGCGGTTGCCCTTCTCGTCCCAGACGTGGCAGCCCTCCCCGCGGACGATGATCGGGACGTCGTGGTCGGCGTAGGCCCCCAGCCGAGTGAAGTGCATCCAGAGATGGCGCTTGGCCAGCTCCTGAAGGCTGCCCTGCGTCACGGCCTGCTCGGTCGTCGCCATGTCGACCTCCCTTCCTTTGGTCGTTTCGATACGCCTTTGCGTACAACGGTAGCGCTGGATCGGCCCGCCTGGCAACCAGACAGGCGTCACGCGCTTGTACGGTGCGTCGAAGGGGTAGGCTCGCGCGCCCATGGCCCTCGCCTACGAACGCCGCGGCCGGGGGGAGCCGCTCGTCCTCGTTCACGGCACCGGCAGCCAGCTCCAGATGTGGCATCCCGTGCTCGACCGCCTGGCCGCCGAGCGCGACGTCATCGCGCCAGACCTGCCGGGCCATGGGGAATCCGCGCCGCTACCCGAGGCGGTGGTCACGCCGGAGCGCTACGCCGACGTCATCGAGGAGCTGCTCGACGAGCTGGGTGTCGGCCGGGCGCACATCGCGGGCAACTCCCTGGGCGGCGGGATCGCCCTGGTCCTGGGGGCCCGCGGCCGCGCGCTCTCCGTCACCGCGCTCTCGCCGATCGGCTTCTGGACGCCGAAGGAGGCCGAGTTCTGCCGGCGCTCGATCGTCTTCGCCGCCACGGCGGCACGGGCGCTCGAGCCGGTCGCCCCGCTCATCCTCGGGAACCCGGTCGGTCGAACGCTCACCTCGGCGCAGCTCGCCGGGCGCCCGTGGCGCATGACCGCGGAGGAGTCGATAGGCGCCACGCGAAACCTCGGCCGCAGCCCGGGCGTGCGCCCCGCGCTGGACGGCTATCGCCGCTGGCGCTTCGTGCCGGACGGCCCGCTGCCCTGCCCGGTGACCATCGCCTGGGCGCAGCGCGACCGGCTGCTGTTGCCACGCCAGGCCGAGCGCGCGCGGCGCGCCGTGCCGGGCGCGCGGCACGTGACGTTGCGCGGATGCGGTCACGTCCCGACGTGGGACGACCCGGAGCAGGTGGCTCGGGTGTTGCTGGAGGGCAGCTCGGGCTAGAGCTGCAGGTCCGACCGCGAGAACGGCGGCATCGAGGGGGTGGTTCGGAGCCGCTCGGGGCGACGAGAGCGGGTTGACTACCCAGGAGGGAGTCAATTCGCACTCGTGCTTCGGCCCCGCTTCGAGCCCGCCCTCGATGGGTCGTTTTCTAAGCGACGCGGCGCTACGCAGCGGCCGGAGCGGTGCTCTCCGCCGCCCGGATGGGCGCCGGGGTGAGCGCCGCGGCGACGCAGATCACCGTGAACGCGGCGACCTGGACGATGACGCCGAGCGCGTCGCCGGGCAGGGGATCGCCGAAGACGATGATCCCGCCGGCGATCGTGGCCACGTTGGCCGCGGTCCCCGTGCACGCGATCACCGGGACGGCGTCGCCGTCCTGGAGGCCGCGGGCGGAGGCGTAGAAGGCGGCGACCGAGGCGGCCGCGGCGACGAGGAGCCACGGGGTGAGGAAGCCGGCGGCGCCGGACTGGCCGACGAGGCCGGTGATGGCCTTGATCGAGATGTCGGACACGCCGAACAGCACGCCCGAGGCGGCGCCCAGCATGACGCCGTGGTGCTCGGCCGGACCGCCGATGTGCTTGCCCATGATGAGCAGGGCGCCGACCCCGACGAGGCCGCCCTCGAAGGCGATCATGCCGGTGAGCGAGAAGTGCGAGTGCGCGCCGGTGGAGTGCGGCAGGGTCAGCACCAGAGCGAAGAGTCCGAGCGCGGTGAAGCCGACGCCCAGCCACTGGCGCGGGCCGACCTCGAAGCCGAACAGCCGCTCGGCCATGACCGCGAGGAGCACGACGCCGCCGGACAGGACCGCCTGGACGACGGAGATCGGCGCGATCGCCATCGCGGCCACGTGGAGGATCCACGCGCCCACGGCAACGCCCATGCCGATGGCGAACCATTTCGACGTAAAGAGCGCCTTGGCTGAGCGCAGTGGGTGCCGCACGTCGACTGAGGGTGCAGCGCACGCGCCCCGGTACTTGTAAAGGAAGCCGAGGTTCGTGGCGAACGCGCAGGCGAGCGCGAGCAGGATGCCGATTTCAAGCGTCATGCTGTTCGATGAGGTTTCCGTGCCGTAGGGCCTTGACGACGGCGCCGGTCTGTACCCCTATCGGCGCCACCGCCGGGGCGCTTAAAGCCCACGCGGAGATTGGACACCGTAGCGGGTTCCCCACAACCCGGTCGCGTAACGGATGACACATGAAACTGCCCGCAAATAGCCAACTTCCGGTGCTGCTTGTCGATGTGGACGGGGTCATCTCCCTGTTTGGCTTCCACATGGACAAACGTCCAGCGGGCGCGTTCCTTTCGGTAGACGGCATCCCGCATTACCTTTCGTCCACGGCCGGCGAGCACCTGCGGGCCCTTTCGGAGCATTTCGAGCTCGTCTGGTGCACCGGCTGGGAGGAGCGGGCCAACGAGTACCTGGTCCATGCTCTATCCCTACCCACTCTGCTGCATCACCTGACATTCGATGGGTCGCCCGGCACGGAGTCGCGCCACTGGAAACTGGACGCCATCGAGGCCCATGTGGGCGCCGACCGGCCCCTGGCCTGGATCGACGACGATCATGCGGGCTGCTCGGCCTGGGCGAAGGCGCGCCCCGGACCCACGCTGCTGGTCACGGCGCAGCCGCACGAGGGCATCACCGCGACCCACGTCGAGCAACTGCTGACGTGGGCCGCGGAGTTGCCGCGTTAGCTATTTTTTCTCGCCGTTCCCCGAGGCGTCTTCGGGGACGTCGAGCGAGGCCAGCTCCTCGGCGAAGCCCTCGCCGTTGTCGTCGCCGGTGCCGATCTCCGAGAGAGCCTCGAGATCGGACTCGAACGAGGCGCCGAAGCCCTGCAGGCTCTCGCCGCCGTCGAGCCCGAGCTCGGCGGCCAGCTCGTCCTGGTCGAGCAGCCCGACGTCGTCCATGGCCCGCGGGAGCGGCTCGGACGGCTCGATCTCGATCCGCCGGTAGCGCTTGAGCCCCGTGGCGGCCGGGATGAGCTTGCCGATGATCACGTTCTCCTTGAGGCCGTTGAGCCGGTCGATCTTGCCCTCCAGGGCGGCGTCGGTGAGGACCTTCGTCGTCTCCTGGAAGGAGGCCGCCGACAGGAACGAGTCCGTGTTCAGCGAGGCCTTCGTGATCCCCAGCACGATCTCCTCGTACTGGGCCTGCTCGCCCTTGGCCTTCTTGACCTCGGCGTTGCGCGCGAGCAGCTCCTGACGGTCCACGAACTGGCCCGGCAGGTAGTCGGTGTCGCCCTTCTGGTCGACCCGCGTCTTCTTCAGCATCTGACGCACGATCAGCTCGATGTGCTTGTCGTTGATGTCGACGCCCTGTGACTTGTAGACCTTCTGGACCTCGCTGACCATGTACAGCTCGGCCTTGGTCCGGCGCTCGACGGGCGTCTTGCCGCCGTGGTCGAGGATGTCGGCCGGATACAGGGAGCCCTCGTTGAGCTGGGTCCCCTGCTCCACCTTCTGCCCGTCGTCGACGAGCAGGATGGTCCGCAGCGGGAACGTCTCCTTGTGCTCCTCGCCCGCCTTGTCGGTGATGATCACCTTGAGGTCGCGGTCGGAGCGCTCGACGGTCACCTTGCCGTCGACCGGAGCCATCTTGGCCAGGCCCTTGGGCTTGCGCGCCTCGAACAGCTCCACCACGCGGGGGAGACCATGGGTGATGTCCGCGCCGGCGACACCGCCGGTGTGGAAGGTCCGCATGGTCAGCTGCGTGCCCGGCTCGCCGATCGACTGCGCGGCGATGATGCCGACCGCGTCGCCGATCTGCGCCGTGGCTCCCGTGGCCATCGCGCGGCCGTAGCAGGCCTGGCACACGCCGGTCGGAGCCTCGCACTTGAGCACCGAGCGCACCGGGACCGCGGGCCCCTCGTCACCGGGCTCGGCCTTGAGGTCGGCCTCGCGCAGCTCCTCGAGGTGGTGGCGGTCGATCTCCGCCCCCTTGTCCACGAGGACGCGGCCGCGCTTGGTCTTGATGTCCACGGCGGCGGCGCGGCCGACGAGGTTCGGGTTGATCTCCCCGTCGGGACCGAGCACCGGCATGCGGATGTGCTCCTTGGTCTTGCAGTCGTCCTGGCGGATGATCACGTCCTGCGCGACGTCGACGAGACGACGCGTCAGATAGCCGGAGTCGGCCGTGCGCAGAGCCGTGTCGGCCAGCCCCTTGCGGGCGCCGTGGGTGGAGATGAAGTACTCGAGCACCGACAGTCCCTCGATGAAGTTGGACTTGATCGGACGCTCGATGTACTCGCCCTTCGGGTTGGCCATGACGCCGCGCATTCCGGCGAGCTGCCGGATCTGCTTGAACGATCCGCGGGCGCCGGAGTTGGCCATCATGTAGATGGGGTTCAGGCGATCGAGGTTCGCCTCCATCTCGCGGCCGACCTCGTCGGTGGCCTCCTGCCACTTGTCGGTCACCGACTGGTGGCGCTCCTCTTGGGTGATGAGACCGGTGTCGTAGGACTCCTCGACGTCGTTGACCTCGGACTGGTACCGGTCGAGGATCGCCTGCTTGTCGGGCGGCACCACGACGTCGTTCTTGGAGATCGTGATCCCCGCCAGGGTGGCGTAGCGGAACCCGATGTCCTTGAAGGCGTCGAGCACCTGGGCGATCGAGGCCGCGCCGTACTTCTGCACGAGCTCATCGACGACCTGGGTGCAGTCGCGCTTCTTCATCGACCGGTTGACGAACTCGTAGTCCGTCAGGTCGAAGCCGGCGCCCATCGCCTCGCCCAGCGCGCGCTTGATGCGGTCGTTGTAGATGATGCGGCCGACCGTCGTGAGGATGTGGCCGCCCTCTTCCTTGTTGTTGCGGTACTCCGCGACGTCGTGCAGCTTCACGTGGCCGTGCTCGTAGGAGAGCTCGGCCTCCTGGGCGGTGCGGAACACGTGCGGCCGCGGGCGGCCCTTCGGCCACGAGCCGGCCGCCAGCTTGTCCTGGAGCGAGGCCAGCTGGTCGGGCTCCTCGCCGTAGGTGAGGTAGTAGGTCCCGAGGATCATGTCCTGCGTCGGCGTGGCCAGCGGGGAGCCGTGGGCCGGCGACAGGATGTTGTTCGAGGAGAGCATGAGAATGCGCGCCTCGGCCTGAGCCTCGGCCGACAGCGGCAGGTGGACCGCCATCTGGTCCCCGTCGAAGTCGGCGTTGAAGGCGTGGCAGACCAGCGGGTGCACCTGGATCGCCTTGCCCTCGACCAGCACCGGCTCGAACGCCTGGATGCCCAGGCGGTGGAGCGTCGGCGCGCGGTTGAGGAGCACGGGGTGCTCGTGGATGACCTCCTCGAGCACGTCCCACACCTCGGGGATCATCGAGTCGACCATCTTCTTGGCCGCCTTGATGTTCTGCGCCGACTTGCGCTCGACCAGCCGGGCCATGATGAACGGCTTGAACAGCTCGAGCGCCATGAGCTTCGGCAGGCCGCACTGGTGCAGGCGCAGCGACGGGCCGGCCACGATGACCGAGCGGCCCGAGTAGTCGACGCGCTTGCCCAGCAGGTTCTGGCGGAAGCGGCCCTGCTTGCCCTTGAGCATGTCGCTGAGCGACTTGAGCGGCCGGTTGCCCGGGCCGGTCACGGGACGGCCGCGGCGGCCGTTGTCGAACAGGGCGTCGACGGCCTCCTGCAGCATCCGCTTCTCGTTGTTGACGATGATCTCGGGCGCGCCGAGGTCGAGCAGGCGCTTGAGGCGGTTGTTGCGGTTGATGACGCGCCGGTAGAGGTCGTTGAGGTCGGACGTGGCGAAGCGACCGCCGTCGAGCTGGACCATCGGACGCAGCTCCGGCGGGATCACCGGCACGGCCTCCAGCACCATCATCTCCGGGCGGTTGCCGGAGTTGATGAAGGCGCTGACGACCTTCAGGCGCTTGACCGCGCGGGCCTGCTTCTGGCCCTTGGAGGTCTTGATCGTGTCCTCGAGCTCGGTGCGCTCGTCGTCGAGGTCGACCTGCTCGAGCAGGTCGCGCACCGACTCGGCGCCCATGCCGCCCTTGAAGTACTCCCCGAAGCCGTAGGGCGAGCCGAAGCGCTCCTTGAGCTCGCGGAACAGGGTCTCGTCGTTGACGACGTCCTTGGGCTTCATCGTCTGGAACAGCTCCCACACCTGACGCATGCGCTCGGCGGCGTCCTCGATGTAGGCCTCGGTGTCGTCCTTGTCGGCCTGGAAGCCCTTCTCCAGCTCCTTGATCAGCTTCTCGCGCTCGTCGTCGGAGAGCTTCTTGACGTTGACGTCGAGCGAGTCGGCCCACAGATGGTCCTCGTCGGAGAAGCCGGTCTGCTTGCCGGACTCCAGGTGCGCGCGGCGCCGCGAGAGCGACTCGTCGAGCTCCTTGATGCGCTCCTCCTTCTCCTGCGCGTAGGAGTCGAGGACCTTGTTGATCTCCTTCTCGAGCTTCTTGACGTCCTTCTCGCGCGCGTCGTCGTCGACCCAGGTGACGATCGAGGCGGCGAAGTACAGGACCTTCTCGAGCTCCTTGGGAGCCATGTCGAGCAGGTAGCCGATGCGGCTGGGGACGCCCTTGAAGAACCAGATGTGGCTCACGGGGGCGGCGAGGTCGACGTGGCCCATGCGCTCACGGCGCACCTTGGACCGGGTGACCTCGACGCCGCAGCGCTCGCAGACGATGCCCTTGTAACGGACCCGCTTGTACTTCCCGCAGTAGCACTCCCAGTCCTTGGTCGGACCGAAGATGCGCTCGCAGAACAGGCCGTCCTTCTCGGGCTTGAGGGTGCGGTAGTTGATCGTCTCGGGCTTCGTGACCTCGCCCGAGCTCCAGGAGCGGATCTGCTTGGAGGCGGCGAGCCCGATCTCGATGGCGTCGAAGTTGTTGATGTCGATCATGCGTTTCCTTGGCTAGCGGTGGGGGTGGGGATGGTGATGTGGCCTACTCCTCTTCGACGGTCTCGAGGTCGTCGGAGGCCAGCTCGGCCACCGCCTCCTCGTCGGGCGTGGGCTCGGTGTCCTCGGACTCGGCGGCGACCTCGTCCTCGGACTCCTCCTTCTCGACGTCCTCGTCGGCGGCCTTGCCGTCGGTGGCGCGCACGCCACTGAGGTCGATGCCCAGCTCCTCGGCGGCCCTGAGCAGGTCGTCGTCCTCCTCGCGCAGCTCCGCGCGCTGGCCCTCCTCGGAGACGACGTTGACGTCGAGCGCCAGCGACTGCATCTCCTTGAGCAGGACCTTGAACGACTCGGGGATGCTCGGCTCGGCGATGTTCTCGCCCTTGACGATCGCCTCGTAGGCCTTGACGCGCCCGACCGTGTCGTCGGACTTGATCGTGAGCATCTCCTGGAGGGTGTACGCGGCGCCGTAGGCCTCGAGCGCCCACACCTCCATCTCGCCGAAGCGCTGGCCGCCGAACTGCGCCTTGCCGCCCAGCGGCTGCTGGGTGACGAGCGAGTACGGGCCGGTCGAGCGGGCGTGGATCTTGTCGTCGACGAGGTGCAGCAGCTTGAGGATGTACATGTGGCCGACGGTGACCCTCTCCTCGAAGGGCTCACCCGTGCGGCCGTTGAACAGCATCAGCTTGCCGCTGGCCCGGGCGCCGGGGCGCGCGGACTTGTCGACCTCCATCTTGATGCGGCCCTCGTGCTCGTCCTGCCAGCGCACGAGCGCCTCGTCGACGTCCTCGACGGTCGCGCCGTCGAAGACGGGCGTGGCCACGTAGACGCGGCCGCTGTCGCCCTCCGCCTCCTTGCGCGCCTGGGAGCCGTCGTCGTACCAGCCGTTGGCCGCGACCCACCCGAGATGCGTCTCGAGGATCTGGCCGAGGTTCATGCGGCTCGGCACGCCGAGCGGGTTGAGGATCACGTCGACGGGGGTGCCGTCCTCGAGGAACGGCATGTCCTGCTCGTCGACGATCTTGGAGATGACGCCCTTGTTGCCGTGGCGGCCGGCGAGCTTGTCGCCCTCGGCGATCTTGCGCTTCTTGGCCACGAACACCCGCACGAGGTCGTTGACCCCGGGCGGCAGGTCGTCGCCGTTGTCGCGCGAGAAGGTCTTGACGTCGATCACGACGCCGCCCTCGCCGTGGGGCACCTTGAGCGAGGTGTCGCGGACCTCGCGCGCCTTCTCCTTGAAGATCGCGCGGATCAGCTTCTCCTCCGCCGTCAGCTCGGTCTCGCCCTTCGGCGTGACCTTGCCGACGAGCAGGTCGCCGGAATCGACCTCGGCGCCGATGCGGACGATGCCGCGGTCGTCGAGGTTGCGCAGCGACTCCTCCGAGCGGTTCGGGATGTCGCGCGTGATCTCCTCGTCGCCCAGCTTCGTCGTGCGGGCGTCGATCTCGTACTCCTCGATGTGGATCGAGGAGAGCTCGTCGTCCTGGACGATGCGGCGCGAGATGATGATCGCGTCCTCGAAGTTGTAGCCCTCCCAGGACATGAAGGCGACGAGCAGGTTCTTGCCCAGCGCCATCTCGCCCTGGCTGGTGGACGCCCCGTCGGCCAGCACCTCGCCGGCCTTGACCTTCTGGCCGGTGACCACGCGCGGCTTCTGGTGGATGAGCGTCCCCTGGTTGGAGCGCATGAACTTCTGGAGGTCGTAGGTGTCCTTCTCCTTGCCCTCGACGACGATCTGCTCGGCGTCGACCGAAGCGACGGTCCCGGCGTTGTCGGCGAGGATGACGTCGCCCGGTGTCGAGCGCGGCGCGCCGCTCCATTCCGGTCCCGATCAGCGGGGCCTCGGTCTTGAGCAGCGGCACGGCCTGGCGCTGCATGTTCGAGCCCATCAGGGCGCGGTTCGCGTCGTCGTGCTCGAGGAAGGGGATCATGGCCGTCGCCACCGACCAGATCTGGTCGGGAGAGACATCCATCAGGTCCACGTCCTTGGGCTTGACGGTCACGTACTGCCCGGCCTGGGTGCGGCACAGGACGTCGGGACCCTTGAGCTTGCCGGTCTTCTCGTCCAGCGGCGTGTTGGCCTGGGCGATGACCTTGTCCTCCTCCTCGGTGGCGTCGAGGCGGACGACGTCGTTGGTGACGACGCCATCCTTGACCACGCGGTAGGGCGTCTCGACGAAGCCGAACTCCGACACGGTGGCGAAGGACGACAGGGACCCGATCAGGCCGATGTTCGGGCCCTCCGGCGTCTCGATCGGACACATGCGGCCGTAGTGGGTCGGATGGACGTCGCGCACCTCGATGGGCGCGCGCTCGCGCGTCAGACCGCCCGCGCCGAGCGCCGAGAGGCGGCGGCGATGCGTGAGGCCGGCCAGCGAGTTCGTCTGGTCCATGAACTGCGAGAGCTGGCTGGAGCCGAAGAACTCCTTCAGGGCCGCCACCACGGGGCGGATGTTCACGATCGTCTGGGGCGTGATCGTGTCGGCGTCCTCGGTGGTGAGGCGCTCGCGCACGACGCGCTCCATTCGGTACAGGCCGACGCGGAACGCCTCCTGGATGAGCTCGCCGACCGTGCGCAGGCGCCGGTTGCCGAAGTCCTCGTACTCGTCGAGGCGGTCCTCGATCGGCTCGCGGGGCATCATCAGCGCCTCCGCCGCGAAGTCCTTGACCTCCTCGTCGGGCTCCTCGGGCAGGCCGAGGTCGCGCGGGAGCGTCACGAGCTCCTTGATCAGGGCGATGATGTCCTCGCGCGTGAGCACGCGCGTGTCGAGGTCGATCTCCAGGCCCAGGCGCTTGTTGAGCTTGTAGCGGCCGACCCGGGTCAGGTCGTAGCGCTTGGGATCGAAGAAGAGCTGGTTGAGCAGGGCCCGCGCGTTGTCGACGCTCGGCGGCTCGCCGGGGCGCTGCTTCTTGAACAGCTCGATGAGGGCGCCCTCCTCGGTCTTGGTGCCCTCGGCGTCGGCGGCGATCGTGTTGCGGACGTAGAGCGAGTCGTCGAAGAGCTTGAGGATCTCCTCGTCGGACTCGTAGCCCATGGCCCGCAGGAGCACCGTGACCGGCAGCTTGCGCTTGCGGTCGATGCGGACGAAGACCTTGCCCTTCTTGTCGATCTCCAGCTCCAGCCAGGAGCCGCGCGCCGGCATGAGGTTGGCGATGAAGACCTGCTTCTCGGCGTCCTTGGGCTCCATCACATAGGCGCCGGGGGAGCGCACGAGCTGCGTGACGACCACGCGCTCGGTGCCGTTGATGATGAACGTGCCCCAGTCGGTCATCCAGGGGAAATCGCCCATGAAGACCTGCTGCTCGCGGATCTCGCCCGTCTCGCGGTTGACGAAGGCGACGGTCACGTTCAGGGGTCGCGCGTAGGTGAGGTCCTTCTCGCGACACTCCTCGATGGGAGCCACGGGGTCGTCGAACTTGAACTCACCGAAGTCGACGGCCAGGTTGCCGGTGTAGTCCTCGATCGGCGTGATGTCGTCGATCGTCTCGCGCAGGCCGCCGGACTTGGCGTCGGTCAGCCACGTGAACGAGCGGCGCTGAATATCGATGAGGTTGGGAACTTCAAGAACCTTGTCCAGACGCGCGAAGCTACGGCGCGTCCGCGGAGCATCAACTGCGGCCACGGGGGCTCCTCGGGATCGAGCGGTATACAGGGCGGAACGGGCGCACGAAGTGCGGCCAGCCAAGATAGCACAGCAGGCTGACGCCCCCTGGGTGGGCGACCGGCTCTCACGGACCCCGTCCGGGCGAACCACGTATGTGGCGCGGTCGCCTGCCTTGGACGGCTACGGCTATAGGCCGGTCGCGGCGCAGTGTAGCGGCGATTACGGCGCGCCGCCACCCCTGCGACGGCTCACCCGCCGGGGCGCCAGGCGCTACTGGGCGACGAACCGCTCGTCGCGCGCGGTCACGTTGCCCGCCCAGTCCCACGCGTAGATCGTGAGCCGGTACAGGCCCGGGCGGAGGCGGGGCAGGCGGGGGGCGAGGCCGCCCGCGAGGTGGTAGTGCCAGTTCGGCGTGCAGCGGGGGTGGTAGCCGAAGCACACCCATCCGCCCCCGCGGGCACCGGGCGCGTAGACGCGGTTGCGAAGGGAGAACGGGTAGACGTGCGTCCCGCGCAGAGCCCAGCGCAGCCCGGTGCGCCGGCGGCCGCGGGCGCTGTAGACGCGGTAGGCGAGCGCCGCGGGCGCGAGCACGGGCGTCCAGTAGGTGGTGTGCACCGTGAAGGACTGCGGGTCGTACACACGGACGTCCACCGCGCCGCCGGAGCGGAACTCCGGCATCCCGATGACGGGCGGCTCGGTGTCGTGCCAGGGCCCGACGACTCGGCCCCCGGGCCGCAGCGGGTTGAGCTCGGTCTTCCCGAGCTGGTCGGTGAGATGGACGTGGCCCGCCGGGGTGAGGATCTGCCCGAGCACGGTGCTGTAGGGGCTCACGTACTGGCCCGTGCGCACCCACGGGCGCAGGTGGAAGTAGACGAAGCGCCCAACCTGGACGTTGGTGTCGACGCCCTGGGGCGTCACCTTGGCCACGCCGCCCTGGATCGCGTAGACCGCCTGGCCGTTGCGGCCCTGGATGTCGAGGCCGCTGTGCATCGACCCGGTGCGCAGCTCGTTGAGGCCGGCGCGCAGGGCATGCTGGCGATGGAAGGGCCTCAGGGGCCAGCCGGTGATCGCGCCCCCCGCGCGGCAGCCGGTGGAGCAGGAGCGGCCGTCGTTCCAGAAGCGCGGCACCTCGTTGTGGCGGGGGCGACGCAGGAAGGGCGACGGGGTGAACGGAACGATGTTCGCGGGATGGCCGCCGACCCGCCGGCGCGAGCGCGTCGCGGCCTGGGCGTCCGTCGGGGGCCCGCTCTCCAACTCCGGGGATCCGGTGTCGAAATGGGCGCCGGCCGGACCGGCCGAGACCAGGACCGTCAGAGCGGCGAGAGAGAGGGTCAGAAAGACGCGTAACCCGAGCATGGCGATGGCCTAGTCTGAAGGGAGCGCGGTGTCCGGTGCCGGTAGGCCGACTGCCCCCCAGTCGAACACGCCCCCGGTTTCGGCGACTCTCCTGCGTGACGCGTCCAACCGCACACGCCGGGGGTCGGAGTCGAAACGCCGTCGCTCGATACGAACACCCACAACCCAGGAAGGTGCGAAATGCACGCGACCTTCAAGCAGTTCCTCCGCAAGCTCGCGCGCGGCCCCGAGAGCGAGGACGCGCACGTGCACTTCCACCGCGGTCCCAGTGGGGCCCCGGCGGTGTGCCATGACGCCGGCTGCCCCATGCCTCGGCTGTCGGTGTAGCGGCGTAGGACGGGACATCAGGGCGGCCCGCTCGCGGGCCGCCCGTCCCGCGCCTACTTGAGCTCGACGGTGGCGCCGGCCTCCTCGAGGTCGGCCTTGAGCTTCTCGGCCTCCTCCTTCTCGATGCCCTCCTTGACGGGCTTGGGAGCCTCGTCCACGACCGCCTTGGCCTCCTTGAGGCCCAGGCCGGTGGCCGCGCGGACGACCTTGATCGCCTGGATCTTCTTGTCGCCGGCGCCGGTGATGATGACGTCGAACGTCGACTGCTCCTCGGCCGCGTCGTCGTCGCCGCCTCCGCCGCCGCCGGCCGGCGCCGCCGCGGCGACAGCCGTGGCCGAGACGCCGAACTCCTCCTCGAGCGCCTTGATGCGCTCGGCGAGCTCGAGCACCGAGATGCCCTTGAGCTCCTCGATCCAATCCTCGGTTTTCACCTTGGTTGCCATGAGTTCCTCCTACGCCTCCGCGGCGTCCTCGTCGGCGGCCGCGGAAGCGTCCGCCTCTTCGTTGTCAGTTTCAGGTTCACCGGAGTCCTCGCCCTCGGGGGCGGACTCCTCCTCGGCCGCCGGCTCCTCCTCGGCCGCCGGCTCCTCCTCGGCCGCCGGCTCCTCCTCGGCCGCCGGCTCCTCCTCGGCCGCCGGCTCCTCCTCAGCGGCCGGCTCCTCCGCCGCGGCGGGCTCCTCGGCCGGGGGCGCCTCGCCCTCGGGGAGCAGCCCCTGCTCGACGATCTGCGAAAGCTGGATCGCGAAGCCCGCGATCAGCTGGTTGAGGCCGCGGACGAGGCCGGTGATCGGCGCGGCGATCGTGCCCACCAGCTGACCGTGGAGCACGTCGCGGGCGGGCAGGCGGGCGATCGACTTGATCTCGTCGACCGTCAGCACCTGCTCGCCGAGCCGCCCGCCCTTGAACTCCAGGACGTCGGCGCTGCGCGAGAAGTCGTTGATCGCCTTGGCCGCCAGCGCGGCGTCGCCGCGGACGAACGTCAGCGCGGTCGGGCCCTCCAGCAGCTCGCGGAGCTCGTCGGCGCCCGCCTTCTCGGCGGCGCGGAGGGTCAGGCGGTTCTTGACGACGCGAAACGTCGCGTCGGCCTCGCCCAGCTTCGCGCGCAGCTCGGCCGCCTGCGGCACGGAGATCCCGCGGTAGTCCACGGCGAAGACCGCCTCGGCGTCCTTGAGCTGCCCGGCGATCTCGTCGACGACCGCTGCCTTTTCGTCCTTGTTCATGCTCGCTTCGCTCTCATGGGGAAGTCAGATATCGCTCTCTGAATTGGAAACGCCCGCACACAGGCGGGCGTCGAAACGACGATGAACTCGGTCGGCTCGCGCTCCACCTGTCCCGGGCTTCTGGGCTGACGCCCCGCCGGGGGTCTTGGGCAGATGCTCGTGTTCAGTCTACGCGGCCGCCGGGGCCTCCGCTTCCTCCTCGACGAGGTCGCGCGTCCGCGCCGGGTCGACCTTGATCCCGGGGCTCATCGTCGTGGACAGGGTGATCGCGCGCAGGTAGCGGCCCTTGGCGGCCGACGGCTTGGCCCGGATCAGCTCCTCCACGACCGCGGCGTAGTTCTCCAGCAGCTTGCGCTCGTCGAAGTCGGCCTTGCCGATGACCAGGTGGACGATCGCGGTGCGGTCCGTGCGGTATTCGACCTTGCCCGCCTTCGACTCGTCGACCGCCTTGCGCACGTCGGTGGTCACCGTCCCCACCTTCGGGTTGGGCATCTTGCCCTGGGGGCCGAGGATACGACCGAGCTTGCCGACCACCGGCATCATGTCCGGCGTGGCGATGGCCACGTCGAAGTCGGTGAAGCCCTCCTCGACCTTCTTGGCCAGGTCGTCGGCGCCGACGTGATCGGCGCCGGCCTCCTGGGCCTCGCGCGCCGCGTCGCCCTTGGCGAACACGGCCACGGTCACGTCCTTGCCCAGCCCGTGCGGGAGCGCGATGGTGCCGCGCAGCTGCTCGTCGGCGTGGCGGACGTTGAGCCCGGTCCGCACGTGCAGCTCGACCGACTCGTCGAACTTCTTCTTCGGGATCTCCTTGAGCAGCGCGACGGCCTCCGCCGGCGGGTACTCGTGCTCGCGGTCGATCTTCTCCAGCGCGTCGCGGTAGATCTTGCCGTGCTTGGCCATCAGCCCACCACGTCCACGCCCATCGAGCGGGCGGTGCCGGCGATGATCTTCGCCGCCTGATCGAGGTCGTTGGCGTTGAGGTCTTCCATCTTGCGCTCGGCGATCTGCTTGAGCTGAGCTTGGGAGATCGTCCCGACCTTGTCGCGGTTGGGCTCGCCCGAGCCCTTGTCGATTCCGATCGCCTGCTTGATCAGGATGGCGGCGGGCGGGCTCTTGGTGATGAAGGTGAAGGAGCGGTCCTCGAAGACCGTGATCTCGACCGGGATGACCGTGCCGGCGTCCTGCTGGGTCTGCGCGTTGAACGCCTTGCAGAACTCCATGATGTTGATGCCGTGCTGGCCCAGGGCAGGACCCACCGGCGGGGCCGGCGAGGCGGCGCCGCCCATCGCCTGGAGCTTGATCGTGGTCAGGACCTTCTTCGCCATGGCTAGATCTTCTTCACCTGGTCGAAGCCCACCTCGACGGGGGTCTCGCGACCGAAGATGGATACCAGCACCTTGAGCTTGCCGGCATCGTCGTTGATCTCGGAGATCTCGCCGGAGAAGTCCGACAGCGGGCCGGACACGACCTTGACCGATTCCCCGATCGAGAACTGCGCGCGGGTGCGCGGCGCCGTGGCGACCTCCTTGTGGAGCAGGCGATCGACTTCGGGCTGGGTGAGCGGGACCGGCTCGTTGGAGGCGCCGACGAAGCCGGTCACGCCCGGCGTGCCCTTGACCAGCGTCCAGGAGTCCTCGTTGAGGTCCATGTTGACGAGCACGTAGCCGGGCATCGTGCGCTTCTCCTTCTGGACCTTCTGGTTGTTCTCCAGCTCGGTCACCGTCTCGGTGGGGACGACCACCTGGCGGACGGCGCGCTGCTGATTGAGCGACACGACGCGGTGCTCGAGGTTGTGCTTGACCTTGTTCTCGTGCCCGGAATAGGTGTTGACGACGTACCAGCGGAACATTTCGATTCTCAGTCTGTCGAAGTTGACTAGAGGATGGCGTTGACGAGCCGCGAGAAGGCGGCGTCGAGCAGGCCCAGGTAGGTGCCGGCGACCACGACGAAGCCGATCACGACCGCCGTGGCCTGGCCCACCTGCTTGCGGTTGGGCCACTGGACGCGGCGCAGCTCGGCCACGCACGCGCGGAGGAAGTTGATGAATCGGTTGCCCTCCTTGGGCAGCTCGCGGCCCGCGGCGGCGCGGCGGCGGCGGGGCCGGCCGGTCGCCGCATCGGCGGCTTCCTCCGCCTCGGCCTCCTCGATGACGTCTGCGCCCTCGAGCTCGTCGAGGTGCGGGTAGTCCTTCTCGTCGAGCGGACGGCCGACGGGCGCGCCCGGCTCCTGCAGACCGGACTCGGCGAGCTCGGCGATCTCGGCGTCGGGCGCGGCCTGGCCGAGCGGGTCGCGCGGGTCGAGCTGCTGAACCGGCTCGGCCGGCTCCAGTGGCTCGGCCGGCTCCAGCGGCTCGAGCGGCTCGAGCGACTCGGGCGCGTCCGCCGGCTCGGCATCGGGTACGCGCGCGGGACGCGACTCGCGTTGCTGCGGCCGTTGCTTCTGCTGCTGGCCGCGCTTGCGCTGGCGCTGCTTCGCACGCTTGCGGTCCCGGGCCATCGGGTCTAGCGGGTTTCCTTGTGCGCGGTGTGGCAGCGGCACCACCGGCAGTACTTGCGCAGCTCGATCCGCTCGGGGTCGTTGCGCTTGCTCTTATTGGTCTGATAGTTGCGCCGCCGACACTCCTCACACGCGAGGGTGATGGCGATACGCACGTCTCCGCGGGCCATGGGCGATTCCCGGACGAGGTGGTCGTTACTGCGCTCGGGCAGAAGAAAAACGCCCGCCCGGGCGTGTCAACTCAGTCTAGCGCTCCGTCCCGGAGCAGTTACCCTCGGTCGGGCGCGATGGAGGCCAGGTCCGACACCCTCATCGGCCGGGCCGTTGCGTCGCGCCCGGCGACGGTCGCCTTCGCCGGCGTGTTCGTGGCGTGCCTGCTCGCCTTCCTCGGGCTCGGGGCGGTGCTCCCGGTCCTGCCCCGCTACGTCAAGGGCCCGATCGGCTCGACCGATGTGGCCGTCGGCCTCGTCACGGGGGCCTTCGCGTTCACGGCCGTCGTCTGCCGCCCGCTCGGCGGCCGCCTCGCCGACGCGCGAGGTCGGCGGCTCGTCGTGATGACCGGGGCACTGCTCTCGGCGCTCGCCGGCGCGCTGTACTTCGTGCCGCTCGGGGTTCCCGGTCTCGTGCTGGCCCGGCTCGTCCTCGGGGCGGGCGAGGGCCTCGTCTTCACCGCCGGCGCCGCGTGGACGGTCGACCTCGCGCCGGAGGAGACACGGGGGCGCGCGATCGGCCTGTTCGGGCTGACGATCTGGACCGCGCTGACCGTCGGGCCGCTGATCGGCGAGGGTCTGCGCCAGGCGGCGGGCTACGGCGCGGTGTGGGCGTTCGCCGCGGCGGCGCCCCTGGCCGGGGCGGCCGTCGCGCGGGCGCTGCCGGACTCGCCGCCCACGCCGGCGCCCGAGACCCGGGGGGCGTGGATCGCCCGCGAGGCTGTGCGCCCGGGCGTGTCGCTGTCGCTCGCCGCCTTCGGTCAGGCCGCGTTCGCCGGGTTCATCGTGCTGCACCTGGAGAGGCGGGGCATCGGGCACGGCGTGGCCGTGTTCACCGCCTTTGGCGCCGCGGTGGTCGGGGCGCGGGTGATCGCCGGCCGTCTCCCCGACGTGGTCGGCCCCCGGAAGAGCGCGGTGGGCGCGGCCCTCTGCGAGGCATGCGGCCTGGCGATCATCGGGCTCGCGCACGGGCTGCCGGTCGCGATAGCGGGCGCTGTGGTCATGGGCTTCGGGTTCTCCGTGCTGTTCCCGTCGCTCGCCCTGATCGTGGTCAACGCCGCCGGCGACGCGCGGCGGGGCGCGGCGCTGGGCACGTTCACCGCGTTCTTCGACATCGGGATGGGGCTGGGCGGGCTGGTGGCGGGCCTGATCGCCGCGCTGGCCGGCTATCCGGAGGTGTTCTGGTTCGCCGCGGGCTGCGCCGCGCTGGGCGGCGTGCTCGCGGCCGCGGGCTCCGCTCGCGCGCGCGGGATACGGGCTGACATAGGATTTCCCCCGTGAGCTTCCTGGGGATCTCGAGGACCCGCCAGACGGTGCAGCCGCCCGCGGACGCCGCGCGAGCTGGGCGGCGTCACGGTCCGCGACCTCGAGGACCGCGAGGTGCGACTCGGGGACCTGTGGGAGGACCAGCCCGCCGTGCTGGTGTTCCTGCGCCACTACGGCTGAACGCACTGCCGCTCGCACGCGGTGCAGTTGCATCGCGACCGCAAGAAGTTCGAGGAGGCGGGCGTCCGCCTGGCCCTGATCGGCCAGGGCCGGCCGGAAGACGCCCGCAACTTCTCCGACCAGCTGAAGCTCGACCTTCCGATCTACGTGTCGCGAGACCGCGCGGCCTACCGCGCGGCGGGCACGAAGGTCGGGACGCTGGGCGAGCTCCTCGGTCCGCGCTCGGTGCTGAAGGGCATCCGTCGCTCGGCGTCGGATCGCGTCGTGCAGGGGCGCACCGTCGGGCACGCGGCGCAGCTCGGAGGAGTGCTGATCGTCGAGCCCGACGGCTCCATTCCCTACGCCCACCTCGCTGAGGACGCCTCGGACAATCCGCCGAACGACGAGGTGCTCGCCGCCGCCCGAGCAGCAGCGGCGAGCTGACCCCTCGCGGCGTGGCTGACTACTACTTGGTCAAGCTCGCCCGCGGTCCCGCCTGGGATCACGCGCGGGGACGGCGTGAGCAGGACGGTTGGGACGAGCACGCGGCTTTCATGGACGCGCTCACGGAGGAGGGCGTCATCGTTCTCGGCGGCCCTGTGGGTGACGTCGACGGGGAGCACACACTGCACGTCGTGGACATGGAGAGCGAGGCAGCGATCCGCGCCCGCCTCGCCGACGATCCCTGGGCGGACGACCTGCTGACGATCGAGAGCGTGGAGCCGTGGTGGGTGTGGCTGCGCGCGACTGACTAGGGCGCGTGGCTCCCGAAGCCCAGAGGGGGACTCGAACCCCCGACCCCTTCCTTACCATGGAAGTGCTCTACCGGCTGAGCTACCTGGGCGCTGGGCGCAGCGTACCGCCTCTCAGGCGCTTCCCCGGCCCTCGGGAGTGAGGCTGCTCCAGACGGTCGAGGCGGCCGCGCCGGGGTCCGGCCCGTCGTGGACCTCGATGCGGTCGACCCACTTGACCCACTCGAAGCCGCGCCGTCCGGGAGCGACCAGCCGGACGGGCGCGCCGTGCTCGTGCGACAGGGCCTCGCCGCCCACGTGGGTCGCGAGCAGGAGGTCGCCGCGCGTCGTCGAGCGAGAAGCTCCAGCGATAGCCGGTGCGCGAGACGACGCGGACGTGCGAGGCCTCGGCGTCCAGTCCAGCCCGGTCGAGCAATCGGCCGACGCGCGTGCCGCGCCAGCGCTGCCGGGACCAGAAGCCGCCGGTGCAGTCGAGCACCGCCACGAGCTCGTCGCCGGCGTCGAGGTCGGCGGCTCGCAGTTCGAGAGATCGCGCGACTCGCCCCTCGACCTTGAGCCGGTATCGGGTCGCGTCGAGCTCTCGCGGGTTGTCGGCGACCCACGACGTGGCGGGAAAGGCGTTGCCCTCGAAGGACGCCGCCTCATAGGAGCCGGTGAACCGGCGCCGCGCGCCCCGCCAGCCGAACACCGCCGACACTGGGCGCTGGGCCTGGTAGACGGCGAACGCGCCGACGGCCACGCCGGCGGCGGCGAGGAACTGCCGGCGGTCCGCGAGGTCGCGCCGCCGCGGCCGCTTCGCCCGCGCGAGGGCGTGGGCGAGCACGATCGCCCCGAGGGCCGCGCCGAGCGCGAAGTGCCAGTTGAGGAGGTTGTAGCCCCCGACGTGCAGGTTTCCCCCGCTCGACCAGGCCCAGCCGGAGACCAGGACGGTGGCCACGAACCCGAGCGCCGCGGCTCCCGCGGCCGTGCGCTGGTCCCACCGCGCCGGATCGGCCAGCCGAGGCCAGACGCGGCGCAGCTTCCAGGCGAGCACGAGGCCCAGCGCGGTGCCGCCCACGCCGTGGACGGTGAAGACCCATGTCCGGCCGGGCGCGCCCGCGAACAGGGTCAGTGCCCCGCTCACGAGACCCAGCGCAACAAGCGACGCCAGGCTCCAATCGGTGCCCCGCGGCGTCACGGTGCCTCAAGGGTACGCCCGGGCGGCGCGGGCGAGCCTCTCAGATCACCGGCCGGTCATCACGGTGTCGTCGTGGTGGTAGGCCGGAGCGCAGCAGCAGAGGAGGACGAGCGGATCGGGGCCGGGGTTCCACAGCTTGTGGGTGGTCCCGGGCGGGATGACGACGCACTCGCCGGCCGCCACGTCGCGCTCCTCCTCGGCCAGGCGCATGCGTCCGGCGCCCGCGACGAAGTAGTAGATCTCCTCCGCCTTGACGTGGTAGTGCTCGTCGGTCTCTCCGCCGGGCGGCACCGTCGCCTCGGCCAGGCTCTGGTTGCGAGCCTCGGTCCAGGCCGGGCCGACGAGCTCCCTGATCGTCGAGCCGTCCTTGGTGGTGAAGGGCTCGAGGTCCTCGAGACGAATGACGTGCATGGGGCCTAGCTTCGCGCTTCGGCGAGCCAGGCGCCAGCCAACGCCAAGGCGCCGGCGAGCTGGGCGGGAGCCCCGGTACCCGACCTGGCAAACCGGCTTCGCGACGGCCGAGGCGAGACAGTGCGACCTCTCAGACGGCAGGCCTGCGTTAGCTCACGCTCGAAGAGGGCGGCCTCGCTGGAGGAGGCTCGATGCGCTCGAGTACGACGCGACCGTCCCCCTCACTGCGCACACGGACGCGGTCTCCGTCTTGCAGCCCGGCCTCGACGCATGGCTGCCGCGGAAGCGTCACTCGCCGCTTTCCGTTCACGATTGCCTGGCCGCCGCGCCCGAGCC
The DNA here is from genome assembly GCA_963842605.1 of uncultured Actinomycetes bacterium. Classification (GTDB taxonomy): domain Bacteria; phylum Actinomycetota; class Thermoleophilia; order Solirubrobacterales; family Solirubrobacteraceae; genus AC-38. The sequence goes on from CAWJGV010000011.1 coordinate 189,259, forward strand.
TCCGGTCGTATGCGGACGGCTGGAAGCCTGAACGCGGTCGAAATGGGGGAGGCAGGATTCGAACCTGCGAAGGCTGAGCCGGACGATTTACAGTCGCCATCCGTTGACCACTTGGATACTCCCCCGCGAGGAGCTCCGATTCTAAAGCGGGGCTCGCGGTAGACGAGCTGAGTATGGCGCGACCAGGCTCGATCTCGTAGTCGGAGTACTTCGGCCCGCCGAGCGAAATCGCGGTTCGACCCTCAAGGTCCGTCGAGGGGATGAACCAGCGACGCCCGTCGCCCGTGAGCACGAACAGATAGTCGAAGCGCGAAGGGTCGAGTGCTCTGGTGACCCCGTTCCAGCTCTGATTTCCGCCCATCGTCACGAGGGCTACTCCGCTGCGCGGGTGCCCGTCAGGCGTCACCGTCGATTGGGTCGACGTCTTGACCTGGATCTTCAGCAGCCGTCCGCTCGCCTCGGCCACGAGGTCGAAGTCGGGGCTGTGACCGATGGGCAGGAGCACCGTCGCACCCACGCTCGTGAGCCATTCGATGGCGGAGGCCTCCCCCAGGTCTCCCTGCACTCGGCGGTTGATGAGACGCTCCATCGCTGAAGCCTAGGTGTGGCGATGCCGCGAAAGACGCGCGGACTGTGACGAAAGCGCTCAGTCCGCCGGCCAGAACCCGTCGACCGTCTCGGTCTCTTCGCGCAGGTCCTCGGCCTTCGTCGAGCAGATGACGAGCTCGGCGTCCTCGGGGCCTTCGTTCCAGACGCCGCGGACCGTGGAGGGCGCGACTCGGACCGCGGTCTGCGGGCCGACGTCGACGATCTCGTCCTCGAGCTTGAACTGCAGGGTGCCCGAGATGACGAAGTAGATCTCCTCCTGGGTCTTGTGGCGGTGGCCGTAGGAGCCCTTGCTGCCCGTCTCGGGCTCCATGCGCCGGTAGGTGAACGCCACCTGCTCGCTCCCCAGCTGCGAGGTGAGGAAGCGCATCTCTCCCGGGTAGTCGCCCAGAATGTCCGGGACCTCGTGGGCCCGGACGATCTCCCAGCCCTCGGCCATCGCTACGACGCGTCGCGCAGGCGCTGGGCCTCGGGCAGGGCCTCGAGCTTCTTCAGCGTGTGGTTCTCGATCTGGCGGATGCGCTCGCGCGTCACGTTGAACGCGCGGCCCACCTCCTCGAGCGTGCGCGGCCTGCCCCCGCTCAGCCCGAAGCGCATCTCGATCACCTCGCGCTCGCGCGCCGGCAGCGCGGCCAGCGCGCGGACCACGTTCTCGCGGCGGAGGTTCTCGGAGGCCAGCTCGAACGGGGACTCGGCCGTCTGGTCCTCGACGAAGTCGCCCAGCTCGGACTCCTCCTCCTCGCCGATCGGCTTCTCCAGCGAGACCGGCTGCTGGGCGATGCGCAGGATGTCGCGCACCTCGCGGGCCGTGACCTCGAGCTCGACGGCGATCTCCTCCGGCGTCGGCTCGCGCCCCAGCGCCTGCACGAGCTGGCGCTCCACGTGCACGACCTTGTTGAGCTTCTCGACCATGTGGACCGGGATGCGGATCGTGCGGCCCTTGTCGGCGATCGCGCGCGTCACCGCCTGGCGGATCCACCACGTCGCGTAGGTGGAGAACTTGTAGCCGCGGCGATAGTCGAACTTCTCCACCGCGCGGATGAGCCCGAGCGAGCCCTCCTGGATCAGGTCGAGGAAGGTGAGGCCCCGGCCGAGATATGACTTCGCGATCGAGACGACGAGGCGCAGGTTGGCCTCGACCATCTGCTGCTTGGCCAGCATGTCCCCGCGCTCGATGCGCTTGGCCAGAGCGACCTCCTGCTCGGCGGTCAGCAGCTCCACGCGCCCGATCGAGCGCAGGTAGAGGCGCAGCGAGTCGAGGCTCGGCTCGACCGTGAGGTCGATCTCCGGCTTCTTCGGCGTGCCGGGCCGGCGCTCCCCCTCCGCGCCCGGCTGCGCGGCGCTGTCGTCCTTCGGCGCCTCCAGCGCGACGGGCTTGCCGTCGGCCCCCACGACGTCGATGCCCTGCTCGACGAGATGGGCGTGCAGCTCCCCCAGCTGCTCCTTCGTGACCTCTACCTCCTCGAGGCATGCGGCGATCTGGTCGAACGACAGAAAGCCGCGTTCCTGGCCCTCCTGGATCAGACCCCGGAACTCGTCCAGCTCCGCGATCGGCGCCTCATCGGCGAGCAAGACCTCTGGCTTCGTACTCACACAGCCCCCGAATCCTCGACATCACACCCGGGGCGCCGCTCCTCCACGGCGACCCTTCCTCAGCTATCTCACCAACCGACCTGCAAATGTGCGACATCCGTCGCAATGGGGCTGAGCACTGTGGCTTCCAGCCGACCGGCGGAGTGATAGCACAGAAATCGCCTCCCGGAAGGCCGCGGCACCCGGGTCGCTACCCTAGGGTTTTCCGTGGCCGACGCGCGCGCCATCTCGATCTCCCCGCCGGACGTGCAGTCGCAGCTGCCCACCGTGCACGTGTCGCTGTCCCGGGTCGGGGTCACCGGAGTCGAGAAGGTCATCCGCATCCGCCAGGACGGCAGCGAGCAGCTCTTCTACGCCGAGCTGGAGTGCTTCGTCGACCTCGGCGCCCGCCAGAAGGGCGCGCACATGTCGCGCTTCGAGGAGGTCGTCAACGACGCGATCGGCGAGGTGATCCTCAACGAGGCGACCTTCAAGGCCGAGACGCTGGCCGAGCACATCGCGCAGATCGTGCGCGAGCGCCAGGACGCCCGCCGCGCCGAGGTCACGATCGCCGCCCGCTTCCCCGAGTACAAGCCCGCGCCGGTCTCCGGCATCCCGACGCAGGAGATCTACACGCTGCTCGGCTCCGCCGTCGCCTCCGAACGCGGCACTCGCCGGGTCATCGGCGTCGCCGCCCAGGGCATGACGGCGTGCCCCTGCGCCCAGGAGCTGGTGGCGGACCGCGCGCGCGAGAGGCTGGCCGACGACGGCTTCACCGAGGAGGACATCGATCGCGTGCTCGAGCACGTGCCGGTGGCCACCCACAACCAGCGCGGCCTCGGCACGCTGAAGATCGGCTGCACCGAGGCCTGCGAGGACGAGATCGACGCCCTCGAACTGCTGGCGATCGTCGAGAACTCGATGTCATCGGAGATCTACGAGCTGATGAAGCGCACCGACGAGGGCGCCGTGGTGGAGAAGGCCCACCGCCGGCCGCGCTTCGTCGAGGACTGCGTGCGCGAGATGATCGGCGGCGTCGTCGAGCGGTTCCCCGACCTCGCCGACCCCGCGTTCGTCTCCGCCCGCCAGGAGAACCTCGAGACGATCCACCAGCACAACGTCGTGGCCGAGCGCTTCGGGACTGCTCGGCGAGGTGCGCCGCGAGCTCGCGACGGGCGAGCTCGCGGAGAGGCACATGGCGCTACGCGCCTGGCTCGACTCGCCGAGCTAGCCGCGCCCGGTTGACCTGGCGCCGGATGCCGAAGGCATAGTCGACGCCCGAGGCGACGGTCACGGCGACGGTCAGGTAGACGAGCGCGTCGAGCCACGCGGGCGACTCGCCGGCCACGATCAGCGCGAACACCATCGCCACCTGCAGGACGGTCTTGGCCTTCCCGAACGTATTCGCCGGCACCACGACGCCCTGCGCGGTGGCGGACATTCGCAGCGCCGTCACGGCGAACTCCCGCGCGATGATCACCATCGCGACCCACGCGGGGAGCCGGTCCAGCGACACGAGCGCGACCAGCGCGCCGATCACGAGCAGCTTGTCGGCGACCGGGTCCATCAGCTTGCCGAAGTTCGTCACCCACTTTCGCGAGCGCGCGAGGTAGCCGTCGACGGCATCGGTCAGCGACGCGACGGCGAACACGATCGCGGCCAGCAGGTCCCCGTTCGGAGTCTCGTCGAGCAGCGCCACGACGAGCACGGGCACCAGCAGGATGCGCAGCACCGTGAGCACGTTGGGGACGTTGACCGGGAACATCGAATTGGCGAGCGTATCGGTCGTCACATGCCATCATCGCCAGCGTGTGCCCCCGCCGGCTGACTCTCGTCGCGCTCGCCCTCGCCCTCGTCCTCGTCCCGGCCGGCTGCGCCTCCCAGGACGACGAGAGATCGCGACCCGACCAGGTCGCGGCCGACGACCCGACGCTCGGCCTCCAGCCCCGACACCGGGTCCAGGCCGTCGAGCCCGACGTCGGCGCGCCGTCGCAGACCGAGGTGCAGGTCGAGGTGCCGCGCGACCCCGAGGAGGAGCTGGCCCAGGCCCCCGCGGGGTCGGTCACCGACAAGCCTCCGACGGACGACGAGATTCGCGCCGCCCTCAAGCAGATCGAGGGTGTGCCCGGTCAGCGCGCGAAGCTGCTGCCGAACGGTCTGGCGGTCGCACCCGCCGGCGCGCCGCCGGTGATCAAGGAGATGATCGCCGCGGCGAACGCGATCGCCCGGACGCCCTACATCTGGGGCGGCGGCCACGGCCGGCTGCTGGACCGTGGCTACGACTGCTCGGGCTCGCTCAGCTTCGCCTTCATCCACGCCGGGCTGCTGGACAAGCCGATCGCCAACGGGTGGCGCTTGATGGGCCAGCCCGGGCGCGGGAAGTGGCTGACCGTCCACACGAACACCGGGCACGTGTGGATGGAGCTGGCCGGGCTGCGCTACGACACCAGCGCGCTGCACATCGCCGGTTCGCGCTGGACCGACCAGTCGCGCTCCCTTGCCGGGTTCACGTCGCGGCGCCTGCCGGGCCTCTAGGCCTTGAGCCGCTTGCCCGTGGCGAACAGCCACGAGCTCCAGGCGACCCCGCCGGCGGCCAGCACCCCCGTGATCCCAAGCGGAGAGCGCGACGCTGACATCGCTGGTGCCGAGGAACCCGTAGCGCATCGGCCTCGACGAGGTAGAAGATCGGATTGGCGTGCGAGATCTCCTGCCACGGCGAGGGCAGGCGGTCCACGGAGTAGAAGACCCCGCCCAGGAACGTGAGCGGCAGGATGATGATGTTGTTGACGAACGTGTGGTGGTCGAACGTCTCGGCGTAGATCCCGACGATCACCCCGAGCGAGCAGAACAGGACGAGCGCGATCGCCACCGCGAGCGCCAGCACGAGCGGCTCGTGGACCGGCGCCCCGGTCACGGGCAGGGCGAGCGCGGCCAGCGCGGCCGCGATGAGCAGGGCGCGGACCGCCCCGCCGAGCGACAGGCCGAGGTTGACCTCCCAGTTGCGCATGGGGGCCGCCAGCACGTCATTCAGGTACCGGTCGAAGCGCGCCTGGAAGACCGAGCTGGCGTTGTTCGAGTACGCCGCCTGGACCATGGCCATCGTGAGCAGGCCGGGGACGATGAACGCGTCGTAGTCCACGCCGTCGATCTGCTTGATGCGCCCGCCCAGCGACAGCCCGAAGACGACGATGAACAGGAACGAGGAGACGACGGGCGCGACGATCGTCTGCGTCCACAGCTTGGTGACGCGCAGCACCTCGCGGGCCGCCAGCCATCGGAGTCCCGTGCTCATGTCCCCATCGCCTTCACGTAGACGTCGGCCAGCGAGGCGGCCTCGTGAGAGGCGAGCAGGCCCTGAGGCGTGTCGCGGGCAACCAGGCGCCCGTCGCGGATCAGCGCGATGTCCTCGCACAGCTCCTCGGCCTCCTCGAGGTAGTGCGTGGTCAGAAGGATCGTCGTCCCTTCGCCGTGCAGGCGGCGGATGTAGCGCCACAGTTCCATGCGCAGCTCGAAGTCCACGCCCGCCGTCGGCTCGTCGAGGATCACCAGACGGGGCTCGTGCATGAGCGCGCGCGCGAGCAGCAGCCGGCGGCGCATGCCCCCGGACAGCTTCGGCGCGCGCACCTTCGCCTTCGAGAACAGGTCGAAGACGTCCATCATCTCCTCGGCGCGGGCGCGCGCGTGTGCGCGAGACATGCCGTAGTAGCCGCCGTGGTAGAGCAGCGTCTCCTCGACGTCGAGGAAGCGGTCGAGGTTGACGTCCTGCTCGGAGAGGCCGATGAGCCGGCGCGCGTCGAGGCTCCCGTGAGGATGTCCGAACACGCGAATGTCGCCGCCGGTGACGCGGATGAGGTTGCAGACGGCGCTGATCAACGTGGTCTTGCCCGCGCCGTTGGGACCGAGCAGGCCGAAGAACTCCCCGTCCGGGACGCGGAGGTCGAAGTCGTCGAGGGCGAGGAGGCCGTCGTCGTAGCGCTTGGTCAGCCCTTGGAGCTCAAGGGCGGGAGGGGAATCCATCTCTCTCTATATTGACGACCATGCCCTTGGTCCCCGTGGTGGTCCAGCAGGACTCGCGCGGCGACCGCGAGTACGACATCTACTCGCGGCTGCTCGCCGAACGCATCGTGTTCATCGGCACGCCGATCGACGACCAGATCGGCAACCTCGTGGTCGCCCAGCTTCTGCACCTGGAATCCGACGATCCCGACAAGGACATCTCGGTCTACGTCAACTCGCCGGGCGGAGACGTCTATTCGGGCCTGGCCATCTACGACACGATGCAGTTCATCAAGCCCGACGTGCAGACGATCTGCTTCGGGGTCGCGATGTCGATGGGCGCGCTGCTGCTGACCGGGGGCGCGAAGGGCAAGCGCCTCGCACTGCCCAACTCACGGATGCTCGTTCACCAGCCCTCGGCCGGCTTCGAGGGCCAGGCCACCGACATCGACATCCACGCCCGAGAGATCCTCGACATGCGCGGGCGCATCGACAAGATCTTCGCGCTGCACACGGGTCAGCCCGTCGAGCAGATCCACGAGGACCTGGAGCGCGACCGTTTCTTCAGGGCCGAGGAGGCCGTCGAGTACGGCCTCATCGACAAGGTGATCACCGAGCACTAGTCGCCGGCCTCGATGGGGTGCTCGATCGCGCCCAGGCGCTCGATCTCGATGCGCACGACATCGCCCGGCGCGAGGAACCGGGGCGGGTCGAGCGCCATGCCGACGCCGCTCGGGGTGCCGGTGAGGACGAGGTCGCCGGGCTCGAGCGTCTGGGTCTCGGCCAGGAAGTGGACGAGGTCGGCCACGCCGAAGATGAGGTCGCTCGTGCTCGAGTCCTGGCGCAGCTCGCCGTTGACCCAGGTCCGCAGGCGCAGGTCCTCGGGATCGGGCACCTCGTCGGGCGTCGTGATCCACGGGCCCCACGGACAGAACGTCGCCGCGCCCTTGGCCCGCGTCCATTGCGGCTCACGGGCCTGGAGGTCGCGGGCGCTGATGTCGTCGGCCACGGCGAAGCCGGCCAGGGTCCGGTCGGCGCCGATCACCACGACCAGCTCGCCCTCGTAGTCGAGCCGCCGCACGACGGCGGGGCAGCGCACCGGCCCGCCGGGCGGAGCGACGGCGGTCGGCACCTTGGTGAACACGATCGGCTGCTCGGGCGGCGCCGCGCCGGTCTCGGCCGCGTGAGCCGCGTAGTTGAGCCCGATGCAGTAGATCGCGCCGGGGCGCGGCACCGGCGCGAGCAGCGCCACCTCGTCCAGCGGCCACGCGGGACCGTCGGCGGGAGTCGCGTCGGCGCTCGCGAGGCGGGCGAGCACGGTCGACCCGTCGTCGAAGGCGACCGCCTCGTCCCCGCGGACCTCGCCGGCCAGCGGTTCGGAAGCGCCCGGTGGAATGAAGGTGGCGAGCCGCATGGCGGCGCGAGCCTACATGGGGTCAGACCCCTTGAGTCTCCTCCGCTCAAGGGGTCTGACCCCGTCCGGGGTGGCAGTGCGGGGCGCGGGACGCGACGGGGCGGGCGGTGAGCCAGAACAGGGCCACGAAGATCCCCAGCGCGAGCGCGTTGAGGAAGAGCTTGTAGTCGACCTGGACCGACCCGAACACGTCGGCGCGCGAGGGGCGAGCCTCGGGGATCAGGCCGGCGAGCCCGAAGACGAGATCGACCACGAGCGCCGCCACGACCATGGTCACGAACATCAGCGCAGTGATGCGCAGGGCGAAGGCCGTGCCGTAGTACTTGCGGTAGGCCAGGACGATCGGCAGCACGATCAGGTCGGCGAAGATGAACGCCATCACCCCGGCGAAGGAGATGCCGCCCGACCACAGGACGGCCGCCAGCGGCACGTTGCCGACCGAGCACACGAAGCTGAGCACCGCGATCACCGGCCCGGCGATCACGTTCTCGATCGTCCGCAGCCCGTGCGGGGCGTCCTCGATGAAGAGGAAGTTGAAGAAGTCGTCGCCGAGCAGGGCGATGAACCCGGCGAGGAAGAAGCCGAGCGTGATCTCCTTCCACAGCATGCGCCAGTCGCCGCGGAAGTTGTGCGCGACGTCGGTCCACGCGTCCGGGGAGGACAGCCGCTCCCGCCAGGACAGGTGTGAGACCGCGGTGTGGTGCACGTGGCCCGCTTCGGCCCGACGCGCGTGCTCGCGCGCGTCCTCCTCCAGGCGGCGGGATACGAAGAGCCGCAGCGTCGCCGCCATCAGCACGATCATCACGATCCCGCCCGCGTACTCGGCGAGCGTGAACTGCCAGCCGATGAGGACCCAGAGCACGAGCCCGAGCTCCCACACCAGGTTGGTCGAGGCGAACTGGAAGGCGAGAGCGGAGACCGCCGAAGCGCCCTTCTGGAACAGCGACTTGGCGATCGCGATCGCGGCGTAGGAGCAGGACGACGACGCCGCCCCCAGGCCCGTGGCCCAACCCACGGAACGCGGGCCGCCGCCCGCCATCAGGGCCTCGATCCGCTCTCGCGGGACCCATGCCTGCACGATCGCCGACACGAGGAACCCGAGCACGAGCGCCCACCACACCTGATAGGCCATGAGGAAGGCGTTCCACACGCCGTCGCCGATCGTGGAGATCACGTCCGCCATGCCGCCAGCATACCCCCCCAGGGTATGACGCAGAGGATCGGGTCGACAATCTCGTGGAAGCCGTCCGCCGAATGCTTTCGCGTTGACCCGTGTTACGGTCAGCGTGCGGGGCTCGTCTCGAGCGCTGCCCCCCGCAAAACCGAACCCCAGGAGAGAACCCCCCCATGCGTCGAACCCTGCTTTCGCTGGCCGTACTCGGCCTGACTGCCGTCGTGCCGACCAGCGCCTCCGCCGCCGGCTTCTCACTCGGCGTCTCCGCCGCCGAAGTCTCGCCCTCGTCCGCGCTCTTGTGGGCGCACGCGACGTCCAGCGGCAGGACCACGCTGGAGGTGGCCAAGAGCAGGAGCTTCGGCCGTCTCGAGAAGACCAAGAACGTGAGCGCCGCGAAGTCACACGACAACACGGTGCAGACGAAGGTGACCGGGCTCAGGGCCAATACGACCTACTTCTTCCGCTGGAGGCAGGGCACCAAGCGAAGCAAGGTCGGCACCTTCAAGACCGCCCCGTCGGCGTCGTCCAACGCGACCGTGAAGTTCGCCTGGTCCGGCGACGAGGATGCCCAGCCGGCCGCGGGCTCGCGCAAGCCCTTCTACAACCGCTTCGAGGTCTTCAAGCGGATGCAGGCGGAGCGCAACTCCTTCAACGTCAACCTGGGCGACACCATCTACTCCGACACCGAGGTCGGCTCGACGCTCGCCAACGGACAGTTCAAGCCGTCGGCACCCACCGCCCTCACCGTCAAGGCCAAGTGGCAGAAGTACCGGCAGAACCTCGCGTTGGCGAACCTGTCCAACCTGCGTGGCTCGGCGGCGATGTACAACCACTGGGACGACCACGAGTTCATCAACGACTTCAGCAAGGCCGAGAACGGCGCCGCGATCTACAAGGCCGGGGTGGCCGCGTTCCGCGACTACCAGCCGGTGACCTACTCGAGTTCCAAGGGCATCTACCGGTCGTTCCGGTGGGGCAAGAACCTCGAGGTGTTCTTCCTGGACGAGCGCTCGTTCCGCTCGGCCAAGGCGAGCGCCAACCATCAGTGCGACGACCGCAACGGCAACCCCGACCTCGGGCCGACAGCGCCGCAGTCGGCGCGCAACACCTTCGCGGTCGTCTACCCGCCGCTGGGCGATCCGCCCAAGCAGGGCTGCGTCCAGACGATCAACGACCCGAACCGCACGTTCCTCGGGAGCGCGCAGTTCGCGAGGTTCACGGCGGCCGTGAAGCAGTCGACGGCTACGTTCAAGGTGATCATGAACGAGCTACCCATCCAGCAGTTCTACGCGAATCCGTACGACCGCTGGGAGGGTTACGAGGCAGAGCGCCGCCGGCTGATGGACTTCCTGTCGACCAACGCCGTGAAGAACGTCGTGTTCCTCTCGACGGACGTCCATGCCAACTACGACAACACGATCAAGTTCTCCACCCTGGGCGAGTCGGGACCGACGGTCGACACCGGCGTCCTCGACCTGGTGACGGGACCCGTGGCCACGATGACGGGCCACAAGGAGGTCGCGCAGGTGTTCGGGAGCGAGGGGAACGCGGACCTGTTCCGCTCCGTGGTGCTCCACGGCGGTCCGCCGACGGGCGTGGCCATGAAGTGCTCGCAGGACAACGTGTTCTCCTACGGGCAGGTGAGCGTCACGTCCACCACGTTGACGGTCACGCCCAAGGACATCAACGGGCAGCCGGTCAAGGACGCCCCGGCAGACGGCGGCGCTCGGTGCGGGCCGTACGTGATTCCTAAGCAGTGACGCCGACCCGCTCGGGTCGGGCGTAGACGTTGAGCCGGCCGCCGCGGGCGAACCCACACAGGGTGAGCCCGCGGTCGTCGGCCAGCGCGATCGCCAGCGAGGTGGGCGCGCCGACGCCGACGAGTATCGGCGCGCCGGCCATGGCGGCCTTCTGCACGAGCTCAAAGGAGAGGCGGCCGCTCACACACAGCACGCTGTCGTGCAGCGGCGCCCCGCCGTCGAGCAACGCGCGCCCGATCACCTTGTCCATCGCGTTGTGGCGCCCGACGTCCTCGCGGGCCAGCAGCAGCGCGCCCGCCGGCTCGAATAGTCCGGTGGCGTGCAGGCCACCGGTGCGGGCGAACTCGGGCTGGTCGAGCCGCTCGGGCAGCGCCGCCAGCAGGTCGCGCGCCACCACCGGCCCCGCGGGCAGCGGCGGGGCGAGAACCGAGATCTCTTCCAGCGCGCCCTTGCCGCACACACCGCACGAAGACGTCGTGTAAAAGCGGCGGGTGCCCGGATCCCGGGTCAGGGGGCCGGCGATGTCGACGGTGTTGGCGTCGAGCGTAGGCAGGAAATCGGGAGGCCCCGAGATCAGGCCCTCGCCGTACAGGAAGCCGGCGGCCAGCTCCTCGTCGTGGCCGGGCGTGCGCATCGTCACGGCGAGCGGCTCGCCATCGACGCGGATCTCCAGCGGCTCCTCGACCGCGACCTCGTCGGCGATGCCGTCGCGCTCCACCACTGCGTGCATGCCCACGACGCGCGGTTCGGCCATTCCGTCAGGGTAAGCCTTCTGCGATGTGGCTCCTGACGTGGAACGTGTACGGGCGGGTGCGCCTACGGCCGGAGCAGGCCGCTGCCGTCCTGGCCGCGGCGGCCGACGTGATCGCTCTGCAGGAGGTCACTCCGACCACCGTCGAGGCCTGGACGCAGGATCTGCGGGCGGCCGGTTACGAGGTCCTGACGACGGCCGACGGGCCCCGGCCGGCGGGCCGGCGCCGCCTCGGCCTGATCGTGGCCTCGCGCACGCCGCTGTTCGCAGCGCCCTCGGTCGACGTCCCCTGGCCGGAGCGAGTGCTCGCCGGGCGCACGGCCGGGCTGCGCGTCTACAACGTCCACTCGCCGGTCTCCGAGTCGCCGGGGCGGGTCAAGGTCCGCACGCACGAGGCCCTGCACGAGCACCTCGCGCGGGGCAGAGGCCCGCGAGTCCTGTGCGGCGACCTCAACACGCCGCGGCGCGAGACCCCGGAGGGCGAGGTCTTGACGTTCGCCCGCACCTCTAGCGGCAAGCTGCGCCCGGAACGCGGGGCGCGCCACGACCGCGCCGAGCTGGCCTTGATCCGCGGCCTCGAGCCGAACGGCTGGCGCGACGGCTTCCGGTCGCTGCACGGCTACGAGGCGCGCGACCGATCATGGTTGTGGCCGAACGGCGGCGGCTATCGACTCGACCACGTCATCGTTTCCAGGGGGATCGAGGTCCGCCGCTGCGAGTACCTGCACGCATGGCGAGAGCATGGGCTGAGCGACCACTCGGCGTTGCTCGCCGAGCTCGCGATCCCCGGTCGCTAGTGTCTCGCGCCGTGGCCACCTACGACCTGATCGCCGATCTGCCCGTCCGGATCGAGTCCCTCTCGCTCGAGCGCCTCGAGCACGCCCTCAGCCCGACGTTCACCCGCGTGACGACCGTGATCGCGCTGCGCGGCGCCGACGAGGAGGGCGTGGGCGAGGACGTCATCTACGAGGCCGAGGAGCACGACCGGCTGGCGGCCTTCGGCCCCGAGCTCCCCCTGACGGGCGAGTGGACGCTGCGCTCGCTGGCGGCTCACCTCGACGGGGTCGAGCTGTTCCCCGAGCCGCCCAACCGCGAGCCCTCGCGCGACTATCGCCGCTGGGCCTTCGAGAGCGCCGCCCTCGACCTCGCGCTGCGCCAGGCCGGGGAGCCGCTGCACGCGGTCCTGGGCCGCGAGCCCTCCCCGGTGACCTTCGTCTCCTCGACCCGCCTGGGCGATCCGCCGAGCGTCGAGCCGGTGCGCAGGCGCCGCGCGATCGATCCCACCCTGCGCTTCAAGCTGGACCCTGAGAACAACTGGACGGATGCCTTCATCGACGAGCTGGCGACGCTGGACTGCGTCGACACGCTGGACCTGAAGGGCTTCTACAAGGGCACGGTCGTCGAGGTGGAGACCGACCCGTGGCTGTACGAGCGCTGCGCCACCGCCTTCCCCGGGGCGTGGCTGGAGGATCCCGATCTCTCCGTGCCCGAGGCGGACGCCGTGCTCGAGCCCTATCGCGAGCGGATCACGTGGGACGCGCCGCTGCACTCGGTGGCCGACATCGAGGCGCTCCCCTTCCCCCCGCGCACGATCAACAGCAAGCCGTCACGCTTCGGGCCGATCGAGCGGCTGTTCGCCGTCTATGACTGGTGCGAGGAGCGGGGCGTCGCCATCTACGGCGGCGGGCAGGGCGAGATGGGCCCGGGGCGCGGGCAGATCCAGTACCTGGCCTCGCTCTTCCACCCCGACACGCCCAACGACGTGGCGCCTTCCGGCTACAACCTGCCCGAGCCGCCGCCCGATCTCCCGGGCAGCCCGCTCGCGCCCGCTCCGTCGGCGACCGGCTTTCGCTGGGCCTAGGTGTACTAAGAGGTCTCGTCGCGGCCCAGGCGGCGCACCAGCACGCCGGCGCCCAGCAACAGCAGGCCCAGGAGCCCGATCGCGGCGGCGTTCACGCCGGTGTTGGCGAGGCTCGAGGAGCCCGACCCGGAGCTGCTCCCCGAGGAGTCGCCGAGGTTGGAGGAGCCCGAGGAACCGGAGGAGCCGGAGCTGCCGGAGCTGCCCGCGCCGGAGCTCCCGGCGTTCGCCGCCGCTGGATGCGGCCTGCACGACGACCGTGCCCTTCATGTTGGGGTGGATCGTGCAGATGTAGGCGAACGAGCCTGCCTTCGAGAACGTGTGCGACCCGCTGGCGCCCTTCTTCAGGCTCCCTGTGTCGAAGCTCCCGTCGGACGCGGTCGCCGTGTGCTCCGCGGTGTCCTCGTTCGTCCAGGTCACGGTGTCGCCAACGTTGACGGTCACCGTGGTCGGCTTGAAGGCGAAGCCCTGGATCGGCACGGCCTGCGAGGCGGCGGCGCGGGCCTTGGGCGCGGCACGCGGGGCGCTCGCGGGCTTGGTCTGCTCCTCCGCGGGCCCGGGCTCGGTGGCGGTCACCGGCTGCGCGGCGGCCGGCGCGGGCGCGGCCTGGGAAGGCGCCGCCTGAGCGGCGGGCTCGGGCGCGGGAGCGGGAGCCGGTGCGGTCTGCGCGGGCGCCGGGTCGCCGGGCGGCGGGGCCGGCGTCGTCGCCGGCGCCGGGTCTGCCGGCGGGTCGTCGGCCGCCCACAGCAGCGCGGGCATGGCGAGTGCGGCGACGAGGAAGTAGGCGGCGGCTAGAGCTTTCATACGGCGCTCCGGCGCTTCCCGATGCTTAGGCTAGCGGCTCTCATGACCGTTACACGGGCGCGCGACGATTCGATCTCATCATTTGATGGGACGCGCATCATGCTGTCGTTCTTCCCGGCCGACGGCCTGAACGCGGGTCAGAGCGCGCCCATCCGCTCAAGCGGGTGGTGAAGCGGGCACGCTGACCGCGCTCGGCGGCTGCCCGAGCCGCCCGCGGAGCGCGAGATCCTCGAAGCGGATCGCGTTGATCACCGCGCCGCCGAGGATGATGATCGCCAGCGCGTAGAACCACAGCAGCACGATGAGCACGAACACGAGCGTGGTGCCGAACTGGGCGATCGTGCTCACGTTGGACAGGTAGGCCGGGAAGGCGTAGTCGACGATGCCGATGGCCGCCGTCGCCGCCAGGGCCCCGGGCCACACGGCGAGCCACGGCACCGACGCGCTGGGCACCCTCCAGTAGATCACGCACAGGATGAGGAAGATCAGCGTCAGGCCGGCGACGAGCGACAGGCCGAACACGACGCCGTTGACGTCGGAGAGCCCGAGCGGGAGCTCGGCGGCGCCGGAGACGAGGATGCTCTGCAGCGTCGGCACCGCGACGGTCGCGGCCATGAACAGCAGCGCGACGACGAGCATCACCAGGGCGAAGCGCTTCTGGCGCAGCCAGCTGCGGCACTCGCAGTGGTAGATGCGGCAGAACGCGGTGTCCATCGCGCCCCAGAACGAGGCCCCGATCCACACGCTGGCCACGAGCGCGAGGATGCCGATGCTCCCGGTCGAGCCCTCGATGTTGTCGACCGCCCGCGTCAGCGTCGCCTCCGTGGCGCTGGGAAAGATCCGCCGCAGGTCGCGCAGCACGTTGTCCTGGAAGTCGGCGCTCTGGAGCACCTGCCCACCCACGAACAGCGCGATGAGCGCCAGCGGCAACACCGAGAGCAGCATGTTGTACGCCACCATCCCCGCCAGCCCCGTGACGTTGTCCTCATAGGCCTTGCGGTAAAAGCGCCCAACGTACGCCCAGGCTGCTCGCATCGGCGTAAGCCTATGGGCGTACCCAGGTTGACTCGCCGCCGGAGGTGCGATAGGCACTTCCGGTGAACTCCATCGAGGACCCGGACCGGATCGCTCCCCATCTCGAGGTGAGCACGGAGGAGCCCGATCCGGCGATTCGTGTCGTGGTTCTCCGAGGCGAGCTCGACGTGGCCACCGTGCCGGCCTTCCGCGAGGCGCTGAACCCTCTGGCCGACAACGAGACCGTCGAGTGCATCTGCGTCGACCTGGTGGAGGTCACATTCATCGACTCCACGGGGCTCATGACGCTCCTCAACGCGCTGCGCCGGGTCGTTCGGCGCGAGGGACGGCTCGTCATCGCATGCAACAACCCCACCGTGCTGCGCCTGTTCGAGGCGACGCGCACCGACGCGACGTTCGAGATCGTGCCGACGCGCGAGCAGGCTCTGGGCTAGATCTCAGCGGTTCCGCAGGACGGGGACGACCAGCCGCACGAACGGCCGGGGCGGCGTGGCGTCGTACTTCGCCACGGCGTCGAACTGGAGCCGCCAGCTCCCGGGAGCGGCGGGGAACGGGAAGATGCGGCGCAGAGCGCTCACGGCGGTCCCACACGGCCCGCCCGTCGGCCCGAGCTTGACCGTCAGGCGGTGGCGACCGTTCGGGCGGACGTAGTGGAGGTAGACCGTCCGGCGAGCGCCGAAGTCGAACGCGTAGAACCGGACGCGCAGCGTCGCCGGATCTCCCCGGTCGGGCCGGTAGTCGGCGCCGAACTTGGTCGAGCGAAAGCGCGTCGTCGCGCGGCGCTGACCGTCGGTGACGGTCAGGGTGAACGTGCGCTCGCCGGCCGGACGGGAGTCGGGCACCGGGGCCTTGAAGTCGCCGGCGAGGTCGCCGAAGCTCGACACGCGGCCGGTGTCGACCTGGCGGCCGGCCAGGAAGACCTTGAACGTCGCCCCCGGGCGGAACTCCGTGCCGACGTAGTCGACCGGCTCGCGCGAGGAGTAGCAGCGCTCGGGCGTGGACACGGTGGCCGCGTCCGCCGCCTGCACGCCGGCCCCGAGTGGGGCCAGGAGCGCGAGGGCGACGGCCGCGCGGCGGCTCACTGCGCAGCGAGCGCTTTGTCGATCTTCGCCCCGGCCGCGGTGAGCCGATCGCGGTAGGCGCCGTCGAGCTTGGCCTGGTAGGCCTTGAAGGTCGCCGTGAACTTGGCCCGGTCGTTCGCCTTCGCCGCGTCGATCGACGGCTGCACGCCGTCGGCGATCTCCCGCAGGACCTGCTCGAGCTCGTCCTGGCCCGTCTGGGCCTTGGCCGGCGCCGTCAGCTTGGCGAGCTCGTCCGCGGCCTGCTTGACCGAGGCCTGGAACTTCTCGAGCGCCGTGGCGATGTCGGCGGACGAGCTGCTCGCCTGCGCCGCCGTGCCCAGAGTCGAGCCCGCGGTCCCCACCGAGGTGAGGATCGTCTGGACCTGGGTCTGATAGGTCGTCGTGCTGGGCGAGGTCGAGGTCGCCTGCGTGGCCGCCGTGCTGGGCGACGAGGACTTGTCGTCGCCGCCACAACCTGTGGCTGCGAGAGCCAGGGCGAGCAGAACGGCAAGCGGAAGCAGGCGGCGGCGGATCATGGGGCTCCCATCGGGTCGCGGACGGCCGAGACCCTACTGAGACATGGGGTCGGGCGCGCCGAGCTCGGTGACCGCCGGCGCCTCGTAGACCTGGCCCGGGATGCCTCCGATGACGAGCAGCCGAACGCCCTTGTCGCCCGGCACCACCTTGCGTTTGGTGCCGGCAGCCACCCGGACGAGCGTCTCCGGATCGATGGTCACGTGCTCGCCGCTGACCTCCATGTCGGCCGACCCGCGCAGCACCACGTAGACCTCCTCCTGGCCGTCCTGGCCGTGGTCGTGCTCGGGATAGCCGGTGACGCTGGGGGGAAGGTCGAGGACCTGCATGCCGAACGACGAGACGCCGAGCTCGGCCCGGGCGCGCTTGAACGAGCCGCCGTAGATCGCTTCCAGCTCGTCGATCCTCTTCACTGTGTACTCGCCCATGCTGCCGACCCTTCCGTTGCGTGTCGTCACGAGACTAGTCGCCCTGAGTCTCGCCGCTCAACTCGCCACCGTCCCCGCGCCGGCCGCCGCCGGGCGCTCGGTGGCCGCCTACCGTGGGCCCGGCGCCTGGGTCGACATCTACTCGCGGCGCGAACTGGCGCGCCCCGAGGCGGTCGTGGCCGGCCTCGCCGCCCGCGGCGTGCGGACCCTGTACCTGGAGACGGCCAACTATCGGCGCTCGCGCGCGCAGCTGATCGTCCATCCCCGAGCCGACGAGCGGTTCCTCGATGCCGCCCACGCCCGCGGGATGCGAGTGGTCGCCTGGTACCTGCCCGGGCTGCGCGACCTGGACGCCGACCTCGCGCGCTCGCTTGCGGCCATCGAGTTCGAGACCCTGGCCGGGGAGCGCTTCGACGGCTTCGCGCTCGATATCGAGTCGACGGTGGTCCACCCGATCGCTCGTCGCAACGCGGCCCTGCTCGAGCTGTCGCGAAACCTGCGCACGGCGGTGGGACCGGCCCGGGCCCTCGGCGCGATCGTGCCCGACGACCTCTCGACGTCATGCCTCAGCTGCCTGTGGCCGGGCTTTCCCTACCGCGCGGTCGGACGCCTCTACGACGTCTTCCTGCCGATGGCGTATTCCACCTTCCGCCGCCGTGGAGCGGACTCCGTGGGCGCGTACACGCGCGCCAACGTCACGCGGGTGCGACGCCTGACCGGGCGCGCCGGCGCGCCGGTGCACCCGATCGGCGGCCTGGCGGACGGCCTCGACCGGCGCGAGGCTGCGGCCGTCGTCGCCGCGGCGCGCGCCACGCGGGCGGTGGGCGTCAGCTTCTACAACGTCGGGCGCAGCGGGCCGGAGGAGTGGACGGCGCTGCGAGCGTTTCGGTGAGTAGCGCTCAGGCTGCGGGTGCGCGCATGGCCAGCACGGTGAGCTCGCCTTGCTCGACAAGGTGCGCGAGGGCCTCGACGATCTCCGGCTCGAACTGGGTGCCGGAGCACCGGCGCAGCTCGGCCACGGCCTCCTCCACCTCCATGCCGGGGCGGTAGGGCCGGTCGGACGTCATCGCCTCGAACGAGTCGGCGACGAAGATGATGCGCGCCTCGAGGGGAATCTCGTCGCGGGCCAGCCGGTCCGGGTAGCCGGTTCCGTCCACGCGCTCGTGATGGTGGCGCACCCAGCTCGCCTCCTCGGTCAGGCCGGCGTGCAGGAGCATCGTGGCGCCCACCATGGGGTGGAGCTTGATCTCGTCGTACTCGGCCTCGCTGAGGGCGGCGGGCTTGGTGAGGATGCCCTCGCCCACCGCGACCTTCCCGATGTCGTGCAGCAGCGCCGCGCGACGAAGGTTGACGCAGCGGTCACGGTCGAGACCGAGCGATTGCCCGAGCGCCACCGCGTAGGCGGCGACGTTCTCGGAGTGGTGACGCGTGTGCAGACGGCTGTCGTCGATCGTCGCCACGAGCGCGTAGAGATGCGCGATCGCTCCCTCCCGGTCACCGTCGGCCTCGTCGACCACGACCTCGCTGGCCACGGCGCACATGTCCTTGCCGTGGCGCTTGGCCCAGTACAGCGCACCGTCGGCGCGCCGCTCCAGCTCCTCGCGCCGGCTCGCGTCCTGCGGGCAGGAGGCGACGCCGCCGCTGACCGTCACCCGCCGGTCCGGGATGATCCGGTGGCGGCAGATCGCGGTGCGCAGACGCTCGGCGATGAGCAGCGCGTCGAGCTGCTTGGTCTCGGGCATCAGCAGCGCGAATTCCTCGCCCCCGATGCGCGCGAACGAGTCGGTCGGACGGATCAGACCTTCCACGATCCTGCCGATCTCGCGCAGCACCTCGTCGCCGACGGCATGACCGCAGGTGTCGTTGATCCGCTTGAAGTCGTCGACGTCGAACAGCGCCAGCGAGGCGTCCGAGCCGTAGCGCTCGCTCCGCTGCACCTCCTTCTCCAGCGCCTCGAAGAAGTAGCGCCGGTTGTAGAGGCCGGTGAGCGGGTCGCGGATCGCCTGCTCGAGCTTCTCGCGGTAGTCACGGGCGTTCTGGAGCGCCACGGCGAGCTGGTCGACGAGCAGGGCGAGGAGGTCGAGCTGGCCGGAGTCGAAGGGGTCGCCGCCGCCGCGCAGCAGGGTCACGTGGCCGATGCGCCGCCCGCGGGCGGTGAGCACGAGGCGCACGATCTCGCGGTTGCCGCGACGGAGGACGTCGTGGTTGTCAGCCGGGGCGCCGAGCCCGGCGGCCCAGGTCTTCTCGTCCTGCCAGGCGCCGGCCACGGCCTGGAGCTCAGGGCCGGCCGGGCCGTCGGTGTGCAGCGCCGAGCTGCTCGCGCGGGCGGCGAGGTGCAGCACCCCGAGCGCCTGCTCGACGATGGGCGCCTCCTCGAGCGTCTGGGTCATCGTGGTGGCCAGGCCGGTCAGGGCCTCGAGCTCCTCATTGCGGCGCATGGCGTCGGCCCGCAGCGCGCGCTCGGCGCTGGCGGCGCGGCCGTTCTCCACGAGCAGCCAGGCCTGGCGGCCGAACACGAGGACCAGCTCGGCGATGAAGAAGATCCCGAAGAAGACGATGTCGCCGGTCTCGAGCCGGCCCGCCAGCCACATCCCCAACATGACGGCGGGGAAGGCGAGAACGGCGGCCAGGGGAAGGACGACGCGCGAGAGGAACCAGCCCGCCCCGGCCGTCCACTCGACATCGTCGACGTCGCCGGGGCGGGCCACGTCGCAGTCGGCGGCGAGCGCGATGCCGAAGGCCGCCACGCCCCACGAGACAGCGGTGAGCAGACCGGCGACGCCGCTCGTGTGGCCGAGGGCGACGATCCCGTCGCCCGCCATGGCGAACAGGCATGCGCCGAGCAACAGCCAGGCCGTGCGGCGGTGGCGGCTGCCGACGCGGGCGAGTGCAGCCACGGCGGCGCCGAGGGCGGCGAGCCCGTCGATGAGGAAGATTCCCGTCAGCACCGGACCGCTCTGCGTCAGGCCCGGGAGCGCGACGAACTCGAGGCTGAGCGCCACGACGACGACCCCGAAGAGGATGGCGTCGACGATCCGCTCCATGCGCGCGCCCGAGAGGCTGCGGGCGGCGAAGCAGGACATGGCGACGAGCAGGCCGATCGACCCGCCCGCGCCCAGGTAGAAGGCCGGAGCGGAGGAGACGCCGGCGAGTGCGGTCGCGACGGCGAGCCCGGCGGCAGCGGCCGCGAGCGCGCTCGCGACGGCGCAGATCGTCCACACCGCCCGGCGGGGACCCTCCCGGCGCGCTGCGGCGAGACACCGGAAGGCGGCGAACACCAACAGCGCGAAGGGCACGGCGAAGGTGAAGTCCCCGAGGTCCACCCCGACGAGCGGCAGGATCATGGGCACCGCGACGAGCGCGGCGAACGTCGCCGTCACGTCGCTCTTGCGCGATGGGAGGACGACGC
The DNA here is from genome assembly GCA_963842605.1 of uncultured Actinomycetes bacterium. GTDB lineage: Bacteria > Actinomycetota > Thermoleophilia > Solirubrobacterales > Solirubrobacteraceae > AC-38. Next base: position 209,661 of record CAWJGV010000011.1, read on the forward strand.
CGGGCCGGGTCACCGCGGCCGAGTCGCGAGCAAAGCGCTCGGCGGTGGTCGCGCGCAGCGTGCAGCCGCACGCCTCGCAGGCCGGTGAGAGCAAGGTCGCGGAGGCCGCCGGGCGGCTCCACCCACAGAACACGCAGTGATGCACGAACTCCATCCCAGGGGCATATGTCGGCCGAACGGGGGTAGCGCTTTACCGATCTTCGGTGCGAGACAGGTAATCAGCGTCTTCGACATCCGAAGGCAGGGCAAATGACACCTCCCGTTACGCAACTCGATGCGGTCGTCCCCGCCGCCATGGTCATGCCCGAGCGCATTCCGACGGCAGGTGGCCGGCGGCGGCCACGTGTGGGCGTCGCCAAGCGCGCGTTCGACATCGGCTACGCCGCGAAATGCGGGCCGATCACCGACGCCCGGATCTTCGTGCGCACCCCCGTCGCGATGGTTCGCGACGCCGCCTAGCGCGCGCTTCACTAGCAGGCAATTCACGCAGCTAGAGTCCGCACATGCTGCGCGACGAAGCCGAGCGCGAGGCGGAGCGGCGCAACCACGAGGAGCCCGACCGCGCCCGCTACGAGTTCTACGCGTTCGACGAGAGCGCGGGCATGGCCGAGGACGCGTGGGACGTCGCGGCGCGCTTGCGCGAGGGCCCACCTCCCACCGCCGAGTGGCCTGGGCTGGGCCCGCAGACCCCCGCCGGCGGCGCCCCCCCGCCGGCCGCGGCGACGGCCGCCGGAGCCGGTTGAAGAGCCGCTCGTCCTGGAGGGCCCGACCCTCGCCGAGACCGACCCCCTGGCCGGCCCCGACCCGTTCGTCGAGCCGCTTCCGTATGAGGAGCCGCTGCCTCACGAGGAGCCCCCTCCCCACGGCGAGCCGGAAGAGGACGGCGGGCGCCCTGGGCTGTTCGTGCGGATCCTCGGCGCCGTCGTGATCGTCGTCGGCATGCTGTGGATGGCCTTGATCGTCGTGCTCGCCGTCGTGCTGAAGCCCAACGAGACCACGACCTTCATCGCGCTCCTCTTCGCCTCGGCGCTTGGCCTGCTCGCGATCCTGCTCGGGGCGGTGATCCGCCGCTCGTGAGGCTCGTCTCCTACCGCGCCGGCTCCGACGCGCGCGCCCGCGTGGGCGAGCTGCGCGGCGAGCGGGTCATCGAGCTCGCGGCGGGCTCGATGCTCGACTGGCTGGCCGGCACGGGGCGCGAGCCGGTCGGCGCCGAGCACGCGCCGGCGGACGTGGAGCTGCTGGCGCCCGTGCCGGAGCCGCCAAGCGTGCGCGACTTCTACGCGTTCGAGGGCCACGCGGTCACCGGCGCGCGGCTGCGGGGGCGGGAGTTGGCCGAGGAGTGGTACGCCGCGCCCGCGTTCTACTTCTCCAACCCCGCGTCGATTCGCGGGCCCGGCGCGCCGGTGGCCCGGCCGGCCGCGTCCCGGCTGCTCGACTTCGAGCTGGAGATCGCCGCGGTGATGGGCACCGGCGACGAGATCGCGGGGTTCACGCTGATGAACGACTGGAGCGCACGGGACGTCCAGGCCGGCGAGATGGCGGTCGGCCTGGGCCCGCACAAGGGCAAGGACTTCGCCACCAGCCTCGGCCCGTGGCTCGTCACGCCGGACGAGCTGCCCTACGAGGACGGGCGGCTGCACCTGGAAGCGACGGTCACGGTCAACGGCGCGGAGATCGCGCGCGGCGACGCCTCGCTCCAGCACTTCGGCTGGCCGGAGCTCGTGGCCCACGCGGCCCGCGACACGCGGTTGCGCCCGGGAGACGTGCTCGGCTCCGGGACCCTGACCGGTGGCTGCCTCATCGAGCTGGGCCCGCTCGAGGGGGACCGCTTCCTGGAGCCCGGCGACGTCGTCGCGCTCAACGCGCCGGGCCTCGGGACCCTGGAGAATGTCGTCACTTCATGACGGTGACTCCCCGCTACCTCGAGCCGAGCGCGCGGCGCCGCGGCCCGAGGCGCCGGCGCGGCCTTCCGCTGCGGTCCGTGGGGCTCGGGCTTCTCGTCGGGGTGGCCGTGGCCGGGGCGGCGGCGTTCGTGCTCGGACGCGTCGGCAACGGCGACGAGCGCAAGGTCGTCGAGCGCTTCGGCGCCGCGTGGGCGGACGGCGACTACGGGACCATGTACGACCAACTCGACGCGGACTCCCGCCGGCGAGTTTCACTGGCCGCGTTCACCCGGGCGTACCGCACCGCCGATCTGACGGGCACGACGACGCGCATTTCCACGAGCCAGCCGGACAAGGACGGGGACACATGGAAGCTGCCGGTCAAGGTGCGCACGCGCGCGTTCGGTCTCGTGACCGGCAACGTCCGCATCCCGGTGGGCGGCGACCCGCCGCGGCTGCGCTGGTCGCCGGAGCTGACATTCCCCGGGCTGCGCGACGGCGAGCGCCTGCACCGGGTCACGCGGGCGGCCCGGCGCGCGCCGCTGCTCGCGCGCAACGGGCGCACGCTGGCCGATCGCGATGGCGTCCCCACCTCCGTCGGCGCCCAGACCGGGATCACCGGGGAGGTGGGACAGGCCCGCGGGGCGCGGCTGATCGCGCTCGTCTCCCAGGGCTTCCCGGCGAACGCCCGCGTCGGCGTCTCCGGGCTGCAGAAGGCGCTCGACCCGGAGCTGCGCGGCACGCCCGGCGGGACGCTGCTCGCGGGAAAGCGTGTCCTCGCCCGCACCCGGCCGCGGCCGGCGCGGGCCGTGCGGGCGTCGATCGACACCCGCATCTCGCAGGCCGCCCAGAGCGCGCTCGCCGGGCGCTTCGGCAGCGTCGCGGCCATCCAGCCGCGCACCGGCGAGGTACTCGCGCTGGCCGGGATCGCGCTCGACGGCGCCCAGCCGCCGGGCTCGACGTTCAAGATCATGACCGTCACCGCGGGCCTGGAGACCGGCATCACGAAGATGACCAGCCGCTATCCGGTGCTGACCGGGGCCAACGCGGGCGGGCGCTTCATCGAGAACGCCCACTCCGAGTCGTGCGGCGGCGACCTCACCGAGTCCTTCTCGAAGTCGTGCAACTCGGTCTTCGCGCCGATGGGGGCCAAGCTCGGCGCGCGCCGGCTGGTGAACGTGGCCGAGCGCTTCGGCTTCAACCACCCCACCGGCGTGCCCGGCGCCACCGCCGCCTCGATCCCCAAGCAGATGACGTCGGTGGAGACCGGCGCCGCCGCCATCGGCCAACACACGGTGCTCGCCACCTCGCTGAACATGGCGGTCGTGGGGGCGACGATCGCCAACCACGGGCGCCGGCCGCTCCTGACGCTCCAGGCCGGGCGCCCGCGCGGCTCGGTGCGCGCCACGTCGCCGAGGGTCGCCGCGCTCGTCACCCGGCTGATGGAGTCGGTCGTGAGCGGGCCGGGCGCGACGGGCAACGCGGCGCAGATCGGCGGCGTCAAGGTGGCCGGCAAGACGGGCACGTCCGAGCTGGGCGGCAACGAGGAGAACGACGCCTGGTTCGTCGCCTTCGCCCCCGCCCAGCGACCGAAGCTCGCGGTCGCGGTGCTCGTCGTGCACGGCGGCTTCGGCGGCGACGCGGCGGCGCCGATCGCCAAGCAGGTCCTGCAGGCCGGGCTCTAGCTCGACGCGGCGCGCTCCCCTGAACGACGCATCGAGGGAGGGCTCGGGGGGGTTGGGCAGATTGCGGCCGACATAGGCCGTTTCCTGCCCAACCCCCGGCGGCTCCCCGCCGGGTCCGAACCACTCCCTCGATGCCGCCGTTCAGCCCGCCAGCGCGTAGACGCGAACCGGCGTCCCATGCCGGCTCACACGCTCGCGCTCGAACGTCATCCCGAGCTTGTCGACCACGCGAAGCGAAGCCGCGTTCTCCGGGTGGACGAGGGCGACGAGGCGCGCCAGCCCGAGCTCGTCGAAGGCGTGCTCGCGGGCGGCCAGGGCGCCCTCGGTGGCCAGGCCCCGGCCCCACGCCCCGCGCTGCAGCCGCCAGCCGATCTCGACGTCGCGCGAGCCGTCCTCCAGGCGGGCGAGGCCGACGAAGCCCGCCAGCTCCTGGCTCGCGCGCTCCTCGGCCGCCCACAGGCCGAAGCCGTGGCGAATCCAGTGGTCACGGATCGCCTCCAGGGACGCCTCGGCCTGTGCGCGGTCCTGGGGCTCGCCGCGCCCCACCCAGCGCATCACCCGGGGGTCGGCGCACAGGGCGACGAAGGGCTCGAGGTCCTCGTCGCGCCAGCCGCGCAGGAGGAGGCGGTCAGTCGTCCGGCCCGGCGGGCGCGCCCGTGCGGTCGAGTCCCGCGCGCAGCTCGCGCACCTTCTCGCGGTACGCGCGCTCGTCGCCCCCGAGCAGGTAGGCGCCCCAGCGCGCGCCGTTGTGGACGTGCGGCACCTCGTCCGCGAGCAGGTAGTCGAACACCTTGGCCACGTTCTCCTGGCCCAGCCCCACCAGCACCTTGCGCCGGTGGGAGTGGCGCCACATCGCCCCCTGCTCGCTCGTGCTGTTGAAGAGCGCGAGCCGGCCGAGCAGGTCGAGCGCGTAGATCGAGCGGAAGTAGGAGAAGCCGACCGGGTAGTCCCCCCACGCGCAGCCAAGCTCGGTGCGCATGAGCACGTCATGGACGCGGGCGTGGCGCAGCTCGTCCCACGTCTGTCGCGCCATGTCGACGTGAAAGTCCCACGGCATCTCCGGGTGCTCGTGCGAGTTTCGGGCCATCAGCTCGGCCGCGCCCAGCTCCGCGTCCATCAGGCCGTGGAAGAAGTGGCGCTGCTCCTCGGGCTCGGTGGGCACGTGGTTCTCGCCGCCGTTGACGTACAGCTCGTCGACGAGATAGGGATCGCCGTCGGGGGTGACCTCGACGAAGTCGTCGCGCGCCGGCTCCTCCAGCGGCGCCAGCACGTGCAGCGGGCGCTCCTCGCGCAGGCGCACCGGCAGCGCTCCGAGGTCGGCGAACGGCGACCGGGCGCCGGGGTCGCCCAGCTCGGCCACGTGGCGCTCCTGGCGCTCGGCGATCTGGCGCAGCAGACGCAGCGACGGCTCGTCGGTCACCGGGTCGAGGGTGTCGAGGTGGACGCGGATCGCCTCGATCAGCGCGGGCTTGACGGTCCCGTAGGCCAGCTCGACGTAGGCGCCGGGCGAGTCCGCGGCGTCGAGGCGGTCGAGCAGCGCGGCGAGCTCGTCTCCCGGCGCCCCGGGGTAGTCCGAGGGGTGGCGCAGCTCGTACAGGCGCCGGCGGACCTTGCTCAGGCGAGCGGGCGTCGTCGTGGAGGTGGTCGCCGAGCGCGTACTTGCGCTCGAAGCTCGGCTCGAGCGCCAGCCACCCGCAGTGCAGGTGCACGAGCGCGCGCAGGACGTGGAAGTAGTTGCTGAAGCGGATCGCGTTGTCGTCGACGTCGTAGCCGCGCTTCAGCGGCTCAGGCCGGGGTCTCATGCAGTCGCCTCCTCGGGCTCCTCCTCGGCCAGCAGGCGGCGCTTGTGGCGGCCGACCACGCTGGGCAGCAGGCCGCCGCCCGCCGACACGTTGATCACGGCGCGGTCGGAGATCCGCGTGATCGTGCCGGCGTAGCGCCCGCCGATGGCGAAGGGGTTGATGTTGAAGCGCTTGAGCCGCATCTCGACGTGGCCGTCGGACACGACCGGGGAACATCTCCTCGGGGACGGGCACGTACTCCTGGACGACGAAGTCCTCGGCCCCGGCGTGCTCCTCGACGGCGCCCTCCCAGTCGGCCTGCTCGGTCTCGATCCCGAGCATCACCCCGCGCCCGCCGTGGTCGGAGGCCGGCTTGAGGACGAGACGCTCGCGATTGTCGGCGACGAAGCCGAGCAGGTCGATGACCCAGTCGCCGTAGCGCACCCGGCCCGGTCGCAGCACGCGGGTCCAGGGGATGGTGGCGTCGATGACCTCGGCCTCCTGGCGCGAGACGAGGTCGGCGAAGCGAGGATCCTGCGAGCAGCGCGAACAGCTTCTTGTTGTTGGCCACGCGCGCGCGCAGCGGGTTGACCATCACGGCGCGCCCGTCGCGCGCCGCGGCCACGAGCGGGCCGTCGGGCTCGAGCTCCTCGTACAGCGCCCGGCGGTACACGAGCTGGACCGGCTCGCCGGCGGCGCGCAGGGTCGAGCCGTCGTAGTCGAGCTCCTCGGTCGTGGCGTGGAGGGCGTGCAGGCCGGCCTCGCCCGCGGCGGCGACAGGTGATGCGGAACTCCGGCACCGACGGGCTGCCGGGGACGTCGACCAGGGCGAGCGCGCGGATCCTCCGGCATGTCCGGCGCGCGGGCGTGCCGGTAGGCGTCGAGGAGGGTCTCGACGAGCCGGGGCAGCATCGGCTCGTAGGCGGTGTCGAAGGTGTCGCGCACGGCCGGCAGCTCGATCGCCTCCTCGAGCGCCCGGTGAAGGACGTCGGTGTAGCCGATGCCGGCGGGCGAGTCGGCGTTGAACTCGAGGAACCTGACGTCATGGCCGACGAGGAAGGCGTCGAGCCGGCAGATGCGCAGCGCGCCCGGGTAGCCGGGATCGAGGCGCACGAGCGCGTCCTCAGCCGCGTCCAGCGCCAACTCCTCGCGCAGGCGTGAATCGTTCGGGTAGGCGTCGCAGAACCGGTTGAGCACGGTCGAGAGGCACTCGACCGCTCGGCGCACCCGGCCGACCTGGCCCGGCGAGATGAAGTGGGGCATGAGGACGAAGGGGATCGTGTGGCCCGCGAACACGACGTCGCGCTCCTGGAGCGTCTCGCGCAGTCCGTCCTCGATCCCCACGCAGCGGTCGCCGAGCTTGCTCAGCTCGACGAGGTGCTGGAGCTTGAGATCGGAGGCGTGGTCGATCACTTGCGGCCGTTCTGCCCGTGGTTCGCGGGGCGCTCGATCAGCGTGGAGAGGACGACCTGCGTCTGCGTGCGCAGCACGCCCTTGACGTCGCGGATGCGCTCGAGCGCCTCCTCGAGGTGCTTGGTGTCCTCGGCCCGGATGTGCAGGATCGCGCTCGCCTCGCCGGCCACCGTGTAGGCGCCGACCACCTCGGGATGGCTCTGGACGGCGGCGAGGATCTCGCCGCCCGCCATCCGCCCCTCGCAATACAGGCCCACGAAGGCGTGGCTGTGCCAGCCGAACTTCTCGGGATCGATGGCGGCGCTGTAGCCGGTGACGACCCCGTCCTCCTCCAGGCGGTCGACACGGCGCTTGACCGCCGGCGCGCTGAGGGAGACCTTCCCGCCGATGTCCTGGAACGAACGGCGGGCGTTCTCCTGCAGGAGCGCAACGATCCGGCGATCTATCTGATCCATATCACCTTGGTACCCAGCCTAGACGCAACGAATCGGCATTGTCAATGCGCTCGGACCCGGGAATCATTACGTATAACGGCCGTTGGCCGCAGACTTCGACCGTAGGGAGACGAGATGACACCGCCGCAGACCGCCGTCCCGGCGCCCGAGCGGGCCCCTGTCCGGGACGAGATGCCGCTCAACGGCATCCATCACGTCGAGCTGTACGTCGGCAACGCCGAGCAGGCGGCGTACTTCCTCAAGCGGGCCTTCGGCTTCCGCGAGACCGCCTTCGCCGGGTTGGAGACGGGTCTGCGCGACCGGGTCTCCCACGTGCTCGAGCAGGGGCGCATCCGCCTGGTCGTCACCGGCACGATGCACGGCGGCAACGAGATCGCCCGCCACGTCGCCGACCACGGCGACGGCGTCAAGGTCATCGCCCTCTCGGTCCCCGACACCGAGCACGCCTACCGCTACGCGGTCCAGCACGGCGCGCGCGGGCTGGTCGAGCCGTACGAGGCGTCCGACGACAGTGGGACCGTGAAGCTGGCCACGATCGGAACGTACGGAGAGACCGTGCACACGTTCGTCGAGCGCAACGGCTACGCAGGGCCCTTCCTCCCCGGCTTCGCGCCGGCACGCGCCGACGACACGCCGGACGCCGGCCTGCTGTACGGCATCGACCACATCGTGGGCAACGTCGAGCTGGGCCGGATGGACGAGTGGGTCGGCTACTACGAACGGGTCTTCGGGTATGACCGAGATGATCGCGTTCTCCGACGACGACATCGGCACCGAGTACAGCGCGCTGATGTCCAAGGTGGTGGCCGACGGCAACGGCCGCATCAAGTTCCCCATCAACGAGCCGGCCGAGGGCAAGCGCAAGTCGCAGATCGAGGAGTACCTCGAGTACTACGGCGGCGCCGGCGCCCAGCACATCGCGGTCTCGACGACGGACATCGTCGCCGCCGTGCGGCGAGCTGAAGGACCGCGGGGTGCGGTTCCTCCAGACGCCCGGCTCCTACTACGAGGATCTGCCCGCCCGCGTCGGCGACATCGACGAGGACCTCGCCGACCTGCGCGAGCTGGGGATCCTGGCCGACCGCGACGACGAGGGCTACCTGCTGCAGATCTTCACCAAGCCGATCGGCGACCGCCCGACCGTGTTCCTCGAGCTGATCGAGCGCCACGGGGCGCGCGGCTTCGGCGCGGGCAACTTCAAGGCGCTGTTCGAGGCCATCGAACGCGACCAGGATCCGCGAGGGGGAATCTGTAGACGGTAGCTCCTTGCTCGCAACTCGCGCTACCAGCTACCGCGCCGCGAGCAGCGGAGGAACTGATGCGCTACGTATCGATGGGCGAGGTCCCGCAAGCGCCACGCCCAGACGCGCGAGAACGGGCGCCTGCTGGTCGAGGAGGTCCTCGGCTACGAGGGGTTCTCCGGCAACGAGTCGATCCTCTACCACCTCCAGTCGCCCTGCCGGATCAAGGAGGCGGCGGAGTTCGAGCCGATCGAGCACGAGGAGTGGGTCCCCGACGCCCACGTCCACCGCCTGACGAACACCGCCGGCCTGGAGCCCCAGGGCGACTGGCTGAGCGGGCGCCGGGTGCTGATGTGGAACGCCGACCTGGAGATGGCGATCTGCAAGCCGGTGGAGGACCGCGAGGGCTTCTACCGCGACGGCGAGGGCGACGAGCTCATCTTCGCCTGCGAGGGGTCGGGCACCGTGGAGACGGTCTTCGGCGAGCTGCCCTACCGCGAGCACGACTACGTGGCGATCCCGCGCGGGACCACCTACCGCGTCGTCCCCGACCCCGGGCCGCAGACGTGGCTCGTCTTCCACACGCCGGGAGAGCTGGAGACGCCGAACCGCTATCGCAACCGCTACGGGCAGCTGCTCGAGCACGCGCCGTACTCCCAGCGCGACTTCCATCCGCCGCAGCGGGTGGTGGCGCACCGCGAGGAGGGCGAGTACGAGGTCACCGTTCGGGTTCGCGGCGGCCACCAGCGCTACGTCCTCGACTACCACCCGCTCGACGTCGTGGGCTGGGACGGCTACGTCTACCCGTACACCTTCAACATCCACGACTTCGAGCCGCGGGCCGGGCGCTTCCACCTGCCGCCGACGGTCCACCAGACGTTCCAGGGGCCGAACTTCGTGATCTGCTCGTTCTGCCCGCGCGAGCTGGACTGGGACCCCACCGCGGTCCCCATCCCCTACCACCACTCGAACCTCCAGTCCGAGGAGGTCATCTACTACGTGAGCGGCGAGTTCGGCTCGCGGCGCGGCGTCGACGTCGGGGCGATCACCGTCCACCCGAGCGGCCTGCCCCACGGTCCGCAGCCGGGCCTGGTGGAGAAGTCGCTCGGCGCGCGGCGCACCGAGGAGCTGGCGGTGATGTGGGACACGTTCAAGCCGCTGCGCCTGACCCCGCTGGCGCGCGAGCTGGACGACCCGAGCTACGCCTACTCCTGGCGAGAGGAGCCGGCCTCGGTATGACTCCGGAAGTCGCCGCCCTGCTGGCCATCGACCACGAGGAGCTGGTCATCCGCCGCGGGCGGCGCTCGGGCATCTACACCGCGATCGCCGTCCACTCGACGACGCTCGGCCCGGCGCTCGGGGGCTGCCGCATGTGGCGCTACCCCGACCAGACCGAGGCGGCCCGTGACGCTCTGCGGCTGTCGCGGGCGATGACCTTGAAGGCGGCGGCGGCCGGCCTTCATCTCGGCGGAGGCAAGGGCGTCATCTGCCTCCCGCCCGACATGCCCGTTCCGGAGGACGGGCTGCGGCGGGACGTCCTGCTCGACTTCGCCGACGCCGTCAACGCGCTCGACGGCTCCTACATCACCGCCGAGGACGTGGGGACGAGCGCGCGCGACATGGTGACCGTCGCGCAGGGCACCCGGTTCGTGACCGGGCTGCCCGCCGTGCATGGAGGAAGTGGCGATCCGAGCCCCTTCACCGCGCTGGGGGTGGAGGCGGCGATCCGGGCGTGCGTGGCCGCGCGATTCGGCTCACGCGACCTGGACGGGTGCCGCATCGCCGTCGTCGGCTGCGGCCGCGTCGGCGAGCAGCTGGCGCGCCGGCTGGCGGCGGCCGGCGCCTGGCTGCTGCTCTCGGACATCGACGAGGGCAAGCGCCGCCTCACCGCCGAGCTCCCGGGCGCCGAGTGGGCGAGGCCCGAGGAGGCGCTGCGTGCCGAACTCGACGTTCTCGCGCCCTGCGCGCTGGGCGGCGTGATCGACGAGGGCGTGGCGGATCGGCTGCGCTCGGCCATCGTCTGCGGCTCGGCCAACAACCAGCTGGCCGACGATCGCCTGGCCGACCGGCTGGCGGCCCGCGGCGTCCTCTACGCCCCCGACTTCATCGTCAACGCCGGGGGCCTGATCAACGTCGGGCTCGAGCTCGACCCGGGTGGCTACGACGAGGCCCGCGCCCGCACGCGCGTGACCGGGATCGAACAGGTCATGGCGCGCATCCTCGCCGCCGCGCGAACGCAGGGGATCACCCCCCTGCGCGCCGCCGTCGAATTGGCCCGCAAGTCCCTTGACATGTCCGGCGACCCTTCCAAGATTTCCCCGACAGCGCCGCGAGTGGAAACCCCGCCGCGGCAGGACACGGACCGGACGGAGATCCCGCAGACGGTCCGGAGAGGAGACACCACAGATGGCGACCCCACAGGTACGCCCCGTATCGCCGCTCGGGGCATTCGAGGAGGGCGCGCCTGAGCACTTGACGCGGGACGACCGCGTCGCGCTCCTGCGCTACATGCTCCTCATGCGCTCCATCGAGGAGCGCGCGATGAACCTATACCGCCAGGGCAAGGTGCCCGGCTCGTTCTATGACGGCTTCGGGCAGGAGGCGGTGTCCGCGGGGGCGGCGTTTGCCATGGCCGCCGAGGACCGGCTGTGCATCCTGCACCGCGACCTCGCGGCGCACCTCGTGCGCGGCGTCGACCCGGCGCGGGCGCTCGGCCAGTACATGGGCCGGGCCGGCGGCTTCACGGCCGGGCGCGACGGCAACGTCCACTTCGGCGATCGGACACTGGGCTGCGTCGGGATGGTCTCGATGCTCCCCGACATGATGCTCGTGGCCACCGGCATGGCGATGGCGTTCAAGCTGCGGGGCGAGCGCCGGGTCGCGCTCACCTGGTTCGGCGACGGCTCGACCTCGCGCGGCGACTGGCACGAGGCGATGAACTGGGCGGGCGTTCAGCAGCTCCCGGTGATCTTCGTCCTGGAGAACAACCAGTACGCCTACTCGACGCCGCTCGACCAGCAGTTCGCCGTGGACCCGGTGGAGCGCGCCGCGGCGTACGGCTTCCCCGGGCTGTCGGTGGACGGCAACGACGTCGAGGCGGTGTTCGAGGCCACCCGGGCGGCGCGCGAGCGCGCGCTGGCGGGCGACGGGCCGACCCTGATCGAGGCCGTGACCATGCGCATGCACGGCCACGCCGCGCACGACGACATGCGCTACGTGCCCAAGGAGATGGTCGAGGAGTGGGCGCGCAAGGACCCGATCGAGCGCCAGGAGCGCCGGCTCGCGGAGCTGGGCGTCGACGTCGAGGCGCTGCGGGCCGAGGTCCGCGCGACGGTCGACGCGGCGGCCGAGGCGGCGCTGGCCATGCCGATGCCCGATCCCGGAAGCGCGACCGACGGCGTGTTCGCCGACGAGGCGGAGCCGCTCGGAGACGGGCGCGCGCCCTGGAGCGGGTTCACCGGGTCCAACGGCTCCGCCGAGCGGAGGGCCGCCTGATGGCCGCCGTGAGGGAGATGACGTACCTCCAGGCGATCTCCGACGGGCTGCGCGAGGAGATGCGCGCGGACGAGTCCGTGTTCTGCATGGGCGAGGACATCGGGACGTTCGGCGGCGCCTTCAAGGTGACCGACGGGTTCATCGAGGAGTTCGGGGCCGGCCGCGTGATGGACACGCCGCTGGCCGAGTCGGGCATCGTCGGGACGGCGATCGGGGCGGCGGTCGTGGGGATGCGGCCGGTGTGCGAGATGCAGTTCGCCGACTTCATCTCGTGCGGCTTCGACCAGCTGGTCAACGTCGCGGGCAAGATGCACTACCGCCAGGGCCTGGCGGTGCCGATCACGGTGCGGCTGCCGAGCGGCGGCGGGTTCTCGGGCGGCCCGTTCCACTCGCAGAACCCCGAGGCGTGGTTCATGCACGCGCCGGGGATCAAGGTGGTGGCCCCGTCCACCGCGGAGGACGCCAAGGGACTCCTGATCTCGGCCATCCGCGACCCCAACCCGGTCTGCTTCATGGAGCACAAGCACCTCTACCGGAGGATCAAGGGCGAGGTGCCCGACGGGACCTACGCGACGCCGCTGACGGCGCGCGTCGCCCGCGAGGGGGACGAGCTGGTGGTCATCGCCTACGGCGCGATGGTGCACACGGCGCTGGAGGCGACCGAGGACCTCGACGGCGCGTCGGTCGAGGTGCTCGACCTGCGCTCGCTGGCGCCCTTGGACGAGGAGGCGATCCTCGCCTCGGTGCGCAAGTGCTCGAAGGTGGTCGTCGTCGACGAGGCCAACACCACGTGCGCCGCGGGCGCCCAGGTGGCGGCCGTGATCGCCGAGCACGGGTTCGAGGACCTCGACGGGCCGGTCGTGCGCGTCTCGACGCCCGACGTCCCGATCCCCTTCTCGCCGCCGCTCGAGCAGGCGGTCCTGCCCACCGTCGACAAGGTGAAGGAGGCGTGCCGTGAGCTCCTCGCCTATTGAGACGGGATCGTGGACGTGACGATGCCCCAGATGGGCGTGTCCGTCGCCGAGGGCACGGTCGTGGAGTGGAAGAAGCGCCCCGGCGACTGGGTGGAGGCCGACGAGACGATCTGCGAGGTCTCCACCGACAAGATCGACATCGAGGTGCCGTCGCCGGCCGCCGGCCGGGTGACCGAGGTGCTGGTCGAGGTGGACACGACGGTCGACGTGGGCACGGTGCTCGCCCGGATCGCCACCGACGCCTCGCCCGGCGAGGCGCACGCGGACGAGCACATCGAGCCCGCGCATTCACCGGCCCCCGCGCCGAAGCCACAGGGCAACGGCCACCGGGCGGGACGCCGCTACTCGCCGGTCGTCCAGCGGATCGCCGCCGAGCACGACGTCGATCTGGACAAGGTCGAGGGGACCGGCCGCGGCGGGCGCGTGCGCAAGCAGGACGTGCTGGCGTTCGTCGAGCGCGGTTCCGCGGAGCCGCCGAGCCAGGACGCGCCGCTGCACATCGAGAGCCCCTATCGCCCGGACCCGGAGCCGGAGCCGACTGCGCCCGCTCCGGCGGGCGGCGAGACGCTCTCGCGCATGCGCCGGTCGATCGGCGAGCACATGAAGCGCTCGCTGGAGACCGCGGCGACGTGCACGACGTGGATCGAGGCGGACATGACGCGGATCGAGGCCGCGCGCAAGCGCCTCGGCCTGACCGCGCTGCCGTTCGTGGCGCGCTGCGCCGTGGCCGCGCTGCGCGAGCACCCGCAGCTCAACGCCTGGCTCGAGGGCGATCGCCACACGGTCCACGAGGACGTCAACCTCGGGATCGCCGTGTCGCTCGGCGAGGACGGGCTGATCGTCCCGGTGATCGAGCGAGCGCACGAGCTGTCGGTGGAGGGGCTGGCCGGCCGCATCAAGGACCTGGCCAAGCGGGCCCGGGCGGGCGAACTGACGCCCGACGACGTTCGCGGGGTCACGTTCACGATCACCAACCCCGGCCAGTACGGCTCGATCATGGCCACGCCGATCATCAACCAGCCTCAGGTGGCGATCCTCGACCTCGAGGCGATCGTCAAGCGGCCCGTCGTCGTGACCGACGAGAACGGCGACGACGCCATCGCCATCCGCGCCATGACGATCCTCGGCCTGTCCTGGGACCACCGCGCTCTCGACGGCGCCATGGCCGCGCAATTCCTCGCCGCGGTCAAGCGGCATATCGAGGGCTGGACCGGCAGCTAGTCGTAGCTCTAGCCACGTTGTTCGGGTTGCGGCGCCGGAACAGCGGGCATCGAGAGGGGGCGTGCGGACGCACACCGGGACCGCGAGACTGCAGTTGAGGCCGCTATAGGGCCAAAAGTTGCGGCTCCGGCGAGCGCGGTAGCGTCCGCCGACCGTGATCGAGGTACGGACGCTCACCCAGGGCGCGCAGACCGCGGAGGAGATCGCCGGCGGCGTGATCGCCTTCGTCGACGGCGCGCAGCGCAGCCTCGACGTCGCCCTCTACGACGTGCGCCTGCCGGGGCCGGTGGGCGACCGGGTGCGCGCCTCGCTCGAGGGGGCGGCGGGGCGCGGCGTGGCGGTGCGCCTGATCTACAACCGCGACGACGCGCGCGCCGACCGGCCGCTTCCGCCCCCGGTGCGCACCGAGCCCGGCCTGCTGGAGTCGCTCGCCTTCCCCACCAAGGCGATCCCCGGCGATCCCGACCTCATGCACCACAAGTACCTCGTCCGCGACTCCGCGCACGTGTGGACGGGCTCGACGAATTGGACCCTGGACTCGTGGGAGCGCGAGGAGAACGTGATCGCGAGCGTCGCCAGCCAGCCTCTCGCCGCCCTCTACGCGGCCAACTTCGCCGAGCTGTGGCGCGACCCGGTGGTCGAGCGCAGCGGCGACCAGGACACGCGCGCGGTTCGGGCCGGCGACGTATCCGTCCGGGCGTGGTTCTGCCCGGGCCGCGGCCGCGCGCTCTCGCTCCGGATCGCCGAGGCGGTCGGCCGCGCCCGCGAGCGCGTGCGGATCGCCTCACCGGTGATCACCGCGGGGCCGATCCTCGGGACGCTGGCGGAGGAGATCGCGGACGGTCGCCTCGACGTCGCGGGGATCGTCGACGGGCCGCAGGTCGACCAGGTCTTCCACCAGTGGAAGCTCAACGGCAACGCGGCCTGGAAGACGCCGCTGCTCCAGCGCGTGATGTCCGGGCGCTTCGCCGCCAAGGCCTCGACCCCGTGGAGCGCGGGCAGCGTCCACGACTTCATGCACGCGAAGATCACGGTCGCCGACGACACGGTCTTCCTCGGGTCGTTCAACCTCTCCCACTCCGGGGAGATGAATGCGGAGAACGTGCTGGAGATCGCCGACCCCGCGCTGGCCGACCGGCTGGCGGCGCAGATCGACGAGTGGCGCGAGCGCTACGCCGGCAGGCCCTGAGCGGACGCGACCGCCGACAGCAGGTCGACGACCGCGGCCGGGTCGTCGTGCACCGAGATCAGGTCGAGGTCCTCGGCGGCGATCATCCCCTCGGCGAGCAGCCGCTCGCGCACCCAGTCCAGGAGCCCGGCCCAGTACTCGGAGTCCATCAGCACGACGGCGAAGTCCACCGCCTTGCCCGTCTGCATGAGCGTGAGCGCCTCGAACAGCTCGTCGAGGGTCCCGAAGCCGCCGGGCAGGACCACGAAGCCGCAGGCGTAGCGCACGAACATCACCTTGCGCGTGAAGAAGTAGTGGAAGCGCAGCGGCACGTCGACGTAGGGGTTCATCGCCTGCTCGAACGGCAGCTCGATGTTCACGCCGATCGACCTCGCGCCCGCCTCGCGCGCCCCGCGGTTGGCCGCCTCCATGATCCCCGGCCCGCCGCCGGTGATGACCGAGAACCCGGCGTCGCCGAGCGCCCGTCCGACGGTTCGCGCCAGCTCGTAGCGCCGGTCGCCGGGAGGCGTCCGCGCCGAGCCGAACACCGAGACCGCCGGCGCGACGCCGGTCAGCGCGGCGAAGCCGGTCGACAGCTCGTGCTGCACGCGGGCGAGACGCTCGGCATCGGTCTGGGTGGTGGCGATGACCGGGCGCTCGGCGCCGATGATCTCCTCGTCGTAGGTGGCCGGCTGGACCGGCTCGGGGGCCATGCCCGCAGGTTACGAGGCGGGAAGGTCCGCGCGGTGCTCGCGGGCGAAGGCGACGACCGCGTCGAGCACATCGGTGACGGCCGCGTCCGGATCGACGTAGCGGTCGGCGGTCAGCGAGCGGGCCATGATCGAGCGCGGGCGATGCTCGGCCGACGCGAGGGCGATCACCCCGGCGTGCGGGGCCACCGCGCACAGGCGACCGATGAGCTTGGCGCCCTCGACGCCGGGGCGGGCCGCCTCGAGGAGGACGAGGTCGGGCTGGCGAGCGGCCGCCGCGCGGACCGCCGCCGTGTCCGCGGTCACGGCTCCGACGACCTCGATCAGGGGCACCGACGACAGAGCGGCGCGAAAAAGACGCCTGCGGGCGTCGTCGTCGATGCATATGAGCATTCGCTCGTTGGTCACTCGTCCCCTTGGTATAGAGAACATGCCAAAGGCGAAAAGGTTGGACGGTCCTCGCGTGCCGGTCCGAGGCCCGGGAGTAGAGTTGGCTGGTGGTCGCCGAAGAGAACCACCAGCAGCCCCTCGAGCTCATCCTCGCGCGCAACCTCATGTCGAGCCTCTCGACGCCGGCGCTTCTCGTCGACACGACCGGCGTCCTCGTGTTCTTCAACGACGCCGCGGGCGCCCTGCTCGGCCAGCGCTACGAGGAGGCGGGCAAGATGCCGTGGGAGGAGTGGGGCTCACGGTACGGCCCGTTCGACGACGGCGGCAAACCGATCCCCTTCGAGGAGATGCCGCTGACGATCGCGCTGCGAGAGGGCCATCCCGCCCACCATCACCAGACCATCCGCTCACACGCGGGCGACCCGCACGAGGTCGAGGTCAGCGCGATGCCGCTGGTGAGCTCCGAGGGCGGGTTCCGCGGAGCGATCGTGTTCTTCTGGCGAGAGGGAGAGGACGGATGAAGGTCAAGATCTGGGGCGCTCGCGGATCGGTCCCGTCGCCCGGGCCGGAGACCACGCGCTACGGCGGCAACACCTCGTGCGTCCAGGTCACGCTGTCGGACGGCACGGTCATCGTGCTCGACGCGGGCACCGGGATCCGCAGCCTGGGGCTCACCCTCCCCGGCGAGGTCCCGCACATCAACCTCCTGCTCACCCACCTCCATCTGGACCACATCCAGGGCCTGATGTTCTTCGCGCCCGCCTTCCGGCCGGAGACCGAGATCGAGGTGTGGGGGCCCAAGTCCACGGAGGCCTCGCTTCAGGACCGGATCGCCCGCTACATCTCGGCGCCGCTGTCTCCGGTCGAGATGCGCGAGCTCCCCTGTGAGGTCGCGTTCCGCGACGCGCCGGTCAGCGAGTGGGCGATCGGCTCGGCGCGAGTCGAGGCGCACTCGGTCAGCCACCGGGGGCCGACGCTGGGGTACCGGATCACCGAGGGAGACCAGTCGCTCGTCTACATCCCCGACCACGAGCCGGGACTGGGGGCATCGCTCGCCGAGCTCGAGCCCGAATGGATCTCCGGCTACAACCTCGCGTGCCGCGCCTCCCTGCTCATTCACGACTGCCAGTACAGCGACAGCGAGTACGGAGACCACGTGGGATGGGGCCACTCCCGGCTGACCGACGCGCTGACCTTTGCCCGCCGCGTGGAGGTCGAGCGCCTGATGCTCTTCCACCACGACCCGATGCATTCCGACGACTACCTCGATGCCTTCCGCGGCACGGCGCTCCAGCGCTGGGCCGAGCTGGGCGGAGCCGCCGAGGCGCTGGAGCTCGCGGTCGAGCGGCGCGAGCTGGAGGTCGGCCCGTTGGGAGTTGCCTCCCGCGCGGGAGTCTGATGCACTGCCAGTCATGGGCAGGGGAGGCAGGGCCCTCGTCGCGGCGCTCGCCGCGAGCCTGATCGCGGCCGCGCCGGGCGCGGCGCAGACGACGCCGAACGCCCCGTGGCCGACGCTGCTGCCCGCGGCGCCGGGGACCCCGAGCAACGTCCAGCCGGGTCCCGTGGCGCGGTGCGAGAAGCCGACGATGCGCTGCGTGGACGACACGATCCGGACGTTCAAGCGCTGGCGCGCGCGGTTCGGATGCGATCACCGGGCGGTGTTCGCCACCACCTATCTCCTGCTCACCCAGGAGCTCAAGCGCTACCTGAAGCGCCCCGGCTTCTTCGACGACCGCCGCTACCTCATCTGGCAGATCACGGAGTTCGCGAACTTCTACTTCCGCACGCTCGAGAACGACCGGGCCGGCCGCCCGGTGCCCGAGGCGTGGCAGATCGCCTTCGACGCCGCCGACTCGGATGGCGCCAACGCGGGCCAGGACATGCTCCTGGGCATCAACGCGCACGTGCAGCGCGACATGCCCTACGTGGTGGCCGCGCTGGGAGTGCGCAGGCCGTCGGGCGCGTCGCGCAAGCCGGATCACGACCGCTCCAACGACGTTCTCAACAGCGCGTACGAGCGAATCGTGCGGGAGGTGGGCGAGCGCTACGACCCGCTGCTCTTCACGACGAACGCCAGCTGGAACCCGCTCGACAACATCGCCGGGCTGGAGGCGGTCAAGGGGTGGCGCGAGGGCGTGTGGCGCAACGCCGAGCGCCTGCTCACCGCCAGGAGCGACGCCGAGCGCTCGCTCGTCGAGGCGACGATCGAGGGCAACGCCGCGACCTGGGCGCGGCTGATGGCGGCCCCGCAGGCTCCTGGCTACCGCGCGCAGCGCGACGGGTACTGCGCTGCCGGCGGCGCTTCCTGACGCCCTAGCCGGGCATACTCGAGGCCGTGGGACTGCTGAAGAGCCGTCGGCGACTCGCCGGGGCGATCGCCGTCGGCATCGCCGCCTTGGCCGGCGCGGGCGCCGCCTTCGCCCTGCTGTGGCTGTCGCCGCGCGAAGCGCCCGGCCGCGCCGTGGCCACGGTGGGCGACGACTACTACGCCAACCTCAAGCACCGGCCCAAGCTCGTGGAGCCCGAGGCGGGCGACCCCAACGGCGTGGTGTCCGGCTCCTACCGCGTGGTCGAGCCACGGGTGGGCGGGCCCGCCGCGGCGGCGCCGTCAGAGCCCGCCACCCGGCCGCCGAGCGACGAGCAGGTACGCCGCGACCTGGCCCAGGCCCGAAAGGAGTCGAAGCGCGGGGCGGCGCCGGCGTTCGAGAATCCGGCCGGCGTCGGGCCGGTGGCCCCGTTCGAGCCGGCCGAGGGCTGGCACACCAGCGTGGCGTCGGTCTACACCGACTACGGCGGTCCGCTCGCCTGTGGCGGGCGCCTGGCGCGCAACCAGCTCGGCGTGGCGCACAAGTCCGCGCCGTGCGGCTCGCTGATCACCTTCCGCTACGGCGGGCGCGTCGTGCGCGTGCCCGTGATCGACCGCGGGCCCTACATCGCGGGGCGCGAGTGGGACCTCACCGGAGCCACGGCCGAGCTGCTCGGCTTCAACGGACTGGACTTCATCGACTGGACCGTGTGAGCGGACCGGTCAGCTGACGGTGAGCTTGCCCTCCATGCCCGCCTGGCGGTGCGCGTCGACCGAGCAGTAGAACGTGTAGTCGCCCGCCTTGAGATCGACCACGGCCGAGACCTTGCCGTTGGCGACCGTCTTGGTGCCCCCGAGCTTGCCCTGGCCGGCCGTGACCGTGACGTCATGGTCGATCGGCGACGGGTTGTCGAACTCGATCGTCACCTTGCCCGCCTTGGCCTTCAGCGACGTCTGCTCGAACTTGAGCTGGCCGGTCGGGTCGGCGGTGACCTTCACCGTGGCCCCGCCGCCGCCACCGCCCCCACCGGAGGATGGGGCCGCCGGCGCCTCGGCGTGCGACTCGCTCTCATGGCTTGCTCGAGGTCGCGACGGCGCTCGTGACCGTGCCGAGCACGAGCACCGCGCTGATGGCCATGACGGCGCGGGCACGCCCGGCGCTGCCCGGGAAGTCGGCCTGGGAGAGCCCGATCGCCGAGAGCACGACGGCCCACGAGACGAGGATCCCCCCCATGACGTAGAACGGGACCTTGCTGGGCTCGCTGGCGGCGAGGACGCTGTGGAGCGCGGCGTTCACGCGGCGCGAGACTAGTACATCCGGCCGCGAGCATCGCCCCGCCGGGCGGCCCTACCCCGGCCGCGTGGGCGGGCGCGGCGCCGCGGCGCGGGTGATGCCCGCCCACAGGCCCGCGAACAGCACGAAGAAGAGCAGGATCGCGAGCGGGGAGCCGAGGCCGATCAAGTGCAGCCACGAGCGCGACCACGAGCGCGATCGCCGCCGAGGTCAGCACGACGCGGATGTCGAGCGCCCACCTCAGCGCCGGGCGCTCGGCCTCCGCGTGCTCGAGCGCGCGATCGGCGTTGTCCGTGACGGTGCGCAGGTCGTCGGGAAGGGCCTTGAGGTCCTGGATGATCTCGGGAGGTTTCATGTTCCGCGTCTACCCGGCTCGGGGCGTCGCCCATTCGTCTACCTTCCGGGCGGTGCGGAGGAGTCTGGCGATCGTGGCCGGGGCGCTCGTGCTGTGCGCGAGCGCGGCGCCGGCGCGAGCGGCCTTTCCGGACGGACCCCCGAACGATCCGCTCTACGACGCCTCGCCGCTGCCGAACGCCACGAACGAGCAGTGGGACCTCGCGTCGCCCGCCGGCGGGTTCGACCGTGGGATCTCGGTCGACCGTGCCTGGCCGCTGACGACCGGAGCCGGCACGATCATCGCCGACGTCGACCTCGGCGTTCGCTACGACCACCCCGACCTCGCGGGGCGCTGGGCCGAGAACCCGGGCGAGACGGGGCGCGACGCGACCGGACGCGACCGGCGCTCCAACGGAGTGGACGACGACCGCAACGGCTACGTCGACGACTGGCGCGGATGGGACACGTACGCGCGCGACAACGACGCCACGTCGGACACCGAGAACGCGCACGGCACCAACGTCGCCGGGGTCCTGGGCGCGGCCGCCAACAACGGCGTCGGGATCGCCGGCATCGCTCCGGGCGCGCGCATCCTGGCGGTGCGCAGCGCCGACCACATCCTGCACGACGGGACCCGGCTCGCCCAGGCGATCGTCTACGCCGCCGACCGCGGCGCTTCGGTGATCAGCATGAGCCTGGGCGCCGCGTCGTTCAACTCCCAGCTGCGGCGCGCCGTGGCCTACGCCCACCACCGCGGCGCGGTCATGGCGGTCGCCTCCGGCAACGAGTTCCACTTCCACCACCACTACCCGCAGGTCATGGGCGACGTCCTGGCCGTGGGCGGCCTCAACCCCGACAGCGCGAACACGACCGCGATCAACGGCGATCTCGCCTCGGTGGGCGCGGACTTCACGGTCCATGCTTCCTACGCCGACTACGGCCCGCACCTCGACGTCGTCGCCCCCACGCAGGTACCGACCACGGACTGGGGTGGCGGCTACATCAAGAACTGGAGCGGGACGTCGGCGGCCACGCCACACGTCGCGGGTGTGGCCGGCCTGGTGGCGGCGCGGGGGAGGGCACTGGGGCTGCGCCTCTCCCCGGACGAGGTGATCCAGATCGTGCGCATGACCGCGGACGACCTCGCCGATCCCGCCAAGGGCTACGCGTCCGGCTGGGACCCGCTCTCCGGATGGGGGCGCGTGAACGCCTACGAGGCGGTGCGGCGGGCCGCGCCGGGACGCGTGCCGCCCGTCGCGCGGCTCACCGCGCCCGACTGGTACCGGCCGATGCGCGGAGCGGTCGAGGTGCGCGGGGAGGCGCACGGGCGCGCCGCGACCAGGTGGACGCTGGAGCTCGGCGCGGGCGAGCGGCCGACCTCGTGGACCCGGCTGGCGTCCGGGCGGGCCACCGGCGAGGAGCCGGTCCGGCTGGCCCGCGTCGACGGCTCCCGCCTGGCGCCGGGGGGATGGACGCTGCGCCTGCGCGCCACCGACGCCGCGGGGAACGCCGGCGAGGATCGCGACTTCTTCTACGCGATCGACGCCCGCGGCCTGAAGGCCGGCTACCCGCGAACCCTGGGGACCTCCGGCGAGGCCTCCCCCGCGCTCGCCGACCTCGACGGCGACGGCGCGTCCGAGATCGTGCTCGCCACGGCCGACGGGCTCGTGCGGGTCTACTCCGGGCGGACCCGCAGGATGCTGCGCGGGTGGCCGGCGGCGATGGGCGCCGCCCCCGGCTCGGCGCCCGCGGCACGGCGGATCGGGCCGATGCGCAGCGGCTTCCTCGGCACCCCGGCCGTCGGCGATGTGAGCGGCGACCGCCGCCCCGACGTCGTCGCGGCGGGCGGCGACGGTCGCATCTACGCCTGGGACCGCCGGGGCCGGAGTCTGCGCGGCTTCCCCTTCACGATCGGCCTGCGGGCGCCGGCGGAGAAGGGGCGCCTCGACGGCGCCATCTATGCGTCCCCCGCCCTGGCCGACCTGGACCGTGACGGTCGGCTCGACATCGTCGTCGGCGCGGCGGACCAGCGGGTGTACGCGGTACGCGGCGACGGCCGGGCGGTGGCCGGCTGGCCGGTGCTCGCGCGCGACGGCGAGGACCGGGCGAAGATCCTCTCCTCGCCGGCGATCGGCGACCTCGACGGCGACGGCTCGCCCGACGTCGTCGAGGGGACCGCCGAGGTCTACGGCTCGGCGCCCTCGACCACCGGGCGCGTCTACGCGTGGTCGCGCGACGGGCGACGTCTCCCCGGCTGGCCGGTCAGGCCCGAGGCGGTGGCGGCCGACGCGATTCCGCTCGCCGGCGAGGGCGTGCCCGACTCACCGGTACTGGCCGACGTGGACGGCGACCGGCGCGACGAGGTCGCGGTGGCGGCGTTCACCGGCCAGCCCGAGCTCTACCGCGGCGACGGGACCCGGATGGGCGGGGCGGGCGCGACCGGGGCGCACTTCGCCGGCACGGGGCGCGGCGCGGCCTCCCCGGCGGACGCCCCGGCCGTTCTCGCGCTCGGCGGCAACGCCGCGTTCGCGCGCCTGTCCCCCGGCGGGCCGCTGCGCTTCCTCTCGGGCGTCGTCGACTCCCGCCTGGCCACGGCGCAGCAATCGCCCGCCTCGCGCATGGAGTTCGAGCACCTGCTCGGCGCCTGGGACGCCGCCGGCGGAGGATGGCTGGACGCCTTCCCGCGGCCGATGGAGGGCTGGCAGATCCTCTCCGCCCCGACCGTGGCCGACATCGACGGCGACAAGCGCAGCGAGGTGCTCGCCGGTGGGAGCGGCAACGTCCTTCACGCCTTCCGCGAGGACGGCTCCGAGCCCACGGGTTGGCCGAAGCAGACGGGCGGTTGGCTGCTCGCCGCCGCCGCGGTGGGCGACGTCGACGGCGACCGCCTGTCCGAGGTGGTCGCGGTCACCCGCGACGGATGGATGCTCGTCTGGGACACGCCGGCGCCGGCGGGCGGGGACGAATGGCCGGCCTTCCGCCACGACGCACGCAACACGGGCCGCCACGGCTGAGATCGAGAGACGCGACTCGGCGGGCTTCCCTGCCCGCCGGACGCACCGGGAACCAGTCCCGGCGAGACGGCTCTGCCTTCCGTGGAGCCGTCTTCAGACAGTGGGGAACTTACGCTCCCCCGCCCCCGGGCGCACTGGGGGTACCACCCCAGTCTTTTCGTCAGGCGGCGGCGGTCGCGACGCGAACCGCGGCGGCCGGGCGGTCGATGGCCCGCCTGAAGGCCGCCACGACGGCGATGTCGAACTGCGTGCCGGCGCCGGCCCAGATCTCGCGGCACGCGCGATCGTGGTCCATGGCCTGGCGGTAGGGACGCTCGCTGGTCATCGCCTCGTACGCGTCGACGACGGCGAGGACCCGCGCCTCGAGCGGGATCTCCCCGCCCGACAGGCCGAACGGATAGCCCCGGCCGTCCCAGCGCTCGTGGTGATGGATGACCCAGCCGCGCACATCGTCGAACGCGGCGCCGCCCAGCAGGCCGGCCCCCAGCTCGGGATGGCGGCGCACCTCGGCCCATTCGGGATCGCTCAACGGGCCCGGCTTGTCGAGGAGCTCCGCCGGCAGGAGCTGCTTGCCCACGTCGCGCACGAGCGCGGCCAGGCGAATCCGCTCCGCGATCGTCTCGGGAAGGGCGAGCTGGCGGGCGATCCGCTCGGCCAGTCCGTTGATGTGGGGGCGGGCCTCGACGCGGTGGCGCAGGGCGCCGAGCTCGCGCCGCTCGGAGCCGCAGGCATCGCAGACGAGGGCAAAGCGCAGGAAGTCGAGACCGCTGTCGAAGGAAGCGGTGGCGGTGTGGGGAGCCTCGTGCATGCAGGGCATCGGCCCCGCTTTCGGCACGAACCACTCCGAGCCTGAGCAAATGCGCGCGCAGCTCAGCGCTTATTGCGCGCCGGCGACATGAAGGCGACGGGAACTCCGAGTTCGGCCGACTCGCGCACCGTGGCGATCCGCCGCCCGGGTTGGACGGCGTCGCGCGGGGCGCCGAGGTCGTCGCCCAACCGCTCGGCCAGTGCATCGAGGTCGGAGACGATCACCACGAGCCCCCAGAAACGTGCTGCCCCTTCGGGCTCGACATCGCCCACGACCTCGAGGATCGTCTCGCCCAACCGAAAGAAGCCCTGGCGCAGGGGGTGCTCGGGCGTGCCGGCGTCCCGAACCCGGCGCAGCTCGAGGCCCGCCACCTCGAACGCGGCGAACGTGCGGTCGAGGTCGGGCGTGAAGACGACGACGTGGTCGAGCCGCAGAGCGCCGTTGGGGTGGACCGGCGGCTCGCCGGCGTCCTCGGCCTCGGCGACCAGCCGCGTTCGAAGTCCGTCGAGATCCGCGCTCCGGGCCCCGGCCAGTGTCCATCCGGCGATACCCGCCGACTCCCCGCCCAGGAAACGCAGGCGAACGGCCCCGACCCGCAGACCGTCGTCGTCCACGGCGAAGCCCAGCCGCTCCCACGGCGCCACGGCGCCGCCCAGCTCCAGTTCGGTAAGGACGACGCTCATATCCGCGTCTCCTACGCGCGTTCGAGGGGCGCGCCGTAGGGACCCCGACCGGTCAGGCAGGCCGCCCCGCCACGGGCGGCGAAGGCGAGCGCCGGCTCGACGCCGTCGCCTCTCCCCAGCGCCAGCGTCAGCCCGGCCGCGAACGTGTCTCCGCACCCGTAGGAGTCCACGGGCGGGCCCGGGAGCGGAGTCGCGGCCCAGGTTCCCGTGTCCCCGCCGGCGGTCGCCCAGCGGCCGCCCTGCGCGCCGAGCGTCGTGACCACGAGCCGCGGCGCGGGCACGACGTCGCCCGGGCCGTAGGCCTCGTCGGGGTCCTCGCCGCTGAGCACGAGCGCGTCGAGCGTGACGCCGGCGCCGGCCAGCGGCCCGCGCGCTCGGGTGGTGGCGACGAGGCTTCCGGCGCGCCGCGCGGCGGTCAATGCGCCCGCGTCACCGCCCGTGAAGTAGACGGCGCGCGCACTGTCGAGCTCGCGCCACGGCAGCGGGTCGTCGCCGTGGGGGACGTGACGTTCGCCCACGACCGTGATCGTGCGCTCGGCGCCCGCGTCGAGGAACGTGAAGGCGCGGCGCTGGGGCGCCGGGCGCGGCGCGGCGTGGACCCGGACGCCGCGCGCCACGAGCGCGCGCTCGGCCTCGCGGCCGCGCTCGTCGTCGCCCAGGGCGGTGAAGAGGTCCACTTCGGCGCCCATCCGCGCGAGCTGCACGGCGGCCACTCCCCCGCCTCCGGCCGCGTCCTCCCAGCTCTCCGTGCACGTGGGCGATCTCGCCCGCGCGCGGGACGCGCTCGACGACGGCGAACCACACCCACTCGACGTGTCCGACGACGGCTAGGCGCACCGCTCGATGGCGAGGCGGCCGACGTGCATGCGGGCATTATCAGCGAGCGGTCGCCGTGAGCGCGTCCGAGGCGCGGTCGACCACGGCGAGGAACGCCTCCACGACGCGGGCATCGAACTGGGCGCCGGCGTTGCCGCGCAGCTCGGCGCGAGCGGCGTCGCGCCCGAGCGCGGCCCGGTAGACGCGGTCCGAGGTCATCGCCTCGTAGGCGTCGGCGACGGCGAGGATCTTCGCTTCGAGGGGAATCTCCTCGTCGCTGAGCCCGTGCGGATAGCCGCGGCCGTCGGGGCGCTCGTGGTGGGCGACGATCCATTCGCGGATGTCGTCGAACTCGCCGGCCGCGAGGATGCGCGCGCCGATCTCCGGATGCCGGCGCATTTCCGCCCACTCCTCCTCGTCCAGCGGGCCGGGCTTGCAGAGGATCGCGTCGGACACGCCGATCTTGCCGATGTCGTGCAGCACCCCGGCGAGGCGCACGCGCTCGACGACGGCCGTCGGCAGGCCCAGCTCGCGCGCGGTGAGCTCCGCGTGGCGCCCCACGGTCTGGCAGTGGTCAGCCGTGCCGTCGTCGCGCAGGTCCAGCGCCTCGGCGAGCGACAGCAGGGTGGCCAGGTGCATCTCGCCGCCGCCGTTGGCGCCGGCGCGCATGCCGATCGACTCGATCTCGGCCGAGTAGATGACGGTCCGGTTGCGGCCGAGCTCCTTGGCCGCGTAGAGCGCCCGGTCCGCGACGCGCAGCAGAGCGTCGGGCGTCGCGCCATGGTGCGGATAGCCGGCGATGCCGAAGGAGAACGTGAGCGGCACCAGCCCTTCCGCGAAGGACTCCTGCACGGCGGCGCGCAGGCGCTCGGCCACGCCGTAGGCCTCCTCCTCGGTCGTCTCGGGCAGGATGAGCGCGAACTCCTCGCCGCCCGTCCGAGCCGCGTAGTCGATCTGGCGCTTGCCCTCGCGCAGGATCCGGCCGATCTCGGTCAGCGCGGCATCGCCCGCGGCGTGACCGAGGCGGTCGTTGACGCGCTTGAAGTGGTCGAGGTCGGCGACGAGCAGCGTCAGCGAATGGTCGCCGCGCCGCGCGCGCTCGATCTCGACCTCGATCGACTCCTCGAAGCCGCGGCGGTTGTGCAGGTCCGTGAGCGGGTCGGTGCGCGCGGCGTCCGCGAGCCGGTTGAGCAGGCCCTGCACGCGTCTCTTCAGCAGGACGATCAGCATCGTCGCGATCCCGAGCGTGAAGACGGTTTCGATCCAGCGCGTGACGATGATGTCGTGCGGCGAGTAGAACCACAGCGTCGCCGCGTAGCAGACCGCCGCCCACGCCACGAGCGTGAGGGCCTGGCGGACCGTGAAGAAGTAGGCGGCGAACAGGGCCACCCACACGTAGAGCATCTCGTTGTCCGAGACCGAGGCGCCGCGCGACTCCCCGCTCATCGCGATGCACGAGGTCACGAGGACGGTGCCGATGGCGATCGCGATCTGGATCGCGCGCTTCGAGATCCGGCCCGCGAGCAGATAGAGGGCCAGCCCGCCGAGCTCGGCCATGATCCCGACGACGACGAAGCCCGTGACGTTGACCTGAGGCGGATGGGGCGCCAGGACGACGAGGAAGGCGACGAGCCCGCCGACCGCGAAGAGCACGCCCCCCACGCGCGCCGCGACGTCGGCGTCGGGAGCGACGCCGGGGACCGAGGTGGCGGCCGACGGATCGCTTCCACGGCCTGTCCAGGGCAGGCGCATAGCCCGGTAATCGGCAGATCGGCCCGGCGCCTGTAGCCGCTGGTAGGGTCGCCTTACCTTGACGGGTCCGCTCTACCACCTGGGACGGTTCTGCGCCCGCCACCACTGGCCTGTCCTCGTCGCTCTGGCTCGTCGCCGCGATCGCGCTCGTGGGCGTGTCGCGCGCCGCCGGCGACAACACCAGCGACAACGTCTCGCTTCCCGGGCACCGGGTCCACCAACGCCCAGGATCTGCTCACGAAGCGGCTTCCTCAGCAGGCGTACGGCAGCAATCCGGTCGTCCTGAAGGTCAAGAGCGGCACAAGCTCACCGACGACAAGAACTCGCAGGCCGTCGCCGACACGGTGACCGAGCTGAAGAAGACGCCGCACGTCTCGAGCGCGATCAGCCCGCTGAGCAAGGAGGGCTCGGCCTTCCTGAGCAAGGACAAGACGATCGGCTACATCCCGGTCCTGCTCGACGTCGGCCCGAGCGACCTGACGAAGGAGGAGGCGCAGGCCGTCCTCGACGCGACGGAGCCGGCGCAGCAAGGCCGGCATGAAGACAGCCGTCGGAGGCTATGTGGGCCAGCAGCTCTCCAAGCCGAGCACGGAGAGCAGCGAGGCGGTCGGCTTGACGGCCGCGGTGATCATCCTGCTCTTCGCGTTCGGGACGGTGACGGCGATGGCGCTGCCCATCCTCACCGCGGTCCTCGGCCTGGCGTGCGCGCTGTCGATCATCCAGCTGCTCAGCCACGTCTTCGACGTGCCCACGGTCGCGCCGACCCTGGGCACGATGATCGGCCTCGGGGTGGGGATCGACTACGCCCTGTTCATCGTCACCCGCCACAAGCTCCAGCTCAAGCAGGGGATGGAGATGCGAGAGTCGATCGCCCGTGCCAACGCCACCGCGGGCGGCGCGGTGTTCTTCGCCGGAGGCACCGTGGTCATCGCGCTGTGCTCGCTGGCGGTGGCGGACATCCCACTGGTCACGAACATGGGCTTCGCGGCGGCGGTGGCGGTCGTCGTCGCCGTGCTCGCGGCGATCACGCTGCTCCCGGCGCTGCTGGGAGCCCTCGGCCCGCGGATCGACTCGCTGCGCGTCAAGCTTACCCGGACCCACCCCGACGACCACGAGCCCCACGGCTGGGCACGCTGGGCGCGCGGCGTGGCGGACCGCCCATGGCGCTCGATCGTGGGCGCGCTGCTCATCCTCGGCGTCCTCGCCTTCCCGGTGCTTCAGCTCGAGCTGGGACAGGAGGACGACGGCGATGCCACCACGGGCACGACCGAACGCGAGGCCTACGACCTGCTCGGCCGAGGGCTTCGGCGTCGGGGTCAACGGGCCATCTGCTCATCAGCGTGAAGTTGGGGTCGCCGGCCAAGGCCGACCAGAGTGGCGTCGACGACGTCAACAAGCAGGAGCAGCAGCTCAAGACGCAGCAGCAGCAGATCGAGCAGCAGGCGCTCGCGCAGGGCGCGACGCAGCAGCAGGCCCAGCAGCAGGCCCAGAAGCAGACCTCGCAGCAGAGCCAGGACCTCGAGGCGAAGAAGAAGCAGGCCGAGTCGCCGGCCACCGATCCGCGGCTGACGACGCTCAGCGACGACGTCAAGAAGACGCCGAACGTGGCGTCGGTGTCGCCGATCACGGTCAGCAAGAACGGCGATGCCGCGGTGTTCACGGCGATCCCCAAATCCGCGCCGTCCGACGACGCCACCGAGTCGCTGGTGCGAGACCTGCGCGACAACGTCATTCCCAAGGCGGTGAAGGGGACCGACTTGACCGCCTACGTCGGCGGTCAGACCGCGGGCATACGTCGACCTGGCCGACAAGATCTCGAACAAGCTCCTGCGAGATGATCGCCGTGGTGGTGGGGCTGAGCTTCCTCATCCTGCTGCTCGCCTTCCGCTCGCTGCTCGTGCCCCTGAAGGCCGCGGTGATGAACCTGCTGTCCGTGGCCGCGGCCTACGGCGTCGTGACGTTCGTCTTCCAGGAGGGCCACGGCGCGAGCCTCGTCGGCCTCGACGGGCGCGACGCCGATCGTCTCGTACGTCCCCCTGTTCATGTTCGCGATCCTGTTCGGGCTGTCGATGGACTACGAGGTGTTCCTGCTCAGCCAGATCCAGGACCACTTCAAGCAGGACGGAGAGCCCACGCAGGCGGTGATCGACGGGCTGGCGACGACCGGGCGGGTGATCACCTCGGCCGCGCTGATCATGGTGTCGGTGTTCACCAGCTTCATCCTCAGCGGGGACCCGACGGTGAAGGAGTTCGGCGTCGGCCTGGCGGTGGCCGTGGCCATCGACGCGACGATCGTGCGCTGCCTGCTCGTGCCGGCGGTGATGGTGAAGCTGGGCGCACGGGCGTGGTGGCTGCCCCGCTGGCTGAGCCGGCTGGTGCCGCACTTCTCCATCGAGGGCGAGGACTACTTCGCCAAGCGCGACGCCGGCGGAGAAGGCCGGCGCGTGAAGGAGATCGCGCCGGGACTTCGCTGGTTCACCGCGCTTCGCGAGTCCATCGGCATGCAGGTCAGCTCGTACTGGCTCCCGGAGGAGCGCGTGGTGATCGACCCGATGGTTCCCGAGGAGGGGCTCGAGGCCTTCGACGATGCGCCTCCGGAGCACGTCCTGCTCACGAACCGCCACCATGACCGCGGCGCCTGGGACTACGTGGAGCGCTTCGGGTGCGCGGTCCACTGCGTGCGCCAGGGCCTGCACGAGCTCGAGGGCCGCGGCGAGGTGACGCCGTTCGACTTCGGCGACGAGCTGCCGGGCGCGATCGTGGCGTACGAGGTCGGGGCGATCTCCCCGGACGAGACGGCGCTGCACATCCCCGCCCGCGGCGCCCTGGCCTGCGCCGACGGCGTCGTGCACTACGGCGGGCTGCGCTTCGTCCCCGACGATCTCATGGACGACCCCGAGGACACCAAGGCCGCTCTGCGCGCCGCCTACGCCCACCTCGCCGAGACCCTGGAGTTCGACAATCTCCTCGTCGCGCACGGGGACCCGGTGGTCGGCGGAGCGCGCGAGGCGCTCCGCGCGTTCGCCGGCGCCGGGCGCAGACGCCTAGAACGGCGGGCATCGAGGGTGGATTCGGCCGGGGCGAGCGAAGATTGGACGTCTGAGCCGCCTATAGCCGGTCCAAGCGTCCACCGAGCGATCAGGGGCGGTTCGGGCCCACCCTCGATGATGCTGTTCACAAGCCGCCACCGCGGCCCGAGCCCTAGCCCTTGAGCTTCGGGTTCTTGATCTGGTCCAGGCGCTTGACCAGGCGCGTCCACTGCTTGGGCTTGAGCACCTGGTTGCCCGGGCCGGCGGCGCCGCCGTTCGGGCCCTCCGGGTAGAAGCCGACGTGGATGTGGTCGTCGTGGTTGGACATCGACAGAGTGTTGTCGGCGTCCGCGTACTTCATGAGGCTGATGATCTGGTGGGGCTTCATCGTGCCCTGCAGGGTGAGCAGGCGGCGGATCGTGACGTCGGTGATCGAGCCCTTGCCCTGGTGGCCGAGGATCGCCGTGCGGTTGATCGAGGCGATGTCGACGGCGTTGCCCGAGGAGTGCTCGGAAACGGTGCCGGCCGTCGTGTAGTAGGAGTGGCCGCACTGGAGCGCCGAGATGAGCGGGTGCAGGTCCGAGGCGGCGAGGAACTCCATCGTGATGAGCACGCGGCGGTCGATGGCGCCGGTGGCCACGTCGCGCCGGCCGCACTCGTAGATGCGGATGCGCTTGTCGGCGAGCACGCGGCGGGCGAGGGCCTCCTTGCTCATCAGCATGAGCTGGCCGATCGAGGGGTTGCGCGAGCCCAGGCGACGCAGGGCCTTGCCCTTGTAGATCGCCGTCGACTCGAGCAGGCGCCAACTGTCGAGGATGGGCCGGGGGTTCACGGCGGGGGCGCCCCGGCCGGCGGGGCGAACCAAGAGCTTCAGCGGCTTGCGGCCGGTGTCGCCGAGGATGGCACCGGCCATGACCTGGGCGCCCGGGCGCAGCGGGCGCAGCAGCAGGTCGCGCCGGCGCAGCGGATAGTCGGCGGTCAGGTACTGCGTGATCTGCTCGCCGGCGGGGAGCGCCTCGACGACCTGGGCGAGCTGGCGCTCGCCGCCCTCGCGGTAGGACGCCGGGCGGGCCGGGTGGGCGAAGAGCCGCTCCTTCTTGACCTGCACGGTGACCGTCTCCGTCGCGTCGGCGGGCGGGCGGGCGGTCTGGCGCCCGGCGGTCGCGGGGGCGGCGGGCTTGGGGTCCTTCAGCTCCTTCTCGGCGTCTGTCTCCTTCGCGCCCTCCAGCTGGGCCAGCGCGAGCGTGCGCGGCGTGGCGTAGCGGGCGCGCACCTCGCCGAGGTGCGTGTACGTGTAGGTGTTGCCGTAGAAGTCCTGGAGGCGCAGGAAGCGGCCGAGCCTCTTCGACTGACCGATCGCCTTGACGAGGCCGTCGTTGACCGCGACGACCGGCAGCCCCTCGCGCGCGTCGACCTCGATGCCCTTCGGGCCTCCGCCCTTCTTCGCGTAGGTGGCGCGGCCCACCACCGGGAAGCGCCCCTCGGTCAGGCCCGTGAGCGCGCCCACGAGGTCGACCGGCAGCTGGCGGACCAGCTTGGCCCGCAGCATCACCGACTGGACGTACCAGTCGGCGTGGTTGTAGGCGAAGATCGCCTGGCGGATGTCGTCCTTGGCCCCCGCCGCCTTCAGGTAGCGCGCGGAGGCGAAGATCGCGTCCACCGGGTTGTAGGGGTCCTTGCGCCCGTCGTCGTTGGCGTCCACTCCGTAGGCCTTCCACGACGACGGCATGAACTGCATCCAGCCCAGCGCGCCCGCGCTGGAGACGTTGAGGTTGCGCCCGTAGTCCGTCTCGATCTCGTTGATCGCCGCCAGCACCTGCCACGGCACGTCGTACTCCACCGCCGCCGCCTGATAGATCGGGAGCAGGAACGGCGGGATCGGGAAGCGGTCGAGCAGCACGTCGGGGACCGGGGCCGCGGCCGCGGGCGGCGTGAAGGTCAGCCCGGGCAGGCCGGCCGACCCGGTGGTCGCGCCGGTCTTCGGCGACGGGGTCGCGGCGCGGCGGGTCTCCTTGCGGCGCTTGTCGGCCTCCGGCTTGGCGCGCTCCACGCGCTTGTCGCCGAGGCGGGTCCGCGCGGGCTTGTCGGCGGGCTTGGGCTTGGGCTGGACCTTCTCCGTCTCGTCGCCCTTCTTCTGCGGCTGCTTGGCGGGCGCGGTCTGGGTGTCCGCGGGCGGCGGCGCTGTGGGAGTGGTCGACGAGGGCTCGTTGCCGGCGGGCGGAGGCGGGGTGGGCGTCGTGGACGGCGGGTTCGAGGGAGCAGGCGCCGGCGTGCCCGGATCGCTCGAGGCCGGGCCCACCACGCACGGGCGGCCGTCCACGAGGAAGCCGTTGGGCGGGCAGTCCGGGCTGACGACCACGTTCGGCATGGGCTCGCCGTCCGTCGAGCCGGCGGGCGCTGCTCCCACGAGGAAGGCGAAGGCCCCCGCGGCCATCGCCGAGGTGGTGACGTGCGAGCGCACAACCGCCCACGCCCCCGAGCGATAGCGGGGGCGAGGTGAAACTGGTTTCGAGGAGCCGCGGCGCGGACCCGTCGGTTGACTGCGATCAGGCATTCAGTTCGGAGGGGGGACAAGGCCGGCGCTGGGCCTTGGACTGGCTACGGGTGGGCCCTTGTCTTTTCGGCAGGTTTGATCCAGATACTTAGTTCAAGCACCGAAACTGCCGATAAGGGGTTCGTGACCACCGAGACCAACGTCACGATCGAGTCCGTTCTCCCGGCCAGCCCGCCCAGCCGCAAGAGCGCGCTGCTCGGCGAGATCCTCGTCGAGCTCGGCCATATCGACCGCGAATCCGTCGAGGCCGCGGTGGCCGCGGCGCGCGGCGCGGGCAAGCCGATCGGCGAGTACCTCGTCGACACGAGCGTCATCACCGGCGACCAGCTGGCCGAGGCGCTCGCCTTCCGCTTCGGCGTCGATCACGTCCACCTGTCGAACTTCGCCGTCGACATGGCGGCGGCCAACCTGATCGCCCCCGACGTGGCCAAGCGCCTCGACGCCGTCCCGGTCGGGTTCATCGGCCACGCCACGCTCGTCGTCGCCATGCGCGACCCGGCGAACGTCAATGCCATCGACGACATCGCCATGCTGACCGGCTACAACGTCCGCCCGGCGGTCGCCACGCGCGAGGACATCCACGACCTGATCGCCCGCCTCAACCGGTTCGGCGCGGTGGAGGAGGAGCCCGACGAGCCGGCCGACCAGATCGACGCGCGGGAGCTCGCCGAGGAGGCGGCCGACGCGCCGGTCATCACGCTCGTCAACTCGATCATCGGGCAGGCCGTCGAGCTCGGCGCCTCCGACATCCACTTCGAGCCGGCCGACGGCGGCGGCCTGGACGTGCGAATGCGCGTCGACGGCGTGATGACCGACTCCACGACCGTGCCCCCGCGCTCGGCTCCGGCGATCGTCTCGCGGCTGAAGATCATGGGCAACCTCGACATTTCCGAGCGCCGCCGTCCGCAGGATGGCCGCATCGGGATGAACGTCGACGGACGCCACATCGACCTGCGCGCCGTCGTGCTCCCGCTCGTGAGCGGCGAGTCGGTCGTGCTGCGCGTGCTCGACCAGGGCTCCGTCCCGCTGGGCCTCGACGAGCTGGGGCTGACCGCCCACGACCGCCCGCGCTTCGAGGAGGCGCTCGGGCGCTCCAACGGCGGCGTCCTGGCGACCGGTCCCACCGGCTCGGGCAAGTCGACCACGCTGTACGCCGCGCTGATGCAGATCAACATTCCGGAGAAGACCATCGTGACGATCGAGGACCCGGTCGAGTACCGCCTTCCCGGCGTCAAGCAGGTCCAGGTCAACGAGAAGATCGGCGTGACCTTCGCCTCCGGCCTGCGCTCGATGATGCGCGCCGACCCCGACACGATCATGGTCGGCGAGATGCGCGACGCCGAGAGCGCGAAGATCGCCATCGAGTCGGCGATCACCGGCCACCTCGTCCTCTCCACACTGCACACGAACGACGCCCCGACGGCGATGACCCGCCTGACCGAG
The DNA here is from genome assembly GCA_963842605.1 of uncultured Actinomycetes bacterium. Classification (GTDB taxonomy): domain Bacteria; phylum Actinomycetota; class Thermoleophilia; order Solirubrobacterales; family Solirubrobacteraceae; genus AC-38. The sequence goes on from CAWJGV010000011.1 coordinate 244,111, forward strand.
ATGGGGATCGCGCCCTACCTCGTCGCCTCGGCCGTCAACTGCGTGATCGCCCAGCGCCTGACCCGTCGGCTCTGCGACTCCTGCCGCAAGCCCACCACGGTCCCCGCCTCCGCGCTCGACGGCGAGGGGCTGGAGCCCGTCGAGATCTTCGAGGCCGCGGGCTGCACACGCTGCGGCGGCTCCGGCTACCGCGGCCGCATCGGCCTGTTCGAGATCATGCCCGTGTCCGCCGAGATCCGGAAGCTCGTCATCGAGCGCGCCTCGTCCGACCAGATCGGCGCCGTCGCCGTCGAGCAGGGCATGCGCCGACTGCGCGAGGACGGCCTCGCCAAGGTGCGCGACGGCCAGACCTCGCTCGCCGAGGTCGCCCGGGTCACCGGGCGCTAGGCGTCCCCAGCGGGACGCTACGCGTCCCGCGGCTCTTCTTCGTCGGCCTCGCCGTAGGAGGCGATGTCCGGCTCGGCCTCCTCCTCGCCGAGCCGCTCGAGGCGCGGGATGCCCTCCCCGGCGTCGTCGCCGTGCTCGGCGTTCTCGATCAGCTCCTGCTCGGCCTCCTCGAAGCCCTCGGCCTCGCCGCCGCCCGCCTCGCGGACGGGATCCATCGCGGGATCGTCGTCGTCGTAGCGTTCCATGCGACGCAGCGTTCCCCGCGCGGCACGCGGCGTAACTACATCCGCCCCGCCTCACGCGCCGCTTCCTCGGCGGCGCGGAGCTGCTCCTCGACGAGGTCGAGGCCGGCGTCCCAGAAGCCGGGATCGGACAGGTCGACGCCGACGATCCGGCCCAGCTCCTCGGGCGGCTGCGAGCCTCCCGCGGACAGGAGCTCCAGATACCGCGGGACGAAGGACTCCCCCTCCTCGCGATAACGGCGGTAGACCGACAGCGCCAGCAGCTGCCCGTAGGCGTACGCGTAGACGTAGCCGGGCGTGTTGATGAAGTGCGGGATGTACGACCACCAGGAGCGGTAGCCCTCGGTGACCTCGACGGAGTCGCCGAAGAGCTCCTCCTGCGTCTCGGCCCACAGGTCGCCGATCCGGTCGACGGCCAGCTCGCCCTCCTCGCGCCGGGTCGTGTGCGCGCGGTCCTCGAAGTGATGCATCGCCACCTGGCGGAACACCGTGGCGATCGAGCCCTCGATGCTCTCGGCGAGCAGCGCGAGGCGCGACTCCGGCGACTCCGCCGCCTCCAGGAGGCGCCCGAAGACGATCGTCTCGCCGAACACCGACGCGGTCTCGGCCAGCGTCAGCGGCGTGTGCTGGTGCAGCAGGCCCTGTCGCGCCGCGAGCGCGGCGTGCACGCCGTGGCCCAGCTCGTGCGCGAGCGTGAGCACGTCGCGACGGCGCGCCGTCCAGTTGAGCATCAGGTAGGGATGGACGTCCGGGACGGTGAAGGCGCAGAAGGCGCCGCCGCGCTTGTGCGCGCGCACCGGCGCGTCGATCCACGGCTCCTCGAAGAAGCGACGCGCCACGGACCCCAGCTCCGTCGAGAACGACGTGTAGGAGTCGAGCACGAGGTCTCGCCCCGCGCTCCAGGGGAACGTCTCGTCCTCCTGGGTCACCGCGGCCGAGCGGTCGTAGTCCGCCAGGCGGTCGATCCCCAGCAGCTGCGCCTTCAGGCGGTACCAGCGCTGGGCCAGCTCGTAGCGGCCGCGGACCGCATCCACGAGGGCGCTCACCGACTCGTCGGAGGCCTCGTTGGCCAGGTTGCGGGCGGCCAGCCAGTGCGGGTAGTCGCGCAGGCGGTCGTCGACCGCCTTGTCGTAGATCAGCGTGTTGAGGATGTACCCGCGCACCCGCAGCCCGGGCTCGAGCGCCTCGGTGACCCCCTCCGCCGAGGACCGGCGCACCTCGCGGTCGGGCGACATCAGGCGGCTCAGCGCTATCTCGAGCGCCACGTCGTCCTCGTCGCCGTCGCCGCGCACCCGGATGCCCGAGGTCACCTCCGCGAACAGTCGCGCCCAGGCGCTGGACCCGGTGACCGACTTCTCGGACATCACCTTCTCCTCGGGCTCGGAGAGCAGGTGCGGCCGGTAGCGGCGCTGCATGCGCAGGTGGTGGCGGCAGAAGTCCAGGCCCTCGGTCGCGAGCAGCTCCTCGGCCCGTTCCTCGTCGAGCGCGGCCCACTCCAGCTCGAAGAACAGCAGCGTGGTCTCGATCGCCGTCGCGCGCTCCTGGACGCGCTGCAGGAGCGCACCGCGCGGCGGGTCGGCGGTGTCGATGGCGAAGCGCAACGCCGCGTAGTTGCCGGCGCGCGCCACCAGTTCCTCGAGCGCGACGAGCTCGGTCATCACGTCGCGCAGGCCCGCCCCGTCGAGCTCGGCCACCTTGCCGGCGTGGGCGGCGGCGAAGGCGTCCGCTCGCTCGCGGGCCTCGTCGAGCAGCCGATCGACGCCGGCCTCGCCCTCGCCGAACACGAGCGGCTCGAGGTCCCACTCGACCTGCTCGACTTCGGGATCCGCCAGCTGTGATGCGTCCGTGCTGATGAGGGCAGCCTACGGAACGCCGGACGGCGCGGCGGCGAGGGGAACGAGGAGCGGAGAGCGGCCGCTGCGCCGCAGCGTGACGCGGAAGTAGCGCGTGCGTGAGGCCTTGCCGGTGGAGTCGAGCCCGCGCACGCGCAGGACGAAGGCCACGCGGGCGGCGCGACGGATGGCGCGACGGGTGCGCACGTTGAGACCGATGACGAGGCGGAGCGCTCCGGCGGCGGTCCGCACGCCGCTGCCCGACCCGACCATCAGCGTGCGGCTGGTTCGCACCAGGCCGAGCCGCCGCGCCGTGGTGCCGTCGAGGTACGCCCGGCCCAGCAGTCGGCACGCCGCACGGCAACGGGCGCTCAACGGCAGGCTCCGGCGCGCCGCGTCGGCTGGGCGCAGGCGCCCCAGGGTGAGGGTGAAGGTTGGGGCGACCGGGGAGGCGAGGGTGGGCGGGGTAAGCGGCGGCGAGGTGATCGGGGTCGACCCGGGTCCCGACGGCGGAGGCGGTTCGGCGGCGGGCGGGTTCTGGGTGAAGGTGGCGGCGACGGACTGCGCCGTGTTCATGGTCACGACACACCCACCCGTTCCGCCGCAGGCGCCACCCCAGCCGGCGAAGCTCCATCCCGCCGCCGGAGTCGGGTTAAGGGTGACCGTGTTTCCCTGGTCGTAGAGCTGGTCGCAGTCGGCGGGGCAGCTGATGCCGGCGGGGCTGCTCGTCACCGTGCCACTGCCCGTCGTCGAGACCGTGAGCTGGTGCTGCGCGACGAAAGTCGCCGTCACGGTTCTGTCCTGGCTCATGGTGACGTCGCAGGCTCCGGAACCCGAGCATCCGCCGCTCCAGTTTCCGAAGCGCGAGCCGCCGGCGGCCGCCGCGTTCAGGCTGACCGGGGTTCCAGAGGGGTAGTCGTGCGTGCAAGTGCTGCCGCAGTTGATCTGGGCGTCGGTGCTCGTCACCGTGCCGGTACCGCTGCCGTTCTTTTGCACGGTCAGCGAGAACTGCCCGGGTGGCGTGGGCGCGAAGGTCGCAGTGACCGACTTGGCGGCATCCATCGTCACCTGGCAGGTGCCGGTCCCCGAGCAGGCGCCGCTCCATCCGGTGAAGCTGGACCCCGCTGAGGGAGCGGCCGTGAGCGTCACCGAGGTCCCGCTCAAATAGGTCTCCGAGCAGTCGGCGCCGCAGTCGATCCCCGACGGGTTGCTGGTCACGGTGCCGGTGCCGGTGCCGCTCTTTGATCACGGTGAGGGCGAAGCTCTGCTGTGTGAATGTCGCCGTGACGTTCTTGGCGGCGTCCATCGTCACCTGGCAGCTGCCGGTCCCCGAGCAGGCGCCACCCCAGCTCGTGAACGACCAGCCCGCGGCGGGGGTGGCGGTGAGCGTGACGTCCGTGTTCTCGTCATAGGACTGGCTGCAGTCGGCGCCGCAGCTGATGCCGCCGGGATTGCTCGTCACCGTGCCGCTTCCCGTCTTCGAGACCGATGAGCTGCGTGCTGGGTGATCCCGGACGTGGTGGTGAACGTCTGGTCGGCCCCGTTGGTCGTGCCCGACGCGTTCGTGGCCACCAGCCGGTAGTGGTAGGTCGTGCTCGGCGAGAGCGAGGACAGCGACGTCGACACCGCCTGGGCGGTGCTGCCGGCGGCGAGCGTCTGGTTGCCCGTCAGGTTGCCGTAGCCCAGCCCGGTCCCGTACTCGACGTGCCACGTGGTCTGCTGGAGGTGCGGATTCACGGTCCCGGCCACGTCGGCCGTCTGCGCGCCGACGTCGCTCGCCGCGCCGGTCACCGGGGTCGCCGTCTGCGCCGTGTTGGGCTGACCGACGAACACCTCGGCCTCGCCGTCGCCCGCCGCCGGTCGAGTTGTCCGACCACACCGGGAACGCCGTGCCGCTGGTGGCATCGATGCCCGTGTAGTCCCCGTAGTCGTTGCCGAACGTGCAGCACGTTGCGCCGCTGTAGTCGGACTGGCCGGCGGAGACCTTGGTCAGCGGCCCGAGGGCGTGCGAGCCGCCGCTGCGGGGTGACCGAGCGCGCGTAGAAGTTCGTCTTCTTGCGGGTCGAGTCGTCGCGCGTGGAGTAGAGGTCGGCCCAGGCCAGTCCGGTCGTCTGATCGACGGCCAGCCAGGCGAACCAGTCGTCGGAGTTGGCCTGGCCGCCGCCCTCGCCGTCGGTGATCAGGCGCGTGCCGACCGAGGCCGAGGGACTCGCGCGGGCCCGGCAGGGCGCCGCTCGCCGCCGAGGCCGAAGCGGCATAGGAATCCCAGGTGAGGTGCGTCGACGCCGGCGTGAGGTTGCCGGCGCAGCGGGTGGTGCCGCTGCCCGTCCGCAGGTCGCCCCAGGTCACGTACACCCGCCCGTTCTGGGGCCCGCCGGTGTGATCGACGTCGACATTGGGTGTCGGGGCCGCGCGGCCGCCGGGCTGGGCGAGAATCGGGCAGGCGAAGGGGATCGGCGTCCCTCCGGTCGCGTCGAGCGTGGCGATGGTCGACGGCGTCCCCCAGCCCGAGGCGTTGGCGCAGTTCTGCGACGCCGGGTTGCAGACATCGCCGCGGATCGCGTTGGCGTTCGAGTAGTCCCACCAGGTGACGTACACGCGCCCGTCCGGCCCGACCGCGACGTCGCCGTAGATGTAGGAGCCCGTGCTGGGCGTCACCGAGACCGGCGTCGTCCAGTTGTCGGCGTTGTCGCACCACGAGGCGTTGTTCGCCGGGTTGGCGCGCGAATCGCATTGCGAGATCACGAGGTTGATCCCGCCGCCGCTGCGCCTCGTTCCACACGACGTACAGACGGCCGAACGTCGGACTCAGTCGGCCCGTTGTCGACGGTCATCATCGGCTTGTCCTGGCTGCTCTGGCGCGCGGGGCAGACCGGTCGTCTGGGCCTGGAGGGACGTCGATCCGGGCGCGAAGCGGTTGACCACGATGCGGCCGGGCACCGGGCCGTTCGGGTCGAGGGTCAGGCCGCCGTACCAGACGTTGCCGCGGGCGTCGGCCGCCATCATCGGGTCGCAGCAGATGCTCCCGGTTTCCGGGCTGGACTTGCCCGGGGCGTCGATCGTCTGGGGGAGCGTGCGCGACGTCCAGGTCGCGCCCGGCGTCGTTGCTGATCCACGCCGCCATGCTCGAGTTGGGCCAGTTGATCCCCACCGCGATTCGGTCCTTGTTGCCCGGCGGGGTGGTGATGAACGTCTCGGATTCCTCGAGTCCGTCGTTCGTGGAGTTGGCCGCCAGGCCGGGGCTGGCCAGGGTCGTCGTCCCGCCCTCGCGGCTCGGGGCCAGGAAGGCGACCTCAGCGCGCCCCGCCCTCGTGGTGCGCCCCGTCGCGTCGTCGACCCAGCGGAAGGGCAGGCGCCAGGTGCCGGCCGGGATGCCGTTGTCGACGACGTCGAAGCTCGCGGTCGCGCCGTCGGCCGCGTCGTCGAAGGTCAGCGCGAGGTCGCGTCCGGAACGTCGCAGCCGCGCCCGGCCGCCGGCACGCGACCGCAGCACCGTCCCGCGAATCGCCGGCACCCGTCCGGGCAGCGTCTGGGTCCAGCGGCGGGGGAGCGTCACGTGCAGCGTGGCGCCGGGCACCCGCCGGTCGAGCGTGACGGTGAAGCGGATGCGCTGGCCGGGACGCGCGGCCAGCACCTGGGTCGGGCTCACGCGCAGGTCGCCGGCCGGAAGGTCGAAGCGCCCGCGCGAGGGCTCACCCGCCCCGCTCTCCTCGCGGGCCCGCTCCAGCGGACTCTCGGGCGGCGCGAGCCCGATGGCGCGTGCCTCCTTGCGATCCGCCTCGTCGCCCTCGGGGCGCGCGAGCGCCATCGGGACCAGCGCGGCGAATATGCCGACCGTGGCGAGAAGCGAGATCCATCTGAAACCCATGAGGAGTGGCGAAAAGTATGGCGCGACGCGGGATAGGCTCAACGAATGTCGCTCGAAGCCGACGACGTGCGCGCCCTCGCCGCCGCCGCCGGCCTGGACCTGCCCGAGGAGCGGGTCGAGCCGGTCCGGGTCATGCTCGAGCTGGTGCTGGGCGAGACGGCTGAGCTCGACGCGCTCCCGCTCGACGACGTAGAGCCCCTGCTCGACGTCTGATGGCGAGCGACCCCGCCGACCTCACCATCGGCGCCGCGCGCGCGGAGCTCGGCGCCCGGCGGCTCTCGGCGGAGGAGCTGGTGCGCGCGGTGCTCGCGCGCATCGAGGCGCGCGACGGGGAGCTGAACGCCTACATCCACGTCGACGGCGAGCGCGCGATCGCGCAGGCGCGCGAGGCGCCCGAAGGGCCCGCTCCAGGGGATCCCCCTGTGTGTCAAGGACGTGGTCGACGTCGCGGGGATGCCCACGACGGCGGGCGCGGCGGGCTGGCGACGCGACCCCGCCCGAGACGCGCCGGCGGTGGCCCGCCTGCGCGCGGCCGGGGCGGTCATCGTCGGGAAGGGAAACACGAACGAGTTCGCCTACGGCATCGACGGCTGCAACCCCCACACGGGCGACACGCAAAACCCACGCGACCGCGAACGCATGACCGGCGGGTCGAGCTCGGGGCCGGCGGCCTCGCTCGCGGCCGGGATGGCGCTCGGCGCCGTGGGGACCGACACCAGCGGATCGCTGCGCGTGCCCGCCTCGCTGTGCGGCGTCGTCGGCCTGCGTCCCACGCGCACGCGCGTGCCGCGGGAGGGCGTGGTGCCGCTGTCGTGGTCCTATGACGCCGTCGGGCCGATGGCCCGGACCGCCGCCGACGCCGCGCTGCTGCTGAGCACGATGGCGGGCCAGGCGATCGAGCCGGGAGCGCCGCGGGCGACCGGCCGGGAGGCGGTCGGGCGCCCGCTGGCCGGCGACGCGGATCGGTGTGGTCGAGGCGCTGGTCGACGGGCGTTGCGAGCCCTACGTCGCCGATGGCGCCGCCGCGGCGCTGGCGGTGCTGAGCGACCTGGGCGCCGAGGTGCGCCCGGTGGCCTTCGAGTACCTGCACCACGCCCCCGCGATCCATCGCCTCGTCCAGATGGCGGAGGCGGCGACCGCCCACGCGCCGTGGTTCGCCGAACAGGCGCCGCGCTACGCCCCCGACGTGCGCACGCGGCTGGAGTCGGGGCGCCTCGTCCCGGCCCGCGCCTACCTCCAGGCGCAGCGGGCGCGCCGGCTCGTCGTGGAGGAGCTGAACGCGGTGATGGACGCCGAGCGCCTCGATGCGCTCGCCGCGCCCACCACCCCCGCCGTCGCGCCGCTTCGCGGCGCGGACACCCTGCACGTGGCCGGCGCCGAGCTCCCGTTGCGCCGAGGGCTGATGTCCCTGGTCGTCGGCCTGACCGAGAGCGGCGGGCCGGTGCTCGCCCTGCCCGTGGGCGAGCACGACGGCCTGCCGTTCGGGATCCAGCTCGCCGGGCGCCCCGGCGCCGAGCCGGAGCTGCTGCGAATGGCGACCGCCTACGAGGCGGCGGCCAACTAGGCCTTCCCGTTTCTCCCGCTCGGCGGGATGTTCTGGTTGAGCGCGAACACGTTGTTCGGGTCGTAGCGGTCCTTCAGCGCGACCAGGCGGCCGTACTTGTTCGGCCCGTAGGCGGAGATCAGGCGCTCCTCGCCCTCGTCGGCGGCGACGAAGTTCGGATACGCCGCCCCGATCGCGAACGGACGCATGACCTCCGAGAAGCCCCTCACCCACTCCACGTTCGGCTCGTCGGGCATCGCGTTGGGCCATATGCCGAGGCAGTGGTAGGCCCAGGGCGCGTCGGGCACCGAGAGCGACATCGACTCCTTGTCCATCCGGTCCATTGCACCCCCCAGCGGCTCGAAGACGAGCTGCGCCATCGGCGACGGGCAGGCGTTGGCGTGCTCGATCGCCGCGTCGAGGGCCTCGTCGGAGAACTCGCGGAGCCAGTCGATGCGGAAGTACTCGTGGATGCCCTTGGGGGAGCCGGCGTCGAGCAGCTGCTGGAAGCCGACATAGGGCATCGGCGCAAGCAGCTCGACGGCCGGCGACAGCTCGCGGAGCGGGGCGACGGCGCGCTCGCCGTCCTCGACCGGGCCGACGTAGAGGAAGATCACCCCCACCGCGGGCTTGAGCTGGAGCTCCTCGGGGATGAAGGGCTCCGGCGGCCCGTGGATGAACGCGAGCCCGCCGCCGACCTCGTCGGGCGCGCTCGCCATGTAGTCGCGGTAGGCCCGCCCGACGCGGGCCGCCTCGGAGCGCGGCCACAGCATCATCCCGGCGAAGACGATCGGGCCGACCGGGTGCAGGTTGAAGGTCAGCTCGGTGACGACGCCGAAATTGCCGCCGCCGCCGCGCAGGCCCCACAGCAGCTCGCTGTCGCCATCCACCCCGGCGCGCACGACCTTGCCGTCCGCGGTGACGACCTCGGCTCCGATCAGGCTCTCGCAGCTGATCCCGTACATGCGCTCGATCCAGCCGCTGCCGCTGCCCAGGGTCAGCCCGGTCACGCCGGTGTTCGACACGCGGCCGCCGGTGACCGCGAGGCCGTGCTCCTGGGTGCGCGGCGTCGAGCTCGCCCCACGTCAGGCCGCCCCCGATCCGCGCGGTGCGTGCCTCGGGATCGATGTCGATGGCCTTCATCGGCCCGACGTCGATCACGAGCCCGTCGTCGCAGCTCGAGTAGCCGGGCGTCGAGTGGCCACCGCAGCGAATGGCCACGGGAAGGTCGTGCTCGCGCGCGAAGAGGATCGCGGCCACGACGTCGTCGGTGGACGAGCAGCGGGCGATGAGCGTCGGGCGCTTGTCGATCATCCCGTTGAAGATCGCGCGGGCGTCGTCGTAGCCACCGTCGGTCGCGATGATCAGCTGGCCGGAGAAGCGGCCGCGCAGGGTGTCGAGGACGTCGGCCTCGAGCGCCGAGCTGGGGGTCATTCGGAATCCTTTCGCGGAGGGGTACGCCTGTGCCCGCCCAGTCAAGCAGCCGCGGCGAGGCTGTCAACTCCGTCTGGAACGGTGAGCCGGTCGTTAGCACGTCATAGGGGCACAATGACCGCCTCACCATTCCGGCCCGATCCGGGCCCTCCCTCGATGCCCGTCGTTCAAGCGCGCACCTCAGCCCGCGGCCGCGCTGCGCGCCGCCGCCGCGTCCACGATCCGCCACGGCGTGTCGTCGGCGCCGTCCAGCGCGAGCTTCCAGCGCTCGGTGAACGTGGTCTCGGCGTCGCGGCTGCCGGAGACGACGGTCGTCGTGTCGCGGTCCTCGACGTAGCGGCGGCCGGTCACCTCCACCTCGACGGTCATCGTCGCGGGCTCGGCGGCGGCGTCGAGGGCGACGATGGCCAGGCGGCGCACCTGCGGGCCGCGGACCACGAGCCGCGTCTTGTCGCCGGAGGGATGGAGCAGGGCCTCCAGCGCCTGCGGCGTGGAGACCGCGGCCAGGCCGGCGTCCTCGCCGTCGACCGCCTCGGCCCACCCGGCCACGGCGCGGCGCGCCGCCGCCTCGAGCACCGCGGGCTCGAAGCGCGGATCGGCCAGCGACAGGTCGTTGGCCGCGGCCCGCGCGTCGCCGTCGAAGTCCAGATCGGCGATCTCGGCCGTCTTCACCCCGGTCGGGGCCTCGGCCGTCGCGCCCTCGACGACCGCCTCGTCGCGCAGCCGCGCGTCGTCGCCCCACGGGCTGGCCACGATCGACTCACCGAGCTGGTGGTCGCCCTCCGCCTTCTCCTCGATCGAGACGAGCCGCCACCGGTCGGTGTCGCCGACCTTGCCCAGCGTCCAGTACTGGCACACCGTCGAGGTCTCCGACGAGGAGTCGCTGCGCGTGACGTGGTTGCCGTTGGAGTCCTCGACGTAGTCGCGCACCCGCGCCTCGATGCGCACGACGCAGCGGTCCTCGGCGTCCTCCTCGCGGTTCGTCATGCCGACGTACTCGACCGGCCCCACGCTAAGCACGTCCACCCGGTTGTGCCAGCCCTTGTGATCGAAGTCGTCCAGACGGCGCTCCCACTCCGTCCACAGGTCGGGCGGGATCATCGCCGCGAGCTTCTTGCGGTCGCGCGCGTCCCACGCCGCCTGCGCCTCGCGGAACAGCGCCTCGGCCGCGGCCGCGACCGTCTCGGAGGCGAACGCCGCGTCGTCCTCGGACGCCTCGGCCGCCGCCGCGTGCACGCGGGCGACGCGCTCGCGGCGCCTGGCGCGATAGCGGCGGGCCGCGATCCATCCGGTGATCGCGGAGAAGAAGACGAATCCGAAGACCGCGACGAAGATCAGGACGGTCACCCACCACGGGCCCCCGGAACCGCTGCCGCTCGAGCCGCCGCCGCCGCTGTAGCCGCCCCCACCACCGCCACCGCCGCCTCCGCCGCCCCCGTACCCGCCGCTGCCGCCGCCGGCGAGCGCGAGCGCGGCGGGCGCGTGAACGAGCACCAGCGCGAGGGTCAGGGATGCGGTCCGTCGCACGCTCGGATTGAATCAGGCGCCGCAAGCGGGTAAGCAGGGGGGCGTGCCCCGCTTCGTGATCCACAAGCACGACGCCTCGCGCCTGCACTACGACTTCCGGCTCGAGCTCGACGGCGTGCTGAAGTCCTGGGCCGTGCCCAAGGGCCCGTCCACCGATCCCCGCGAGAAGCGACTGGCCGTCGAGGTCGAGGACCATCCCCTCTCGTACATCGACTTCGAGGGCGTGATCGGCGAGGGCTACGGCGCCGGAGCGGTGATCGTGTGGGACGCCGGCACCTGGCGGCCGCTCACCGAGGAGGACCCGGCGAAGGCTTTGCGCGACGGCCACCTCTCGTTCTGGCTGGACGGAGAGAAGCTGCGGGGCGGGTTCACCCTCCAGCGCACGCGCGGGGGCGAGAAGCCGCAGTGGCTGCTGATCAAACGCCGCGACGAGGGCGCCGACGGGCGGCGCAATCCGATCTCCACCGAGCCGCAGTCGGTGCTCAGCGGGCGCACGATCGAGGACGTCGCGGCCGGTGGCTGATCCTCCGCCGAAGGGGTCGGACGCCATGAAGGCCGTGCTCACCGACGAGCGCTTCTCCGACCCGGCCTGGATCTTCGAGCGCAAGCTCGACGGCATTCGCTGCATCGCCGTCCGGGACGGCGGTCCCGTCAAGCTGTGGTCCCGCAACGACCTTGCCTTGAACGACCGCTACCCCGAGATCGCCGAGGCGCTGGCGCAGCAGCCGGCGCCGCGCTTTGCCGTCGACGGCGAGGTCGTGGCGTTCGATGGCACGCAAACCTCGTTCGAGCGCCTCGCCCGGCGCGGCCGCGAGCGCGTGGCCGTGTACCTCTACGTGTTCGACCTGCTGTGGCTCGAGGGCCGCGACGTGCGCCCGTTGCCGCTGCGCGAGAGAAAGCGGCTGCTGCGCGACGCGCTGCGCTGGCACGATCCGATCCGCTTCACCCCGCATCGCAACCGGGACGGCGAGGCCTTCTTCCGCGAGGCGTGCCCCAAGGGCTGGGAGGGTCTGATCGCCAAGCGGGCCGACAGCCCGTACGCCAGCCGCGCCCGCTCGCGCGATTGGCTGAAGTTCAAGTGCGAGCACGGGCAGGAGCTGGTGATCGGCGGCTACACGGCGCCGAAGGGCTCGCGCGAGGAGCTGGGCGCGCTGCTGCTCGGCTACTTCGCCGATGGGAAGCTGCGCTACGCCGGGAAGGTCGGCACGGGGTTCGATCGCGTGACCCTGCGCGATCTGGCCAAGCGGCTCGGGCCGCTGCGGCGCGAGCGCTCGCCGTTCGTCGACGAGATTCGCGAGCGCGACGTCACCTGGGTGCGGCCGAAGCTGGTCTGCGAGGTCGGCTTCACCGAGTGGACGCGCGACGGGCGCCTGCGCCACCCCCGCTTCCTCGGTCTGCGCGAGGACAAGGCGGCGAAGGACGTCGTGCGGGAGGTGCCGTCGTGAAGGTCCGCGCCGGGCGCCGGGAGATCGAGATCACCCACGCCGACCGGGTGCTCTTCCCGCGCGCGGGGGTGACGAAGGCCGACCTCGCGCGCTACTACGCGGCGATCGCCCCGGTGATGGTCCCCCACGTCCGCGAGCGTCCCCTCGCCCTCCAGGTGTTCCCGGGCGGCATCGAGAGCCACGGGCACTACCTCAAGAACGCGCCCGGCCACTTTCCCGACTGGATCCACCGGGCGACGGTGGGCAAGCGCGGCGGCACGATCACGCACGTGCTCGCCGACGACGCGCCCACGCTGGTCTACCTGGCCGGCCAGAACGCCGTCGCCCTGCACGTCTGGCCGGCGCGGGCGGACAAACCGCGCCAGCCCGACCGCGTCATCTTCGACCTCGACCCGACCGAGGCCCGATTCGCCGACGTGCGCGCGGCGGCGCGGCTGCTCGGCGACGCGCTGCGCGACGCCGGCCTGGCGCCGTTCGCCATGGCCAGCGGCTCGCGCGGGATCCACGTCGTGGTGCCGGTGCGGCGCGGCCCGGAGTTCCCCGAGGTCTTCCAGTGGGCCAAGGCGTTCTCGGTGGAGGTCGCGGAGAGCGACCCGCGTCACCTCACGACCGAGTTCTACAAGCGCAAGCGCGAGGCGCCGATCTTCATCGACGTCCGCCGCAACGCCTACGCGCAGCACGCGGTCGCGCCCTACTCGGTGCGGGCGAAGCCGAAGGCCCCGGTGGCCACGCCGCTGCACTGGGAGGAGCTGTCCGACGGCAAGCTGCGCCCCGATCGCTGGGACGTGCACAGCGTCGTCAAACGCGTGCAGGCACAGGGAGATCCGTGGAAGGGCATCGCCCGCCGGGCGCGGGCGCTGCCGGCGAAGGCATAGGCGGGTCAGGCGACGGAGGGAAGGGCCGCCCACGTGGTGTACACCGGGCGGGGGGCGCCGCAGACGTCCACGCACCCCGGCGCGTTGTCCCGCAGCCCACAGTCGCCGTTGGGCTGATTGTCGGTGTACATCCCGTAGTTGGCGAACATGCCGACGCCGGACGCGTCGCTGTAGACCCGGTTCCAGGCGTCGGCCACGTGCTGGTTCTGTGTGGCGGTGTCGGTGTGGTAGATCGGGAACCGGTAGCCGCCCTCGGTCAGGAAGACCATCGGGCCGGTCGCCTCGGCAAGACCGTTCCAGCGCCCGCTGAGGCTCGACGCCGTCATGGTCGAGCGCGCGCCGGCGGTCAGTGGCCTCTCGATGTCCCAGTAGTGGTGTTGCGACCAGACGAAGCGGTTGTTTCCGTGGAAGTTCAGCCCGTCGAGCGCGCCGAGGACATTCTGCGTGAACACGTCGAAGCCCGTCAGGAGTCGGCTGTTGTTGGGCGTGTCCGCCGTCGCGGGGCCGACCAGTAAGAGCTGGCGCCCGTACCGGGCGGCGATCGCGTCGGCCGTCTTCATCATCTGGGCGACGGGCCGCTGGTCCGGCGGGGTCTGTGCGAAGTTGTTCGCGACGACGCTCGAGCCGACGGGCGACTGCTGCGGCCACAGCTGAAAGCCGTTCGGCTCGTTGTAGATCTCCAGCGCGGTGATCTTCGCCCCATAGGGGTTGTTGCCGATGTAGCGGTAATACAGCCAGTCGATCCACTTGGCCCACGGGCCCTTGGTCGACAGGTCGGTGGGCTGCTTGTAAAGGATCGACTTGAAACTCGTGGGCGCGACTCCGTTGTTGTGCCAGTTGTCCCATTGGGATTTGCTCATCCGATCCCAGGGGCCGAGGCCCTTGGCGTTGGGATCGACTGCCGTCCCGTTGTTGGTCGTGCCGTAGTTGAAGTCCGCGGCCGAGTTCTCGGTTATCGCCGCCGTTCCGCTTGCCCACTGCGGCACGCCCCAGGAGACCAGCATCACCTTGACCCCGTCGGCGTTGGCCGCCGCTACCTGCTGATCCAGGGCCGAGATTTGCGGCGCCGCGGCCGAGTTGCGCTTGGTGCCGGGCGTCTGCGACGAGTTGGTCTGGAACGAGAACCATGGCGCCCACAGACGCACCCAGCCGGTCTTCGTCTCTCTGAAGTAGTCGCGGTTGTGATGGAAACGGTAGTCGCGGCCGGGGTCGTCGAGCAGCACCCCGGCGGGACTCATGTCGACCATGCGCCGGAGGTAGGTACTCATGGGCGCAGGTAGTTGACCGAGGGAGCGGGAGTGTCCGTGCCCGCCGCGACCACGGGCGCGCCGAGCACCACGGCGGCCCCGCTCAGACCGCGATGGCGTCCTCCGACCCAGCCCCGCAACAGCTTGAGTCGGTCCGCGGCCCCCTTCGCCTTGAACGATCCGGAGCTCTCCTCCTCGAGGGAGTCAAGAACCCCGTCGATGTAGGTCCGCGTGGTCGCTGGGGCCGACGCGTACCACCGGTCCATCGCGTCCTGGGAGTGCGACGCGTCTATGACTCCTGTCTCCGGGGCGAGCGCGAGGGCCTCGACAAGCGCGGCGTACGTAGCCGCCCTCGCAGGGGTCAGTCCGTCGTGGCTGGAAGCGGCGGCAGCGAGCTTGCCGGCGGGCCACCCCAACGACGCGGCGCCGAGCGCGCCGACAGCAACACCTCCAGCGACGACGAACTCGCGTCGGGTGACCCGAGAGCGGGATCCCTCCTCCATCGGGCGACGCTAACAGCAATCCTTCGTGATGCTTTCGGGCGTCAAGTCGCGGTGACCGGCACGCCGCCGCCGGTCGGCGCCTCGGCTGCCCGGCGGGCGGCCTCGCGAACCTCGCGCCCGGACCTTGCGCTGCTCGAGCGCGAGCAGAGTCGCCGGGATGACGGCAACGAGCACGAGCGCGAGCGACCACCAGTAGGTGTTGGCGAACGCCGTCGCGACCTCGGTTGGGCCGTGCGCGCCGCGCAGCTGGCGCTCGAGCACGACCGCGAGCACGGCCACGCCGACCGAGCCGCCCACCCGCTGGAGCACGTTGAGCATCGGCGTGGCCCGCGGCACCTGGTGGCGTCGGAGCAGCGCGTAGGCGCTGGCCATCGCCGGCATCATCGTGAAGCCCAGGCCGACTCCGCGCACGGCCAGGGCGACGACCAGCGTCCAGTACGGCGTGCTCGTCCCGACCTGGGTGAAGGGCAAGGTGCCCAGCGCCAGCACGCCGAGCCCGGACAGCACGACGAGCCCGCCGCCGATGCGGTCGGTGAGCCGGCCCGAGAAGTGCAGGGCGATCGCCGCCCCCGCCCCTTGCGGGGCGACCAGGAGGCCGGCCTGGAGCGGTGAGAGGTCACGCGCCACCTGGTAGTAGAGCGGGAGCAGCAGCATCCCGCCGAACAGCGCCGCACCGACGAGGAACATCGTCATTGCGGCCGCGCCGAAGCCGAGCCCGCTCAACAGCCGGACCTCGACGAGCGGGTACTCGATCCGCCACGCGTGAACGCCGAACGCGATCACGAGCAGCGAGCCGGCCAGCAATGGCGCGACGGCATGCACGAGGTCGAACGAGGCGCTCGAGGCGATCTGGCTCAGCCCGTAGACGACCAACGCCACCCCGGGCGAGAGCAGCGCCAGCCCGCGGCGGTCGAGGCTCGCCGTCCCCCCCGCGCGCCCTTCCGCCCGCTCGGCCGGCATGAGCCGCGCCGCCAGGATCAGGCCGATCGCCCCGATGGGGAGGTTGACGAAGAAGATCCAGCGCCAGCTCAGGCTGTCGATGATGAGCCCGCCGAGGACCGGGCCGAGGACGGGCGCCAGCAGCATCGGGACGCCGACCACGCTCATCACCCGCCCCATGCGTTCGGGGCCGGCGGCCTGGGCCAGCGTGATCATCCCGATCGGCATGATCATGCCGCCGGCGATTCCCTGGAGCACGCGGAAGGCGATCAGCGCCTCGGCGCTCCAGGCCGCCCCGCAGAGCGCGCTCGTGGTCGCGAAAGCGGCGACGGCCCACATCCACACCCGCTTGGGACCGAAGCGCTCGGCCGCCCAGCCGGTGAGCGGGATGACCGTGGCCAGCGACAGCAGGTAGGCGGTCGAGACCCACTGGATCGTCGACAGCGGCGCGTGCAGCTCGCGCGACAACGTCTGGAGCGCGACGTTGACGATCGTCGTGTCGAGGATCGACATGACCGCACCGACGATCACCACTATGGCGACGGCGCGTACCTCGGGGGTCAGGCGGCCCTCGCCGCTCACGGCGACGCCCCGGGCACCGGCTCACGGCGCACGCCGGCCGGCGCGGTGGAGCGGCCAGGACGGGGCACGAGCATCGTCGCCCCCAGCGCGATCAGCGCACCGACCGCGCTGAACAGGAAGGCGTCGACGAAGCCCGACTCGGCCGGCGGCCCGCCGCCGCTCGCGCTCGCCGTGAGGATCGCCGCCGCCACCTGGGCGCCGACGGCCGCGCCGATCGAGCGAGCGATGGTGTTGATGCCCGAGGCGACGCCGGTCGATTCCTGCGGGACGGCCTCCACGATGAGGTTGGCCATCGCCGCGAACGCAAGCCCGATCCCCAGGCCGAGCAGGGCGCTGCCCACGAAGATCTCCCACCCCCGGTCGTGCAGCCCGGCGAGCGAGAAGTAGGCCGCGCTGGAGACCACCGTGCCCAGGGCGAGCGGCAGGCGCGACCCTCGGAGCGTCGACAGGCGGCCGGACAGCGGACCGGCCACGAGCATGACCAGCGCGCTCGGGAGGAGGTAGATCCCCGAGAGGGTGATGCTCGCCCCGAAGCCGTAGCCGACCTCCGCGGGGTCGGCCTGGACGAACTGCGGAATGAGGATGAAGGAGGCGAACATCGACAGGCCCACCGCCATCGCGGCCAGGTTCGCCGTCCAGACCGGCCGCCGCGCCATCAGCGCGAGGTCGACCATCGGATCCTCGACCCGCCGCTCCCAGGCCACCCACAACGCGCCGACCACGACCGCACCGGCGAACAGCCCGAGGATGCGCGCGCTCGACCATCCCCACGCGGTGCCCTCCGAGACGCCGAGCAGCAGGCTGAGCAGCGCGAGGCCGAGCAGCGCGGCGCCGACGAAGTCGACCCGCGCCTGCACGCGCACCGGCGACTCCGGCACGAAGCGCCAGGTCGCCCAGGCCGCGGCCGCGCTGACGACGAGCGACAGCCAGAAGATCGAGTCGACGCCGAGCCACTCGATCAGCAGGCCGGACACGACGAGGCCCACGCCGCCGCCGATCCCGAACATGGCGGAGATCGAGCCGATCCCGCTGGCCACCCGCTCGCGCGGGAACTCGTCGCGGATGATGCCGATGGCCAGCGGGAAGACCGCCCCGCCGGCGCCCTGGATCGCCCGGCCGAGGATCAGGACCTCGAGCGACTGCGCGGTGCCGGAGACGAGGTTCCCGGCCGCGAAGACGCCGAGCGAGATGAGGAGCAGGCGCTCCTTGCCGTACATGTCGCCCAGCCGGCCGAGGATCGGCGTGCACACGCACGACGTGACGAGGAAGACGGTGAAGACCCAGGTCGAGTCGGAAGCGTCGACGCCGTAGTGGCGCTGGATCTCGGGCAGCGCCGGGACCACCATCGTCTGCGCCAGCGTGTAGGCCAGGGCGCCGAGGGCGAGGACGAAGAGGGTGCGCGTCGGGTGGGCACGGACCTCGGCCGGCGTGTCGGGGGCCGGCGTCACCGCAGATGGTCCATCGCCTCGGCCAGGCGCGAGAGCACGCGGGCGGCCTGCTTTCGCTCCGCCGGGGGCAGCGAGGAGAAGACCTCCTCCCGCTTGGCGCCGCTCCGCGCGCGCTTCGCCTTCACGGCGCGCCGGCCCTCGTCGGTGATCCGGACATGGACGAGCCGCCGGTCGCCCGCCTGGCGTTCGCGCACGACGTATCCGTCGCGCTCGAGGGAGTCGAGCATCCGGGTCGCTGTCGGCGGCGCGACACCGGCCTGAACGGCGACCTCCCCGACCGCCAGGGGCTCGTCCGCCCGGTCGAGCGGATCGAGGTGGTGGTACTGCGACAGCGACAGCTCGTCCTGCGTGCCCTCGACCATGAAACGACCGCGAGCGCGCCGGACCGCACGCATGAACTCGTCGAGCGCCTCGTTGAACGCCTCGAGGTCGGAGGCCGTCTTGGTTTCGGGCATCTCATCACGTTAGCAACCTAATCTTTGTCTGACTAAGGCCCGTGTGCCCTACCCTCCCGGCGCATGTCCGGGCCGCGCGTCGAGCGGGCGCTCGCCGCCCTCGCCATCGCCTACTTCGCCGCGGTCACGCTCGGCGTCGTGCTCGATCTGGGTCCCGAGGGAGTCGCCTCGAGCCCGGCGCATCTGGCCGACGGCGAGGCGTGGCGACTGTTCACGAGCGCGCTCGCCGTCGAGGGCCGGCTCCCGCTCGCCCAGGTCGCGATCGCCGCGCTGGCCGCCTTCGCGGTCGTGCGCCGCTACGGGCCGGTCGCCTGGTGGGGCGCGGTCCTCGCCGCCCACGTCGGCTCGGCCCTCGCGGCCTATGCCCTGATCGGGATCTTCGACGCGCTGAGCGTGGAGAGCGCGGAGCGCATTTCGAACGACCTCGACTATGGCGTGTCGGTCGTGCTCACCGGCTCGCTCGGCGCCCTGTTCGCCGGCGCGGTCACGCGCGACCGGCGCCGCCTGGCCGCCCTGGCGGCTCTTGGGCTGCTGGCCTTCCTTCCCCTCTCGCTCGACTGGTACGGGCTCGAGCACCCGCTCGGCTTCGCCTTCGGCGCGGGGTTCATGCTGTGGTGGGAGCGCCGGGACGGGGAGGGTTCGGAGTTGCGGGGGCCTGCCTCCGAGCCGTGCTGGAGGTCTCGCTCGCCCTCGTCGCCGCACTGCTGTTCGCGCTCGGGACCGTCCTCCAGCAGAAGGAGGCGCAGGAGGTCTCGGACGAGGACGCCAAGAAGGCCGGCTTCCTCCTGCGCCTCGCGCGACGTCCCGTGTGGCTGGCCGGGATGGCCGCCGACGGGGTCGGCTACGCCGCCCAGGCCGCCGCGCTGGGGATCGGGCGGATCGTCGTCGTCCAGCCCCTGCTCGCCACGACCGTCGTGTTCGCGCTCCCGTTCGGCGCGCGCATCCTCGGCCAGCCGATCCGCCGCCGGGACGTGCTGGCCGCCCTCGCCGTGACCGCCGGCCTGGGCGTGTTCCTCGTCGTCGCCGATCCCCAGGGCGGGCGCGAGGACGCGACGACCGCGCGCGTGGATCGCCTCGTTCGGCGTCGCGGCCGCGATCTGCGTGCCGCTCGTGATCGCGGGCCGCCGGGCGAGCACCCCGGCGATGAAGGCCACGCTGCTCGGCATCGCCACGGGAATCCTGTGGGGCCTGAGCGCCGGGCTGACGAAGACGGTCGTCGAGGACCTGGACGAGGGCGTGCTCTCCCTGCTCGGCGACTGGCACCTCTACGCCCTGGCCGTCGTCGGCTGGGCGAGCCTCACCCTCGCCCAGGCCTCGCTCCAGGCCGGGGCGCTGGCCCCGGCGGTGGCCACGCAGGCCGCGGTCGACCCGATCGCCAGCGTCCTGCTCGGCACGCTCGCCTTCGAGGAGACGATCCACCACGGCGCTCTGGGAGTCGCCGGCTCGCTCGCCGGGTTCGCCGCGATGGTCGGCGGGATCGTGGTGCTGGCGAGCTCGCAGGCGGTCGTCGGCGGTCGGAGGAGCCCTCTGTGCGCCGCGGCGGGGTCGGCGTAGGAGAACGGCGGCATCGAGGGGTGGGCCAAAGCGGCGCCGGGAAGATTGGACGCTGGACCGGCTATGGCGGCTCAACTGTCCAACGTCTGCCGATGCGCCTCCGAACCGACCCCTCGATGCCCGCAGTTCGGGCCGCCCGCGGCCGAACAGCTAGTCGTCCGACTCCAACGCCCGGGCCCCCGACGCGAGCTCGGCGAAGCGCGCCTCGGTGTGACGCTTGGCGTAGAGGAAGTAGATCGTCATCCCGATGGCCAGCCACACGACGAGGCGGATCCACGTGTCGGCGGGCAGGGTGATCATGAGCGCGAGCGCGCTGAGGATGCCCAGCGGCGGCCACGATCTCGACCCGCTTGACGCGGAAGGGTCGCTCGAGGTCGGGGTTGGTGCGGCGCAGCACGAGCACGCCCGCGCACACGATGAGGAAGGCCATCAGCGTCCCGATCGACACGAGCTGGCCGAGCACGTTGATCGGGACCAGCGCCGGCCACGATCGCGCCGGCGATGCCGCAGATGATGGTCGTGAACGTCGGGGTCTTGAGGCGCGCGGAGACGCGGCCGAAGATCGGGCGGCAGCATCCCGTCCGACGACATGCGCATGAGGATGCGGGTCTGGCCGTAGAAGGTCACGAGCACCGTCGAGGCGAGCCCGACCACGGCGGCGATGTCGACGGCGTTGTCCAGCCAGCTCGCCCCGATGTGCGCGCCCTCGATCGCCTTCGAGATCGGGTCGACGACGTCGAGCGTCTGGTAGTGGACCAGGCCGGTGAGCACGAGCCCGATCGAGACGTAGAGGATCGTCGAGATGATCACCGTCAGCAGCAGCCCGCGCGGGATCGTCTTCTGCGGGTTGCGCGCCTCCGCCGCCGCCGTGGAGACGGCGTCGAAGCCGACGTAGGCGAAGAAGACCACCCCGGCCCCGCGCACGACTCCCGACCACCCGAAGTCGCCGAAGTCGCCGGTGTTCTTGGGCACGAACGGCTCCCAGTTGTCGGGCATCACGTACGCCGCCCCGACGATCACGAAGAGCACGAGGATCGCCATCTTCAGCGTCACCATCGCGTCGTTCGTGCGCGCCGACTGGCGCATGCCGATGAACAGCAGCGCGGTCGACCCGGCGACGATCGCGATCGCCGGGACGTTGAGCACGCCGGCGTCGTCGCCGAACGGCGGGTTGACGAGGTCGTGCGGTATGTGGATCCCCAGCGAGCCGACGAGGCTGTCGAAGTAGCCGGCCCACCCGACCGCCACGGTCGAGGCCGCGAACAGGTACTCGAGCAGCAGGTCCCAGCCGATGAACCAGGCGAGGAACGTCCCGAAGGCGGCGTAGGCGTACGAGTACGTGGAACCGGCGATCGGGATCATCGCCGCCAGCTCGGCGTAGCAGACCGCGGTCAGCCCGGCGGCGATCCCGGAGAGCACGAAGGAGATGACGACGGCGGGGCCGGAGAAGTCGGCCGCCGCCTCCCCCGTCGTGACGAAGATCCCCGCCCCGACGACGCTGGCGATCCCCAGCGTCGTGAGGCTGAACGTGCCCACCGCCGCCCGAGTCCAGCCGCCCGCGGTCCGTCTTCGCCTGGGCAAGGATGCCCTCCAGGCGGTCGTCGCGGTCCATCGAGGGGACATTCTTCTGGCAGGATCGAACCCCTCCCCAGGGAAACCGCGGATATGGACGAATCTGACCACGAGGGCGAGCATCACCACGAGGACTTCATCGAGGCCGAGCGCGAGCACCGCCTGGCCAAGCTGAAGGAGCTCGCCGATCGCGGGATAGCGCCCTACCCGGTCAAGTTCGACCGCGACCACACGATCGGGGAGATCCGCGAGAAGTACCCCTCGCTGGAGCCCGGCGCCGACACCGGCGAGACCGTGCGGGTGGCCGGACGGATCATGCTCCTGCGCCGCCACGGCCAGCTCGTGTTCGCCGACCTGCAGGACCAGACGGGCACGGTCCAGCTCTTCGTCAGCCACAAGGACCTGGGCGACGAGGGCTTCGAGGACGTCGCCGAGTGGGACCGCGGCGACTGGGTGGGCGTGGCGGGGACCGTGATCACGACCAAGCGCGGCGAGCTGTCGGTCCGCGTCACCGAGGCGCAGCTGCTCTCCAAGTCGCTGCGCGCCCTGCCCGACAAGCACAAGGGCCTCGACCGACGTCGACACGCGACTGCGCCAGCGCTACCTGGACCTGATCGTCAATCCGGAGACGCGCCGGGTCTTCGACATCCGCCGACCGGGCGATCGCCTCGGTCCGCAAGACGCTGACCGACCGCGGCTTCGTCGAGGTCGAGACGCCCGGTGCTCGACACCAAGGCCGGCGGCGCGGCGGCGAAGCCGTTCATCACCCACCACAACGCGCTGGACATCGACATGTACCTGCGCATCGCGCTGGAGCTGCTACCTCAAGCGCTGCGTGGTCGGCGGCTTCGAGCGGGTGTTCGAGATCGGCCGCGTCTTTCGCAACGAGGGCCTGGACACCCGCCACAACCCCGAGTTCACGATGCTCGAGGCCTACCAGGCGCTCGCGGACTACCACGACATGATGGACCTGGTCGAGGCGATCGTGGTCAACGCGGCGCGCGACGCGACCGGGACCACGGTCATCCACATCGGCGACCAGGAAGTCGACCTGGGCCAGCCGTGGCAGCGCATCTCGATGGCCGACCTGATCGAGGAGCGCAACGGGGTGAAGATGCACCCGACGATGGATCTGGAGGAGGCGCGGGCGATCTGCGACCGCCTGCACGTCCCCTACGAGTCGTCGTGGGGCGCCGGGCGGCTGATGTCGCGAGGTCTACGACGAGACGTGCGAGGCGACGCTCATCGAGCCGACCTTCGTCTACGACTACCCGCGCGAGGTCTCGCCGCTGGCCCGCACGCACCGCGACGACCCGACGATGACCGAGCGCTTCGAGTGCGTCGTCGCCGGCCGCGAGCTGGCCAACGCCTACTCCGAGCTCAACGACCCGGTCGACCAGCGCGCGCCGCTTCGAGGCCGAGGCGAAGGCCAAGGCGGCGGGCGACGAGGAGGCCGAGGACGTCGACGAGGACTACATCCGCGCGCTCGAGTACGGCCTGCCGCCGACCGGCGGGCTGGGAATCGGGATCGACCGCATGGTCATGCTGCTCACCGGGCGCCCCGGCGATCCGCGACGTCCTGCTCTTCCCCACCATGCGCCCCGAGGGCGGGATGGGCGAGCGCGCCTCCCACACGGGCCTCTCGTCGGAGGCGGTCCCGAGCGCGGCCGACCTGGCCGAGGAGGCGGCCGAGGCTCCGGCGCCCGAGCCCGCCGCGGCGGTCGCCGACGCGCCCGAGCAGGCCGACACCCTCCTCCCGCGCGCGCGCGCGGCGCGGGTGATCGCGTGGCTGACCGCCCTGGCCGGGCTGCTCTACCTCCTGCCCGAGCTGCCGGTACTGCACGGGCGCATGGGCCTCGTCCAGGACTACTTCGCCGACCAGTCGATCCGCATCATCGGCCACGTCGTGTCCGTCGTCACCGGCTTCGTGCTGATCCTCGTGGCGATCGAGTTGGGCCGGCGCAAGCGCCTGGCCTGGCAGGTGGCGCTCCTGGCGTTCTCCCTCGGCGTCGTCACGCACGTCTTCAAGGGGCCACACCCGATCGTGGTGCTGTTCTCGCTGGGGATGATCGCTGCGCTCGCTGTGGTCGCGCGACGCCTTCCCCGGCCGCTCCGATCCGGCGTCCCTGCTCGGCCTCGTCCGCTTCGTGCCGATCTACTTCGCCGCCGTGCTCGTGCTTCGGCATCACGACGATGCTCGTCCAGCAGGAGGACATCAGTGGCACGCTGACCGTCGGCGGGATGCTCCAGACGATCTTCGCCGGCCTGATCGGCCTGCCCGGGCCCTACGACTACACGGGCCAGTTCTTCTCCGACTTCTTCCCCGCCGCGCTGCTCGCCCTGGGGATCGCCGGGCTGGTGATCGCCTTCGCGATCGCCTTCCGCGCCGTGGTCGAGCGGGCCGGCCCGTCGGAGGGAGACCGCGAGCGCGCCCGCGCCCTCGTGCGCCGCTTCGGCTCGGACACGCTCGCCCCCTTCGCCCTGCGCGACGACAAGAGCTACTTCTTCTCCTCCGACGGCTGCGCGATGATCGCCTACACGTTCGTCTCCGGCTACGCGCTCGTGGCCGCCGACCCGATCGGCGCGCCAACCTCGATCTCCCGCGTCGTCGACGAGTTCCTCGCCTACTGCCGCGGGCGCGCATGGCACGTCGCCTTCCTGGCCGTGCGCGAGGAGGACATGCCGCTGTACAACGCGCACGGCTTCCGCGGCGTGTACCTGGGCGACGAGGCGATCATCCGCTGCGACTCGTTCACGCTCGACGGCGGGGCGCTGAAGCAGGTGCGCTCGGCGGTCAAGCGGGTGGGCAAGGGACACCATTTCCGCCTCATCCGCGAGTCCGATGCCTCCCCGGCGCTCGTCGGCGCGCTGAACGAGATCCGCGAGCGCTGGCGCGGCAAGGCGCCCGAGCGCGGCTTCACGATGGAGCTGGGCCAGGACGTGCGCGGCGAGAACCCCGACTTCCTGCTCGCCGTCGCGCTCGACGAGGACGAGCACCCGGTCGCCTTCCTGCGCCTCGTCCCCTGCTACGGCCCCGACCCCGGCTACTCGCTCGACCTGATGCAGCGCAATCCCGACTCCATGAACGGCGTCACCGAGTTCCTGGTCGCCAACTCGGCGCTGGCGCTCGGCGAGCGCGGGTTCAAGCGACTGTCGATGAACTTCGCCGCCTGGGGGCGGCTGTTCGACGCGAGCGCCAAGCTGTCGCCGGCCCAGCGCGTGCTCAAGAAGATCGCCGAGGTTCTCAACCCGTTCTTCCAGATCGAATCCCTGCGCGACTTCAACGAGAAGTTCGCGCCGGAGTGGCTACCTCGCTCGATCGTCGTCGAGGACCCGGCCGCCATGCCCAAGGTGGGGATCCTCTACGCCAGCGTCGAGGGCTTCCTCAACGTCCCGGTCGTCGGTCGGTACCTCGTCCCCCAGGTTCGCTCCGAGCAGGGAGCGGGCTGAGGCGGAGGGGCGGGACATGGGGTCCATCTCCTTCGACGTCGAGCGCTTCGAGCAGGTCGCGGCGGGGGCCGGGATGGTGCTGCTGCGCGTCGCCGGGCGCTGGCACGCGGACACCGCGACCGAGCTCGACCAGCCGGAGCTGGTCGTCGACGACGGGGCCGAGGAGCACCGCCTTCCGATGCTGCCGGCGCCCGGCGCCGCGCCGCTGTCCGCCGACCCTTCCGGCGTCACGTGGCGCGGCGCCTTCTCCGCGCGCGGGGAGCTTCTCCAGGGCGGCCGCACCTTCGCGCTGCATGCCGGCGGCGATGTCCTCGTGCTGCCGTCCCCGGCACCGCCGAGCGAGGCGCCGTCCGCGCCCCAGGATCCGGACGACGCGGTCCGCGAGGCGCGCGTGCGAGCCGCCGTGGTCGAGCAGGCGCACCGCCATGCCGAGGCGCGGGTCGCCTCGCTCGAGCGCGCCCTGTCGAAGGAGATCGTCGACCGTACCTCCGTGGAACGGCGCGCCGCCGCGGCCCTCGAGGCCAGGCAGGCGGCCGAGACGCGCGCCGCGGAGATCGAGGCGGCCGCTGCTCAGGAGCTGGCGCGCCTGCGCGAGGCGCGGGAGGACGCCGAGCGGCGCGCCGACGCGGGCGCCGCGGCGGAGGAGCGGCTGACGGCCGAGTGCCAGCGCCTGGAGAAGGCGTTGGGCGAGCTGACCGAGCGCGCGGAGACCGAGGGCGCGCACTCGGTGGTCGCGGTGCGCGAGGCGCAGCAGGCGGTGGCCGAGGCACGAGAGCGCGCCGAGGAGGCGGTCGCGGCCCGCGAAGGCGACCGCGAGCGCGCCGAGGCCGCAGAGCGGGCGGTCGCGGAAGCCGCCGCGGTCGCCAAGGCCGCCGTGGACGCCGAACGGGCACGGACCGCCGAGGCGCCGCCGAGGCCCAGGCCGCGCGCGAGGCCGTCGAGGCCGCGGTCGCGCGCGCCGCGAGCCAGGCGAGCGGGACGCTCAGCGCCGAGCGCGCGGGCGCGGAGGCGCGCGCCAGCGTCCTTCAGTCCGAGCTCGAGCGGGCGGAGGAGACGGCCGAGAAGACCGCCGCGGCTCTCGAGGCCGAGCAGGAGCGCGCCGCGGAGCTCGAGGCGGAGCTGGAGGCCGAGCGCGGTCGGCGGGAGGAAGCGACCCGCGCCGCCGAGACCGAGGCGCACGCGCGCCAGGCGGCCGAGGCGAGCGCGGAGGAGACCCAGCGCTCGAGCCACGAGGAGGCGGAGGCGCTCCGGGCGCGCCTGCTCACGGGGGAGGCCGAGCGCGCGGCCGCCGTCGAGCGAGCCGAGGCCGTCGGGGCGCTGGAGGAGCGGGTTGAGGCGATGGCGCAGCGGCTCGCCGAGCTGGAGTCGGGAGGGAGCGCGGCCGCCGAGGAGGCGGCCGCGCTGATCGAGCGCACGGCCGAGGTCGATCGGCGAGCCGGCGAGGCGAATCATCACGTGGCCGCGGCGGAGGCCGAGCGGGAGAAGGCCGAGCGCGCCCTGGACGAGGTGACCGAGCGCACGGCGGCGGCGCTGCAGGAGACACGGACCGCGATCGAGCAGCAGCGCGCGCAGGCCGAGGAGGCCGTCCGCGAGGTCGAGGCCGCGGGCCGCGCCGCGCAGGAGGCGACCGAGGACCTCCAGTCGCGCCTGCTCGCCACGGAGGCGGCCCGCGCCGAGGCAGAGGAGCGCGCGGCCGCGGCCGAGCAGCGCGCCGCCGTCGCCGAGCAGCAGGCCGCCGCGAACCCGGAGCTGGAGGCGCGCATGGTCACGGCCGAGGCGGCCCGCGCCGAGGCCGAGGAGCGCGCCGCCGCGGCCGAGCAGCGGGCCACCGCCGCCGAGCAGCGCGCGGCGCGCGAACCCGGAGCTGGAGGCGCGCATGGTCACGGCCGAGGCGGCCCGCGCCGAGGCCGAGGAGCGCGCGGCCGCGGCCGAGCAGCGGCGCGGCCGCCGCCGAGCAGCGCGCCGCCGCGAACCCGGAGCTGGAGGCGCGCATGCTCACCGCCGAGGCGGCCCGCGCCGAGGCGGAGGAGCGCGCGGCGGCGCTCGCGCAGCGCGCCGCCGCCAGCGAGCAGTTGGAGGCGCGGATTCTCGCCTCCGAGCGAGCCCGGGCCGAGGCCCACGAGCGCGCGGACGCCGCCGAGCAGCGAGCCGCCGCGCACCGGAGCCGAGGCGCAGGCGCTCACCGCCGAGGCCGCGCGGCCGAGGCGGAGGAGCGCGCCGCCGCCGCCGAGGACGGGCCAAGCGGCCGAACGTGCCGCCGGATCGGGGAGCAAGGAGCTCGAGGCGCGCCTGCTCATCGTCGAGGCCGCCCGCGTCACGTCCAGGCCGCTCGCGTCGAGGCCGAGACCCGGGCGGGAGGCGGAGGCCCGCGCGGCCAAGGCCGAGCACCTCGTTGGGGCCGCCGAGCAGGCCCGCGCCACCGCCGAGGAGCGCGCCGCCGCGCGCCGAGCGCGCCGCCGGGGAGGCGATGTCCGCGCCCGCCGAGCCCGAGGTCGACGTGATCGAGCTGACCCACCGGCTCAACGAGGCGCAGGCGCGCGCCGCGGACGCCGAGGACTTGGAGACGCGTGTCCTCGCCGCCGAGGCGTCCCGCATCGAAGCCGAGACCCGCGCAGCCACGGCCGAGGACCGCGCGACCGCGGCGCACGCCGAGGCCGCCACCGCGGCGGGAACCGGCGTCGAGGAGCTGGAGACCCGCCTGCTCACCACCGAGGCGGCGCGCGCCGAGCGGGGCGGGGCCACGGCCGAGCAGCGCGCGGCGGAGGCGGAGGAGCGGGCGGCGGAGGCGGAGCAGCGCGCCGCGGAGGCGGAGAAGCGCGCCGCGAGGCGGAGAGCGCGCCGCGCGCGGCGGAGGAGCCGACGGCGGCAGAGGAGCCTGCCGAGACCGCGGAGTCCGGTGACCTCGCCGGTCGCGTCCTGATGGCGGAGGCGGCCCGCATCGAGGCCGTGGAGCGCGCCGCCGAGCTCGAGAAGCGCCTCGAGGCCTCACGAACCTCGCGCCAGAGGATCGAGCGAGCGCTGAGCGGAGCGAACGAGCGGGCCGAGGTCGCCGGCTCGCACGCCCAGGCCCAGGCCGAGCAGCAGGCGGCCGCGGCCGAGCTCGCCACCACGCAGGTCGTCTTGCTCCAGGCCGAGCTCGCCGCGGCGCGCGAACGGGTCGCCGAGCTCGAGGCTTCGCTCGGCGCCGACGAGCTCGCCGAGTAAGCGGCGCGGCGATCTCCTCGGGCGGACGGCGGTCACCTCTCCCGCAGGCGCGAGATCAGCGCCGAGATCTCCGCCCGCGTCGCCGGCCACGGCAGACCCGCGTCCTCGACGAGCGCGTGGGCGAGCGCGTAGACCTGGCGCGTGGTGGGCGGCGGGTCGCGGCGCGACGGACCGGGGAGCTTCGTGACCCTGGGCTCGGGCGCGGTGTCGGGCATGCCGAGCAGCTTGGCGGGCGCAGGCGCGCGCGTGGGACGCCAAACGTGACGAATCGACGCAGCACCTCAGTAGGGCGGGAACAGCGAGCCGGCGTCGGCGCTCGCCGGGCCGGGCAGCGGCTCCGGCGGCGGGGCGACGACGTTGAGCGCAATCCGCGTGGCCTCGCGCTCGGACAAGCCGAACTGCTCCTGCAGCGCGCCGGCGATCGCGTCGAGCGTCCTGACCGTCGAAGGCAAGGAAACGCGCGAGCTCGAGCGCGTCCGACCGCTTCCCCATGCGGCACGGATCGGCAGCCAGGCGCGAGAACTTCAGTTTCGGGCGCGCGGTGGACGCGCAGGGACCTGCCCGCCCGGCGGACGTGGTCCGACTTACGCCGGGCCGGGCGCGGCCGTCAGGTGAAACGCCTCCGCGAGCAGCGCGTACGAGCGCACCCGATCCTCCAGCCCGTGCATCGTCGTGACGACGATGAGCTCGTCGGCGCCGCTTCGCTCGAGCAGCTCGTCGAGGCGGTCGCGCACCGTCTCCGGCGCCCCGACGATCACGCGCTCGCTCCCCCTCGGGGCGGGCGCCTCGCTCGAGGGACGGGCCCGCTCCTCCGCCAGCGCCTCCTCTACGGTCGGGATCGGCGCCGGCCTTCCGGCCCGCAGGCGGCGGAAGGCAACGCGCGCGGGGGCCGCGAGCCGCCGCGCCGTCTCGTCGTCGTCGGCGCACACCACCGCGTGCCCGAGGATCGCGCAGGGCTCGGGGAACTCCTCGGAGGGTCGAAAGCGATCGCGGTACAGGCGCAGCACGTCCACGGCGAGGTCCGGCGCGATGTGCGCGGCGAACGAGAAACCGAAGCCGTTGGCCGCCGCCACCTGCGCGGAGAACGCGCTCGAGCCGAGGAGATAGACCGGCGGGAGCGGAACGTCGGTGGGCGCCGCGCGGACCTGGCGGAACGGGTGGTTGGCCGGCCACGGCCGGGCGCCGGCGAAGCCGAGCAGCTCGCCCAGCTGCTGGGGGAAGTCGTCGGCGTCCATCTTCTCGGCGTCGCGCCGCAGCGCGTAGGCGGTGAGCTGGTCGGTCCCCGGCGCGCGGCCGATGCCGAGGTCGATTCGCCCGGGATGCAGCGCCTCGAGCACCTTGAACTGCTCGGCGACGTGCAGCGGGGTGTGGTTGGGGAGCATCACGCCGCCCGAGCCCACGCGGATGCGGCTCGTCGCCTCCGCCACCTGGGCGACCATGATCTCGGGCGAGGAGCTCGCGACCATCGCCCCGCCGTGGTGCTCGGCCAGCCAGTAGCGGTGAAAGCCCAGCCGCTCGGCCTCGATCGCGAGGGCGACCGTGTCGTGCAGGGCCTGGGCCTCGGTCGAGCCGGCGACCACCGGCGAGAGGTCCAAAACGGACAGCGGGGGCATCCTTCGACCCTAGCGAGGCGGCTGGGTCCGCCTCAGCCGCGCAATGGCGGCATCGAGGGCCGGCACGAACGAGGTCGGCGGGTGCGGTGGCCGAGTGCGCAGTTGTGCATGGACCGTTTGACCGGCTATGGGCGGCACCACGGTCCAACCGTTGCCTCCCTGTCCGCTCGGGGCCGCCCTCGATGCCCGCCGTTCACAATCCCTGCATGGCCGAGCTGCAACCAGGAACGCAGATCGCCGGCTGCCGCATCGAGGCGGTGGCCGGCCGCGGCGGGATGGGCGTGATCTACCGGGCGACCGAAGTCCACCTCGGTCGGCCGGTCGCCGTGAAGCTGATCACCGCCGAGCGCGCGGAGGAAGAGGCGTTCCGCACGCGCTTCGAGCGCGAGTCGCGGCTGACCGCCTCGATCGACCACCCGAACGTGATCCCGGTGTACGCGGCGGGCGAGGAGGACGGCGTCCTCTATCTCGTGATGCGCTACGTCGCGGGCACCGACCTGCGCGCGCTGCTCAAGGAGGAGGGCCGCCTGCCTCCCGAGCGCGCTGCGCGCATCGTCGGCCAGGTGGCGGGCGGCCTCGACGCCGCCCATGCCGCCGGGCTCGTGCACCGCGACGTCAAGCCGGCGAACGTGCTGATCGCCGACGGCGGGCACGTCTATCTCAGCGACTTCGGGATCGTGCGCGCGCTCGACGCCGAGACCCGGCTCACGGACAGCGCCGAGTGGGTCGGCTCGGTCGACTTCATGGCGCCCGAGCACCTCCAGGGCCGCCCGACCGACGCGCGTGCGGACGTCTACGCGCTCGGCTGTCTGCTGTACACGG
The DNA here is from genome assembly GCA_963842605.1 of uncultured Actinomycetes bacterium. Taxonomy (GTDB): domain Bacteria; phylum Actinomycetota; class Thermoleophilia; order Solirubrobacterales; family Solirubrobacteraceae; genus AC-38. The sequence continues at coordinate 274,653 of CAWJGV010000011.1, forward strand.
CGCTCACCGGCGAATCTCCCTTCCGCCGCGACACCGTGGCGGCCACGATCACCGCCCACCTGCATGAGCGCCCGCCGCGACCGTCGCGGACCCCCGGCGTGCCGGAGCCCTTCGACCGCGTGATCGCCCGGGCCCTGGCCAAGGACCCGGCCGAGCGCTACCCGTCGGCCGGCGACCTCGCCCGCGCCGCCGCCGCCGCCGCGCGCGGCGAGCACGTGACCGACAGCGAGCACAGCGTCGCTCGCGGGCCGGCCGCGCCGAGCGCGCCCCCGGCGAACGCCTCCGCGGAGGCGCCCCCGGCGAACGCTTCCCCGGAAGCGCTCCCGACGGCTCTCACCTCGACCGGCCCAACCCGCTTCGAGCCGCCCACAAACGTCGCCCCTCCCCTCCCCGACTACAGGCTCGCCCGCTCGCGCCGGGGCCGGGGGCTGCTCATCGCGGGGATCGTCGTGGCGGCGTTCGCGGCCGCGGGCGCCGTCGTCGGCCTCGTCGTCAGCGCGAGCGACGACCCCGGCAGCGGCCCGCTCAGCGACGCCGAGGTGAGCGGCGCCGCCCAGCGCTTCGCGCGCGCGTACGGGTCCGAGAGCGTGCCGGCGATGCGCCGCGTCCTGGCCCCCAACGTCAAGCGCATCATCCCCGGCGACAGCCAGATCGGGCGCGCGGCGGTCATCGCCGAGTACCGGCGCCAGTTCGCGGCCAACGAGGTGCGCGCCTACAAGCTCACCCATCTCGAGGTCCGGGGCGGCGACGCGGGCCGCGCCACCGGCTCCTACGAGGTGACCCGCGCCGGGCGTGCTCCGATCACCGGCGACATCGTGTTTGGCGTCGTGCGCCAGGCTGGTACACCACGGATTGCGCTCATCGCCGCCGAACCCACGAGCTGACTGGAGGCGAGATGACCCTGACCGACGAAAAGACCGGGACGTTCCGGATCGGCGAGGAGGGCCCGACGGTCCGGCGCCTGGGCTTCGGCGCGATGCGCATCACCGGCCGGGGCATCTGGGGAGATCCGCCCGACCGCGAGGTGGCCAAGCAGGTGCTGCGGCGCGCCGTCGAGCTCGGGGTAAACCTGATCGACACCGCGGACTCCTACGGCCCGCACGTCTCCGAGGAGCTGATCGCCGAGGCGCTGCACCCCTATCCCGAGGACCTGGTGATCGCCACCAAGGGCGGCCTCGTGCGCACCGGCCCGGGAGAGTGGCCGCGCGACGGGCGGCCCGAGCACCTGCGCGAGGCGTGCGAGGGTTCGCTGCGCCGCCTGCGCCTCGACGCCATCGAGCTCTATCAACTGCACGCGCCGGACGAGAAGGTCCCGTACGAGGAGTCGCTGGGCACGCTCATCGAGCTGCGCGGAGAGGGCAAGATCCGCCATATCGGGATCTCGAACGTCGACCTGCGGCTGCTCGACACGGCCCGGGGCATGACGGAGATCGCCACGGTCCAGAACCGCTACAACCTCACCGATCGTCACACCGAGGACGTGCTCGAGGCGTGCGAGGCGGCGGGCATCGGCTTCATCCCCTGGTTCCCGCTGGCCACCGGGTCGCTGGCCGAGCCCGGCGGCCCGCTCGACGAGATCGCCCGCGCCCACGAAGCGACGCCCGCCCAGGTCGCCCTCGCTTGGCTGCTCCAGCGCTCCCCGATCATGCTGCCGATCCCCGGGACCGGCTCGGTCGAGCACCTCGAGGAGAACCTCGCCGCCGCCGACCTGACCCTGAGCGACGAAGAGATGGAGCGCATCGGCCAGTCAACTTGACGCGACTCCCGGGGCGCAAGAGAATCGCCGTGCTAGGCGACCGAGGGGAGATTCAGATGGCTTGGAGCATCGAGGGACGCTATTTCGAGAACTGCTCGTGCAACGTCGTGTGCCCGTGCACGGCGTCGCTGGCGCTCGGGGCGGACAACGACTATTGCCGCGCGCTTCCTCGTCTTCCACATCGACTCGGGCGAGGTGGAGGGCACCGACGTGAGCGGGCTCACGGTCGCCGCGCTGGCCGACACCCCCAAGTACATGCACGAGGGCAACTGGAAGCTCGGCGTGCTGATCGACGCGGCGGCGTCGGACGAGCAGGCCGAAAAGCTCGGGCAGGTCTTCAGCGGCGCGCTCGGCGGGCCGATGGAGGCACTCGGGCCGCTCGTGGGCGAGAACCTCGGCGTGGAGCGGGTGCCGATGGAGTTCTCCTCCGAGGGCCTGCAGCACAGCCTGAAGATGGGCGACGCGGGCTCGGTCGCGGTCGAGGACGTCGTCTCGTTCGGAGTCGAGACGGGAGAGCCCGGCCCGGCTGACCGGAATCTTCCACCCGGCGGGAAGCGAGCTGACGATCTCCAAGGCGACCGAATCCGACGTCCACGCCTTCGGCATCGAGCTGGCCAACGTCGGCGGCGCGGGCTTCTCGCACCAGTTCGCCTGGTCGGGCTGAGCCGCGGATGACGTCGACGATCGCAGTCGGCCGGCGGTCCGTCGCCGCCGGGCGAGTACCCACCCCGGCCCCCCTGTGGCTGGGCTGGCGCCTGGCCCTGATCGGCGTCCTGTTCGCACTGGCCGCGGTCGCCTGGGTGTCGACCGGCCTGCGATTCGACGGCATGGACGACGGGCCGGGATCGGACCCCGGCACGTTGGGCTTCTACGTCGGCACCTGGGTGGTGATGATGGCCGCGATGATGTTCCCGTCGGTGGCCCCGATGGTCACCATGTTCGCCCGCCTGCAGGCCGGGCGGCGCGCCAAGGGCATGACCGCCCCGGCCGGCGCGGTCGCCTCGTTCCTGGCCGGCTACCTCGTGACCTGGACGGCGGCCGGGCTCGTGGGCTACGGGCTGCTGCAGGCCGGCCGGGCGCTCGACGGCGGAGCGCTGGCCTGGGACAACGGCGGGCGCTGGGCCACGGTGGGCGTCTTGGCCGCGGCCGCCCTGTACGAGTTCACCCCGCTCAAGGACGCCTGCCTGACCCGTTGCCGCGGCCCGCTCGGCTTCTTCATGGAGTCCTGGCGCGACGGGCGGCTCGGCGCCCTGCGGATGGGACTCGCCCACGGCGCGTGGTGCGTGGGCTGCTGCTGGGCGCTCATGGCGGCCCTGTTCGCCCTGGGGGCGATGAGCATCCCGTGGATGATCGTCATCGCCGCGCTGATCGCGCTGGAGAAGCTGCTGCCCTGGCGCGCGGTCGCGACCTACGGGGTGGCGACGGTGCTGGTCGCGCTCGCGCTGGGCGTGGCGATCGCGCCGTCCGACGTGCCCGGGCTGACCATTCCCGGCCACGACATGGGCATGGGCATGGACCAGGAGATGGGGATGGGCTCCGGGTAGGAGGCCGGCGCCGCCCGCGCGGGGCTCAACAGACCTTCGCGACCGAGATCGTCACGGTCGAGCCGCTGTCCACGGTCGACCCGGCGTCGGGCTCGGAGCCGCACACGACGCGGTCGACGGGCAGCAGCTCGTCGATCAGCCCGCCCGCCTCCTGGACGTTGACGTGCAGGCCGGCCGACGCCAGGCGCTCCTTGGCGTTGCCGGGGGAGTCGCCGGCGACGTCGGGCACGTGCACCGTGAGCTGGCGCACGACCCGCACCGCGGTCATGGCCGGAGCCATGCCGTCGGCGCTCGCCATGACGTCGATGACGTTGCCGCCCGCGTCGAGCGGGACGCGCGCGCTGAAGGCTCCGGCCGTCACGCCCACGCGCTCGCCCCTCACGGTCACGACCGCATTGGGAGTGACGGTTCCGGTCACGTCGACGCCCTCCGCGCGCACGATCCTGCCGTCGCCGGGGCCGGTCATGCGCAGGAGCACGGGGCGCTTGGGCGCGTCGTCGCCCGACCCGCCGCAGGCGGCGAGGAGGAGGACGGGCAGCGCGAGGAGGGCTACGGCCAGAGGACGCATCCAACACAGGGTCCCAAAGACCGCCGGATTTTCTGCCTCTGGACGAACGAGCGTCCAGATCTCAGCCGCCGGCTCAAGTCCTCCAGCCGGCTCTCCGATCTGTGAAAGAACAGATTCGCTCAATACGACCTCACCGGGGCTCCCTCCATTGACCGGTCTGACGCATAAGCCTCGCTGGCCGAGGCGCATCGGCGCCCGGGTCCGGTACCCGGTCCAGCTGGCGATCCTGTGCGCGGTCTACTTCGGGGCGGCCAAGGCGGGCCTCGCCTTCGCCTTCACGAACCAGAGCGTCACTTCCATCTGGGCCCCCACCGGCATCGCGCTCGCCGCGGTGCTCATCTGGGGCTACCGGATGTGGCCCGCGATCTGGCTGGGGGCCTTTCTCGCCAACATCACCACCGCCGGGCCGGTGCTGAGCGACCTCGCGATCGCCACGGGGAACACGCTCGAGGCGGTCGTCGGCGCCTTTCTCTTGTCGCGCGTGGCGGGATTTCGCCCGTCCCTCGAGCGGGTCAGGGACGTGGTTTCCCTCGTGGTCTTCGCGGGACTGCTCAGCACGGCGATCAGCGCGACCATCGGCGTGACGAGCCTGTCGGCGGCTGGGCTCGTCCCCGAGGGTCAGATCCTTTCCACCTGGCGCATCTGGTGGTTCGGCGATCTCGGCGGCGATCTCGTCGTGGCGCCCGTGCTGCTGATCTTCGCGTCGCGTCCGGTGCTGAGGCACCGGCCCTGGGTTCGCACCGAAGCGGTGGCGCTGGCGGTGGCCTTCGTCGCCGTGACCTGGATCGTCTTCTCCACCCGCGTTTCCTTCGCCTACGTCGTGATCGTGTTCCTGCTGTGGATCGGGCTTCGCTTCCAGCAGCCGGGGACGGCCGTGGCCGGCCTGATCGCCTCGGGAATCGCCATCTGGGCGACCGCTCACGGGAGGGGACCGTTCGTCGGTGGCTCGGCCGATGCGGAGCTCCTGCGGGCGCAGTTGTTCGTCGGGGTGGCCATGACCAGCGGGCTCGTCACGTCCGCCCTGAACACCGAACGCACGCGCGCGGTGCAGCGGCTGCAGCAGCTCGCCGACCACGACCCGCTGACCGGCGTCATGAATCGCCGTCGCTTCACCGAGGAGCTCGACGGGTGGATCGGCTACAGCCACCGCTATGGCGGCCAGGGGGCCGTCCTGGTGATCGACGTGGACCATTTCAAGAGCATCAACGACGCCTTCGGCCACGCCGTGGGCGACCAGGCCCTCGAGCGGCTCGGGGCCCTTCTCCGCGAGCGAGTCCGCGGGACCGATGTGGTCGGCCGCCTGGGGGGCGACGAGTTCACGGTGCTGCTTCCGCGCGCGGACGTGGAGCAGTCGCTGGCGCTCGCCACGTCGGTGCTCGACAAGCTGCGCAGCGAGGGCACGGTCACGATGACCGGCCGCTCGATAGAGGTCACCGCCAGCATCGGCGTGGCTCACTTCGGCCAGGGCGCCGGTCTCGATTCCCAGCAGGTGCTCCGCGACGCGGACATGGCCATGTACGAGGCGAAGGAAGCCGGTCGAGACCGGGTCCACGTCAGTCGGGCGGCCAGCAGGGCCGGCACCCGGTGGCGCTGATCCCAAGCGCCCGCGCTTACGACTTCTTCGCGTAGAGCTCGTCGAAGACGTCGGCGTAGTTCTCGTACACGACGTTGCGCTTGACCTTGAGCGTCGGTGTGAGCTCCCCGCGATCGGCGTCGAGGTCGTGTTCGAGGATGGTGAAGCGCTTGACCTGTTCGACCTGGGCGTACTTGGCGTTGACGTCGTCGAGGACGCCCTGGACGAGGCCGCGGACCTCGTCGTTCTCCGCCAGCTCCGAAACGGCTTCCGGCAGGTCGTGTTCGCGGGCCCAGGGGACGATCTCCTCCTCGTCCAGCGTGATGAGCGCGACGGGGTAGGGCCGCCGGTCGCCGTACATCACGGCCTGGGAGATGAACCGGGACTGCTTGAGGTCGTTCTCCACGTTGGCCGGCGCGAGGTTCTTGCCGCCCGCCGTGATGATGATGTCCTTCTTGCGGCCGGTGATGGAGACGAACCCGTCGTCGTCGATCTCGCCGAGATCGCCGGTGTGCAGCCAGCCTTCGTCGTCGAGGACCTCCTTCGTGGCCTCCTCGTTCCGCCAGTAGCCCGAGAAGACGTGGTCGCCGCGCATGAGGATCTCGCCGTCCTCGGCGATCGTCACCTCGACGCCCTCGAGCGGGCGCCCGACGGTCCGGAAGCGGAACTGCTCCGGTCGGTTGGAGAGCCCGAGCCCGGTCGACTCCGTCATGCCGTAACCCTCCATGACCGGCACGCCCGCGGCGTAGAAGAACTCGAGGATCTCTGCCGCGATCGGCGCGGCACCGGTCGTCGCCTCGCGCACCTGGCCTCCGAAGAGCTCGCGCACCGGCTTGAACAGCCGCTCGTCGACGGGATCGACCTGCTCGCGCAGCTCCGGCGGCACGGACTCTCCGCGGATCTCGCGAGCGCGGATCTCGACGCCGGCCTCCACGGCGCGCCGCACCTCCTCCATCTGATCGGGCGGGATCTGCGCGGTGCCCATCGCGTAGAGCTTCTCGAAGATCCGCGGCACCGACGGGATGTAGTCGGGCTTGACCTCGCCGATCTCGGGGATGATCTGCCGCGTGTCGCCGCCGAAGTAGGCCATCGTCCCGCCCAACACGGTCACGCCGAGCTGGACGATCTGGGCGAAGACATGGGCGAGCGGCAGGTACAGGTAGGCGACGTCGCCCGCTTGGATCGTGCCCGTCTCGGTCACGATCTCGCAGACCATGACGCCGTTGCGGTTCGACAGGACGCAGCCCTTCGGCGGCCCGGTGGTGCCCGACGTGTAGATGATCAGGAACGGGTCCTCGGGCGTCACGTCGGCGATGCGCCGGTCGAGCTCCGCCGTGTCCCCGTCCGTCGCGGCGAGATCGGCCAGGGGTATCGCGTCGCCGGCGTCCTCGCCCGTCGCCGAAGATCATCAGCGACCGCAGGTCCGGCAGGCGCTCGTGGACCTGGCGCAGCTTGCCGAGATGGTCCGCGGTCCCGCAGATCGCGGCCACCGCCCCCGAGTTGCCGGCCACCCACTCGCACTCCTCGGGCGAGTTGGTGGGGTAGATCGGCACCACGATCGCGCCGATGCTCCAGATCGCGAACGCGGTGTAGGCCCACTCGGGGCTCGTGTCGGCCAGAACGCAGACCCGGTCGCCCGGCTCGATGCCATGATCGATCAGCCCGAGGGCGAGACGCTCCACGTCCGCCGCCACGTCGGCATACGAGCGCTCGCGCCACTCGCCGTCCTCCTTGGAGCGCACCGCGGCCACGTCGGGGTAGCGCTCGGCGGCGAAGCGCATGAGGCCGGCCACCGTGGTGGGGAGATCAGGCACGAAGCGGCCTCCGCGTCGCTAGGACGTCTTACGGTCGAGCTCTTCGATCTCGACAGCCTTGTCGGCCGCTCTCTGCTGGGCCTCGTCAAGCTCTTCCTTCGCCTCTCCCTTGCGCTCCTCCGCGAGACCCTCACGGCGCAGCGCCGGGTCGTCGGCGAGGTCACCGGCCGCCTGCTTTGCCCTGCCACGGATCTTGTCGAGAATGCCCATGTGGGCGCCCCCCTCTGTTGCCTTTGGGTGAGTCTAACTTGCGGGCGGAAGCGCAAGAACGGGAGGTCGCCCGCGTTCCTGTAGGTGATGGAGGGATCGCGGGGTCGCCGGCGCTGGCCGGCGGTGACAGGGATGTTGGTGGGGTGCGCGCTCGCGTTGCCGGCCGTGGCCGGCGCCGGCGAGGTCGACGACGCCTGTCGCGCCAACGGCGGATCCGCCTCGATGTGCGTGGGCTTCGAGAAGGCCGGCGAGCGAGTCTCGGCCGAGTGCCGGCGCCTCGGCGCGGCGTCCGACGAGCAGTGCGTCGTCCCGCTCGGCCATCGCGTGATCCGCGGCGCGGTCGACGCCTACCAGTCGTCGTGGACCCACCGCGCGCTGGGCCTGCAGTACGCGCTCGGGAATGACGTGCCGCTGGCGAACGCGCCGTGGATCGGCACGCACAACTCGTTCAACTCGACGAGCGAGTTCCCCACCGCGTCGCACACCGACTCCAACCAGCAGCTCTCGATCATCGACCAGCTGCGCATCGACATGCGCAAGCTGGAGATCGACGTGCACTGGACGCCGAGCCCGTGGGCGGGCGGCGCGAACGCGCCGGTGGTGTGCCACGGCCGCGGAGCCGACGAGATGCACGCCGGCTGCACGACGGAGCGCCTGTTCGCCGACACGATGGCGCCGGTCGCGGCGTGGCTGCGCGCGCACCCGAGCGAGGTGCTCCTGCTCTACGTCGAGGACAACCTGGGCGGGACCGAGGGCCAAGAGGCGGCGGCGCGCGTGCTCGACGACGTGTTCGGGAAGCTCATCTACCGCCCGCGCGGCGGGGCGTCGTGCTCGCTGCTGCCCCTGGGACTGACCCGGCGCGACGTGCTGAGCGCGGGCGCTCAGGTCGTCGTGGTCAGCGGCTGCGGCGCCGGGCCCGGCTGGCGCGGCGCCGTGTTCGACTGGGACGGGCGTCCGGCGCCCGCCGCCGCGCCGGTGCACGTCGAGACGAGCACCCACGGCTACAGCGCGGACTGCGCGCCCGGCGACTTCCCGCGTTCGACCTACGACACGAGGCTCGTGCGCTACTACGAGGACTCCACGTGGGTGAGCGCCACCATCGACCCCGGCGGCCCCGGCTACTACGACGCGGGCGTGACGGCGCAGGCCGCGCAGCGCATGACCCGCTGCGGCGTCGACCTGATCGACTTCGACCAGATCCTTCCCGACGACGGGCGCCTGGACGCCGTCGTGTGGAGCTGGGCGCGGGAAGAGCCGCGCCGGCAGGGCGGCGATTGCGCCGCACAGGGCACGGACGGGCGCTGGCGTGCCCGTCCGTGCCGACTACGCCTCCCGGCGGCGTGCCGCCGCGCGGACGGGGCGTGGACGGTGTCGCGGGCGCCGGTTCGATTCACGTCGGCCCCGGGCGCGTGCCGCGCGCGCGGCGCCCGCTTCGCCGTCCCCCGGACCGGCTACGAGAACGAACGCCTACGCGCCGCCCGCGGCGGCACCGCGGGCGACATGTGGCTCGGCCACGCCCGCCGGCGCGACCGGTGGATCGCGCTCGGGTACGCGCGCTGACCCGGGGGGCGCCGGATGCACAACTGCACACTCGGCGCTGCCGACCGGGCGCGAGCACACTTCTTCATCCATGACATGCAGAGCTGCACGCCCGTGGATTCGCGGCGCTCGAGAGCGCAACGTGCACGTCGCTCGGCTCGGTCGGCGCACCCTCGATGCCGGCCGTTCGGACGCCGCGCGCCGAAGTCGACCCCTCGATGCCCGGGCTACAGCCCGATCCCCTACCCCGTGCTCGACTTCGCCCCCTGGACAATCAACGTGAAGCGCACGGACCCGGCCGGGTTGAACGTCTGCACGCGGGCGTAGTAGACGGTGTTCGCGCCCTGGACGTTGTAGCCCGTCTGCTGGATCACGGCGCCGCTGGTTCCGACCAGGGACACGCTCTCGCCGACGTCCGCCGTGCGCGTGGGGATCGTGATCGCGTAGGTCTTGGTCGTGTTCGGCGTCATCGCGATCGTGCGCACGATGTTGCCCGGCTTCGGCGGCGTGCCGTTGCGGAAGACGTTGAAGCCCGTCAAGCCGCCGGTCCCGTTCTGAACGAAGCGCCGGCCGGTCGCGTTGCGCAGCGGGCCGACCAGCGGGCCGACGCTCCACCCGCGGTGCGACGTCGGGTCGTAGAGGTAGCTGCGCAGCACGTCGAAGGCCGTGTTGCAGCTCAGCGAGTTGTTCGGGCTGAAGTTCTGGCGCTGGTAGACGCCGGCGGTGAACTTGGCCGCCGGGTCGGGCTGCACCACGGTGAAGTTGAAGCAGCGCATCGTGGCCGACAGGTGGGCGGTGCGCGAGGCCAGTGCGGACGTGGCCAGTCCCGCCGCGGCTACGAGCGCGACGGCGAGAGCGATGGGACGAAGCGGCATGGGCGGAATACCTCCCGGTCGGGTTTGCCGGGCGGCAGCCTATGGGTCTTTCCCGATGGGGCGCTCAGCCGCCGCGGCCCAGCGGCGGGACCTCGGCGCGCCGTGACGCCAGCCGCGCCGAGGGCGGGCCGGTGCGCGCGCCCGCCGCGGACGCCGTCGCCGCGCCGGCGCCGTTCCAGTCGGGCGCGGCGATCGGCTGGCGCAGCAGCGCGGGCCACGTGGCCGCGTCGATCACGCCGGTGACGGGCAGGCCCTGGCCGGTCTGGAAGTTGCGCACGGCCGTCTCGGTCCCGGGCCCGTAGCCGCCGTCGACGGCCACCGACTGCCCCGAGCCGGCCAGGCGCTCCTGCGCCCAGATGACGAGGTCGCCCTTGGAGCCGCGCTTGAGCGTCGGGTACGCGGACGCGGCGGCGGGCGCGGGCGGGATCGCCCCCAGCGTCGCGCCCACCGCGGTGAAGCCGCGCTCCGTCGCCTCCTGCCAGTCCCACCAGCTCACCCCGGAAGCGCCGTAGGCCCCGGCGAGCGAGCGAAAGCGCGTGATCTCGGCGGGCGCCGGGTCCTGCCACAGCTGACCGAGGGGAAGGATGGGCCGGCCGTAGACGCGGTTGACCGGCCACGTGTGCGAGTAGACGTTGTCGACGCTCGTGCCGATGGCCCGCCAGTACATCTGCGGCTGGTTGAACTGCGCCCCGCCCGGCCCCATGAACACCGAGTAGGGGAACGACGGGTGGTAGTCGACGTAGGGGAAGGCGGCCAGCGCGATCGGGTAGTTCGCGCCCGCCCCGGCGCGCAGCGCCTCGGTGTAGGTCTGCGCCTGCGCGTAGCGGCCCTCGAACTCGCTCTCGGCGTCGATGACGAAGCAGTCGGCGCCGTTCCTGATCGCGCGCACGGCCACGTCGGCCTCGGCCTTCGGGCTCTTGCCGTAGACGTACTGCCAGCCGCACACGTTCAGCCCGGCCGCCTTGAGCTTGCCCACGACCGAGGGGACGAACTGGTTCGACCAGTAGTTGGTCCCGTCGCCGCTCTTGAGGAAGATCGTCTTCACGCCGTGCTGGCGCGCGCGGGCGATGATCGCGTCGAGGTTGCCGCCCTCGGTGCGGCTCAGGACCCACACCCACATCCCGATGCCGTCGAACGCGGTGCCGGTGGGCGAGCCGCCGAGCTCACGGCGCGGCGCGGGCGCGCGGACGATGCGGATCAGGCGCGAGAGACCGGACCACGGCCCGCCGCGGCTGGCCACCCGGATGCGCGCCGAGATCGCGCTCGCCGGCACCCGCACGACGAAACGATGGGCGTTGCGCCGGGCCGCGCGCACGACGATCCGCCGCCCGCCCGAGCGCTTGAACTCGACGAGCAGCGGCGGACGCACGCGGCTCGCGGCGATCAGCAGCCGGGCCCTCGGCGCGGTCGCCGGCGCCTTGACGCCGCACGAGCGCGGCCAGCACCCGACCCACGTCAGGCGCGGCTTGGGCGGGCGCTTGGCAGCGGTCGCGACGGCCGGCACGGCGAATCCCACCGCGGCCAGCGCGCCGAGGAGGAGGACGACGCGGCGCACGCCTCAAGAACACCACGTCGCGCGACGCGATGCGGTCGCGGCGTTGCAGTCAGGCGTCAGACCCCGGACCGACCACCAGACCCTCGGCCAAGGCGGTGCGCGCGTGCAGCACGCCGCGCCCCTCGCGCTCGCTGGTCAGCAGCCCGGCGGCGCGCAGCGATCCGACATGCTGGGAGACGGCGCCCGCGGTGAGGCCGAGCCGCCGCGCCAGCTCGCTCGTCGAGCGCGGGGCGTCGAGCGCCGCGAGCACGGCGGCCCGCCCGCGGCCGACCACCGCGGCCAGCGCCGCCGGTCCCTCACCGGATCCCGGCTCCCACAGGGTCGCGACCCCACGCGCGGGATAGAACACGGTGGGCTGCCAGGGGCGCTCCGTGATCACCCCCGGGCGATCCCACTGGAAGGCGCTGGGCATGAGCAGCAGCCCGCGGCCCTCGAGCGCGATCTCCTCGTCATAGGCCACCTCGACGGAGAGCCGGCCGTCGGACCACTGCACTCCGGGATGCAGGTCCGCGAACAGCGCGGCCGGGCCGCCCTCGGTGAGGCGGCGCGCGCGATGGTGCACGTCGGCCTGGAGCAGGGCGTGGACGCGCGGCCAATGCGGCTCGAGCGTGCGCGCCCAGTAGGCGGCGAACGAGCTGGCGAGCCGGTTGACGGTGCGACGCGGATGGTCGAGGAACGGCTGCTGGAGAGGTGTGGGCACCCGGCGGCCGACCAGCAGGCCCACGTCGTAGCGGACCTGCTTGGCCGGCGTGGCGCGCACGAGCTCGAGCTCGTCCTCGAATTCCGCCAGGGGCGTGCTCGGCGGCGGGCTGAGAAAGTCGGGGATGTAGCCCTCCGGAGGCAGCAGCGACAGCGCGGCGGCGAGGTCGAGCCCGGGCAGCTCCGGGCGCGCGGATTCGATCCAGGGCAGGTGCAGCCCGGCCCGCGAGGGATCACGGAGCAGCCGCAGGCTGATCACGAGCTCCCACATGGGAGAGATCGCAAAGCGCGTGCGAGCCAGGTCCTCGAGGCTGAACTGAAAGACGACGATTTAGCAGAGACTAAATCATTCGCCCGGCGGAGCGGGCGGCGCGAAGCTCCCCGACATGAACTTCCACCCCACCCTCATCAGCGCCGTCGCCCGCGATCGCACGCCCCGCCGCAGCCGTCGCGAGCGCCCCACCCGGCCCACGGGAAGGGGTCAGACCCCTTGAGTCGAGGAGGCTCAAGGGGTCAGACCCCTATCCGAAGTTGAACGTGTGGCAGGGCTGCCCGCCGCACACGTCGTTCACCACGCCGTTGATCAGGAAGTCGGCCTTCTGCTGCCGGGCCGACGGTGTCTTGCGCGGGAACGAGTGCGGGTCCAGGCCGCCGCGGTTGGGCAGGTTGACCGTCGGCGCGAGCGGCGTCTGCGGCCCGCCGTCCCAGTAGACGATCGCCGACCCGCGGAAGGGGAACGACTTGATCGTCGGGATCCCGAACAGCGGCGTCTTGTCGAAGGAGCGCCCCGCCCCCACCGCCGGCCGGTAGGCGGACGCACCGATCGAGCGCGCCTCGACGTCGGCGGCCACGGGGGCCACCTGGTGGTCGCCGACCGCGATGTGCATGAGCACGGTGTGCTTGGGCGTGTTCTTCGGCGGCCTGGAGGTGACATGCTGGACCCAGCCGTTCGTCTCGCCGCGGTCCCACAGCATCTGGGCGAGCGAGAGGATGATCTGGCGCGTGCCCTCGTCGGGGTAGGCGATCGCCATCGGGATCACGTACGTGTCGAAGTCGACCGAGCGCGGCAGCAGAATCGCGTAGTTCATCGCCGTCGCGCCGAGCACCCCACGCGTCCAGTCGGGCGCGATCGCGGTGGCCAGCCCGCCCAGAATCCCTCCCTGGGAGTTGGAGTCGAAGTACAGGTTGGACGTGTCGAGCAGCGCCTGCCCGCCGGGGCCCTGGAACGCCGCGTTGGCGGCGAAGCCCTGCGGGTGGGCGAGCAGCCGGCCGAGGTAGAGGGTGTTGACCATTCCCTGCTGGAGGCGATCGGCCAGCTCCGGGAACTTGGAGAACTCCTGAAGGATGTTGATCGCGTTGGGAATGTCGAGCTCCGACGCCATCCCCTGCCAGTCGGTCGCGCAGAACGTGAAGTTGTGCTCCGCGCTCATGTCCTGGATGTTGTCTTCGTCGATCTGCGTGTGCGCTCCGAGCAGGCCGTGGCCGTACAGGCCGATCTTGCTCGGCTGGCCCGCCGACGCCACGCGTGGGATGTTGCACTGGAAGGGAGCCTGGTCGACGTTGCCGGCGGTCTGGGTCGGCAGCGCGTCCTTCCTCGAGCTGGAGTAGTGGAAGCGCGCGCCCGGCGGGCACCCCGGCTGGTTGAGGTAGCAGGGGACGCGTGAACGTGCCGGAGATCTTGCGCGCGATCTTCTCGTTCTCGGCCGGCGTGAAGTCGGTGACGCTCGTGATCGCGAAGCTCGGCGCGCTGCCCTGGATCTGGCCGTCGGACAGGTTCGTGTCGCCGAGCTGCCGGAAGGCGTCGTCGCGGATCTTCAGCAGCCGCGCGGTGAGGCTCTTGTCGGAGGCGACCGTGAAGTCCCAGGCGAGGTAGACGGTCGAGGGCCTGACCTTGGCCTTGACGAGCGCCTTGAGCAGAGCGGCCGACCAGGTCTTCCTCAGGCCCGCCGGCGCCCGCAGGCCCCTCAGCCCGCGCAGCACGACGACGTAGCGGCGCCCGGGGACGAGGTTCTTGGCCGGGTGAATGATGAGGTGGCGGCTGGTGTTCGGAACGCCCTCGAAGGCATCGAGCTCGCCCCACACGATCTGGCGCTTGCCCGTCTTCTCGTCGAGCAGCAGCAGCGGCTGGTTCTTGGCCTTGTACTGCGCCAGGTCGTTGTCGGGGACGATCTTCGAGCGGGCGAAGTCGGCCTGCGTCTTGAGGCTGGGGACGTGGACGATGATCGGCTGGCCCGGAGAGAAGCCGTCGCTGCGGTTCCACTCGCGGGGGTCGATCGCCTTGCCGTCCTTGTTCTTCGGCATCGCGGCCGTGGCGAAGTTGACGCGCCGGCCCGTCGGCGTCGTCCTGTCCGCCTTGGTCTGCGCGAAGTCGTTGGGGAACGGGAGCAGACAGGACCGCTTCGGCACGCCGTTGCAGGTGGCGGCGGGCGCGGCGGCCGGAAGCGCGAGCAGCGCGAAGCCGGCAAGGACGACGACGACGACCAGCGGACGCGAGCGAGAGATCATGCGGGCTTCCCTTCCCCAAGGAAATGAATTTGGCACGGACACCGTACCTCTGGGCGGCTCGGGACGTCGCGCCCTCGGCGCGGCTTGCCCCGCGCGCCGCGCCCGACCTAGGATGAGCGAGGGTCATGTACCAGTCGATCGTCGTGGGAACGGACGGCTCGCCGACCGCCGAGCGCGCGGTGGGCCAGGCGGCCAAGCTCGCGCGCGCGTGCGGCGCGAAGGTCCACGTCGTCTCCGCCTATCGCCCGGCGGGCGCGACGCACGTGCGCGGCCGAGAGGACGCCCCCGAGATGCGGGCCGTCGAGCCGGCCCCGGACGACGAGGTCAACACCATCCTCGCCCACGCCGAGGCGGTGTTTCGCTCCGAGGGAGTCGAGGCCGAATGCCACGCGCGCCGCGGCGACCCCGCCGACGTCCTGCTGTCAGCGGCCGAGGAGCACGGCGCCGACCTCATCGTCGTCGGCAACCGGGGCATGAGCGGCACCAAGCGCTTCCTGCTGGGAAGCGTCCCGAACAAGGTCTCCCATCACGCGAGCTGCAGCGTGATGATCCTGAACACGACGGGCTGACCCGGGCGCTCAGCCGCTAGGGTCGTCTCGATGAGGGGAGCCCTGGCCCGCGCGCACGCCAGGCGGCCGCGAGCGGCCGCGCTCGGCCTGGCGGCGCTCGCCGCGTGCCTGGCGGTCGCCGCACCCGCCGCCGAGGCCGGCACGCCGACGCCGCTGCCGCGCCTCACGACCTCCCAGCTCGCCGGCCAGCGCGTGATCTACAGCTACCCGGGGGTCAACCCGCCCGCGTCGCTGTTCGCCCGCATCCGCCAGGGCCAGGCCGCCGGGGTCATCTTCTTCGGCGAGAACATCACCAGCCATGCCCAGATCCGCGGCGTGGTCCGCCGGCTCCAGGCGGCGCGGCTGCGCAGCCCGGTCCACACCCCGCTGCTGCTGATGACCGACCAGGAGGGCGGGATCGTCAAGCGCCTCCCCGGCGCGCCCGAGCTGTCGGCCAAGCAGGTCGGCGAGGCCCGTGACAACACCGGCCGCGGCGACCAACGCCGGCCGGGGCGCCGGGCTGAACCTGCGCGGCGTGGGGATCAACGTCAACCTCGCCCCGGTCCTCGGCGTGTACCGCCAGCCCGGCAACTTCCTCGACCAGTTCGGACGCTCGTTCAGCCGCAACCCGTTCACGGTCACGCGCCTGGCCTCCGCGTTCGTCACGGCCCAGCAGCGCCTCGGCGTGGCCGCCACCGCCAAGCACTTCCCCGGCCTCGGCGCGGCGACCGCCAGCCAGAACACCGACGAGGGCCCGGTCACGCTGCGCCTGTCGCTGAACACGTTGCGCAACGTCGACATGCGTCCCTACCCGACGACGATCCGCGCCGGGGTGCGCCTGGTCATGTGCTCGTGGGCCGTCTACCCCGCGCTCGACCCGAGCCGCCCGTCGGGCCTGTCGAGCCGGATCGTGCAGGGCCAGCTGCGTCAGCGCCTGGGCTTCCAGGGAGTGACGATCACCGACGCCCTCGAGGCCGGCGCGCTGCAGCGCTTCGGGAGCATCGGCAACCGGACCCTGCTCGCCGCCCGGGCGGGCATGGACGTGCTGCTGTTCTCCAACAAGGACGTCGGCGAGGGCGATCAGGGGCTGGGGGCGCTGACCACGGCGCTGCGACGAGGGCGGCTCGCCCGCCCGGCCTTCGAGGCATCGGTGCGGCGGATCCTCGCGCTGCGCGAGGACCTGGCCCGCCGCGGCCCGCTCGCGGCGCCCTAGACGATCCGGAACGCGACCCGGCGCACCAGGCTGCGGTTGCCGGCCGGGTCGGTGGCCGTGACACGCAGTCGGTAGCGCCCGAGGCCGAGGGCGTGGCCGGCCAACCGACCCATGTAGCGGAAGGAGTTGGCCCCGGCGCGGCCGGCCCGAGTGAACTTCCCGGCCAGGAGCACGTAACGGGTGCAATGCCGAGCGTTGCGGTTCCGGCGCGTCACCGCCACGCACCGCCCACCGACCCGACGGCCGGGCCGCGCCCGTTCGATCCGGAAGGTCAGACTCGCCCGCTCGGAGAGGACGAAGGAGACGCGGGTCCCGGTCGCGATCCTCGGCCAGCGCGGCGGGACCGCGGCGGGCGGCGTGGAACGCGAAAGGCGATACCCGCAGCGAGGCGACGTTCGGCCTGACGACGTCGCCCGCGCCCGCGCCCGACGTGGTGGTCGTGCCGGTGCCGGTGGTCCCGCCGATCGAGCCGCCGGAGGACGCCGACCCGGCGGGGCCCGGCGCGGGGGTCACCTGGAGCGTGTGCGAGGTGGAGCCGATGCCGTTCGCGTTGTCGGTGACGGTCAGCGTCACGGTGAAGGTGGTGGTGACGCCGGTGCTGTACGCGTGCTGGGTCGTCGCGCCCGAGCCGGTCGTGCCATCGCCGAAGTTCCAGTGGTAGCTCAGGCTCTGGCTGGTCTGGTTCGGGTCGGTCGAGGTTGAGCCGTCAAAGCTCACCGCCTGGCCACTCTGCGCCGGATTGGGGGACATCGTGAAGCTGGCAGTCGGCGCCTGGTTGGTCGGCGAGTTGACCGTGAGCTGGTGGGAGGTGTCGTTCGTCGCGCCCGAGGTTGTCGGTGACACGCAGCCTGACCGTGATCGACTGGGCCGTCGCGTAGCTCCTGCTCGTGGAGGAGGTGGTCCCGGTGTCGGTCTCGAACGAGCCGTTGCCGTCGAGGTCCCACTTGTAGTGGAGCGAATCGCCCGGGTCGGGATCGCTGGAGCCCGAGCCGTTGAACGTCACCATGTCCCCTGTCTGAGCCGGGTTCGGGGCGATCGTGAACGCCGCGCTGGGCGGCTGATTGGGCGGAGTCCCGCCGCTGCCCTTCGGCGTCCCCAGGCCGGTGGGGCCGTCGAAGCCCGGTCTCGGCGGTGCACAGGTAGGACCCGCCGCAGCTGCCGTTGCTGCCCGACGTGATGTCGTAGTAGGAGCCCGTGTTGCTGTAGGGGTAGGACGGCGAGCCGGCCGACGAGCCGATCAGGGCGTCGAACCCGGCGACGATCGGCGCCGACGCGCTGGTGCCGCCGAACACCAGCCAGCCGCTGCTGCCGTGGTAGGGGAGGCTGTCGTAGACCGCCACTCCGGTGTTCGGGTCGGCGACAGCCGAGACGTCGGCGATGGTGCGCTTCGCGCATCCGGAGTCGGTCTGCCAGGCGGGCTTGGAGATGTAGGCCGAGCACCCGCTGCCCGCGCCCGACCAGGCGGTCTCGGACCAGCCTCGCGGCACCGAGGCGTTGCGGTTCAACGTCGTGCCGCCGACGGCGGTCACGTACTTCGAGGCCGCCGGGAACTCGGCGCCGTAGCCGCTGTCGCCTGAGCTGACGGTGACGGCCACGCCGGGGTGGTTGTAGTGGCTTTCGTCCGAGGTCTCGCCCGAGTACTCACCGCCGCCGTAGGAGTTCGAGATCTGGGTGGCATTCAGCGTGGCGGCCCGGTCGACCGCGGCGGCGAGGTCGGAGAAGAAGTTGGAGTTGGCCTCGACGAGCAGGAGCTTGCAGTTGGGACAGATCGCCGATGCCATGTCGAGGTCGAGGGAGATCTCCTGTGCCCAGCCGGCATTGGTGGCGGGGTAGTTGCTCTGCTGTCCCTGCTGGTTGACCTTCTTGAAGCAGCCGTTGGCGGTCGTGCAGGGCGGTAGGCCGTACTGCGAGCGGTACACGCCCAGGTCGGCCTCGGCGTTGGGGTCGTCGTAGGCGTCGACGATCGCGATCGTCTGGGTGCCGCCGGCTGTGCTCGACTGGGTGAAGATGTTGTAGGCGCTTTGGAGGTCGGTCGGGCCGTATCCGTTGGGAGCGGGGGTGACCAGGGGGTCGCCCTGGGCGTCGGTCACGACCTCGGAGTGGCAGCGGGCGGCGCCCCTCGGCGCGGGCCCGCAGACGGGGCGGTGCGAGCGCCCGAACGCGCCCGGATCGGAGGGGGGCGCCGCGGTGGCGCCCGGCACGCCGAAGGCCAGCAGCGCGGCCGCCATGGCGGCGCACGAGAGGAGAAGCGTCCAGCGAGGGGTCGTCACGAGATTCCTTGGCATCCTTGCCTACAACACCAGGCTAGCGCGATGGGACCGGATTTCCGCGTCCGGCGAGGCGCCGCTGCGACCGGGCGCTAGCGCCCGGGCACGGGCTGGACGGGCGCGCCGGCGCGCAGCAGGTCGCCCCACTCCGAGCCGTCGACGTCGGCCGGCGCGGTGGTGTCGATGAACTCGGTGAGCACCTCGACGAAGCGCTGGGGATCGTCCAGCTGGGGGAAGTGGCCCGCCCCGGGGAAGACCACGAGCTCGCTGCCCGGCACCTGCGCGTGCGCCGCCTCTCCGTGCGCGAGCGGGATGATCGGGTCGCGCGCCCCCCAGATGAGCAGGAAGGGCACGTGCTCGGCGAGGTAGAGGCGGTCGGTGGCGTTGACCCGCTGGCCGCCGGGGTCGACGATCGTCCGCAGCGTGTGGACGAACGCGGAGCGGGCCTCGCGGTCGGACAGGGTCGCGTGGCCGCGCGCCATCTCGTTGATGTCGGTGTTGAGGTTGAGGCCGAAGCGGTGCAGGAAGCCGTCGACGGCGCGGCCGGCCTCGAGCAGCTTGGGATGGGTGAGCGCCGGGAGGACGAACTCCGAGCCGGGCAGGGTGGCCGCTCGGAGGAGCAGGCTGACCTCGCGCCCCAGGCCGCCCGAGTCGACGAGGACCAGGCGCTCGCATCGCTCGGGGAACTGGTAGGCGAGCTGCATGGCCACGCCCCCGCCCAGCGAGTGCCCGACGAACGTCGCCTCCTCGTGGCCGAGCGCCACGAGCAGGTCGCGCACGCCGCTGGCGTAGGCGCCGAGCGAGTAGTCGCCCCGCGGCTTGGCCGACTGGCCGTGGCCGAGCAGGTCGGGCGCGAGCACGGTGAAGCGCTTGGCCAGCTGCCTCATGACGCGCTCCCACGTCGCGCTGCTGGACGTGATCCCGTGCACGAGCACGATGACCGGCCCCTCGCCGGCCTGGCGATAGGCGACACGGTGGCCGTGCAGCGTGATGTGCTGGAGCTCGGCGTCGGGGCTCATGCGGCGCATGACGATAGCGGTGGGCCCGCGACGGCGCAGGCCCACCGCTATCGCTACTCGTCGCCCTCGGCCGGGCCCTCGCCCTCGTTGCCCTCGCCGCCCTGGTCGTCGTGCGGCGTATCGAGCGTCTCCTCGGCGGCTCGTCCGTCCGTCTCCGTCGTGTTCGGGCTCTCGGGGGTCTCATCATGGTCTCTCCTCCGTGTGGCGTGCGTCTTCCCCGTGAGCGGGAGTCCAACCGCATGCTCGGCTTAGGTCGCTCCCTACACTCGTCGGCCATGCTCGTCCTCGTCCTGCTCGCTCTGCTGGCGGCGCCCGTCGCGGCCTCGGGCTCGCCGGGCCCGGAAGCCTCCGCCTCCGGCCGCTGCCACGCCTTCGGCGCCGACTTCGCCCCCTCGCGCGGCGATCCCCAGCGCCTGCGGGTGCGCTTCACCGTCTACAAGTTCGGCCGCAACCGCCCGGTCTACCTGCACTACATCGGGCCGAACCGCCACCTCAAGCGCACGGTGTTCCTGGGGACGGCGCGCGGCCTCTGCGGCTATCTGCGCACGGGCTACCGAAGGCTCTTCCCCTTCACCGCCGCGCGAGGCACGTGGCGGCTGCGCTTCGACAACCGGCGCAACTACACCGTGCGCGCGCGGCGGCCGTACGTGACGCTCGCGGTGACCATTCTGCGCAGCTGACGCGCACCTCTCCCGCCTGTAGCCTCGTCACAACCAGACGAAGGAGGGGCCACATGCCAAAGGTGTCGAAGGAGAGCGCGAGCGGGGGCGGCGACCACGGTCCCGTCGTCGACCGGTCCGAGGACCTCGAGGACTACAGCGTGAACTTCGTGACCTTCCGCGAGGACCTCGACCACGCCCCGCTGCTCAAGGGCCTGCCCGACGACCAGTGCCAGTGCCCGCACTGGGGCTACGTGATCAAGGGCAAGATGACGTACCGCTTCGGCGACCGCGAGGAGGTCTTCGAGGCCGGCGACGCGTACTACGCGCCACCCGGTCACATCCCGGTGCACAACGAGCCGGGCACCGAGTTCCTCCAGTTCAGCCCGGCCGAGGAGCTGCGCCAGACCAGCGAGGTCATCATGAAGAACATGCAGGCCATGCAGGCCGGCTGAGCGGGCTGGCGAGCGCTACTCGTCGTCGCGCGGCTCAGGCCGGAACACGATCCGCTTGACCTCGGCCGCCGATCCGCCGCCGAGGCGCATCGCGGTGTGGAAGCCCTCGGCGCCGAGGTCGCCGGCGTCGAGCGCCTTGCGCAGGGCGTTGAGCGGCGCGAGGTCCTCCTCGGCGACCTGGTCGCGCGCGACCTCGAGCAGGATGAGGTGGCGAGGGGCGCGCGCGGGCGCGGCGAGGCGCACGAAGCGCTCGCGCTCTTCGGCGTCGAGGCTGTCGGCGCCGAGGACGACGCTCTCGTCCGCACCGAGGCGCTTGGCCACGGCCGCGTCGAGCAGCTCCTGCGCGCGGGCGTCCATCTCGTCGGGCTTGACCCGGCCGGCGAGCAGCGCGTGGACCTTGTCGAGCGAGAGGATCGCGTTCTTGGCCTCGATCACGCGGTCGATGAAGGCGTCGCGGTCGACCTTCGAGGCGGACACGACGATGAGCAGGCTGCCGGGCGAGTAGCGCAGGCGGTCGGCGGGCTGGAGGACCCGGTTGCGCACGGAGACGTCGGCCAGCCGCGGCTTGGCGCCCTCCTTGCGCGGGCGATCGGACGACCAGCCGCCGCGCTCGTCGGCGTCGATCTTCACGCTGCGGATGGAGGGGTTCTCAGCCATGTCTCATCCATGATGCCTGACCGGGCCGGTCAGGGCAGCACCTTGTCGATCCGGTAGCGGCGGGTGCCGCGGGGCGTCTCGACCTCGACCGTGGATCCGGGGGCGCTCCCGACCAGGCCGCGCCCCATCGGGGATTCCGCCGACAGCAGACCCTTGGAGAGGTCGGCCTCGGTCGCGCCCACGATCGTCCACGTGTTCGTCTTGCCGGTCTCCTCGTCGGTCACCTCGGCCGTGCGGCCGAAGTCGAAGTTGCTGCTCTGCGCGTCGGCCTCGACGACGACCGCGTTGCGCAGCCGCTCGCGCAGGCGCTTGATCTTCGTCTCCATGTGCGCCTGCTCGTCCTTGGCGATGTGGTAGTCGGCGTTCTCCTTGAGGTCGCCGAGCGAGCGCGCGTCGTTGATCTGCTTGGCCATGTCCTGGCGCCCGGTCGTCTCGAGCTCCTCGAGCTCGGCCTCGAGCGCGCGCAGGCCCTCGGAGGTGATGAGCTCGTCGTCGGGGATGGGTGGGTTCATGGGTTCATCCTCGCAGGGCGGCGCGGTATCGTCGGGTGCGATGGCCACCGAGCCGAAGCGCGCCGCGCCCGACGAGACCCCGATCGAAGAGGTGCTCCTCACCGAACGGAAGCACTGGCACGACGGCCCGCCGCACGAGCTGTTCAAGGAGATGCGGGCGAAGTGCCCCGTCCACTGGACGTCGAAGATCACCGAGTACCCGGCAGGAGGCGGGCTACTGGTCGCTGACCACGGCCGACGACCTGCACACGGTCAGCCGCGACTGGAAGACGTTCTCCTCCGAGCGCGGCGGGATCACGGCGCTGACCGACGCGATCATGCCGCTCGAGCTCATCACGTCGATGTTCATCGGGATGGACCCGCCGAAGCACGACCGGCTGAAGATGCTGTTTCAGAGGGGCTTCACGCCGAAGCGGATCGCCGAGCACGAGGACGCGATCCGCGCGATCACGGTGAACGTGCTGGACGGCCTGGCCGGCCGCGACGAGTGCGACCTCGTGACCGACGTCGCCCAGCCCGTGGTGTCGCGGGTGATCGGCTCGTTCATGGGGCTCCCGCCCGAGGACGACGCGATCTGGGCCGACTTGATGAACAAGACCCTGGGAGCGGGCGACCCGGACATCAACCCCGAGGGGACGCAGACCGTCATGGAGCGCGACGTCCCCGAGATCTTCCGGCGCTGCAGCGAGCTGATCGCCTCGCGTCGCGCGAACCCGACGGACGACCTGACGAGCGTCCTGGTCCACGCCGAGATCGACGGGGAGACGCTGGAGGAGCACGAGATCGTCATGGGCTTCTTCCTGCTCATGGCGGCGGGCAACGACAGCACGAAGGCGACCTACTGCAGCGGGATGCGCGCGCTGCTCGAGGACCCCGAGCAGCGCCAGCTGCTGCTCGACGACCCGTCGCTGATCGCGAGCGCGGTCGAGGAGTCGCTGCGGATGTTCCCCGCCTTCGCCCACTTCCGCCGGACCGCGATGGCCGATTCCGAGATCAACGGGACGCCGATCCGCGAGGGCGACAAGGTGGTCATGTGGTACGTCTCGTCGGGCCGCGACGAGACGCGCTACGAGGACCCCGACCGCTTCGATGTGACCAGGAACCCCGAGCACCAGGCCTTCGGCGCGGGCGGGCGGCACTTCTGCCTGGGCGCCGCGCTGGCGCGGCTGGAGCTGCGCGTGCTGTTCGAGGAGACGCTGGCTCGGTATCCGAAGATGGAATTCGCGGGCACGCCCGAGTACGTCGAATCGGCGTTCGTGAACCAGCTCAAGACGCTGCCCGTGCGGCTTGGCGCGTAGGCGCGCAACTTCTCCGTCGGCGGCGTTGTTGGAGGGTTCAGGGAGCCCAGGCTGTGTTGGAGTGCAATCGATCGGGCAAAAGGAGTGCGGGATGCGTCGTTTCGGCTTGATGACTGGTGTGGTGCTGTGTCTGGGGTTCCCGGCTGCCGCGGGGGCCGCGTCGCCTTCGGTGACGACCGGTGGCGCCACCTCGGTGACGAGGAGCAGCGCCGTCCTGAACGCCACGATCAATCCGCAGGGGCAGCGCACGGTCTACGTCTTCCAGTACGGGCTCGACGAACGCCTACGGCGCCCAGACGGCGACGAAGTCCGCCGGCTCGGGCACGGCGAACGTGGCCGTGAAGACCGGGATCGTCCAAGCTCACGTCGGGCACCGTCTACCACTACCGGGTGGTGGCCACGAACGCCCAGGGAACGTCGACCGGGAGGGATCGCCAGTTCAAGACCGCCGGCCAGCCGCCGGCGCCCCCGGGCGTGTTCACCGGCGGGACCCTCGCAGCGCAACCTGCACGGCGCGATGATCACCGGCGTCGTGGCCTCGGTGAAGAGCCCGGCCAACTACCGGTTCCAGTTCGGGCTGACCACCGCCTACGGACTCGAGACGACCTCGCTGACCGTCCCGGCCCAGCCGTTCCCCCAGCCCGTGAACTTCACGCTCACCGGCCTGGAGTCCCATCGGATCTACCACTACCGCCTCGTTCGCTCGAACAAGGACGGGACGGCGGTCGGAGGCGATCAGCTCTTCATCACCGGGCGCGTGCGTCCCGGCCCGGTGACGCGCAACACCCGCAAGCGCCACCTCAACGGCCGCCGCTGGGCGCTGAAGACGGCCGGGAAGCTGAACATTCCGCGCGGCTTCCCCGTCCCCCAGTCGTGCACGGGAACCGTGCGGGTCCGATTCTTCATCGGCCGCCGGATCGTGCGCAGCATCAAGGCGCCGCTCGGCGGCGACTGTCGGTACGCGGCCTCGACGGTCATCAGCGCCGCGCGCGGTGGCTCGCGGATCCGCATCGCGCCACTGTTCCGGGGCAATGAGCTGCTGACGCCGCGGGGTGGGCGGTTGCAGGTTGTGTCGGATCGGCTGAGGGCTGCCGCGGCTAACAGCCAGCTAGGGGAAACCACGGTCCCCGCGCCAGTACTGCGGACGGTCGCCGCAGCGCGCCGGGCGCTGGACACTATGGGGCCATGGTGGCGGCCGCGAACCTCGTCCTCGACTTGGAGCGCCTCGACGGCGCGGTCGAGGCCGCGATCCGCGCCGGGAAGGCGGGCGACTTGCGCGTGCTCGGCTATGGCGAGATCACGCTCGTCCTGGGCTGGCCAACCGGCCAACCGCGCGTCGCCGTCAAGCGCCTGCCGGGCTTCCGCGATAGCACGCAGCTCGACCGCTACGCCGCGCTGCTCGAGCGCTACGCGGAGGAACTGCAGCGGCGCGGCGTGGACGTCGTGCCCACGACGGTGCGCTCGGTCACCGGACATGCCGGCGAGCTGCACGCCTACCTCGTACAGCCGCTCGTGCCCGCGGAGCGCGTGCTCAACCACGTGCTGCGCTCGGCCCAACGGGATCGGGGCGCGGCCCTGCTGGCGCAGCTGGTGGACCGCGTCACGGGCGCCGTGGACGCCCGGATCGGCCTCGACGCCCAAGCGGCCAACTGGGCCATCGACGGCGAGTCGATGGAGCTGTTCGACGTCTCCACGCCGATCATGCGGG
Source organism: uncultured Actinomycetes bacterium (assembly GCA_963842605.1). Lineage (GTDB taxonomy): Bacteria > Actinomycetota > Thermoleophilia > Solirubrobacterales > Solirubrobacteraceae > AC-38. The sequence goes on from CAWJGV010000011.1 coordinate 299,627, forward strand.
ACGCCGGCGGCGGGCAGGAGCTCGAGCTCGAGCCCTTCCTCTCCATCTACCCCTGGGCGTTGCGCGGCGTGCTGGCACCCGTGGCCCGCTCGATCATGCACGGCTACCACGACCCGCGCGCGGTCCTGCTCGACGTGGCCTCCAACATGCACAAGGAGGAGCTCGACCGTTGGGTGCCGGCGCTGCTGCACACGGCCAACCAGCGCATCGAGAGCCCGATCACCCAAATTCGACGTGCGACGCTACTTCGCCCGCGACAAGCGCCTGTGGCTGCTCATGCAGCGCCTGCGCCGCGCCGACAGGGCGTGGCAGCGCCGGGTGCGGCATCGGCCGTACCCGTTCCTGCTTCCCCCGCCCTACCGCTACGGCCCCCTCCAGCTACCGGAAAGGAAGGCGGCATGACCGTCATCCACGACCTGCCCGCGACCAACGACGACGCGTTCACGCTGATCGAGCAGTTCATCTCCCCTCACAAGGCCAAGGCGTTTCGCGATCTGGGATCGACCTCGTGCAGGGCCGGCGCGAGGGCGTGCGCGTGTGGGACCTGGAGGGCCGCGACGACATCAACTGCCGCAGCTCGGGCGGCGTGTTCAACTTCGGCCACCACCCGGCCTTCGCCGTCGAGGCGCTGAGCGCGGCGCTGCGCGAGCACGACATGGGCGACTGGCTGCTGCCGTCAGCGCGCCGGGCGCAGGGCGCCGAGGCGCTGGCGCGGCTGCTCCGGACGGGTTGCAGTACTCGTTCTTCACCGCCTCGGGCGCCGAGGCCGTCGAAATCGCCTGCAAGCTGGCTCGGTCCGTCACCGGGCGCCCGGGCCTGGTGTGCGCCGAGCACGGCTACCACGGCCACGTGGGCTTCTCGCTGGCCATGGACGACCCGCCCGCTGTCCGAGCGCTACCGGCGGCTGACGCCGGGGATCACGCGGGTGCCGTTCGGGGACTTCGCGGCCTTGGAGGGCGCGGTGGGCGACGACACCGCGGCGGTGATCATGGAGACGATCCCGGCCACCGGCGGGTATCTGATCCCGCCCGAGGGCTACTTCGTCGAGATGCGGCGCCTGTGCGACGAGCGCGGCGCGCTGATGATCCTCGACGAGGTGCAGTCCGGGCTGGGGCGGACCGGCCGGGTCTGGGCGCTGGAGCACTTCGGGGCGGTGCCGGACATGCTCATCACGGGGAAGGGCACGAGCGCGGGCGTGTACCCGATCGCGGCCTGCTGCTTCGGCGAGCGGGTGGAGGCGCATTTCGCGCAGGACCCGTTCTTCCATCCCTCGAGCTTCGCCGGGTCGGAGCTGGGAGCGCGGGTGGTCGAGGCGGCGGTGGAGCGCTATGAGGATCCGGAGCTGTTGGAGAACGTGGTCGCCAGGGGCGAGCAGCTGCGCTCGGGCCTCGAAGACCTGGTGGCTCGCTATCCCGACCGGCTGGTGGGGCACCACGGCCGCGGCCTGATGGTGGCGCTGGAGTCCTCGTCGGAGGCTCTGGGCTTCGAACTCACGAAGCAGTGCTTCGCCCACGGCCTGATGGCGATCTTCGCCTTCAACCGGCAGTCGACGCTTCAGATCATGCCCCCGCTGGTGATCAGCGCCGAGGAGATCGATGAGGTGCTCGAGCGGCTGGACGCCGCCGTCGCCGCCATGGGGGTCTGACCGGCGAGCACGCCGGCCACACCATGCCCGCACCTCCGAAATCCCTGCGCACGCTCATCGAGCGCTACGACCCCGAGGCCCTCGACGCCCCGCGCGACGGGGCGCGCATCCGCCTCGAGGTCTCGGACGGCGAGCCGTGGGACGTCGTCATCGACTCGGCGGGCGCGCGGCTCGTCGAGCCCGAGGGCGCGGCGCAGGCGCAACTGCGCGCCGACACCGCCACATGGGAGGCCATCGCGCGCGATCTGCGCGGGGGAATGGACGCGTTCCGCAGCCGCCGGCTGACGATCCACGACAACCTCCATCTCGGCGTCGGGCTGCTGGCCGCCACGAGCGGAAGCACCGAGCCCGGGCGGCTGGAGTTCGCGTCGGTGCGCACGGAGGCGGGCACGCTGTCGACCCTGCACGCCGGGACGGGCGATCCCGTGATCGCGCTGCACGGGCTGGGCGGCACGAAGATCTCGTTCCTGCCCACCGTCGCCGCGCTCGCGGACCAGTTCCGGGTCATCGCCGTCGATCTGCCGGGCTTCGGCGACTCCGACAAGCCCGTGGGCGCGGCCTACGACGCGCGGTACTTCGCGCGCGCAGTCGTCGCCCTGCTCGACGAACTGGAGCTGGAACGCGTGCACCTGGTGGGCAACAGCATGGGCGGCCGTGTGGCGCTCGAGGTCGGCCTGCGCTATCCCGAGCGCGTGCGGCGCATCGTGCTGCTGTCGTCATCGCTGGCGTGGCGGCGCGAGCGCCCGTGGGCGACGTGCTGCGGCTCGTGCGCCCGGAGCTGGGCCTGCTTCAGGTCGCGCCGCGGGGTGTCGTCGAGGGCATCGTGCGCCGGCTCATCCCCGGGGCGGAGTCCGGCTGGGCCGCCGCCGGAGTGGACGAGTTCCTGCGCGCGTACCTGACGCCGCGCGGCCGCGCCGCGTTCTACGCCGCGGCGCGCCACATCTACCTGGAGGAGCCCGAGGGCGAGAACGGCTTCTGGCCCCGCCTGAGCACGCTGCAGGCCCCCGCGCTGTTCGTCTGGGGCCGCCACGACCGCCTCGTTCCCGTGGCCTTCGCTCCGCACGTCACCGACGCCCTGCCTCACTCCGAGCACATCGAGCTCGACTGCGGCCACGTGCCCCAGCTCGAGCGTCCGCGGGAGACCCATGCGGCGATGAGACGGTTCCTGAGCGCCGGGGACCGCGCGCCGCAGCTTGCCCGGTCCTAGCGCCGCCGGCGTGAGCGAGGGGAAAACCACTGGTTCGGAGCAGTAGTGCCGACGGTGGCCGCGGCGCGTCCGGTGTAGGAGACTCGCCCGGATGATCATTGCGGTCAAGACGGGGCTGGCCACACTGGCCCTAGCTGGTGTCGGCGTGGCCGGCTCCGTCGAGGCCGTCGCCGCAGCGCGCACCGTCCACTTGCGCGGGACCGCGTACGAGTTCAACAACTCGAGCAAGCGGCTGGCGGCGCGACGATCCGCGTGGCCGAGCGTCCGGCGCTGCGCGCTCGCGCGCGGGCCAACGGCACGTACGACCTCGCGGTTCCCGACCGCGCGAAGGTCACGCCCTACATCGAGGCGCCCGGGTACCACACCATCCACCTGCAGACGTTCACCACCGCCGGCGAGGACCTGGCCAACGTGAACTTCCAGACGCCGACCGAGGACATCTACCGGGCGCTGGCCGCGTTATTGGAAGTGCCGCTGGACGCGAACGGCCAGCTGGTGGAGTGCGCGATCGTCTCCACGTTCAGCACCCGCAACGTTCGCGACCTCAGCTTCGCCGGTTTCACCGCCTACGGCGCGCACGGCGTGGCCGGCGCGACCGCCTCGGGATCCCGGCGCTTCCCGCGCCGGTCTACTTCAACGAGAGCGTGATCCCGGACCGCGCCCAGTCGAGCTCCTCGAAGGACGGCGGCGTGGTCTGGACCGGCGTGCCGACCGGCACCTACACGATCGCCGCGCACCACCCCACGACCAGGTTCGCCTCGCTCTTGGCGACGTGCCGGCCCGGGCGGATCGTCAACGCCAACCCGCCCTGGGGTCTGCATGAGCTCGCCCCGCCGATGCCCGCCAGTGTGAGCGCGGCGTGGTCGAGGCGCGGGTCGCGCTTGGCTTTGCGCTCGCTCACGGCACGCGGTCTGCCCGCGAAGGCGGTCGTCACGGTGCGATGCGCCGGCTCGCGGTGCCCCTTCACGGCCCGGACCGTGAGACCGGCCTCGGGCCGCGCCGATCTCCTGCCCGTGCTGGGCGGCGCGGTCGGCGGGTTGCGCGCCGGCCAGACCCTCGAGGTCCGCGTCACCGCGCACGCGTACGACGGCAAGGTCTTTGGGTGGGCGATCGGCGCCACGGGGACGCCGCGGCGCGTGACGCTCTGCGTGCCGCTGGGCAACACCAGGCCGCGGCGCTGCTGAGTAGGTCGGTATCCCGGCGGGCGCTCGCAGCGCAAGTGGTCTCGCAGATGGTTCGGGGCTGCGTGATGCCGAAGTACAGCTCGCCTGCCCAGCTTCGAAACGCCGGCTTCGGTTTGCCTCGGCGTGTGCCAATCCTCTGCGGATGAGGCGGACGTAAACTCGGTCGCCATGACCCTTCCCGACAGCGCGAAGGAACTCATCCGCGCAGGCGCGCTTGGGCATCTGGTCACGACCAACCCGAACGGCACGCCTCAGGTGACCTGCGTTTGGGTTGCAGTCGAGGGCGACGAGCTGCTCACGGGGCATCTGGATCCGGCCCAGCGAAAGCTCGAGAACGTCCGGCGGGATCCCCGCGTGGCGGTCTCCTTTGAGGGAACCAGGATCCACCCGCCAGGCTTGCGCGAGTACGTCGTCGTCCACGGCCAAGCGACGCTCGAGGAAGGCGGAGCTCCTGAGCTGCTTCAGGAGCTCGCCCGCGTGCATCTCGGCCCCGATGTGCGCTTTCCGCCGATGGACGATCCGCCGCCTGGCGTCCGGATGCGGATCGCGGTCGAGCGGGTGGGCGGGATCGGCCCGTGGGCTGAGTAACAAGCCGACGCGGCCCCGCGCCGGCTCCGGGCGCGACCAGTCGCGACACCCTGGCTCGCGCCTTGCCATCCTCGCCGGGTTGAGCGCCCCTGCCAAGCGCGCCACCGGACGCAGGTGACGAGCTCTCGAACCGCGCCGCTGCGGGTGCCGGTCGGGGCAGCGCGATGACCAGTCGCCGGAAGGCTGGCCTGGCGCTGCCGTTGATCGAGGTCCCGCCGAGGTTGCGCGGGCGAGGCGCGTTGGAACGCGGCCCAGCGGTCCAAGCCTCGAGGCCGGGATCTCGCCCGGCCTCGAGGCGGACGCATGAGATCAGGCAAGCGACTCCGTGATGAGCGGCACGGCCTGCTCGACCGTGATCATCACCTTGGTGTCGTACTCGACCCACTGCGTGTAGTTCTGCAGGTTCGCGTACGCCTCCGTCGCATCATCGATCTCGGAGATCACCACGCCGTGGCTCGCGTCGGCAGCCACGTAGTGCGCCATTGCGCCGGGTCCGGCACCCACCTTGGCGAAGACCTCCAACAGCTTCTTTGCCTCCTCGTTGCTGATATACGGCTTGATCTTGTACGTCGTCATTAAGAGCATGCTTCCCCCTCTTCTATAAGTCTGGTGGCGACCCGCCCGCGGGCGAACAACCCACCCGAGTCACCGACACTACCTGCGCTGGCATGCCGCAAACCACGGGGTTTCCTACTCGCAGGCCACGGGGTTACTACTCGAACTCCCCATGGACTGCTGACGGTAGTGGGCGGAGCCGCGATCGGCGTCCGGCAATGCAGCCGCCCGCTGACGGGCGTTGAAGCCGGCGCGCCCAGGAGGCGATCACCTGGGCGAACTCCGCCCCGGCCAGCGGGACGAGATCGTTGTGGCCGAGGCCGGGGAACACATGCATGCGCTTCGGCCCCGGGGCGGCCTCGAACAGGGCCCTGCCCTGCGCGAGGGGCACGATGTCGTCGCGGTCCCCGTGGAGGACCAGGAGCGGGAGCGCGCAGCCCGCGAATGCGACGCAGGCTCGGGTAGGCGTCGGGGATGAGCCCAGCGGGGACGAACGGGTAGTGCAGGCGGCCCAGCTCGCGGACGCCGGTGAACGCCGACAGCAGGACGAGCACCCGTGGGCGGGCGCTCGAGCGCGAGGTCCAGCGCGACGGCGCCGCCGAGAGACTCTCCGAGATAGAACACGCGCGCGGGGTCCACCCCGGGCTGCCCGAGCAGGCAGGCGAGGGCCGCGCGGGCGTCGCGGTAGGTGCCCTCCTCGCTGGGCCGGCCGCTGCTGCGCCCATAGCCGCGATAGTCGAATAGCAGCACGTCGAATCCCGCCGCCGTCAGCAACTCGGCGTGAAGGACACGGTCGCCGACGTTGCCCGCGTTGCCGTGGCAGAGCAGCAGATGGCCCAGCAAGTCGGTCCGGGCGCCGATCCACCACCCGTGCAGGCGCTCGCCGTCGTCGGTCTCGAATGCCAAATCGCGGTAGTCGAGCCCCGCCCCCGCCGGCGTCTCGACGAGCGCGCGGGAGGGGAAGTACAACAGCGAATGGAGGACCGAACGGATCACCCTCGCCATTTTCGCCCCGGTAGCGTTTGCCCATGAGCGTGCTGGCCGAGCAGCGCTGAAGCCGAGTGCCGCGGGTACCTGACCCGATGGAAGGCACCAGGAACCTCGCGGCGCGGGCCGGGGCCTGGAGCGCCCGCCACCGCGCGAAGGCGATCGTCGGCTGGCTGGTCTTCGTCGTCCTCGCCGTGGTCGTCGGCGGGTCCATCGGCACCCAGTCGCTCCAGGACGAGGACCTCGGTGTCGGCGAGTCGCGCCAGGCCGACCAGGTCGCGGCCGACGCGTTCCCCGAGAACGCGGACGAAACGGTCCTGATCCAGAGCAAGGACGCCGGCGTCACCGCCAACGACGCACGATTCCGCGCGGTCGTCGACGACGCCGTGAAGAGACTCGACTCGACCGAGCACGTGATCGACGTCGAGAGTCCCTACTTCGCGGGCAGCCAGGGCGCGATCTCGCAGGACGGCCGCTCGGCGCTGGTCAACTTCGAGATTCCCGACCCCGGCGAAGACAGCGACGTCACCGCCGAAGACCTGGTCGAAGCGCCGCTGAAGACGGTCACGGGCCTGAGCGAGGCACACCCGGAGTTCCGGATCGAGGAATTCGGCGATGCCAGCGCCAACAAGCAGGTCAACGAGTCGATCGAGAAGGACTTCCGCCAGGCGGAGGTGACGTCGCTGCCGGTCACCCTGATCATCCTCCTGCTCGCCTTCGGGGCCGTGGTCGCCGCGCTCGTGCCGCTGCTGCTGGCGGCGAGCGCGGTCGCGGCCGCGATCGGGTTGCTCGGCCCGTTGAGCCAGATCTGGCCGGTGGATGAGTCCGTCACCTCGGTGGTCCTGCTGGTCGGCCTCGCGGTCGGGGTCGACTACTCGATGTTCTACCTGCGCCGCATGCGCGAGGAGACGGGCGCGGGGCAACGAGACCGACGCGGCGCTCCAAGCCGCGGCGGCGACCTCGGGTCGCGCCGTCATGTTCTCCGGGGTGACCGTCGCGATCGCCATGGCCGGCATGTTCTTCGCCGGCGCCTCGACCTTCACCTCATTCGCCATCGGGACGATCACGGTGGTCGCGATCGCCGTGGCCGGCTCGCTGACCGTCCTCCCGGCGGTGCTGTCGAAGCTTGGCGACGCCGTCAACCGGGGCCGGATCCCGTTCCTCACCCCTCCCGAGGAGCGCGTGGCCCGCGACTCGCGGGTCTGGTCGGCGATCCTCGACCGGGTCCTGCGCAGGCCGGTGATCGCGGCGACCGCCGCCACCGCGGTGCTCCTCGTCCTGGCGAGCCCGGTGCTGAACCTCAAGCTGGCGGTGCCCGGATTCGAGACGCTCCCGCAGGACCTCGCGGTGGTCGGAACCTACGACCGGATCCAGACGGCTTTCCCCGGCAACCAGATCCCGGCCGAGGTCGTCGTCGAGCGCGGCGACGCCTCGAACGTCGCGCTGACGATCGGCGTGCACAACCTGCGCAAGCGGGTGGAGCGCAGCGACGTGGTCGAGCCACCGGTCACGGTCGAGTTCAACTCCGATCACGACGTCGCGGTGGTCGACGTGCCGCTCGTCGGCGACGGGACCAACGACACCTCGTACGCCGCGCTCGCGGAGCTGCGCGACGAGATCATCCCCGCGACCGTCGGGCAGCAGCCCGGGCTGGAGGCCAACGTCACCGGCTACACCGCCGGCTCGAAGGACTTCAACGACCTGATGGAGTCGCGGGTCCCGCTCGTGTTCGCGTTCGTGCTCGGGCTCGCGTTCTTCCTGCTCCTGGCGACCTTCCGCTCGATCGTGATCCCGATCAAGGCGATCCTGCTCAACCTGCTCTCGGTCGGCGCGGCCTACGGCGTGGTCGTCTGGATCTTCCAGGAGGGCCACCTCGAGTCGCTGCTCGGCTTCGAGTCGACCGGAGCGGTGGTCTCGTGGCTGCCGCTGTTCCTGTTCGTACTCCTGTTCGGGCTCTCGATGGACTACCACGTGTTCATCCTCAGCCGTGTCCGTGAGGCCTACGACCGGGGCGCTTCCACGACCGACGCGGTCAGCCAAGGGATCAAGAGCACGGCCTCGGTCGTGACCGCGGCGGCGGCGGTGATGATCGCCGTGTTCGCGATCTTCGCCACGCTGTCCGCGGTCGTGTTCAAGCAGTTCGGCGTCGGCCTCGCCGTCGCGGTGCTGATCGACGCGACGATCATCCGCGGCGTCCTGCTGCCGGCGACGATGACGCTGCTCGGCGACTGGAACTGGTATCTGCCGCGCTGGCTCGACTGGCTGCCCAGGATCGGGATCGGCGAGCGGGCCGGTTCCCTTACCGGACGTATCCGAACTCCTTGAGGTACGTCCGAGCTGCCTGCGCGGGCGTTTCCTTGTCGATGTCCACGCGGGCGTTGAGCTTCTGCATCACCTCGAGCGAGAGCTCCTTCTGGACGGACTCGACGACCTTCGAGAAGTCGGGCCCCGCCTCCTTGGCCGTCTGCTGACGGGCGACGAAGAGCACGTTGCCGGCCGGCAGAAGGCCCCTGTCGTCCTTGAGGACCACGTAGTTGTCGGAGGCGAAGAGCTGCGGATCGGTCGTGAACAGGATCGACAGGTCGGCGTCGCCCTTGTCGAGTACCTCGTAGCGCCGTCCGATGTCGACCGGCGTGAACTTCTTGAACTTCAGACCGTAGTTCTTCTCCAGGCCCGCCAGGCAGTCGGCCCGCCGGCGGCATTCGGGCGAGCCGGACAAGGCCAGGTCCTTCGACCGCGCCGCGAGGTCCGAGATCGAGCTCACGCCGAGCGCGTCGGCCCGCTCGGTCAGCAGACCGACGGCGTTGGCGCTCGAGAACGGCGTCGGCGGAAAGGCCGTCAGGTGGTGGCGCGCGAAATCGGCCCGCGACTGCTGGAACGCCTTCTGGGCATCGGCCGGGACGTCCTCGGCCGGAGTGCCGAAGAACGAGGTCAGCGCGGTCGAGGTGTACTCGGGGTAGGCATCGATCTCGCCGTCCTCGAGCGCCCGGAACGCGACCCGCTCGGGGCCGAGGTTGAGCCGCTTCTGACGTCGTACCCGGCCGCCTCGAGCGCCTGCGCGTAGATCTCGCCGAGGATGAGCTGCTCGGTGAAGTTCTTCGAGCCGACGGTGATCCGGGCGTCGTGGTTCGCGGGGTTCTCCTTGATCAGGTTGGCCCGGGTGTCCGCGCCACCCTCCTCGTCACTCTTGCCGCAGGCGCCGACGCCGAGCGCGAGGACGAGCATGGCGAGTAGCGCGATCAGCGTCCGCGGGCGCATCCGGGTGATCATCGGGCTTCCCTGCCGACGAGACAAGGTGAGACGGTGTCGTTAGGTTTGCCCGCGTGCCGCAGTTGGTCGTCAAGCGCGCCGGCGAGATCGCCTACCGGGAGGCGCAGCCCTCGCAGGCGTCGGAGCATCTGCCGGTGCTCTGCGTGCACGGCTGGCCGCAGAGCTCGTACATGTGGCGTCACCTGCTCTCCGATCTCGCGTCGGCGGGCCGCCGAGCGCTCGCGCCGGATCTCCCCGGGTTCGGCGACTCGCCGCCCGACCCGCCGGGACGTACGAACACCATGTCGAGATCCTCGACCGCTTCCGTCGCCGATCGGGCTCGACCGGGTCGTGCTGGCCGTTCACGACACGGGCGGTCTGATCGGCCTGCGCTGGGCATGCGATCACCCGGACGCCGTGGGCGGACTGGTGATCACCAACACGGGCTTCTTTCCCGGTCACGACTGGATCGAGATCGCGCAGACGATGCGGACCCCGATCCAGGGCGAGGCGCTCGTGGACAGCCTCTCGCGCGAGGGGTTCGCCACGCTTGCTCGAGGAGACCTCCGACGCGTTCGACGAGCGCGCGCTGGACGAGTACTGGAAGTCGTTCTCCACCGCGGAGAACCGCCGCGCCATGCTCGCGCTCTATCGCTCGTTCGACCTCGACGAGGAGCTCAAGCCCTACCAGGGAAGACTCGCCGCACTCGACGTGCCCACGCTGGTCCTCTGGGGCCAGCAGGACGAGTACCTCCCGCTCGACTACGCCTCCCGGTTCGCGCAGGAGATTCCCGGCTCCAAGCTCGTGTGGCTCGAGGGCGTGCGCCATTTCCTGTTCGATGACGAGCCCGAGCGCTGCGCCCGGGAGGTCATCGACTTTCTTGAGCAAGCGGGAATCTGACGTACGGGAATGCCGCCTAAGCCGAGGACGAGCGCGAGAGCCTCGTCGACGGCGCGCAGCTCGCTGGCCGCCAGGCGGCTCGCCGAACGGCCGAGACGCCGCGGGTCGACCACCGTGACCTGCTCCACCAGCACCTTGGTCATCGTCCCGGCGAGGTCGATGAGCGGGCGGAAGCTGGCCGGTCGCGCGAGCGTCGATGTCGGGGCCACGATGACGGTGCTCAGGTCGAGGAACTCGTCGGCCTGGACGTCAACCGCATGGCGCGCGCCCCGCTGCTCGCGTCCCAGCGCGCCGCGCGGCGACGGAAGCCGGAAGACCTCACCACGAACCATCAGCGCGATTCCGTGGGCGCCAACTCGTTCATCTGCTCACGGATGGCCCGCATCTGCGCACGATCCTCGCGGTCGGCGGCCAGCCGACGGACCTCCTCGGCGAGCGCAGACCGCGACCGCCGCCTGGCCGCCGCCTCGCGCAGCGCGGTCCGGACCGCGTCCGAGTCGCTCACACCGTCCGCACGTACGACCTCGAGCGCGGCTGCCGAGACATCGTCGAGCCGGACGTGGATGGAACGGGCCACGGGCCTGAATGTAGCACGATGTGTGCTACGAGCCCATCGCTGATCGCGACAACAGTGCAGCGCGACTGCACGGACCAGCGTGCCCAGACCTATCGGTCGCCGGCGGCGAAGAGCCCGACGAGGATGCCCAGGAGGACCGCTCCGGCCTGGGCGCGCGTGTCGAGCGCGTCGACGCGGTCGCGGATCACGGCGCGCTCGCCGTCGTCGATCCCCACCGCCTCCTGGAGGCGCAGGACGGCGTCGCAGCGGAGGCTGGCTCCCTGGACGGCCAGGAAGTCGTCGAGGCGGTCGAACGCGGTGGCGAGCGCCGTCGGGCATCAGCGGCGACGGCGCCGGCGCGAGGGGCGGGCGAGGGGGCGCCCGTCGGCGCGGCCGCGCGCGGCCGTCCTGCGGCCGGGAACGCGCACAGCTGGATCAGCTCGCCGTCGTGCTCCAGCCCGCTCCCGACGATCCCGGCGCGACGATCCGCAGCCCGCGGCCGAGCCCGGGCGTGGCCAGCTCGGCCCGCGGCGCGAACACGGCGGCGTCCAGGAAGGCCCGCGCGCGGTCGGGATCGGGCGGGTGTCGGTCGCGCCGAGGGCGTCGAGCGCGTAGCCCCGAGCGGGTCCGGGAGCAGGGGCGAAGACGTCGGCGCCAGGCAGGTCGAGGCACCGCCGGCCGCCGACGGTCGCACCGCGCCGACCTGGCCGTCGGTTGGGCCACCGCCGCGTGACCGTCGAGGCTGGCCGATGCTTGTAGCCGTCTCCATGGCCGCGCTCAGGCGAAGCGGCGCCGTGCACGGCGAGCCGGTCGGCAACGACGTCCCACACCTCGCCCTGGTCGACCTGGGCGGGCAGGCCCGCGGCGGCGCGCTCGTTGGCCCGAGCTCGCTCGGTACGGCGCAGGCCGGGGTCGGCGGCCTGCGGCGAGGGCGCGAAGCGCTCGGCGTGTCGGCCGCCGTCCCAGCGGCCCTGCTCCACGCAGCTGACGGGCGCGCGCACGCGCGAGCGGGCGCCGCCGAGGATCGAGACGTCGAAGGTGCGGTTCTGCTGCGCGCCCAAAACCGCGTCGCGGTCCCGACGGATCGTGCCCAGGAAGCGGGCCTCGGTCAAGGCTTCTTGAGCAACCGTCCCGTCGACCCCGACACTCAGCCGCCGCCGGCCTCCTGCTCGCGCTCCGCCTCGGCCTCCATTCGCTCCAGGCGCGTGTAGTAGTCCGGGAACTCCTTGAGGTGGGCGAGGGCGATCTTGCCGGTCGTGATCGGGTCGTCTCCGGTCACGTCGGTCTCGGGGTCGTGGCTGCCGTGCTCGTACTCGACGTCGATCCCGGCTCGGAACTCCTCGAGGTCGAAGCGGTCCCAGTCGACGCCGATCTCGTCGCCGATCCGCCGGGCCTCCTCCTCGGTGGTGCGTCGCTCTGCGCTCATCGTGCTTCTGCTCCTTTCGCTGTCCGCCCCCGCTCCTCCAGATATCGCCCCATCCGCTCCAACGACTCCTGGTCTCGCAGCGCCCCCGCCAGCGCGTCCGCATCCCGGAACGCCCCCGCCGTCGAGCCCGCCTCCTCGGCCACCGCGTTGACGTGGCGCTTGGTCAGCTCGAGCGAGTAGGCGGGTTGAGCGGCCAGGCGGGCGGCGAGGGATTCCACGACGACGTCGAGCTCGGCGTCGTCGACCACGTCGTTGACGAAGCGCAGCGAGCGGGCCTCGGCCGCATCGAACGGCCGGCACGTCAGCACCAGCTCCTTGGTGATCGCCGGGCCCAGCTCGCGCACCAGTCGCGGGATGCCGCCCCAGGCCAGCGGGATCCCCAGGTCGACCTCGGGGATCGAGAAGTGGGCGCTCGCAGCGGCCACTCGCAGGTCGCAGGCCGCGGCGAGCACGACTCCGCCGCCGACGCAGTGGCCGTGGATAGCGGCGATCGTCAACGCTCGCATCCCGCCCACGGCGTCCGCCATCCGCCGGCCGAGGTCGGCGGAGTCGCGAGCCCCGGCCGCGACGTCCGTCCCCGCCGCGGCGGCGATGGCGTCGATGTCCGCGCCGGCGCAGAACGCCTTCCCCTCGCCGCGCACCACGACCACCTTCACCGCACGCTGCTCGTCGAACCACGACGCCGCCTCGATCAGCGACTCCAGCAACCCTGGGCTCAGCGCGTTCAGCCGCGCCGGGCGGTCGAGGTCGAGCCCGCCGACCGCACCCTCGGCGCTCACGCGCAGGTCGGCGAGCTCGGGCGGGGCGGACGACATGAAGCGCGAGCTGGGCCGCCGGCCTACGGCCGCCTCACGTCGCCGCGGCCGGTGCGGCCGGCGGAGCCGGGCCCGCCTCCTCACCTCGGGACAGCCGCGAGTAGCACACGATGCTCAGGACGATCACCCACACGCCGGAGAGGATGAAGACGAAGAACCCGGCCGGCGTGAAGCCGAGGACGCCCAGGACGACTCCCACCCATCCCAGCCAGCTGGGAAACACCGGCGACGTGACCAAGGCGGCCCCGCTTCCCAGCATCAGGAGCGCCATTCCGAGCCCGAAGGCGGGGAAGGAGTCCGAGTCGAGGGCATTGAGGACGCGCAGCGTATCCGGCGAATAGTTCTTGTCGGCCGCCTCGGTGAGGGCCAGGTGAATGCCGGCGGCGACGAGGAATCCGACGATCGCCACGATGCCGCCGACGAGCGCGACGGCGGACCAGGCGGAACTGGCCGAGGCCCAGCGGAGCGTTGCCCAGAGGGTCGCCACGAAGATCCCGGCGAACAGCATGGCGATGATGAGGACGAACACCGCGGCCCCCTCGCGGTCGTTGTGGTCGGAGTAATAGCTGGCCACCTTCGCGCCCGACGCCTTGACCTCCGGCGTGTCGCCGCCGAGGACGACGAACGCGACCACCACAAGTACCACGAAGACGATCCCCGGAAAGAAGCGCCAAGGGCCGCGGTTTGTCTACCTGCATTCTGTCTCCTCGTTGGGTGCGGCGATGCTCTCAGAGCGGGCTTCCATCGAGGAGATTTCTTGCGGCGATCCGGTGGGGCGCCCCGGGGGATATGGTGGTCATCGAGGAGCGCGCACCCGCGCGCGAGAGGAGACCCCATGGAGCAGCTGAGCGCCCTGGACGAGTCGTTCCTGCATCTCGAGACGCAGTACAGCCAGATGCACATCGGCTCGGTGGCGATCTTCGAGGGGCCGCCGCCGCCGTACGACGACCTCCTCAACATGGTCGACGCGAAGCTCGGGCTCGTCCCGCGCTACCGCCAGAAGGTCCGCTTCGTGCCCCTGAACATCGGGCGCCCGCGCTGGGTCGACGACCCGCACTTCCAGCTCCGCTACCACCTGCGCCACACCGCGCTCCCGTCGCCCGGCAGCGAGGAGCAGCTGCGCAACCTCGTCGGGCGGGTGATGGCCCAGCGCCTGGACCGGGCGCGGCCGCTGTGGGAGATGTGGATCGCCGAGGGGCTCGAGGAGGGGCGCTGGGCGCTGCTCTCCAAGGTCCACCACTGCATGGTCGACGGCGTCGCCGGCAGCGATCTGCTGACGGTGGTCCTCGACAACGAGCGCGAGGCCGAGCCGCCGCCGCAGAGCGACGTGGCACCCGCGGCCCGAGCCCAACACCGTCGAGCTGCTGGGCCGCGGGCTCGCCGAGGCCGCCAGCCCGGCCGGGCTCATACGCACCGCGCAGGACGCCGTCCGCGCCCCGGGCCTGTACGCCAATCGCGCGCTCGAGGCGGCGCAGGGCCTCGGCGTCGATGCGCGGGCTGGTGCGGCGCACCCCGCCGTTCTCGATCAACGGCCCCATCGGGCCCCACCGCCGTTGGGCATGGGCGCGCGCCCGCCTGTCCGACGTCAAGGCCGTGCGCAGCCCGCTGGGCGGCACGGTCAACGACATCGTGCTCACCGTGATCACGAACGGCTTTCGCTCCCTGCTGCTCTCGCGGGGCGAGCAGGTGGAGGACCGCTTCATCAGGACGCTCGTGCCGGTCTCGGTGCGGACGGAGGACGCGCGCGGCACCCCCGACAACCGGGTGTCGGCGATGTTCGCCGAGCTGCCCATCGGGATCGAGCTGCCGCTCGAGCGGCTGGGCGCGATCCGCCTGCAGATGGCCGAGCTCAAGGCGTCCAAGGGCGCGGTGGCGGGCGAGGTGCTCACGTCGCTGTCGGGGTTCGCGCCGCCCATGCTGCTCGCGCTGGGCGAGCGCGCGGCCGCCCACCTGGGCCAGCGCAACGTCAACACCGTGACCACGAACGTTCCCGGCCCGCAGTACGCGCTCTACGCCGTCGGCCGGCGCATGCTCGAGGCCTTCCCCTACGTCCCGCTGGGCGGCAACGTCCGCGTCGGGGTGGCGATCTTCTCCTACGACGGCGGCCTGAACTTCGGCGTCACCGGCGACTACGACACCGCGCCCGATCTCGACGTCCTCACCGGAGGGATCGAGGACGGCCTGGCGGAGCTGCTCGAGCTGGCGGGCGAGGCGGAGCCGGCGGCCAAGACGGAGCGCCCCACGCCCGCGCCCGCGCCCGACCGGTCCCCTTAGGCGCGGTTTCGCGACGGGGCTACGGTGTGGGCGCAACCACCAACCCCCGAGGGAGGGCGTTATGGCCATTGCAGTGATTTCCGAGGTCCCGCAGGGGACGCTCGAGACGTACGACGCCGTGAACGAGAAGCTCGAGGCAGCGGGCGGAGTTCCTCAGGAGGGACACCTCTTCCACTGCGTCGGCGCGATGGAGGGTGGGGGCTTTCGTGTGTTCGATGTCTGGGAGACGCGCGAGGGGTTCGACCGATTCGTCGAGGAGGCGCTCGGCCCGGCCATCGATGAGGTCACGCAGGGCCAGGCCGGGGAGCCCAACCGGACGATCTACGAGCTGCACAACGTCAGGAGCTGAGGCGTCACCGAAGCCGGCTACGCGTCGAGCTGCGCCAGGAACGCGAGCAGCTCGGGCACGACGGCGTCGGGGTGCTCGCGGTGCGGCCAGTGGCCGGCACCCGGAACGAGCAGCGCCCGGCTCGGCGCCGGCAGCAGCTCGGCCGTGCGGGTGAAGAGATTGGGCTCGACCAGGTCGGCCGTCCCGCCGACGACGAGCCCGGGCACGGCCGGGACGTGCTCGACCACGGGAGAGCGGGACGCAGTGGAAGGTCACGGTAGTAGCTGATCGCGCCCTCGAGCGTGGCGTCGCTGGACAGCGCCTCCTTCGCGCGACGAACGCTCTCGTCGCGCTCGGGCCCGGACCAGCCCGGCGCCCAGCGCCGGTACAGCTCGTCGAGGTAGGCGAAATCGCGGCGCCGCACGGTTCGCTTCGCCCACGGGGCCTTCAGCGCCAGGAAGTGCCGCCCCGCCCACAACGACGCCGGCGTGCGCTGCAGCAGGCTCGGGTGCGGGATCGCCAACGTGACGATCGCGCGGACCCGCTCGGGCGCCAGCGTGGCCGCGACGTAGGCGATCAAAGCGCCCCAGTCATGGCCGACGAGCACCGCGCGCTCCGCGTCGATCGCGTCCAGCAGCTCCAGCCCGTCGTGCCCGAGCGTCTCGGGGTCGTAGCGGCGACCGGCGACGATCGTGTCGGGGTGATAGCCCCGCAACCACGGGACGGTGACGCGCCACCCCGCGCCCACGAGCGCGGCCTCGACGCCCGACCACGAGTGCGGCGTATCGGGAAAGCCGTGCAGGAGCACCACGTCCGGGCCGTCGCCCGCCACCGAGACGACGTGCTTTCGCCCGCCGCCGGAGATCGTGCGGAACTCCACCGGCGCCAGTCTACGTTCGCGGCTGCTTCACGCGCTCGGGGCGCTCGCTCCCGGCGTACCGGGCCGAGCGCCCCGATCGGACACGCGACTAGGAGGTCGCGCCAGCCGTTTCGGGCAAGACGCCCAGCTGCTGCATCAGAGCGGCGGCGTTCCAGTAGTTGCCGGCGCTGTGGATCAGACCGTCTTCGCCGAACTCGGCCGTCCCGCAACCGTAGGTGGTCGCGCTCTTGCCGGTCGGCGACATGCCCATGAGCTCACCGTCGTTCGTTCCGGTGACCTTCCACTCCTGGGCTGCCCGGTTGCCCGAGACGATCGGCTCACCGACGTCTTCGGCGTGGAAATCCGAGAAGGCGGCGAGGTAGCCCGCGATCGAGTCGCGAATTGCCTCGCGCCCGCGCAGCGGCTCGGGGAGGCCGACGTCGGTCAGCACGGCGTCCTCGGCGTAGCAGGCGGCGACGCCATCGGCGTCGTGGGCGTTCCAGGCTGCGGTCTCGCGCTTGAGTACCTGGGCGATGTCAGTGCTTCCCATATTGAGTCCTCTTTCTGTAGACATGTGAATCTAGTATAGAGAGTCTAGATATCTATGTCATATATTGTCGGCGACCACGCCTACAGCCGCACCACCAGCGCGGCGGCGGCGAGCAGGGGCACGGCGAGCGAGAGCGCCCGCAGCGCGCCGTCGAGCGGCGCGGCCAGATCGGCGGCGGAGAGTTCCCTCACGCTGCCGTCGGTCAGCCGCTGGCGGCCCTCGACCGAGACGGTGCGCCGCCGCAGCTCGCGCGCCGGGGTGCTCAGGCGCCGCTGCGCCACGCTGAGCGCCCAGCAGGCGGCGGCCATGAGCACGCCCGCCGCGCGCAGCGACAGCGCGTTCACCCAGTAGCCGGTCAGCGCGGGGAAGGCGCCCCACGCCGCCGCGAACCACCGGTCGCTGTGGAAGCGCCCGCCGAACAGCTCGAGGTTGTAGGCCACGACCAGGAAGGCGCCGGCGGCGACGAAGGCCAGGAGCGTCGCCGAGATCGTCACGGCCCCGGCGACGCCGATGCCCACGGCGCCCACGAGGCCCACGCAGGCCAAGGCAACCAGCGTCCGGTCGGAGAGCCCGGTCCGCAGCGGCCGGCCTTCGAGCTCGTCCAACGCATGCGCCGAGATCCCCACCGCGAGGAAGAACGCGGCCAGGGCCGCGAGCAGCCGGTCGACGTGGACCACCGGGGCCGCGGCGGCGCCCAGCGCCACGTAGCTCAGGTGCCAAGCGGTGTAGGGAGGGTGCAGCAGCGTGACCAGGTCGCGCCAGCCGCCGCGCCGCAGGGCGTAGAAGGCGGGCCGGTCAAGCCGCCCGGTCGCCATCGCGCGTCCCCGACATGACCACGCCGGCGCCGAAGCTCATGCGCCGCGCCTCGACCGAGCGCAGACCCGCCCGCTCCCACAACCGCCGCTGCGCGTCGAGCGGATACGCGCGGTCGAAGCCCTCGATGCTCGGGCCCAGGAAGCGCCCGACCTCGTACCACTGGCGGGAAACCAGGCGGCCGAGCGCGGGCAGCCCCACCCGGGTGTGCACCCGCCACAACCCGCGGAGCGGCGCGGCCCGCGGGACGCCGAACTCCACCGAGGCCAGCCTGCCCCCCGGCCGCAGGACCCGCGCGAGCTCGAGCAGAGTCGCGCCGGGGTCGTCGACGTAGCGCAGCAGGTAGGTGAAGGTGACGTGATCGAACTCGCCGTCGTCGAAGGGCAGGCGCTCGGCGGCAGCCTCCCGCAACTCGATCCGCCCGGCCAGCGCGGGATCGCGGGCGACCAGCTCCTCGGCCCGGGCGAGCATCTGCGGGCTCTGGTCCACGCCGACGACGCGGCACCCGCCGGCCCGCACGAGCGCGCGCGCCACCAGCCCCGTGCCGGTCGCCACGTCGAGAATGCGGTCGTCGGGCCGTGGGCGGACGGCGCCGACGAGCGCGCGCCGCCAGCGCGGGTCCTGCCCGAAGCTGAGCGCAGCGCCGAAGGCGTCGTAGTGCCGGGGCAGGCCCGCGAAGAGCTCGAGGGCGTGCTGCTTGCGGGGCGAGACGACACCGGACGCCGGCTGTGGCACGTGCGGCCAATGTAGCGCGCCCTCGGCGCAAACCCTACGGCTACCGAGCGCCGATCCTCAGCGCGCCGCCAGCCCGAACGGCGTTCCCTCGGAGTCCTTGCAGATCGCCCAGCGCTCCCCGGGGTGGATGACCGTCCCGCCGAGCGCGCCGACCTGCTCCAGCGCCGCCGGCCAGGTCGTCGACCTCGAAGTAGGGCAGCGAGAACGTGTCTCCCGGGCCGCGGCCGCGCTCGTGGACTCCGAAGGCCGGGCCGTCGGTCCGCGTCTGCCAGCCCTCGCCCTCCTCGGCGCTGCGCGGCTGCAGCTCGACGCCGAGCACGCCGGTCCAGAAGCGCCGCGCGCGCTCCGGGTCGTCCGCCGGGAACTCGATCAGCCCCAAGGGCGATTGCGCCATGACGACACGCTACTGCGCGATCAGCCGGGTGGGGCTCCTGCCTGGGCCATGATGCGCCCGGCGTTCTCGGGCGCGAAGAACTCGGGGGCCGGGAGCGTGCCCGCCATGACGCTCACGAAGTCGTCCATCGCCTGCTGGTTGCCCTGCATCGCCCCGATGAGCTGCTGCATCTCGGGCGGAGGGGGCTCGATCTTCGCGAAGTCGTTGGTGAACTCGTAGATCGGCAGCGCCTCGTCGTCCCGTGCCCGCTGGTAGTCGGCCATCGCCTCGTCATACGGGCGTCGCTCGGCGAAGGCGTCGTCGAGGGCCCCCGCCACCGCCTCAGCGTCGCGGAACGCGTCGCTGATTCCGAAGGCCGTGATCGGGTGCTTGTGGTAGCCGGCGTCCCCGACGAGCGCCCAGCCCGGGCCGTAGGGCTTGAGGAAGAAGCCCGGCAGGTCTCGCGCGCCCACGAACGGCGCTTCCCGCTGGGCGCCGCGCATCCGCTCGGCGAACTCGGGCGCGAGCTCGAACGACTTCATGTAGGCGCCCTCCACGTCCTTGCGGTTGGCCTTGAACTCCGACTGCGGCCAGCCCTGGACCACGCAGGTGAGTCCGTCGTGGGTCGGGATGGCCGCCCAGCCGCGGTCATCTTCCGCGCGGATGTAGGTCTCGAAGGCGCTCGCCGGCAACCCGCTCCAGTACGTGTAGTAGACAGGCGTGACCGGTTCAACCTCGTTGTATCGCTCGGGCTGCACGGCCTTTGCCACCAGCGAGTGCCTGCCGTCCGCTCCGACCACGACCCGGGCTTCCTCGGTCACCGTCGCACCGCCCTTGGCGTGACCGCGGATGCCCGTGACTCCCCCGTCGTCCACCAGGATCTCCTCGACCGTGAAGGCCTCGCGCAGCTCCGCGCCCGCCTCGACGGCGGCCTCGACCAGCAGCGCGTCGAGCACGATCCGCCGGGGGCAGTACGCCTTCGCCGCCCCGTTCGCCGGCCGTGGAGTTCCCGAGACGGTCACGGGCCCGAAGTCGAAGGAGTAGTTCGTGATCGGTGGGCAGTTCGTGGCCTCGAGCTGGTCGAGGATGCCCCAGCGGGCGAGCGCGGCCACCGCGGGCGGATGGGCGAGGTGCGTGGACATCGTGTCGCTGGGAAACGTGGCTTTGTCGACCAGCAGCACCCGATAGCCGTTGCGCGCCAGCAACATCGCCGTGGGCGATCCCCCGCAGCGCGCTCCGATGACGATTGCGTCGTATCGCTCACTCATTGCGTTCTCCCTCCTCGACGTCGCCCACCCAGTCCGACAGGAGCGCCCGGCGTTACGGGCTCGCCCGTGACCACTACATCCTCCCGTCCCTGGTCATCGGAGCACAAACCTGCTGAATCGGGTTCGCCTTTGTCCCAGATATCTGTCCATTTTCGTGCGCGGCGGTAAAGCGCCTAAGGCAGTCCGGAACTTTGACCGATGCCCATGCCCATGGACGCCCTCCGAGGTCGCCGTGTCCTGCTGGGGCCGGTGGAGAACGTGTCGTGGCAGGGCACGCTCAGGTACACGGCCAAGGTGCTGACGCTGGCGCTGGCGTACTTCGCCGCCGCCAAGGCCGGCCTGTTGCTGGCCTACGAGAACTCCAGCGTCACGGCCGTCTGGGCGCCGACCGGCATCTCGCTGGCCGCCCTCGTCCTGTGGGGCCGCGGCCTGTGGCCGGGCGTCGCCCTCGGGGCCCTGCTGGCCAACTGCTGGACCGGCGTGCCCGTCATCACCGTGCTGGGGATCGCGACCGGCAACACGCTGGAGGCGCTCGTCGGCGCGAGCCTGCTGCGGCTCGTCGGCTTCAGGCCGTCGCTCGAACGTGCGCGCGACGTGCTGGCGCTCGCGGCCCTGGCCGCCGTGCTCAGCACGATGGTCAGCGCGACCGTGGGCGTGGCCAGCCTGTACGCCGGCGACTCGATCTCGGCGAGCGCGTTGGCCTCCGGCTGGCGCACCTGGTGGGTGGGTGACCTGGTCGGCGACCTGCTCATCGCGCCGTTCATTCTGGTGTTCGCGAGCGGTCCCCGGGCCCGCCCACGCCTGGGGCGGCTGATCGAGGGCGCGGCGCTGCTGGCCGCGCTCGTCGGCGTCAGCTACCTGGTGTTCTCCAGTGATTCCACGCGGGCATTTGTGCTCGTTCCCCTGATGACCTGGGTCGCACTGCGGTTCCGCCAGCGCGGAGTGGTGGTCGGGAGCCTCGTGGTGGCCGCAATCGCGGATGCCTTCACGGCCAACGGCATGGGCCCGTTCGTCGAGAGCACGCCCCAGGCCAGCCTGTTGGTCTCCCAGACCTTCGTCGGAATCACCTCCCTGGCCTCACTGCTGGTGGCGGCGATCACGTCCGAACGAGAGCAGGCCGTGGCGACGCTCAGGCGGGCGCGCGACACGCTCGAGGCCGAGGTTCGCGAACGGACGGCGGTCCTCACGCGGAGCCAGGCTTCGCTGGCGGAGGTGCAGCAGATCGCCGAGCTGGGCGCCTGGGAGTGGGACATCCAGACGAACACGGTGACGTGGTCGGATGAGCTCTACCGCATCTACGGCGTCACCCCGGATGACTACGAGCCCAGCTACGCCGCTTACCTGGGGCGGGTCCATCCCGATGACCGCGCCCACGTCGAGGCGGCGATCAACGGCGCCGTCGAGGACCACGAGCCGTTCGAATACGACGAGCGGATATTGAGGCCGGACGGAAGCGTGCGCTGGCTCGAGAGTCGTGGCCAGGTCTATCTCGACGAGGACGGCCGGCCGGTGCTGATGCGCGGCGTCTGTCGGGACATGACCGAGCGACAGCGCGTGAAGGACGCGCTCCAGGAGGCGAAGGAGCGCGCCCGGCGCGTGGTGGAGGACGCCCACGAGGCGTTCGTCGCCATCGACGACTGCGGGAGGATCACGGACTGGAATCCCCAGGCCGAGGTCACGTTCGGCTGGTCGCGGGCCGAAGCGGTCGGACGCCCGCTCGCCGAGACGATCATCCCGGAGCGCTACTGGCCCGCCCACTTCAACGGACTCGACCGGTTCCTCACCAGCGGCGAAAGCCGCGTGCTGGGCCGGCGGGTCGAGCTGAGCGCTCTGCATCGCGACGGCCACGAGTTCCCGGTGGAGATCTCGATCTCCGCGGTCAAGACGGAGGACGGCTTCACCTTCAACGCCCTGCTGCACGACATCACCGAGCGCAAGCGCACCGAGCAGACGATCCAGGAGGCGGAGGAACGCTTCCGCGGCGCGTTCGAGGAAGCGCCGATCGGGATGGCGCTGATGGACCTGGACGGCCGCTTCCAGCAGGTCAACGGCGCGCTGTGCGAGATCACCGGCTACTCACGTGAGGAACTCGAGGACACCAGCTTCGAGTCGATCACCCACCCCGATGACATGGTCGAGTTCCGCCGCCACATGACCCTCATGCTCGAGGACGACACGAGCTCCTACAGGACGGAGAAGCGATGCGTCCACGCGTCCGGGCACTCCGTCTGGGTCGCTCTCCACGCCACGGTGCTGCGCGACGGAAGCGGCGAGCCCACCCACGTGCTGAGCCAGATGCTCGACGTCACCGACCGCCGGCGCTACGAGGAGAAGCTGCAGTACCTGGCCGACCACGATCCGCTCACGGGCCTGCTGAACCGGCGCAGCTTCGATCGCGAGCTCGAGTCGCACCTGGAACGCGGACGGCGCTACGGGATGGAGGGCGCCGTGCTCGTGCTCGACCTCGACCATTTCAAGTACATCAACGACTCGCTCGGGCACAACGCCGGGGACGACCTCATCGTCCGGGTGGCACACGCCCTCGAGGCCCGGCTGCGCGAGACCGACGTGCTGGCCAGGCTCAGCGGCGACGAGTTCGCCGTCCTGCTGCCGAAGGGCAACGACGAGGGAGTGCACAAGATCGCGAGCGAGCTCCTGGCGAGCATTCGCCACCAGGAGGTGCAGACTCGAAACGGCCACCCCCGCCCCATCACCGCCAGCTTGGGAGTGGCGATGCTCGACGACCAGGTGGGGCTGACCGCCGAGGACGTCATGGTCAACGCGGACCTGGCGATGTACGACGCCAAGGAGGACGGCCGCGACCGCATCGCCGCCTACAGCGTCGATGATCGCGCGCACGCGCGCATGAAGGGACGGGTGACCTGGCTCGAGCGCATCCGCGGCGCGCTCGAGGAGGACCGCTTCACCCTGCTGGCGCAGCCGATCGTCGAGCTCGAGACCGGCGCCACTTCGCAGTACGAGCTGCTCCTGAGGATGAAGGACGAGACCGGAGACCTGATCCCTCCGGGATCGTTCCTGTACATCGCCGAGCGCCTGGACGTGGTGCAGGAGATCGACCGCTGGGTCGTCAAGAGCGCCATCGCCATGCTCGAGGAGCACGAGCGCCGAGGGCATCCGCTGACGCTCGAGGTCAACCTCTCCGGGCGTTCGATCGGCGATCCGGCACTGCTGGAGCTGATCGTGGCCGAGCTCGCGCGCACCCGGGTGGCGCCGGAGCAGCTGATCTTCGAGGTGACCGAGACCACGGCGGTGGCCAACATGTCGGCCGCGCGGACCTTCGGCGACCAGCTCTCCGAGTTGGGCTGTCGCTTCGCGCTCGACGACTTCGGGGCCGGGTTCGGGTCCTTCTACTACCTCAAGCACCTGCCGTTCGACTTCCTCAAGATCGACGGCGAGTTCGTGCGCAACTGCCGCGTGAGCCATACCGATCGGCTCCTGATCCGGGCGGTGGTGGACATCGCTCGCGGGCTGCAGAAGAAGACCGTCGCCGAGATCGTCGGGGACGACGAGACCGTCCAGCTGCTGACCGAGCTCGGCGTGGACTACGGGCAGGGCTTTCACCTGGGGCGCCCGGCGCCGATCGAGGAAGCCTTCGCCGCGACCGCGACCGCGACGGCGCCGGCGCGCGCCGCCGACTGACGCGCGCCCGGGCAAGAAGAAGGGCCCGGGACAAGCCCGGGCCCTTCGACAAGCGAACGTACTTGCTGCGACTAGGAGGCGAGGCTGCGCACGCGCTTGCCGGCCTCCGAGGAGGCCTGGTCGGCGCGGGCTTCCACCTCGCGACGCAGATCACGAGCCTCCCGCTCGAGCGTGCGGCGGTTGCGGCGCAAGGCCGCAGCGCCACGGCGCTCGAAGCGGTCGAACCGACGCTTCGCCTTGGTGCGGCTGCCGTAGGTCTGCGCCGTTTCGATGGCGCGATCCCTTGCCTCGAGGGCAGCTCCAACTGGGATCAGCAGCGCGCGCTCGGCCTGGCGGGCGAGCGCTTCGAGGCGCGTGGCCTCGGCCTCGGCCCTGCGGCCGGTCGTGCGCGCGGCCTGCTTCGCGGTGGTGCGGGCCGAGCGGCCCGTGCTCCGCGCCGAACGCGCGGTGCTGCGGGCGTTCGAGGTGGTGCGGCGCGCCGATGCCTGCGCGCGCGAGCCGTTCTGGCGAGCGGCGTTGCGCTTGCGGGTGGCGGCGGCCTTCTTGGCGGCGGCCTGGCGCTGGGTCTTGGTCTGAGCCATGCGGTTTCGTTCACTCCCTGGATTCGTTCTTTCTCTTGGCGTACCCGAGGCAACTCTCGGCAACCCTCGGAAAACCGGAGTGACTGTGCGCATGCGCACAAGGTCGGCGGGACGCCGGCAGGTCCAGCGCGTGCACAACTGCACACTCGACGCTTTCCACAGCACGCGTGTGCACTTTGGCATCCATGTGATGTCCAACCGCACTTGCGTGGATTCGGCGTGCTCGAGATCGCACTTGTGCACGTCGCCCCGCTCCCGCTCGAGCCGGCCCTCGATGCCGGCCGTTCTTGCACCGGCTACCGCGTCCGCACGACGCGCACGCCCTGCTTGGGCGCGAGCGTGACGCCGCGGCGCTGCTGCTTCTCCGGGCGGCCGACCGCCCGCAGCTCGGTGCGCTCGAGCACGCGGCGCACGACGACCTTCATCTCCATCAGGGCGAAGCTGGCGCCCAGGCAGCGCCGGGTCCCGCCGCCGAAGGGCAGCCAGGTGTAGGTGTCGGGCGCGCCCTCGCCGAGGAAGCGCTCGGGGCGGAACTCCCCGGGGTCGGGATAGTGGTCGGGCCGGCGGTGGATCGTGGTGATCGAGGGGTTGATCTCCACGCCGGGCGGGATGGCGTAGCCGTTCAGCGCGAAGGGCTCGCCGCGCACGACCCGGCCGACGCCGGCGATCACCGGCTTGACGCGCAGGGCCTCCTTGACCACCGCGTCGAGGTAGTCGTCGCCGCCCTCGCGCGCGCGCGCGAGAACGTGCGGGTTGTGGAGCAGCAGGTCGAACGTCCAGGCCAGGCCGACCGAGGTCGTCTCGTGCCCGGCCACGAGCAGGGTCACGAGCTCGTCGCGGACCTCCGCGTCGCTCAGGGCCTCGCCGTCCTCGTCGCGCGCGAGCAGCAGGGACGAGAAGACGTCGTCGCGCTCCTCGAGGTCCGAGACCTCGCGGCGCCGCGCGATCTCCTCGTAGATGAGCTCGTCGACGGCGCGGCGCTGGGCCTCGAAGCGCGACATCGCGGCCTCGTCGCCGCCGCGCGAGGCCCGGGCCAGCAGAATCAGCATGCTCAGCGTGCTCGAGGCGATCGGCTCGAGCATCTCGCGGATCCGGCGGCGCAGCTCGTCGTCCAGGCGACCCGGCTCCATCCCGAAGACGGCGCGCATGATCACCTCGAGCGTCACGGACTGCATGCTCGGCAGCAGCGCGAACGGCTCCCCCACCGGCCACGAGTCGATGGCGCGGTCGGCGGCCTCCTCCATCGCCGACTCGTACGCCGCCATCCGCTGCCCGTGGAAGGGCGGCAGCATCAGCCGGCGGTGGCGCAGGTGCTCGGCGCCGTCGAGGAGGAGCACGGAGCGGGGCCCGACGACCGGGCCGAGCGGCGCGTTGGCCTCCCCCGCGCGCAGCTGCTCGGGCGAGCCCTTGAACAGCTCCTTGACCAGTTCGGGGTCGAAGAGCATCACGAAGCGCGAGTCGAAAATGGTGCTGAACGTCACCGCGTCGCCGTAGCGCCGGCGGCACGCGTCGAAGAACCGCCGGGGGAAGAACACGAAGGCCGCCGTCTGCGCCCAGCGGGGCAGGGGCGGTCCGGGCGGAACGGACGTGGTGACCGTCGCGGTCGACATCTCGCTATATGTTCGCGCATCCCTGCCCTCGTCCAGCAAGGAGCGACTCCGTGACCCCGGCCCTCGAAGCCCTGAAGTCCCAGCTCAACGGCCGTCTCATCGACCCCGACGATCCGCAGTGGGACGAGGCCCGCCTGGCCTGGAACCTGTCCGTCGACCAGCGGCCGGCGGCCGTCGCGCTGCCCGAGTCGGCGGACGACGTCGTGGCCGTGGTCAAGACCGCGGGCGAGCACGGCCTGCGGGTCGCGCCGCAGGGGACGGGCCACGGCGCCGGGGCGATGGGCTCGCTCGAGGACGCGGTGCTGCTCAAGACACATCGGATGTCGGGCGTGGACATCGACGCCGACAACGCGCGGGCGCGCGTCCAGGCGGGTGCGATCTGGCGGGACCTGACCCCGCCGGCGGCGGAGCACGGCCTCGCCGCGCTCTCCGGCTCGGCGGGCGACGTCGGCGTCGTCGGCTACTCGATCGGCGGCGGCGTGGGCTGGACTGGTGCGCAAGCACGGGCTGTCCTGCAACTCGATCGCGCGCGCGGAGGTCGTCACCGCCGACGGCAGGCTCGTGACGGCCAGCCCGGACAGCGAGCCCGACCTCTTCTGGGCCATCCGCGGCGGCGGCGGGAGCTTCGGGGTGGTCACCTCCCTCGAGATCGAGCTGGTGCCGGTGACGGAGCTCTACGCGGGCGTCCTCTACTGGCCGCAGGAGCGCGCGCCCGAGATCCTGCCCGGCGTGGCGCGACTGGACGGCAGACCTCCCCGAGGAGATGACGTCGATCGGGCGGCTGCTCAACGTCCCGCCGTTCCCGGAGATCCCCGAGCCGATCCGCGGGCGCTCGTTCGTCGTCGTCGAGGCGGCGTTCCTGGGCGACGAGGCGGCGGGGACGGAGGTGCTGAAGCCGCTGCGCGACCTGGGTCCCGAGATGGACACGTTCGCCACGATTCCGCCGCCGGGGCTCTCCCACCTGCACAACGACCCGCCCGAGCCCGTCCCCGGCGCCGGCGACGGCGTGATGCTCGACGAGTGCACGGACGCGGCGATCGAGCGCCTGTGCGAGGCCGCGGGAGCGGGCAGCGGGACGCCGCTGCTGTCGGTGGAGATCCGGCATGTCGGGGGAGCGGCCGGCCGGCCCGATCCCCAGGGCGGGGCGCTGGATCACATTCCGGCCGACTTCGCCGTGTACGCCGTCGGCATCGCCGCGACGCCGGAGATGAAGGCGGGCGTGAACGCCGCGATCTGGGCAGATGAAGGAGGCGTTCGCCGAGGGCATGAGCCGGCACACGTACCTCAACTTCTGCGAGATGGGCACGGACACCGCGAGGATGTTCACGCCCGAGGCGCACGCGCGCCTGCGTGAGATCAAGCGCGCGTACGACCCGCAGGACGTTTTCCAGGCGAACCACTCGATCCCGCCCGCGCGTGAGGGCCCGAGCCGCCGCCGCGCTCGCCTGCGCCCTGTGCCTCGCCGCCACCGGCTGCGGCAGCTCGAGCGGGAGCGGCACGGGCCGCGAGCTGTTCGCCGCCCGCTGCGGCTCCTGCCACACGCTGAAGTCCGCCGGCACGTCCGGCCAGATCGGCCCGAGCTTCGACGAGTTCAAGGTGACCAGGCCGATCGTCCTGGCCGCGATCAAGGAAGGCCCGGGCGCGATGCCCTCGGGCCTCATCCAGGGCGCCGACGCGCAGAAGGTCGCGACGTTTCTGCAAACTGCGAGTGGGGGTCAGACCCCTTGAGTCGTGGAGACTCAAGGGGTCTGACCCCATGTCCGCAGTCGTTCGACGTCGAGCCAGTCAGGTGATGGGCGCCCCAGGACCGCCGCGTGGCTGCTCCAGGGCCAATCCTCGGGCCGTGCGCACAATCCTCCTTCCACGGGGTTGTTGGCGATGTACGCGGCGACGGTCCACAGCTGCTCGTCCGACGTGATCCGCACCGCCCCGTAGCGGCCTTGGAAGACGTGTCCGACTCGGCCGTGGCGCTCGTTGTAGGCCTGCGCGTAGAAACCGTGAAGCCGCTGCATCCCTGAGCCAAGGTTGGCCTCGGGCGTCTCGATCAGCAGATGGACGTGGTTGTCCATCAAGCAGTAGGCCAGGCACCTCCACCGCTTCCGCACGACCACCCGGCCGAGCATTCGGAGATAGGTCTGCCGATCCAGATCATCGCGATAGATGCACTGCCGGTCGTTGCCCCGCGCGTACACATGATGGATGGCGTCCTCCTCTTCGGCGCGGGGTTTGCGAGGCACACCACGGGAGGGGGTCAGACCCCTTGAGTCGCCCCCACTCAAGGGGTCTGACCCCTGCGCAACGCGCCGCCCGGTTGCCCCGCATGGGCCGGGGTAGACTCGCTCGCAGACACCAGGAAGGGGTCGGGTCGAGGTGAAGGTGCAGGCGGTCGACGAGGATTTGATCGAGTCCGTCTGCGAGCGCCTGCGCGAGCACCTGCCGGGCAGCGAGGCCGAGCAGGCCGAGGCGTTCGCCCGCCAGTACTACCGCTGGGTCGCGCCCGACGACCTGGCCGACCGCAGCCCGCTCGACGTCTACGGCGCCGCCCTCGCGCACTTCGACCTGGCGCGGCGGCGCACGCCCGGCGCGCTGAACGTCCGCGTCTACAACCCGCAGTTCGACGTCGACGGGTGGCAGTCGACCCACACCGCGGTCGAGGTCGTCGCCGACGACATGCCGTTCCTCACCGACTCCGTCACGGCCGAGCTGAACCGCGGCGGCTACCGCGTGCACCTGATCATCCATCCGGTCATCTCCGTGCGCCGCGACGAGGAGGGCCGCCTCGGCGAGGTTCTCTCGCCCCAGTCGCCGCCGACCCAGGACGCGATCACCGAGTCCGTCATCCACGCCGAGGTCGATCGCCAGACCGACCCCGCCGAGCTGGCGGCGATCCAGCAGCACGTCGAGCGGGTGATCGGCGAGGTCGGCGCCGCCGTCGAGGACTGGCCGAAGATGCGCGCCAAGGCGATGGACATCGCCGCGCACCTCGCCGATCACGCGCCGGCCGGGATCGACCGCGAGGACATCGTCGAAGCCGGCGCCTTCCTGTGCTGGCTCGAGGACCACAACTTCACCTTCCTCGGCTACCGCGACTACGACATCGTGCAGGAGGACGGCGAGGTGCGGCTCAACGCGGTGCCGGGGACCGGCCTGGGCATCCTGCGCCAGTCGGAGGTGCGCAAGACCTCGTCGTCGCCGGGCTTCGACCGTCTCCCGCCCGCGGTGCGCGCCAAGGCGCTCGAGCCCTACCTCCTCAACCTCACGAAGGCCAACTCGCGCGCCACCGTCCACCGTCCCGCCTTCCTCGACTACGTCGGCGTCAAGCGCTTCGACGACGAGGGGAACGTGATCGGCGAGCGGCGCTTCCTCGGCCTCTACACCCACACCGCCTACCAGGCCAACCCGCGCGAGATCCCGATCCTGCGCCGCAAGGTCGACGCGGTCCTCGCGCGGGCCACCTTCCCGCCCGGCAGCCACAACGAGAAGGCGCTCATCGAGATCCTCGAGTCCCACCCGCGCGACGAGCTGATCCAGGCCTCGGTCGACGAGCTGTTCGACATCGCCATGGGCATCCTGCACCTGGGCGAGCGCCAGCGGGTGCGGCTGTTCGTGCGCCCCGACGCGTTCGGGCGCTTCCTCTCCTGCCTGATCTTCGTCCCGCGCGACCGCTTCAACACGGACAACCGGCGGCGCATCGAGCGCATCCTGCGCGAGGCCTACGACGCGCAGAGCATCGACTACACGACGCGCGTCTCGGAGTCGGTGCTCGTCCGCCTGCACTACATGCTCTACGGCGAGCCCGGGCAGATGCGCCAGCCCGACACCGCCGAGGTCGAGCGCCGGATCCTCGAGGCCACGCGCTCGTGGGTCGACGACCTGGCGCAGGCCCTGGTCGAGGAGCACGGGGAGGAGCGCGGCAACGCGCTGTACCGGCGCTGGGGCGACGCCTTCCCGACGGCCTACCGCGCCGACTGGGTGGCCCGCTCGGCGGTGACCGACATCACGCGCATCGAGAGCCTGGGCGAGGACGACCTCGCGCTCGTCGTCTACCGCCCGCTCGAGGCGGCGCCCGGCGCCCTGCGGGCCAAGGTGTTCCGCACCGGCGCGCCGCTCGCGCTCTCGGACATGCTGCCGATGTTCGAGAACATGGGCGTGCAGGTCGCCGACGAGCGGCCCTACGAGCTCAAGCCGCGCGACGGGGCGGCGACCTGGATCTACGACTTCGGCCTCACCTACGAGGGCGAGCTCCAGGCCGACCAGATCCGCGAGTCCTTCCAGGACGCCTTCATCCGCGCCTGGCGCGACGAGGTCGAGAACGACGGCTACAACCGTCTGGTCCTGCGCGCGCGGCTGACCGCGCGGGAGATCACGGTGCTGCGCGCGGTCGGGCGCTACCTGCGCCAGGCCGGCACGACCTTCAGCGATCGCTACGTCGAGACGGCGCTCGTCGCCCATCCCGACGTCGCGGCAATGCTGATCGAGCTCTTCCACGCCCGCTTCGACCCCGCGCGGGCCGACGAGCGCGAGGCCGCGAGCGCGACCGCGCGCGTCGAGCAGGCGATCGACGACGTCGAGAGCCTCGACCAGGACCGCATCCTGCGCAACTTCCTCGCCGTCATCCAGGCGATGCTGCGCACGAACTACTTCCAGCCCGGCGAGAGCGGCTCCAAGCCCTACCTGTCGTTCAAGCTCGACCCCTCGCGACTGCCCTGGCTGCCGCTGCCGCGTCCGCAGTTCGAGATCTTCGTCTACTCGCCGCGCGTCGAGGGCGTGCACCTGCGCGGCGGCCGCGGTGGCTCGCGGCGGGCTGCGCTGGTCGGACCGGCTCGAGGACTTCCGCACGGAGGTCCTCGGGCTGATGAAGGCGCAGATGGTCAAGAACGCGGTGATCGTGCCGGTGGGCGCCAAGGGCGGCTTCGTCGTCAAGCGCCCGCCGCGCTC
Organism: uncultured Actinomycetes bacterium; assembly: GCA_963842605.1. Lineage (GTDB taxonomy): Bacteria > Actinomycetota > Thermoleophilia > Solirubrobacterales > Solirubrobacteraceae > AC-38. Next base: position 330,729 of record CAWJGV010000011.1, read on the forward strand.
ACGCGAGGACCTGCCCGAGGAGGTGCTGGCCTGCTACCGCACGTTCATCCGCGGCCTGCTCGACGTCACCGACAACATCCGCGACGGGGAGATCGTTCCCCCGCCGCGGGTCGTGCGCTACGACGAGGACGACCCCTACCTCGTCGTCGCCGCCGACCGCGGCACGGCCACCTTCTCCGACGTGGCGAACGAGATCTCCGGCGAGTACGGCTTCTGGCTGGGCGACGCCTTCGCCTCGGGCGGCTCGAGCGGCTACGACCACAAGGCGATGGGCATCACCGCCCGCGGCGCCTGGGAGTCGGTCAAGCGCCACTTCCGCGAGCTCGGCCATGACGTCCAGACCCAGGACTTCACCGTCGTCGGGGTCGGCGACATGTCGGGCGACGTGTTCGGCAACGGGATGCTGCTCTCCCCCCACATCCGCCTCGTCGGCGCCTTCGACCACCGCGACATCTTCATCGACCCCGATCCCGACCCGGCGCGCTCCTTCGAGGAGCGAAAGCGCCTGTTCGAGCTGCCGAGCTCGTCGTGGGCCGACTACGACATGAGCCTCGTCTCGAAGGGCGGCGGCGTGTTCCCGCGCAGCGCCAAGTCGATCCCGCTGTCGAAGGAGATCCGCGAGCTCCTGGACGTCGAGGAGGAGGCGATGACGCCGCACGAGCTGATCCGCGCGCTGCTGCGCGCGCCCGTCGACCTGTTCTGGAACGGCGGCATCGGCACCTACGTGAAGGCGAGCTCCGAGACGCACACGGACGCCGGCGACAAGGCCAACGACCACGTGCGCGTGGACGCGCGCGAGCTGCGCTGCCGGGTCGTCGGCGAGGGCGGCAACCTCGGCCTCACCCAGTGCGCGCGGATCGAGTACGCGCACGGGGGCGGGCGCGTGAACACCGACGCGATCGACAACTCCGGCGGCGTGGACTGCTCGGACCACGAGGTGAACATCAAGATCCTGCTCGACGTCGCGGTCGCCGAGGGCGACCTGACGGGCAAGCAGCGCGACGCGCTGCTCGTCGAGATGACCGACGCCGTCGCCGCCTCGGTGCTCAAGAACGACTACGAGCAGACCGAGACGCTGACCCTCGCCGAGACCCAGGCGCCGGACATGCTCGACGTGCACGCCCGCTTCATCCGCTACCTCGAGAGCTCGCGCAAGCTCGACCGCGAGCTCGAGGCGCTGCCCGCCGACGACGAGCTGACCGAGCGCAAGCAGGAGCACAGGGGGCTGATCCGGCCGGAGCTCGCGGTGCTGCTCGCCTACGCCAAGATCGACCTCTACCGCGCGCTGCTGGACTCCGACGTCCCCGAGGACTCGTATCTGTCCGCCGAGCTCCAGGACTACTTCCCCGCCCCGCTGCCCGAGCGCTTCGGCGAGCGCATGCAGGAGCACCGGCTGCGGCGCGAGATCGTCGCCACGCAGGTCGTCAACAACCTGCTCCACGGCGGCGGCACGACGTTCGCCTTCCGCATGCACGAGGAGTCGGGCGCGCCGGCCTCGGACATCGCGCGCGCGTACACGGTCGCCCGCGAGGTGTTCGGGATGCGCCCGCAGTGGAAGGAGATCGAGGCGCTCGACAACTCGATCTCCGCCGAGCTGCAGGTGGAGATGCTGCTCGAGGGCCGCAAGCTGGTGGAGCGCGGGTCGCGCTGGCTGCTGCGCAATCGCCGGTCCCCGATGAACATCGCCGCGACCGTGGAGCACTTCGCGCCCGGCGCGGAGGTGCTCTACGACTCCGTGGCGCGCCTGCTCGGCGCCGACGGCGGGCCGGTGACCCAGCGCGCCGCCGAGCTCGAGGCGGCGGGCGTGCCGGCGGCGCTGGCCGCGCGCGTGGCCGGCCTGAGCTCGATGTTCTCGGCGCTCGACATCGTCGACGTCGCCGGCGAGACGGACCTCGACGTCGAGGTCGTCGCGGCGGTCCACTTCCGCCTGGGGAGCGTGCTCGAGCTGCACTGGCTGCGCGACCGGATCCTCGACCTGCCGCGCGCCGACCGCTGGAGCGCGCTGGCGCGCGCCGCGCTGCGCGACGACCTGTTCGCGCTCCACCGGGCGCTCACCGCCGAGGTGCTGCGAGACAGCCAGCCGGGCGACGACGTCGAGAGCCGCGTGACCGACTGGGTCGCCGCCAACCCGGCGGCCGAGCGCTGCCTGCAGACGCTGACCGACATCCGGGTCGGCCGCGTGTTCGACCTGACGACGCTGCCCGTCGCCGTGCGCGAGGTGCGCAACCTGATCCAGGCGAGCCCGTAGCGGGGTCAGACCCCTTGAGTCGGAGGCGAGCTCAAGGGGTCTGACCCCTACGCACGTGCGCGGGGTGAGCGCCTGCGACCGCTGGGTATGCGTTCCCCCAGACCGGCGCGCCCAAGAGGCGAGCCGCAAGGGCGCCGAGCAGGGAAATGACCTGCTGCGCAAGCGCCTCGCCTCGTAGTCGCGGCACGCGGGGCGTCGGGATCCGGGACGGGCGGCGGGGAGACTCTTCCCGCCGCCCGGGACCGGAGGTCGCAGCCCTACTCGGCGGCCAGCAGCGCGGCGAGGCTGTCGTGGTCCTCGCGGCACGCCGGGCATCCCGTCAGGTGGGCGTTCATCCCCGGGATCGCGGCGTCCGCGTCCGCGTGGGCCAGCTCCAGCTCGACGTAGCGGTCGAGGTGCTCGAAGCACTGCTCGCACGTCAGCTCGGGCCCGGCGGGGCCGAGCACGCGGCCGAGCAGATCGTCGGGGGTCCGGGGCCCGGAGTCACTCACTTGCTTCCTCCTTCGGGGTCGAACCCGTCTTCCGCGAGGCGCGTTCGCAGCTTGCGACGGGCGTCGTGCAGCGTCTTGTAGAGGGCGCCGCGGGTGGTGGCCAGCCGCTCGGCCAGCACGTCGATCGGCACGTCGTTGAGGGTGACGGCGACCAGCACCTGGCGCTGGTGGGCGGTGAGCGAGTCCGCGATGGCGTCGCGGACCGCGCCCATCAACTCGGTCGTCTCCGCGTCCTCGCCGGGCGAGGAGCCGCGATCGGGAAGGCGCGCCCAGCCCTCGTCCTCCAGCGGGACCTCGCGCCCGTGCCACGCGCGCCGGCGGACCTTCACCCCCGCCTCGAGCAGGGCGAACTTGTAGGCCCACGTCGTGAAGCGGCTCTCGCCACGGTAGGTGTGCAGCTTTCGCATGATCGCCATCAGCGCATCGTCCGCGGCTTGGACGGCGAGGTCGTCGAGCTCGCCCGCCCGCTCGGCGCCGAGGGCGTTCCGGCGGCGCCCGATCTCGAAATAGGAGGCCCGCAGGAGCAGTTCGTGCAGGCGCTCGACCGCTTCTTCCTTCTGGCGCCCGGCGCCGGAGAGCGCCTCTATCCAACCCACCGACTCGGCGTCGGGGCCGCGTGGGACGAGAGAGAGCGGAGCTTCGGGCATCGCGGCCACGCTAACACCGCCGCTCACCGTGGCTAGCGCGCTTGAGCTCATGTCCGTGTTGGCGACGGCCGCGCCGCCCGTCTTACCTCGTAAGAAACCGCGCCGAGCCGACGCCAACTCAAATCAACCCGTCCACATCGGGTGGACGGCCCCGACACGACAAAGGAGTTCCGCGATGGCCACGACAACCAAGGAGCGCATCCCGACCTATGACCGCACGGCGTCGGCAAACGGCGGCGGCGCGGCGACGGCCCCAGCCGACTGGCGCGATCCTCGATACCAGGCGTTCGCTCTGTTGCGGCTGGCCTTCACCGTCGCGCCGATCGCCTTCGGCCTGGACAAGTTCTTCAACGTGATGGTCCACTGGCCGAACTACCTCGCGCCCTGGATCAACGACATCGCTCCCGGCACAGGACAGGAGTTCATGTACTTCGTCGGCGTCACCGAGATCGTCGCCGGCGTGTTCGTGGCGCTCAAGCCGCGCTACGGCGCCTACGTGGTCGCCGCCTGGCTTGGAGGGATCATCGTGAACCTCCTCACCTACTCCGGCTTCTACGACATCGCGCTGCGCGACTTCGGTCTGATGCTGGGCGCACTGACGCTGGCCCGCCTGGCCACCGTCTACGACCCGCCGCTGCGCTTCGCCCGCCGCTGAACGCCGGCCGGCTCACGCCTGGCCGACGCCTGGCGGATTAGTTGCGTTCGCAAGCAAAAGAGTTATAATCCCTAGTCCACAAGTCGGATATGGACCAAGGAATCAGATGCACGAAACACTTATCAACCCCTTGACCGCGCTGGACCAGCCGGACGCCACGGAGGCCTCCGAGGCGATCGACGTCACCGTCGATTCGCTCGACCTCCTGCTGAACGCGTCGCGCCGGTACCCCCTGCTCACTCCCGAGGAGGAGATCGAGCTCGCCAAGCGGATCGAGCGGGGCGACCTGGAGGCCAAGGAGCGCATGATCAACTCGAACCTGCGACTGGTCGTCTCGCAGGCGCGCCGGTACCTGGGATCCGGCCTCTCCATGGCCGATCTCGTCCAGGAGGGCATGTTCGGGCTCATCCGCGCCAGCGAGAAGTTCGACTGGCGAAAGGGCTATCGCTTCTCGACCTACGCGGTGCTGTGGATTCGCCAGTCGATGCAGCGCGGCTCCGGGAACACCGGGCGCACCGTGCGCCTTCCGGTGCACGTCGGCCAGCGGGTGCGCAAGCTCCGCCGAGCCGAGCGTGAGCTGGCGGCGTCACTGGGACGCGACCCGACCGACGAGGAACTCATGACGGCCGCGGAGCTCACCCTCGAGGAGATCGAGCACATTCGCGAGATCGACCGCGACACCGTGAGCCTCGACACGCCGGTCGGCGAGGACGGCGAGACCTCGCTCGGCACGCTCATCCCGCTCGACGCGGACGGGCCCGAGGAAGAGGCCCAGAACAACGAGCTGCGGCGAGTCATCGCCGGGGCCCTGCATACGCTCCCCGACCGCGAGCGCCAGGTCATCGCGCTGCGCTACGGCACGAACGACGAGCCGCCGCGGAGCCTGACCGAGACCGGCAAGCAGCTCGGCGTCTCGCCCAAGGTCGTCGAGCAGCTGGAGCGGCGCGGCCTCGAGTCCCTCAGCCGCCGCCCGGAGCTCGCCGCCCTGCGCGAGGCGGCGTAGGCCTGATCATCAACGCCCCGCCGGGCTCCTCGGAGTCCGGCGGGGCGGCGCGGCTCGCCGCTGCGCGGGTTCAGCTGCCGAGGACGCGCGCCTTCTCGCTCGCGAACTCCTGGTCGGTCAGGACGCCCTGCTCCTTGAGGGCGGCGAGGTCCTTGAGCTGCTGGACGCGGTCCTCGCCGGCGGGGGCGGCGGCGCCGCCGGAGGGGGCTCGGCGTACTGCTGTTGCTGGTGGCGGGCCTCCTGCTGGGACCAGCGTGAGGCCTGGCGCCGGCTGACGCGGTTGGAGACGGAAGTGGCAGTGCCGGCGACGACCGCCGTGCGGGCCATGCCGCGAAGAAGACCTGGCATGCGTTCTCTCCTCTCGGTTAGGACGCCGCCTCGGCGGCGTCGAGGGCGGCGATGACCTCGGGCACGGTGATTCGCCGGCTGGCCAGCAGCTGGCCGCCGTTGCGCATCACCGCGGCGGCGAACGGCGCCGCCCAGCGGTTCTCGTAGACGATGATGACCGCGGCCTCTCCCGGCTCGAGCACCTCTCCCGCGCTGGCGATGTCCTCGTCGCCGAGCATGCCGGAGGACGCTCCATCGAAGACCGCGAAGCTCCCGACGTGCTTGTCGTCAAGGCCCTTGGCCTCGAAGCCGGAGACCTCGCCGGACTCGTCCTTCGCCACGAACATGGCGTCCAGAATTCGGACGATTCCTGCGTCGACCAGGCCCACCAGGATGTCGGCGGCCTCTCCGGTCATGGGCGACCCGGCCGGATAGCCGATGACGATGATGTCTACGGGGCCGACCTCTTCCTCGTGCGCTTCCATCATGCCTCCGTTCGTGGTGCTGTGGGCTGGGGCTCCGGGGGAACCCACCGTACCTCACCGCGCGATCGGGTTCTGGGCCTCATCCGTTAAGGGTGGGATTCAGACGTCGTGGACACAGCGGAAACCGAGGTTGCCGGTCGAGGTGTCCGGCGTGTTCGCGCTGCGGGCGTCGACGCGGTAGCGCGCGGAATAGGACCGATGGCAGAGGTAGGAGCCGCCGCGCATCACGCGATGCGTGCCCTGGGCCGGGCCGCGCGGGTCGCGCCGCGGGCTCACGTCGTAGTACGAGGGCGAGAACCAGTCCTGACACCACTCCCAGACGTTTCCGGTCACGTTGAACAGGCCGTAGCCGTTCGGCGGGAAGGCGTCGACCGGAGCGGTTCCCGCATAGCCGTCGGCGGCTTCGTTCTCGGCGGGGAATGAGCCCTGGAAGACGTTCATGCGATGCTCGCCGCCGGGCTCCAGTCTGTCCCCCCAGGGAAAGTGGTGCTGCGCCAGCCCGCCTCGCGCCGCGAACTCCCACTCCGCCTCCGTGGGCAGGCGCGTGCCGCTCCAGTCGCAATAGGCCCGGGCGTCGTTCCACGACACGTGAATCACGGGATGGTCGTCGCGGTCGGCGATCGAGCTGTGCGGTCCCTCGGGCGCTCGCCAGCTCGCCCCCTCGACCAGCCGCCACCAGGGAGCCGCGGCCACCCCGCTGGTCATCGGGAAGTCGTCGGGCAGCAACCCGCCGAAGACGAACGACCAGCCGAAGCGCTCGGCCTCGGTCTTGTGCCCGGTCGCCTCCACGAAGGCCGCGAAGCGGCGGTTGGACACGGCGTGGCGGTCGATCTCGAACGGCCCCAGAGCGACCTCGTGCATCGGCCCCTCGCCGTCGTCCGGATAGCCGTCTGCCGAATCCGTTCCCATGAGGAACGCCGCACGGCCGAGCCGCACGAACTCCGCGCCCACCATGGACGCGGGCGCGGACGCAGACAATTCGCTCACCGACCCATGGAACCCGGACGCGCGGTCGCCGGCATCACCCCGATCGGATGAACCTTGGCGATCGTCGTTCGGGAGCGCCTACGGCGGAGCGGCACCGGGGGCCGGCGCGCCCGCCCCGGGCTCCTCCTGGTCGGCCCGCGCTCGTGAGAGGTCGGCCGAGATGCGCGTGATGGCCGACGTGACCGGGGCGGCGAGGATGAGGCCGACCGCGCCGAACAGCGCGCCGCCGGCGATCGTCACGATGAGGACCGCCAGCGGGTGGATCCCCAGTGCGGCCCCGTAGGCGATCGGCTGGACGAGCTGCTGGAGGATCCCGTTGGCGAGCAGCTGGAGCACCGCCATCCCCGCCGCGGCGTCCGTCCCCGCGCCACCGAGGGCGATCAGGACGGAGAACGCCCCTGCGCTCCACGCGCCGAGGTACGGGATGTAGGCGCCGATGAAGGTGACCGCCGCGATCGTCCCCACCAGCGGAACACCCAGCAGGAGAGCGCCCAGGCCGACGACGACCGCGTTGAACGCCGCGACGATCGTCACCCCGAAGAAGTAGCCGCGCAAGGACTGCAGGACGCGCCCGCTGATCGTCCGGGCCACCGGCTCGGGCACGCCGAGGTGGCGCTCGCCCCACGCGCGGATCGTCGGGCCGTCCTTGAGCAGGAAGAAGAGGCTCAGCACGGTGAGGACGCAGAAGAAGACGAGGGAGGAGATCTTCTTGAGCCCGCCCGCGAGGCCGTGCACCAGGGCGTTGAACGCGTCGGTGGACGACGAGCTGGCCTGCTGCCTGGCGTCCGACGCCGTGCTCGAGTCGACGCCGATGTCCTTGAGCCAGCCCTGGATGGTGTCCTGAGCGCCGGAGAGCTCGTGGCTCACGTCGCCGCTCTGACTCGTGATCCCACCGATCACGGCCACGAACATTCCGACGCCGACGGCGACGATCCCAAGCAGCACCAGGCCGGCGCCCAGTCCACGAGGCACGCGATGGCGCTGGAGCCAGCTCACCAGGGGTGAGGCGACCGCCGCCACGACGGTCGCCGCGATGACCGGGCCGACGATCGTCTGGGTCAGGGACAAAATCCAGACGGCGCCGACCAGGAAGAGCGGATGCCGACGAGCAACCACGCCGTCGCCCCGGCGTCGCGAAGCCAGCCGGGTGCGGCGAGGGCCTGCGTCAACTCCGCGACCTCGATCTCGGCGGGCTCGTCCGCAGCCGCGCCGACCCGGGGCGACCGCCGCCAGAAATGACCGTGCTCCATGGTCGCCAGGGTAAGCGTGAGAGCGGCGGCAGCCTCGTCCCGATTCGGGTGATCCGTCTCCAGCGCCCAGGCAACAGCGGTGAGCGCCCCCAACCCGGGGTGGTGCGCCCTTGCCCGCAAACAGGCAAGCGCGCCTCCTCGTCGGACCGGTCCGGCGGACGTACCTTTTAGGGGATGCCCGGGACGATCACCACCGCGGTGGCCGTCGACGTAGGCAGCCGCGCGACAGAACGGGTCGAGGCGGCGCTCTTCGACGCCCAGAACCGCCCCCCGCGGATCCGGCCCGGGCTGGTTCCGCGCCCACGACTGGTTCAGCGCCTGCTCGGCTTCTCCAGCGCTCCGCTCGCGCTGCTGGTCGCGCCCGCCGGATACGGGAAGACGTCGCTGCTGGCCGAATGGCGAGACCAGGATTCCCGGCAGTTCGCGTGGCTCTCGGTGAACGACCGCGACAACGATCCGGCCCATCTGCTCGCGTCGATCGCCAACGCGCTTCACGACGTCGAGCCGATCGAGCGGGACGTCTTCGACAGCCTGGGGTTTCGTCCCGACATCGCCGACGTCGTCCTGCCGCACCTGTCGCGCACGCTCGAGGGTCCGCGTCTCCCTTCGTGCTCGTCCTGGACGACGCGCACCGCCTCCACGCATCCGAGTCCCTGCGCGCGCTGTCCGATCTCATCGAGCACGTGCGGCCGGGCTCGCAGATCGCGGTGGCCTCGCGCCGGGATCCCGGGCTGCCCATCGGTCGCCTGCGCGCCCATCGCATGGTCGTGGAGCTCCGGGCGCCGGATCTCGCGATGCGGGCCGATGAGGCGGCCGGCCTCCTGGAGCTGGCCGGTTTCGAGCCCGACGATGACGGCATCGCGGCGCTGCTGCGGCGGACGGAGGGCTGGCCGGCGGGGCTATATCTCGCGGCACTCGCCCTGCGGGACCAGCCGGACAAGCGCCGGGCTCTCAAGCGGTTCGGCGGCGACGACCGGCTCGTCGTCGACTTCGTGCGCGACGAGCTGCTCTCGCAACTTGCCCCGGAGGAGATGAGCTTCCTCACCCACACGTCGGTCCTCGACCGGCTCGCGGGCCCGGTGTGCGATGCGGTGCTCGGCCGGACGGACGGGGCGACTGCCCTGACCGCCATGTCCCGATCGAACCTCCTCCTCGTGCCGCTGGACCGGCGTGACGAGTGGTACCGCTATCACCCGCTGCTGGCCGACGTGCTGCGCGCGGAGCTGCGGCGCACGGAGCCCGAGGCCGAAGCCGGCCTACACAGCCGCGCGAGCGCGTGGTACGAGGACCACGGCGATCCCGACCGGGCGATCGAGCACGCAATCGACTCGGGCGATATCGCCCAGGCGGGCGACCTGCTGTGGGGTCATATCCCGGACTTCATCCCGCGCGGTCGGTTGGACGCCGTGGAGGGGTGGCTGGCTCGCTTCAGCGACGAGCAGGTCCGGAGCCATCCCTCGCTGGCTCTGGTGGCCGCGACCATCGGGCTCGTGACGGGCGACGGCAACGGGCTGCGTTACTGGGCGCAGGAAGCGGGCGTGGCGCTCCGTCGGGAAGGCGCGGCCGAGCGGGCGGGCAAGCTCGAGGCGGGGCTGACCATCCTCCAGGCCAGCGGCGGCGAGAGCGGCATGGACACGATGCGCGACGACGCCGTCCGCGCGTACGAGCTCGAGCCTGAGGGAAGCGCGTGGCGCCCGCTGTGCCGCCTGTTCGAGGGCGTGGCGCTCCATCTCGGCGGCGACCCGGCGGAAGCGCGGAGCGCGCTCGAGGAAGCGGCCCGGCGAGCCGCTGCCGTGTCTCCGGGCGTCCAGACCCTCTGCCTGGCCCAGCTCGCGCTCGTCGCGATCGACGAGGAGGACTGGGACGCGGGCGAAGCCCGAGCCGCGCTGGCGCTCGCGCAGGTCGAGCGCGTGGGCATCACCGAGTACCCGACGGAGGCCCTCGTGTTCGCGGTGTCCAGTCTCGTCCGCGCCCGGCGCGGGCGCATCGAGGAGGCCACCGGGGATCTCCGCCAGTCGCGGGCGCTGCTCGCGGCCCTCAGCGACTTCTTCCCCTGGTACGAGGCCGAGACGCGCATCGTCCTGGCGCGCACCGCCCTCCGGCTCAGCGACGTATCCCTGGCCCGGACACTGCTCACGGAGGCGGCGCGCGCCGTGCGCCACGTCCCGGAGGTTCCGGTCCTCGACCGGTGGCTGAAGGAGACGCGCAAGCAGGCGGCCCCGGGAGCCGCGCACGCCGGGGCGCAGCAGCTCTCGCTCACCACGGCCGAGCTCCGGGTGCTCCAGTTCCTCCCCAGCCACCTGTCCATCCGCGAGATCGCGGAGCGCCTCTACGTCTCGCCGAACACCGTCAAGACGCACGCGCGCGCGCTGTACCGCAAGCTCGACGCGTCCTCGCGGGCCGAGGCGGTCGTCCGGGCCGACGAAACCGGTCTGCTGGACATCAACGAGACCGCCTGAGAGCGGCCAGGGCAGATCATCCACATCGGGGGAGGCGCCCCCGGACACCCGCACCTACGCTCGCTCCGCGAGGAATTGTGGATCGAGTCGAAGACCTGCTTCGCCGGCTGGCCCTCAACGACGAGAGGTCGGTCGCTTCTGCGCTTGCGGACCACGGCGAGTGCGGACTGGACCCGAAGGCCCATGCCCTGGTGCGACTCGGCGCCCTGGTCTCTCTCGGCGCGGCACCGGCGTCCTACCGTCTGACGGTGGAACGTGCCTACGCGGCCGGCGCGACCGACGAGGAGATCATCGGAGTGCTCGCGGCCGTGGGTCCGGCGGTGGGCTTCGCCCGTCTCGTGGCCGCGGCGCCCGACCTCGCGCTGGCGATCGGCTACGACGTCGAGGCCGCCCTGGACACCGGGCCGGCGCCAGGCTGACGCCTGGTGCCGGGCTGACGCCTGCGCTGAGCCCAGTTTCACCCCGAACGGGTGATGCGGACAGGAGCCCGACGGACGAACGTCCAGCGAGTGAGCACCTACGACGTGATCGTCATCGGCAGCGGGGCCGGTGGAGGCACGCTGGTCCGGCACCTCGCGCCGTCGGGCAAGCGGATCCTGCTGCTCGAACGCGGTGACTGGCTGACTCGCGAGCCGCAGAACTGGCTGGCGCAGGACGTGTTCGTCGACAACCGCTACGTGTCGGACGACACCTGGTACGACGAGAAGGGCAAGAGCTTCCAGCCCCAGGTGCACTACTTCGTCGGCGGGGCGACCAAGCTCTACGGCGCAGCGCTGTATCGCCTGCGAGCCGAGGACTTCGGCGAGCTCCAACACCACGACGGCGTCTCCCCCGCCTGGCCCATCGGCTACGACGAGATGGAGCCCTACTACACCCAGGCCGAGCAGCTCTACCAGGTCCACGGTGCCCGGGGAGAGGACCCGACTGAGCCACCGGCCAGCGCGCCCTACCCGTTCCCCGCCGTGTCCCATGAGCCCCGGATCCAGCAGCTGTCCGACGACCTGGCCGCCGCCGGTCACCACCCGTTCCACGCCCCCTGCGGGATCATGCTCAACGAGGGCAACATGCCGTTCAGCGCGTGCGTGCGCTGCCCCGACTGCGACGGCTTCCCCTGCCTCGTGCACGCCAAGTCCGACGCCGAGGTCCTGGCCGTGCGACCCGCACTCGAGCACGACAACGTCACGCTCATGACGAACGCGAGGGCCGTGGGGCTCCACACGAATTCGGCGGGCAGCGCCGTCACCGAGGTGGAGGTCGAACACGATGGCGAGCGCGAGACGTTCGCGGCCGACATCGTCGTCGTGTCCTGCGGCGCCGCGAACTCGGCCAAGCTGCTGCTCTCCTCCGCCAATGACAAGCACCCCAACGGCCTGGCCAACGGGTCCGACCAGGTCGGACGGAACTACATGTTCCACAACAGCCAGGCGGTCCTCGCGCTCTCCAAGGAAGAGAATCCGACGGTCTTCCAGAAGACCCTCGGGGTCAACGACTACTACTTCGCGAGCGACGCCTTCGAGTTCCCGATGGGCAACATCCAGATGGTCGGGAAGTCGCAGGCGCCGATGTTCCACGGCGAGAAGCCGATCGAGACCAAGCTGGCGCCGACTCGCTCGCTGGAGGAGGTCGCCCGCCACGCCGTCGACTTCTGGCTCTCGACGGAGGACCTGCCGCGGCCCGACAACCGTGTCACCGTGGATGGCGAGGGCCGCGTGAGCCTCGTCTACACGCCCACGAACGACGAGCCCAAGCAGCGCCTGTTCCACCAGCTCAAGTCGATGCTCGCCCACATGGGGATGCACCAGGACCACCTGCTCCCCCGGCACGCCTACCTCAAGAACGAGATCCCGGTCGCCGGTTGCGCCCATCAGGCGGGCACCTGCCGCTTCGGGCAGGACGCCGAGGCGTCCGTCCTGAACGTCGACTGCCGAGCCCACGAGGTCGACAACCTCTACGTCGTCGACACGAGCTTCTTCCCGAGCATCGGCGCCGTGAATCCGGCGCTGACGGCGATGGCCAACGCCCTGCGAGTCGGCGACCACCTCCTCGAGCGGCTGGGCGCGAAGGCAACCTCGCATGAGTCCGTCGCCAGAGCCTGAGGAGAGGCCGGGACGGCGGCGCCGCGTCGTGATCGTCGGGGGCGGCTTCGGCGGGTTGGCGGCCGCCCGCAAGCTTCGGCGGGCCGACGTCGACGTGACGCTCGTCGATCGGATGAACCACCACCTGTTCCAGCCGCTGCTCTACCAGGTGGCGGAGGGAGCCGTGGCGGAGGGCGAATGCGCGGCGACGATCCGTTCGTCGCTGGGACGCAGCCACAACACGGCCGTGCTGATGGCCGAGGTGGTGGACGTCGACGTCGAGGGGCGCGAAGTCGTTCTCGACCGGGGCGAGCGCCTCGGCTACGACAGCCTGATCGTGGCGTGCGGCGCGGAGACGGCCTACTTCGGGAACGACGAGTGGGCGAACGTGTCGTGCGGGCTCAAGACCCTGGCCGACGCCGTGGACCTGCGCAACCGCATCTACGGCGCCTTCGAGGAGGCCGAGCGGGCGGACGACGAGGCGTCCCGCGAGGAGTGGCTGACCTTTGCGGTCATCGGGGGCGGCCCTACGGGAGTGGAGGTCGCCGGAGCGCTTGCGACCATGGCCCACCACTCGAAGATGAGGGGCTTCGTCGCGCAGCGGCCCGCACGACGCGCGAGTGATCCTGCTCGACGCCGGCGAGCGCGTGCTCGCCCCCTTCGCGGAGTCGCTCTCCGCCAAGGCCACCTCCGGGCTGGAGGAACTCGGCGTGACCGTGCGCGAGGGCGTCAAGGCCACGGCGATCGATGCGCGGGGGGTGACCATCGAGGTCGACGGAAAGACCGAGCGCATCCCCAGCCGGACCGTCATCTGGGGCGCCGGCGTGCGTCCCGTCGGGCTGACCAAGACCCTCGCGGACGCCGCCGGGGCGCCCACGGACCGCGCCGGGCGTATCGAGATCGAGCCCGACCTGACCGTACCCGGCCATCCCGAGATCTCGGTCATCGGCGACGTCGCCTGTCTCGAGGGACCCGACGGCAAGCCCCTCCCGGGCCTGGCCACCGTCGCCATCCAACAGGCACGCCACGTCGCGGCCGGGATAAAGAAGGGCGGGCCGGGCGCGTCGACGCCGTTCAAGTATCTCGACAAGGGCGCGCTGGCCGTCATCGGCCGGGGCAAGGCGATCTGCGAAGTCAGGGGCCTGAAGCTCTCCGGCCGCCTGGCCCTGGCCACCTACCTGGGCGTCCACCTCTACTATCTCGGCGGCGCGCCCGGACATCGCATCAAAGTGTTGTTCGACTGGCTCGGCGCGCGAACCGGCCACCTCGGGAGTCAGGTGATCGAAGGACCTTTGTCGAGCGTCGAGCGCACGCCGCCGAGCGTCGAATCCCTGCGATGACCACGCCCGAGGCGGTCGGATGCTGAGCTCCGTCCTGACGCTCGCCTCGTCGCAGCTCACGCCCGCGCGAAGCCAGATGGCATTCACGCTGGGCTTCCACATCATCCTGGCCTCGCTGGGTGTGGCCTTCCCGTTGATGATGCTCATCGCCCACTACCGCGGCCTGCGCCACGACGACGCCGACGCGCTCCTGCTCGCCCAGCGCTGGTCGAAGGTGGCGGCCGTGACGTTTGCCGTGGGCGCCGTGACCGGCACCGTGTTGTCGTTCGAGTTCGGTCTCCTGTGGCCGGCGTTCACCGGTCGCTTCGGCAGCGTCTTCGGGATCCTCTTCGCGATCGAGGGGATCTTCTTCTTCCTCGAGGCGATCTTTCTCACGATCTACATCTTCGGGTGGAAGCGCCTGTCCGGCTGGACGCACTTCTGGGCGGGGGTGCCCGTCGCCATCACGGGGATCGGGGGCGCGTTCTCGGTCGTCGCGGTCAACTCGTGGATGAACCAGCCGCAGGGCTACACGCTCTCCAACGGCAAGGTCACGGACGTGGACCCCTGGAAAGTGATCTTCAACCCGGCGGTTCCCTACGAGGTGCCGCACATGATCCTCGCGGCCTATCTCGTCAGCGGCTTCCTGATCGCGTCGGTGTACGCGGTGGGCATGCTGCGCGGGCGGCGCGATCGCTACCACCGCCTCGGCCTGATCATCCCGCTGACGGTGGCCTCGATCGCGACGCCGATCCAGTTCGCGGTCGGCGACACGGCGGCCCGTTCGATCGCCGACCACCAGCCGGTCAAGTTCGCGGCCATGGAGTGCGTGCAGAAGACCTCGACGCATGTGACCGAGTACATCTACGGCCGCTGCACGTCGAGCGGCGTCAAGGGAGGCCTCGGGATCCCCGGATTCGACTCCTTCCTGGTCGGCTGGAACACGGATACGAAAGTGACGGGCCTCGACACGGTGGCTCCCGACGACCGGCCGCCCGCGAACACGATGCTCCACTGGGCCTTCGACACGATGGTGGGGATCTGCACGGCGCTCATCGGGCTGGGCTTCTGGTTCGGCTTCGTCTGGTGGCGCAAGCGCGACCTGCCACAGACCAAGTGGTTCCTGCGCGCCGTGGCGGTGTCCGGCGTGTCGGGGATCGTGGCGCTGGAGTGCGGCTGGATCGTGACCGAGGTCGGCCGCCAGCCCTGGGTCGTCTACGAGGTCATGCGGACGAAGGACGCGGTCACCGGCGCCAGCGGCGTCTGGGTCACGTTCACGCTCGTACTGCTGCTCTACACGGTGCTCGGCGTCGCGACGGTGATCACGCTGCAGGCGATGGCGCGCCGCTGGCGCGCGGCGGATGAGGTCGAGGAGGGCGACATGCCGTACGGACCGCGTCCGAGCGCGCCCGCGGCGGCGCTCTCGGAGGAGCCGAGATGAGCACCGCGGACGCGGTCGCCGCCGTCCTGTGGATCGGCGTGACGTTCTACGCGGTGTTCGGCGGGGCCGACTTCGGAGCCGGCGTGTGGGCCCTGCTGGCCGGCGGCGGCGAGCGGGGCAAGCGCCCGCGCGAGCTGATCGACTGGGCCATCGGCCCCGTCTGGGAGGCGAACCACGTCTGGCTGATCTTCGTTCTGGTCGTGCTCTGGACGGGCTTCTCCGACGCGTTCGAAGCGATCACCTCGACGCTGTTCATCCCGCTGAGCCTCGCCGCGCTCGGGATCGTTCTACGCGGCTCGGGCTTCGCCTTCCAGAACACCGCCCGGAAGGTCAAGGGAAGGAATCGGGCGAGGATCCTCTTCGGCTACTCCTCGCTGCTCACGCCGTTCTTCATGGGGACCGTCGTCGGCGCCATCGCCTCGGGCCGGGTGCCGGTGGGCAACGCCGAGGGGGACGCCATCACGAGCTGGCTCAATCCCCTCTCGCTGGTCGTGGGCGCGCTGTTCGTCGCCACCTCCGCCTATCTCGCCGCCGTGTTCCTGGTCAGCGACGCTCGGCGCGCCGGCGCCGCCGACCTCGAGCGCTACTTCACGACCCGAGCGCTGGCGGCCGCCGTCGTGGCGGGGGTGCTCGGCGCGGCCGGGATCATCGTCCTCCACGAGGACGCGCGCTACGTCTACGACGGCCTCACCAGCGACGGCCTGCCTCTCGTCATCCTGTCGGCGCTCTGCGGGGCGGGCGTGGTCGTCCTGCTGCGCCGCGGCCTCGACCCGCGGCCCTCGCCCGCTCGCCATCGGCGCGGTCGTCGCCGTGATCTGGGGCTGGGGCGTCGCCCAGCACCCGTACCTGCTTCCCACCACGCTGAAGATCTCGGCCGGGGCCGCGCCCAGCGCCACCCTGACCGCGGTTCTGATCGTCTTCGGCGTCGCGGTCGTGGTCGTGGTTCCCTCCATCGTCCTGCTCTTCACGCTCCAGCAGCGGAGCGTCATCGAGGAGACCGAGGCACCCCACCCGGGTCCGGCTCAACCGTGATCTCGAAGGCCGCCTCGTAGCTCTCGCCGGGGGCGACCAGGTTGAGGTCCGGGCCGCCGCTCACCAGCGCGTTCGTCGGCGCGGTCATCGGCTCGAAGCAGACGAAGTCGGAGCCGGGCGGGGCGAACACCTGGGCGAAGTCATAGCCGCGCAGGAACGTCAGCGAGACCTCGGCATCGCTGCCCTTCAGGACAAATGTCGCAGGCGTGAGCAGGTCGCGGAAGCCGTCGTCCCACGTCGTGTCGCCGAGCGCGCGCGTCCCGGCGTCGAAGGGCTCGGTCTCGCCCGTCGGAATCATCGAGCCGTCGAGCACCAGCCGGCGCTGCACGGGCAGCGTGAGCGCGGCGTCGGCCCGCGCGCCTCCCGGGATGCGCAGGTACGGGTGGAAGCCGAACGAGACCGGGACCGTGTCGTCCTCGGTCGCCTCCAGCGTGACTGCGATCTGCAGCGTCCTGCCGCTCACGTGGGCCCGGTACTCGAGCCGGTGCGCGAAGGGGAACACGTCGAACGCCGGGCTCGTCCGCGTCCACTCGAGGCGGGCCGTCAAGTCGGTGGTGGTGGCATCGACGACGTCCCAGCGCAGGAGGCGGGGCAGCGCTCCGTGGATCGGCAGGCCGGCGGGATCTCGATTGACGAGTGTGGTGTCGGGGGGCAGGGCGACCCGAGTGCCGGTCGCGTCGTAGGTGAACCCGGCGAGCCGGTTGGCCCACGGGTACAGGAGGGGGACGCCCATCGTCGCTCCCGCGCTCGAAATAGGCTTCCAGGCCGTCGTTCACCGCTAGCAGCTCCCGGCCGGCGTGCGTCAGGGAATGCAGGACGAGGTTCGCAGACGGAGCGAAGGCCGCCTTCAGGCCGTCGTCGCCGGGTGCCTCGAGCCGGATCGTCTCGAGGACGGCGCCTATCCGAGCTCCTCCAGGCGCTCCGCGAGGATGATTCGCGCCGCGGCCTCGATCAGGGCGAGGTGGGAGAAGGCCTGGGGGAAGTTGCCCAGATGGCGGCCGGTGTCGGCGTCGAACTCCTCGGCGTAGAGCCCGAGCGGCGAGGAGACGCGCAGCAGGCGCTCCATCAGGTCGCGAGCGCGCTGTATCTCGCCGATGACCGCGAGCGCGGACACCAGCCAGAACGAGCAGATGAGGAACGTGCCCTCCTTTCCCGCCAGGCCGTCGTCGGTCTCGCCGGTCTTGTAGCGCAGGACGTAGCCCTGCTCCGTGAGGTCCTCTCCGATGGCCAGGACGCTGGCGCGCAGGCGCTCGTCGTCCCCGGGCAGGAAGCCGAAGATCGCCGCCAGCAGCACGGACGCGTCGAGCGCGTCGGTGTCGTAGTGCTGGCGCAGGACGCCGTCGCGGACTCCGTTGGCCAGGATGTCCTCCTTGATCTCCTCGGCGGTGGCGCGCCAGCCATCCTGCAGCTTGGGTTCGCCGCGGATGTGCGCCAGCTTCGCGGCGCGATCGAGGGCGACCCAGCACATGAGCTTGGACGAGACGTAGTGTTGCGGCTTGCCGCGCGCCTCCCAGATGCCCTGATCCGGGGTACGCCAGACGTTGGTGGCGCACTCGGCCTGCGCCTGCACGATCGGCCACAATCGGCGCGGCAGCCGCTGGCTGCGTTGCGTATGCAGCAGGATCGAGTCGAGCGCGGCGCCGAACACGTCGTTCTGGCGCTGGTCGAAGGCCCCGTTGCCGATGCGCACGGGGTGGGCTCCAGCGTAGCCCGACAAGTCGTCGCGCGTGGACTCGGTTAGGTCGCGGCGCCCGTCGATTCCGTACATGATCTGCAGGGCGCCGTCATCGTTGACCTCGAGATCGGCGATGAACTGCATGAACTCGTCCGCCTCAAAGTCGAGGTTCATCCAATGCAGGGCCTGGAGGGTGAAGGTCGAGTCGCGGATCCACGTGTAGCGGTAGTCCCAGTTGCGCTCGCCCCCGGGGGTCTCGGGCAGCGAGGTCGTGAGCGCAGCCACCGTCGCGCCGGTCGGCATGTAGGTCAGCCCCTTGATGGCCAGGGCGGAGCGCTGGATCGGCTCGCGCCACCGATGGTCGACGAGCCGGGCGCCGTGAATCCAGTTGCGCCAGTAGGTGCTGGTGGCGGCGATGCGACCGTTGGCCTCGTCGATGTCCTCCGGTGTCGCCAGGCCCTCGGCCCACGACAGGGCGCAGTAGATCTGGTCTCCCTGCTCCAGCGTGTGGCGCGCCCGGATGGCCTCTCCCTCGATCCCCAGCGCCATGTCCGTCCGCAGGCGAACCGTCTGGTCCGCCCCGCTGGCGTCGGCCATTTGGCGTTCGCCGTCTACGAGCCTCCACTCGGCGGGCTCGCGGCCGTAGTCGAAAACGGGCTCGCACTCGAGCTCGATCTCGACTCGCCCGGCCAGGCAGAGCACCATGCGCACCAGCATGTGATCGCCGTCCTCGTCGGCTGGGGGCCGGGTGTGCGGCGTGATCTCGTCCTGATGCCTGCGCGGGCCCATGGTCAGCGCATCACGGACCAGGAGCCAGCCGCTCGACGTGTGCCAGGTCGTTGTCAGGACGTTCGTCCCCGGCTCGTAGATCCTTGCCGCCGGAACGTTGAGGCCGAAGGGCCCGAGCCGGAACGCGCCGGCCCCCCGGTCGAGCAGCGATCCGAAGATGCTGGGCGAGTCGAACCGCGGCACGCAGAGCCAGTCGACCGCGCCATCGGGGGCGATGAGAGCGCCGGTGTGACAGTTGGAGAGGAAGGCGTAGTCGGCGATCGGCGTGAACGGGGACGGCGCCGCCGCGCTCTGGGGCGCGGGCGTCTCCCGCTTGCCGTCCGCCTTGCCGTCCCCGCCCGGCTTGGCTGGCGCCCGCGCGTTCTTCGACTTGGCCGTGGTCATGCCCCGACCCACGGTTCGTGCCAGGTGCCGTGGCCGGACAACAGCTTGTCGGCCTCCTCCGGGCCCCACGATCCCTTTACGTAGGGGTGAACCGGCGGAGGCGAGTCGAGCAGCGGCTGCATCACCCGCCAGGCCTCCTCGACGCTGTCCTGTCGCGTGAAGCGCTTGCTGTCGCCGATCATCGCGGCGTGGAGGAGGACCTCGTAGGGCGTCGCCCCCTCCCCGCCCTCCTGGGCGAATTCCATGTCCAGGCTGATGTGCTCGGGCTTGGCGCTGTCGGCGCGCTGGGCGTTGACGAGCAGCTTGATCCCGGTCGAGGGGTCGAGCTTGACGATGAGCTGGTCGGGGTCCGGGCGCCGCGATCCGCCGCCGACCTGGAAGTTGAGCCGCGGCGGCCGGTGGAAGACGAGACGCAGCTCGGTCTGCGTGATCGGCAGGCACTTGCCCGTGCGGATGAAGAAGGGGACGCCCGACCAGCGCCAGTTCTCGATGTCCAGGCGCAGGGCGGCGTAGGTCTCGGTCGCGGAGTCGGGAGCGCAGCCGTCGATGTCGCAGTAGCCGTCGTACTGCCCGCGCACGTAGTGGGCCGGGTCGCCGGCGGGCATCGCCTCGAAGACCGAGACCATCGCGTTCTTGAGCGACGCGGCGTCGGCGCTCGACGGGGGCTCCATCGCGGTGGCCGACACCACCTGCATCAGGTGGTTGACGACCACGTCGCGCAGGGCGCCGACGGGGTCGTAGAAGTGGCCGCGGTCCTCGACTCCGAAGCTCTCGGCCATCGTGATCTGGACAGACGAGAGGTAGTTGCGGTTCCAGACCGGCTCGAACATCGTGTTGGCGAACCGCAGGAAGAGGATCTCGACCAGCCCCATCTTCCCCAGGAAGTGGTCGATCCGGTACAGCTGGGACTCGTCGAGGTACTCGTGGACCTGCTCGTTGAGCGCGCGCCGCCGAGGCGACGTCGTGCCCGAAGGGCTTCTCGACCACGACCCGGGCCGACTGGGTCAGACCCGCCCCGGCGAGCCCCTTGATCACCATCCCGAACAGCGACGGCGGGATCTCGAGGTAGAACACCGGGGTCCGCGCGCCCTTGATGGCCTCGGCCACGCGCTCGTAGGTGCCGTCGTCCCCGAAGTCGCCGGGCACGTAGGAGAGGCGCGCCGCGAAGCGATCGAAGACCTCGTCGTCGATCTTCTCGCCGCAGCCCTCGATGCTGGTGCGGGCGTGTTCGCGCAGGTCGTCCACCGTCCAGTCGTCGACCGCCACGCCGACGATCGGGCAGTCCAGCAGGCCGCGGGCCTCCAGGCGGTACAGCGAGTGGAAGGTCATGACCTTGGCGAGGTCGCCGGTGATGCCGAAGACGACGAACACGTCGGCGGGCTGCGGGGCGCCGGTGTCCGCGGTCGCGGCGGTGCGCTGGCCCGGTCGTACCGCAGTGGTCATGTCCGGTAGGTCACTCGTTCTGCGGTCTCACGTCCTCACTCAGATGGGGTGATTTCCTGACTCAGAGGATCGCGATCGGGTTGAGGGGCGAGCCGGTGCCGCCGACGATGCGCAGCGGCGCCGCGACGAGGAGGAACTCCCAGCGCCCGGCTCGTTCGCAGGCGACGCGGAGGTCCTCGAACTGCAGGTAGTCGAGGAGGTGCACCCCCATCGCGTTGAGGGCAAGCACGTGGATCGGGAAGTCGACGCCCTCGGTGCTGCTCGGCGCCGTGTCGCTGTTGCCGTCACTGCCCAGCACCGCCACCCCGCGCTCGGCCACGAACGGCATCGCGGTGGGATGCAGCCCGGCCTTGGCGGTCGCGGTCTCCCACGGACCCGAGCTCGGCCAGGCGCCGGGCGTGCCCGGTGCGCACCAGGAGGATGTCCCCCACCTCGACCCGGACGCCCTGCTCGCGCTCGGCCCCCTCGAGGTCCGCGCGGAAGATGTGCTCGCCGGGCTCCAGCCAGGGCACGCCGCGCACGCGCGGGATGTCGAGCAGGACGCCGCGGCCGACCAGCCCGTCCTTGAGGACCTCGATCGCCTCGACCGCGGCTCCGTCCGCCGTCACGGCCTCCTGCGGCCGCCCGTCGTAGAGCGACCCCTCGTAGGCGACATGGCACAGGGCGTCGATGTGAGTGTGTCCGTCGTTGTGGTAATCGAGACCCACGTAGTCCTTGGCGAAGCGCAGCGAGCCCGAGCCGATGTCGGTATCGCTGAGCATGGTCATGTGGTGGTCCGCGGGCGACGGATTGCTCGCGACCGGCTCGGTGGCCAGCGGCAGGCTCAGCGTGACGCTGATCCCGTCGCGTACGAGCCTGGCCGCGCCGGCGATGCGCTCTGCGGTCAGGTGATGAAGCGCTCCGCGTTCGGGGTCGCGGTCCCAGCGCCCCCAGTTGCTGACGGCTTCGAACAGGGCGCTGAATTCGTCGGCGCTGACGTTGCCCTCGGCCCGCGACCCCGGCATCTATGCCACCGCCGCCGGTGGCTCGCGCCCATCGATCACCGCAATGACGTTCTCGGCGCACAGCCGGGCCATCGCGTCCCGGTCGAGCGGGTGGCCGACCCGACGTGCGGAAGCAGGACGGTGTGGGGCAACTCGCGCAGCTCCGACGGGACGTGCGGCTCGTCCTCGTAGACGTCGAGGCCCGCTCCGGCCAGGTGCCCGGAGCGCAGCGCCTCGACCAGGGCCGCCGTGTCGACGACCGCGCCGCGGCTCGTGTTAACGAGGATTGCCCCGCGACTTCATCGTCGCCAGGGCCGCCCGGTCGATCAGGTGTCTGGTCTCCGGCGTGAGCGGCACGTGGAGGCTGACGACGTCGGCGGCGGCGAGTAGATCGGGCAGCTCTCGCCGTTCGGCGCCGGTCGACGAGGCGCGGTCCGAGCGGGACGTGAAGAGAAGCGCCACCTCGAACCCCCGCAGCAGCTCGGCCACGCGGCGGGCGATGCGCCCGAAGCCGACGAGCCCGACGGTGGCGCCGGCCAGCTCACGTCCCCAGGAATTCGCTCGCGGATCCGGTCTCGTCCACTCGATCCGGCGGACGAGCGCGTCGCCCTCGGCGATGCGTCGCGCCAGTCGCCAGCATTAGCGCGACGGCGAGCTCCGCCGTCGCGTTGGACAGGACATCCGGCGTGTTGGTGGCGCGAACGCCTCGAGCCCGCGCGGCGTCGAGGTCGATGTTGTCGTGACCCACGCCGAAGTTGGAGACGACCTTCAGGGACGGGCCCGGCCGACGTCGAGCAGATCGCGGTCCACCGGGATGCTCGGACTGGCCACGATCGCCGCGGCGCCAGGCGGCGTGCTCCCGCAGCCACCCGGCCTCGAGGTCGGTCGCCGCCGGCCTCGACGTCGAATCGCGCTCGGAGCAGGTCGAGGCCCGCCGCCGGCAGCGTTCCGGCCACCACGACCCTCGCCTTGGTCGTCATCGCACCACCGTACATGCCGATGGAGCCGCGAAAATCATGCCAACGGGGTGAATTCCGCTCCGCGAGCTGCGGTTAGTCTCGAACCGTGCTCCAGCTCCGCGTGTTCGGCGCCTCGCCGCTGATGACGGAGGTCGCCGAGAGGTTGTCCGGGCTCCCGGGCGCGCGCCGTATCACCTGGGACGAGGTTCGCGATCGCGGCGGCGGCGCCCTGGTGACCGCGAATCTCCGCGCCGACGCGGCCGATCCCGCGCTGGACGCAGTGCGAGAGGTCGGCGTGCCGTCGGAGGACGTCGAGCTGCTGCGAGTGGAATCGATCCAGCCTGGAGCCTCTCGCCGTCAGGGCGCCAATCTCATCTGGGCGGACCTGCTCGGTCAGGCCGGAGAGCACGCGCGCCCGGTCGCTCGGTATCTCGTCTTCATGGCTGTCGCCGGAGTCATCGCGGCCTACGGCGTGCTTTACGAGAACGACATCCTGATCGTGGGCGCCATGGCCGTCAGCCCGGACCTGCTGCCGATCACCGCGATGTGCGTGGGTCTGACCCTGGGTCGCGTCCGCCTCGTCCGGCGCGCGCTGATTACGCTGGCCGTGGGACTGGGGGTCGCCTGGTTGACCGCCGCTGTGCTCACGGCGCTGCTCGATCTCCTGGGCCTGCTTCCCGCCGGTTTCGCCCTCGGAAAGGGCCCGCTGAACGGGCTCACGACGGTCAACAGCTCGACCGTTGTCGTGGCATTCGTCGCCGGCATCGCCGGCATGCTGGCGCTCGAGAGCCGGGCGAGCGCCGCCGTCGGCGTCGCGATCTCCGTCACCACGATCCCGGCCTCCGCCTACCTCGGGGTGGCGGCCGGCCTGGGGGAGCTCGAGAAGGCGACCGAGGCCCTGGCGGTCCTGGGCATAAACGTCACGATGCTGGTCACGGGGGGCACCGTGGCGCTCGCGGTGCAGCGGGCGCTCGGGCGACGCGCGGAGGCGAGGAAGCATCCTCCGCGCGGGGTGAGCGTCAGGCGGAGTCCTCGGCGGCGTAGCCGCGCAGCAGTTCCTCTTCGCGCTCCTTCTTGGGGAAGAGGAAGAAGACCAGCGCCGCGCCGAGCAGGATCGCCACGATCCCGGCGATGTAGGCCCACTCGTCGCCCTGCAGGAACGACGTCTTCGCCGCGGCGATGATCTGGCTCTTGTACTGCGGGTACTGGTCCGCGACGTTGGCCGCGCTGGAGAAGGACTTCTGGAGCTCCGCCTCGACCTGATTGGTGACCTTGTCCTTGTCCGGGGAGCCGGCGACGGCCGTCGAGACGGCGCTCGCGTAGCCGGCCGTGAGGACCGCGCCGAGGATCGACTGCATGATCGCGCCCCCCAGGTCGCGCTGGAGGTCGGCCGTCCCGGAGGCCATCCCGGCGCGACGGACCGGAACCGAGCCGGTGAGGGAGTGTGAGGCCGGCGTGCCGGCAAAGCCGACGCCGATCCCGATGAGGGCGTACCCCAGGCCGACCTTCCAGTAGGCGATGTCCTCCTTCCACAGGAGGAGCATCACCAGGAAGCCCAGCAGGCAGAAGACGTAGCCGATCAGCAGCGTGAACCGGGCCCCGCGGGCGTTCACCAGCTTCGCCGAGCGGGGCGCGACCACCACCATGCCGGCGGCGGCAGGGAGGATCGCCAGCCCCGCGTCCAGGGTGGAGTAGTCGAGGACGTTCTGGAGGTACTGCTGGCCCACGAACATCGCTCCCATGAGCGTCCCGAACACGATGATCCCGGCGCACGCCGCGACCCAGAAGATCCGCCGGCCCGCCACTTCGAGGTCGTAGAGCGGCGACGCAGCCCGGCGCTGGCGGATGATGAACGCCACTGCCGCGGCGAGGGCGATGGCCCCCAGCCCAACCGCCACGGCCCCCGCGTTGGGAACCGCCGCGAAGTTGATGGCCAGCACGAGCGCCGCCACGAGCACGACCGAGAGGATCCCGCCGAGGTTGTCTACCGGATCCGTCGCCTCGTTGACGTGGGCGGGGACGTAGCGGAACGCCATGTACAGGGCGACCACGGCCAGCGGCAACGTGACGAAGAAGACAGAGCCCCAGTCGAACTGGGTGAGCAGCGCGCCCGCGATCAGGGGGCCGAGCGCCGAGATCCCCCCGCCGAGGGCGGACCACAGCGCGATGGACTTCGTGCGTTCCGGTCCGGACCACAGCGCGGTGATGAGAGCCAGCGTCGTGGGATACGCCATGCCCGCCGCCATCCCGCCGAGGAGCCGCGCGAGGAAGAGAACGTCGATGGACGGCGCGAAGGCGGCGAGCAGGGAGATCGGGATCGACAGGCCCGTGCCGAGGAGGAGCAGCTGCTTGCGCCCGTAGCGGTCGCCCAGAGCCCCGAGGTACAGCACCGAGGAGGCGAGACCGAGCGAGTAGCCCACGGCGACGAGGTTCAGCTCGGTCTGGCCAGCGTCGAAGGCCTTGCCGATGTCCGGCAGCGCGACGTTGGCCACGGCCAGGTTGAGGTTGGCCACGGCCGCGACCAGGATCAGCGAGATGAGGACGAGCTGCGCCCGCGCCGGTGCGGTCGAGGTTTCGCCGCCAGTGGGCGCAGGAGCCTGGCTCGTGTCTGCCATGCCACCCGGCCGCCGGACTAGTAGCCGACGCCGGTCTTCACGCGCTTGCGGTCGATCTCGTGCAGGCCGCCCTTCTTCTTGAGCGTTTCGCACGCCTCCGCGATGTCGTCGCCGAGCGTGTCGACCAGCGTGCGGCCGAGCGTCAGCTTGACCAGCGCGCGCATGATCTTGATGTGGTCGGCGTCCGGAGGCAGCGTGTACGCCGGAACCATCCACCCCCGCTCCGAGGCCAGCTGCGACGCGACGTCGAACTCGTCGAACTCCTGGTCTCCGTCGAGCTGGAAGGCGACGAGCGGGAGTTGTTCCTCGCCCTCCCCGCCCACCAGCCGGAACTCGGGCATTTCCGCGATCCGTTTCGCCAGCGTCTGCGTGTTCGCCCACATCGTCTCCATGATGTACCGGTAGCCCTCGTGCCCGAAGCGCACGAAGTTGTAGTACTGGGCGAGCACCATCGCCGAGCCCGTCGAGAAGTTCAGCGTGAACGTGGCGTCGCGCTTGCCGAGGTAGTTCTCGTAGAAGACGAGGTCCTCGGGCAGGTCGCTCGTCTCCCGGAACACGAGCCAGCCGATCCCGGGGTAGACCAGGCCGAACTTGTGGCCCGAGACGTTGATCGAGCGAACCTGCTCGAGGCGGAAGTCCCACTCGGAGTGCGGGTACAGGAACGGCCACACGAACCCGCCGCTCGCCGCGTCGACGTGGAGCGGGACGTCGAGGCCCTGCTTGTCGCGCAGGCGCATGAGGAGGTCGTTGATCCCGACGATGTCGTCGGCGTGCCCCGTGAATGTCGTCCCGAGCACCGCGGCGACCCCGATGGTGTTCTCGTCGATGTGGGGCTCGACGTCCTCGGGCCCGATCGTGTACTTGTCGCGCTGGAGCGGAATGATGCGTGGCTCCACATCGAAGTAACGGCAGAACTTCTCCCACACGACGTGCACGTCCCCGCCGAAGATCAGATTGGGCCGCTCGGTTCCCTTTCCGGCCGCCTCGCGCCGGCCGCGCCACTTCCACTTCAGCGAGAGCGCGCCGAGCATGATCGCCTCCGACGATCCCTGCGTCCGGGCGCCCGTCGTCTCCCCGGGAGCATTGAACAGGTCCGCCAGCATGCGGATGCAGCGCTGCTCGATCTCCGCCGTCTGCGGGTACTCGGCGTGGTCGATGAAGTTGCGGTGGAGGTTCTCGGCGATGACCCGCTGTGCCTCCGGCTCCATCCACGTCGTCACGAAGGTCGCCAGGTTGCGCATGGGAATGCCGTCGAGCACGAGCTCTTCCCCGATCAGCCGCATGGCATCGATGGAGCGCATGCCGTGCTCGGGCAGCTGGTTGTCGGGGGCGGGCTCGAGCAGGAAGCGGTTTCCGTACTGCTCGGCCAGGGCGTCGAGCTGCTCGAGGAGCGCGTGCTGTTCGTCGGCCGACATCTCCGCCCGACCGTAGGCGCGCCCGACCGGCGGCCGCCTCCCCCAAATCGGATGATCTTGCGCCGGTGGTGGGCCCCGCGCCGCGCCTCGTGGTGGATCGGCGTCCTGTTCGCAGTGGGCTCCACCTGCTTCCTCGTCGCGCCGTTCCCGGGATTCGAGCAGCTCGTCGGCTCGGGAGCGGTCGGCGTCGTGTTCTTCGTCGGGTCGATCTTCTTCACCTCGGCGGCGCTGCTCCAATTCCTCCAGGCGGAGCCGCGACGCAGCGACTGGTGGGCGGCGTTGATCCAGCTTGCCGGGACGATCTTCTTCAACGTGAACACGTTCAACGCGATGAAGACCGGGCTGGACGTCCATCAGACGAATCGGCTCGTGTGGGCGCCGGACGTGTTCGGGTGCGCGTGCTTCCTCGTGGCCAGCTATCTGGCGTACGTCGAGGTCGGCGGCCATGGCGTTCGCCGGCAGACGCGTACGACCGACTGGTGGATCGCCGCGGTCAATCTCGCCGGTTCGGTGGCCTTCGGCGTTTCCGCGATCGCCTCGTTCGTCGTGCCCAAGACGGGGAGCATCCTGGACCTCGGCGCGGCGAACTTCACGACCGCTCTGGGAGCGCTCGGGTTCCTCATCGGTGCGCTGCTGCTGATGCGTGAAAGCGGGAGTCCGGCCGAGTGAGCCGCAATACTCGTCGGCCACGTGCCCGGAGCCCGAGTGTCGACCGCCTGATGGACGCAGACGAGCGGTCGCCGCTGGCAGGACGGCATCGGCCGCTGGTGGAGCGGGCGCTGTTTGGTCGTGCGATCACGCCCGGGCGGGCGGCAACGATCATCGCCGGCGCCTCGTTGCTGATGACCGTGAGCGGCGGGGTGGCTGCGCGGCTGCTCGACAAGAAGGACTTCGCGAGTCTTTGGGACGCCATGTGGTGGGCGCTGCAGACGGTGACGACGGTCGGCTACGGCGACGTGGTGCCACACGACACGGTGGGACGGCTGATCGGCGCCATTCTCATGCTCAACGGGATCGCGCTGCTCACGGTCGTCACCGCGGGTATCACGGCGATGCTGATCGAGCAGGCACGGCACCGCCGCTCCACGTCCGACGACCCGGTACTCGCCAGGCTCGAGCGGATCGAGTCGCGGCTCTCCGAGCTCAACTCGCGCCTTCCGCCGGGTCGGCCCCCCGATTGACCTTCGGCGCCCGGGGGGCGCATCACTCTCGACGGGCGCCGTCCCCATCTGGCGCTGGGGCCTGCGGCTCGGCGAGGAACAGGAGCGCGGCCGTCACGCGCTTGCTCACGTCCTCCGCGCCGGCCAGACCGAGCTTGAGGAAGATCGAGTTGATGTGCTTCTCCACCGCGCGCTTCGTCAGCACGAGCGACTCCGCGATCGCCGTGTTGCTCTTGCCCTGGGCGATCTCGGCGAGGACCTCGCCCTCGCGCGGAGTCAGCTGGGCGAGAGGCGACGCCTGCGCCCGCGCCTTGGCGGCCACGAGAACCTCGACGATCTTCGGATCGATGACCGAGCCCCCTTCGGCGACGACCTCGATCGCCGAGCGCAGCTCGGCGCGGGCACGGACGCGCTCCTTGAGCAGGTAGGCGCGCCGGTCCGATCCCGATTCGAGCAGGGCCAGGACATACTCCGGCTCGGAGAACTGGCTGAGAACGACGACCCCGAGCGTGGGCTCGGAAGCCCGCAGCGCCTCGGCGAGGCGGATGCCTTCGTTGGTATGGGACGGAGGCATCCGGATGTCGGTCACGACCACGTCGGGGCGGAGACTGCGCACGGCGTCGCTGACCTCGTCGAGATCACCGCAGGACGCGACGACGTCGATCCCGTCTTCATCCTCCAACAACTGGTGAATTCCCTCGCGGACGATCAGGCTGTCATCCGCGAGCACAACCCGGATGCTCACGCTGACCCACGATACTCGCCACCGCCCTGGGGGGCTTGCATCCTCACCTGCGGGGATGCCACGGGCTTGAGTGACACGGGCGGGCCCCATTGCGCGCCCCCGGGCATGGCTGAGAGCGTTCGGGGTAGGCGGGACAGCGCGGAGTCCCCACGAGGAGGAGATGCAGGTTTCAGCCCAGGCCGATTCCCCGGTCCGAGTCCTGACGGTCGACGACCACGCCGGCTTTCGCACCGTCGCCCGCGAGGTCGTGTCCGCCACGCCTGGGTTCACCGCGGTGGGCGAGGCGCCGGGCGGGGCCGACGCGCTCGAAGCGGTCGACCGGCTGCGACCCGCGCTGGTCATCGTCGACGTCCGCATGCCCGGCATGAGCGGCTTCGAGCTGGCCCGGCGCATCAGCCGAGTCGTATCCGGACACGGTCGTGCTGCTCGTCTCCGGCGACGATCTCGTTGAGGGTGCTGAAGCAGCTCGCGCCTGTGGGGCTCGTGCGTTCATCCGCAAGGAAGACGTATGTCCGGCGACGCTGCGCGGGCTGTGGCGGGTCCACGGCGGCTCGGGCCGCGGGTGAATCTCACCCCGTTCGCATGAGGCCAGCTCCCTGACCGTCCGATTCCATCCCAGGCAGGATGGAATGGCTCGCGCTCGCGATGTGGCTGCTCGTCGCCGGCCTCGGCCTGGTTTTGGGTCACGGGGTGACGATCGGCCACGCCCTGCTCGGCGCACAGATGATGGCCGCGCTCGGCGGGCTCACCCTGATCGTCGTGTACCTGTTCGTCGGGGAACCGGCGACCCTCGCCTGGATCGCCTTCGCGCTGGGCGTGGTGGGCACGATCACGATCACGTTGGCCGCCAACGCGCTCATCGCCCCGCCCGCAACCGCCCTTCCCGCCCGCACCCAGCTCGCGGCCGAGGTGCATGCCGGGCTGTCCGGCGCCCAGATCCCCCTCTTCCTCGTCGTCACGCTCTTCACGCTGCTGACGGCGCTGGATTTTCTGACGACCGGCGCCTGAAGGCCCCTGGCCGCGGCGACGCGGCGCGGAGAAATCGTCCAATCGGGGTGAGGCGCCGCAGCTACGCGCACGGTTGCATTTGACCGCAAAGCTGCGCGAAAGAAAGGACATCAGATGAGAGGTTTGGGCCGTGCGGTGTTCGCCGCGATCCTGTTGCTGATCGCGGGCACGCTCAACATCATTTACGGCATCGCCGCCATCAGCGATGCGAAATTCTTCGTCGGCAACACGAGCTACGTGTTCTCGAGCCTTCACACATGGGGCTGGATCACGGTGATCCTGGGCGTAATCCAACTCACAGCCGGGTTCTCGCTGTTCGGCGGTGGAATCTACGGCCGCGTGATCGGGATCGCCGCCGCCACCCTCGGCGCGATCGGCGCGCTGCTGTCGGTCGGCGGGAACTACCCGTTCTGGTCGCTGGGCATCTTCGCCATCTGCATCATCGTCATCCACGGCCTCGTCGTGTACGGCGAGGAGCTGCCGGACGACCGGGCTCGAACCTGATCATCGTCGCGGGAGCCTGGCCGGCATCCGGTCAGGCTCCCGGGCGAGCACAACTCCCCGCCGGTAGTAGCCTGACGTCCAGTGTCTGAGGGCGTGGCGAGCACCGAGGCGGTCTCCTGGCGCTGGCGAGCGTTTGCGCTGCCAGGGGGCGAGCGCCTTCGCTACCTGCTCGGGGTGGGGACGTTGGCCGCGGCCTACTACGGCGCGGCGAAGCTCGGCTACGAACTCGAATTCACCGGCCCGGTCGCCGCCATCGTCTGGCTTCCGGTCGGGGTCGGGATCGCCTTCCTCTACCTCGGCGGGCTGCGGTTCTGGCCCGGTGTGCTGATCGGCGACCTGCTCGCGAACAACTACAGCGTTCTCCCGGTCGGCTCGGCGCTGGGCCAGACGTGCGGGAACATGGCCGAGGTGCTCGTGGCAACGCTGCTGATGCGCCGCCTCGTGCGACAGGGCTCGCCCCTCGACACCGTCGGCGGGCTTGCGTCCATGGTCTTCGCGATCGCCACAGGGGCCGCCATCAGCGCCACGGTCGGGGCGCTCATGCTCCAGCTCGGGGACGTGATCTCGGCGGGCGAGATGGCAAGGACGTGGCGCACGTGGTGGCTCGGCGATACGTCGGGAGCTCTGATCCTCGTGCCGCTAGCCCTGGCCTGGTACCGCCCGCCACCGCCCGGATGGCTGAAGGGACGGGGGGTCGAGGCCGCGCTGATGCTGGCGGCCGTGGCCGGGCTGAGCGAGCTTGCCCTGCGCACCCACCGCCCGTTGACGTACCTCGTCTTCCCGGCGCTGATCTGGGCTGCGCTTCGCTTCGGCCGGCGAGGCGCCACGCTGGCCATCGTGATCTCCGCCGGTTTCACCGTGTGGGAGACCACCCACTTCCAGGGACCCTTCGTCTTCGAGTCGATCACGCGCAGCGTCCTCAACACCCAGCTCTACCTCGCCGTGTCCGCGCTGACGACCCTGTGCCTGGCCGCTGTCGTGTCGGAGCGGGAAAGGGCCGCCGAGGCACTCCGCGCCTCGCGCGCTCGGCTCGTCGGGACAGCCGATACCGAGCGGCGGCGGCTCGAACACAACCTTCACGACGGAGCTCAGCAGCGCCTGACAGGACTTGCCGTTCACCTCAGCCTCGCCGCAGAGCGCGCGCAGCAGGCACCCGATGAGGCCGGGGTTCTGATCGAGGACCTGGAGGCCGAGCTGTCACTCGCCATCGACGAACTGCGCGAGCTCGCGCACGGCATTCACCCTCCGATGCTCACCGACCTCGGCCTCGCGTACACGATCAGGAACCTCGCCGCACGCTCGCCGGTCGAGGTCGAGCTGCTCGAGCTGCCGTCGCGGCGTCTCGACGACACCGTCGAGGCGACGGCGTACTACGTCGTCGCCGAGGCGATCACGAACGTGCAGAAGCACGCGCGCGCCTCGTCGATACGCGTACGTATCGCCGACGGCGCCGACGTCCTTCTCGTCGAGGTCGTCGACGACGGGGTTGGCGGCGCAGCCGAGGGCTCAGGCCTCGGCCTCCGGGGCCTTCGTGATCGCGTCGAAGCAATCGGCGGCACGTTCGCGGTCGACAGCCCCGCCGGTCGCGGGACGCGCCTCGCCGTCGACATACCGGCGGTCTCGGCCGCTCACTGACGCATCTCGACCCCCGCGTCGTCTAGCCTCCCTGCTCGGCTCGGGGGAGCCGTGTGCCGGCGGGGAAACCTCGTGTCGTTTTGGGATGACTTTGCGTTCGAGCCAGTCCAAGGCTTTCGCGCGCCATGCGGCGCGAGCGGCGCTCTGCGCCGGCGTGGTCGCGCTGCTGTGGCACCCGGGAAGCGCCGGAGCGGCGCAGCCGGGCGTGGTGCTCCCCAACCCGGGCGACCAGGGAACCCAGGCTCAGATCGCCGCGTCGGGGGCCAAGCACGTGCGGGTGTTCGCGTCCTGGCGCGCGCTGGAGTTGCAGCGCGGCCAGTTCACGCCCTACATCCTGTCCGGCTTCGACGCGCTGGCGAACCGGATGAAGGCGGCCGGGATCCCGGTCTATTTCGTCGTCACGCAGACGCCGGCGTGGGCGACCGGCTCTGGCGCGCCGAATGCCCCGCCGCCCGCTGCCGCCTACGCCGATTTCATGCGCCGCCTGGCCGCCCACTTCCGCGGGCGCGTCGGCGCGTATGAGATCTGGAACGAGCCCGACGAGGCATTTTCCTGGGAGGGCGAGGCGACGCCGGACGCCTACGCGGCTCTGCTCAAACCCGCCTACTCGGCCGTCAAGAGCGCCGACCCCGCCGCGAAGGTCGGCGTCGGCGGGCTGATCGCCAACCATTTTCGCTTCGTCGAGGGCCTCTACGGGGCGGGCGCGAAGGGCTACTTCGACTTCGTGGGAGTGCATACGGACACGGCCTGCAACCTCGCCGACCCGCGGGTCGGGGGCCGCGACGAGAACGGGCGCGTTTCGCGCTGGGCCTTCACCGGTTACCGGGAGGTACGCGCCTCAATGCTCGATCACGGCGACGACAAGCCGATCTGGATGACCGAGCTGGGCTGGTCGGTCACCGGGGGGCGCTGTCCGCATGGGAATCAGGCGACAGCCGGGGTGAGCCCGGCCAAGCAGGCCGCGTTCCTCACCCGCGCGTACGCCTGCCTCGCGGCCGACCCCTACGTGGAGAGGGCGTCCTGGTTCTCGCTGGCCGACTTCGGCGCGGCCGATCTGCTCGCACTGCGCTACGGGCTCTACGACTGGCTCGGCCACGCACGCCCGGCGCTGAGCGCCTTCAAAAAAGCGGGCCGGGCGCGCCCCAACCGGTCGTGCGGCACGCGGGTGGACCGCAGAGGCGCCAAGATCAGGATCGCCTGGCCGGCCGACAACAAGAAGGCGTCCCGCACGCTCCACTTCAAGGCATCGGCCCGCGACGCCAGCGGCCTGCTGACCCTCCATCTCCTGGTCGACGGCAAGCAAATCCGCGTGACCTCCAAGCGCACGCTCAGGGGCCGATGGTCCGGCTGGCGCGATCTACCTGTCGGTCCTCACAAGGTCACGTTCAAGGCCGTCGACCGCGCACACAACGTGAGCACGAAAAGCGTCACCGTCAACCGCGTGCCCTCCGTCCCGAAACGCAGCTTCACGGTCTCGTGATCAGTCGCGCGGCGGCGGGTCGACCCGCACCCCGTCGCTCGGCTGCTCGGGCCCCGAAACCTCCGCGCCCTGGCGCTCGCGCTCCTCGCGCCCGGCCGACCGTTGCTCGCCGCCCGGCCGGCTCCGTTCCCGAACCGGTACGGGCCCGGCTTGGGCCGCGGGTGGCCGCCGGGGAAGGCGAGCCGCAGGATCGTGCGCTGCACCATTCCGAGCTGCTTGAGGAACGGGCCGGTGTTGTACGGCAGGTCGTAGCGCTCGCAGATGTCCTTCACCCGCGGAGCGATCTCGCCGTAGCGCGTGCTCGGCATGTCCGGGTAGAGGTGATGCTCGACCTGGTAGCCGAGGTTCCCGCTGATGACGTGGAACAGCGGGCTGCCCTGGATGTTCGCCGCGCCCAGGAGCTGGCGGACGTAGAAGCCGCCGCGTGACTCGTCGGCCGCCTCCTCCTTGCTGAACGTGTAGGTCTGGTCGGGGAAGTGGCCGCAGAAGATGATCCCGTAGGCCCAGACATTGCGGACGATGTTGGCGGTGAAGTTCGCCTTCAGCGTCGAGCGGAAGGTCGGACCGGTGAGCAGCGACAGCGGCGAGTAGCCCTTGATCGTGGGACCACGGCCCGTGACGCGCCGCTTGCCCAGGCCCAGCCGGCCCTTGAGCTTGCCCAGGCGGCCTTCCGGCTCGGCGCGCCGCTGCGCGGCGAGATGGTCGGGAATCGCCATGATGAGCGAGCTGAGCAGCGGATAGGCGATGTAGTCCTTGGCGATCTGACGGCGGGCCTTGCCGGCCATGCCCTTCAGCTCGCGGCGCACCTGCGCCTTGGACTTCTCGCCCGACTTGATGTCGTCGTAGTTCAGGTCGTGCGCGGCCACCCCCCACTCGAAGAACGCGGCGAGCAGCAGGTTGTAGAGCGGCTGGAACAGGTACACCGGATGCCAGCGCTGGTGCGGGTCGATCCGCATGATCTCGTAGCCCAGGTCGCGGTCCTTGCCGCGGATGTTCGTGTAGGTGTGGTGCACGTAGTTGTGCGAGTGCTTCCACGCTTCGGGGGTGGAGGCCGAGTCCCAGTCCCAGCTGGCCGAGTTGATGTCCGGATCGTTCATCCAGTCCCACTGGCCGTGCATGACGTTGTGGCCGATCTCCATGTTCTCGAGGATCTTCGCCATGGAGAGCGTCGCCGTCCCGGCGACCCAGGCGGGCCGGTAGCGCGAGGCGAACAGCAACACCCGGGCCAGCACGACCAGGCGTCGGTGCATGTCGATCATGCTCGTGATGTAGCGCCGGTCGCGGTCGCCGAGCTCGGCGAACACCTCGTCGTGGATGGCGTCGAACTCGCGACCGAGCTCGTCGATCTGCTCGTCGGTCAGCCGCTCCAGCGGGCTCTCGATCATCGTTTCCATGTCGCTCCTCGGTCGTTCGTTCGGGTTGTGGTCCTAGAGCTCGATCTCCACGGCGCCCTCGGGCGCGTTCACGCAGGTGCGGACCATCTCGCCCTGGCTGCCGGAGACCTCGCCCGTCCTCAGGTCGCGCACCTTGCCCGAGCACAGGCGCCCGACGCAGGTGTGGCAGATGCCCATGCGGCAGCCGAAGGGCAGGGCGGCGCCGGCCTCTTCTCCGGCCACCAGGATCGGGGTGCCGCCGTCCGACTCCGCCTCGATGTCGCTCTTCATGAACTTGATGGGCCCCCCGGCGCCCTCCCCGCCGTCGCCGCCGATGATCGGCTGGAAGCGCTCGACGTGCACGCGGTCCGGGTCCCCCTCGCGCTCCCAGTGCTCGATCAGGGCGTCGAGGAGGTCGCCGGGGCCGGACAGGAAGGCCTCGCGCTCGCGCCAGTCCGGGCAGAGCTCGTCGAGACTCTCGGGGCCCATCCGGCCCATCTCGGCGGTGTGCTGCTCGTGCAGGCGAAAGCCGGGATGGCGGCCCGCCAGCTCGCGCAGCTCGTCGCCGAAGATGACCTCGTCAGGCGCGCGCGCGGAGTGCAGGACGACGACGTCGTCGAGCTTGTCGCGCCGGTCCAGCTCGCGCAGCATGCTCATGATCGGCGTGACGCCGCTGCCGGCGCTGATGAAGAGCATCTGCTCAGGGGGCGGCTCGGGGAGCGTGAAGGTCCCCTCCACGTCGCTGAGGCGGACGATCACGCCGGGGCGCGCCTCGCGCACGAGGTAGGGAGTGACCTTCCCCTCGGCGACGAACTTCGGCGTGATGCTGATCATGCCGTCGGGCCGGCCCGGATCGGAGGTCAGCGAGTAGGCGCGCCAGTGGTGGATGCCGTCGACCACGAAGCCGATGCGCAGGTACTGGCCCGGCGCGTGCGGCTCCCACTCCCAGCCGGGCTTGATGAGGACGGTGACCGCGTCGTCGGTCTCGCGCTCGATGCGCTCGATACGGCCCTTCAGCTCCTGCGTGGACCACAGGGGGTTGATCAGCTCGAGGTAGTCGTCGGGCATGAGCGGCGTGAAGAGCGTGCGCATCGAGCGCAGGACGCGCAGGCGCCAGCGGGGGACCTTCGGCCGGGCACCGCGCTCAGCCATGGCTATGAGAACGACTGTCAACCATACGTTCTCAACCGTAGCAATTTGGGGCTAGACTGGCGTCATGGCGGCTCCCCAGCAGACGACTCTGCGCCGCAGCCGCGAGCGCGAGTTGGTCCTGGCCACCCGCGCCCTGTTCGACGAGCGGGGAATGCTCGAGGCGCCCATCGAGGAGATCGCCCAGGCGGTCGGAATCGCTCGGGGGCTGATCTACCGGCAGTTCGCCTCCAAGGAGGAGCTGTTCGTCCTGACCGTCACCGACTACCTCGCCGAGTTGGAGGAAGTGCTGGACGCAGCGGTACCCGCGCGCGCGAAGCCCGTAACCCAGCTCGAGCGCGGGATCGCCGCCTACGCCGACTTCTGCCTGCGCTATCCGGCGTTCCTCGACATCTCGCTGTCGCTCATGCACCGCCCGGCGCGCGAGCTCCGCGAGGCCATCTCCGAGTCGGTGTGGCTGCGCCTCGGCCAGGGGATGGCCGGTTGCATCGACTATCTGGTCCGGGTCCTGCGGGCCGGCGCGGAGGACGGGACGTTCGACGTGGAGGACCCGGAGTACATGGCCAACATCCTCTGGACCCAGGTCCTCGGGGCGATGCACCTCGCCCGCATCCGCGTCGGCCTGCGCCAGGTCGCCCCCGGAATCCCCGACCTGTTCACGGTCCCGCCCGAGCAGGTCGCGCGGACGTGTGTCGAGAGCGCGCTGGCGACCGTGGGAGCCCGGTGATCCAGGGGGTGCGGGGCCCCACGCGGGGGTTGGGCCGATTTCGGCCGCCATACGTCCGCGATCTGCCCAACCCCCCCTGTTACCGGCGCGGCTGCAGGCGGCTCAGCTTCCGCCGCCGAAGCTGAAGCGCTGGATCAGCCGGGCGCAGTGCACGCGATAGAGCGTGTCCACCGTGCGGATCTTCACGCAGCGAAAGCCGTGGACGCGGCACGGAGACCGCCCGGCGCAGTCGCGCACCCACTCGCGCGTGACCGCCCGCGCGCTGGAGCAGGCCATGTGCTTGACCCGGACGTCGAAGCCGGGCTGATCCGGGCTCGCGAAGGCGTTGCCGCAGTGGCGCACCGACGCCGCGGCGCCCTCCGCGCGCGCGAGCGTGAAGCCGGAGGCCGTGAGGGCGACGACGATCATTCCCATCAAGACCGACCTGCGGATGACTGGCCGAGCGAGCACCATGCGCGGTCCAGTCATATCAGCAAACCGTGCTCCCGATCTACGCCGTCTGGATGGGAGCGGGGCGTCCCAGGTGGAAACCCTGTGCAAAGTCGACCCCTGCTCCCGCCCCCGAGGTAGGAAGATGTGCCGGTGCCTGGGTCCGAATGTCCCGCGGCTGATCACCATCCCGATCAGCCACTTCTGCGAGAAGGCGCGCTGGGCGCTTGACCGGACCGGCGTGCCCTATCGCGAGGAGCGCCACGTCCAACTCGTCCATCGGCGCTACGTGCGGCGCGCCGGCGGGGGGAACACGGCGCCCGTCCTGGTCGCGGCGGACGGCGTGTTCACGGAGTCGAGCGACATCGTGGCCTGGGCGGATCGCCGACTCGACCCGGCCGACCGCTTGCTCCCCGAAGAGGCCGACGCCCGAGCCGAGGTGGAGACGCTGGTGACGGAATTCGACGGCGACCTCGGCCCGCACGGCCGCAGGTGGATCTACTGGCACGTCCTGCCCAACCGCCGCGTCGGGGTGAAGTACAACTGCACGGGCGTGCCGACCTGGGAGCGACGGGCGTTCCCGGTCCTGCTGCCACTCTCGGCGATCGCCATCCGGCGGCTGCTCGACATCACGCCCGAAACGGTGGCGGCCTCCGAAGTGGCCGTGTGGGCGAGCTTCGACCGGGTCGCCGGCCGACTGGCGGACGGCAGGCGCTTCCTCGTCGGAGACCGGTTCAGCGCGGCGGACCTGACCTTCGCGGCGCTGGCGGCGTCCGTCGTGCTGCCCGAGGAGTACGGGGTGCCTCTTCCCCAGCCCGACGTGCTGCACGAGCCGCTGGCGTCGGGAGTCAGGAGGTTCCGTGAGCACCCGGCCGGGGCGTTCGCGCTGGAGCTGTTCCGGACAGAGCGTCGGTTCGTGGGGCGGGCCCGCGCCGGCGCCGCCTACTGCTGATAGCCCTCGACGGTGTCCGTGTCCCGCGCCTGCGCCTGGTCGGGATCAGCGCCGGCGTCGCGCAGGGCGCGGCGCTGGCGCAACAGGTCCCAGCACTGGTCGAGCTCGAGCTCCACGGTGCGCAACCGCTCCTTGTCATCGTCGAGAGCATCGGGATGGGAGCTGTCGGTTTCCTCGCGGGCTCCGCAGCTCGTGCTCTTCGGACACCAGCCGCTCGATCCGCGCCGCGATGCTCTCGTCGCTCATGCACCAATCCTACGCCGAGTGCGCTGCTTTCAGCGCGGCAGTTGCGCGCGGGATGCCGCGGCAGCGGCCTCTTCGAGGCGGTCGTCGCCCCAGAAGAGCCGCTCGCCGACCGCGACCGTGGGGACTCCGATCACTCCACGGGCGATGGCCGCATCGGTGGTGGCGCGCAGCGCCTGCTTGATGTCGCCCCGCGTCGGCGCGGCCCGTGCCTGGTCAGCGGTGAGACCGCAGTCGACGGCGACCCCGACGACGGCGTCGTCCATCTGCGAGACGTCATGGCCCTCGCCGAAGGCGAGTTGGAACACGCCCCGGGCGAACGCCTCGCCCACGCCGGACTGATGCGCGAAGGTGGCCAGCCGCATGACGGCCAGCGTGTTCGGCGGCTCCCAACGTTCCTGCGCGGCCTCGTCTGCCGGCAGGTATCCCGAGGGCCAGTGCCACTCAGGCATCCCGTACCGGGCGGCGCGACGAACGATGTCCGCGCGGCGCTCACGGCCCGCTTCGAAGGACGGTCTCCAGTCACGCCCGGAAGCGGCAATCAGAGGCGCCGCCCAGATCGGCCGCCACTCCGCCGGAACCGGCAGAACGCTCTCGAGGCGAAACGCGGCCAGGCATGAATACGGCGAGAGCAGGTCGTAGTAGAAGGCCGGAGCGTCGCTGGCCACGGTCGGTTGATCGTAGTCGCGATAATCGCCGAGTGGGGAACCTCGAAGTACTCCGAGAGCGCCTCGGCGCGGCCGTCGAAGACCCGGAGCGCTTCTACGAGCTTCTCGACCCTGACGTCGTCTGGGACATCTCCGACACGCCCAGCCCCATGGCCGGCATCTACCGAGGCAGGGACGAGGTGCGCGCCTTCTACCGTCGCTGGTCGTCGGCCTTCAGTGACTGGAACTACGACATCGAACGGATGATCGAGGCGGGCGACGAGGTCATCGTCATCGTCCACGAGCACGGGCGCGGGCGCGGAAGCGGTGTCGAGGTGGGGATGCGGCGCGCCAACGTCTGGACGTTCGAGGACGGCAAGGTCGTGCTCTTCCGAAGCTTCTCCAGCCCCGAGGCCGCTCTCCAGGCGGCCGGGCTCGAACCTGACGAGTGACGTCTCCGGGGCGCACTCGCCGCAGCCTGCTGCGTGGCCGGGACTTTCGCCTGGTTGCCGGGGCCGTCGGCCTGTCGGCGCTCGGCGACTGGGTCGCGATCGTGGCCCTCGGGCTGCAGATCAAGGAGACGACCGACTCCGGCGTGGCCGTGGCCGGGCTCTGGGTGTGCCTGTTCGGCCCCTCGGTGGCCGTGGCGGGTCACGCCGGGCTGCTCGTCGACCGGATCGAGGCCACACGCCTGCTGACCGGCGTCTCCCTGCTGGGAACCCTCGTCGCCGCGGTGCTCGGCTTCACGACCGGGACGGCGGCCACGCTCGCCCTCACGGCGCTGCTGGGGCTGGTGTTCGCGGTCCTCCAGCCGGCCGAGTTCGCGCTCGTGCCGCAGCTCGCCGGCAACCGCATTCAGGAGGCGAACGCCCACATCGAGACCGCTCGTTACGTGGGCTTCGGCCTCGGCCCCCTGCTCGGGGGGCTTCTCTTCCTGGCCGGCGGGCTCGAGCTGGCGATGCTGGTCGATGCCGCGACTTTCGCGGCGGTCGCCGGCGCGGCGCTGGCGCTGCGTGCACGACGCGACCCGCGCACCCTCGAGGAGGCCGAGCGCACCCCACGCGCGCGCGACGGGGTCGCCTTCCTGTTCGACGACCGGGTGCTGTCGCTGGCGATGATGGTGGCGTTCAGCTCGCTGCTCTTCATGTCCGCGGTATGGGTCGGCGAGCTGTTCTTCGTCGAGGACGTGCTGGGGCGGGGCGATGTGGCCTACGGGCTGTTCCTGTCGATCTGGACCGTCGGGATGGCGCTCGGCGCCCTGCTGCTGTCTCCGCGAGTGGCCGCCGGCGCGGTGGCGGCCACCGGCCTTCTCGCGGTCGCCGTCCAGGGAATGGGCCTGGCGCTCCCGGCGCTGTGGCTCAGCTTCGGCTTCTTCCTGGCGTCCTCGTTCGTGGGCGGCTTGGCGCACGGCCTGAAGAACGTCATGTTCCGGAGCCTCATCCACGTCCGCGTTCCCGACCACCTGCACGGGCGCGTGTTCGCCGCCTACAACGGGATCCGGAACTCGGCCGAGCTGGGCGCCTTCGCCGCCGGCGGCCTGCTGGTGACGGCGATCGGCCCGCGCGGCACGCTGGCTTACGCCGGCGGCCTCTCCGCACTCGCCGGGCTCGTTGGCCTCCTGGTCCTGCTGCGGATGTACAGGGGGTGGGTCCCGACCGGCCCGATCGGTCCGCCGGCCGGCGCCGGCGGGAGCGCCGAGCCACCCGGGCCGGCGCAGCCGGCGCCCGAGGTGGCGGAGGTCTGAGTCGGAACCTCGTCGCGGTCTCACGCGCTAGGCTCGCCCTCCCGTGGCGATCGCGCAGCCGGATCACGACGTGCTCATCATCGGCGGAGGGTTCTCCGGGATCGGCGTCGCGATCGGCCTCGAGAAGGCCGGCATCCGCGACTACCTGATCGTCGACGACAACGACGGCTTCGGCGGGACCTGGCGCTGGAACACCTACCCGGGGATCGCCGTCGACATCCCGTCGTTCAGCTACCAGTTCTCGTTCGAGAAGCGCGCCGACTGGTCGCGCACCTACGCGCCCGGCACGGAGCTGCGCGCCTACGCCGAGGACTGCGCCGACCGGCACGGCCTGCCGGCGAAGGCGCGCTTCGGCGTCCGCGTCACGCGGCGCGACCTTCGACGAGGACGCACACGTCTGGACGCTCGCGACGCGCGACGGCGAGGAGCTCGTCGCGCGCCACGTGATCGACGCGACCGGCGTCCTCACCAACCCGAAGATGCCCGACATCGCCGGGCGTGGAGACGTTCGCCGGCACGACGGTCCACACGGCGCGCTGGGACCACTCCGCTGGACCTGCGCGGCAAGCGCGTCGCCGTGATCGGCACGGGCGCCTCGGCGGTCCAGGTGATCCCGGCGATCGCGCCCGAGGTCGAGCACCTGACGGTCTTCCAGCGGACGCCGATCTGGTGCCTGCCGAAGTTCGACCGCCCGATCCCGCCGCGGGTGCGGCGCGTCCTGCAGCGCGTCCCCGGCGCGCCAGGCGGTGGCGCGCGTCGGTGAGCCAGGCCGTCGTCGAGCTGACCTTCCCGCTCGCCGCGCACTACCACCGCGGCTATCCGCTCACCGCCGCGATCGAGCGCAGGCGCGCAACTACCTCGCGAAGGAGGTCCACGACCCCGTCGCTGCGCGACAAGCTGACGCCGCGCTACGCGCTCGGCTGCAAGCGGCCGAGCTTCCACAACGAGTACCTCGCGACCTTCAACCGCGACGACGTCGCGCTCGAGACGACGCCGATCGAGCGGATCACCGAGAGCGGCGATCGTGACCGACGAACGGGACCGAGCACCCGATCGACGTGCTCGTCCTCGCGACCGGCTTCAAGGTCTTCGACGCCGGCAACATGCCCGCCTATCCGGTCAGCGGACGCGAGGGGCTCGACCTGCAGGCCTTCTGGGACGAGAACCGCCACCAGGCCTACGAGGGCATCAGCGTCCCGGGCTTCCCGAACTACTTCACGATGTTCGGCCCCTACGGCTACAACGGCTCGTCCTACTTCAACCTCGTCGAGACCCAGGCCCGCCACATCGTGCGCTGCCTGAGCCACGCGCGCGATCGCGGCGCCACGCACGTCGAGGTCACGCCGCGAGGCCAACGACCGCTACTTCGCCGAGATGCTTCGCCGCCGCGGCCGCCAGGTCTTCTGGCAGGACGAGCTGCGCGCTCGCCAACAGCTACTACTTCGACAAGCACGGCGACGTGCCGCTGCGGCCGGTCACCGACACTCGAGACGATCTGGCGCGCCAGCCACTTCGACCTCGGCGACTACCGCTTCACCGCCGCCGAGCGCGAGCCGGCTCTCGCGAGCGCTGCCAGCTGAGCGCAATGAAGGCCGTCGTGTGCCAGAACGCCGAGCTCGACGTCGTCGAGCGGCCCGAGCCGACCCCGGGGCGTGGGCAGGTCCGTCTGACGGTGTCGCGCTGCGGCATCTGCGGCTCCGACCTGCACGCCCGCCACGGACTCGACGCCTGGGCCGACCTGGCCGAGCAGGCGGGGTACGCGCGCTTCGGCCGGTCGACCGAGCCGATCGTGTTCGGCCACGAGTTCTCCGGCGAGGTGGCCGAGTACGGCCCGGGGTGCGCGGGCGCGGTGCCCACGGGGACGCCGGTCGTCGCTCTGCCTCTCATCCGCGGCGCGCAGGGGATCGACGCGGTGGGCCTCTCCGCTCACGCGCCCGGGGCCTACGCCGAGCAGTTGGTCGCCCAGGAGTCGCTCATGCTGCCCGTGCCCAACGGCCTCGCGCCCGACGTCGCCGCGCTGACCGAGCCGATGGCCGTCGCCTACCACGCCGTGCGCCGCGGCGAGGTCGGCAAGCGGCAGGTCGCGATCGTGATCGGCTGCGGTCCCGTCGGCCTCGGGGTCATCCTGATGCTGAAGGCCCGGGGCGTGCGCACGGTCGTGGCCAGCGACCTCTCGCCCGGCCGCCGAGCGCTGGCGCAGAAATGCGGCGCCGACGTGGTCGTCGACCCTGAGCAGACGTCGCCCTACACGGCGGCCGGCGACCGCGGGCACCTCGACGACATCCCGGCCGCGCTCGACCTGGCCCTCGACACGCGGGAGAAGCTCGGCCGGCTGCCCGTCGGGTGGTGGCACGTGTGGCGCGTGGCCGAGAAGCTCGGCGCCGCGCCGAAGCACCCGGTGGTCTTCGAGTGCGTCGGCGTCCCGGGAATGATCGAGGGGATCGTCAACAGCGCGCCGCTGTTCTCGCGCGTCGTCGTGGTCGGCGTCTGCGTCGGGGCGGACCAGTTCCAGCCGGCGATGGCGATCAACAAGGAGATCGATCTGCGGTTCGTCGTCGGCTACACGCCGCTCGAGTTCCGCGACACGCTGCACATGCTCGCCGAGGGCGAGGTCGACCCGCGTCCGCTCATCACCGGCGAGGTCGGTCTCGACGGCGTCGAGGGAGCGTTCGACGACCTCGCCGACCCGGAGCGCCACGCGAAGATCCTCATCAACC
The DNA here is from genome assembly GCA_963842605.1 of uncultured Actinomycetes bacterium. Lineage (GTDB taxonomy): Bacteria > Actinomycetota > Thermoleophilia > Solirubrobacterales > Solirubrobacteraceae > AC-38. Next base: position 373,924 of record CAWJGV010000011.1, read on the forward strand.
CGGGCTCGACTGCGCTCAGCTCATCCGCCGGTATCGCCAGACGCACAGCGGGATGAAGATCGCGAGCAGGCCGATGATCCAGGCCGCCGCCCCCGCGAGCGAATCCGGCACGCCACCGTCCAGCGCGTAGGTGCGGGCGGCATCCGCGGTCAGCGTGACCGGGCTCACCTCCGCGAACGCCTGCAGCCAGTCCGGCATGGTCGAGACCGGCACGAACACGGAGCTCGCGAAGACGAGCGGGAAGATCACCACGAAGCCCGCCGACTGGGCCGCCTCCGCGCCGCGGACCGTCAGCGCCACGAACGCGAAGATCCAGCTGAGGGCGAGCCCGAACGCGCTGACGATCGCGATGCACGCGAGCGCGTTCAGCAGCCCGGCCTGGAAGCTGAAGCCGATGAGGTAGCCGACCGCCGTCATCAGCACGATGATCAGGACGTTGCGGACGAGGTCGGCCACGGTGCGGCCGATCAGCACCGCCGAGCGTGCCATCGGCATCGAGCGGAAGCGGTCGATGACGCCGCGCTCGAGGTCCTCGGACAGGCCGACGGCGGTCTGCGTGGCTCGGAAGGCCACCGACTGCACGAAGATGCCGGGCAACAGGAAGTCGATGTACGACACGCCGCCCGGAAGCGAGCTCTCCACCGCGCCGCCGAACACGTAGACGAACAGCAGCACGAACATGATCGGCTGGATCGTCGAGAAGATCAGCAACTGGGGCTGGCGAATGAAGTGGCGCAGGTTGCGCCCGGTGACCACGCGCGCGTCGGCGACGGCTGAACGCAGCGCCCGCAGCGAGGGACGATGCACCTGCAGCAATCTCCGCGTGCCGCCGTTGGCCGCGATCGCCGGGCTCGTCGCCGCCGGCGGGCGGCCCGCGCTCGCGGACCCATCCGGGCCGGCGCCGTCCTCGCTCGGCGGCGCGCCCGTGAGCTGCAGGAACACGTCGTCGAGCGTCGGGCCGCGCAGCGCGAGCTCGCTCACCCCGATCCCCGTGTCCCGTAGCGCCGAAGCGGCGTCCTCGATCAGCTCGAGGCCATCGCGCGGCGCGGGAAGAGTGAGCTGGTCCAGGCGGTCCCCCGGCTCTGGATCGCCGCAGCCCACCCCGGCGAGCACGGACTGCGCCTCGTCGCGTTGAGCGGCGTTGGTCAGCTCGACCTCGAGGATCTGCCCGCCGACGCGATCCTTGAGCTCGTTGCCGGTCCCCTGCGCGATCACCCGCCCGTGATCGATCACCGCGATCCGGTCGGCGAGCTCGTCGGCCTCCTCGAGGTACTGGGTCGTGAGCATGATCGTCGTCCCGTCGCGGACGAGCTCCCGCACGATCGCCCAGATCTCGTTACGGCTGCGGGGATCGAGCCCGGTGGTGGGCTCGTCGAGAAACAGGATCCGCGGACGCGTGAGCAGGCTCGACGCGAGGTCGAGGCGGCGGCGCATCCCTCCGGAGTACGTGCGCGCCGGGCGGTCGGCAGCGTCGGCGAGCTCGAAGCGCTCCAGCAGCTCGGCCGCCCGCCGTCGCGCCTCGTCCCTCGAGAGGTCGAACAGGCGGCCGAACATCTGGAGGTTTTCCCGTCCGGTGAGGATCTCGTCGACGGCGGCGAACTGTCCGGTGAGCCCGAGCAGCTGGCGAACGGCCGCGGCCTCGTGCACCACGTCACGCCCGAAGACCTCGGCGCGCCCCGTGTCCGGCGCGAGCAGGGTCGCGAGCACGCGAACGAGCGTGGTCTTCCCGGCTCCGTTCGGCCCGAGCAGTCCGAAGACCATCCCCTCCGCGACGTCGAGGTCGACACCCGCGAGCGCGAGCGTCGCGCCGAAGCGCTTGGTCACACCCTCGACGTGGACGGCGGCAGCGGAGGAGCGGGCCGCAACCATGCTCGGGCGAGCATACTCCGAGGTTCCCCACCCCCCTGGACGAGGAGCCTCCATGACAGCCGGAAAACTGAGCACGGATGGGCGCGCACACGTGCTGGCCGACGGCAACGAGATCCCTCTCCTCGGCCTCGGCGTCGGGCAGGTGCCGCACGGGCAGGAAACCGAGGACTCGGTCCGCTGGGCGCTCGAGGCCGGCTACCGCCACGTCGACACCGCGCAGGCCTATGGCAACGAGGAGAGCGTGGGCCGCGCGCTGCGCGACAGCGGCGTGCCGCGCGAGGAGGTGTTCATCACCACCAAGTTCTACCCGGCGCAAGAGGACCCGGAGGCCGAGGCGCAGCGAAGCCTCGAACGGCTGGGAGTCGACCAGGTGGACCTGTACATCATCCACTGGCCGCAGGGTGGGCCGACCTGGGCCAGGCCCGGCATGGAAGGTGCGCGGGAGCGGGGCTATGCGCGCTCGATCGGCGTCTCGAACTTCAGCGTGGACGAGCTCGACGTCCAGGCGATGTTGTGGTGGGTCTCCGGGTACGCGCCGGTGGACATCGAGGCCCGGGCCGGGTTGGAGAACGAGGTGAATGTGCTCTTCGCGGTCAGCGACAGGCTGCCGCGGGCCGCGAGCGCGTCGATCGTCGGGGTGTTCCAGCCGCGTTGCAGAAGCGTCGGGGCAAAGCCGTCCCAGTCGATGAGGATGACGTGGTCGGCGAGGCGGGTCGGGGCCGGAGGCTCAGGCGGGGCCGAGGTGCCGGCGTCCCGGTCCCGGTGCCCGCGCCGGCGATGCTGTCAGGTGGCGACCCCGTGGTCGGGCCGGGCAGGGGGCCCGGCGCCGGGCGCCGCGCCCGCACCGTCCACGCGAAGCTCACGACCCTGCCGCGAGCGGTCAGCCGCACCGAGAAACGGTGACGGCCGGGCACCAGGCCCCGGTACCGAGCCGGCGAACGGCACGCGCGCCAGCGGCGGCGATCCAGCCGGCAGCGGGCGGCGCCCGAGGGGACGCCAGGTGAATGTCGCGGTGGTCAGCGAGGTCGTCGTCGCCGGATGGCGGATCACCCGGGCGCCGGGACCGGTGGCCGACTCAGCCTCCAGCGGGAACGCGACGACCACCACGGCCGCCAGCAGGAGGCCCCCCAGGAGGCGCGGAAGGACGGTCAAACGCAACGTCCGATCACTATAGACCCATACTTGGTAGGGAAGGCCGGGGTGTCTGGCCGGTCCCTCAACCCGCACGCAAAGAGCCCCCGCAGGCGCGGGGGCTCTCGTGCATGCCCGGGCGCCCCCGGGTCAGGCGCGCGTGGCCGCGCCAGCGGGGGCCTGCCCGCGAGCGCGGAAACCGGCCAGGCTGGTCGCGAGGACGACGGCCGACAGGCCGACGAGCCCATAGACCACGCGGGTCACGGCGTTGGTCTCTCCGAACTCCAAGCCGAACACCCACGCGACGAGGTCGAACTCGGCCAAGGCTACGAGGCCCCAGTTGAGCGCGCCCACCAGCACCAGGGCGGTTGCGACGGCGGTGATTGTCTTCATCGGGACTCCTTCTGACGACTAGCTGTTGTGCAGCTACTGTACAGATCTTGTCCAGACTATGTCAAGCCACTGTCCCGGTATCAGCGTGGGCGGGCGGGTCCCAGGCCGGAGGCCGCGTCAGCCGCCGAAACCGGATCGGTCGCGAACAGGTGGCAGCCGAGCGACTCGGCAAGGGCCGTAGTCGCACCGCGGCCGGCGATCGCCACGGGGCGCGTGCGCGCCAGGGCGGTGAGCTCGCCCGAGGCCTGCCGGAAGCGCGCTCGCAGCACGGCGCTGACCACGACGAGCGCGGGATCGAGGTCGGCCGCGGCATCGACGAGGCTCTCGCCCGGCGTATCGGCTCCGAAGTAGGCGATCCGCCAGCCGCGCTCGCGAAGCGCCAGGCCGAAGACCAGCAGCGGGATGTCGTGCCATTCGCCCGGCGCACACGCGAGGAGGGCCAGCGGACCGTCCCCGCGACCCCATCCACGCGCCAGGGCGGCCAGCCGGCCGCGCAACAGGTTGCTCGCGAAGTGCTCGTGCGCCACGGTCGCCTCGCCGCGCTCCCACAGGTCCCCCAGCTCCCGCAGGTATGGGATCACGACGCGCGAGAGCACGGCCTCCACCGTGAACGACGCGAACAGGCCGTCGAGGACGTCGTGCGCGGCCTCGGCGTCGAACGCCTCGAACGCGGCCGCCAAGCGCTCCCTGTCCTGTTCCAGCGGTTCCAGCCCGGGGTCCGCCGTCGCGGCCGGCTCGCCGGCCAGGACGAGTCGAGCCGCCTCGGCCGCCGAGACGCCCTGCGCCAGCAGTTCGGTCATCGACCGGGCGCGCTGCTCGTCCGCCGCCGAGTAAAGCCTCAGGCCGCCGTCGGTCCGTGCCGGCCGCAGCACCCCGTAGCGGCGCTCCCACGCCCTCAGCACCTCCGGGCTCAGCTCGACACGGCGACTGAGCTCGCCGATCCGCAGCCGGTGCTCGGTGTCCTCGCCCATGGCCGCAGTGTACGAAGTCTGTACGGTTTCTGTACATGCGGATCTGGGACATCGAGCCGGGGCGGCTGTGCCGCTCCCACCTGCTGGGAGAGCACCGCGAGCTGCACGCGGTCTGGACGGTCCTCACCGAGGGCAGGTCCGGCTACGCCCGGCACCCCGAGGTCCTGCGGTGGCGCGGCAAGCTCGCGGCGCTCTACGCCCGCCACGAGTCCTTGGTCGCCGAGATGCGCCGTCGGGGCTACAACCACGCCAGCCCGCTCGATCCGCGCCGCGCCACCGGCGAGGCGGACCAGGTCGATCACCTCGCCTCACCCGCCGAGCAACTCGGGCTGCTCGCCGCGAAGGGGTGCGGGTGCGTGACGAGTGGCCATCGCCCGGGGCCTTCGCGTACCGCGGTTAGACTCGGCTGACTGTGGAGCGCCGCACCCCTTCGCAGGTGGCGTCCGAGATCTCACGCTGGATGCGCCCCCAGGACGCCAACCTGGCGGGCAACGTGCACGGTGGAGTCGTGATGGCGCTGTGCGACGAGGCGGGCGCGCTGGCCGCCATCCGGCACTGTCGCAGCCGCGTCGTCACCGCGGCCATGGACCGGATGATCTTCCTCAACCCGGTCTACGTCGGACACCTGGTCACGTTCCGGTCGTGCGTCAACGCCGCCTGGCGGACCTCGATGGAGGTCGGCGTGCGAGTCGAGGCCGAGGACATCACCACGGGCGTGATCACGCACACCTCGAGCGCCTATCTGACGATGGTCGCGCTCGACGAAGACGGCCGGCCGCTGGAGGTGCCGCCGATCGTGCCCGAGACCGACCAGGAGAAGCGCCGGCACCGAGAGGCCGAGCTCCGGCGCGAGAACCGGCTCGCCGAGCGCAGCCGGATATTCGAGGATCGGGGCGGGATGCGCGGCGGAACGTTGCCCGGCTTCCACGCGCCGCCGAGCCCGCCGCCATCAGAGGACTGACCGGCCTGATCGTTCTCTTCCCAGGTGGGACGATGGGCGGGTGAGACGGAGAACTTGGCTGTGGGTGTTGGGCGCGCTGCTGGTCGGGTGTGGCGCGTCCGACGCGAGCTCGCAGTCGGCAGGGGAATCCGTCGCGACCCATTGGACCCCGTTCAGGCACCTGCATGGTGTCGTCGACCTGAGCGGGCCCCGTCAGGACGGGCGATTCACCGTCTCGGCGGCGGGGCGGCTGTTCCTGCTTCGGCCCGGCCACGCGCCGAGCCCCTTCGCTCGTGGGCCGGGCGGCTATCGAGCGGCCGCCGGCGACGAGCCCTACATCGCGGTCTCTGTTGGGGGCCGGGTCGCGGGCGCTGGGTGTTCGTTTCGCAGAGATGACGTCTACGTCCTCGCCCTGGGCGCGCGCCCGGGGATCCTGGTGGTGAACCGGCGAGGCCGTGCACGCCGCTTCGCGGACCTGCCGGCGGGCGTGACACCGAAGGGCATTGCCTTTGACGCCGTCGGTCTTTTCGATCGGCGGCTGCTGGTGATCGGAGCCCTCGGAAACCAAACGCAGGTGTTCGCCCTGGACTGCCGCGGACATGTCCAGACACTCACGCGCACAGCGCCGCCGATGGAAGGGGGAATCGTCGTGGCGCCACCGTCGTTCGGGCACTACGGCGGCCAGCTGATCGCGCCGGACGAAACGAGCGGGCGTGTCGTGGCAATCGATCCTCATGGCGCGGCCCAAACGATTGCCCTTTCCGGCCTTCCCACCGGAGCGGACATCGGCGTTGAGAGCGCGGGGTTCGTTCCGCCCGGCTTCACGCGCGCCGGCGCCGCCTACCTGGCCGACCGCGGCGCCCCCGGCAGCCCCCATCCGGGTACCGACAGCATCCTGATATTGCGCGGCGCGGCGCTGGCCAGAGCCGGAGTCGCCCCGGGAGACCTGCTCGTAGCCACGGAGGGGGGAGCCAGGACGATCGCCGTCCGCTGCGAGACGACATGCGCCGTACGCCACATCGCCGACGGACCTCGCGTCGCCCACGCCGAAGGTCACATCGCCTTCAGACGGCGCTGAGCATGGGCGAGGCCCGGTCGTGGTGAGCGAAGACCGGTCGGCGCACGCCGTCCGCGCGGCGCTCGCAGTCGCGGTAGGGCTCGTGCTCGCCGACTCCTCGCTCGTGGTCCTGGCGCTGCCCGAGATCTACCGCGACTTCAACGTCTCCGTGAACGCTGTGATCTGGGTGCTCGTGGCCTTCAACCTGGTGCTGGCCGCGGCGGCGGTCCCGGCGGCGCTCGTGGCGCGCGGTGTGGGCCCGGCACGGGTCACTTCGGCGGGGCTCGCCGTGTTCGCCGCCGGCGGCCTCCTCTGCGGCATCTCGACCTCACTGACCCCGCTCATTGCCGGTCGCTGTGTGCAGGCCATCGGCGGCGCCGCCGCCGTCACGGGCGCGCTCGAGCTCCTGCCGTTTGCGGTCGGGTCCGAGCGCCGGGCGGCCACCGTCTGGGCGACGGCCGGTGCGATCGGCGCCGCGCTCGGGCCGGCGGCCGGCGGCCTGCTTACCGAGCTCGTCTCCTGGCAGTCGATCTTCCTGGTCCAGGTGCCGGCGGCGATCGCCGTCGCGATCCCGGTACTGCGAGTTGCCCGTCGGGAATCGACCGAGGCGACCCGACGCGACGAGCTTCGCGAGGCGGGACGGCCGCATCTCGCCGCGAACCTCGCGCTGGGACTGGTTTCGGCGGCGCTGGCGGCGGCGCTCTTTTTGATCGTCCTGTTGTTGATCGAGGGCTGGCGGCACTCGCCGATCGTCGCCGCCTTGGCGGTGTCGGTGATGCCGATCGCCGCCCTGTGCGCCCGCCCTCTTGCCCGGGCCGTCGCCGACGCGCGCGCGCGGGCCGTCGCCGGGGCGATTCTCGTGGCCGGGGGGCTCGCCGGCCTGGGCTTGCTTCCTCGGGCGCTGATCATCGCGACGTTTCCTTCGCAGGTCCTGGTCGGCGCCGGTCTGACGCTGGTGCTCTCGGCTCTGACCGAGACGGCCCTGGAAGGCCGGGCGCCGCAGGCGATCCACGGCGGTTGGACCATCGCCGCCCGGCACGCCGGCGTTGTCGTGGGACTCCTCGTGCTCACGCCGATCTTCACCGCCGACCTCGTCACCCAGCGCGAGGCCGCCGAGCAGGCCGGAACGGCGGCGCTGGTCGACGCCGATCTCCCCGTCAGATTCAAGATCAGCCTCGCCGGGCGTCTCGGTGATCAGCTCTCCGCCGAACGCGGCAAGGTCCCGGTGATCGGGCCGGCATTTGACCAGCTGCCCGGCGATCCGACCGAGCGCGCCGAGGCGCTGCGCCTCGAGGACGCACTCCAAGACGAGCTCGACCGTGCCGCCACCCACGCGTTCAGCGACTCGTTTCTGGTCGCCGCCGGCTTCGCCCTGGCCGCGCTCCTCCCGATCGGCCTCGGGCGAAGGAGGAGCGTGAGCCTGTGAGACCGCGCGTCCTCGTGGTCGGCGCTCTCACGGCATCGCTGGCGCTGGTCGGCACCTCACTGGCGCTCGGAGGCGCGTCGTACGAGCCCAAGCCAGTCCAGGATCCGTGCCGGCCGCGCCCCTGGCGCTCGCCGCAGGGCGTCGACCAGATCGCTCAGCAGCTGACGCTCTCGGCGCTCGACGGCGCCGCCTGCGAGCTCCACGTCTCGCGCGAGACCCTGGTCCTCGCTCTCGGCACCGCCCGGGGGCGATCCGAGTTCGAGCATGATCCGCGCCTCGCCGCCGCGCTGCGCGCCGGGCTGATCCGGGCGATCGACGACGCCGAGCGCGCCGGGGCGATACCAGGGAGCGTCGCCGACGGCCTGCGAGCGGTCGCTCGAAGGCTTCCCGCCGACCAGCTGGTCGCCGCGGTGATGGACTCCGCCAATCTGCTCAACCGGGCGGGCGGGGTGCTGGGTCCGCTGAGCGAGCTCCTCCGGGGAGTTGGATGAGATGACGACGGTCGCGGCTTGTCTCACCGGGCGGGAGACGAGAGACTGCGCAGATGGGTTGCTTCATCGCCCTCTTCGCACTGATCTCCCCGCGACTCGCGCTCTTCCTGGTGTGGATCTTCAGCGACGTTCTCAGCCGGGCCTTCGACAGCTGGATCGTCCCCCTGCTCGGCTTCTTCCTGTTGCCGTGGACGACGCTCGCCTACGCCGCCTTCTGGGACTGGGGGTCGGGGCACCACGTGACGGGGTTCGAGTGGTTCTTCGTCATCCTCGCGTTCCTGATCGACCTCGGGTCGTACGCCAGGGGGAGCCAGGTGCGGGAGTCTCGGGCATCGGGCTGAGGCCGCGTCCGAAGCCGCCTCGCTCGAGGTCGCCGTTGTAGCCGGTCGTGACCTGCTGGCTGATCCAGCAAGGCCATACTTCGCCCGGTGCCGACCGACAACGCCGAGCTCGCCCGCTCCGCCATGGAGGCATTCAACCGCCGCGACTACGACGCGGGACTGGTCCTGTTCGACGCCGCTGTCGTCTGGACCGTGGGCGCGGAGCTGATGCTGGACTCCGGCGTCTACACCGGCCAGGACGGCGTGCGGCGGTTTTGGGACATGTGGCACGAGACCTTCGAGGACTTCGAGCTGGTCATCGAGGAATGCACCGAAGCGCCGCAGGGTCACGCCGTCGCGGTCACGCGCTCCCACGGATGGGGCGCGGGTAGCGGGGCGGAGGTGCTCTCACCTCCTTTCGTGCAGGTCTTCCGGATCCGCGACGGCCTGATCACCCACGTCTGGCTGCACGGCCGGCGGGAGACGGCGCTGAAGGCGGCGGGCGTGGGCGGGGCCTGAAGCCGACGCCCGGCTCGAACCGGGACCGCTCTCAGCGCTTCTTCTTGGCGCTGGCCCGGCGCTTGGGCTTGCCGCGCCCGCCCCTGGCCGACGTCTCGGCCTCAACGCGCTTGCTGACGGCCTTCACGGCCTTCTTTGCCGCACCTTCGACCGACTTGGCGGCCTTCGAGATGTCCTTGGCGGCCCCACGAGCCGCGCCCTTGGCCGACTTCTCGCTGCGCTTCGCCGCGTTGCGCTTGCGTGTGGCGGCAGCCTTCTTGGCGGCGGCGCTGCGTTGTGCCTTGGTCTGAGCCATCGCTCTTCTCCCCACTGGTTTGTCATCACCCTATCCCCGCACGCGACGACGAAACGGGCCAGCGAAGCCAAAGCCGACATCCGGACTCGAACCGGGCAGCTCGACTCCGGATGGGTCCAACGTCGTCCGATAGCCGTCAGGCGAAGCCGTCAGCAACGGCCTCCGAGCCGGTCGACGGCGTCCAGCTAAAGCGCGCGGGGCGAACGGTCCTCGAGCAGGTGCCGGTGTCACGCGTGCGGTCGCGACAGGACGGCGGGACGACCGCAGTACACGTAAGCCGCAGTCTGGGTCTCCGCCGACTGGCCGAAGAATCACGAAAGCCCGACTAGCAGGGCTTTCGTCCGATGGCGAGACCCGGATTCGCACCGCATTCGGGCTCAGGAGAGCTCGTCGAGGCCTTGCGCGACCCACGCCTTGAGCTCGTCCGAGCCGGAGAAGGGCGCCCCGTCCGCCTCGGCACGCGCGAGTACGTCGCCAGGTGCGGCGCCGGCTCTGAGGCCGGCATAGAGATAGACCACGGCAGACGAACGAGGGCCGGTGCGACAAGTCACGAGGGTCGGCCGAGGCAACTGGTCGAGCGCAGCGACATGCCGTCGAGCCAGGTCCATGTCCATCACCTGGGGCGGATCGGACACGATGTTGGCGGACTCGCCGACCGCGGCCTCGACATTGGCGTACGAGATCCCCCCCTCCATCGCCGCGAAGTCCTCGCCGCACAGGAACAACCACGACGCGGCATTCGCATCGCGGGCGAACGCCTCGGGATCCTCAATCAGCCCACGGTTGAACTTGAACTCCGTGGGACTCTCGAATCCAGCCATCCCTTCAACCGTACCCGCTCCTGCCCGGGATGGCGAGACCCGGATTCGAACCGGGGACTCCTTCATTTGCGAGCGGGGTCCCGCCGCTTGCGGCCACCGAGGGCAGTTCGTTCTTCCCTGCATGTAGGGCGTCGCTCGGTTCGGCCCTGCATGGTGCGAGGGGTCTTCTCGCTGTTGCCGCGCCTCGCTGGCGTGGCTACTATCGCCGCGATGGTGCTCCTGAGCCAGCTGATCCGCACCGCGGCCATCACGGGACGAACCGACACCATTGACGCGGAGTGGTTCGCGGGGCGTCAGGGCGGGCGCTGGGCCGAGCAGACGGTTCGCGCCGCCATGCCGACGGCCGTCGCAAAAGCCCCCGCTAACGCGCCCAAGCGTGAACCGGCCCGTAGCAGCGCCGAGACGCTCCGGGAACTGACGGAACTGCACCAGCGCGGCGTCCTCACCGACTCCGAGCTCGAACGCCTACGCGCTCGCCTTGGAGCCTGAGCCGAACCCGCGGGCGGCTGAACCGCGCGCCGGGCCGATCCGTCGGGCGGGCGGCGCTTACCCGTAGCTGCGGGCTTGGCTGGGCAGCGCGGGGTAGCCTGCAATCACGCGCGATGACTGACGAACGAGCCGGAACCGACTGGCGGGCGCACGGGGTTCGCATCGTGCACGCGGGCGAGCTCGATCCGAACACCCCGCAGACGCCGGGCATGCACCGGCAGGCCGCGATCGACACCGCTCGCGCGGGCGCCGAGAAGCTGTGGGCGGGGACGGTCGACATCCACCCGGACGCGAAGACCGGCGCACACCACCACGGCGCGCTGGAGAGCGTGATCTACGTGGTCGCCGGGCGGGCGCGGATGCGGTGGGGCGAGCGGCTCGAGTTCACCGCCGAGGCGGGACCGGGCGACTTCATCTACGTGCCGCCATACGTTCCCCACCAGGAGATCAACGCCAGCCCGGACGCTCCCCTGTCGTGCGTCGTCGTCCGGTCCGGCCAAGAGCCGGTGGTGGTGAACCTCGACCTGCCGGACGTCGAGGCCAATCCCGAGCCGGTCCACTGGGTGGACGACATCCACCCCGCGCCCTGAGTGCGGGGCCGGCGGCGCTGGACCCGCGTCAGACGCCGACCGCGTGGGCGGCTGGACCTGCACCGTGCGCCATATCGCCGACGGACCTCGCGTCAGGCCACGCCGAAGGTCACATCGCCTTCAAGCCGCGATAGGCAGGGAGACCGAGTCGGGGGCTACACGCCGGACGATGGGGTAAGCCCGGGGCATGTCGTCCTCGACTCGCGCTGCCCTGGCGGCCCTCCTGAGCGCCGTGCTCCTCGCGCTCGGCGCGGGCTCCGCCGCGGCGGCAACCCCCCCGCCGCCCGGCGCCAATCTGCCGTGCAATCCGACCGCGGCGCACCCCTATCCCGTGGTGCTGGTTCACGGCACCGCAGAGAACATGTCTAACAACTGGCAGGCCATGTCGCCGGCGCTGAAGGCCGCCGGCTACTGCGTATACGCGTTCAACTACGGCTCCTACAAGCGGTCGGGCACCGTCGGCGTGTATGGGCTGAACTTCATCGAGCGCAGCGCCGAGGAGCTCGCGACAGAGGTCCGCGCCGTGCTGAGCCAGACCGGCGCGAGCAAGGTGGACCTGGTGGGGCACTCGCAGGGCGGGATGATGCCGCGGTACTACATCAAGAACCTGGGCGGCAGCTCGAAGGTGGACGATCTCGTCGCACTGTCGCCCTCCAACCACGGCACCACGAACCCGCTGGCCCCCCCGCTCGGGCCCACGTGCCCTGCGTGCGCACAGCAGGCCGCCGGGTCGCCGTTCATCACCCAGCTCAACAGCAGCGACGAGACGCCGGGGACCGCCGACTACACCAACATCGCCACGCGCTACGACGAGGTCGTCACGCCATACACCTCCGACTTCCTCGCCTCCGACGGCAACGCAGTGACAAACGTCCTGTTGCAGGACAAGTGCCCGAATGACACGTCAGAACACCTGCGCACGCCCTACGACCCGCCGGCGATCCAGATCACGCTGAACGCTCTCGGGCGCAGCGGGCCCGCCGACCCCGCCTACCAGCCGCCCTGCACCACGACCTGATTAATCACGCGTGGCCGAAGCGGACGTCCGGCAGCAGCCGGTCGAGCGGCTTCGGCAGGTACCACGCCCACCTCCCGAGCAGCCGCAGCATCACCGGCAATAGAACCAGCCGGACGAGCGCGGCGTCGAACAGCACGGCCACGCCGAGAATCACGCCCATTTCCTTCGGCGGCAGCGGGCCGCTCAAGGCGAACGTCAGGAACACCGCGACCATCGCGGCACCGGCGGCGAAGATCACGCGTCCCGAGTCGGCCATGCCACCGACCATGGCCGCCTTGGCGTCGCCGCCGGAGCGGTCCCAGTGCTCCTTCGCCGACGAGAGCAGGAACACGGTGTAGTCCATGGAGATCGCGAAGATCATCGAGAAGAAGAACACCGGTCCCCAGGCGTCCAGGAAGCCCTGGGACTCGAATCCGAGCACCGAGTGCCCGATGCCGTCCTGGAAGATCCACTTCGCGACTCCGAAGGCCGCCCCGGTCGCCAGCAGGTTCGTGACCACTGCGAGCGCAGCGATCAGCGGCGCCTGCAGCGCGAGCACCAGGAGCAGGAAGCTGAGACCGAGGACCACGCCGATCACCAGCGGAGTCTTGGCCGACAGCGCCGCCTCGAGGTCGTGGTTCTCCGCCACCGCGCCACCGACGAGCGCCGACGGCGGCAGCGCCCCGCGAAGGCGGTCGATGGTCTTCCCCGTGGGCTTGGCCGACGGGTCAGTCGTCGGGATCGCTTGCACGACTGCCACACCGTCCCGGCCGGGTGCGGGCGGCATCACACGCGCGATACCGGGATCGCGCTGCGCCGCCGCGGCGGCCCGCGCGGCCTCCGCCTTCGGGGCAACGATCTGGAGCGGGCCGGTCGAACCCGTCCCGAACGCCTTCTGGACCGCTTCGTAGCCCGCCCGGGAGCTGTCACCCGACGGAACGACCTTGATCGACGGCATCCCGGTCTTGAGCGAGAGGACCGGGAGCGCGAGCGCCACGAGCAGCGCCGTGGCCGCCAGCCCGTACGGGACCGGCCGGCGCCAGAGACGCTCAGCCCAGGCCGCCGAGCGCGGCGAGCGCTGCTTGCCGGGTTGGACCCGCTGGACGGCGAACCTGTTCAGGCGCGTCCCGAGTTTGGCCAGCACGGCCGGCAGGAGCGTCAGCGACGCGGCCAGCACGAACAGCACCGCCAGCATGATGCCGAGGCTCGTCGACCGGAACGCGGGGCTCGGCACGAGCATCACGGCGCTCAGCGAGATCAGCACCGTCACCCCCGAGAAGAGCACGGCCTTGCCCGCGGTGTCCATCGTCGCCGCCGTCGCCTCCTCGGCCGACAGCTTCGAGCCGAAGAAGGCCGCTCGGAAGCGGTAGACGACGAACATCGCGTAGTCGATCCCCAGCGCCAGCGCGAACATGAGCGCGAAGTTCATCGCCCAGATCGAGATGCCGGCGATCCGGGTGCCGATCCAGAGCGAGCCCGCCGCGGCGACCAATCCGAGGATGGTCAACATCAGCGGCAGCCCGGCGGCGACCAGCGAGCCGAACGCGAGCACGAGGATGACGAGCGTCACCGGCCACGAGATCAGCTCGGACTTCATCATCGCCGACTTGTTGGCCTGGTTGAAGTCGGACCACATGCCGGGAGCGCCGGTGAGGTCGACGCGCACCTTGTCGGAGCCGAGCTTCGCGAGCGGGCCCTTCAGCTCCTCGGCCGCGCGCACCATGTCGTTGGAACTGCGCGCGGCACCGGCCTGGACCACGGCGGTGTGGCGATCGGGCGAGATCGACAGGCCGGCACGCGGCGGCACCACCGACGCCACCGCCGGATCGCTCTTCAGCTTGGCCTGCACCGCTCGCAGCGTCCGCCGGAAGACGGGATCGGAGACGGTCTTGTCCGGCGCGTCGACCACGACCGTCAGGCCGTAGCTCCCCCGCCCGTTGAGGTTCCTGTCGATGAGCTGCCGCGCTTGGACGGACTCGGAGCCGGTCGCCTCCCATCCGGCTCCTGACAGCGCCTTCTCGGCGCGCGGCGCCAGGACCCCGAGACCCACCGCGACCACTACCCATGCGGCGACGACGACCCCGAAGTGCGTCGCGGTCCAGCGTCCGAGCCTTCCGATGGGCCCGACTTGCTGCCGGTGCGTCTGCGTGGTCGCCATGGTGGAGCTCCCCTCCGAGGTAGATGGCACGATCGGTCGGTCTCGTGCGTGCGGGAGAATACGACCGGTCGTGCTATCTTGTCTGTGATGACGCGCACCCCCACCAATCCAGCCCCCGCCCGGCCGTCCCGTCGCCAGAGGTCCGACGGCGAGCGCACCCGTGCGGCGATCCTCCGCGAGGCAGCCAGGCTGGCGACCGTCGACGGACTCGACGGGCTGTCGCTCGCGAACCTGGCGGACGCCGTCGGGATGAGCAAGAGCGGGTTGTTCGCGCACTTCGGCTCCAAGGAGGAGCTTCAGCTGGCACGATCGAGACGGCCAGCGCGATCTACGAGGAGGAGGTGATCGAGCCGGCGCGCGAGACGCCGGCCGGCGTGCCCCGTCTGCAGGCCTACGTCGAGCGGTTTCTCGGCCACGTCGAGGAGGGCGTCTTTCCGGGCGGGTGCTTCTTCGTCTCGGCGGTCAGCGAGCTCGACGCCCACCCGGGCCCTGTCCGCGACGGCGCCATGGCGTTCAGCCAGCGCTGGCTCGGGCTGCTCGCCGAGGAGGTGGCCGCCGGACAGACGGCCGGGGAGCTCGGTCCCGGCGCCGATCCGCCGCAGGTCGCCTTCGAGCTCAACGCCTTCATGGTCCTCGGCAACATGCAGTTCGTCGCCAGCGGCGGACCCCGCGGCCCTCGTACGTGTGAGTCGCGCCGTCGAGAGCCGGCTGGCCGCGGAGCCAAGGCCCGTCACGCCGGTCGGACGCTCTCCATCGGCGGGGCCTTGTCGGGGGGGTGTCGCTCGTACCAGCCGGCGTAGCGGCCGGCGAGCGGGGCGGCGCTGAGACCGTGCAGCGAAGACCGAGAGCCCGACGGTCAGGTAGATCGCGAGCGCGATCAGGTGCTCGTGCGGAAGGTTTGACTCCTCGACGACGATCACCGCGAACACGATCGATGCCAGGCCGCGGGGGCCGAACCAGCCGAGGAAGCCGAGCGTGGGCGGCTTGGCGTGCGACCCCAGCATCGCGATCGGCGACCGGGAGCATCCTCAAGACCGTGAGGCTGAGGACCGCGTAGGCAGCCAGCTCCCAGCTCAGCTCACCGAGCGCCGGGCCGAGCAGGATGGCGCCGAAGAGCACGAAGGTGACGCCGTTGAGCACGTTGCCGACCTGCTCTGAGAGCTCGTTGATCTGCTCGGGGTCCCGCCCGAGCGCCACCCGGAAGGTCATGCCCGCGACGAACGCCGCGATGAATCCCGAGCCGTCGAGTGCGCTCGCGATTCCGTAGGCCAGCGCCGCGCCGGCGGCCGGGATCACCTGGCGCCACTGCTCTGCGATGAGGCTCTCGGCGTCCGGCGTAGATGACGATCGCCGCGACCGCGAGCCCGCCCACCACTCCGCCGACGACCCCATAGCCGATCTCCTCGAGCAGCAGCGTCGCCGCGCCGCGGCCCTCCGAGATGTGTGATTCCACGTCGGCCACCGCCACGGCCGCGAACAGCAGCGGAACACAGATTCCGTCGTTCAGGCCGCTCTCGACGTTGAGACTCTGGCGGATCCTCGCCGGTACCCGCGGATCGGTGACGACCGCCAGTCCCAGTGCAGCGTCCGTTGGCGCCAGGACGACTCCCAGGATGACGGCCTCTTCGATGCTCAGCTGGTCGAAGACGACAGCCGCTCCGAGGGCGCCGAGCGCGATCGTAAGCGGCAGCCCGATCCCGAGCAGGCGCAGCGGGACCCCGACCTCGCGGCGAAGCAGCCGCAGATCGACACGCGAGGCGTCGCAGAACAACACGAGCGCCAGCGTCGCCTCCGCCAGCGCTCTGCACCGTCCCGCTCGAGCGTTCGAGATCGATCTCGCCCAGCACCTTGGGACCCACCAACAACCCGACCGCGACGAAGACCATCGCCGGCGTGACCGGCGTCCCCGACAGTCGCCGCGAGATCGCCGCCACGCCGAGCAGCGTGAGCGCCAGGATGGCAAGGGACCACTCCACTCAGACCCCGGGCGCTGGAGCCTCGTCCCCGTTTTACTTGCGCCGACGCGCCGGCTTCGCTCCGCCCCACGTGAGCTCGATCTCGAGCTCGCTCTCGTCGTCCTCGATCTCGATCTCGAGCTTGAAGTCGACCTCGTCGGGCACGTGCACCTTGAAGCGCACGTCGCCGCGGTCGAACTCGACCTCGTTGGTCCGGGCCAGCGCGTTGGCGAGGGCACGCAGCCGGGCGGCGGCGTCCTTGCGGCTCAGACGCTGCTTCTCGCTGATCTCCATCAGGTCCATTCGGGCCTCCTTGGTGTTGACGTTGCGGGTTACTGGGCGGCGGCCGCGGGCGATTCGCACCAGCTCGACCAGGCCGGCCCACACGCCCTCGGGAGCCAGGGCCGAGGGCGAGGCGCCCGGGTGCTGGCGCGCGATCCGCACGCGCAGGACTCCGGGCCGGATGCGAAACCGCAGCGGCGGGTCGAGCACGAGCGCCTCGCCGTCGATTCCGGCGGGAACGGGGCCGATCGGCGTCGACCTCGAAGTCGGGCGCCGACCATTCGCGCCACGGCCGCTGCAGCGATCGCCCCTCCTCGCCGCGCCCCGAGGGCGCGCCGACGACCGTGATCCCGAGCAGGCCGTCGTCGATCCGCGGCCGCGTACCCGAGCCGACGGCGCGGCCGAGCCGGTAGCGGTTGTTGGAGACGAGCATCGCCGCACCCGAGTGGTGCGTCCGCCCGCCCGGCCCGGTCCAGCGCATGTCGACCCCGCTCGCCGCCGGGGCCGAGCACGTCCGGCACGGTGTCGAGCAGCGTGCGCAGCTTCGCGTCGCGATAGCCCTCTCGCTGGACGGCCTCGGCGTAGAGCCCGAGCGAGACGTTGTTGACGAACACGCGCCCGTTGACCTCGGCGAGGTCGACGATTCGCTCGCCACCGTCGACGAACGCGTCGAGGGCGCCGACGACGTCGTCGCGGTCGACGCCGAGGTCGAGCGCGAAGTGGTTGCGCGTGCCGGCGGGAATGCACGCGTAGGGCAGCCCGCGCTCGGCGGCGATCGCCGCGACGATCGCCTGCGAGCCGTCGCCGCCGGCCATCGCGAGCGCGTCGGCGCCGCGATCGACGGCCCCGCGGACGAGCGCCTCGAGGTCCCACGGCGGGCCGAGCTCGATCGGCTCGATCCCGCGCGCGCGCGCCTCGTCGGCGAGCGAGAAGCGCTCCGCCTTGCCGCCGCCCGAGCGCGGGTTGAAGAAGAGGACCGGGTGGCGCGGCGCCGGACGCGTCCGGCAACGCAACGTGCTCGCCGATGGCGGCACGCGCGGCCGCCAGAGTCACCAGGAGTCCCGCCACGATGAGCAGCTCGGCGAGCGGCCCGTCCGCGACGAGCAGCGCCACGGCACCGGCGAGCGCCAGCGCGGCGACGGTCAGCCCCGCCACGCGCGCAACTCCGCGCCGCAGCGCGCCGTACCAGGCCGACGCGCCGGCGACCACCACGCAGGCCAGCACGCCCAGGCCGCGCGGGAACTCGGTCACCGCCACGGCAATAGCGAGGACGACCGTGGCGACACCCACCACCAGCGCGATGATGGCCGCGAGCTGCCGCGACCTCATACGATCCAACCCCCTTGGGCACCGACGACGAATCTGCAGCCTCCCGGCCGCGCCGGCCGCGTTGGATCGAGGACGCCGAGCGCCTGGATCTCGCGGTCTACGCCGCCATCGCCCGCACGCCGACCCCGGCGCTCGACGTCGCGATGAGCCGCCTGTCGCGCGCCGCCGACTACTCGCGCCTCTCGCTGATCTCCGCCGCGCTGCTCGCGCTCGCCGGGGGGAGGACCGGTCGCCGCGCGGCCGTCCAGGGGCTGGCTTCGCTCGGGGTCACTGCGACCGTGGTCAACGTGGCCGTCAAGCCACTCGCGCGGCGGCGACGCCCCGACCGTCTGGCCGGCGACGTCGCCGTCGCGCGCCACGTCCGGATGCCGAGCTCGCGCTCGTTTCCCTCCGGACACTCCGCCGCCGCCTTCGCGTTTGCGACCGGCGTCGGCCAAGTGTCGCCAGCGGCTGCCCTCCCGCTGCGCTCGCTCGCTGCGCTGGTCGCCTACTCGCGCGTCCACACAGGCGTGCACTACCCCGGCGACGTGCTGGCCGGCGCCCTGATCGGCACGGCGCTGGCGCAGCTCACGACACACGTACTCGCCCGCCGGCACTCCGCCGTACGCAGACTCGTCCATGGCGACGATCCTGCACCATTCAGCAGCGAGTAGTCATCGCCCCGATCGGATGAGATCGCAACGCCGTGCACGAGGCCGGCGCGCGGGATTTCATTCGATCTGGGCGATGACCCCGCCGTCGAGGCGCGATTGTATGACGACGGCATATGCAGAGGCATTCGACGATTTCGCCCGTCCGCGAAGGGAGCAACATCATGGCGGACACTGAGCACCCCCTCGAAGACCGGGGTGGGTTGGCCACCGCCGATCACGACCCGGAGACGGATCTGGCCCGGTCCGCGCGGCGGCGCGACGGGCGGCAGCCCAAGCCGAAGGCGGTACCTCACCTCACGGCTGAGGAGCGCGCGGCGAGGGGCAAGGCGGCGAGGGAGGCGGCGCCGCGCTCCGCGCATGGTGAATGGGAGCCGGCCGGTGATCGGAGTGATCCGGTCGAGCTGCTGGAGGAGCAGGCCGCCTCCCGGGTGCCCGAGCTGGTGCCGATCCGCTATGGGCGGATGCTGGTGTCGCCGTTCACGTTCTTCCGCGGCGCCGCCTACCCGATGGCGGCCGATCTGGCCGGCGCGCCTCGGACCGGGCTGGACGTGCAGCTCTGTGGCGATGCGCATCTGTCCAACTTCGGGGTCTTCGCCGCGCCCGACCGGCGGCTGGTGTTCAGCATCAACGACTTCGACGAGACGCTGCCGGGCCCGTTCGAGTGGGACGTGAAGCGGCTGGTGGCCAGCTTCGCCGTGGCCGGCCGGGATCGCGGCTTCGATGCGAAGGAGCGCCGGAAGATCAATCGGACGGTGACGCGCGCGTACCGGGAGTGGATCAGGCACTTCGCCGAGATGGGCAACCTCGACCTGTGGTACGCCCGCATCGATCTGGACGAGATCGAGGCGGTGGCGGCCAAAAAGGCCAGCGGAGCGCAGCTGAAGCGCTTTGAGCGCAACGTGGCCAAGGCGCGGTCGAAGACGAGCCTGAAGGCGTTCGCCAAGCTCACGGAGGTTGTGGACGGGGAGCCCAGGATCGTGAGCGACCCGCCGCTCATCGTGCCGATCGAGGAGGTGGCGTCCGGCGCCGACAAGGCTGAGATCGAGGAGTTCGTGCACGGGGCCATCCGCTCCTACCGACGTACCCTGACCGCGGATCGCCGGTGGCTGCTGGAGCGCTTCCGCTACGCCCACGCGGCGCGGAAGGTCGTCGGTGTGGGCAGCGTCGGCACGCGCGCCTGGATCGTGCTGCTGCTCGGCCGCGACGACAACGATCCCCTGTTCCTGCAGCTCAAGGAGGCGCAGGCATCGGTGCTCGAGCCGTTTCTGGGCAGGAGCGCGTTCAAGAGCCACGGCCAGCGGGTCGTCGAGGGCCAGCGACTCACCCAGGCCGCCAGCGACATCATGCTCGGCTGGATCCGCCTCACGACGCCGGACGATGAGAGCCGGGATTTCTACATGCGACAGCTCTGGGACGGCAAGGGCTCGGCGATCGTCGAGATGATGAACCCGGCGGCGATGACGATGTACGCGCAGTTGTGCGGCCAGGCGCTCGCGAAGGCTCACGCCCGCTCCGGCGATCCCGATCGCGATCGCGAGCTATGTCGGTTCGAGCGACAGCTTCGATCGTGCGCTGGCTTCGTTCGCCGAGGCCTACGCCGACCAGAACCAGCGCGACTACGACGCCCTGCAGGCGGCTGTTGCATCCGGTCGCGTCGCGGCCCAGGCGGGTGTCTGAGTGACTAGCATGCGCTCGTATTCGAGAGGCGCGAGACTGGAGGCAGCATGCTGCGGCGCATGAGCGAAATGCCGGTCGGGACGATCGGCTTCGAGGCGATCGGGGAGGTCGAGGACGACGATTGGGAGCAGGCGGTGGAACCAGTCCTGCGCCGCGAGATGGCCGAGGGGCAGAAGATACGGCTGCTGTACCTCGTCGGGGCCGACGCCCGGGAGGTCGAGCACGACGCCATGACGGCGGACACCACCTTTCGCGCCCGCCACGCGACGGCGTTCGAGCGGGTTGCGGTGGTCAGCGACGAGGATTGGCTGCGGCCCGCGGTGCGCGGGCTGTCGTTCCTGCTCCCCGGCAAGGCGAGGGCATTCCCGGTCCACGACTTGGCGGCCGCCAAGGAGTGGCTCGCCGAGGGGGTCCGAACGTAGACCCGCGATCGCGCGGGTTGCGTTGCAGGACCCCCTCCGGCGTCGGCGGCTGTCAGCGCCGAGGGGGATACTGGGTCGGCGATGTCGCAGGAAAATGTCGAGGTCGTGCGCGCGAGCTACGAAGCAGTCAATCGGGGCGAGAATGACCTCGCCTTCTCCTACTGCCACCCGGAGATCGAGTTCCATACGTACACGCTCTCGCCAGAGGCCGGGATGTATCGCGGCAAGGAAGCTGTGCGGCAGTACAACGAGCACCTCTGGGCGCAGTTCGAGAGCCTACGGATCGAGGTGCAGGAGCTCGTGGACGCCGGCGATCGAGTCGTGGTCGTGAGCACGCAGCACGCGATCCCGAAGGGCGGCGGCCAGCAGGCAATCCAGGTCCACATGGCCGAGGTCTGGACAGTTCGCGACGGCCTGCTCGCCGAGCGGCATTCCTACTCGACCAAGGGTGAAGCCCTCGAAGCCGCCGGACTGCGGGAGTAGGCGCCGGCAGGAAGCCCGGGAAGCCGCCGGGTTGCGGGAGTAGACGATGTCGCAGGAGAACGTGAATGTCCTCAGGCAGGGCGCCGGCACGACGCGCCGGCGCGGCGAGTCCGGGCGTCGGCTCTAGCGAGCCGCTCGGTGGCTGACGCGTCTACGGAGCGGTGGGCCCGGGCGCGCTGCCGGTGCGCTTCCCCACCGCGCCCGCGATCAGCAGCACGATGATCACCCCGAGGATCGCCCCGATGATGCCGCCGAAGTCGAAAACGTCGGTGTCCCCGATCCCCAGGCCGACGGTAAAGATCAGGTAGCCAAGCGCCGCGCCCGCGAGGCCGACGAGGATCGAGACCCCCCACGACTGCGGGCCGCTCATGTGGCGGAACGGGTCGTTGGGCATGAGCATGCGCCCGATGACGCCCGCCACGAATCCGACGATTGCCGCACCGATCATCACGTCCTCCTTCACTCGCCGACGCTCTCTGGAAGGTACCGCGTATGAAGGGTCCAGCGGTTTCAGCCCGCTACCTCTGTATCTGCCCGCGAGCTTCGGATGGAGCTTGCCGACTACGCCAAGGAACACCTGGGGGGCGCGGGAGCTAAGCCACTCGGAGTGGGCGGCCATTGAGGCGAGCGCGTAGGCGAAGCGGTGTGGATTTGGGCAGCTGGACGGGGCTGCTGCCCAAAGAAAGTCCCGGCGCGGGACAGGCAGCGGGATACTGGGCGGGCGAGTCGGAGGACAAGAGTCATAGCCGTATCAATGGAGGACAGGATGAGTGGACGAGACAAAAGCCAGCGCAGACGACGCGTAGCCGCAATCGGAGGGGCCGCCATGGCGGCCAAGAAGAAATACGACGCCAAGCAAGCACAGCAGCAGGAGTCGCCTCAGCAGGCTGCGCCGGCTGAGCCCGTGCAGGCGGGCAAGCCCGCCGCAGCAGGCGGACTGACTCCCGAGGCGATCGAGCAGCTCAAGCAGTTGGGCGAGCTTCACGACCAGAACGTGCTCTCAGACGAGGAGTTCGCGGCCGAGAAGGCAAAGGTGCTGGGCGCGGCCTGAACGACACCGGACTCGACGGCCCAAGGACCGCTGATGGGCGCGGCTGGTTTCGAACCAGGGACCTCTCCGTAGGTCGTGGCGGAATCACGCGTGGCCGAAGCGGACGTCGGGCAGCAGTCGGTCGAGCGGCCTTTCCCGGTGGGTGCTTCTTCATCTCGGCGGTCAGCGAGCTCGACGCCCACCCGGGCCCTGTCCGCGACGGCGCCATGGCGTTCAGCCAGCGCTGGCTCGGGCTGCTCGCCGAGGAGGTGGCGACCGGACAGGCGGCCGGCGAGCTCGATCCCGGCGCCGACCCGCCGCAGGTCGCCTTCGAGCTCAACGCCTTGATGGTCCTCGGCAACATGCAGTTCGTTGCCAGCGGCGCCCCCCCCGGCCCTCGTTCGCGTGCGTCGCGCCGTCGAGAGCCGGCTGGCCGCGCTCACACCACCGGCTTGAAGCTCCACCGCGCGAGGGTCTTCTCGCGGTTGCCGCGCCTCGCTGGCGTGGCTACCATCGCCGCGATGGTGCTCCTGAGCCAGCTGATCCGCACCGCGGCCATCACGGGACGAACCGACACCATTGACGCGGAGTGGTTCGCGGGGCGTCAAGGCGGGCGCTGGGCCGAGCAGACGGTTCGCGCCGCCATGCCGACGGCGGTCGCAAAAGCCCCCGCTACCGCGCCCAAGCGGGACCCGGCCCGTAGCAGCGCCGAGACGCTCGGGGAACTGACGGAACTGCACCAGCGCGGCGTCCTCACCGACTCCGAGCTCGAGCGTCTACGCGCTCGCCTTGGAGCCTGAGCCCCGAACCCGCGGGCGGCGAAGCGCGCGCCGGGCCGATCCGTTGGGGCGGGCGGCGCTTACCCGTAGCTGTGGGCTTATCGGGACTTATCGGGTCGAAGCCGACGCCCGGAAACGGGAAAGCCTGCTTAGCCCCGGGCAATCCCGGCGGCCCTGAGGGTCGCAGCGCGGTCGGGGTACTCGTCGCAGCGCACCGGCACGCCTTCGTCCAACTGCCACATCTGCCAGATCTCCATCTCGGTCCTGATTCCGGACGCGCGTCCGGTCCCGACCACCGGGAACCACATGATCAGCCGCCGCGGGCCGACCTCGATGAACTCGAGCGGGCCAGCGTGCGCGTCGGAGAACGTCTCGCGGAAGTCCTTGAAAAACGCGACTACTTCGGCACGCCCATGAAGCGGGCGGGACTGCGGCCACGTGGCGGCGAGCGTGTACACGAAGTCGTCACCGAGCAGCCCGTACGGGCGCTCGATGTCGCCCTCGTTCCAGGCGCGGTTGCTGTCCTCAGCGATGCTGCGGAGGGCCTGCGCGAATTCCGACTCGTCGGTGGTCAAAGCTGCTATCGCGAAGTATCGCTTCTCGTCGTCCTCCCCGAGAGGCAGGGTCGGCGGGCCGATGTAGCGCCTCGCCTGCGGGATACTGGCCGGGCGATGTCGCAGGAGAACGTGGAGGTTGCGCGCCAGGCCTTGGACGCCTTCAATCGTCGCGACAAGGTTGCCTGGTCCGCGCTGTGTGATCCAGAGTTCGAGAACGTTCCCCCCCGGGACTGGCCAGAGTCCGACCCCATCCGGGGTTACGACGCTGTCTGGGACTTCTTCGTCGAGGCGCAGGACGCTTGGGAAGAAAGTCCCTTTGAGTACGTCGAGCTCATCGATGCCGGGGACGACAAGGTTGTGGCGGACGTGCGGCGAGAGGCGCGGGGCAAGGCGAGCGGTGCGACTGTCGAGTGGAGCTACTGGCACGTAGTCACGTTCCGCAACGGGAATGCGTGGCGCATGGAATGGTTCGCCAACCGAGCCGAGGCCCTTGAAGCCGCGAGGCTGCGGGAGTAGTCGTGGCGAGTTGCTGTCCTCCCCTACTCGGGACGGATAGGTGGTACCTCGATCTAGTCCGACCCCACCGTCTTCTGCGACGCTACGCCTGTGGTTCCGCAGGCGTCCGCCGCACTACTTGGACCCTGGCGACACGCACCCGCATTCGTGTGCTCAGGAGAGCTCGTCGAGGCCTTGCGCGACCCACGCCTTGAGCTCGTCCGAGCCGGAGAAGGGCGCCCCGTCCGCCTCGGCACGCGCCAGCACGTCGCCAGGTGCGGCGCCGGCCCTGAGGCCGGCATAGAGATACACCACGGCAGACGAGCGAGGGCCGGTGCGACAAGTCACGAGGGTCGGCCGAGGCAACTGGTCGAGCGCGGCGACATGCCGTCGAGCCAGGTCCATGTCCATCACGTGGGGCGGATCGGACACGATGTTGGCGGACTCGCCGACCGCGGCCTCGACATTGGCGTACGAGATCCCCCCCTCCATCGCCGCGAAGTCCTCGCCGCACAGGAACAGCCACGACGCGGCATTCGCATCGCGGGCGAACGCCTCGGGATCCGCAATCAGCCCACGGTTGAACTTGAACTCAGTGGGACTCTCGAATCCAGCCATCCCCTCAACCGTACCCGCTCCTGCCCGGTATGGCGAGACCCGGACTCGAACCGGGCGAGCCACTTGAACGATCCCTCCAGCGCTGTCCCCATCGTCCCTGCTGTCCGCACCCACGCACGCCCCGGACGTATTGGGCGATGCATCCGGTACCTATCTGGTACTCGGAGTTGCGGCCCAGTCGTACCGCCGCCACGACGCGCTGGCGTCCATCGTTCCGGTAGGGATGGGCAGCGCGGGGTAGCCTGCAATCACGCGCGATGACTGACGAACGAGCCGGAACCGACTGGCGGGCGCACGGGGTTCGCATCGTGCACGCGGGCGAACTCGATCCGAACACCCCGCAGACGCCGGGCATGCACCGGCAGGCCGCGATCGACACCGCTCGCGCTGGCGCCGAGAAGCTGTGGGCGGGGACGGTCGACATCCACCCGGACGCGAAGACCGGCGCACACCACCACGGCGCGCTGGAGAGCGTGATCTACGTGGTCGCCGGGCGGGCGCGGATGCGGTGGGGCGAGCGGCTCGAGTTGACCGCCGAGGCGGGACCGGGCGACTTCATCTACGTGCCGCCATACGTTCCCCACCAGGAGATCAACGCCAGCCCGGACGCTCCCCTGTCGTGCGTCGTCGTCCGGTCCGGCCAGGAGCCGGTGGTGGTGAACCTCGACCTGCCGGACGTCGAGGCCAATCCCGAGCCGGTCCACTGGGTGGACGACATCCACCCCGCGCCCTGAGTGCGGGGCCGGCGGCGCCTGGACCCGCGTCAGACGCCGACCGCGTGGGCGGCTGGACCTGCACCGTGCGCCATATCGCCGACGGACCTCGCGTCAGGCCACGCCGAAGGTCACATCGCCTTCAAGCCGCGATAAGCAGGGAGACCGAGTCGGGGGCTACACGCCGGACGATGGGGTAAGCCCGGGGCATGTCCTCGACTCGCGCTGCCCTGGCGGCCCTCCTGAGCGTCGCGCTCCTCGCGCTCGGCGCGGGCTCCGCCGCGGCGGCAGCCCCCCCGCCGCCCGGCGCCAATCTGCCGTGCAATCCGACCGCGGCGCATCCCTATCCCGTGGTGCTGGTTCACGGCACCGCAGAGAACATGTCCAACAACTGGCAGGCCATGTCGCCGGCGCTGAAGGCCGCCGGCTACTGCGTATACGCGTTCAACTACGGCTCCTACAAGCGGTCGGGCACCGTCGGCGTGTATGGGCTGAACTTCATCGAGCGGAGCGCCGAGGAGCTCGCGACAGAGGTCCGCGCCGTGCTGAGCCAGACCGGCGCGAGCAAGGTGGACCTGGTGGGGCACTCGCAGGGCGGGATGATGCCGCGGTACTACATCAAGAACCTGGGCGGCAGCTCGAAGGTGGACGATCTCGTCGCACTGTCGCCCTCCAACCACGGCACCACGAACCCGCTGGCCCCCCCGCTCGGGCCCACGTGCCCTGCGTGCGCACAGCAGGCCGCCGGGTCGCCGTTCATCACCCAGCTCAACAGCAGCGACGAGACGCCGGGGACCGCCGACTACACCAACATCGCCACGCGCTACGACGAGGTCGTCACGCCATACACCTCCGACTTCCTCGCCTCCGACGGCAACGCAGTGACAAACGTCCTGTTGCAGGACAAGTGCCCGAATGACACGTCAGAACACCTGCGCACGCCCTACGACCCGCCGGCGATCCAGATCACGCTGAACGCTCTCGGGCGCAGCGGGACCGCCGACCCCGCCTACCAGCCGCTCTGCACCACCACCTGATTGGGCGGGCACGAAGCCTGCCGCGGTAAAGCCGACGCCCGGACTCGAACCGGGGACCCCTTCATTACGAGCGGGCCCATCTGCTGCCACACACGGGTGTGGGTCGGCCCGAAGGGCGAACTGCTTTCGACTGCCGCATCGAGTCTTACCCGGTCGGCGGCGGACGTTAGGCTGGCCATATCGTTCGGGAGGCACCAGCGGGGCTATAGTCGGCACGGTGCACGGATGCTGATCGGACCTAGAGCCGGGCGGCGGGCGTTGTTGGGGACACTCGCGGTGTTGTTGTGCGCCGGTGCCGCCCCGGCACACGCGTTCGACACAGGCCCGCACGCCGACATGACCCGCGACGCGCTCACCGCCGAGGGAGCCACCCCGGCCTCGGCGACCATCGCCGCGGCCAACAACTGGTTCGTCGACTACTACACCAACCCCGACCGCAACCCGCACTCGGGCCACGCTTCGTTCCTGCTCGGCTGGACGCGCCTGGGCCTATCCCACGAGGACTGGCCGCAGTTCTGGGTGACCGGGGCGCGGCGCCTGCACTTCGACTACGAGCAGCGCGCGCTCGACATGCCGAACCTGTCGAGCACGGCGGGCATCGAGAAGGAGTGGGATCGCCTGGAGTACCGCGCCCGGCGCCTGCTGGGCATCTACGCCCGAGCCAACGACCCGCTGGGGGTCCTGAGCACGATCGGCTCCTCCCTGCACGCGGTCCAGGACTTCTATTCGCACAGCAACTGGGTGGAGCCCTTCCGCACCGGCGGGCTGGGAGGGCCGGGGGTCGCCACGCTGGGCTACGGCAGCCACCCCACGTTCTTCGACGTCCCGCCCGAGGTCCGCCGGGACGTGATGGTCGGCGACCGCCGGGTGTACACGGGGGTGACGGGCGCTCCCCGCAAGGATCACGGCCACTGGCGATCCCACTACCTGCCCCGTTTCCCCCCCGGACGGCCCCTGTCCGAGGAGGCGCTCAACAAGGACTGGCCGGGGCGCCCCATGTTCGAGGACGCCTACATCACGGCGTACTTCGCCACCCGGCAGTGGCTCAGGGCGCTGCGCACCTGGCTCGGTAACGAGCCCCTGTGGCAGCGGGCGATGTCGATGCCGGACACCCGGGCGCTGCGGCATGACTACACCGGCGCGGAGGAGATCTCGCAGTACAGCGGGCACTGGCAGGGCGGCGGGGAGCCGTGCGTGCGCTTCATCAACTGCAGCGTCCGCAGCGGCAAGGCCGGGAGCCTGTCGAGCCTGACCATCGCGCTGCGCGACTTCCACGCCGGCCGCACCTCGCCCTACCGCCGCGCCTTCAACCGGATGATCGGCGAGTGGGCGCTGTTCGCGGACAACATCCCCGGGGGGAAGATCCCCGAGTTCCCCGACCTCCCCTCCAGCCGCACGATCCAGGCGCTGACGCGGTTCGTCAGGCTCGACGTGCTCGCCTACCGGGGCATCGGCCTCGGCGACACGATCGGCGACGCCGATATCTACGCCAACGCACGCATACGCGGGCAGTCGTACACGTCGACGATCATCAACGACGAGGACGCCTTCAGCTTCCGCTTGCCCTACGCGCCGTTCACCTGGATCCGGTCGGTCCCCACCCCCAACCAGGCCAGCACGCCGGTGACGTCGATGGTCGTCCGGGTGGAGACCGGCAACCGGTCTGGCGCGGGCACCGACGACGACGTGTTCCTGCGGATCAATGGCAACCTGCGGTTTTCGCTGGACAAGCGGCTGTACGACGACTTCGAGCGTGGCGACGTGGACACGTACAGCGTCCCCATCGGCACCGCCACCCGCGACGGGCTCACCGTGGGAGACATCGACCGCGTGGCGATCGAGAAGAGCAAGGACGGGCGCAACGGGTCCTGGTTCCTGCACGGGGTGACGCTGATCGTCAACGGCCGGGTGATCCTCACCAATCGCGCGATCGACCGCTGGCTGCAGGCATCCAGCCGGACGTTCGTGGCGCCGGGGTTCGTCCGCGACGTTGGCACGAGCGACGTCGTCCCGGTGTGGCTCCAGCTGCGCGAGGACGACTTCGGCCCCCAGGAAACGGGCGACATCAACCGCTACGACCGCCACACCTCGCTGCCGATCTCCTACCGCATGGGAACCTTCGACCGCCAGCGGGTACGCGGCGGCGCCCTCCTGAGCGGGCGCCTGCCGCTTCAGAACGGTGACCTCGCCCAGGTGACCTACCGACTGTCCAGCTTCGGCGTCACCCCGCCGCCTCCCCCGGCGTCGACGCCCCCGCCTCCGCAGCCGGCTCCGCCGCCGCCGCCTCCGGCGCAGGGAGCCGCCCCCGACCTCGTCTTCTCGGCCATGACCGCCAACACGTTCATTGTGCGCAACAGCGGCCAGCGCGACGCGGGACCGTTCCGCGTCAGCGTGGTCAGCGCGTCGGGCACCGAGAACTTCGACTTCCCGGGCCTCGCCAAGGGCGAGTCACAGGAGCGCACATACAACCGGCCCTGCGGCGAGACGCGCGAGGCTCGAGCCGACCCGCTCAACCAGGTGAGCGAGAGCGACGAGACGAACAACATCGCGACCCACCCCGGCCCGGACTTCTGCTGAGCCGGCGGGCGCGGCGACTCGTCAGCCGGTACCCGGCGGAACGCGCGGTAGACACGTCGAAGCGCCAGGGCCCTGTCCGTCGAATTGGCTGCCAGCAGAGGGGCCCCCCGTTTTTTGCGCAAGAGTCTGGCGCTCGGGTGGCATGCAGCGCGAGAGTGAAAGCGCTGAAGAGCGAGCGTCTACGGCACGACCCGGCGCCAGTGTCGGGTCTCGAGAAAGCCGACGCCCGGACTCGAACCGGGGACCCCTTCATTACGAGTGAAGTGCTCTACCAGCTGAGCTACGTCGGCGGGCGCGGTCATCGTAGCGCCGTCGGCGCATGATCTAGGGTCGCTGGATGGCGCGTGCGCAGGTCCTTCGCCGCCGGCGCGCGCTCGTGGCGGCGGCACTGCTGGCGCTCGTGGCCGGCGCGGTCGTGGGAGCTCTCTCGCAGGGCGGCGGGTGGAAGAAGGCGGTCGTGTCGACCTACGGCTCGCCCGGTGAGCCGCTCGCGTGTGGCGGCAGGCTGGAGGCCGGGCAGGAGGGCGTGGCGCATCGCACCCTGCCCTGCGGGACGAAGGTGGAGCTGCGGCGCAAGGGCCGCACGATGACCACGCGGGTGATCGACCGCGGGCCCTACGTGGCCGGGCGCACGTTCGACCTCACCGGCCCGGCGGCCAGACGGCTCGGCGTCGGCGACGACCTGGCGAGCGTCGAGTGGCGGCGCCGATAGATCATTTCCCCCGTATACGCAGGAATTTTGATGTTTGACAGAGGTGCGACAGCGGGCAGCAAGGGGGGCAACGGATCTAGGAGGGGATGGGGGACATGGCGGTTTATGCGTGCACGAGCTGTGGTTGGGTACGGCGACTGGACGAGGAGCGGCGGGAGGCCAGGTGCGAGGTGTGCGGCGCGGTGGCGTGCTGCCTGACGCCCAATGGCCAGCTCGCCCACAGGCGCGCCCAGCTGGCTGCGGCCACCGCGCGGGCGCTGCACAGCCCGGGCGCGGTGGGAATGCCCCGAGCCCGGGTTTAGCCGCCCGGCGCCGGGTAACGCTCTCGGTGCGCGCAGACAGTCCACACCACCCGACAGGGAGGTCCCACCATGGCACTTGCGCTCAGGCGTCGTCGCCGCGATACCGCTGACGACCACGTCGACAACCGTCCACCCGCCACGACGCGGGCCACCGGCGCAGCCGCCGGAGCCGCCGGCTCGGGGCTGTTGCTGGTCGCGCGGATCATTCGCGCGATCACCTGGGGCGTCGTCGCGATCATCGTCGCGGCGATCCTCTTCAAGGTCTTCGAGGCCAACCCGTCCAACGACGTCGTGTCCACGATCACCGACTGGGCGCGCTGGCTCGTCGGCCCGTTCAAGGACCTGTTCTCGATCGACAATGCGAAGACCGCGGTCGCCGTGAACTGGGGCCTGGCCGCGCTCGTGTACCTGATCGTCGGCTCGTTGATCGCCCGCGTGTTCGCGCGCGGGGCGTTCGCCGGCTTCCGGGCGCGCGATCGTCGGGCGGCGTACTAGCCGCGGGCACCTAGAACGCGAAGTACTGCCTGTAGGCCGAGAGCGGAAGCGTCGAGAGCGGGCGCTGGTACAGCGCCCGCACTCCGGCGCGGTCGTCGGCTCGAATCGGGTTGCGGGCGCGCTCCGCGATCGTCAGGCCCGGGCACTGCGGTGAGGAGCCGGCGGCGTCGGCCGACGGGTTCATGAGCGCGCACTTTCGCGTCTCGTGCCCGAGTCCCAGTGCGTGGCCGAGCTCGTGCGCGACGACGAACGTCGTGAGATCGGGCCCGCAGCGCGGGGCGATCAGCATGCGCGCCCGAGCGATGTAGCGCAGGGAGAAGCTCCGCCCGTTCACCACGCCGGACTCGCGCGCGCCCAGCACCTGCGTCACGCCGCCGACGCACGCGTTGCCGTCGAGACGGATCGTCACGAACGCCTGGCGCCGGCTCGTGACGCGCGTGAAGTGCACCCGCAGGTGCAGCGCGTTCCACTTCGAGATCGCCCGCGCCGTCGGGCTCCGCAGGGAAGCCGACCCCACCCACACGGGGATGCGCGCGGTCTCCCAGCGATGGTGCTCGGGCTGGAAGCGGTAGGCGCTCGCCCCGGCCGGAAAGGCCAGCAGGACCGCCGGGATCGCCACCAGAAGGACCCGTCGCATGGCTCCCAAAGGTAGTGGACCGGGCTGCATACCTTTTCGGAATCGCCGTGCTACTGTCGCCGCGGGGTTCACGCCGGGAGGCGCGAACACAACGAGGAAGGACTCACATGACTCTCCCCCGCGCCCTCGCGGCGATCGCCGCCGCCGCGCTCCTGGCACCCGCCGCGGCACTCGCCGACTACTACTCACCGCCGTCCTCGAATCCCGGCACCGCCAAGCCGCGCAGCGGCAGCGTGGCCACGCTGAAGGTCTGCAAGCAGCGCACCTGTCGCTACCACTCGATCCAGTCGGCGGTGAACGCGGCCCGCTCCGGCGACAAGATCCTCGTCGCCGACGGCGCCTACAGGGAGGGCGTGAAGGTCAACGGGCACGGCAAGGATCGCCTCAGGCTGATCGGCCACCCGTCCAGGCCGACCAGGGCGTTCATCAACGCCACCGGAAAGCAGAACGGGATCATCGTCAACGGCGCCGATGGCGTGAAGATCGACGGCTTCGCCACCAAGGGCTACAAGGCGAACGGCTTCTTCGTCGTCAGCGCCAACGGCTACACGATCAACCACGTCGTCGCCCAGGGCCCCGGGGGCTACGGCGTCTTCGCCTTCAACTCGCGGGGCGGCACGATGAAGAACTCCGAGGCCTACTACAACAACGACTCGGGCTTCTACATCGGGCAGACGCCGCCGCAGCCGAAGCCGAAGCGTTCGATCGTCGACAACGTCGTGGCCTGGGGCAACGTGTTGGGATGGTCGGGAACCAACATGCGCTACGTGACCATCAAGAACTCCGACTTCTACAACAACGGGCTGGGCATCGCGCCCAACACGCTGCCCTCGGAGAAGTTCCCGCCCCCGGAGGACAACGTGATCTCCGGCAACCGGGTGTTCTGGAACAACTTCAACTACTTCCGGGCCGCGCCGTTCAAGCTGCGGCCGGGAGCGACGGGCGACGACGTCCCGTATCCGATCGGCACGGGGATCCTGCTGTACGGCTCGCGCAACACGCGCGTCGAGAACAACGAGATCTTCGGCAACTACCTGGTTGGGTTCGGGGAGGTCCCGGCCGTCCTGTTCGACAAGTCGAAGTGCACGGCGACGGTGGCGTGCCAGGGAGATCCCACGGTGCTCCAGGGCAACCAGGTCAAGGGCAACAAGCTCGGCCTGGGGGGCGCCGACCTCAACGGCCGGGACCTGCTCTACGACGGCTCGGGCTCGGGGAACTGCTTCGAGGGCAACACCCTGATGAGCCCGACCGTCCCCGCCGACGGCAAGACGTTCGTCGCGTGCGGGCAGACGCCGCCCGAGGACAGCGCCGCCCTCCAGGAGGGGCTGACGTGGGCGATCGACTCCACCACCGACCACGAGAAGTACTGGCTGCGCCACCCGCACAAGTCGATCAGGGGAATCAAGCCGCTGGAGCACTACCGGAAGTGATTCGCCGCACGACTCTCCTCGTCACCGCGCTCGCCGCCGTCGTCCTGGCGGCGGGCGCGGGCACCGACGCCCGGTCGACGTCGCCGCCGAAGCCGAAGTACTTCAAGTCGGTGAGGGTCGGCGACAATTTCTACGCGCCCATGCGGATCGTCGTGAAGCCCTACACGAAGGTCACGTGGCGCTGGCCCGTCGAGGTCGGCGACACGCACGACGTGCGCTTCCAGCGCGGGCCGCGGGGCGTGCCGCACTACCAGTCCGAGCCGGCGGCGGCCGACTACCGATACGCCAAGTTGTTGATCAAGCAGGGCACGTACAGGATCGTCTGCACGTTCCACCTGGGCGAGATGCAGCAGACGATCATCGTGCGCAGGTAACCGTCGCGTCGCGCGCGCAACCTGCCGATACTTCGAGGGCATGCTTCGCGCCCTCCGAGCCCGGCCCTGGTTGCTCGCCGCCGCGGCGGCGGCGCTGGTCGGCGTGCCCGTGGCGGGCGTGACGGTGCTGGCGGGCGGGGGCGACGCGGGCGGAGGAGAGCGATCGATCGTGGCGGGCAACCGCGCCGCTTCGGGCAGCGACATCGACCGTCTGATCGCGCAGCGCCGCGCGGGCGGGCAGGCCGTGGAGCCGTCGGTCGGCGCGCCGAGCCAGGTGATCGTGCAGAACGAGTCGGCGACGGACTTCCCGGCGCCGTCGAAGAAGGGCAAGGACGGGCCGGGCAGCCGCGTGTCTCCGGGCGCGCCCAGCGACGCCGAGATCCGCGCGCAGCTGCGCTCCCTGGCCCGCGAGCAGAAGCGGGTCGAGCAGCTGCTGCTCGCCTCGGGCGCGCCGATCCGCAAGGGCTCGGGCGCCTTCATCTGGCCGGTCAACGGCCCGATCACCTCGCCGTTCTGCGAGCGCCGTTCCTGGGAGGCCTGTCACCCGGGGATCGACATCGGAGTCGGGACCGGCACGCCCATCCGCGCCGCCTCAACCGGCCAGGTCGTCCTCGCGGGGCCGCAGGGCGGCTACGGCAACTTCACCTGCGTCGGCGCACAGCCGCTCGCTGAGCACCTGCTACGCCCACCAGTCGCAGATCCTGGTCGCCGTCGGCCAGGTCGTCCGCCAGGGCGAGGTGATCGGCCGCGTCGGGTGCACCGGCCTGTGCTTCGGCTCGCACCTGCACTTCGAGGTGCGGGTCAACGGGCACGTCGTGAACCCCCTCGATTACCTCTAATCGGGTTGTTCGCGCGGGCCCGCGCATAGGAGTACTGTCCTTCTCAGGCTGGCCCTGCGGCCAACAATCCCGGCTGAGGAGCGGTGGCACGCCGAAGCGCCAATCAGCGCGCCGAGGCAACCCACTCTTGGGCAAACGGGATCGACCGTGGGGCCAGCGTTTTGCGTCAGCGGCGCTTCCTCGGCGCGAACGCCGCCTGCATCTGCGCCGGGTCGAAGCCGCCGACCGCGGTGCCGTCGGTGGCGAAGCGGTACAGGGCGACGCGGAAGATCGCGCTGACCGTGCCCCCGATCAGAATTGCCACGACGAGGACCACGCCCGCGAGGGCGAGGAGCACGCCGCCGGCCACGTCCTGGCCGCTGTCGATCAGCGCGTAGCCGCCGACGCCGAGCGCCAGGAGCGCAGGCAGGGCGACCAGGAAAACGATCCCGCTGGCGCTCGCGGACCCGACGACGCCCTCGCCCCAGCGCTCGCGCAGGACCGAGACCGAGCGCTTGAACGCCTCCTTGGGGCCGACGCCCTCGAGCGCGATGACGGGCACGACGAAGAAGGTGGCCGCGCTCCAGGCGAAGCTCACGAGGCCGCCGAGGATCCGCCCGACGACGCTCTCGTTGGTCGCGCCCTGGATCGCGCTGATGACCACGCCGACCACGGTCTGGACCAGCGCCCAGGCGGCGATCACGCCGAGGCGGCCGCGGGCCACGCGCAGGCCCTCGCCCACGCTGGAGTCGCCGCCGGCCAGGCTGGTGGAAGCCGCGGCGGCCAGCGCGACGTTGAAGAACACGGTCACGAAGGTGAGGACGTACAGCGTCACGACGCCGAAGGCGATGAGG
The DNA here is from genome assembly GCA_963842605.1 of uncultured Actinomycetes bacterium. GTDB lineage: Bacteria > Actinomycetota > Thermoleophilia > Solirubrobacterales > Solirubrobacteraceae > AC-38. Next base: position 408,620 of record CAWJGV010000011.1, read on the forward strand.
ATCGCCTCCTGGTTGTCGGCCGTGTACAGAGCGATGCCCGGGCCCATCACGATCGCCGTGCCGACGAGGGCGACGGGGATGGAGATGATCGGGAAGAGAAGCAGCGAGCGATCGTCGCGCAGAACGCGGAAGCTCTGCTTCGCCAGCGCCCAACCGCGCTGAATCCGTCCACTTCGCATGCGAAGTCCTTTCCTGGTCGTGGGGGCCGACCGCGAGGAAGCATCGACCCTCCGCTGCGCGAGCTTGAGCTTTTGCGGCCATCATGTCAGGCCGATGCTCGGCGCCCTCCTCCTGGCCGCGGCGATGATGGCGAGCCCGCTGGCGACCCAGACCGACGTGGCGACGTCCACCGGCGTGCTCGAGGCGATCCCCGCTCCGCACGCCGAGGTCATCGGCCAGTCGGCTCGCGGCCGACCGATCCGCGCCACGCGGATCGGGGACGGGCCGGCGGCCGTGCTGGTGGTCGGCTGCATCCACGGCAACGAGCGGGCGGGGCGCGCCGTACTCAAGCGGCTGCGCGACGCCACGGCTCCCGCCGGCGTGACGCTGTGGCTGATCGATCTCGCCAACCCCGACGGCTGCCTGGCCAACACGCGCCAGAACGCGCGCGGCGTCGACCTCAATCGCAACTTCCCCTACCGCTGGAAGGCGCTGCCGCGCGGCACCTACTACTCCGGGCCGCGCGCGCTCTCGGAGCCCGAGTCGCGCGCCCTGCGAGCCTTCATCGCGCGCGTGCGGCCCACGATCTCCATCTGGTACCACCAGCACGCGCGCCTCGTCGACTCCTACGGCGACGCGCGCATCGCGCGCCGGTACGCGCGGCTGGTCGGCCTGCCGTACAAGTTCTTCTACGCCGCGCCCGGTTCGATCACGCGCTGGCAGGTCCACACGTACCCGTCTTCGACGGGCATCGTGGTCGAGCTGCCCGCCGGCTCGCTCAGCGCGGCCGCGGCGCGCCGCCAGGCCGACGCCGTCCTCACCGTGGCCGGGGAGGCGGCGTGACCCGGGCGCTCGTCGTGCTCGGCGCCGGGGGCCTCGTCCTCGCCCTTGCCGGCTGCGGCGGAAGCGACGGCGAGGTGAACGTTCCGAGCGCGGCGCCGACGGTCGCCCAGGTCACCACGGCCTCGACGATCTCGGCGGCCCAGGGCGGCGCGGAGGGCGAGACGACGCCGGCCGCGGAAGCCGCCGCGAACACCGTCCCGCGCCCCGCCATCGTCCAGTGGCGCATCCCCTTCCCGGCCAGGCGGCGCGCCGAGATGGCCGCCTACTCGCTGCGCCACTACGGCGAGCGCGAGTGGCGGCTGCGCGACCCGCAGCTGATCGTCGAGCACTGGACCCAGACGCCGTCGGCGAGCGCCACGCGCGACGTCTTCGTGCCCGACAGGCGCGACGGCGAGCTGCACGAGCTCCCCGGGACGTGCTCCCACTTCGTGATCGCCCGCTCGGGCGCGATCTACCAGCTCGTCGACCTGGGAACGCGCTGCCGCCACGCCTTCGGGGTGAACTGGACGGCGATCGGGATCGAGCACGTCGGCTACTCCGACGCCGAGGTCATGGGCAACCGCCGCCAGCTCGCCGCCTCCCTCGCGCTGACCCGCTGGCTGCGCTGCCAGTACGGGATCCCGACGCGCGACGTCATCGGCCACGCCGAGACGGCGCGCTCGCCCTACTGGCGCGAGATCAAGCGCAAGGGCCGCGACACGCACGACGACATGGGCCCGAAGGCGATGCGCAGGTACCGCGCCACGCTGGCGCGGAGCCCGTGCCCGTCGTGAGCGACGCCCACCGCGCCGCCCTGCTCGACTGGATGGCCTGCGCCGCCTCCGGGAGCGAGCGGCGCGCGGCCCGCGCCGCGCGGGCGGCGGGCGACGGCCTGCTCGAGCGGGTGGCCTGGCTGGGGACGGCCGGCCACGTGCTCGACTTCGACGACACCTACCTGCCGGGGATCGCGCACCTCAGCGCGCCGACCGCGCCGGCGGCGATCGCCGTGGGGGCGGCGCGGGGCGCGAGCGTGGGCGATGTCCTCGCCGCCCACGCCGCCGGGTTCGAGGCGATGGGCGCGCTGAGCCGGGCCAGCCACCCGGCGCTCTACGACGGCGGCTGGCACCCGACCGCGGTGTGCGGCGCCGCGGGCGCGGCCACGGCGGCCGGGTTCTGCTCGGCCTGGACCCCGGGGCCCTGGTCTCGGCGCAGCGCCTCGCCCTGCTCCAGGCGGGCGGCATGCGCGCGGCGTTCGGCTCCGACGGCAAGGCGATGCAGGTCGGGATGGCCGCGGCGTCGGGAGTCCACGCGGCGCTGGCCGCGGAGGGCGGCGCCGAGGTCGCGGTCGACGTGATCGAGGCCGCCGGCGGTTTCGCGCAGGCGTTCGGAGGAGGGTGGGCCGAGCCCGACCCCGACGACCCCGCGATCGCGGCGAACTGGATCAAGCCCTGGCCGTGCTGCCTGATGGCGCACTCCTCGATCGAGGCCGCGCTGCGGGCCGGCACGGCGCCGGCCGGTCCGATCGAGGTCGTCGTGCACCCCCGCGCGCGTCAGGCCGCCGCCTACGACGACGTGAGCGACGGCCTGCAGGCGAAGTTCTCGATCCCCTACCTCGTCGCCTTCGCGCTGCTGCGCGGCGAGCCGGTCCCGGCGAGCTTCGACGCGGTCGACTCCGAGGTGCGCGCCTTCGCCGCCGAGCGGGTGAGCGTGCGCACCGACGAGGCGCTGGGCGAGGCCGCCGCGCGGGTCCTCGGCGTCGAGGTGGCCTTCTCTCCCGGCTCCCCGCAGTCGCCGCTCCCGCCCGAGCGCCTCGCGGCCAAGGTGCGCGGGCTGGCGGGCGGGCGCCTGGACGGGCTGCTCGACGATCCGGCGCGTCCGGCCGGTGACCTGCTGGCCGCGCTCTCGGCCGGCGCTAGCTAGCCGCGTCCCACTGCTTGAGGCGCGGCAGCGGGTCGAACGGGTGGCCGCCGTCCCACCAGTGCGGGGTCCACAGCTCGAAGTGCAGGTGGCAGGTGGTGGCGTTGCCGGTCTGGCCGACGTAGCCCACGAGCTGGCCCGCCGTAACGGTCTGGCCTTCCCTGACGAGGGCGAGCGAGCGCATGTGCATGTAGACCATGTCGGTGCGGTCCGTCGACTGGATCACCAGGTAGTTGCCTGTGTCGCCGCCGGAGTCGACGGTCGAGACCCGGCCGGCGTGGGCGGCCACCAGGCGGACACCGCAGGCGGAGAGGACGTCCTGGCCCTTGTGGTCGCGGCCGGAGGCAGGCCCGAAGCGGTTGATCGAAGTGCCGTAGTTGTGCGCCCCGCGAATGGGAAAGACGTACTCGCCCGCCGGCGCGGTCTGCGTCTGCTGCGGCTGCGCGGGCTGGGACTGCTGCGCCGTACCGGCGCGGCGCAGCATCTCGCGCGCCTGCCCCGGGGGAACGCGCCCGTCGATCTAGGCCGTGGACGCTGCGCTCCCAGGCGCGGACCTTGGTCTGCGTGCCCGAGCCGAACATGCCGTCCACGCCCGTCCGGAACCCGAGGCGCCCGAGCAGCGACTGGAGGTAGCGGACGTCGGCCCCGCGCGCGCCGCGGCGCAGCGTGCGGCGCCCGAAGCCCGCGGGGTAGGCCGTCGGCGACGATGCGCTGGGCGTGGTGGCGGTGGGGGTCTTCTTCGTCGAGGTGGCGTCGTCGGGCGATAGGCCGCCGCCGTCGCCGGCGAAGGCGGGCGCGGCGGCGAGGAGCACGGCGACTGCGACGGCGACGCCCACGGCGCAGCCGGCCAGTACCACGTACGGGTCGGAGAACGGGCGCGTCAGCTTGTCCACGGAGATCCTCTCTTTCGCTGGCGCCTCCGGGGTTAGCTGACGGACTCGCGCCGAAAGAGCGGCGCTACGCACTAGGCGATTCGCCCCAAAACCTTGGGTCCCCCGGCCGCCGGACCCGCCAGGGCGGGAGGGCGGTTCGGCTAGGTCTCGCTACTGCTCCGACAATAGCGTGGTGCACGGAAAGTTGCGGCGATAACCCAAGTGCCGAACGCCACGACGTCCGCGCGCGGACCCGCGGCGGCGCGAGTACGGTTCCCGCGTGTCCGGCCGCCCCACGTTCGACCTGCAGTCGCACTCGCGCTGCTCCGACGGGAGCCTGGCGCCCGCGCAGGTCGTGGCGGCGGCCGCCGACGCCGGCGTCGAGCTGCTCGCCCTGACCGACCACGACACCGTCGACGGCGTCGCCGAGGCGGTGGAGGCGGGCCGCGCGAGCGGAGTCCGGGTGGCCACGGGCGTCGAGATCAGCGCCGTCCGCGGGCCCGACCTCGACGTGCACGTGCTCGGCTACGCCTTCGACCCGGCCCACCCCGCGCTGGCCGACGCGCTCGGGCGCTTCCGGGCCGAGCGCGAGCTGCGCAACGACCGCATCCTGGACCGCCTGCGCGAGCTGGGCCTGGAGGTGGACCTGGCCGAGGTCGCCGCCCGCCGCGCGGCGGGTCAGCCCGTGGGGCGCCCGCACCTCGCCCACGCCGTGCTGGGCGCCCCGGGCAACCGCGAGCGACTGGCCGCCGAGGAGGCCGACACGGTCGACGGGATGTTCCGCGCGTATCTCGCCGACGGCGGGCCGGCGTGGGTGGCGCGAGACGGTCCGTTCGTGACCGAGGCGGTCGAGGCGATCCACGCCGCGGGCGGGGTGGCCGTGTGGGCGCATCCCTTCTTCGACGTCTCCTCGCCCGAGGAGGTGCGGGCCGAGATCGACCGCTTCCGCGCCGAGGGCCTCGACGGCGTCGAGTGCTTCTACGTCACCCACACGCGCGCGCAGGTGGACTTGCTGTGCGACCACTGCGAGCGGGAGGGGCTGCTGCGCACCGGCTCGGCCGACTTCCACGGGCCCGACCGGCCGGCGTTCTCGCGGTTTCGCGCCTTCGAGCTGTACGGGCGCGAGCCGGAGCTCGGGCCGATCGGGGCTTAGGGTCGCGCGAGCAGCCGCTCGAGCCGGTAGCCGAGGGCCTCGCACGCCAGCTCCTCGCTGACGTTGAGGGGGAAGCGCTGCCGCGTCTCCTCGACCAGCTCGACGGCCGCGCGCAGGCGCTGGGGGTCGGCGCCGTCGGCGTCCTCGGCGAGGGCGTCCGCGCGGTCGGCGTGGCAGGCCAGGTCGGGGGCGCCCCAGGCGACGCAGGCGACGTCGCGGTACCACAGGCCGACCAGGCCGAGGGCGAGGTCGAGCGTCTCCGTCTCGGCGCGGCGCTGCGCGCGGCGCGTGCGCTCGGCGTGCTCGGTCTCGCTCCGGCGCCGGTCGCGCTTGGCCACCAGCTCCATGTCGCTCTCGTGCTGCGCCTCCAGCCGTGCCACCGCCTCGTCGCCGCGCGCCTTGGCGGCGGCGAGGACCTCGCGCCACGGCTTGTCCGCCATGGCCGCGCCGGGCGCGGCGCGGGCGAAGCGCTCGGCGGCGGCGCGCACGGCCGCCCCCTCCTCGTCCGCCAGGGCGCCGGCCCGCGCGGCGTCGCCGAGGGAGAGTCGCGCGCACGCGGTCGCGGTCTCGGAGGGGACTCCCTCGGCCACCAGGCGGCCAGCGATCTCCTCGGCCGGCAGCGGGTCGAAGCGCACGTGCTGACAGCGCGAGGCGATCGTCTCGAGCACCTCGGTCGGCCGGTCGGTGAGCAGCAGCAGATGGACGAAGGGCGGCGGCTCCTCCAGCGTCTTGAGCATCCGGTTGGCCGACTCGTCGTTCATCGTGTCGGCGCGCTCGATGACGAACACGCGGCGCGTCGCCTCGAAGGGGGTGCGCGCGGCGGCGTGGACGACCGGGCGCACGTCGTCGACCAGCAGCTCGTGCGCGCCGCTCGGCGAGACCCACATGAGGTCGGGATGGGATCGGTGCTCGACGCGGGTGGCCACCGCGGCGGGGTCGGCGGCCCCCTCGGCCAGCAGGGCGGTCGCGAACGCCTGGGCGACGGCGCGCTTCCCCGCCCCCGGCGGGCCGTGGAACATGTAGGCGTGACTCGGCCGTCCAGCGGGCGGCAGGGCGGCTCCGAGGACGGCCGCGGCGTGCGGGTGGTGTTCGGTTCCGGCGAGCACTACCGGTGATCGTAGATATCGTCGCGGCCGATGGCGCGCGGACGACTGATCACGATCGAGGGCCTCGACGGCGCGGGGAAGACGACACAGGCCCGCGGACTGGCCGGGGAGCTCGAGGCGCGCGGGGTCGCGGCGCGGCTGCTGCGCGAGCCCGGCGGCGTCGAGGTGTCCGAACGGGTGCGCGAGCTGGTGCAGGACCCGGCGCACGCCGTGGCGCCGCGAGCCGAGGCGCTCCTGTACGCCGCCGCGCGGGCCCAGCTCGTGGAGGAGCTGCTGGCGCCGCTGCTCGAGGCGGGCACGTGGGTCGTGCTCGACCGCTTCGTGGACTCCTCGCTCGCCTACCAGGGCGGCGGGCGGGGGCTGGGCGTCGACGCGGTGCGCGCCGTCAACGACTTCGCCACGGGCGGCCTGACCCCCGACCGCACCGTGCTGCTGCGCGTCGATCTCGCCACCGGGCGCGCCCGGCAGGCCGACCGGGGAGCCGACCCCGACCGCCTCGAGCTCGAGGACGGCGCCTTCTTCGAGGCGGTCGCGCGCGTGTATGAGGAGCTGGCGGCGGCGGAGCCCGACCGGATCCGCGTCGTCGACGCCGAGCGGGCGCCCGACGAGGTGCTCGCGGCCGTGGTCGCCGCGGTGGAGGACCTCCTGCCGTGACGGTGGAGGAGCGGATCCGGGGGCTGTACGAGCGCTTCATGAGCGGCGACTTCGACGCGGCGGTCGAGCTGGTCGATCCCGACATCGTCGTCATGGACGCGGAGGAGCTGCCCGGCGGGCGGACCTACCGCGGGCGGGCGGACATGGCCGGGGCGCTGCGGGAGCTGTTTGAGATGTTCGACGGACCGACGCTCGACGTGCAGGACGTGCGAGTCGAGTCGGACCGGGCGGTCGGGCTGCTCCGCGTGCACGGCCGCGGGAAGGGCGGCGGCGTGCCGATCGAGGCGGATATCGGCCACGTCTTCCTCGTGCGCGACGACTCGATCGTCGAGATGCGCGTCTTCCTCGACCACGCCTCGGCGCTGGCCGACGCGGGCTTTCAGTCCGAGTAGCCGTCGGGGTGGGCCTGGTGCCAGGCCCACGCGTCGGCGACGATCTCGTCCAGACCCGGCTTGGCCGGCTCCCAACCCAGGCGCTCGCGGATGCGGGCGGACGCCGCGACGAGCTGCGGCGGGTCGCCGCTGCGGCGAGGCGCCTCCTCCACGGGGATCGGGTGCCCCGTGACCCGGCGCGCCGCCTCGACCACCTCGCGCACCGAGAAGCCCGTCCCGCTGCCGAGGTTGAGCACCTCGTGGCGGCCCGGCTCGATCGCGTCCAGGGCGAGGACGTGGGCCGTCGCCAGGTCCTCGATGTGGATGTAGTCGCGGATCGCCGTGCCGTCTTGGGTCGGGTAGTCGGTGCCGAACACCTCGACGTGCGGCCGGCGGCCGAGGGCGACGGCGAGGACGTTGGGGATGAGGTGGGTCTCGGGCTCGTGGTCCTCGCCGTAGGGCCCGTGGGCTCCCGCGACGTTGAAGTAGCGCAGGGAGATTCCCCCCAGCCCGTTCTCGGCGCACTCGGCGCCGATCATCCGGTCCACCTCGAGCTTCGTGGAGCCGTAGGGGTTCACCGGCCGCTCCGGCGTCCCCTCCTCGATCGGGATCACGTCCGGCTCGCCGTAGGTGGCACAGGTGGAGGAGAACACGAGCCGCTCGACGCCGCTCGCGCGCATCGCGTCGAGCAGGTTGCGCGTCCCGTCGACGTTGGTGCGCTCGTAGAGCTCGGGCTGGGCGACCGACTCGGCGACCAGGGCGAGAGCCGCGAAGTGCAGGACGGCGTCGAAGCCGGGCGCCAGAGCGCGGGTCGTGGCATCCGGGTCGCGCAGGTCGGCTTCGACGAACGCGGCGTCCTCCGGGATCGCCGAGCGGTGGCCGCGCTCGAGGTTGTCGAGCACCGTGACCTCGTGGCCGTCCGCGATCAGGCGGGCGGCCACGATGCTGCCGATGTAGCCGGCGCCGCCGGTGACGAGGAGCTTCATCAGGCCGGGGAGTCTAGGGCGCGGACCCTGGCGTCTGGCCCGGCTGCGCCAGCAGCCGGCGGGTGGCCGGCGTCTGTCCCACGATGGCGACGAGCGGTGTCCCCGTGGCCGTGGGCGAGGCGGACGGGCGCACGGTCGAGAGCTGCTCGACGCCCAGCACGGACGACGCCGTGCGGTTGCGCGGGTCGAGCTCGAGGGCGTGGCGCAGCGCATCGCGCACGTTCCTGGCGTCGCCCCGGTCGAGCTCGAAGCGGGCGACGGCGAGCCATACGACGACGCTGTTCGGCGCCCGGCGGATCGCGTCCATCAGGTACTGGCGCGCCTGCACGCTGCGACCGCGCCGGTCGGCCAGGGTGGCCGCCGCGAGGAGCGGCTCGTAGGAGACGGGATCGATGCGGGCCGAGAAGTCGGCGTCGGCCTGGGCCTGGCGAAGCTGGTCCGGCGTGGCATGGCGCTCGACGGCCTTGAGCGCGCCCTCGGTCTTCGTCTCCGCCCACGAGGGGAGCGCCGCGGACACGGCGACCGTGGCGAGGACGAGGGTGCCGCCGACGAGCATCGCCGCCCGGGCCGGCGGACGCAGCCTGGCCGGCGTCCATCCTCCCCGGCCCCACGTTCCGGCCCGGGCGCACAGCAGCCCCAGGAAGACAAGCGCGGGCAGCGTGACCCCGGGCATGTCCCAGTCCCAGTCGTAGAACAGGTGGACGAACCACGCCGTCGCCGCGCCGAGGAGCGCGGCCGCGAGGCCGCGCTCGGGCCCCGGGACGAGCCGCCGGACCGCGCCGACGGCGCCACCGAGCAGGAGCACGAGCCCGCCCATGGCGAGCACGAATCCGACAAGGCCGGTCTCGGCCAGGAACTGCAGGGGAACGCTGTGGGGCTGGAGCACGTCGAGCTGGTTGGTCCGGTACTCGCGGTGGGTGACCGGGAACGAGCCCGCGCCCCAGCCTTCGAGCGGCCGGTCCGACCAGGCTCCCGCCGCCTCCGACCACCACACCCAGCGGTTGCCGGCGTTGGTCGACGCGAGCCGGCCGGGCTCGAAGAGGCCCGGGTTGCCGCGGGGCGAGCGGAAGTCGTCCCAGGCGTGCGAGACGCTGCCGGTCAGCCCGCGATCCGACGTCGCCATGGCCAGGAGGCCGGCCAGCGCGGCCAGCGCGATCACGCCGGCCAGCGCCTGGCCGATCCGGCGCGATCGGGCGGGGCTCGGCGGGGTGCGGGCCTCGACCAACATCGCGAGCCGGCCGACCACGGCCAGCAGAGCGATCGGCCCGATCACCAGGAGCCCGAGCACCAGGCCGTCGTCCTCGCGCGCGGACAGGGACACGAGGTTGTGGGTGAGGTCCTCGGCCGTGAGGCCGAACCAGAGAGCCGGCACGGAGGCGGCGAGGGCGAGGGCCAGGTAGAGGAGCGTGCGCAGCCGCGAGCCGCCGGCGAGCATGGTCACGAGGACCGCGACCGCTACCGCGATGACGCCGCCGCGCGAGTACGTCAGCCCGATCGTGACGAGGAAGATCGGTGCGAGAGCCAGGGCCCCGACGCGCGCGCGGGGCGTGCGCGTCTCGTCGACGGCGAGGCGCAGGACGATCGGCACGGCCATCGCGAGGACGAGCGCGAGCGCGTTCCAGTACTCGAGCGGCTCGCGCAGGCGCGCGATCAGCGGTCGTCTTGTCGAAGTCGACGAGGCCTCCGATGTGTATCGCCGGCACCACCTTCGCCAGGAGCGCATAGAGGGCGACGATCAGCGCGATGGCCAGGTACCCGAGCGCGGCCCGGCTCACGGCGCGCGGGTACCAGGAGCCGGCGGCGAGGGCGAGGCCGACGACGAGGGCATAGGCGATCGCCCGGTTGAGCTCCGTCCAGGTCGCCGAGGGGAAGACGGTCCAGGCCATGCTCAGCCCGCTCCAGGCGGCGAAGGCGGCGAGCAGGCCGAGCCCCGCCCAGGCGGCAGCCGGCGCCGCGACGCGCAGGCCGCTCCCCCACAGGAGCGCGGCGAGCGCCGCGACGGCGACCAGGGACAGCCCGACCTGGAGGCGCGCCTCCTCGGGCTGCGGCGCGGCCCCGTGGGCGAAGATCGCGTACAGGACCGCCGCGAGCAGGGCGCCGAGGAGCAGGACTCCGGCGCGCTCCGTGCCGCGCTCCCCGGGCTCCGGGGCGGGCTGGTCGAGCTCCACCGGTGCGACGCCGACGGGGCGGCTCATGGTCGGCGCGGTGAGAGCCATGGCGGGTGCGGCAAGCTAGCATGGGCCGTCCGATGCGGCGCCCGCCCCGTCCGACCCTGCTCTTGGCCGCCGGCGCCGCCCTCGCGTGCCTGCTCGCCGCCCCTCCGAGCGCGCTGGCGGACAGCGCACTCGACCAGTACCAGCGCACCGGGCAGATCGACCCGTGCACGGCGTCCACCGGCGGTGGAATCCCCAACGACGTCGAGCAGTACGCGCCCGACTACCTCCAGGCCCTGAAGGACGCGCAGCGGCGCGGGTGTGACCGCGGGGTCTCCCAGACCAAGCCGACGGAGACGAAGGACGGCGTGCCGGTCGCGTCCGGAGGGACGCTGCCGCCCGGCACCACCTACGTGCCCAAGCCGCCCAAGCCGCCCGAGGCCTTCGCCGACGACAAGGTGGTCAAGCACCTTCCGCTCGCGTCGGGCCGCGACGTCACGACCCCGGCGCCGGTGATCGTCCTCGCGGTGATGGCGCTGCTCGCGCTGATCGGTGGCGCGCTCGTCGGAACGTCGCGCTACATGGGGTGGGGGCTCGAGCGCTTCGGACGCGTTCGCCATGCCTTCGGCGAGCTCGGATTCCGCCTGCGCAGCCTCACGCGACGCGGCCTCTGAGCGTCTGCCGGAGAGACCCGGTCACTACCCTTTAAGGGAGCGATCTCGGCGCATTTTTCCGTCCGACCCAAGCGCGACGATTACTGGTCCTTCAACGCCCCCTGAGGACTTGCGCTATTTGCGCCGGAGAGGAGCTCACGAGCATGACGCCGCCTACTGAGATCACACCCAAGGAGAGCATTCGGACCGACGGTGGTCTCAGTATCGAACGGCGCTTCACGACGCCCGGCGTCCACCCCTTCGACGGGGTCGAGTGGGAGACCCGCGACGCGCGCATCGGGCAGGGCGACAACGTCGCCTTCGAGCAGACGGACGTCGAGTTCCCGAAGACCTGGTCGCAGAACGCGACCAACATCGTCGCCCAGAAGTACTTCCGCGGCCAGATGACGTCTCCCGAGCGCGAGCGCTCGGTCAAGCAGATGATCGGCCGCGTGTCCGGAACCATCGCCGGCTGGGGCCGGGAGCGCGGCTACTTCGCCACCGACGAGGACGCGGACGCCTTCGAGGCCGAGCTCACCCACATCCTGCTCCACCAGATGGCGGCGTTCAACTCGCCCGTCTGGTTCAACGTCGGCTTCGAAGAGCACCCGCAGTGCAGCGCCTGCTTCATCCTCAGCGTGGAGGACAACATGGAGTCGATCCTCGCCTGGAACACCAAGGAGGGCAACATCTTCCGCGGCGGGTCGGGGTCGGGCATCAACCTCTCCAGCATCCGCGGTTCGATGGAGCCGCTGGCCAAGGGCGGCACGGCGAGCGGCCCGGTGTCGTTCATGCGCGGCGCCGACGCGTGGGCGGGCACGATCAAGTCGGGCGGCAAGACGCGGCGCGCGGCCAAGATGGTCGTGCTCGACGTCGACCACCCCGACATCAAGGACTTCATCTGGTGCAAGGCCAAGGAGGAGGACAAGGCCGCGGCCCTGCGCGACGCCGGCTTCGACATGTCGATCGACGGCGAGGGCTTCTACTCGATCCAGTACCAGAACGCCAACAACTCGGTGCGGGTGACCGACGAGTTCATGAACGCCGTCGAGAGCGACGGCAAGTGGGAGCTGCTCGCCCGCTCCACGGGCAAGCCGATCGGCGAGCCGCTGCAGGCGCGCGAGCTGATGCGCGAGGTCTCCGAGGCGGCCTGGCGCTGCGCCGATCCGGGCGTGCAGTACGACACGACGATCAACCGCTGGCACACGTGCCCGAACAGCGGGCGCATCAACGCATCGAACCCGTGCTCCGAGTACATGCACGTCGACGACAGCGCGTGCAACCTGGCCTCGCTGAACCTCATGAAGTTCCGCCGCGAGGACGGGACGCTCGACGTCGAGGCCTTCGAGCACGCCGTCGACATCGTCTTCCTCGCCCAGGAGATCATCGTCTCGCCGTCGTCGTATCCGACGGAGGAGATCGGCGCCAACGCGCGCGCCTTCCGCCAGCTCGGCCTGGGCTACGCCAACCTCGGCGCCTACCTGATGGCCGACGGCGTTCCCTACGACTCCGACGAGGGCCGGGGCGTCGCCGCGGCGATCACCGCGCTGATGACGGGGCGGGGCTACCGCGAGTCGGCCCGCGCGGCCGCCGCCGTGGGGCCGTACGACCGCTACGAGGAGAACCGCGAGCCGCACAACGCGGTCATGCGCATGCACCGCGACGCCTCGTACGAGATCGCCGACGAGACGTGCCGCGACGGCGAGCTGCTGGCGGCGGCGCGGCGCGCGTGGGACGAGGCGGTCGCGCTCGGCGACGAGCACGGCTACCGCAACGCGCAGGCCACCGTGCTGGCGCCGACGGGAACCATCTCGTTCCTCATGGACTGCGACACCACGGGCATCGAGCCCGACTTCTCGCTCGTGAAGTTCAAGGAGCTGGTGGGCGGCGGGCAGATGACGATCGTCAACCGCACGGTGCCGCTGGCGCTGGAGACGCTCGGCTACTCCGACGAGGAGATCGAGGCGATCGAGGCCCACATCAACGTGGAGGGCACGATCGTCGGCGCGCCCGGCCTCAAGGACGAGCACCTGCCGGTGTTCGACGTGGCCGTCGGCGAGCGCGCGATCTCCCACCACGGGCACATCAAGATGATGGGCGCCGTCCAGCCGTTCATCTCGGGCGCCATCTCCAAGACGGTCAACCTGCCCGAGACGGCGACGGTGGAGGACATCGCCGACGCCTACACCGAGGCCTGGCGCCTGGGCGTCAAGGCGCTGGCCATCTACCGCGACGGCTCCAAGACGGCGCAGGCGCTGCGTACGGACGCCCAGAAGGAGAAGGGGTCCGACGCGGCCGAGGCGCCCGAGTGGAAGCCCGAGCGCCGGCGGATGCCCCGCGAGCGCCAGTCGATCACCCACAAGTTCTCGATCGCCGGCCACGAGGGCTACATCACGGCGGGCATGTACGAGGACGGCACGGTCGGCGAGATCTTCCTCACCGACATCGGCAAGGAGGGCTCGACGCTGCGCGGCATGATGAACGCGTTCGCGACGTCGATCTCGATCGCGCTCCAGTACGGGGTGCCGCTCGAGACCCTCGTGCGCAAGTTCTCCTACATGCGCTTCGACCCGGAGGGGATGACCAACAACCCGGAGATCCCCTTCGCCAAGTCGATGCCCGACTACATCATGCGCTGGCTGGCCTCGCGCTTCCTGGACACCGACATCCAGGAGGAGCTCGGGATCCTCACCCCCGAGGTCCGCGCGCGCAAGCTGGCCGAGGAGGCCATGCTCGCCGGGCGCGGCGACACGGCGGCCCCGGACGGCGGCACCAGTCGGGCGGCAACGACGCGCCGCCGCAGCCCGCGGCCTCCGCACTCACCGACACCCCGCCGGTGCAGCCGGCGAAGCTGTCGTCGGGCTCGTTGGAGCTCGGGCCGGCGTGCTCGCAGTGCGGCGGGATGATGCAGCGGACGGGCTCGTGCTACACGTGCTCGAGCTGCGGCAACAACACGGGCTGCGGCTGAGCAGCTTCGCTCGAGGCGGAGGCCGAGCCACAGTCGGCCCCGCCTCCCGGGATGGAGGCGTGTCCGACCGTGGCCGGCCTCCGCCTTGGGCTGCCGGGCTCGGGCCGATTGCTGACGCAATCGGCGTCACCACTGGCACCGGCGGCCGTTCTCCGAGTCGGTGGCTTCGGGTCCTGCACCCTGGGTCTGTCTCGCTTGAGCCTGGCCGGGAGGTCAGCTGAGCGTGTTGGTACGGTCGCCTCCATGCGCCGCCGGGCCTCGGTGTGCATCGTCCTCATCGCCGTGGCGTCAGCGGTCGGCCTCGCCGCGCCCGTTGCCGCGCAATGCCCGGGAGACGGGTGCTCGTACACCTCGGTGTCGGTCATCGTCCCGGCGGTGCGCCCGAGTGGGCTCGCGGTGGACGGGGCGGGCCGGCTCTACGCCACCACCCCCGAGCGCAACCAGTGGCACGTGCTCAATCCCGACGGCTCGCTCGTGCGCTCGGTCGCCGTCCGCGGCAACGGTCCCATCGGGATCGCGGTCAGCGCCGGCGCCACCGCCGTGGCGGTGGCCGACAACGCCGGCAACCAGGTCGAGGTCTACGACGCGCAGGGCGCGTTCCAGTCGAGCGTCGGGGCCGGGGGTCTGCTTCGCGCGCCCCTTGGCGTCGCGTTCGACTCGAGCGGCAACATCTACGTGGCCAACACACAGGAGTCCAAGGTGGTCCAGTTCGGCTCCTCCGGCAACCTCCTCGACCAGTTCGAGGCGCTGAGCAACGGCCCGCCGCAGTGGGTGGCGACGTCGAGCGAGGGCCTCGTCTACGGGATCGCCCAGTCCCCCGCCGTCTGGATCACGCCCGGGCTGTACGTCCTCGGCGTCGGGCTCGTCTCGACGGCGACCGGCCCGGCGCCGGTCGAGATCGGTCCGACCGGGATCGCCGTCGACAGCGTGGGCGACGCCTACGTCGGCGACGCCACCACCAACTCGGTGCTCCAGTTCGACTCCTCGGGGCGGCTGCTGACCTCCTTCGGGGCCGGCGGCAGCGCCCCCGGGCAGTTCACCCGCCCGGCTCCGGGGGGCGTGGCGATCGACTCCGCGGACAACCTCTACGTGGTCGACAACACCGGCGGCCCCGACACGCCCGGGCGCATCCAGAAGTTCGCCCTGGCGCCGGCCACGTCCGCGCAGCTCACCGCCGGACCGCGTCTCATCGGTCGCTCCGCGGTGACGGCGCGCCTGCGCTGCCGCGCCCGCGGCGCCGGGCGATGCACGGGCACGCTGCAGGTGCGCCGCCGCCGCGTCACGATCGGCGAGCGCCCGTTCTCGATCGCCGCCGGCGCCGTGGGCTCCGTCCGGGTCTCCCTGCCGGCCTGGGCGCGCCGGGTGCTGCGCCTCGGCCGAAAGCTCGAGGTCGATCTCCAGGCGTACACCCAACCGCCGGTGGGGCGCCGTCCCCACCTCGATCGCCTGGCCGTGGTGCTGCGGCGACCGCGCTGAGCCGAACGCGGCGCCGGCGGCGTTCACTTCGCCGCGTTGTACAGGCGCAGCATGACCTTGTGGACCCAGCCGGAGGTCTGGCCCCAGCGGGGGCAGCAGGGGCCGCCGCCGGGTGCGCTGATGCCGATCTCGATGTGCTCGGCGCTGGAGATCCCGACTCGCCCGCAGCCGACCTGGGCGATCGGCTGGCCGCGCGAGACGTGCGCGCCGACGCGCACGAGCGCGGGCTGGGAGTGGCCGTAGTAGACGTAGCGCCCGGCGTAGGGACCGTGGGCGAGCTTGAGGATGGGCGCCTGCGACCCGAAGCCGCCGATGCCCTCCTGGACGATCGTGCCGTCGTCCACCGCGACCTCGACGACGCGCGAGCCGCACTGCCCGCCGATGGTCGGGATGTCGACGCCCTGGTCCTCGCTCCACCAGCTCGGCGGGGCCACGCGCGAGACCGGTCGCAGCGGGAACACCCAGCCGGTCATGTCGGTGGAAGGGGCCGGAGGCGGAGCGGGCTCGAAGACCTTGACCACGACGCGGCTCGCCCTGGAGCGGATGCCGTTGTCGTTCACGACCCTGACGCGTCCGGTCTGGGCGCGCTTGGGCACCGTCACCTCGGCCATGCTCGCGCTCGTCGTCGTGACGACCGCGTTCGTGTCGTCGGCCCGCTGAGAGCTCCCGAGGAAGAGGACCCGCTGGACGTGATCGAGGTTGCTGCCCCGCACGTGGACCGTCGCGCCGGGCCGGACCACGACGGCCGCGCCGCGGGTGGTCGTCGTGGCGTTGCACTGCGTCATGCAGTCGATGCCCGATATGGCGGGCGTCAGCGTGAAGGTGGTCCCCCCGGTGGCCGTGCCGCCGAGCGCCGCGGACGGCGCGACGAGGAAGACGAGCAGCGCGGCGGCCGCCACAACACCTCGTCTCGCTTCCGTGCGCGCGCGACGCAACACCGTCTCCCTCCACTCGGGCCTACGGGGTTAGCTGACGGGCTGGCGCTGAAAGGGCAGCGCTTCCGGGTCCTCCGCCCGGATTCGCCCCACGGCCGCCGACGGCGACCAATCGGTTCCCCCGCTCCGACGACGCTGGGAACGCCATCGGACTCGGCAGACGTCCAATTCGCCGCGGACTATATCCCCCTGTGCGGAGGGCGGACTCGGTCAGCCGGCCGTGGGCGAAGCGCGGCCGGTGATTTTCACCGAAAGTGCGGGATCGTCTCCGCGGAGCCCTTGCACTCGAGAAGAGCCTGCGGCTAGGTTTCCGCTCGGCGCGAATCGGAACCGCCAAGAGCGAGGCCACGAGGTGAAAGGCCCTGCCGCCCGGTCAGCGATGTCCTTCGGGACGACGTCTGGTCAAGGCCCTCAAAGCGGCCCGATTCGCGCCATTTTTTCGTGCCGCGGCGGGTACGTTCTGATGCATGCCCACCAATCCGGATCCGCCCCGCGTCTCCGATCTCGTCCGCCGCGCCGTCGAGATCTGCGATCCCGCCGACGAGGACGCCGCGCTCGGCGACTTCGAGCGCGCCCTGGAGGACGACGACCGGCCGGTCACCGCCGTCACGAACCTGGAGGAGCACCTGGCCATCATCGTCGAGGGCATCGACCCCAACGTCGAGAACCCGGCGGTCTCCATGGCCGTCGCCGTGGTCCTCTACCTGGCCCACCGCCGCGACGAGATCGACGACGACCCCGAGGACATCCTGCGGCTCGCCGCCCGCGCCGAATGGAAGGGCGACCCGCCGAGCGCCGTCGTCGACTGGCTGGCCGCGCGCGGCGAAGCCGTCTAGCGGGAGGCCACGCGGCGCAGCGCGTCCCGGGACGGGACGCCGAGGTCCTCGAGTGGCGTGAGGTCTCCCTCCCGGAGGCCCTCGGCGATGCGCTCGACCGCCGACAGCGCGGCGAGGTAGGTCTGGGAGCCGACGGTGACCCGCCGCACGCCGAGGCGCTCGAGCTCGTCCAGGTAGGGCATCGAGGGCATCCACAGGACGTTGAGCGGGGCCGCGACCCGCTCGGCCAGCTCGCCGATCTCCTCGGCGTCCCTGATGCCCGGGCAGAAAGCCCCGTCGGCGCCCGCCTCGACGTAGAGCTGGAGGCGGCGCGCCGCCTCCTCCAGGCGCGCGTCGTCCGGCCCCACCCGGCGGACGTAGAGCTCGGTGCGGCCGTTGATGAACAGCGGATAGTCGAGCGCGTCGGCCGCCGCGCGTGCCGCCGCGATCACCTCCGCGTGCTCCCCGGCGTCGACCACTCCCTCGTCGTCATCTCCGAAGTCGGAGTCCTCGAGGCCGACGCCCGCGACGCCCGCATCCACCAGCGCCTCGACGGTGCGGTCGATGCCGCCGGTGGAGTCGACGTAGCCGCCCTCGAGGTCGGCGCTCACGGGGACGTCGACGCCCGCCGCCATCCGCGCGAGCCCGCCGATCACCTCATCCCAGGGCGCCTGCTCTCCGTCGGGGAGGCCCAGGCTCCACGCGAAGGCGGCGCTGCTCGAGGCGACCGTCGGGAAGCCGGCGGTCTCGAGGACGCGGGCGCTGCCCACGTCCCAGGCGTTCGGGACGACGAGGAGGTCGTCGCGGCGGTGCAGCGATTGGAGCAGCTCGGCCTTGTCGCGTGACATCGGGACCCTTTCGTTGGCGAAAGGCTAGCTCTCGCCCTCGACCTGGCGGATGCGCTCGGCGGCGCCGGCGCCCGCGTCGGGCGCGCCGAGCTCGATTCCGGGCGGGAGCTCGACGTGGAGGTCGCGGGCGTGGTCGATTTGCACCTCGACCGGCCCCGTGCGGCAGGTGAGGACGTGGCCGCCCCGTCGGCGCTCGGCGTCGACGAAATGCAGGTGGTAGCCGGCCAGCTCGATGCCCTGCGCGTACTGGGGGAAGCGGAAGCCGACCATCGTGCCCTCGACGTCGTGGAAGTCGAACACGTGCTGCTCGTGCGCGATCTCCGCGAGCGACGGGTAGGGCGGCTCGTGGCGCGGCACCGAGCGCGCGTGCACCCGCTCGAAGGTCCCGTCGATGCGCACGGCGCACACCGGCGATCCGGGCGGGGCGTGCCGGTTGACCGCGGTCACGAGGGCCTCGTGGTCGTGTGGCTCGTCGAGGGTGAACGTCACCGCCGGCTCGAAGAAGGTCACGACCGCAAACGGCGTGCGCGCCGAGGGCGGGACCTCGGAGACGTCGCCATCGACGTCCGCCCGCAGGAAGCGGCCGTCGAGCGCGATCATCTCGCCGTCGAGGCCGTTCAGCGTCCCCAAACCGAGGTCGCCCTGCTCGGCCAGCTCGGCGAACGTGAGGTCGCCGTCGAAGCCGCCGTCGAACAGCGCGTCCAGCGTGGAGGTCTGAAAGACGACGTGGGGCTCGTGCTCGGCGTGCAGGCCGGCCCGGCGCACCGCCTCGACGTGCAGGCCGCGGACGAGGCGGTCGTCGATGATGTCGGAGGCGCGCGCTTCCATGCCGCCGCCAGCTTACGTAGGGTGCCGGGCGATGCTGAAGCGCTGTTGCCTCCTCGCCGCCGTCGCCGCCCTCGCGGCCGGCGCCCTCGCCGCGCCCGCCTCGGCGCGCACCACCTTCTTCCAGTCGCCGGCGAAGAACATCCATTGCGTGTATCTCACGGGCACCGCCGCGTCGGAGCCCCTCGTTCGCTGCGACGTCGACTTCCCCACGCGCTTCCGCCGCAAGCCGTCGAATTGCGAGTTCGACTTCGGAGGAGCCTTCCAGGTCACGCGCACCCACCACGGACGCGCCATCTGCGTCAGCGACTCGGCCAACTCGCCGAGCGCGAGCAAGCTGGTCGTGGGCACCGATCGCCACCTCGGCCCCTTCACCTGCAAGGCGCCGGGCCGCACCTCGGTGCGCTGCACGAGCACGCGCGGGCACGGCTTCCTGCTCGCGCCGTCGCGCCAGCTCGTCTACTAGCTGGGCTCGATCTCCAGCCGGCTCGCCTCGAGATCGAGCTCGCGCTCGATCGAGTGCATGACGTCGCTGGAGATCGCGCCCTCGTTGCGCAGGCGAAGGATCTCCAGTCGCTGGGCGTCGATCACCTCGAGCACCATCCGCTGGTAGGCGACCGAGCGGTCCTCGTAGCCGTCGTCCTCGACCTTTCCCGCCCGGGCCCCGAAGCGCCGCAGGCGGTAGTTGTACAGGCCGCGCATGCGCTCGACGGTGTCCGAGCGGGTCCAGTCCTCAGCGTCCAGCTCGTCGAGCCGCGCCAGCGCCGCCTTGCTCGCGCGCAGGCGCGCACGCAGCTCCTCGGTCTCCGCTGCCCCGTCGTCGCGCACTCCCAGCTTGCGGATCAGCACCGGCAACGTGAGCCCCTGGAGCACGAGCGTGGAGAAGATGACGGCGAAGGTGAGGAAGATGATGAGGTCGCGCTGGGGGAACGGCTGCCCGTCGGCGGTCAGCGGAATCGCGAGCGCGGCGGCGAGCGAGACGGAGCCGCGCATGCCGGCCCAAGCGGACACCAGGCGCTGGCGCCACCCGGCGCGCCGGGCGCGCTGGCTGGGCCGACGGTCGATGGCCCGAATCAGCTGGACCGTCGTGAACGTGAATACGAGCCGCGCGAGGATCACGACCGCGCTCACCGCCGCGGCGTAGCCGATCAGCGTCGCCGTCGAGTAGCCCGACAGCCCGTCGAGGATGTTGCGCAGCTGCAGGCCGACGAGGACGAAGAGCAGGGCGTTGAGGATGAAGATGAGGCTCTCCCACATGGCGAGGGCCGAGATTCGCGCCCGGGGTGACGCGATCTCCGGGGCCCTCCAGCCCAGATACAGGCCGCACGTCACCGCGGCGAGCACCGCCGAGCAACCCGCGCGCTCGGCCGGGATGTACGCGGCGTAGGCGCTGACCAGCGAGACCGTGACCTCGACCGGTGGGTCGTTGATGCGCTTCCGGACCTCGGCGATGACGAACCCCGCGGCGAGCCCGATGGCGATGCCGCCGGCCGCCGCGGCGACGAAGCGATATCCCGCCTCCCAGACGGAGAAGGTCTCGCCGATGGCCGCGCCGATCGCCAGCTTGTACGCGACCAGCGCGGTCGCGTCGTTGACCAGGCTCTCGCCCTCGATGACGTTCACCGTGCGCCGCGGCACGTCGAGCCGGCGCATGATCTGGGTGGCGGCGAGCGGGTCGGTGGGCGACACGACCGCTCCGAGAGCGAATGCCGCCGCCCACGGCATCCCGTCGACGAGCTCGTGGGCCACGAACGCGACCGCGCACATGGTGAAGAGCACCAGCCCGATCGAACTGATCAGGATCGGCCGCGCGTCGTTGCGCAGCGCGCGCAGGTCGGCGAAGAAGGCGGCCGAGTAGAGCAGCGGCGGGAGGAACAGGAGCAGGACCAGGTCCGGGTTCAGCTCGATCTCCGGCATGCCGGGCACGAAGCCCAGGATCAGGCCGCCGACGACGAGCACGATCGGGTACGGAACTCCCACCAACCGCGCGATCGTGCTCAGCACGATGATCGCGACCAGCAGCCCGACTAGCAGGTACTCGACGTCCCCCATGCCGGCATTTTTGCGCTACCGCGCTTCGATGCGGTGCGCGGCGTCCAGGCCAGCCGCGTCGAGGGCGGCGTCCAGGTTGGGGTAGGACGCGGTGAGGACGATCTGCCCGTCGCGGAAGCGGTGGACCCAGTGCATCGGGTTGTCCTCGATGCCGTCCGGGCCGCGGATGCGCAGGCGGCCGGAGACGACGACGCAGTCGGCCTGGGCGTGCATGTCGACGAGCTGCGCCTCGACGACCTCGAGGTTGCGCTCCATCTCCTCGATGTAGGCGGCGTACTCATCGGTGCTGTGGAAGACGCGCCCGTGTGCGGAGTAGGGGCGCCACTCCGCGTCCGGCGCCGCGAAGGCCAGGACGCCGCGCAGGCCCTCCTCGCGGTAGGCGTCCCACATGCGCCTCACAGCGGCGACGTTCTCGTCCCGTTCCATCCCGGGCGAGTATCGCACCGGCGGTCAACCCGCCCGCGGGCGGATGACGAGGGTCTGGGAGGCGAGGCCGATGCGGCCGTGCTCGTCGTACAGCGCGCTCTCGGCGAGGCCGATGCCGCCGGGGTCGGGGAACGTGACGGCGTCGAGGCACACCCACTCCCCGGTTGGCGGGCGGGTGAGGTGGACGCTCAGGTCCACGTTGATGAACAGATAACGCTTCCAGTCGAGCGTGGCGCTGACGCCGTTGCCCGCGTCGGCGGCGAGCATCACGCGGGCGAGCGGGCTCGGCTCCTCTCCCGCGACAAGCGGGTGGCGAGGGCGAAACCACGCGGTGGCCGGGCCAGGCTCCAGGTAGTCGCCCGCCACGAAGCGGATCTCCATGGCGGTGTGCCAGCCGACCGCGGCGTCGGAGGGGAAGCGCGCGGTCGGACCGCCCTCCTCGGGTCCGGGCGGGGGCGGGTGGTCGGGCAGGCCGGCGGGCAGCTCGACTCCGTCGGTGCGCAGGCGCCACGCCCGCGCCCTCATCACCTCGCCGTCGGGACCGGAGAGCTCCCCCTCGACCAGCTCCACACCGCGGCCCGGGCGCACGACGCGCGCGGTCGGCGTGACCGGGGCGATCGGCACCGGCCCGAGGATGTCCACCGTCACGCGCCCCACGCGGCGTCCGTCGGGCTCGCCGCAGCGCTCGAGCTCGCGAGCCAGGAGCGCGGCCGGCGGACCGCCGTGCTGGCTCTACTCGTCCCACGGCCCGCGGGTCAGCTCCGTCGAGACGAAGCTCTCGCCGTCGGGGACGTAGAAGGCGTCCGCCACCGGCGGGTCAGTCCGCGGCGAGCGCGTCGGGGCCGACGTCGCCCGGGCGCCCGTATCCGCTCAGGGCCAGGGTCAGGTCGAGCTCGGCGAGCAGCATCCGCAGCACGGTCTCCACCCCCGCCCGGCCGTCGAGGGCCAGCCCCCACAGATAGGGGCGCCCCAGGAGCACCGCGTCGGCCCCGAGGGCGAGCGCCTTCACCACGTCGGCCCCGGAGCGCACGCCGCTGTCGAACAGGACGGCCAGGTCGTCGCCGACGGCCTCGGCTATCCCCGGAAGGGCGTCGAGCGCGCCGATCGCCCCGTCGACCTGGCGGCCGCCGTGGTTGGACACGATGATCCCGTCGATCCCCCGCTCGCGGGCGGCCAGGGCGTCGTCCGGGTGCAGGATCCCCTTGAGCAGGATCGGCAGCGAGGTCAGCGCGCGCAGCTCGGCGAGGTCGTTCCACGTCACGATCCGGTTGACCACGCCGACCCACTGCCCCACCGCGGCCTGCACGTCCTCCTCGGGCGGGCGCTCGAGGGACGCGCGGAACGCCGGATCGGTGAAGAACTGCGCCGTGCCCTGGCCCTGCAGGAACGGCAGGTACCCGTGAGCGAGGTCCGAGGGCCGCCAGCCCAGGAGCATCGTGTCGAGCGTGAGGACGATCGCCCCGTAGCCGGCCGCCTCGGCGCGCCGGACGAGGCTCTCGGTCACCGCCTCGTCCTTGGGCCAGTAGAGCTGGTACCAGCGGGGCGCGTCGCCGCCCGCCTGGGCGATCTCCTCGAGCGAGTGGGCGGCCGCCGTGCTGGCCACGTAGGGCAGACCGACCTCGCCGGCCGCGGCCGCGGAGGCGAGCTCGCCCTCGGGATGGACGATCACCTGGACGCCGATCGGCGCGAGCAGGACCGGGGCGGGCATGTCCGCTCCCAGCACGGTCGCGCTGAGGTCGCGCTCGGCGACGTCGCGCAGCATGCGCGGGACGATCCGCCGGCGCGCGAACGCCTCGAGGTTCGCCCGCATCGTCGCTCCGGTACCGGCGCCGCCCCACACGTAGCCGCGCGGGGCGTCCTCGAGCGCCTCGGCCGCGGCCCGCTCGAGCTCGTTCCAGCCCACCGGGTGCGCCGGGCGCTCACCGGCGATCCCGGCCAGGTAGATGCCGTACTGCCAGTCGCCGTGGTGCTGGGGCGGGGGAGCTTCCATCCACCCCGAGCCTATTGCCAGCGAAGGCCGGTAGCTACTTGACCCTGAAGCGCCGCGCCACGAGCGTCGGGCGGAATGACTTGTAGCCGGCGAAGCTGAGCACGGCGCGGTACTTGCCGGGCTTGAACTTGCGCCTGATCTTGACCGCCTTGCGGGCGGGGCCGCCGGCGGTGCGGCCCATGGGCACCCAGCGCTTGCCGGCCTTGCGCTCGAAGGTGATCTGCAGCCGGCCGCGGACCAGGGAACGCGCCACGGCGGGCTTGGTGTAGAGCGTGCCCGCGATGAGCCGCGCCTTGCCCGTCCCGTAGACGCCGACCGCGATGCGCGTGCGGACGTCCTCGCCGTCCCCGTAGGGGACGCGGTTGGCGGTGACCTCGCTCACGCTCACGTTCTGCGCGTTGTCGACGGCCTTGACCGTCACCTTGTGCGGCCCGTAGGGAAGCTGGCGCCAGCCGACCCACAGCCCCTTCATCGAGCTGGCGCTCGTGACGCGAACGCGCTGTGCCGTCGACGTACAGGGTCAGCGTGCGGATGCCCTGGGCGTCGGTGGCCGAGATGTTGTAGCGCAGGTCGCCCGAGATGTTCTTGTTGTTGGTCGGCCAGGCGATGTTGATCCCGGCGCTGGCGCGGTCCACCGGGAGGCCGCAGCCGGCGTCCGGCCCGAGGCTGCCCGCGCGCTGGAAGGCCGCGAGGGAGGGCCGGGGGCTTCCGTTGAAGTCGTAGAGCCCGTAGCGGTAGCCGAGGGACTCGGTCTTGTCGAAGTCCTGAAGCGAGAACCACGAGGCGTTCTCGACGTAGGGGTCGTTGGCCAGGCAGGCGTAGGCGTGGGTGAGGAAGAGCGCCTGCTGGTCGCGGGTGACCCCGGCGTTCTGGCTCGAGTCGGTCGGGCACTTGGCGGTGGTCACCGACCAGCCGAGCTCGCTCATCCAGATCGGCAGGTCGTCGCCGTGGTCCAGCATCGTGGCGTGGACCTCGCGGTACCCGGTGAACGACCAGCGGGAGATCCGCCCGTCGGCGTCCCGCGCCGCCTCGCGCGGGTCCTCGCGGTTGCAGGCGCCGTCGGTGTGAAGGCCGACGAAGTCGAAGCTGCCCTTGGCGCCCGACTGGTAAAGCTTCTCGACGTACTGCGTAGTCGTTGCCGATCAGGCCGCCGACCCCCACCTTGGCGGCGGGGTCGCCGCTCTTGACGGCGGAGTGCGCGGCCTTGAGCAGCTGGGTGTAGGCGGCCGGCGAGGCGCCGCCCTTCCAGAAGACGCCCTCGTTGGGCTCGTTCCACACCTCGTAGCCCATGATCCGGCCGCGGAAGTGCTCGGACAGGCGCCGCATGAAGTCGGCGTAGGCCCCGACGGGGGGCGGCGAGTCGGCCGCGCCGGCCCATGCGGGCGTCTGGACGACGACGAGGTAGACCGGGATGCCGGCCGCCTTCATCCGGTTCGCGAGGTCGTCGTAGCCGGACATGATGTAGGGCGTGAAGTGGCCCTGGTTCTGCTCGAGCATCCTCCAGGAGGCGAACACGCGCACGTGCTTGGCGCCCGAGGCGATGATCTTCTGCTGGACGGCGGCGTCTCCGGGATTGGGGAGCACGACGCCGGGCGAAGCGGCGCCGGCCACGGCGGGCGCGACGGCCAGCCCGAAGAGGCAGGCAGCGGTCACGGCGAACTGTCGCGTCATGCGGATCACCCCCCTGCTCTCGACGGGCACGCCTGGTGCCTGGACTCAGCGCACCCTTTCCTGGCCATCCGTCTACCGGGACAGACCGACTAAATTCGGCCGCGCATGGACCCCGCCGCCCGCGCCCGCGCGATACGCGTCGCCGCCGCCGTGATCGCGGTCCTCGTGGCCGGCTGCGTCCTGATCGCGGTCTCCGACGCCACCGCGGTCGACATCGCCGGGATCGTGCTGGTCGGGGTCGCCCTCGTCGCGGCCGTCGCCGCCGTGTTCTACGAGGTGGGCGCGAGCGAGGACCGCGAGCGCGCGGAGGCCGAGCGCAAGCGGCGCGGCCCGTGATCGAGGCGGTCGTCTTCGACCTGGACGGGGTACTGATCGACTCCGAGCAGCTGTGGGACGCGGCGCGGCGCGAGCTCGTGGAGGAGCGCGGCGGGCGCTGGCGGGAGAGCGCGACCACCGACATGCTGGGCATGAGCTCGCGGGAATGGCCCCGCTACGTGCGCGACGAGCTGGGCGTGGACATGGAGCCCGAGGCGATCTCCGACGCGGTCGTGGCGCGCGTGGCGGCCCGCTACCGCGAGGAACTGCCGCTGCTGCCGGGGGCCGTCGAGGCGGTGCGGCGGCTGGGCCAGCGCTGGCCGCTCGGGCTCGCCACCTCGGCGAACCGCGAGATCATCGAGCTGTTCCTCGAGCTCAGCGGCCTGGGCGAGAGCTTCGCGGTCACGCTGTCGACGGAGGAGGTCGGCGAGGGCGCGGGGAAGCCGGCGCCCGACGTCTACCTCGAGGCGTGCGACCGGCTCGGCGTGGCTCCGCCCCGTGCCGCCGCGGTCGAGGACTCGAGCAACGGCCTGAGGGCGGCGCACGCCGCCGGGATGCGCGTGATCGCCGCCCCGAACCCGCACTTCCCGCCACAGCCCGACGCGCTC
Source organism: uncultured Actinomycetes bacterium (assembly GCA_963842605.1). Classification (GTDB taxonomy): domain Bacteria; phylum Actinomycetota; class Thermoleophilia; order Solirubrobacterales; family Solirubrobacteraceae; genus AC-38. The sequence goes on from CAWJGV010000011.1 coordinate 434,395, forward strand.
GCGCTCGCCGACGTGCGGATCGAAGGGCTCGACGAGCTGACCGTCGAGCTCGTCGAGGGCCTGGACGCCTAGGGGGTCTCGCCCGCCAGGATCATCTGCGTGCACGTGAAGAAGGCGCACGTGCGCTCACCGCGCAGGATCCGCACCTCCCACACCTGCGTGCGGCGGCCGACGTGGAGCGGACGGCCGACGCCCTCGAGCACGTCACCGGTGCGGCCCGCCGCGAACACGTTGGCCTTCAGCTCGATGGTGGTGAAGCTGGTGTCGGGGAGGAGGTTGCGGCGCGTCCCCCACGCCGCGACGGTGTCGGCGAAGGCGACCCAGACGCCGCCGTGGACGTAGCCGCCCGGGTGGAGGTGGCGGGCGTCCACCTCCAGTCGCCCGCGGGCCTCGTCGTCGGCGATCGACACGAGCTCGATCCCCAGGTCGCCGGGAAACGAGCCCTCGAGGACGCGGGCGACCAGCTCGGGAGTCACTTCGGGATTCGTGGCCATCGCGGGCCGGGAGTCTGCCAGGCCCCGCGACCTTGGCGGCCGTGGCCGAGTCCCGCGTACCCGCCTGAGCCTCTCGGCGGTTACATAACACCGCCTTTGCAGGACTTTTCCGCGTCGTCGCGACGTCACCCCTGCTAGCGTGCGCGCCGCCGAGTCGCCGTGGCCCCCCGGGTCCGGCGAACGGGGGAACCGTTGCGGCCCTTGCGGGCCGCGGGGGCGAATCGCCGCAACAGCGGCGTAGCGGAGTACTTCCGCGAGCCCGTCAGCTCACCTCGTAGGCGCACCCGACAAGGAGGACCCGGAAGTGCACCGCGATCTCGCCGATCCCCAGCTGTGGGAGGCGTCCCTGGAGCGCTCGCTCGCCCGCCGCCACGCGGCGCGGACGCCCGCGCCCGCTCGCTGGGCGTCGCGGCGAGCCGCCGGCGCGGTGGCCCTCGTCGCGGTCGGCGCCGCTCCGGTCATGACCACGGTCGCCGAGACGCAGGCCGCCCCGAAGGCCGCGGCCGCGGCCTCGCCGACGCTGCACCGGGGCGACCGCGGCGCGGCGGTGCGCCGCCTCCAGCGCCTGCTTCACGTTCACGCCGACGGCGTCTTCGGGGCGGGCACGGCGCGCGCTCTGCGGCGTTTCCAGCGCCGCCACCACATGCGGGTCGACGGCGTCGCCGGCCCGGCGACGTGGCGCGTGCTGCGCCGCGCGAGGGCCAAGCGCGCGGCCGGAAGCGGCAAGCGCGCCGCGGTGAAGCGGGTACAGCGGCGCCTGGGGCTTACCGCGGACGGAGTGTTCGGACCCCAGACGGCTCGTGCGGTCAAGCGCTTCCAGCGGCGCCACGGCCTCGTCGCCGACGGCGTGGTGGGACCGGCGACGTACCGCCGGATGGGCCTGCGCCGGGGACCGACTCTCAAGCGCGGCGCGGGACGCCGCCGCGGGTCGCGCGCCGGCGGCGGTGGCCGGGTGGTGAGGATGATCCGCGCCGCGAACCGGATCGCCCACAAGCCGTACAAGTGGGGCGGCGGCCACGGGCAGTGGACCGATTCGGGATACGACTGCTCGGGCGCGGTCTCCTACGTGCTCCACGCCGCCGGGCTCCTGGGCAGCTCGCGCACGGCGGACAAGTTCATGGGCTACGGCATCCGCGGCCGGGGCCGCCACGTGACGATCTACGCCAACGGCGGCCATGTCTTCATGGTCATCAACGGCCGGCGCTTCGACGCCACCGGCAGCGACTCCTCGGGCCACTTCTGGCACTCGGACATGCGCCGCACGAGCAGCTTCGTGGCGCGCCACCCCGCGGGCCTCTAGGGCGTAACAAACGGGGCCGTCGGTAGCCTCAGAGGTATGGAAAAGATCGATAAGAAGGAGCTGCGCGAGCGGCTCACCCCCGAGCAGTACCACGTGACCCAGGAGGCCGGGACGGAGCGCCCGTTCACCGGCGAGTACCACGACTGCCATGACGACGGCGTGTACCGCTGCGTCGTGTGCGGCGAGGACCTGTTCGACTCGGCCACGAAGTTCGACTCCGGCACCGGCTGGCCGAGCTTCTACCAGCCCGCCGAGGAGGGCAAGGTCGAGGAGCGCGACGACAAGTCGCTGTTCATGCGGCGCACGGAGGTCGTGTGCCAACACTGCGGCGCCCACCTCGGCCATGTGTTCGACGACGGCCCCAACCCGACCGGCCAGCGCTACTGCATCAACTCGGCGGCGCTGAAGCTCGACCCCGAGCGCGCCGCCGGGGACGAAGGCTGACCGAGGTTTTCCCGGACATAGCGGGGTGGACGGGCGTCGCGGGTTGACGCTCGTCCACGCCGGGCTGTTGCATTCGCGACGGCTCGAACCACCCTCGGACGGCATGCCAGCGCCACGTCAGATCTATGTCGGCTCACTCTCGCGCCGGGAGCGCTCGTGGCGTCGTGGGCGACGCCGTGCCACCGGCTGGTTCGCCGGGTCGACGACGCTGGCTCTGATCGTCGTCGGGGCGGCGCTGCTGTCACTCTTGCGCGTCTGAAACGCGCCCCGGCCACCCTCGCCCTCCTCCTCCTGATCCTCGTCGCCGCGCCCGCCGCCGCGGACGCGGAGCCGGCGCCGTTCGGGCACGCGTGCGTCCCGCAGGCCGGGGTGCGCGTCTGCCGCGCGCTGTCCGACGCCCAGCGCGTGCCGAGCTGGGACGGCGTGCCGCTGGCGGTCGACGTGACCCTGCCGGCGACCGGCGACGGGCCGTTCCCCACCCTCGTCGTGCTGCGCGAGCCGGCATCGGTGGGCGCCGAGACCCTCCGCTACGCGCGGCGCGGCTACGCGGTGGTCGACTACTCCGCTCGCGGCTTCGGGCGCTCGTGCGGAGACGCCGAGTCGCGGACGCCCGACTGCGCGACGGGCTGGACGCATCTGGCCGACCAGCGCTACGAGGCCCGCGACGTGCAGCACCTGCTGGGAGCGCTCGTCGACCAGGCGATCGCCCGGCCCGACGCCCTCGGCGTCGCCGGCGAGGCGGGCGGCGGCGTCGTCGCCCTCGAGCTGGCCTTCCTGCGCAACCGCGTGCGCCAGCCGGACGGGAGCTTCGTCCCCTGGCGCAGTCCGGCGGGGCTCCGGCTCTCGATCACCGCCGCGTTCGCCGTGCGGCCCGGGCACGACCTGCTGGCGGCCCTCCTCCCCAACGGGCGCTTCCTCGACTTCGCCGACGCCAAGGTGGAGAGCCTGGCTCCCCTCGGCGTGGCCCGGATCGGGGCCGTCGACTCCCTGCTCGAGCCGGAGGGCTTCATCGCGCCGCGGGGCCAGGACCCGGGCGCCGACCTGCGGGGGTGGAAGACCATCGTCGACGGCGGCGAGCCCTACGGCGCCGCGGCGCGCCGGATGGCCGGGGAGCTGACCCGCTACCACTCGGCGGCGCGGCTCACCGGGACGCCGGCCCCGGTGCTCGTCCAGGCCCGCTGGGACGACGACGTGTTCGGCCCGGGCGAGGCCCTGCGCCTCTACAACGCGCTCCGCGAGCGCAACCCACGGGCACAGGTGACCCTCCAGTTCGTCCACGCGGCGGCGGAACCGGCGGCCGACGCGCGGAGGAACCGGTTCCTCGACGCCTGGCTGCGGCGACGCGGCACGCCGCCCAAGCCGGGGAGCGTTCTCGCCTGGGCGCAGGCGTGCCCGGGCACGCCGCGCTTCAGCGCGGCGTCGTGGACCGAGCTGCACCCCGGCGCCGTGCGCTTCGCCTCGGCGCGCGCGCAGACCGTCACGTCGGAAGGCGGGAGCTCCGAGCTGGCGGGCGAGCCCTGCGCATCACGCCCGGTCGCGGCGCCGACGCCCGGGACGGCGGGGCTTCGGCGGTCCTCCGGCCGCGGTTTCACCCTGCTCGGCCGGCCCACGGTGACCCTGCGCCTGAGGGCGAGCGGCGCGGCCGGGCAGCTCGACTCGCGCCTGTGGGACGTGGACCCGGCGACGGCCCGGCGCATCCTGGTGACGCGCGGGGCGTACCGCCTGACCGCGGGCCAGCGCGGCGAGGTGGTTCTCCAGCTCGACGGCAACGGGTACCGCTTCGCCCCCGGTCACCGGGTGGAGCTCGAGCTGGTCGGGCGCGACCCCGAGACGCTGCGGCCGTCGAACCAGGCCTTCTCGGTCGCGATCTCGCGACTGGCGCTCGAGCTGCCGGTCCGCGAGCGCCCAAATCCGTCGCGGGGGATCCTGCGGCCGCGGTTCGCGGTAGACCCGGCGCTGCGGTAATACGAAAAACGGCGGCATCGAGGGAGGGCCCGTGCGGGGGTTTGGCATGTTGGCCCCCATTATTGGGGCCTAGGTGACACACCCCCGGCCGGGGCCGCCCCTCGATGCGCAGTTTGAGCTAGCGAGCGCCGGCTAATCGGCGAACGCCGCGCAGGCCTCGGCCACGTGGCGGTGATCGGTCCCGCAGCACCCGCCGACGAGGTTCATGGCGGGCAGGCGGCCGCGCAGCGCCCCGTAGCGGGCGCCCAGGTCCGCCGGGTCGCCGTCGTCGAGCTCCTCGGCCTCGTCGAGCTCGGCGTGGCTCATCGTCGAGGCGTTGGCGCGAAGGCCCACGATCCGCTCCAGCCACGGCGCCCCGGGTGGGAGGACGTCCTCGAAGTGCGTCGGGTGGGCGCAGTTGATCATGAAGTAGGCGGCCGCCCCGGCGGTCTCGGCGTCCACCTGCTCGACGGCCTCGGCGAGCGACTGGCCGTCGGGCAGGCGGCCGTCGGTCTCCACCGTGAACGAGATGGCCACGGGAATCCCGGCCGCCGTGGCGGCGCGCACGATGCCGGTGGCCTCGGCGGCGTAGGTCATCGTCACCGCGGTCACCATGTCGGCGCCCGCCCCGGCGAACGTCTCGACCTGGCGCGCGTGATAGCTCTCGGCCTCCTCGGCGGACATCTTCTCGCCGGCGACGTAGCCGTCGCCCCGCGGCCCGAGCACGCCGTTGACGACGACCGGCGTGCCCTGCTCCCGAAGGGGCGCGGCCAGCTCCTCGGCCAGGGCGACGGCGTCGCGGTTGGCCTGGTCCAGCGCCTCGGGCGAGTAGCCCAGCCGCGCCGCCCAGTCGGGGCTGGCGCGCCAGGTCACGGTGTCGAGCACGAACCCCACGTCGCGCTCTCGGGCTATCGCCAGATAGGGCTCGAAGTACGCGCGGACGGCCTCGCGGCCGGCGTCGTCCTGGAGGAGGGTGAAGGCCGCGAAGTCCGGCAGCTCGAGGCCCTGGTGGAAGATGAGCGAGGTCTCCAGCCCGCCGTCGCCGATGAACAGGCGGTCGCCGGCCAGCTGCGGCAGCGGCTCGGCCATCAGCCGGCCAGTCTCCGGGCGACTCGCCGCGCGAAGCGCAGCGGCGCGCCGAGGATTCGCGACTCCTTGGCCGTGCGCATGAGGGCGGCGCGCAGGCGCGGGCGCCGCTCCAGCTCGTCCGAGCGCGGCAGCGGCAGCGCGGCGAAGGCGCACTCGACCTCGACCTCGTACACGCGGCCGCCGACCCGATCCTGGACGTCGATGGCGAACCACGGGTCGTCGCCGGGCGCGAGCAGGACCTGGGGGGCGACGAGCCGGCAGCCGTTCAGCTTCAGCCCGGCGAAGTCCCCGGGAGCCGAGAGCTCGAAGGTCACCGGCTCCGTCTGGCCGTGCACGCGGCAGCGCAGGCGCACCCAGTCGATGCGCACCAGGCAGGGCTGCTTGGCGGGGTCGAGGCGCACGCGCTGGATGAAGTCGCCCCGGATCGTCGCCCGGGCCAGCGACAGCCCGCGGCGGTTGCGGCGCACCTTCAGCTTGAGCTTGGACTCGTCGGAGAAGCCCCAGCCGAGGTCGGAGTAGATCTCGAACGGTCCGGTCTCCAGCTCGGACGCGAACGCCCGCCAGTCGATCAGGCCGCCGGAGGCGAGCGCGGCGGCGCGCGCGAGGTGCTCGTCGCTGAGCGCGGCAAGTCCGAAGGGCCAGTAGAGCTGCGTCATCGGGATCTCGACGAGCGTCTGGGGGTCGAGCCAGGGCAGCGCCTTGGCCGACGGGCCCCCGGCGATCGGCTCGACCCGATCGGAGCCGAAGTTCTCGTCGTGCAGCCACGCCCCGAACAGCGCCGCCTCGTCGGGCGTGGGCGCGACGACCGAGCGCACGATGGTCGCGCGCAGCCGGTCCCGGGGGGCGCACCACAGCGGCGCCAGCGCGCCGGCCATCGCGACCCGGTAGCGGCTCCACTCCGACTGGAAGGCGAGGATGCCCTGCTGCACCGCCGCGCGCTGGACGCCCTGGAACGCGAACTCGTCGGACACCGGGGCCAGCACGGGCGCAAGCTCCTGGGTCAGGTCGACCTGGGAGCCGTGGTCGGGCATGCACAGCTGCTCGAGCACCTCGGGGCTGCGCATGACCGCCTCGACCTCCTCCTTCGGAAGCCCGTAGCCCCCGAGGAAGCCGTGGCATTCGATCCCGTCCAGCGCGCGCTGGGCGGCGCGCTCGCCGGTCACCAGGTACAGCCCGACCGTCCGGCACTCGATGCCGGCCTCGTCGAGCAGCTGCTGGGCCATCGTCTGGATCGTCGCGCCCCAGCCCAGGTCGATGAGGAGCATGTGCTCCTCGCCGGGCGGGCGGACCGACTCGAGGTAGCGCACGATCCGGCGCCGCAGCTCCTGCGGCCTGGGCGACGACCCGGTTGCGGTTGTCCGCGTCGAAGATGATCGCGTCGATCACCTCGTCCCCGAATCCGGCGTCGTCGAGCCAGCGGTCCGCGTCGGAGGCCAGCTCGCCGAAGTCCTCCAGCGGCACGCCGAGAGTGCTCGCGAACTCCCGCAGCGTCGGCAGGCGGCGGCGGGCGAACAGCTCCTGCAGCTCCTCGCGCGTGCCCTCGACGATCGCCGCCCGGGCGCACACCTGGCGCGACAGCCACAGGGGCTCGGCCACGACCGAGGAGTCGGACGCGGCCGCCGCCCCGTTGACGAGACGGGCGAGCAGCTCGCCCTCGCGCATGAGGCAGAAGGCCTTCGACACCTCGGCGATCTGCGCGCGGTGGTGCGCCCACTCGGCGAAGGCGGTGAAGGCCGGGCCCAGGCTGGCGGCCCCGTACTCCCAGAAGGCCCGCAGGCCCTCGGGCTGGCGCGCGCACTCGGCGCGGCCCAGGACCTTGCCGCGCAGGGCCGCGAGGCCGTTCTCGCCGTGCTGGAAGTGCAGCTGGGCGCGGCGGTAGGGCGCCTCGCGCTTCATGATCCGCGCCAGTCCCGGCGGGCGGCGATCGAAGTACACGGTGCGGATCCCCAGCCGGCCCGGCCGGACGACGTCGGCCTCCCGCGTGTCGCCGACGTGCACCATCTCCTCCGGTCGGCAGCCCATCGCCTCGAGCACGAGCGAGAACAGGCCCTCCCCCTTGCCGGTCCCGTGCGCGCTGGAGGTGAAGATCCGGTCGAGGCGCTCCTCGGCGAGCGGGCCGCGCTGCAGCAGGATCCGCAGCTGGCGCTCGGAGAAGTACGTGTCCGAGACGGCGATCGCCTGCTTGCCCGCGGCGTGCGCCGCGCGCACGAGCTCGAGGATGTCGAGATCGGGAACGAGCAGATCGCGCTCCACCTCGCATTCGACCTCGGCCAGCTCGACCGGCGTCATCGGACGGGCCAGCAGCGACTCGGGCATCGCGGCGTGGATCTCCTCGAGCGTGACCTCGACCCCCTGTCCGCGGGCGCGTCGCGCCTCGCGGGCGCGCTTCTCGGCCGCGCGGCGCAGCGTCGCCCACTCGGCGTCGTCCACGCCCGGGTCCAGCGCCCCGCGCGCGCGCAGGCGCGCGGCGATCAGGTCGAACGCCTCGCGAGGCTCGGCGACCTTGCGCCACAGCACGGTGTCGAACACGTCGAGCGAGAGGACGGTGATCTCGTCCGACTCGACGAGCGCGAACGCCTCGGCGAGCCGCGCGTCGGCGATCGGGAACGGCTGGTCGGTGTGGGTGGCGGTGGAGTCGGTCATCGGATCACCGCGATGCAGTCTCGACGAGGAGCCGGTCGGGCGCTCGGACGCCGTGCGGGGGACGAGGCGACCGGCCGCGGCCGTCGACCACAGTAGCGACAGCCACGTGAGCGCGGCCAGCGTGACGTGCACCCACACGATCTCCGCCGGCAGCTCGAGCGCGTACTGGAGCGCCCCCACCGCCCGCCTGGAGGGCGAGCAGCGCGAGCAGCACGGTCACGGCCCGCCGGACCTGCGGATCGGCCTCGCGGCGGCGCAGCAGCAGCCACACGACGACGGCCGCCACGCCCATGGCGGCGGCGATGCGCGCGTGCTGGTGGATCGCCCAGTCGAGCGTGCCCGCCGCCCTTGAAGTCCAGCCGGTTGATCCGCTCGTCGTCGTGGCCGCCGGCGTGCGGGCCGGCCGCGGTGGCGGCGGTTCCGGCGAAGATCGTCACCGCGCCGAGCGGCAGCAGCGCGCGCACCGCCCAGACGCTCACGCGATCGCGTGGAGCGCGGGCGCTCGCCCGGCTCGTACGAGGCGCGCCAGGCCAGCGCGACCGCCGCGACGAGGATGAGCATCGAGAGCGCCGAAATGGCCCATCACGAAGCCCGGGCGCCAGGTGGTGGCGCACGGTGAAGCCGCCGAGCACGGCCTGGCCGACGACGCCGAGCGGCAGCAGGGCGCCGAGCCACCGCGAGGTCGCGGCGGAAGGGTCGCCGGAACCAGGCAAGCAGGCCGGCCGCGACGGCGGCCAGGCCGACGAGACCGGAGAGGATGCGGTTGCCGTACTCGATCACCGCGTGCGTCTCGAGCGGCGCGACGGCCTTGCCGTAGCACTTCGGCCAGTCCGGGCAGCCGAGACCGGACCCGGTCAGGCGCACGGCCGCGCCGGTGAGGACGATCGTCGTGAGCGCGGCCAGGGCCGTCGAGCGCCACGCAGCTGGTAGGCGCGCGGTGAGAGGGCGAATCGCTCGCGCATCGAAGCGCCAATGATGCCGGACGTGCACGCTCGCCGCGCCTTCGTCCGTATCCTCTTGCTCCCATGGGCGAGCGATACGCCGCCATCGACGTCGACGGCGTCAACAAGACCTTTCGCGTGCCCAAGCAGCACGTGAACACGCTGAAGGAGCGGGCGCTGCACCCGTTCCGGCGCGTCGACGTGGACGAGCTCCACGCGCTGCAGGACGTCTCCTTCCAGATCCTCGAGGGCGAGTTCTTCGGGATCGTCGGACGCAACGGCTCGGGCAAGAGCACGCTGCTCAAGCTGCCTCGCCGGGATCTACCGCGCCGACACGGGCAGATCAGGATCGCCGGGCGGCTGTCGCCGTTCATCGAGCTGGGCGTCGGCTTCAACATGGAGCTGACCGCGCTGCGACAACGTGATCATCAACGGCGTGATGATGGGCCTGAGCCCGCGCGCAGGCCCGCGCGAGCTTCGACGACGTCATCGAGTTCGCCGAGCTCGAGGACTTCGTCGACCTCAAGCTCAAGAACTACTCGTCGGGCATGCAGGTGCGCCTGGCCTTCTCGCTGATGGTCCAGAGCGACGCCGACGTGCTGCTGATCGACGAGGTGCTGGCGGTCGGCGACGCGGCCTTCCAGCAGAAGTGCTTCGACGAGTTCTACCGCCTGCGCGACGAGGGCCGCACGATCGTCCTCGTCACCCACGACATGGGCACGATCGAGCGCTTCTGCCACCGCGCGATGCTGCTCGAGCACGGCCGGATCGTCACGCGACGGCGACCCCGGTCGAGGTCGGCGCGCCGCTACCTGGAGCTGAACTTCGAGCACCAGCGGGGCCGCGCCGGCGAGGAGGCTGCCGAGCCAGGTCGCGACGGTGACCGAGGCCTGGGTCGAGGTCGACGGCCGCGAGGTCGAGTCGGTCGCGCACGGGACGCCGTTCACCATCCACGCCCTGGTCGAGGTGCACGAGCCGATCGAGCGCCCGAGCTGCACGTCGCGGCTGACCACCGACGACGGCACGGCGGTCTTCGGCACGACCACGACGCGCGGCGTCGACTCGGCGACCGAGCGCCTCGAGCCCGGCGAGCGCGTGCATCTGCGACGTGCGGCTCGGACAACCCGCTCGGCTCGGGGCGCTACTACGTCGACGTGCGGCGTGTACGCGCGGCGGGCGGCGGGATGCTGGCCTACCGCGAGCCGGGCGCGCGACTTCATGGTCCACGGCAGCCCCGAGGACGCGGGCCTCGTCACGATCCCCCACACCGTCGAGCTCGACCGCGCCCAGCCGCGCGCCGAGGCGGAGGCCCCGCGATGAGCACGCCCGACACCACCGTCCGCGTCCCCGTCTCCCCGGCGGCGCGCGAGATGAAGGGCCCGTCCGCGTACGGCGGCGGCTGGCGGCGCTTCGTGCACCTCACGTGGATCATCGGGCTGACCGAGTACCGGCTCACCTACTTCGGCTCGGTGCTCGGCTACCTGTGGACGCTGATGCGGCCGCTCATGCTGTTCGGCGTGCTCTACGTCGTGTTCAGCCAGATCGTGAAGTTCGGCGGACGAGATCCCGAACTACCCCGTGCTGCTGCTGTTCAACATCGTGCTGTTCAGCTTCTTCCAGGACTCCAGCCAGCGGCGGTGACGGCGGTCGTGGACAGCGAGACGCATCGTGCGCAAGATGCACTTCCCGCGCCTGGTGATCCCGCTGTCGACCGTGCTGACCGGCGCGCTGAACCTCCTGCTGAGCCTCGTCGCGGTGTTCGTCTTCCTCCTCGTCTACGGCGTCGACCCGACGCTGGACCTGGCTGCTGCTGCCCGTCTGATCCTGGTCCCGCTGATCATGCTCACCGTCGGCGGTGGCGATGCTCGTCTCGTCGCTGTACGTGCGCTTCCGCGACGTGCAGCCGATCTGGTTCGTGGTCTCGACGATCCTCTTCTACGGCGTCCCCGGTGCTCTACGCGATCGACACCGTGCCGGCCAGACGCGCAGCGCTACGTGCTCTTCAACCCGATCGCGATGCTGCTCGAGCAGGCGCGCCGACTGGATCATCGATCCCAGCGCGCCAGGCTGCGTCGATGCGATCGGCGGCTGGCAGTGGGCGATGGTCCCGCTCGGCATCTTCGTCGCGGTGTGCGCGCTGGGAGTCTGGGTGTTCAACCGCGAGGCACCGCGTGATCGCCGAGCGGCTGTAGCGCGCTACTCGAAGCCGGGTCCCGACTTCGTCATTGCGCCCCACACTCGCTCGAGCTCGTCCTCCCAGGAGCGTCCCGCGACCTCGGCCCGTCCGGCGCCGGCCAGCCGCGCGCGCAGCTGCGGGTCCTCGACCAGCCGCGCCGACCTGCTCGGCCACCAGCGCGGGCAGCGGGTCGGCGAGCAGCGCGTTCTCCTCGTGGCGCAGGAGCCAGGCGGTGTGCGGGTTGCGGTTGGACACCGTCGCCATCCCGCTCGCCATGAACTCCAGCGGCTGGTAGGAGGGGTGGCGGGTGAGCATGAAGCACAGGCCGACGTCGCACGAGCGGTAGAGGGCGGCCACCTCGTCGAGGTCCTCGAGCATCCCGCGGTTGCTCAGGACGTCGGCGACGCCGTACTGGCCCGGGTTCCAGTCCTCGCCCGGCGGACACGATCTCGACCCGGTCGCCGAAGCGCGCCTTGACGCGGCGCAGCGCCGCCAGGCCGAGGCCGAAGGCGTTGCGCGGCGTGGCGGGGCGCCCGTAGAAGAAGATCCGCACCGGCACGCCGGGCGCCCGCGGCGTCTCCGGCGGGCGGTAGCGCGGGTCCACCGCCGGGGTGAAGGCGATCGCCGGGCTGCCCGCCGCCCGGTAGACCTCGGCCAGGCCGGGCGTGTTGACGATGCCGGGGATGCCCAGGTGCGCCGCCTCACCGAGCATCGCCGAGGCCGACGCCCGCCGGATGGAAGTCGGGCTCCCAGTCCTGGACGAGGAAGAACTTGGCCCGCGCCGCGCGGAAGCGGACGAGCGCGAACACGCTCTCCCAGGTCGGTGGCGATCGGCCGCGTCGGCACCCCGCCAGGCGCCGCCCCGGCGGGCGTCGAACGGTCGCCTCGCGAAGCGCGGGGAAGGCGCGCGGCCGCCTTCGCCGCGACGTCGCGGGCGGCGGCCGGCGTCCTCGCGGTCGTAGATGCAGAAGCGCTGCGCCGACACCGTGGCGCGTCGCGCCAGGTGGGCGGCGAGGCGCAGGACCGTGTGGACCCCACCGCCGGTGGCGAGGTGGAACCACGGCAGGAACCACTGCACGCTGCCGCACGTCGAGCGCGTCGAGCGCGGCGTAGGCCCGCAGCGACCTCGCGCGTTGGCCTCGAGGTCCCTCGGCATCGAGGTCGGCAGATCGCGCAGCTCGGGCTCCTCGTCGGCCGACGTTGCGCCGGCGCCGGCGCGCGCGGAAGAAGGCGTAGCCCGCCTCGGTCGGCCCGCGGCGCAGCGTGGTCCAGACGTGGCGGGAGCGCTTGCTCATTCGTCGGGACGGCGCACGGCGCAGGAGGTGTCGGCGAGCGTGAGGTTGGGGTTGTAGAACGGATCGCCGACGCCGAGGAAGTCGCCGTAGCGCTCGCGGCTGAGCGCGAGGTCGCCGGGGAGCACCTGCGACGGGTCGCGGGTGGCCGACTCGGCGTGCAGGAGGCGCACGTGGGGCACGCACAGCGAGCGCTGGCCGGCGGCCGTCAGGCGCAGGCCGAGGTCGACGTCGTTGCCGCCGACCGCGAAGCCCTCGTCGAAGCCGCCGACCGCCGTCGAACTTGCGGCGTTCGACGACCAGGCAGGCGGCGGTCACGGCCAGCCAGTTGCGTACGCCGTCGATGGCCGTTCCGAACGGCGTGGACGCGCCGGGGCGCAGCCCGGCGAACGGGTGTCCCGGCCGTCCCGTGGATCCCGATCGCCGCCCCGGCGTGCTGGACGCGGCCGTCCGGGCGCACGAGCAGTGGACCCGACCGCCCCCACCTCCTCACGCTGGGCGTGGGCCAGCAGCGGCTCCAGCCAGTTCGGCTCGATCGCCTCGACGTCGTTGTTGACGAAGGCCAGCACGTCGGCGCGCGACTCGGCGGCCGCGGCGTTGTTGAGCGCGGCGAAGTTGAAGGGGCGCACGTCGCGCCGGACGGTGACCCGTGGGTCGCGCTGCAGGCGGTCGAGCAGGTCGGCCGTCGCGACCTCCTCGCTGCCGTTGTCGACGAGCCGCAGCGTCAGGCGATCGTAGGAGGTGCCCTCGAGCAGCGAGCGCGCGCAGCGCTCGAGCAGCTCGGGCCGGTCGCGGAAGCACACGATCGCCTCCACGGCGGGCTCCCCGCGCAGGGGCGGCGTGAGCGCCGTGAGCGCCGGCGCGGGCGGGCGGGCTGCGTCGCCGGCCGCCCGGTGGCACAGCACGAGCGGCACGTGGGCGTGGCCCGCACCCGAGGGGCCGGTCAGCCGCAGCGCGAGCTCGTAGCGCCAAGCCGGCGAGTCGGCAACGCGGGCGGGCAGAGCGCGTGTGGCGAAGGCGATCAGCGAGCCGGTCAGGTCGCGCTCGCGCATCAGGTCCGGCGAGGGGCCGGGGAAGCAGCGCGGGTACGTCCGGCGCTCGGAGCGGTCGAGCACGTCGTCGTCGCACGTCAGCACCGCCGCGTCGCCGGCCAGCGCGCCCGCCTGGCCGAGCCGGCGCAGCGCGCCCCGCCCCAGCCGGTCGCCCGCGGCGATAACCGCCGCCCACGGGGCGCGCACCTCGCCGAGCCGCCGCCGAGGATCGCCCTCGACCACGGCGGCGGCGGCGAGCGGGTTCGCCGGATCGACGCCGAGCACGCCCCCAGCCTCGATCGACGCGCGCGTCGCGGCGGCGTCGCCCCCAGCCGTCGTGTCGATGATCAGCGCCACGGGCTGCGGCGGCAGGTCGGGATCGCCCACCACGGGAGGCGACGGCGAACCGGTGCACGCGGGGCCGTTCCGCGAGCCCGGGCTCCACCTGCTCCACGAAGGCCGCGTAGCGCTCGCGCTCGGCGGCGGAGCCGCGCAGGCGCCGGTTCACGCGGGCGAGGAGGTCGGGCATCGGCGACAGGCTATGCGTAGTAGCGCGCGATGACCTGGAACATCGAGAACAGCGAGTGCCCCATGAACAGCACCACGAGGAAGGCGCCGACGGCCGGCCCCCATCGCCGGCCGGCGCCGCGCGCGGCGAGAGCCACGATCGCCGCGTACAGCGCGAGCAGGGGGAAGAGGTAGCGCGTCTGCTCGAAGTACTGGCTGGACGACGCGTAGTAGCGGTACGCCGCGATCTCGATCACGAACAGCAGCCCGACCGCCATCAGCGCGTACGTGGCCAGCTCCGCCCATCGGGCGCGCACCGCGTCGCGGCGGCGCCACAGCTCCACGCCCGCGAGCGCGGCCACGAGGCCGAGGATCGCGGCGCCGAGGTAGTACACCCATCCCTGGAAGGAGAACTCGAACCACCCGAAGACCCCGATGAACCCGCGCGTCCACACCCACCACGGGATCCAGTGGTCGATCTGGTCGGTCATCGACGGCAGCGGCGGCAGCACGACCTGCCACAGGTAGCCGATCTGGCCGGACAGGGTGACGACGTTGTCGACGTTCTGGCTCGTCAGCCCGCCGACGATCGACGACGGGGGGCGCCCGACGAGATGCCGGCTCGCGTACGCCCAGAGGGCGGCGGGAACCACGAGGATCGCCCCGGCGGCGGCGAGCGAGGCGGCGGCCGTACGGCGGCCTTCGCGCGGCGTACGCCAGGCCAGCCACGCCAGTCCGAGCGCGGCGCCGGGGAACAGGGCGGCGATCGACTGCTTGGTCAGCACGCCGGCCACGGCGACGAGTCCCAGGGCCACGCCGAGGCCGGGCGTCAGCCCGCGCCGGAAGGCGCGGGCGACGAGGAAGAACAGACCGGCCCCGCACGTGTAGAGCAGGTCATCGTTGTTCACGCCCCCGGACATGAACCCGAACACGGGCTGGAAGGCGACGGCGAGCGAGCCGATCGTCCAGACCCACGGGGTGCCCGGTAGCAGCTCGCGCAAGAAGCAGAACACCAGGGCCACCGTCAGACCCGCGAGCAGCGCCGACAGCAGCCGCATGAGGAACAGCCGGTCGAGGAAGTCGAGCCCGTGGCCGGCGTTGTAGGGGATCGTCTCCAGCGCGTAGTACAGCGGCGGGTAGTTCACGATGCTGCCCGCCTCGCCAGGGTGCGAGCGCGACAGCGTGCCGTTGCCCAGCCCCTCGAACAGGCGCTCGGCCTGCGCGCGCGACCACGTCGGCCGGCTCTCGATGCCGTGGGGGAGCAGCGTGCCCGTGAAGCCGATCTCGCCCGAGGTGCCGACCTTCGCGGAGCTGGGCAGCTTGCCCGTCTCGGCCAGGTACTGCACGTAGCCGGACTGGCCGATCTCGTCCGGCGTCTGGAAGGGCGGGGTCAGGACCGCCCACAGCACGGCGTGCACGACGGCAATGACGGCGCACGCCCACAGGGCCCGCGGCAGCGCTCTCATGTCCGCGGAAGCACACGTAGAAGCAGCACCACGACGCCGATCCACAGCAGGGCGAGCGCGGCGAAGAGGGCCCACATCGTCCAGGTTCCGAAGAACGACGTCTTCACGAGCCCGAAGCGCTCAGCGATCGTGCCGGCCATCGCCCACCAGGACCGGGGCTCCGGATAGAGGTAGTCGACGCGGGCGTCGTCGGCGAGGTGCAGGCCGTACGGGTTCGCCCCGCTCCGGAGCACCGCCGTCCGGTTCCCCGACAGCGAGATGGCGGAGCGCCCGCGGTTGACGAAACACACTCGCGCCCCGTCCAGTCCGGTCTCAAAGCGCGGCGTGACGGCGACCGCGTAGGAACCGGTGTGAAACGGGTAGCGAAGGGTGGCCCGCGAGACCACCCGCGGCGGAACCCCCGGGCGTCCGCCGGTGGCCAGGGTGACTTCGAGCGGCCCGGCCGCGCGGTCGATGGTGTTCATGAACAGACGCAGGCGCCCGGTGTCGGCGGGCACGTTCTCGTTGTCCTGGCAGCGAATTCCCCCGCGGCCCGGCACGCCGACCGACACCCCGCTGCGCTCCACCGTCGCGTTGCTCCCGGTGAGGCGGGGAGCGCGCTGCGACAGCGTCACGGCGGCGCCGACCAGCACGATCGCCAGGGCCGCCGCGATGGCGAGCGGGATGCGCATCCCGGTCACCGCACGACCTCGACCCAGTCGAGCCGCCGGCCGCACAGGCGCCGGTAGTCGTCCGGCGCCGCCTCCGCCACGCGCTGGGCGTCGTCCGCCGGCTGGAGGATCACCGGACCGAGGAGCCGGCTCGTGCCGGCGTCGCCGGGCGCGAGGTCGTTGTCGGGTCGGGTCACGACGATCCTGGTCCGGCCGGGCGGGAGGTCGAGCGCGCCGATGCGGAACGCCTGCCCGGCCGGCCCGAGCTCGCGCGGCCCCGCCTTCCCGACCCGCCGGCCCGCGACGTCCACGCTCAGCGCGCGGTCGAACCGTCCCTGGACCCAGACCTCGTAGCGTCCGGCGCGCGGCACCTCGACCGCGCCGGCCGCCGTCCCCGGTGGGCCGTAGATGGTGACGGAGAGCGGGTCTCCCTCGAAGGGCGGCCACTCCGCGGGCCGGGCCATGACGTGCGGGCTCAGCACGGGCACGTCGGCGCGCTCGACGTACGCGAGGCGCCCGCCCTCGCGGCGGGCCCGGGCGGCCAGGGACGCGAGCTGCCCGCAGGCCGCGACCGATCCGGCCTGGGCGAGGGACACGGCGTAGCGGCGGCTCATGGCCCCGACGGGCTCGTGCGCCAGGACCTCCGGGGAGGACCGGCGCTCCCACACGTCGTAGTAGCGACCCCGCCGCACGAGCCGGTAGTTCGCGGGCGGCCGCGCGGCGAGCGGCGTGCGCCCAGCCACGATCAGCCGGTTGCGCTCCAGGAAGGGCAGCGAGAGGTCGTTGACGTCCCAACGCACGTTCATCCACCCCGCCGGGCGGGGCGGCAGCCCGGGCCGACTCTCGGCGATTTGCCCGAAGTTGCCCGTGAAGGAGTGGGTGCGGCGGAGGAAGTGCGCGGCGAACTCCTCGACCGGGAGGTAGAGGGTGGTCCCCGGTCCCGCGAAGCGCTTGTCGATCGAGTTGAGCTCGGACAGACGCGTCCGCGGCGCGGGGCTCGCCGACGAGTACTGCAGGGCATTGGTCCACAGCACGCCGCCGGCGATGACCGCGGCCAGCAGCCAGCCCTCCACGCGACGCCCCGCGGAAACCAGCGCCGCCGCCCCCAGCATCGCCGCGAGGACGACGGCCGGCGCGGCGATGGCCATCGTCTTGCCGTCCGCGTAGGGCGAGCCGCGGCGGGTGAGGTAGACGCCGGCCACGAGCGCGGTGCCCATGAAAACCAGCGGGGCGAGCGCCCGGCGCCGGACGGCCCACACGGCGCCCAGCGCCGCGGCGGCGATCACGATGCCCATGAGCGCGAAGGCGAGCTGCGTGTGCGAGTCGACGGGCAGCCGGTAGTCGCCCTTCGGCCACACGCCGAGCACCTGCCACCACTCCAGCGGGCGCAGGAGGTTGCCGAAGGCGTCGTTGTTCGTGAGCACGACGTTGGCGGTGTCGAGGAAGGTCTTCGCCCCCAGGAGCACCGGGCCGGTCAGCACCACGACGGCCACGACGAGCGCGGCCAGCGGCGCCAGCCATGCGCCGCGCGGCCCCGTGCGCGGGCGCAGCCACCATAGGCCGGCGGCGAACGCGGCCAGTGGCGGAAGCAGCCAGGGCGCCACGGCGAGGTTCAGGATGTCGACCCCCGCGGCGACGACGACGGCCAGCGGAAGCGCGGAGCGCCACGTCCGGCGCCCGTCGAGCGTCGCGAACGCGAGCGCGACCGTCACGGCCAGCACCCACGCCGCCGCCGTCTCCTTGCCGGTCGCCTGGAGGTAGTAGGCGTACAGCAGGGCGGCCTGCCCGGCGAGGAAGGCCGTCGCAGCGCGTAGCGGCGCCGAGGGCACCGCTCGCCGCAGGATCTCGTACAGCGCGGTGCCGTTGAGGGCGAGCAGGAGGGCGAGCCACGGCTGGTAGATCCAGGCGACGTCCTGCCCGGTGAAGGGACGGAGCGCGCCCAGGCCGACGAACGTGCCCAGCGGATAGTTCGTCTTGATGTAGGAGTCGAGGTAGGCCGACGAAGTCGAGGGCGGGAGCCCGCTCAGGTCCCGCCCGTGGGTCATGACGTGGTCGACCAGCGCGAAGTAGATCGCCGTGTCGTTCTGCATGAAGTAGCCGAGGAACGTCGCCTGGCCGGTGAGCACCACCGGCGCGGCCAGCACCGCGAACAGCCCCGCGCCCGCGGCCACCGCCCAGCCGTCGAGGCGCACGCCGCGCAGCCGCCGCCACCCCAGCGCCCAGCCGGCGATCGCCAGCACGAGGACGGCGGGACCGGCCAGCTCCGCCGTGAGGTCGCGGCGCGTGGCGAGCGTCGCCACCACGATCACGAGCGCCAGTCCGGCCGACGGCAGCAGCGTCCCCGGCATCCGCTCGCCGGCGGCGCGCTCGAGCAGGAGCCCGCAGCCCGTTCCGACTGCGAGCGCGAGCGCCGGGAAGAGCAGCCAGGCGACGACGAGGCTCATCGCGGCGCGGAGCGGGTGCGCCTCAGCGCGGCCGTCGCAGGCCGAGGATCGAGAGCAGGAAGGACGAGAAGAAGATCTGGATGCCCGACGATGATCATGGCCGCCGCCAGGACGGCCAGGCGCTCCTCGGAGAGCTCGCCGAACCCGCGGTTGATCCAGATGCCCGTGATCACCCGGCGATCACGACCCCGCCCAGGCCGATGACCCCACCGAGCAGCAGGCCGTGCTCGAGCCGGAAGCGGGCGCGCATCCGATCGAACCACGGGTCCTGCTCGCCCATGAAGTAGGTGCCGTACGCGTGCGCGCACAGGCCGAGCGCGAGCACCTGCGACCCCGACGATCATCAGCAGCGCGCCGGCGATCATCGCGTGCAGGTCCCACGTGCGTCCGAACAGGTCGATCTGGGCGAGCACGGTGAGGACGGCGAGCACGCCGAGCGCCGACAGCACCGCCCCGGGCGCGATGAACAGGTACGTCGGGCTGTGGACGAGCAGGAAGCGCAGGTGGCGCCAGCCGTCCCGGAAGCTCGAGAGCTTCGACTCGCCGCCGCGCGGGTGGTACTCGATCGGGAACTGGCGTCACCTCGAGATTTGCCTTGGCGGCGCGGATCACCATCTCCGAGGCGAACTCCATCCCGGTGGTGCGCAGGTCGAGACGCGGAAGCACGTCGCGGCGGAAGGCGCGCATCCCGCAGTGGGCGTCCTTGACCCCGGTGCGGAAGAAGACGTTGAGCGTCCGCGTGAGGATCGGGTTCCCGACGTACCGGTGCAGCCACGGCATGGCGCCCGGCTGGATGTTGTCCATGCGGTCGCCGATCACCATCTCGGCCCCGCCGTCGAGCTCGCCGACGAAGCGCGGGATGTAGCCGAAGTCGTACGTGAGGTCGGCGTCGGCCATCACGATGTAGTCGCCCTGCGCGGCGGCGAAGCCGGCGAGGTAGGCGCTCCCGTAACCGCGGCGCGGCTCGTGGACGACGTGGGCCCCGGCGTCGCGCGCCAACGCGGCGCTGTCGTCCTCGGAGCCGTTGTCGGCGACGATCACCTCGCCGGACAGTCCGCTCGCCTCGAGGACGCCACGCGCGCGGCTGACGCACTCCACGATCGTCTCGGCCTCGTTGAGGCAGGGGATGACCACGGACACGCGGGGACGCGTGCCGCTGGGCGGTGGCTCGGGAAGAGCGGCGGGTGTGCGTTCGACGGTGCTCATCGTGGGCGGCGACGTCCCTGTCCGCCGGTGTCGAAGCTCATAACGCGCGACGATGACGCGAGTCGCGCGCTTTCCGCATGGCATGGTATCGCCCCGCCATGCGGATCTGCCTCGTATACGACTGCCTGTACCCCTACACCGTGGGTGGGGCGGAGCGCTGGTACCGCAACCTCGGCGAGCGCCTGGCGGCCGAGGGCCACGACGTCACCATGCTCACGCTGCGCCAGTGGCCGCGCGGAGAGCGCGCCGACTTCGACGGCGTGGACGTCAGGGTCGTCGGCCCTCGGATGGAGCTCTACGTGGCGGGCCGCCGGCGCATCCTCCCCCCGCTCGTGTTCGGCGCAGGAGTGCTGTGGCACCTGCTGCGCCACGGCCGCCGCTACGACGTCGTCCACACGGCCTCGTTCCCGTACTTCTCGCTGCTCGCCGCCGGCGTCGCCCGGCGCATCGGCCGATTCGCGCTCGTGGTCGACTGGTTCGAGCTGTGGACCCGCGACTACTGGCGCGAATACCTGGGTCGGGCCGGGGGCGCCGTGGGGTGGTGGGTCCAGCGCCTCGGCGTGCGCCTGCCCGCAGCGGGCCTTCGCGTTCTCGCGCCTGCACGCGGCGCGCCTGCGCGAGGAGGGCCTGCGCGGCGAGGTCGACCGTCCTGGAGGGCCTGCGCAACACGCAGGAGTCCGGGGAGCCGGCCGAGGCGCAGGACGTCGTCGTGTTCGCCGGACGCCACATCCCGGAGAAGCGGGTGCCCTCGCTCGTTCCCGCGATCGCCAAGGCGCGCGAGACGGCGCCGGAGCTGCGCTGCGACATCTACGGCGACGGCCCCGACCGCGCCGCCGTGGAGGCCGCGGTGCGCGAGCACGGGCTCGACGGCGCCGTGCGAGTGCACGGCTTCGTCGACGGCGAGACCGTGGACCGCGCGCTCGCGCACGCCCTGTGCATGGCGCTGCCCTCGCGCCGCGAGGGCTACGGGCTGGTCGTGGTCGAGGCGTCGTCGCGCGGGACGCCCAGCGTGGTCGTCGCCGACCCCGACAACGCGGCGACCGAGCTCGTGGACGAGGGCGAGAACGGGATCGTCGCCGCCTCCGCGTCTCCGGACGACCTGGCGGCGGCGATCCTGCGGGTGCGCGAGGCCGGCCCGGACCTGCGCGGGCGCACCGCCGCGTGGTTCGCGCGCAACGCCAGGCGGCTGTCGATCGACAGCTCGATCGACACCGTGCTCGAGTACTACCGGCGCGCGTCCGCCAGCGCCCGCTCGTAGGAGGCGAGCGTCCCGCGGGCGGTGGCCTCCCACGTGAAGCGGGCGGCCTGGGCCAGGCCGGCCTCGCGCAGGCGCGCCGCCAGCGCC
>CAWJGV010000012.1:0-125989 GCA_963842605.1 uncultured Actinomycetes bacterium
AGGTGACCGAGCCTCACCGCGTAGTGATGTCGGTTACGGTCTCGCCGCATGACCGATGACGACGGGCTCGACCGGGTCGATTCCAGCACGCTGCACGACCTCGCCGTCGCTCGCGCGAAACGCCATCTCGACGTTCGCTTCTTCTGGAACCTGATCGCGGTGCTTCCCGCCGCCGAGGCCGGCGCCGGCAAGTTCGGCGAGGCCGAGGACGATGTGGACCACCTCAGCGCCCACGTCAACGACCTGACGGACGCGGGCCGCGGGCCGACCGCGGACGCGCTGCGCCCGTTCTACATCGACTACCTGAGACGCCACGGCGTCCGGGCCGACGCTGGCGAGCTGGACGGGTAATCGCTCCCTGCGCGAGAACCGGCGGCGCCAAGGAAGCGACCGTAAGGTGAGCGAGGGGACTCGAACCCCCGACCGCCGGACCCCGGAGCCGTGACTGGATCACCTAACCGCCGGGGACTCCTTCCGTTTCGGCACACGCCGCATGCCAGAGCGACTCGACCCCCGTTCTGCTCGCGGCAACGCGCACCCAGGATGTCTTCTCGGCCCCGATGTCGGGAGCTATACGCCAGAGCGGCTCATAAACGCCGATCGCTTCGCCGCATCCCGGACACAACGGCCACTCAGAGCGCATCCCCTCCATCGAGAAACCTTCTCGCCCATGACCCGGCCCTGCATCCGTAGGACCACGAAGCCCGCCACCGGAGACTACGGTCGAACACTGCGCTTCCACGTCTCGACCGCTAGGCGGCGGGTGGTAGCTCGGTGGGGGTTCTCGCCGCTGTCCATGCGCTCCAAGTAGTTCTCGATCTCGTTCAGACGCTCGGCCAGCTCGTCTAAACGATGCGGCTGGTCATGCGGTCTACATCGAATCATTCTGCTCGGTCGATCCACCCGAGTTTTCCCGATGTCACTGGTCCAAGACACATTCGACCCGACGGTGCGAGCCGCCCTCAAAGCCGTGGGGCTGCGTGAGTAGGCGGGCGGCGGGATACTTCGCTGACGGGACATCTGCCACTGGAGGGAGAAGCGCATGGCTGAGCGGGAAAGTCGAGGAGGAATCGCCGGGATATCGACTGGCGGGGTCATTGTCATCGTTGGGATCGTCGTGATGCTCGTCTGGAGCTTTTGGATCGGGCTGATCATCGCCCTGGTCGGTCTAATCGCCTTCGGCGGTTTTGCGCGGGGCAAGTGGTACTGACAGCCCTCGCAGCCGTGGGGCTGCGTCAGTAGGCGATGTCGCAGGAGAACGTGGAGTTGGTGCGGCACGTCGTAGATGCGTTCAAGCGCCGGGACTTCGCCGCGCTGGCGGACTACTCCACGAGGAGCGTGCTCGGAGCAGAAGTGGTAAGCGCCTCTAGCCCGAGCTTGCCGCTCCGCCGGCTAGGCCGCCCAGCACCGTGCTTACGAGGACGGGTGCGATCTCGGCCTCGGGGATGTGGCCGGTCTTTGTGAAGGTGAGCGAGGGGACTCGAACCCCCGACCGCCTGGACCACAACCAGGAGCTCTACCAGCTGAGCTACGCCCACCAGGTGCGCGAGTCAGTGTAACGGCGGACATCGGCAGGTCCCGCCTCCGCAACGGCGAATCCCGGTGCAAAAGGAGGACGGCTAATGGAAGCTTCAACATCTGATCCGCAGGTCGCAGCGGTCGACTCGGCGGGCAAGCACCTCTGGTGGTTCCCGCTGATCATGGGGATCGCGTGGATCGTGATCGCGCTGGTGATCCTGCAGTTCGATCAGGCGTCGGTGAACACCGTCGGGATCATCATCGGGGCGATGTTCCTGGCCACGGGTGTGCAGCAGCTGATCCTGGCCTGGGCGTCCGACCGGATGAAGTGGTTCTTCGCGCTCTTCGGCGTGCTGTTCCTGATCGCCGGCGTGATCTCCCTGATCAGCCCGGAGAACACGTTTGCGGCGCTGGCCGACATCCTCGGGTTCCTGTTCCTGCTGGTCGGGGTGTTCTGGATCATCCAGGCCTTCACCGAGCGCGGACTCAACCCGCTGTGGTGGCTCGGCCTGATCGGCGGGATCCTGATGGTCATCCTCGGCTTCTGGACCTCCGGCCAGTTCTTCATCCACAAGGCCTACGTGCTGCTGGCCTTCGCCGGCATCTGGGCACTCATGCAGGGCGTGCGCGACATCATCATCGCGTTCAGCCTGCGCAGCCTCACCCGCTGAGCGCCGTCAGAGCCCGAGCCGGCCGGGGTCCATGATCCCGGCCGGGTCGAGCAGCCCCTTGACCCGGCGCAGGAGGTGGGCGTAGCCGGGATCCATCCGGCCGGACATCCGCTCCCACGCCAGGCGGAACCTTGTAGGGCACGAAGCCGGGATCGAGGCAGATGCCGTATGGGACGCTAGGCGCATGCGCGTCCTCATCCCTCTCCCGGATCGCGACTTCGACACGACCGAGGTGGCGGTGCCATGGCGCCTGCTGACCGAGAGCGGTCACGAGGTGACGTTCGCGACCGAGGCCGCCGGCACGACTCCCGCCTGCGACCCCAAGCTGCTGACCGGGGTGATCGCGGGCCGCCTGGGCGCGGAGCCGGAGCCGATCGACTTCTACGAGCAGCTCGCCGCCTCGCCGGAGTTCCGCGCGCCGATCGCCTGGGCGGAGATCGACCCGCCGCGGTACGACGGCCTGGTGCTGCCCGGTGGCCACGCGCCGGGGATGCGCCAGTACCTGGGCAGCGAGGTGCTGCGCGCCAAGGTGGCCGAGTTCTGGAGTCTCGAGCGCCCCGTCGGCGCGATCTGCCATGGCGTCATCGTCCTCGCGCGCACGATCGATCCCGCCACCGGGAAGAGCGTCCTGTTCGACCGGCGCACGACGTGCCTGCCCAAGTACATGGAGCGCAGCGCGTACCTGCTGACGGCGTGGCGGCTCGGCCGCTACTACCGCACCTACCCGGAATACGTGCAGGACGAGGTCGTGGGCGCCCTGCGCGACCCCTCCCAGTTCGAGCGCGGCCCTCGCTCGACCAGGCGCGGGACGCGCGACGACGACGGCCCGGCGTTCGTCGTGGAGGACGGCAACTACGTGTCGGCCCGGTGGCCGGGCGACGCGTACCTGTTCGCCCGGCGATTCGACCGGATGCTTCAGGGCAAGCCCGCCCAAGTGGCGGCAAACCGACGCGTCTGACGACGGCCTCCTCCATTGGCCGCGGGCACGCGGGCGGGCATCCTCGGTGTCCCCCAAGAGAGGACCACGATGCTCCCGCGCCACACCCTCCGCCGTGTTACCGCCTCGCTCGCCTCGCTCGCACTGCTCGCCGCCCTGCCGGCGGCGGCGTCCGCACTTCCCAGTCTCAAGACGAAGCCCGACCCGCAGGCCCCCGCCGGCAAGTCCCCGAAGGTCATCTTCACGCTCTCGGGCATCACCAAGGGCAAGCGCTACCGGGTCAGCGCCAAGCAGACCAGCGGCCAGAACCCCCTCAACGAGCAGGGCTATCCGGTGGTCTGCAGGAACTTCATCGGACGGCTCGACTACGAGCGGGCTCCCGCCGCGAAGTTCACGTTGAAGCCGTCATACGAGACGTACGAGCTCAAGTCGAACGCCATCTGCCCCGGCACTTACAAGGGCAAGGCCGAGCTCGACCGAGGGAACCGGCCGTCCGGAACGGTCCTCACCTTCACGCTCTCGATGCCGAGCATGCGCCTGACCCACGTGATCATTCCGCGCGGCTGACGCGCGCCGAGGTTGGCACGCCTCTTCGTGGGTAGGCGGAGGACGGCCCGCGCGAGAGGTGCGGGACCGGACTTCATCGGACCCACGGAGAGGTGTGCATGCTTTACGGACTCGTCGTCCTGCTCGTCGTCATCGCGATCGTGCTGTTCCTGGCCAAGGTGGCGATCGGCGGCGGGATCATCGGCCTGATCGCTCTGATCCTGCTTGTGCTGATCCTGCTCGGGCGCGTCTAGCGCGACCGCAGCGCCCCCGCCAGGATTCGAACCTGGGGCCAACGGCTTAGAAGGCCGCTGCTCTGTCCACTGAGCTACGGGGGCTTGGGGGAGGATGTTCTCACCCGACCAGGAGGAACACGATGCCCGGCGATCTCGTCTACTTCATGCTCCCCGTCGCCGACGAGGAGCGCGCGCACGCGTTCTTCGGCGGCCTGTTCGGCTGGGAGTTCGCTCCCGGCAACGTGCCCGACGGCTCCCAGATCACCAACTCCACCCCGCCGGGCGGCATGTTCGCCGGGGGCGAGCCCGGCGAGGCCAAGGTGTGGTTCGAGGTCGACGACATCGAAGCGGCGCTGGCCCGGGTCCGCGAGCTCGGCGGCGTGGCCGGCGAGGCCGGGGAGATCGCCTCGGGCTTCATGGCGAGCTGCCGGGACGACCAGGGGACGCCGTTCAACGTCTGGGCTTCGCGCGACTGAGGTCGCCGAGCAGGCCGCGCACCGCGGCCACGATCCGGTCCGGCGGGAAGCGATCGGGCTGGGTCAGGACCAGCCGCGCCGTCTCCTCGCCGAGGCCGAGGATGGCCCGGGCGAGCAGCTCCGTGTCGGCCCACTCCGGGCCGCCTCGTCGCTCCACCCCCCAGGCCACGAGCTCCTCGAGGCGCTCGAGGATCTGGCGGCGCCCCTGCTCGACGTGGCGGCGCACGACGTCGGGGGTTCCCTCGACGGGCAGCAGGATGAGGCGCCAGCGCTCGGGCTGGTCACGAACCGTCGTCAGGAACGCGCCGAGCGCGCCGGCCAGCACCTCGTCGGGATCCGTGTCGGGCGGCAGTGCCGGCACGACCGTGGCCAGCACGGCGAACGCCCGCTGCTCCTCGCGCTCGAGCAGCGCCCGCAGCAGCTCGCCGCGGTTGTCGAACACGTCGTAGACGACCGGCTTGGTGACGCCGATCTCGCGCGCCACCGCCTCCATCGTCACGGCGCCGTAGCCGTCGCGCTCGATCAGGGCCAGCGCCGCGTCCAGCGCCTGCTCGCGGCGCTCGCCGGCGGGCACCCGCGGGGCGTAGCGGCGGCGCGACGTACGGCTGGAGGTGGTGGCGGGCATCCCGGATGGCAATGCTACTTCCGCGTAACAGTGTATAAGCTACGGTGCAGTAGCTACTGTAGCGTAGGAATCCATGCCCGCCGCGCTTTCCCTTCTCGCCGCCGCCCCGGCCAAGCCGGCCGGAGGCGCCGCGCTCGGCGAGGTCGCGCTCGTCGCCGGGTCGCTGACCGTCGCCTTCGGCGCGCTCGGGTGGATGGCGCTGCGCCACCGCCGCGGGGAGCGCACGCCGCTCGGCGGCGCCGCCGCGTGGACCGCCCGCGGATCCGGCCTGCCCGGTTGGGCCGCCCTGCCCCTGCTCGTCGGCTCGCTCGCGCTCGTCGTGGGCTACGTGGGGTTCATGTGGGACGTCGCGCTCCACCTCGACCAGGGCCGCGACGTCGGTCCCCTCGCCAACCCCGCGCACTACCTGATCCTC
Organism: uncultured Actinomycetes bacterium; assembly: GCA_963842605.1. Lineage (GTDB taxonomy): Bacteria > Actinomycetota > Thermoleophilia > Solirubrobacterales > Solirubrobacteraceae > AC-38. The sequence goes on from CAWJGV010000012.1 coordinate 5,425, forward strand.
GTCGGGATCTACGGGATCGTGGCCGCGGGCGCCCTGGCCGCCGCGCTGACCCCGTCGGGCGCACGGGTTCCGACCGGCGCGATCCTGATCGCCGCCTGCGGGCTGCTCGCCCTCTTCGCGTTCCCGATCGACGACGTCTGGCACCGGCTGTTCGGGCAGGACGTGACCCTGTGGGGCCCGACCCACATCCTCATGCTCGGCGGCGGCCTGTTGTCGGTCATCGGCTTCGCCGTGCTGTGGGAGGAGGGCCGGCGCGCCCGTGCGCGGCACCGCGGCTGGGGCCCGCCGGCGCCGGTCGCCGTGGTGACCCGGGTCACGTTCGCCGCCGCGCTGCTCATCGGCCTGGCCACCTTCCTGGCCGAGTTCGACTACGGCATCCCGCAGTTCCGCCTTGTCTTCCACCCCGCCCTGATCGCCCTGTTCGGGGGCGTCGCGCTCGTCGCCGCGCGGATGTGGGTGGGGCGCGGCGCGGCGATCGCCGCCGTCGCGATCTACCTCGCGGCGCGCGTGGCGATCGGAGTGCTCGTCGGCCCGATCCTCGGCGAGACGACTCCGGTGGCGGCGCTGTTCGTGGCCGAGGCGCTGACCGTCGAGGTCGTCGGGCTCTGGCTCGCGCGCGGGCGGCCCGTCGTCTTCGGCGCCGTGGCGGGCCTGGCGGCCGCCCTCGTCGGATTCGCCGCCGAGTGGCCTTGGACGCATCTCGTCTTCCCGATCCCGTGGACCGCCCCGTTGCTGACGGAGGGCCTCGTCTCGGCCGCGGTGGCGGGGACGGCGGGCGGCGTGATCGGCGCCCTGCTGGGGAGCGGGCTGCGGGGCGAGCTGCCGCGCCCCGCGGTCGCGCGCGCCGCCCTGATCGCCTCGTTCGCGGCGATCGCGGGCGTGGTGGCCAACGGGCTCGTCCTGCGCGACCCGCCGCCGGGCGCCCGGGCCACCGTCACGCTCCGGCAGGTCAGCCCCGCGCCCGACCGCGAGGTGCTCGCCACGGTGCGCCTGACCCCGCGCGACCTCGCCGACGATGCCACCTATGTGCGGGCCATCGCCTGGCAGGGCCACGCCCGCCGCGTCGGCTTCCCTCTGCGCCGTGTCGCCGAGGGGGTCTATCGCACCCCGCAGCCGCTGCCGGTCCACGGCGAGTGGAAGTCCGGCCTTCGGATCCTCGCCGGCCGGCGGATGCTCGGCGTCTCCTTCTATGCGCCGGCCGATCGCGCCATCCCCGCCGCCGAGGTCCCGGCCCTGGCGCGCTTCACCCGGCCCGTGCGGCCGGAGGGCGAGATCCTCCAGCGCGAGCGCAAGCGAGGCGTGCCAGGATGGCTGTGGACGGCCGCCGCCCTGGCCGTCCTGGCACTGATGCTTCCCCTCTTCGTCCTGCTGGCGTGGGGCGTCGCCCGCCTCGCCCGATCCTCCGAACGCAAGGAGCCCACCGTGACCAGGAGACGCCCCATCCAGGACCGCGTGGTCCTCGTGACCGGCGGCGCGCGCGGCATCGGCGCGGATGCCGCGCGGCGCCTCGTCGAGCGTGGCGCCCGGGTCGCGCTGCTCGACCGCGACGCCGACGGCGCAGAGCGCCATGCCGCGGCGCTCGGCGAGAGCGCCGCCGCCTTCCCCGCCGACGTCACGGACGCCGGGGAGCTCGCCGCCGCGGTCGAGGGAACCCTCGAGCGCTTCGGCGCGATCGACGTCGTGATCGCCAATGCCGGGGTCAGCGGGCCCATGGCCACCGTCGCGGCCATCGAGCCCGAGGACTTCGACCAGGTCATCGAGGTCAACCTGCTCGGCGTGTGGCGTACGGTGCGCGCCGCTCTTCCCCACGTCGTCGAGCGCCGCGGCTACGTCCTGACGATCGCCTCCGTCGCCGCCACGATGCCGACGCCGCTGCTCGCCGCCTACTCGGCCAGCAAGGCCGGCGTGGAGAACTTCGCTCGCAGCCTGCGCATAGAGATCGCCCACACCGGCACCCGTGTCGGCGTGGGCTACTTCAGCCTCATCGACACCGACATGACCCGCGACGCCCTCGCCGATCCGCTTGTGCCGCGGGCGCTCGGCGCTCTGCCGGGCCGGCTGACCAGGCCGCTGCCCGTCGGCGCGGCGGGCGAGGCGATCGCCCGCGGCGTGGAGCGCCGGTCGGGGCGCGTGTATGCGCCGCGGTGGGTACCGGCCCTGCTCGCCGCGCGCGGGCTGACGTCGCCCACCGACGGCCTCGTCGGGCGCCACCCGCGCGTCGTCGCCGCCGTGAAGGCGGCCGAGGCCGAACGGGCCGAACAGATGGCGCCCCGCTGACGCCGCGCGGCCGCCCGATTGCCGGGCTTGCGCCTGGAGTAGCCTCGATCGCATGACCGATGCCACCGAGCTGTTCGGGCAGGAGCACGTCAAGCGCTACGTCGAGACGGACGGCGAGGTCGGCCACGATTGGAAGCGTGGGGCTCCCGTGGCCATCCTCACGACGACCGGACGGCGCTCGGGCGAGCCCCGCAGTAACCCCCTGATCTACGGGCAGCACGGCGACGACTACCTCGTGGTCGCCTCGAAGGGCGGGTGGGACAAACCGCCCACCTGGTATCGCAACCTCCAGGAGAACCCGAACGCGCAGCTCCAGGTCTGGGGCGAGCGCTTCCCGGTCCGCGCGCGCACGGCGACGGCGCAGGAGAAGCCGGAGCTGTGGCCGATCATGACCGCCGTCTGGCCCGACTACGACGACTACCAGCGCCGAACGGAGCGCGAGATACCCGTCGTCGTTCTCGAGCCCGAGCGCTGACTAGGCGCGGACGAGCCGGTACCAACGCGGCTTGGCGTTCCTCACCGGTCGGGGCACGTTGGGCCCGGACACGTCGGCGGCGTCCTCGTCGGTCACCTTCCATCCGGCGTAGGCCGCCTCGATGTCCGCGCGGCTCGCGCCGCGCGGCAAGGGCCCCCGTCGCCCGGGCGTCCAGGCCGAGCATCAGCACACTCGCGTCGGGGGCAGCGACCACGCTCACCTCCCGGCCGACCGCCTGGCGCTGCGCCGGAGCCAGGCCGTGGACGGTCCCGAAGTCCCATACCAGTCGGAACCCGTCGCCCACGCCAGCTGCTTGCAGGGAGGTGACGTCGCCCTGGAGGAGGCGGACCTCGACACCGGCTTCATGGGCACGCTCTCGAGCGGTGCTCAGGGCCTTGGGAACCATGTCCACGCCGACGACCTCCCAGCCCCGCCGCGCCAGCTCGATCGCCCAAAGCCCTCCGCCGCAGCCGAGGTCGAGCGCGCGTCCGTAAGGCGGCTCGCGGCCGCTCTCCTCGCGGTCGAACCACTCGGAGACCTTCGCGGCGGTCTCCTCGTCACCAGACGCCTCCTCCCACGGAGTGAAACCAAGCCGATAGGCGACCTTGTAGAACAAGCTCACGGCTTCCCTCCCCTCTGACTTGCCTCGAAGGAGACTCTAGTCCCGCGCGGGAATCTGCTGCACGGCCCAGCCGTTGCCATCCGGGTCGCTGAAGAAGACGAACGAGCCCCAGTCGAACACCTGGACCTCGCTGACGTCGACCCCCCGCTCGACGAGCTCGGCCCGCGCGGCCTCGATGTCCGAGACCACCAGCTGCAGGCCCTGGACCGAACCGGGCTCCATTCCCGAGAGCCCGGTCCCCAGGGCGATCGAGCAGTCCGACCCGGGAGGCGTCAGCTGGACGAAGCGGATCTCGTCGCTGACCGTGTGGTCGTGGTCCGCGTTGAAGCCGGCCTTCTCGGTGTAGAAGGCCTTCGCCCGGTCCACGTCCGAGACGGGAACCTGCACCAGTTCGAGCCGCCAGTCCACGACGCCCGGCAGTCTATTCACCGGGACGGTCACCTCCCGGTCAGTCCAGCCGGTCGGGCAGACCGAAGTTCTCGAACGCGGCCACGAGCCGCAGGTGATCGGCGGGCTGCTCCGGCAACCGCGCCAGGACCTCGCGATCGGGATCCTCGGTGGACCGCGTGATGAAGGCGGTGACCTCCTGGACCCGCGCGCCGCGAAGGGTCAGCACGTTGAGCGCGAAGGGAAGGAAGGTCTGCTCCTCCTCATCCCAGCTGTAGTAGCCGAGCGCCGGCTGCCCGTTTGCGCGAGTCCGCACGACGCGCCAGCGCCAGGTGCCGGAGAGCGGCCAGCCGGCGAGGAAGATCTCGATCCCGTCCCGACCCCCGAACCAGGTCGCCAGCGGCGGCATCGCGAACACGGCGTCCTCGGTCAGCATGGCGACGACGGCCTCGACGTCGTTTCGCTCCCACGCATCGACGTAGCTGTCCACGACATCGCGCAGGCCCTCGTCGCCCAGCGCGCGCAGGGTGGCCTGCTGGCTTTGCTCGGGGAGCCTCTCGTCCGCTGCCGCGCGGGCGCGCTGAAGCGCGCTGTTCACCGAGGCGGTGGTCGTCTCGAGCGTGTCCGCGACCTCCTGGGCCGAGAAGCCGAGCACCTCGCGCAGGATCAGCACCGCGCGCTGCCGGGCGGGAAGGTGCTGGAGGGCGACGATGAACGCCAGCTCCACGCTCTCCCGCTGCTCGTAGCGGGCCTCGGGCGCGGCATACCCGTCCTCGACGCCCAGCTTCTCGTCGGGATAGGGCTCCACCCACACCGACTCGACGAGCGGCTCGCCCGGGCCGTCGTGGGGATCCGCGGCCGGGCCGTAGTCGATCGGAAGGACGCGCTTGGGCCGCCTCTCGATCACGTCCAGGCAGGTGTTCGTGGCGATCTTGTACAGCCAGGAGCGAAGCGAGCTTCGTCCCTGGAACCGCGACAGCCCCCGCCACGCGCGCAGGAGCGCATCCTGCAGGGCGTCCTCGGCGTCATGGACCGAGCCGAGCATCCGGTAGCAGTGCGCGTGCAGCTCGCCGCGATGGGGCTCGACCAGCCGGCGGAAGGCGTCCTCGTCGCCCCCTCCGGCGGCCTCGAGCAACTCTCGCTCCTGAGCGGTCGCGGTTGTGGAAGCCGGACTCATCCCCCTCCAGGTTAGACGTGGGCGCCGCGACACCGCCGGCCCCCCCGCGTCTTCACCGATGATTCTCGGGCCTGCGCCCGGTCTATCACTTGCCGGCGTCAATCAGCCAGGAGAGACCATGAGCATCTCGTTCCCAGGAGAGTCAGCGGAATACAGGGCGGCGCGCGACCGGCTGCTCGAACAGGAGGCCGACCTGCGCCGGGCCACCGAGGCGGTGGCCGCCGCCAGGCGCGACCTGCCATCCGGCGGGGTCGTCCCGGAGGACTACGTCTTCCAGGGACGAGGAGACAGACGGCACGCCGACCGACCTGCCGCTGTCGAAGCTGTTCGCGCCCGGCAAGGACTCGCTCGTGATCTACAGCTTCATGTTCCCCCGTGACCCCGGCGACGAGCGGCCGGGGCCCGAGGCTGGTCAGACGGCGCTCCTGCCGCTCGCGGAGGGGCCCTGCCCGTCGTGCGTGGCGCTGCTCGACCAGCTCGATGGCGCCGCGGAGCACGTCTCCCCGCACATCAACTTCGCGGTCGTCGCGAAGGCGGCGCTCCCGCGCGTCCTCACCTTCGCCGAGGAGCGGGGCTGGCGGCGGCTGCGACTGCTGTCCTCGGCCGGCAACACCTACAACCGCGACTACCACGCCGAGACCGCGGAGGGAGCACAGCGGCCGATGCTGACCGTCTTCCATCGGGACGGCGCGACGATCCGCCACTTCTGGAGCTCGGAGCTCTTCTACGCGCCGACCGAGCCCGGACAGGATCCGCGCCATGTCGGGACCATCGAGCCGCGTCTGGAACCTGTTCGACTTCACTCGCGAGGGACGCGGGACGGACTGGGACGAGCAGCTCAGCTACTCCTGACGCTCCGTCCGAATCGTGAAGCCTGAGGCCCGGAGGCTTAGGCACCGACCTCGACGCCGACGCCGATGGGAAGCCACCGGATGCGCCGGCGCATGTCCTCTGGCGCACTCGCAAACTCGCGTTCGATGGCGTCTCGTCCCTGCCGGAAGTGCTTCCACCCCTCGTAGTGGATCGGGATGACGGTGCGCGGGCGCACGAGACGGCACAGCTCGACTGCCTCCTGCGCCGTCAGCGTGTACCGGATCGGCCCGGTGACCGGGAAGCGGACGCCGCCGAGATGCAGGAGTGCGGTGTCCACCTCTAGGCGGGCGGCCACCTGGCGCACGCCGTCGTAGAGCACGGTGTCGCCCGAGATCCACAGGACGCCGTGCTCCTGACCGTCCCAGCGGAGCGCGAAGCCGATCACGTCCCCGACGAACGGGTGGCTCAGCGGCGGGCCGTGGCGGCACGGCGTGGCGGTGATCTCGATCGGCGGCCGCTCCGGGGCCTCGAGCCGCGTCGTCGCCCACGGCTCCAGCCCCCGAGCGTCGTTGCCGAGGCGCTTCGCGCCCGAGACGGTGGTGACCACGACGCCCGCCGAGGGAAGCAGCGCCCGTCCGGCGGGGTCGAGGTTGTCGTCGTGGTGATCGTGGCTGAGCAGCACCGCGTCGATCGGCGCGACGTCGGCGGCGGGGATCGCCGGTCCGGCCAGCTTGCGCGACCCCGTGCCCCAGCCGAAGTTGTACTTCCCGCCCGCGGGGTCGAACGTCGGGTCGGTCAGCAGCCGCCAGCCGCCGACCTCGATGAGGACGGTCGGCCCGCCGATGTGGGTCATGCGGACGGTCATGCCACCGCGTGGCGCACGGTCCAGTCCAGCGCGTAGTCGGCGACCTCCTCCCAGCCGTCCTGCCCGGGAAGTGGCAGCGTCCCGGGTACTCCTTGTATTCGGTGGCGGACGGCGCCTTCTGCTGCTTCTTGAGATTGGCGCGGTTGACGGACGGCGGGCTGATGCGGTCCTCGGCGCCGGTGATGAAGAGCAGCGGTGCCCGATTCGGGTTCTTGTAGTCGATCTTGGTGACGGCGTTCGGGTTGAAGTTCGCCAGGCCCGCCTGGAAGAAGGGACGCCCCGCTCCGGGGATGTAGTAGCGCTCGTAGACGGCATCAGAGTCCTCCCGGCTGAGTGAGTTCGTGAAGCACCAGTGGAACTGCTTCGGGGTCAGCGGGGTCTCCTTCTTGCAGGTTCGCCGGGTTGTTCAGCGCCGGCCAGGCGGCCCGGAACGTCGAGAACGGAAGCCGCAGCACACCCTTCGGCGCGGCCGTGTCGAGCGCGACGCCCGCTGCGCCCAGGCCACGATCGAGGAGGAGCTGGGTGTGGAGCCCGCCGAAGGAGTGGCCGATGATGATCGGCGGGCGGTCCAGCCTGCGGATGATGGTCTCGTAGTGATCGACGATCTCCGTGATCCCGAGCCCCCGCAGCGGCGAGGGATCGCGACGCAGCTGCTCGGGCTCGGCGTCGAGGCCGGGCCACGCCGGAGCGAGCACGTGGTGGCCCCGGGCCGTGTAGCGCTCCATCCAGTGCTCCCAGCTGAGCGGCGTCATCCACATCCCGTGGATGAGCACGATGGTGTCCGGGGTGGTCGATTCGGTGTTCATGCTTCTCCTTTCGAGCGGTCGGGACGCCCGGCTCCATCGACGCTCGCCCCTGGGTTAGCGCTGAGTTGGGGCGGCGGCGCGGACGGCCGCCAGGAGGGCCTGGACGGAAGGCCGCTGAGCATCCGCGGCGCGGGTCGCCATGTAGATCGTCCGGTGCACGGAGCCCTCGGCGATGGCTCTGACGGCGACGCCGGGATGGGCCTCGGGGCGAACGAGCTGGGGCAACAGCGTCACGGCCTGCCCCTGGGCTACGAGCGCCAGGCTCGTGACGCTGTCGTTCGTTCGGTGGCGGATGTCGGGGTCGAAGCCTCCGAGTTCGCGGCATGTCCGGTTGGTCATCTCCTCCCATCCGGTGTCGCGGTGGCCGGTCGTCCACGCCTCGCCGGCGAGCTCGGCCAGGGGCAATGCGTCGCGGTGACGCTGCGCCGTCGGGTGGTCTGCGGGCAGCACGAGGTGGACCGGGTCGCGGCACAGGTCCTCGCGGTCGACGCCGGCGGGCCGCGCGTGCGGCTGGTGCTGCCACTCGTCGGCCAGGACGAGATCGACGTCCCCGAGGGCGAGCGCGGGCAGCGACTGCTCCGGCTCGGCTTCGATGAGCTCGCAGCGGAGGTCCGGTGCATCTCGTGCGAGTGCCTGCATCGCCGGTACCGCGAGGCGGAGCGCCACCGACTGGAAGGAGGCGATTCGTCCCCTCCCGGCGACCCTGCCCGCGGCTGCGGCCAGCTCGGCCTGCGCCAGTTCGGCCCGCTCGAGCAGCGCGTCGGCGTGACGCACCAGCACGATCGCGGCGTCGGTCAGCCGCACGCCTCGGCCGGCCGGCTCGAGCAGCGGCAGCCCCGCCTCGCGTTCGAGCACCGCGAGCTGCTGGGAGACGGCCGACGGCGTGAACCGCAGGGCCTCGGCCACCGCGGCGATCGTGCCGCGCGCGTGCAGCTCGTGCAGGAGGCGTAGCCGGCGGAGGTCGAGCACTCACAAGCAACTCTACTGAGTTCTCGTCATGAATCTGAGTCGCTTCTAAGTGCTTTCGGCCGCAGGATCGGCGCATGCCTCCGGCCGGCGCCCTCTATTGCCTCGCCTCCGCCGCCTCGTTCGGCGCGATGGGAATCTTCGGCAAGCTCGCCTATGACCAGGGCGCGACCGTGGGAACCCTCCTGGCCACCCGGTTCGCGCTCGCCGCCGCCCTCTTCTGGGTGCTCGTGGTCTGCGCGGGGGGTGCTCGCGACCTGCGGGCGCTCTCCCGCCGCGATGTCGGCATCGCCCTCGCGCTCGGTGCTGTCGGGTACGGGGCCCAGGCGGGCGGGTATTTCGCGGCGCTCCAGCGTCTCGACGCCTCGCTGCTCTCGCTGCTCGTCTACACGTTTCCCGTGATGGTCACGGTGACCGCCATCGCGCTCGGGCGCGAGCCGGCGAGCCGCCGTACGGCCATGGCCCTGGTGCTCGCCTCGACCGGGCTCGTCCTTGTGTTGGCGGGGGCGGCCGCCGGGGCGCTGAACCCGGTCGGGACGGGGCTCGGGCTGGGGGCGGCGCTCGTCTACAGCGCGTACATCCTCATCTCGGAGGGCGTCGCCGCGCGCGTCGGGCCGCTCGTCCTGAGCACCCTGGTGTGCACCGGCGCGGCGATGACCCTGACGCTCGCCGCCTTCGCCGCCGGCGATCTGGACCCGGGAAGCGTGAGCGCGACCGGGTTCGCCTGGCTGAGCGGCCTGGCCGTCGTGTCGACGGTCGGGGCCATCGCTCTCTTCTTCGCCGGGCTGCGACGCGTGGGCCCGACGGCCGCATCGATTCTGTCGACCCTCGAGCCGGTCGTCACCGTCGGGCTGGCGTTCGTCGTGTTCGCCGAATCGCTCGGTCCCGCACAGCTCGCCGGCGGTGCGCTGGTCCTCTCGGCGGTGCTCGCTGTCAGGATCCACCCCGCCGGATTCGAGAAGGAGACAGCATGATCAGGTCGCTCGACGGCAAGGTTGCGCTCGTGGCGGGCGCGACGCGCGGGGCCGGGCGCGGCACGGCGGTGGCGCTCGGGGAGGCCGGGGCGACCGTGTACTGCACCGGCCGCAGCACCCGGGAGCGGCGTTCGGAATACGACCGGCCGGAGACGATCGAGGAGACCGCCGAGCTGGTCAGCGCGGCCGGCGGCACCGGGATCGCGGTCGCGGTCGACCATCTCGAGGCGGATGCAGGTCGAGGCGCTCGTCCAGCGGATCGACGCCGACCACGGGCGGCTCGACGTCCTGGTCAACGACATCTGGGGCGGGGAGCTGCTGTTCGAGTGGGACAAGCCGGTCTGGGAGCACGACCTCGAGAAGGGGCTGCGGATGTTGCGCCTGGCGGTCGACACCCACCTGATCACCAGCCACTTCGCGCTGCCGCTGCTGATCCGCGAGCCCGGCGGGCTGGTCGTCGAGATGACCGACGGCACCCGCGACTACAACGCCGAGCACTACCGGGTCTGCGCGTTCTACGACCTGGCCAAGACGGCGGTCATCCGGCTCGCCTTCGCGCAGAGCGAGGAGCTCGCCCCGCACGGCTGCATTGCGGTGGCGCTGACCCCGGGCTGGATGCGCTCGGAGATCATGCTCGAGCGTTACGGAGTCACCGAGGAGAACTGGCGCGACGGGGCGGCCACGAACCCGCACTTCGCCGCGATCTCCGAGAGTCCGCGGTTCGTGGGCCGCGCGGTCGCCGCCCTCGCCGCCGACCCCGACCTCCACCGCCGCAACGGCGGCTCGTTCTCCTCCGGCGGGCTGGCGCGGGAGTACGGCTTCACCGACCTCGACGGCTCCCAACCCGACTGCTGGCGCTACCTCGTCGAGGTCCAGGACGCCGGCCGGCCCGCGGACCCGGCCGGCTACCGCTAGTTCCTCGTTGCCTCCCGTAGCGGCAGGTGCAAGAATCGCCCGGCAGGGGTACCGAAGTTCCACGGGCTTTCGGCAGGGCGCCCGTGACGCGAAGGGGAGGCTTATGCGTAACCGTGGTCGGCGAATCGGAAGCGTCGTGGCGCTGCTTGCGCTGGCTGCGGTCATAGCCGTGTCGAGCGCGATGCCGGCGGGCGGCGCGACCGAGCCGCCTCTTGCCGCGTCGAGCAACGTGCAACTCCTGGGGCACGTCCCCGGAAGTGCCGCCGGAATGAACTTCAAGGACCACTACGCCTACGTGAGCGGATGGGGCGGCATCACGGTGCTCGACATCGCGAAGGCCGATTCGCCGCAACCCGTCGGGCTTCTTCCGTTGCCGCACTTCGAGAACGAGGACGTCGACCTGTGCGGGAACACCCTGATCGTCGTGAACGACCGCGAGGCGAAGGACATCGGGTCGGTCATGTACGTGGTCAGCATCGCGAACCGGACCTCGCCGACCGTGAGCGCGGTCCTGCCGCTCGGCCTGACCGGCAACGGCCGCGGCTCGGGTCACATCGCCAACTTCGTGAAGCCCGACTGCTCGCAGGCCTGGGTCGACGGCGGCGACCACGTCGAGGTCGTCGACCTCACCAACCCGAGCGCCCCGAGGTCGCTCGGCAAGTTCGAGTCGGCCGCGTCCATGAGCGACGCGTTCAGGGTGACGCACGACACCGAGCTCGACAGCACGGGCACGGCGTGGTCGGTGGGGGGCGGCGGCGCGGCCGGCTACCGGCTGACCGCCAATCCGCTCGCGCCGCAGTTGCTCGGGACGACCGGCGCGGCCGGAAGCAATCCCTCGCCCTACAACGACTTCATCCTCCACAACTCACAGCGGCGCGGGAAGACGTTGCTGGTCACGGAGGAGGACTACATCGACACCGACGAGGTCCCGCCCGGCGGCTGCCGCGGCCAGGGGAAGTTCGAGACCTGGGACCTCTCGCGCCTGAACAAGGGCACGATCACGCCCCTCGGCACGTGGGAGACGGAGCTGAACGGCATGTTCACCGGCGGAGCGGCGGACTCGAAGGCGCCGGTGACCGTCAACTGCTCGTCACACTGGTTCGACGCGAAGGACGGCGTCGCGGCCGTGGGCTGGTACGAGCAGGGGGTTCGCTTCCTCGATTACCGCACGCCAACCTCGATCACCCAGGTCGGGTACTACATCCCGGCCAACGGTTCGACCTGGGCGGCGTACTGGTCGCCGACCGACCCGAACGGCGAGATCGTCTACACCGCCGATGCCTATCGCGGCGTCGACGTTCTCAGAATCGATGGCGGGGGCGCCACGGGCAAGAAGGTGAAGGCGCCGGTCCGCAGCGAGTGGTTCGGCAGCCCGACCGCGGACTCCGCGTCCTTCCAGCCGCACCCCGTCTACGGCTTCATGTGCCCGGTGCTGAAGCCTGACGTCGACACGCCGTAGAACGGGCCGCCGTCCACCGCCGGCGCCGGCGGGTCAGCTCGCCGGGACGCCGTCGGCCGCGCTGCGCAGCGCGGCGATGTCCAGCTTGCTCATCTCGAGCATCGCCTTCATCGCGCGCTCGGCGCGCTTCGGGTCCGAGTCGGCGAAGACCTCTTCCATCCCGGCGGGGACGACCTGCCAGGACAGGCCGAACTTGTCCTTGAGCCACCCACACTGGCTCTCGCCGCCGCCCTCGGATCAGCTTCTCCCAGTAGTAGTCGACCTCGTCCTGGTCCTCGCAGGTGATCTGGAAGGAGACGGCCTCGTCGAACTCGAACTGGGGGCCTCCGTTGATACCGACGAAGCGCTGGCCGTTGAGCTCCCACTCGACGGTCATCACCATGCCGGCCTCACGCGGGGCGCCCTCGGTGTAGTGCGTCTTGGTCACGATCCGCGAGTCCTTGAAGACGGACGTGTAGAAGTCGGCGGCTTCCTCGGCCTCGGTGTCGAACCACAGGTTCGGCGTGATCTTCTGCTGCATGGCGCGGTGTCCTTTCGTAGGGCGGGAACCGGCTTCCCCGCGACGGATACGCACCTGTAGACCGTCGCAGACACGCGAATTCATCGCGTCTACGGAAAGAACCTCACCCGGTGATGAGCACCGATCGCGTGATCGTGCGCCCCAAGGCCTTGACACGCACGGAGATCCGGCGCGTTCCCCGCGGCAACGCGGCCTTCGGACGCACGGTGACCGTGCCCGTGAGCGTCTTGGACGCCCGGCCCACCACCCGGCGTCCCCGGAGCAGCGACACCACCGCGCGGCAGCGAACGGCGCAGCGGACGCGAACCCGCAGGCCCGCCCGGACGGCGCTCCGACTGGCGCGCCTCGGGACCGTGGCCGTCGGTCGGGGGACGGCCACGTTGGCCGGGCCGAAGTCGGGATAGGAGCCACCGGGCACGGCCAGCACGTTGGCCGTGAGCCGGCAGCCGGGAAGGTCGACGACTCCGAGATGGATCCCGTCGCCCTGCTGCCAGGCGAGCTCGCTGCCATCCGGGTTCCAGGTCGGGCGGAGCACGCCCCCGCCGGAAAGATTGATCAGGCACCGGGTGACGGGCGGCGTCGGCGGCGGCCCCGGAAGCGGGTAGAAGACGAGGCCCGCCGTCGTGTTCGCGCTCGAAACGAGCTTGTCGCCCTGGGCGTTGACCTCGCCGCCGCTCGGGCTGGCCTCCCTGTCGGTGAACCAGTCCTGGAACCGGCTCCCCTTGGGTGCGGCCAGGTTGTAGGTCTGGATCAGGCCGGAACCGTTGAACAGCAGGATCCGGGAGGAGTCGAGCCAGTTCGGGTTGATGTACCCCCGTGAGGTCTCGTATTTCTCCTTCGGGGTCGAACTGCCCGAATCGGAGATGCTGAAGTACGGGCCGGGTGTCAGGAGCGGCCCGCCGGCCAGCCAGTCATACACAACGAGGCGGCCGTCTGGCGAAACCTTCGCGTTGAAGGGGCCGGAGTAAGTGGAGATGTGATCGATCGTCTCCACGGGCGGGTTGAGCCGCTTACCCGACCGGTTCATCCGGATCAGGTAACGGTAGGTCTGGCCGTCGTTGTCGACGCCCTTCTGGACCGCGACGATGGTGCCGTCGTCGGCCTGCGACGAGCTCTCATAGTTGCCGTCGGTGGTCACGCGAACCGTGCCCGGAGCACCGGTGAGGTAGACGTCACCACCCTTGATGTAGACAAGGGATTCGGCCTGCGCCGCTGCTGGCCCGACCATCGCCAGAAGCACGGCCGGGAGAAGGCACTTCCAAAGGTTTCGCATCAGCGGAACCGTATACCACTTACCGGGAAAGTGCGCCGTGAACGGGGTGCGCACCGTGCGCCACGAGCTGGCGCACCACCTGTGCTGGAACGAGCTCAGTCGGGGCGCCCGGATTTGAACCGGGGACCTTTCGCCCCCAAAGCGAACGCGCTACCAGGCTGCGCCACGCCCCGAATGGAGCGATGGTAGGCCATGCGCGAGACTGCGCCGATGCCCGCGGAGCATCGCTCGACCCGCCTCGGCTACCTGCTGGCTGCGACGGCTGCGGCGATGTGGGCGTTGAACGGCTCGCTCGCGCGGTTCCTGCTCGACGACGGGGTGGATGCGCTGCGGCTCTCGCAGCTGCGGTCCACGGTGTCGTGGGCGATTCTCGTCGTCGTGCTCGTGGCGGCGCGGCCTGGTCTGTTGCGGGTACGGCGCGAGGACGTGTCGCGGCTGGCCTTCCTGGGGATCGTCGGGCTCGCGGGGGTGCACGCGACGTACTTCTTCGCCATCGACCGCCTCCAGATCGGCGTCGCGCTGACGATCCAGTACCTCGGGCCCGCTGCTGATCCTCATCTGGCTCGCGGTCGCGCACAAGCGCGACCTCGGGCGCGGGCTCTGGGGTGCGGCCGGGCTCTCGGCGCTCGGGTGCTTCCTCGTCGTCCGCGCCTACGACGTCGGGGCCTTGGACGCGCTCGGGATCGCCGCGGCGTTCGGGGCCGCGGTCACCTTCGCCATCTACCTGGTGGGCAGCGAGCAGTTGGGGCGCCGCTACGAGCCGGTGACCACGCTCGTCTACGCCTTCGGCTTCGCGACGCTCCTCTGGGCGGTGGCGCAGCCGGTGTGGGCCTTCCCGTTCGACAGGTTCGACTCGCTCGACAACGTCCTCTACGGGCTGGGCGTCGCTGTGGTCGGGACCCTCGTGCCCTTCGTCCTGATGGTCAGCGCGGTCCGCCACATTCCCGCGCCGCGCGCCGCCATCGTCGCGACGCTGGAGCCGGTGCTCGCGGGCGTCTTTGCCTGGGTCATCCACGACGAAACGCTCTCCCCGGGACAGATCGCGGGCGGACTGCTGGTCGTGGCGGCGGTGATCTGGGTGCAGCTCCAGCGCATCTCGCACGAGGACGAGGCCGCTCCGCTCCGCGCGGGGGAGACCGAGGCCTTTCCCGCGCCGCTCTCCGAGCGCGCCCCCAGCATCGGTTGACGCTCCCCTCAGCGGCGACAACAAACGTCCAGAACCAGGTCTGACGGTGGCAGCGCCAGTCAAGCGGGTCGATCCCAAGCGTGATGAAGCGTCATGCCGCCCGACTTCTCCTCGTGCTGCTCGCGGCCGCTTCGGCCGCAGCGCTGCCGACCGCTTCCGCCCAGGCCTCTTCGGGCTCCTGCGCAATCGCCAGTGTCGGCGCCACGGCCGACGCCCTTCCCACAGCGGCGTCGCTGAGCGCGGCCCGCCGCGAGACGCTCTGTCTTCTCAACCGGGAGCGCGCCCAGCGCGGGCTGCGCCCGCTCCGCCTAAGCGCGCGCCTCACCGAGGCGTCGGCGGGCCACTCGCGGAACATGGTCCGCAAGCGCTTCTTCGAGCACGGAAACTTCGTCGCGCGAATCCTCAACGCCCGCTACGTGACTCGCCGCCAGGCGTGGGCGCTGGGCGAGAACATCGCCTGGGGGACCGGCTCGCTCGGCACCCCCGCGCAGACGGTGCGGGCCTGGATGCACAGCCCCGGCCACCGCGCCAACATCCTCAGTCGCCGATTCCGCGACGTCGGGATCGGCATCGCGCTCGGCGCCCCGGCGGTCGTTCACGCCTCCTCCGGCGCCGCGACGTACACGACGGACTTCGGCGTCAAGGGCTAGGACACCCGGCCGTGAGTACGGTCGGCCACCTGTACTAGGCTGCCGCGGCCTCATGGCCGACGTCCAGCCGCTGCGCGCCCTCCACTACGACCTCAAGAGCGTCGGCCCACTGGCCGACCTGGTCGCGCCGCCCTACGACGTGATCGACTCCGCCCAGCGCTCACGGCTGGCTGGCCGATCCCCCTACAACGTGGTGGAGATCGACCTGCCCGAGGCCACGGGCGACCCCTATGACGCGGCCGCCCGCACCCTCGCCGGCTGGGAGCGAGAGGGCGCCGTGGTCCAGGATGCCGAGCCCGCCGTGTGGGCCTTGTCTCAGGAGTACGACGTGCCGGGCGGCGGGGACCGGCGTGAGCGGCGCGGGTTCTTCTGCCGGGTGCGGGTGGAGGAGTACGGCGCCGGGCGGATCAGGCCCCACGAGCGCACGCACCCCGGCCCGAAGGAGGACCGGCTGCGCCTCACGCGCGCGACGAAGGCCAACCTCTCTCCGATCTTCTCCCTCTACTCCGACCCGGCAGGCGCCGCGTGGAACGCGCTCGTCCCGTTCGCCGGACAGGAGCCCTGGGGCGAGGTGACGGACGACGACGGCACACATCATCGCGTCTGGCGGGTCGCCGACGGCGAGGCGATCGCCGCCGTTCAGGAGTCCACCGCCGGCGCCGAGCTGCTGATCGCCGATGGCCACCACCGCTACGAGACGGCCCGGGCCTACGCAGACGAGGTCGGCGGGGAAGGCCCGCACCGCTACGTCCTGATGTGCCTGGTCGCCCTCGAGGATCCGGGCCTGACCGTCTTTCCCACGCACCGCCTCGTCAGCGACCTGCGCCCCGAGCAGCACGAGACGCTGGCCAAGGCGATCCGCGAGGCGTTCGACGTCGAGGAGACCACGCGCGAGGCGATCGTCCCCGAGGGCGACGGCCCGCTGCGTCTCGGCTACATCGACGCCCACTTCAAGCGGCCCTTCATGCTCACTCTCAAGGACCCGGCGATCGCCGACCGCGCGCTCCAGGGTCACTCGGAGCCCTACCGCCGCCTCGACACCGCGGTGCTCGAGGCGCTGATCCTCAAGAGCGCCTTGGAGATGACGGACGACGACATCTCCCACCTGCGCGGCCTCGGCTACGCGCGCGGCCCCGACGAGGCGCTCGAGCTGGTCCATCGCGGTGAAATCGACTGCGCCTTCTTCATGCGCGCCACTCCGATCGAGCAGGTCCGGGAGGTCGCCGCGGCGGGTGAGAGCATGCCGCCCAAGTCCACGTACTTCTTCCCCAAGCTGCTTACCGGTCTGCTCTTCAATCCTTTGGTGGACCGACGCGCTACCCTCGAATCATGAGAGCCACAGCACGCCGCCGCCGGACGCACACCTTCCAGCACGACGTCCGGGTGCGCGACCACCACGTCAGCGCCGATGAGCCGCTCGAGTCCGGCGGGGACGACACCGCCCCCAGCCCGCAGGAGCTGCTCGCCGCGTCCCTCGCCTCCTGCACCGCCGTCACGCTCGAGATGTACGCCGAGCGCAAGGGGTGGGATGTCGGCCCGGTCGAGGTCGACTGCGAATACACGCCGGCCGAACGTGGCTGTCCGACCCGGTTCGGGCTCATCGTGCGGCTGCCAGACGGGCTGTCCGAGGACCAGATCCAGCGTCTCATGCAGATCGCCGCGAAGTGCCCGGTCCACCGGACGCTTGACGGCGAGGTCATGTTCGACGAGCGCGTCGAGCTCGTCGCGCCCGTCTAGCCCTCGACCACTTCGACTCCGGCCGCGCGCAGCTCTTCGATCGCGTCCTCGCCGTCGCCCGGCTGCACTTCGACCGCGCGGGTGGCGTCGAGATGCACGACGGTGGGGAACCCGCGCTGCCGCGCACCCAAGGCAGTGTGCTTGACGCAGTAGTCGAGGGCGAGGCCGCCGACGTGGACGCGCTCGACGCCGCGCTCGCGCAGGTAGTCCTCGAGGTAGGTGTGCTCGAACTTGTCGAAGCCCTCGTGACCGCTCACCGTCCCGGCGTCGAAAATCCGGTCGATGCGCCCTTGGTCGAGGTCGGGGTGCAGCTCGGCACCCGCGGTGCCCTGGATGCAGTGGTCGGGCCACAGCCCGCCGTGGCGCTCGAAGGAGTGGTGGTCCTGGGGATGCCAGTCGCGCGTCGCCACCACCACGTCGGCCTCGTCGGCCAAGCGGTGCAGCGGCTCGATCACCTCGTCTCCCTCGGCGACCGCCAGGGCCCCGCCGGGACAGAAGTCGCTCTGGACGTCGACGATGATCAGCGCCTCGGCCATGCCTCTCTATCGTACGACCGTGGATGGCCTCTCTGAGCGAGCAGCTCTCCCCCCTGCTCCTCGCGCCCGAGGAAGCCGCTGCGCGCGACGTGCACGGCCGGATCGACGCTGCCGTGCTCGTCCCCCTCTACGTCGCGGACGGGGAGCTCCACGCAGTCTTCACCCGGCGCCGGCACGACCTGCGGCGGCACGCCGGCGAGATCTCGTTCCCGGGCGGCCGACAGGACATCGAGGAGGAGGATCTACGCGACACCGCGCTGCGCGAGGCCGAGGAGGAGATCGGGTTGCCCAAGGACGCCGTCGAGATCGTCGGGGCCCTCACCCCCACGCCGACGGTCATGACGAACTACGCCATCTACCCGTTCGTCGGCGTGATCGAGCCCGGGCACCGCTGGCTGCCCAGCGCGGCCGAGGTCGCGGAGGTGCTGGAGCTTTCGCTGCCTGCGCTGCGCGACCGCCACGAGCGCAAGCGCCTGGTGCGCCGCGGCGTCCCGTTCCGCACCGACGTCTACACCGCGGACGGCGAGGTCATCTGGGGGGCGACCGCACGGATCCTCACGGACCTGCTCGAGCGGGTCGCACCCGTCATCGCCTGAGCTCCTCGACCTGGCCCCGCAGCTCGTCGAGCTGTGCCTCGAGGCGGGCGACTCGATCCTCCAGCCCGGGCGCCGCGGGCGGGGGCTCGTAGGCCGGCGACGGGGTGGGCTGGTCCGCCGGCTCCTCTCCCCCGCCCCCCAGGAGCTGCGCGTAGCGTCGGCCCCGCTCGCCCGGGCGCCGGTCAAGCCGCCCCACGAGGCGGCGCTCGGAGAGGCCCTCGAGCACCCGCTCCACCTCCCCGGTGTCGGGGAAAGCGTGAAGGCGCTCGCTGCGCGGCTTCAGCTCGCCCGAGGTCTGGGGCCCTCGCAGCATGAGCACGCAGAGCAGCGCCGTCTCCGCCTCGGACAAGCCCAGCGCCTCGTCGAACAGGTGCCGGTACTTCATCGTCCGCCGGTTCGACCAGGTGGCGAGGCGCGTCCAGCCTCGCTTGCCCAGCCGCTCCAGCGCGTCGCGGATCGTGCCCTCGTCGTAGTCGACCAGCGGGTCGCGGTTCGTCGACTGGTTGCAGGCCAGCCGCAGGGAATTCAACGTGAGCGGATAGGCGTCCGGGGTCGTCCGCTGCTTCTCGATGAGGCAGCCGAGCACCCGGATCTCGGCGGCGTCGGGCTCCACGCCCGGGAGGCTACTGAGGACGCCGCGAGGCGCCTGCGTGGGCGCTCAGACGTGCTTCTCGATGGGGACGTCGACGAGATTGCCCCACTCGGTCCAGGAGCCGTCGTAGTTCTTGACGGCGTCGCGGCCGAGCAGCTCGTGCAGGACGAACCAGGTGTGGGCGGAGCGCTCGCCGATCCGGCAGTAGGCGATGATGTTCTCGCCGTTGAGCACGCCCTTCCCGCCGTAGAGCTCCGACAGCTCGTCGGCCGACTTGAAGGTGCCGTCCTCGTTGACCGCCTGGGCCCACGGGACCGACGCCGCGCCCGGGATGTGGCCGGCGCGCTGCGCGCCCTCCTGCTCGTAGCCGGGCATCGCGATGAGCTCGCCCGAGTACTCCTGCGGCGAGCGGACGTCGACGAGCTTGGTGGCAGAGTCCAGGGCGGACAGCACCTCGTCGCGCTTGGCGCGGATGGCCTCGTCGCCGGGCTGTGCATTGAACGTCGCCGCGGCGTGGCTGGGGACGTCCGTCGTGGTCGCGCGCCCCTCGCCGATCCACTTCTCGCGCGGGCCGTTGAGCAGCTTGACGTTGTCGTGCCCGTAGTACTTGAGGTACCAGTACGTGTAGGCGGCGAACCAGTTGTTGCGGTCCCCGTAGAGGACGATCAGGTGGTCGTTGGAGATGCCGCGGCCGCCGAAGAGGGCGCCGAATTCCTCCGGCCCGAGGAAGTCGCGCTTCACCTGGTCCTGGAGGTCCTGCTTCCAGTCGAACCCGATCGCGCCGGGAATGTGCGCATCGGCGTAGAGAGCCGGGTTCTCGTCGACCTCGACGATCCGGATCGAGTCGTCGTCGAGGTGATCCTCGAGCCATTGCGTATCGACGAGTACGTCCTTCGCGTAGTCGGCCATCCGGTTCCTCCTAAATCCCTATCGGCTTTCGCCCTATTGCCTTGCAGCCGAGTCTAACAGCGCCTGAACGGCCTCCCGGGCCGATCCCTCGAGGACCACGAGGGGGATCGCCCAGGTGCTCGCCGCCTCCCTTGCGATCGCCGTCGAGTCCTCCCCCGCGGGCTCGAACACGACCCCTCGCACCGTCGTGTCGACGACCGTCTCGAAGAACGCCCGTAGGCGCTCGCCGTGCAGCGCGGCGACCTGTTCGGGCGTTCCCGTCGCCCGGCCGAGCAGCCACACCACGATCGCCACGGCTTCGAGCGCGGACACGAGGGTGCCCACCCGATCGGGGTCGGCGCGCACCGGCTCGGCCCCGGCGGCCGCTATGGCGTCGAAGCGCCGTCGGTCGCGCGTCGTCCCACGAACGGCGTGCCCCTCGGCGACGAGCTCCCGCGCGAGCTCCTGCCCGCGGCAGCCGCAGCCGACGATCAGTACGCGCGCCACTCAGAGCGAGTCGACGTCGAGCCGCGCGCGGTACTCGGCCAGCGACCACTCGGGCTCCCCACGCCGCCGCCGGCCTTCGTTCACGCGCGCGAGCATCTGGGCGATGTCGGCCGCCACGTTCGCCTCGGACTCGTCGTCGTTGGCCGCCCGGTAGGCCGCGCGCAACTCGCTCTGCTCGCGGCGATCCTCGAGGACCCTGGCCTGGAGCATCTCCTCGGTCAGCTCCGCGTCGCCGCGGGCGCGGCGGCGGTCATTCGCGGCCTGGAGCATCTGCTCGAGGTCGTCGACTTCGTTCTGAGCCTCGAGCTCCGGCGAGCGCGTGGGGCGCCATTGCAGCACGTCGGCCCCGGAGCGCGGGTGGTAGAGCCCGAGGAAGATCAGCCAGACCAGGAGACCGCCGATGACGACGGTCATGATGAGGACCAGGGGGTCCACGCACCGCGAGTGTACCCTCGCAGGGATGGCCGAATCCGAGCGCAAGCACACCCCGTGGCGCGTGGAGGGCGCGCCTCCGCCCGACCCCGAGAAGCCCGACGAGCCCACCCGGCCGCGCTTCCGCTTGCCCGGGGGACGCGGATTCTTCGTGGCGCTGCTGCTGCTGTTCGCCGTCAACTGGTACATCGGCACCCAGGTCAACCGGGAGAAGACGCGCGTCGACGTGCCCTACACGACCTTCCGCGCCCAGGTCACCCAGGGCAACGTCAAGGAGATCTCGACCAAGGGCGACACGATCCAGGGCAAGTTCCGGACGGCGGTCAAACAGGGCAAGACTTCCTCCAAGGACTTCGACACGGTCCGCCCGTCCTTCGGCAACGACGGGCTGCTCGACCTCCTCATCAACAAGAACGTCGTCGTCAACGCCCATCCGGTCGACGAGGGGACGTCGTTCCTCGTCACGCTGCTCATCTCCTTCGGGCCGACGATCCTGCTCGTCGGCCTGTTCATCCTCCTCATGCGCCGCGCCGCGGGAGGGCCGGCGGGCCTGACCGGGATCGGCCGCGCGCGCGCGAAGCGCTACGACGCCTCGCAGCAGCGAACGACGTTCGAGGACGTGGCGGGGATCGACGAGGCCGAGGACGAGCTCGTGGAGATCGTCGACTTCCTCAGGGACCCCGGAAAGTACCGTCGTCTCGGCGCGATGATCCCCAAAGGGCGTGCTGCTGACGGGTCCGCCGGGCACGGGCAAGACCCTGCTGGCGCGCGCCGTGGCCGGCGAGGCCAACGTGCCGTTCTTCTCGCTCTCGGCCTCCGAGTTCATCGAGATGATCGTCGGCGTCGGGGCGAGCCGGGTACGCGACCTCTTCCAGCAGGCCAAGGAGGCGGCGCCCTCGATCATCTTCATCGACGAGCTCGACGCCATCGGTCGCGCGCGCGGCGGGGCGATGTCGATCGGCGGCCACGACGAGCGCGAGCAGACGCTCAACCAGATCCTCACCGAGATGGACGGGTTCACCGGCACCGAGGGCGTGATCGTCGTCGCCGCCACCAACCGTCCCGAGATCCTCGATCCCGCGCTCCTGCGTCCCGGACGCTTCGACCGCCGCGTGGCCGTCAACCCGCCCGACCAGGAGGGCCGGCGCAAGATCCTCGAGGTCCACACGCGCTCGATCCCGCTCGCCGACGACGTGGACCTCGACGCGGTCGCGTCGGCCACCCCGGGGATGGTCGGGGCGGACCTGCGCAATTTGGTCAACGAGGCGGCGCTGACGGCGGCGCGCGAGGGCGAGGACAGCGTGCGCCAGCAGGACTTCTTCGAGGCGCTCGAGAAGGTCGTCCTCGGGACCGAGCGCAAGATCACTCTGTCGCGCGACGAGCGAGAGCGGACGGCGTTCCACGAGTCCGGGCACGCGCTGCTGGGAATGCTCGTGCCCGGTGCCGACCCGGTGCGCAAGGTGTCGATCGTGCCGCGCGGGCGCGCGCTCGGCGTCACGTTCCAGAGCCCGGCCTCGGACCGCTACGGCTACGACGAGGCCTACCTGAGAGGTCGGATCGTCGGCGCGCTCGGCGGGCGGGCGGCCGAGGAGATCGTCTACGGGAACGTCACCACCGGGGCGGAGTCCGACCTCGAGCAGGTCACGCGGATCGCCCGCTCGATGGTCGGGCGCTGGGGGATGTCCGACAAGGTCGGCCTCGTGTCGGTCCTGCCCGGCCCCGGCGAGGAGCCCAACCCGTTCGCGCCCGACGGCGGCGCCTCGCCCGCCACCCGCGAGCTGGTGGACGCCGAGGTGCGCCGGATCGTGGACGAGTGCTACGAGCGCTCGGAGAGCCTGCTGCGCGAGAACCGCGAGAAGCTGGACGCCCTCGCCGATGCGCTGCTGGAGAAGGAGACGCTCGACGAGGCCGACGCCTACCGCGTCGCCGGATTCGATCGACCGCCGCGCAGCGCCGATGAGCGCGCGCGTGCCGCGCATCCCCCGCCGGTGGCCGTGGCGCGCGACGAGTCCGACGAGTAGCTAGATTCGCCGGGATGGGAGACGCCTTCATCGTCGACGCCCTGCGCACGCCGATCGGCAGGTACGGCGGCGCGCTCGCGGCAGTGCGTCCCGACGACCTCGCGGCGCACGTGATCGGAGCGGCGGTCGAGCGCAACGGGATCGACCCCGCCGACGTCGACGACGTGATCTTCGGCGACGCCAATCAGGCGGGCGAGGACAACCGCAACGTCGCGCGAATGGGCGCGCTGCTCGCGGGGCTGCCGGTGGAGATCCCGGGCGCGACGGTCAACCGCCTGTGCGCCTCGGGCCTGGAGGCGGTCAATCAGGCGGCGCGGGCGGTCAAGACCGGCGAGGGCGACGTGCTGCTGGCCGGCGGGGTCGAGTCGATGACCCGGGCGCCGCTCGTCCAGCTCAAGCCCGACAAGCGCTTTCCGCGCGGCGCGCCCGAGATGGCCGACACGACGATCGGCTGGCGCTTCGTCAACCCGCGGATGGAGTACTCGACCGAGGGCATGGGCGAGACGGCGGAGAACGTCGCCGAGCGCTACGAGGTGACGCGGGCCGACCAGGATGCGTTCGCCGTGGAGTCGCACCGCCGCGCCGCCGCCGCCCAGGACGCCGACACGTTCGCGCGCGAGATCGTCGCGCTGGAGGCGCCGTCGGCGAACGGCAAGCGCGGAGAGACCGCGCTCGTCGAGGCCGACGAGGGCGTGCGCCGCGACACGACGCTGGAGAAGCTCGCCTCTCTGCGCGCCGTCTTCCGCGAGGGCGGCACCGTGACCGCGGGCAACGCCTCGCAGATCAACGACGGGGCCGCCTGCCTGGTCGTGGCCTCCGAGCGCGGTCTGGAGGAGCTCGGCAAGCCGCCGCTCGCCCGCGTCGTCACGGCCGGCGCCGCGGGCGTCGACCCGGCGTACATGGGCGTCGGCCCGATCCCGGCGGCGCGCATCGCGCTGGAGCGCGCCGGCCTGACGATCGACGACCTCGACCTCGTCGAGATCAACGAGGCGTTCGCCGCCCAGGTCCTCCCGTGCATGCGCGAGCTCGGCATCCCGCACGAGAAGCTCAACGTCAACGGCGGCGCCATCGCGCTCGGCCATCCGCTCGGCTGCTCGGGCGCCCGCCTCGTGGGCACGCTGGCCTGGGAGCTGCGCGAGCGCGGCGCCCGCTACGGAATGGCCGCCCTGTGCATCGGAGTGGGCCAGGGGCTGGCGACGATCATCGAGAACGTCGACGGTTGATGCGCCGGAGACGGCGCGGAGCTCGGGTCGCGCTGGACCTCGCCGCGCGCGCCGGGCCGGTGCGGGACGTGCCGGGGGTCGGAGGCGACGAGAGAGAGCGCCGGCGCGCGGTCCTCGCGCGGGCCTTGCTCGATCAGGGCGCGCCGCTACCGCCCGAGGGCGTTCACGCGATGACGCGAGGCGCCGAGCACGTGGTCGGGGGTCTGCGCCACGCCGATCTCGTCGCCGCCGCCCTGCGGACCGCCGGCGGCGACATCGCCGGCGTCGACATCGGTCTGGACTTCGGCTGCTCCTCCGGTCGCGTCGTGCGCGCGCTTGCCGGGGCCTACCCGGACGTGGCGTGGCGTGCCTGCGATCCCGACGCGGGCGCGATCGCCTGGGCGAGCGAGCACCTTCGGGGAATCGACTTCTTCGTCGCGCCTGCTGGATCCGCCACTACCGCTTGACGACCGCGCGCTTGACCTCGTCGTGGCGATCTCGATCTGGTCGCACTACGCACCCACCGCGGCGGCCCGCTGGCTGGAGGAGATGCATCGCATCGTGAAGCCCGGCGGTCACCTGGTCCTCACGGTCCACGGCGCCCACTCGCTGGCCCTGTTCGCCCGCGAGCGCCTGCGCGACGACGAGCTTCTCGCCCGCGCCGCCACCGGCCTGAACGCCGAGGGCCACTTCTTCCACGACGAGTTCGGCGACGCCGGCGACGAAGGCCTCGTGCACCCCGAGTGGGGCCTCGCCTTCCTCACGCTGGAATGGCTCGCGGTGAAGGCCACCCCGGACTGGTCGATCGCCTACTTCGCACCGGGCGCGGCGGACGGCAATCAGGACGTGGTCGTGCTGCGCCGGCGGTCCAGCCGCGCGGTCAGCCCGATCCTCCCGCTGCTCGACTGGCTCGGGCTCATCTCCCTGTTCGATCGCTTCGAGTTCCTGCTCATCTCCGGCGAGCTCATGCCGGCCTGGCAGATGTGGGGCTACCTGCATGCCGTGATCGCGGTGGCGTTGCTGGCGGTCGCCCTCCTCGCCGCGGGGCGCGCGGTCGAGGCCGAGGACCCTTCGACCCGCCGCCGTCTCGCCGCGTGGTCCGCCGGCGCGGGATTGATGACCTCATGGCTTCATCCCTGGCAGGGCCTCACCCTGCTCCTGATCATCGCCGCGGTCGTGGCCTGGGGAGGGGTCGACCGGCGCCTCCGCGTCCTCGCCGCCCCCTTCGCCGGCGCCGCCGCGCCGATCGCGGGCTACGCGGTGCTCGCGCTCGCCAGCCGGCAATGGGAGAGCGAGAGAGAGCGAGAGGAGGGCATGAGCTTCCTTTGGCGATCCTCGCCGTGCGCGGGTGGCGGCGGCTCGGGTCGCGGCGAAGCCTCGTGCCCGCGGCGGCCGCGTCCGTCGCCGTGGTCACCCTCTCGGGCCTCGCCTACGAGATCGACACGCTGAATCGCAGCATCGACGGCCGCACCGCCCCGTACACGCTGCGCCCGGATGAGGCCCGAGCACTGCGCTGGCTCGAGGACGCGCCTCGCGAGGGCGGCGTGCTGGCCCCGGAGTACATCGGCATGGCGGTGCCGGCGTGGACGGGTCGACGCACCTGGGTCGGCCACCACGCGTGGACGCCCGACTACCAGCGCCGGCGCGAACAGGCGGACGCGCTGTTCAACGGCGGCCTCGACCCTGGCCAGGCCCGCTCACTGGTCGCCGCGATCGGGCCCGCGTACCTGCTCGCCGACTGCCGCAACCGCGTGGACCTGTCCGCCGAGCTGGGAGTGCCGGCGCGCCGCTTCGGCTGCGCGACCGTCTACAGGTCGCCGGTATCGCGCCCGCGATAGCGTGCCCGCCATGGACTTCGAACTGACCGACGAGCAGAAGCTGATCCGCGAGACCGCGAAGACGTTCACCGACAAGGAGATCGTCCCGCGCGCGCGGGAGAACGACCGCAACCACCATTTCGACACCGACCTCGTGAAGAAGATCGCGGGCCAGGGCTATCTCGGGGCGATCGTCCCGGAGCAGTACGGCGGCGCCGGCCTCGACTACATCACCTACGGCCTGATCGTGGAGCAGGTGGGGCGCGGGTGCTCGGCCATGCGCACCGTCATCTCCGTGCAGACCTCACTCGTCTGTTCCTCGATCCTCAAATGGGGAACCGAGGAGCAGAAGCAGCACTGGCTGCCCAAGCTGTGCTCGGGAGAGTGGCTCGGCTGCTTCGGCCTGACCGAGCCCGACACGGGCTCGGACGCCGCGAATCAGAAGACGCGCGCGAAGAAGACCGACTCCGGCTGGGTCATCAACGGCTCGAAGATGTGGATCTCCATGGGGAACTTCTGCCGCTGCGCGCTGGTGTTCGCCCAGACCGATCCCGACCTCAAGCACAAGGGCATCGCCTGCTTCCTCGTCGACACCGACCAGCCCGGCTTCCAGCCCCAGGCGATCGAGGGCAAGATGGGCCTGCACGGATCGGACACGGCGTCGATCACGCTCGATGACGTCGAGGTCCCCGACGACCAGATGCTCGGCGAGGTCGGCGACGGCTTCAAGGTCGCCATGAGCGCCCTGGACTCCGGCCGCTACTCGGTCGCCGCGGGCTGCGTCGGGATCTGCCAGGGCTGCGTCGACGAGTCGGTGAAGTACTCCACCGAGCGCGAGCAGTTCGACAGGCCGATCGCCTCCTTCCAGCTCGTCCAGGCGATGATCGCCGACATGGTCGTGCAGACCGAGGCGGCGCGGATGCTGGTGTGGCGGGCGGGCTTCCTCAAGGACACGGGCCAGCCGAACACCACCGAGACGTCGATCGCCAAGCTCTACGCCACCGAGGCCGCCGTGTCCTGCGCGAACACGGCGATCCAGGTGCACGGTGGCGCCGGCTACGTCGACGACCACCCGGTCGAGCGCTACTTCCGCGACGTGCGGGTCACCACCCTTTACGAGGGCACCTCGCAGATCCAGAAGCTCATCATCGGTCGCGCGGCCACGGGCATCAACGCGCTTGTCCCCGCCTGACACCATCGGCGTCATCGGCGCCGGGACGATGGGCGCCGGAATCGCCCAGCTGGCGTGCCAG
Source organism: uncultured Actinomycetes bacterium (assembly GCA_963842605.1). GTDB lineage: Bacteria > Actinomycetota > Thermoleophilia > Solirubrobacterales > Solirubrobacteraceae > AC-38. Next base: position 32,371 of record CAWJGV010000012.1, read on the forward strand.
GCGGGCGCGCGCACGCTGCTGCACGACCCGTTTCCCGACGCCCTGGCGCGCGGCGCCGAAGCGGTGCGCGGAGGACTCGAGAAGGCCGTCGCGCGCGGACGTATGACGCAGGAGGAGTGCGCCGCCGCGGCGGCGCGGCTGGAGACGGCCGAGAGCATCGAAGGGCTGGCGCCGTGCGACCTGGTCATCGAGGCGGCGCCGGAGACCCGCGCGGTGAAGGTCGAGCTGTTCGAGCGCCTGTCGGGAATCGTGGCCGAGACCTGCGTCCTGGCCACCAACACCTCCTCGCTGCCGGTCACCGGTCTGGCCGCGTCGGCCACGCACCCCGAACGGGTGGTGGGCATGCACTTCTTCAACCCGGCTCCGGTCATGCGCCTGGTCGAGGTGATCGCTGGCGACCAGTCCTCGGAAGGGTCGATCGCCCTGGCCCGCGCCGCGGGCGAGGCGATGGGCAAGCGGGTGATCCTCGCGGCGGACGGCCCCGGCTTCCTCGTCAACCGTTGCGGGCGCCCGTTCGGGATGGAGGCGCTTCGCGCTCGTCCAGGACCGGCTGGCCAGCGCCGAGCAGGTGGACCGCATCTGCCGCATGGGTGGGGGCTTTCGCATGGGCCCCTTCGAGCTGATGGACCTCGTGGGCGTGGACACGGGCTACGACGTGCAGCGCAGTTTCTGGGAGCTGTCGTTCGGGGAGCCGCGCTGGCGGCCCTCGACGATCTCCGCTCGGATGGTGGCCGCGGGCCGCCTGGGCCGGAAGTCGGGGCGCGGCTACTACGACTATCCGCCCGGCCCGCCCGGCGATCCGGAGCCTCCGGCCGAGGGTGGCGGCGAGGGCCGCGTCGTCGTGGCGGGCGATCTGGCGATCGCGGACGAGCTGCGCGAGGCGGCCACGGGGGCCGGGTTCGCCGTGGCCGACTCGGTCGACCCGGGCGGCGAGCCGCCCTGGCTGATCGTGGACTGCGGCGCGGCCCAGGACGCCGAGGCACCGCTGCAGGGCGGGCCCAGCCTCATCCTGTGCGCCGACGGCTCGCTGAGCGCACTCGATCCCGCCGGCACCGCGGCCGGGTTCCACGCGCTGCCACCGCTGGGCGCCTCGCAGCTCGTCGAGCTCACGCGAAGCGAAACGACCTCCGACCTGGCCGTGGAGCGCGCCGAGGCCTTCTTCGCCGCCCTGGGCAAGCACGCCGAGTGGGTGGCCGACGCGGCGGGCCTGGTGCTCGGGCGCATCGTCTGCCAGCTCGTCAACGAGGCCGCCTTCGCGCTGCGCGAGGGAGTCGGCTCGGCGGAGGACGTCGACGCGGGGATGACGCTCGGCCTCAACCATCCGCACGGCCCGCTGGAGTGGGCCGACACGATCGGCCTCGACCACGTCCTCGCTGTGCTCGACGCGCTGTACGAGGAGGAGCGCCAGGAGCGCTACCGCGCCTGTCCGGACCTGCGCCGTCTCGTGTGGGAGGGCCTGGACCAGGCGTAAAAGTCGATGATCGGCTGCCGGGCTAAAGCCCAGGCCCTATGTCGGCCGATACGGCCCCTGGCAGATCCAAAGGTGCCAAAGGCAAACCGCTCGTGAGGGCGGGACGCAAAGCCACGGGCCTCATCACGAGGAAGCCGGGCTGCCACCAGGGTTCGACCTGAGATCTCCGGGGCGGCATGGAGACCGAGGATCTGGCCGCAGTACCAGGCCAAATCTGGATCCAAGGAGGATTCATGCTGCAAATGCTCCGTAAGCGCATGGAGAGCGAGAAGGGTTTCACCCTGATCGAGCTCCTGGTCGTCATCCTGATCATCGGGATCCTGGCGGCTATCGCGCTCCCCACGTTCCTTGGCCAGCGCGCCAAGGGTCAGGACTCCTCGGCCAAGTCGAACGCTCGTAACCTGGTCTCCCAGGTCGAGTCGTGCTTCGCCACGACCGAGGACTACACCCAGTGCGACGGCGCCGATCCGAGTCTGGATTACGGCGGACTGTCCACCACCGGTGCCGAGGCCGTCACGGTCACGGGTGCTGCTGGCGGGTACACCATCGCGGCGACGTCGAAGTCGGGCAACCACTTCACGATCACCAAGGACCCTTCCGGCACGACTCGCACCTGCGACTCGGCCGGCACCAGCAAGGGTGGCTGCAACAGCTCCGGCTGGTAGTCACTCCCTGAAAGCACTCTGATGATGTGAGGCGGGCCTTCGGGTCCGCCTCACGTTTTTTGGCGGGCGTACGTTGTAGGGGCAGTGGCGACGGCCCTACCCCCCTTTCAGACCGTCCTCGACGAGCACCGTGAGGACGTGTACCGGTTCGTCCGTGCCCTCGTGGGCGCGAACGAAGCCGACGACTGCTTTCAGGAGACGTTGATGTCCGCAATCCGCGCGTATCCCAAGCTCGAGCCCGACGCCAACCTGCGCGCCTGGCTGTTCACGATCGCGCGCAACAAGACGATCGACGCCCACCGGGCCCGGGGGCGCCGGGCGATCCCGGTCGAGGACGTGCCCGAGCGCGCGGCCGCCGAGTCCGCCGCGTCCACGAACGGCATCGGGATCGATCCGGAGCTGTGGGCCCTGGTTCGGGCGCTACCGCCCAAGCAGCGCTCGGCGATCGCGCTGCGCTTCGTCGCCGACATGTCGCACGCCGAGGTGGCCGTCGCCCTGGAGTGCTCCGAGGAGGCCGCGCGCCGCAGCCTCCACGAGGGACTGACGAAGCTGCGAGAGGAGTGGACTCCGTGACCAAGCTCGAGGATGCCCTGCGCCGCGCCGCCACGGCCCCCGCCGCCGAGCCCGCCGAGGCGGCGGCCCGACGCTTCGTCGAGGCCGCGGCGGCCAGCGGGGCGGCCGACGTCACGTACGCGATCGAGCCCTCCCCCCTGGGCGAGCTGTTCGTCGCCACGACCCCCCGCGGGCTGATGCAGATCCACTACGAGCCCGTCGACCTCGCCGAACGGCTCGCGCGGCTCGCGGACAGCGTGTCGCCGCGGATCCTCGAGGCCCCCGGCCGCCTCGACGAGGTGCGCCGCCAGCTCGACGAGTACTTCGCCGGGCGCCGGCACGAGTTCGAGCTTCCCCTCGACTGGTCGCTGACGCGCCAGGGGTTCGGCCGGCGCGTGCTGGAGAGCACCGCCCGCATCCCGTACGGCGAGGCGCGCAGCTACCGCGACGTCGCCACGGAGGCCGGGAGCCCCAGGGCGGTCCGGGCCGCGGGCAACGCGCTGGGAGCGAATCCGATCCCCATCGTCGTGCCGTGCCACCGCGTGCTGCGCACCGGCGGCGCGCTCGGCGGCTACGGCGGTGGCCCGGAGCGCAAGCGTCAGCTGCTGGAGCTCGAGGGCGCGCTGGAGCGCTGACATATCACGGGAAGTGCGACGAATGGCGTGAACGCGGTGTTAACGTCGCGCCAATGGCCCGGCTCCCCCTAGCCTGCGCCGCCGCGTTCCTCGCGCTCGCCCCGGCGGCCTCCGCCGCCTCGGACACGGAGGGCAAGACGACCGTCCAGCAGACGATCCGGGGCGCGAGCGGCCCCGGCTACGACCCCCTGGGGCTCGGGCCGGGGCTGTCGTACGTCGTGCGCGGGCAGGCCGGAACCGCCGCCCAGTCGGGCCGAGAGCAGCGTCGGCGTTCCCTCCTGTACTTCGGGCAGATGACCGACTTCCAGCTCGCCGACGAGGAGTCGCCCTCGCGGGTCGAGTTCGCCGACGTCAGCAGCACGCCCTTCACCGCGGCCTGGCGCCCGCAGGAGGCGCTCGCGCCCTTCTACGTGGACCAGGCGATCCGGCAGATGAACTCCTTCGCCGACGCCAGCCCGCTGTCGGGCGCGGCCATGCGCTTCGTGCTCACGACCGGCGACTCGGCCGACAACCAGCAGCGCAACGAGACGAAGTGGGTCGTCGACCTGCTCGAGGGAGCGACGTTCGATCCCAACAGCGGCAAGGACAGCATCCCCGGCTGCCCGGACGAGGGCCCACCGCACTACACCGGGGTGCAGGACTACGACGACTACCCGCCCGGCAACCAGGCGTTCTACGACCCCGACCAGCCGAGCGGCTCGTGGGCCGGCTGGCCCGCGTACGTCGGCCTGATGGACCGCGCGCAGCGCCCGTTCGCCGCGGCCGGCCTGAAGGTGCCGTCCTACGTCGCCTTCGGCAACCACGACGGCCTGGCCCAGGGAAACCAGAAGGCGACCGCCGCCTTCGAGGCCATCGGCACGGGCTGCGCCAAGCCGGTGGGCGGGACGGGAATCGGGGGCGGCCCCGGGGCGCCGGTCATGCCGGTCCCCGCCGATCCCGACCGGGCATACGTGGGCAAGGCCGAGTACAAGGCGCTGCACAGGACCGGCAAGCAGGCGGACGCGCACGGCTTCGCCTACACCGACCCGGCCGAGCTGGCCGCCTCCAACGGCGCCGCCGGCTACTACTCCTGGAGCCCGGCGCCCGGCTTTCGCTTCATCGGTCTCGACACCGTGTCCGAGGGCGGCGTCGCCGGCCCGTCGGCCGACGGCAACCTCGACGACCCGCAGTTTCGGTGGCTCGAGCGCGAGCTCGCGAAGGCGAGCGCGCGCGACGAGCTGATCGTGCTCTTCGGGCATCACCCGGTGCGCAGCCTGACGGCGAACGTGCCCGACGAGACGCCGCCACCATGCTCGACCTCTCCGCCGGCGCACGATCCCAACCCAGGATGCGACCTCGACCCGCGCGACTCGTCGCCGATCCACCTCGGCGCCGACCTCGTGGCGCTGATGGGCAGATACCCGCACGCCGTCGCCTACGTGGCCGGCCACACGCACGAGAACAAGGTCACCGCGTTCACACGGCCGGGCGGCGGATGGTGGGGAATCGAGACCGCGGCCGAGGCCGACTGGCCCCAGCAGAGCCGCCTGATCGAGCTGTTCGACAACCGCGACGGAACGCTGTCGATCTTCGGCACCCCGCTGGACCACGCGGCGCCGACACTGGCGCCCCCGGCCGGGCCAGCGAGCGGCTTCAGCGAGGAGCAACTCGCCGCGATCGCCCGGGTGGAGGCGTTCAACGACCCGCAGAACGGCGGCGGCACCGGCGAGGGCAAGCCCGAGGACAACGCCGTCGAGCTGCTCGTGCGCGACCCGCGGCGCAGCCCCGGCGGCGCGGCGTGCCGCGACCGGTTCGCACCGACGACCCGCGTCAGCGGCCGTGGCTCCCGCCTGAGCCGCCGCTCGGTGGTCGTTGCCGGCAGCGCGCTCGATCGCGACTGCACCCCGCCGGCGCGCGCCTCGGCGGCGGGCGCCCGGCGCGTGGCCCGGACCTACGTCGCGGTGGGACGCAAGGTCGGTGGGGGCTGCCGGTTCCTCACCGCGCGCGGCCGGCTGTCGAAGCGCCGCGACTGCCGCCGCCAGATCTTCCTGCGCGGGAGCGTGAAGGCGAACCGGCGCGGCCCCGGCTCGACGTGGTCGCTGCGCAAGCGGTCCCGTCTGACTCGCGGCCGGTACTTCGTCCTCGCTCGCAGCCGTGACCTCGCCAAGGTGCTCGAGCGCAAGCCGAAGCGCTCCCGGCTGGTGTACGAGCGGGTCCGCTAGGGCGTGGCGATCCGGCCGTAGTTGATCCCGCCGTAGGTGAACGTCGGGACGATCGGCCACTGGCGGCGCCACGGGGCGAGCTCGCTGGAGGGGAAGACGTTGTGCCAGCGCGGATCGCGGCGGCTGACGTCGGCCACGGCCTTCTCCTTGATCATCGAGTCGTACTGGTCGACCGAGTCCTCAAGCGTGTTGGCGTTCATGACGACCTCGCGGCCGAAGAACTCCGCCCACTTGCGCACGTTGGGGATCTTCGACAGGTGCGGGTGCCAGTTGTCGGCGGCCACCCCGTTCTCCGAGCTGACCCAGATGCCGTCGGGCGTGTTGACGCACAGCGAGTGGTTGCCGTCCGTGTGGCCGGGCGTCCACAGCAGTGCGACCCCCTTCCCGAGCTGGACGTCGCCATCGACGAGCACGAGGTTGTCGGTGCGCACGGCGTCCATGCCGCCCGGCACGTACCAGGCCCACTGCGTCGGGTGGATCGACGCGAACGTGTCGACCTCCTTGGCCTGGAAGACGAACTTCGCGTTGGGAAAGAACGGCTCGCGCGGCTCGTTCTCGTCGCCGACGGGCTCGGTCGTGCCCATCGTGATGCGCAGGTCCTGCACGTGGAGGTGGTCGAAGGACACGTAGTCGACGTCCGCGCGGGTGATGCCGGCGGCCACGAGCGCCGAGTCGATCGTGTTGAACTCGGTCTCGCCGAAGCGGTACGCGGCCCACTCGCCGAACCTCTGGATCAGTTGCTCGTAGAAGGGCGCCTCGGCCGAGCCCTCGGGAATCGTCGGCTCCCACACCAGCGTTCTCCGCTCCCCGGCGAAGTCGTCGAACTGGACGACCACGAGACGGTTGAGGATGTTCACGTACGGGTTGATGCCCCGCGCGGCGCCGTGGAAGGCGAAGCTCGCTGGATAGGCGGCGGACACCAGGTCGACGGTGCGCACGGCACGCGCCTCGCCCTCCTCCAGGAAGCGCCCGCGGAACCGGGTCGCGGATTCGCGAATCGCGGCGGGCCGGTCCCCGCGCGGCCACGTGTCGTGCGCCTCGCGGAACTCCTCGATCTCTCGAAGGCCCAGCTCGGTGGCGCGGTCCACGGTTGCCATCGCGGTTTCAGCGTATAGCGTCGGGAACGTGTCCGATCTCGCCTGCGTCGTCCACTGCCACTCGACGTATTCGGACGGCACGGGCACGGTGCCCCAGATCGCCGCCGCGGCGGCGCGGGCGGGCGCCGACGTCGTTCTGCTCACGGACCACGACACCCTGGAGGCGCGACGGCGCGGCGAGGAGGGCTGGCACGGCCCGGTCCTGGTGTGCGTGGGCGAAGAGGTCTCGCCGCGGCGCCAAAACCACTACTTGGCCTTCGGCCTCGACGAGGAGATCGTCCACACGGGAATGTCGCCCGGCCAGATCGTTGCGGCGGTGCGCGACGCGGGGGGATTCGGGTTCGCCGCCCATCCCTTCTCGAAGGGCTCGGAGATCTTCGCGCGTGCGGGGACCGGGATGCCGTGGAGCGATCTGGAGGCCGAGGAGCTCGACGGGCTCGAGGTGTGGAGCCTCGTCACCGACGTCGCCGAGGCGCTGACGCGCCGCCGCGACGCGCTGCGCTTCATCTTCACGCCCCAGCGCGTGGTCGAACGCCCCCCGGAGCGCAACCTCGCCGAGTGGGACCGCCTCGGCGCGCGCCGTCGCGTGGTCGGCATCGGCGGGATCGACGCGCACCAGATCGGCCTGCGCCTCGGCGGCCGGGTGCCGTTGCGGCTGATGGGCTACCACCGCAGCTTCGCGCTGCTGCGCACGCACGTGCTCGTCGAGGGAGAGCCGAGCGTCGAGTCCGTCTACGCCGCCCTGCGCGCCGGCCGCTGCTACCTGGGCCTCGACTACCTCGGCTCCCCGAAGGGCTTCCAGTTCGAGGGGATGGGCGAGGAGGTCGAGGCCGGCCCGCGCACGCTGCACGCCCGCGTTCCGCGGCCGGCCGCGCTGACGCTGCTCCGAGACGGCGAGCCGATCGGCCGGGCGGACGGCACCGAGATCTCAGTCGACGTCGAGGAGCCGGGCGTCTACCGCTTCGAGGCGACGCTGCGGCACCTTGGGCGCGACCGCGCGTGGATCCTGTCGAACCCGGTGTATCTGCGCTGAGCGCCCTACCGCTTCGCCGGGGCCCACTGGGCCTCGGCGAGATCGCCCTCGGGCATCCCCTCGGGCGTGGGCACCTGCGGCGTGTCGCGCAGGTACCACTCGGCGTCGAGCGCGGCCATGCAGCCGCTGCCGGCCGCCGTGACGGCCTGGCGGTACGTGTGGTCGACGACGTCGCCGGAGGCGAATACGCCCGGGCGGTCCGTACGGGTCGACTTGCCCTGGGTGAGGATGTAGCCGTTCTCGTCGAGCTCGACCTGGCCGGCGACGATCTTCGACTGCGGGTCGTGCCCGATGGCGATGAACGTGCCGACGTTCTCGAGCGAGCGCTCTTCGCCGCTCTCGACGTTGCGTAGCCGGGCCGTCGGCAGATCGCCGTTCTCGGCGGCCGCGAACTCGTCGACGACGTACGGGGTGAGGAACTCGATGTTCTCGATCTCCCGGGCGCGCTCGAGCATGATCTTGGACGCGCGGAACTCGTCGCGTCGGTTGACGACCGTCACCTTGTTCGCGAACTTGGCGAGGAAGATGGCCTCCTCCATGGCGGAATCGCCTCCGCCGACGATCACGGTCTGGGCGTCCTTGAAGAACGCGGCGTCGCAGGTCGCGCAGTACGAGACTCCGCGGCCGCCGAGCTCCTCCTCGCCCGGGATCCCGAGCTTGCGGTGCTCGGCGCCCATGGCGAGGATCACCGCGCGGGCCTGGTGCTCCTCGTCGCCGACCCAGACGCGGTGCACGCCGCCGGGCTCGGTGGCGAGCTCGACCTTGGTCGCCTGATCGGTGATGAAGCGCGTCCCGAAGCGTTCGGCCTGGTCGCGGAGGTCCTGCATCATCTCCGGCCCCATGACGCCCTTCGGGTACCCGGGGTAGTTCTCGACGTCGGTCGTCTGCTGGAGCAGACCGCCCCAGGCGAAGCCCTCGATGACCAGCGGCTTGAGGTTGGCGCGGGACGTGTACAGCGCCGCCGTGTACCCGGCGGGCCCGCTTCCGATGACGATTACGTTCTCGATCTCGCTCATACTTTACTTTGTATAGTACCACTGGCTGGCGTTACACCGGAGGCCGGGCGAGTCCCCGAACGCTCTTCCTTCCAGCGAGCCACCGTCCGCCGCAACTGAAGGTAGGCGATCGCGCCGGGAATCGTCGGCAGCCAGAAGGCGAAGGCCCGGTAGGCGAGCACGGCGACGACGGCTAGGCCACCGGGCACGTCGAAGGCGATGAAGGCGCCGATCATGCCGCCCTCCACCCCGCCGATCCCTCCCGGCAGCGGCAGCACGTTGGCGATCTGCCCGACGTAATAGGACATGACGATCACGGCGATCGGCGGCGTCTCGTCGCCGAAGGCGTGGAAGCACGCCCACAGCACGCCGATGTCGAAGGCCCACCAGGCGATCGCGCCCAGCGCTCCCCACTGGGGCTCGCGAAACACGAGGTCGATCGCGGTCCGCACTCCGGTCGCCATCGACGCCGGCACGGTGGCCAACTGCCGGGCGAAGCGTGCGAGCTTCAGGCGCCGGTGCCCGCGCGTCCACCGAGCGACGAGGCGTTCGAAGTCGTCCGGCAGCAGCGAAACGGGAGGAAGATCGCGATCGCCGAGGCGCCGAAGATGGCCGGCACGATCGTGATCGCGAAGCTTCCGCCGCCGTGGAACACGCCCGTCCGCAGGCCCACGCCGAAGATCACGAGCGCGCTCATGAACACCCCGTAGAGCAGGACCATGAACGCCACCATGCGGCAGGCCACGATCCGCCGGGGCATCCCCGAGCGGCGCACGGCCCAGGCGGTGAGCGCGATGCCGCCCGCGCCGGCGGCCGCGAACAGGCGCGTGGCGACCAGGCCGGCCATCGTGATCTGGTAGCTCTCGCGCCAGTCGATCTGCGAGTCCCCGCGAACGAACACGGTGCGGAACAGAATGATGTAGCCCCCGAAGGACAGGCCCTCGAGCACCACGGCCACCCCGAGCCAGTAGGGGTCCCCGCGGTTGATGCGCTCCCACGTGTCGGAGAGACCCGCGATCTGGGGCAGGCCGAAGTAGAGGAAGGCGATCGCGGAGATGACGAAGAACCCGAACAGGAACGCGTAGCGGCGCGTCATCCGCGCCTGCGGCATCTCCTCGTCGTCGGCGTCGAACTCGGCTTCGAGGTTGTCCTGCGTCACCGGCGCGGTGGAGTCGTCACGAGTGAGGGAGCGCTCGCTCATCGCTAAGCCGCCTGGGCCCTCAACTCGAGCCTCTGGACGGCGTGCGAGAAAGCCCCGAACAGCGGCGCGACGCGCGGCGTGGCACGTCGAATTCCCTCGGCGAGGGCCAGCCCGGCGAGCAGGTCGACGAGGTAGTGCTCCCCCAGGTAGACGAGCGCGAGCCCGAGGGTGAGCGCGTAGGTCCACCCCACCGCCCCGGCGACGGGGCCCGTGTCCGCCAGCACGTGGGCGGCCATGACGGAGGTGGCGAAGTGCAACGAGGGCATGGCGGCAAGCGGATTACCTGCAAGAAAACTGTAAAGGGGCTGCCATCCGCTCTTCCAGAACTCTTCCCCGTACTCGATCATCATTCGCCTCACGGCCGGGAATTCGCCGTCCTCCAAGCGGCCCTGCTGAGCGGCGTACCACGGCGGAGCCGTGGGCACACACCAGTAGGCGATCACTCCCAGGTCGAACACGGCGTACGTTTGCGCGGCCGCGCGCGGGAAGCGGTCGCGGTGGAAGGCGAGGACGTAGGCGACCGCGCCGTGCGGGATGAGGAACCACAGCCAGTGCGCCCAGACGAGCGGCTTCTGGTGCCGGCGGATGTGGCCGGGCTGGGCGAACAGGTGCTGGAGGCGTTGCGTGGGCGTGGCCCCGAGGCCGAGGACGCGGTCGAGGCGCACCGGATAGTCGACGCGGACGCGACGGCCAAGCGCCTCGGGGTCGTCGTTGGGCATCTCGTAGGCGGCGATGTACGCCCACATCTGGAGCGCGCACATCCCGACGTCGCGCCGCCAGGTCCGCGGGCGCGCCACGCACAGGGCGATCGGCGCCGCCCCGGCGGCCGCGAGCACGACCGGCGGGCGCAGGCCGAGGCGCCGGCGCACGAGGGGCGCCGCGACCCCGGCGGCGACGACCACCAGCGCAGCAGTCCTCAACGCCTTCGCGGAGCGCACCCGCGGAATATAGGGCGCGCGCCGGGCACCCCGTACGATCGTCCAGCGGCGCTGCACTAGGGTGCGCCGCCGTGTGCGGCATCGCAGGATGCATCTCCCCACCCGGCACCGCGCCCGATCAGCGCGGCGCTGGAGCGGATGGCGCGCGCGCTCGCGCACCGGGGCCCCGACGACCACGGAATCGAGGTGGCGGGCCAGGTCGGGCTCGTACACACGCGCCTGTCCATCGTCGACCCGTCGCCCGCCGGCCACCAGCCGATGGAGCTGGGCGGCGGGCGCTGGTGGCTGACCTACAACGGCGAGGTCTTCAACCACCTCGAGCTGCGCGACGAGCTGGGCGGCCGGGAGTGGCGCGGCGGATCCGACACCGAGACGCTCCTCCACGCGCTCGATGCGTGGGGAGACGACGCGCTGGCGCGCTGCAACGGCCTGTTCGCGTTCGCCGCGTTGGACTCCGCCCGTCGCCGCGTGCTGCTCGCGCGCGACCGGTTCGGGGTCAAGCCGCTCTATCTCGCGCGCCACGGCGGGGCCGTGTGGTTCGCCTCGGAGGTCGGCGCGCTGCTGGCCGCCGGGGTCGCGGGCGCCGCACGGCCCGACGTGCTCGCGCACGCCGTCGGGTACGGCTGGGCGGAAGGGGCGCAGACGCCGTTCGCGGGTATCGACCGCCTGGCGCCCGGGACGCTGCTCGACATCGACCTCGAAACCCTGGCCGCGACCGAGCGCCGCTGGTACGACCCGGCGGCCGCGGTCGACCGGGAGCGCATGGCGGCGCTCGCCGACGCCGGCCGCGGTGAGCTGGGTGACATGCTCGAGGCGGAGCTGCGCGGGTCTGTCCGCCGGCGGCTGATGGCCGACGTGCCGGTGGGGACGATGTGCTCGGGCGGCCTGGACTCCAGCCTGATCACTGCGCTGGCGCGCGAGGAGCATCCGCGGATCGTGGCCTACAACGCCGCGGTGACCGACCAGCCCGGAGCCGACGAGGGGCCGTGGGCGCGGCTCGTCGCCGGCGAGCTGGGGGTCGAGCTGCGGACGGCGCCGATGGACGCGGCGGCGTGGCGCGATGGGCTCGTGCGGGCGGTGCGGCATCACGAGTTCCCGCTGATGCACGAGAGCTCGGTCCCGATGGCGATGATCGCGGCGCTGGCGCACGGCGACGGCGTCAAGGTGCTTCTCTCCGGCGAGGGGGCCGACGAGCTGTTCGCCGGCTACGACTTCCTCCACGGAGCCGAGTACCGCGCCGTGCTGCCGGCTTCCACCCGGCTGCGCCAGCGCGTCGAGCTCCTCCGGGCCCGGGCCGACGCGCTGCGCCGGCGCGGCGGCGGCGGGCTGTGGCGCGGGCTGCGGCGACGCGCGCCGGGCGGCACCGCCGAGCCGGCGTTCCTGCCGGCATGGGCCGCGTCGGCGGCCGCCCATGCCGAAGCGGTGCGCGAGCGCGCCCGTGGCGCCTACGCGCACCACCCCGGGCCGGAGGGGGAGCTGGAAGCGGCGCTGCTGGGAGATCTCTCCACCTATCTCCCCCACCTGCTCAACCGCCAGGACAAGAACACGATGCAGGCCTCGATCGAGACGCGCGTGCCCTTCCTCGATCCGGCGGTGGTCGCGCTGGCCCTCAACCTCCCCGTCAGCGCCCGGACGCAGCCCCTGCGCAAGGGCGTTCTGCGCGACGTCGGCGCGCGCCACCTCCCGCGCGCCATCGCCCGCCGCGCGAAGGTCGGCTTCGGCTTCGACGTGCGCCGCTACCTCGCCCCGGCGGCGCGCCCCGAGTTCCTGCGCGACGGCGTCCTGCGCGACACCCTCGAGGTCCCGCGCGCGCAGTGGGACGGCCTCGCGGCCGTCGCGGCGTCCCACGGCGCCCTGCGCCTGTGGACCGGGGAGATCTGGTGCCGGCTGTTCCTCGAGGGCCACGACGAGGCGACGGTCGAGGCCGCGCTCTGGCGGGGGTGAACGGACGGCGGTCGCGGATACACGTGGATTACCAGGGATTGCTGTGGATTCAGGCACCAGAACCGAGCGGGTGCCCGATGAAAACGCCGGTCGCGCCGCGGAAGGAGAGCGGGGATACTGGGCGGGCGATGTCGCAGGAGAACGTGGAAGTGGCACATCGGGCCTGGGAGGCCTTCCACCGAGATGACATCGACGGTTTCCTGACCTGCATCGACCCCGAGGTCGAGTGGCACTCGCTTATGCAGGAGATGGATGGAGTCGCCCATGGGCACGCTGGGGTCCGCCGATGGTGGACAAGCCTGTTCGCGGCCTTTCCCGACTGGAGGCCGTCCATCGTGGACGTGCGTGACCTGGGTGATTTCGTCCTCTTCCACGCACGAGCAGTGGGCCGCGGAGCCGCGAGCGGGGCCGTAGTACAGGAGGACTTCTGGCAGGTTGCCGAGGTGCGGGGCGGTCGCATCGTCTGGTATCGCGTTTTCCGCAACGAGGAAGAAGCCCTCGAAGCCGTGGGGCTGAAGGAGTAAGACCATGGGCGCGGCTGGATTCGAACCAGCGATCGTGAGATGCCGATAAAGCCCGTCATAGGGGCAAAATTGACGCCTCACGGTGCCGCGCCGATCCCGGCCGTCCCTCGATGCCCCCGTTCGCGGCGCCAGCCACCCAACAACGTCATCAGGAAATACGCCTAGGTCTTACGGCTAGCCGCCGCGCAGCGTCGACGCGGCCGCTCCGGCCGTATCGTCGTCGAGCCAGCCCGCGGCCAACATCGGGTCCTCGCCGTCGAGCACTTGCCGCATCGCCTCGATGGTGTCGCCGCGCAGCTGGCGCTTGATCGTCACGTAGGCGCCGCGCGGGAGGGCCGCCAGCTCGGCGGCCACCTCGAGCGCCCGCGGCACGACGGCGGCCGGCTCGGCGAGCTCGTCGAACAGGCCGGCGTCGAGCGCGGCGGGCGGGTCGAGCAGGTCGGCGCGCAGGACGAGGCGGCGCGCCACGGCCGGCTCGAGCTCGGCGCGCACCCCGAGCATGGCCACGGCGGGGTACGGGATGCCGACGCGCAGCTCGGTGAGGCCGTACTTCCCCTCGGTCGCCGCGACGCGCCAGTCGCCGCACAGGGCGAGGATCAGCCCGCCGGCGATCGCGTGGCCGGTGACCGCCGCGACGACCGGCCGCGGGTACGAGTACCACCCGGCGAAGAGGCGGTTGATGCCCTCGACCATGGCGCGCTGGCCCGCCGCGTCGAGGGTGGGCGCCAGCTTGAGGTCGACGCCGGCCGAGAAGAAGCCCTCGCGCCCGGCCAGCACGACCGCCGCCGGATCGCGCCCGGCGAGGTCGCCGAGGACCGCGTGGCCGGCCTCGAGCAGCTCGCGGTCCATCGCGTTGACCGGCGGGCGGTCGATCGTCACCAGCGCGACGTCGCCGCGCTCTTCGATTCGCACCAGCTCGCTCATGCGGCTCCGCCGACCTCCTCCCAATCAGGCCACGCGAACGGCGCCGCGTCGCGCCGCAGCCTGGCCGTGCGAGCCGCCGCCACTTCGGGGTCGGTGGCCTGTGCCAGGACGAACGCGTCGAGCGGCTCGCCCGGGGCCAGGGCGTCGCGCGCCGCGGCGAGCATCGCGGGCTGGTCGAGAGCCCGCCACGCGCGCTCGCGCACCGGGATCGCGGCCACGCCAACATGCGCGCCCTCCAGTCGCAGGCAACCGTGCCTGCTCAAGTAGGCGTGCAGGGAGTCCAGCCTTCCCCCGCCCTCGAGCCGCAGGTCGATGCCCGACAGGCGGGCGAAGACATAGTTGGGCTCGCTGCGGTGCACGGCGGCGAGCTCCTCGGGCAGCAGGTGGACGACGTGCACCGACGCGACCGCGCCCGGACTGTGCTGAAGCGCGCCCGGGATCGATCCGTACGGCGAGACGTGGGCCGAGTGCACGACGTCGAAGCCGTGCAGCTCGCCGGCCACCACGGGAACCGACGCCGAGACGGCTCGGTCGCCCAGCTTCGCGGCCAGCGCGGCAGGCGAGGCGTTCGCGCCGAACGCGAGCACCGCCGCGCGCCGGTCGGCGTCGGCGCCCGCTCCGTTTAGCGCGACCGCCTGGCCACCCGCCAGCAGGTAGGAGCCGGAGGGGATGCCGAACGGGTAGGCCAGCGCGTGCGCGACGGCCGCGGCGCTCATCGCGCGGCCGCCGCCCGGTGCGCCGCGGCCTCGACGACCAGCGCGGAGATCAGCCGGCTGGCCTCGTCGGCCTCCGGGTGCCACTGGACGCCGAGCGCGAAGCGGCGCTCGGTGTCCTCGAGCGCCTCCGGCAGCTCGTCCACCACGGCCCAGCCGGTGACCTCGAGCCCCTCGCCGATTCCCTCCACGCCCTGGTGATGGTGCGACTTGGCGGCGTGGTGCTCCTCGCCGGCGGCCCGGGCGGCGAGCGAGCCCGGACGCAGCTTCACCTCGTGGTCCGAGCCTTCGAAGGTCCCTCGCACCCGCCGGTGCTCGTCGTGGCCTTCGCGCTCGGGCACGTCCTGGACGAGGGTCCCGCCGCGCGCGACGTTCATCACCTGCATCCCGCGGCAGATGCCGAGGAAGGGTATGTCGCGCTCCATCGCGCGCCGCGCCAGTGCCAGCTCGAACTCGTCTCGCTCGATCGAGCCATGGTCCGTCGCCGAATGGCGCTCGGCCCCGTAGGTCGACGGGTCCATGTCCGCGCCGCCCGCGAGGATCAGGCCGTCGAGCAGGTCGAGCACCTGGTCGGGATCCTCGGTCACGCGGGGATCGGGCGGAAGCATGAGCGCCAGTCCGCCGCCCCGCTGGATCGCGTCGATGTAGTTGCGCGGGAGCAGGTACGAAGGCATGTCCCAGGCGCCCCAGCGCGCCTGCTCCACCGCGGCGCAGATGCCGATGACGGGATGGGGGTCGCCGGTCACGACGGCGGGACCTCCACCACGCGCCGCTCGTGCGTGCCCACCCCCAGCGTGCGTCCCTCCTCGGCGACCTCGACGTCGAAGCGCAGCTTGCGTCCATCGGCAATCTCGCGCAGCGTCGCCCGGACCGTGCACCGCGCGCCCTCGATGGCCGCCCCCACGTGCTTGATACACACCTCGAAGCCCACGGTGGCCTTCCCCTCCGGGAGCTTGGGGAACGCGAGCATCGCCGCGTTGCGCTCCATCATCCCGATCATCCCGGGCGTCGAGAGCACGTTGCGGCCGATCGTGCCGCCCACGTCCGTGACCAGGCGCCCATCGACGGTGAACTCGTCCACGCGCTCGTCGCCGACCTGCAGCTCGCCCAGGGCTTCCTCGGCCATGGACGAACCGTAGCTACTGCATCAGCAGGCCGCCGCTGACGCCCAGCGTCTCGCCGGTGATGAAGCCCGCCTCGTCGGACGCCAGGAAGACGATGGTCGCGGCCACCTCCTCCGGCTTGCCCGCGCGGCGCAGCCGGGTGGCGTCGATCATGCCCTGGCGGTAGCGCTCGCCGGCCTCGCCGGTGCCGGCGACCGCGTCCAGCAGCGGCGTCTCGATCGGCCCGGGAGAAACGGCATTGCAGCGCACCCCGTAGCGCCCGAACTCCCGCGCCACCGCCTTGGTGAAGCCGATGACGCCGGACTTGGCCGCGCTGTAGGGGATGTTCATCTCCGAGCCGCCCCGCCCGGCCTCGCTGGCGACGTTGACGATCGCGCCTCGCCCCCGCTCCCGCATCCCCGACACCACGCGCTGGGTCACCGCGAGCACGCTGTGCAGGTTGAGACGCAGCTGGAAGTCCCAGTCGGCGGGCGGGATGTCGACGAACCAGCCCAGTCCCCGCTCTCCCCCACCCGCGTTGTTGACGAGCACGTCGAGCGGGCCGACGGCCTCGGTCGCCGCGTCCACCCCGGCCACGACCGAGTCGTTGTCGAGCACGTCCATGACGACGGCCGTGCCGTCGACCTCGGCCGCCACCTCGCGGGCGCCGTCCTGGTTGAGATCGGCGACGGCGACCCGGGCTCCCTCGGCGGCCAGCCGCCGGACGGTGGCGGCGCCGATGCCCGACGCGCCTCCCGTCACGAGCGCGGTGCGTCCCTCGAATCGCATGGGGCGGGGGACCCTATAGCCTGCGCCGCCGTGGCCGAGCCCGTGACGATCATCGGCGGAACCGGCGCGCTGGGCTTTGGCCTGGCGGTGAGACTGGGGCGCGAGGGCACGCCGGTGGTCATCGGCTCGCGTGCCGCCGAGCGGGCGGCCGAAGCGGCGGCCAAGGCCGCGCAGCGGGTGCCCGGCGGGACGTTCGAGGGAGTCGAGAACCCGGAGGCCGCGAAGCGGGCGGAGACCGTCTTCCTGTGCGTCCCCTTCCGCAACCAGGCGGAGAACCTCGGCAACCTCGCGCCGGTCCTCAGGGAGGGCCAGCTCCTCGTCGACGCGACCGTGCCCCTCGCCGCGGCCGTGGGCGGCAAGGCCACGCGCGTGCTCGGAGTCCCGCAGGGCTCGGCGGCGCAGCAGGCGGCCGAGATGGCGCCGGAGGGAGTGCGCGTCGTCTCGGCGCTACACACGATCAGCGCCTCCACGCTCTCGGACCTGGACCACGAGCTCGACGAGGACGTGCTGATCTGCGGCGACCGCAAGGCGGACAAGCGCGCCGCCGCCGAGATCATCGGGCGGATCCCCGGGCTGCGCTGCGTGGATGCCGGGCGCCTGGAGATGGCGAGCATCGTCGAGCCGCTGACCGCGCTGCTCATCTCGACGAACGCCCGCTACAAGACTCACGCCGGGATTCGCATCACCGGTCTGCCGGACGAGCTGTGGCCGGCGAAGTAGTCGTCCTGGCCGGCGGGACGGGCGGGGCCAAGCTCGCCCGCGGCATGCTCGACGTGGTCGGCGACGAGCTCGTCGTCGTGGCCAACACCGCCGACGACGTCGAGGTCTACGGCGCCCACGTCTCCCCCGATCCCGACCTCGTCCTCTACTGGCTGGCCGACCGCATCGACGAGCGCGGCTGGGGCCTGCGGGGCGACACCTTCGAGGTGATGGAGGGGCTGCGCGAGCTGGGCGAGGACGTGTGGTTCAACCTCGGCGACCGCGATCTCGCGGTGTGCGTACAGCGCGCGGCGCGTCTGGCCGACGGCGCGCGGCTGACGGAGGCGCTCGACGTCCTGCGCGAGGCGCTCGGCGTGCCGGGCCGCGTGCTCCCGATGAGCGATGACCGGGTGCGCACGAAGGTTCGCCACGCCGGTCGCTGGTGGCCGCTCCAGGAGTACTTGATCAGGGCGCGCGCGGCGGCGCCCGTGGACGGCGTGGAGTTCGAGGGCGCGGCGGCCGCCCGCCCCGTCGCCCGAGGCGCTCGAGGCGATCGCCGCCGCGCGGGCGATCGTGATCGGCCCCTCCAACCCCGTCATCTCGATCGGGCCGATCCTGGCGGTGCCCGGGCTGCGCGAGGCGCTGAGCGCCGCG
The DNA here is from genome assembly GCA_963842605.1 of uncultured Actinomycetes bacterium. Lineage (GTDB taxonomy): Bacteria > Actinomycetota > Thermoleophilia > Solirubrobacterales > Solirubrobacteraceae > AC-38. The sequence goes on from CAWJGV010000012.1 coordinate 50,509, forward strand.
CCCGCCCCCGTGGTCGCCGTGTCGCCCCTGGTCGGCGGTCAGGTCCTCAAGGGACCGACCGACGCGTTCATGCAGTGGGCGGGAAACCCGCTCGACGCCGGCGGCGTCGCGGCCGGCTACGCGGGCCTGATCGACGGGCTGGTGGCCGACGAGCGCACGGACGCCGTGCCGGTGCTCCAGACCGACGTGCTCCTCGACACGCCGGAGGCCCGCCGCCGCGTGGCCGACGAGACGCTCGCGTTCGCGGACGCGCTCGCGAGGTGAGTATCCGCTCGATGCGGTGTCTGCGCGCTCTGGGCGAGGGCCCCTCGCGCTAGCGTTCCGGTGGTGCGTATGCACACGATCGCCGTCCTCCCCGTCAAGCGCTTCACCGCGGCCAAGCAGCGCCTCGCGGAGGGACTGGAGCCATGGGCGCGCGAGGTGCTGGCCGAGGCGATGGTGCGCGACGTCCTGACCGCCCTGGGCCGCGTGCGCGGGCTCGGCGGAGTGCTCGTCGTGACCAACGAGTCCCGGGCCAGCGCGCCGGCCCTCGCCGCGGGGGCTGAGGTCTTGCCCGACGAGGAGGACGCCGGTCAGAGTCCCGCCGCCGCGGCTGGCGTGGCCCGCGCGTTGGAGCTGGGCGCCGAGCGCGTCCTCCTCGTCCCCGGCGACTGTCCTGCTCTGGAGCCCGCCGAGGTCGACGAGCTGCTCGCCGAGCGGCTCGCGCCGCCGGCGGTGACGATCGTCTCGGACCGCCACGGCACTGGCACGAACGCACTTCTCCTGGCGCCCCCGGGCGCGATCGCTCCCGCCTTCGGAGCCGGATCGTTCGCGCGCCACTCCGCCGCCGCCGAGGCGGCCGGGGCGACCGTGGCGGTTCGCGAGCCGGCGTCGCTGCTCCTCGACGTGGACACCTCGGCCGACCTGGAGGCGTTGCGCGCCGCGCTCGCCGCGCGCGGCGGGCCGCGCCTGCGCACCGATCACGTGCTGGACGCGATCGCCGGCCGCTCGCCCGTGGCGTGAGCCACCTCTCGGCGGCTCCGCTGGGCGGCCTGCCCGAGGTAGGCTCGGACGATGACCTGGCCGCGCTGCTCGTCGAAGCGGCGGCGGGGTCGCTACGCGACGGGGACGTCCTGTGCGTGGCCCACAAGGTGGTGTCGAAGGCCGAGGGCCGGGTGAGGCGGCTGGGCGAGGTGGAGCCGGGCGAGCGAGCACGCGAGCTGGCGACGCGGCTGGACCGCGATCCGCGTCACGTCCAGGTCGTGCTCGACGAGGCGGCCGAGGTCGTGCGCGACGAGCGAGTGCTGATCTGCCGCACGCGCCACGGATTCGTGTGCGCCAACGCCGGCGTCGACGCCTCCAACGCCGGCGAGCCCGGCGCCGTCGTCCTGCTGCCCGTCGACCCTGACGCCTCGGCGCGCGGCCTGCGAGCGGGCCTGCGCGAGCAGGCCGGAGTCGCGCCCGCGGTCCTCGTGACCGACTCGTTCGGCCGCGCCTGGCGTCATGGCCAGAGCGAGGTGGCGATCGGCTGCGCCGGCCTGGCGCCGCTGGACGACTGGCGCGGGCGGACGGATCGCGACGGACGCGAGCTGGCGGCGACCTGGATCGCCGTGGCCGACGAGACGGCCGCCGCCGCCGACCTCGCGCGCAGCGGCAAGGACTCCGGCGAGCCCGCCGTCGTCGTGCGCGGCCTCGAGCACCTCGTCACGTCCGAGGACGGCCCGGGAGCTGCCGCCCTGATCCGCCCGCTGGAGGAAGATCTCTTCCGGTGAGCGAGAACGTCGACGTTGCCTTGAAGATCATCGACGCGGTGAACCGCGGCGAAGACGTCTTCGATCTCGGCCTCGTCGCACCGGACTTCGCGTTCGTCAGCCCTCCGGAGGCGCTGGAACCGGGGATCCGCCGCGGCCGCGAGGGCTGGCGGCAGGTCGTCCAGAGGCTCGAGGACAGCTACGAGAGCAGCCATGTGGACGTCGAGCGGATCTTCGAGGACGGCGACCGCGTGATACTCCTCTCGGTCTTCCGCGTCCGCGGTCGCGGAAGCGGCTTGGAGATCGCCGACGACGCCGGCTACGTCCTCACCCTGCGGGACGGGCTGGGCGTGCGGATGGAGTGGTACATCGGCCACGAGCGCACGTTGCGTGCGACCGGGATCGATCCTCAGCGCGCGAGCACGCCCCAGGACACGGCCGGAGCGGAGTAGGAACCGCTCCACATTCGTCAGTCCGCGGGATCGCCCTGACCTAGGCCGCGGCCGGCTCCGGCAGCGGATGGTGCTCGCGGATGTCGTAGAGCGTCGTGCGCTCGGCGGCGGGGCGGCCGGCGCGGTGCGCGGCGGCGATCAGCTCGGGCGGGTCGAGGCGCACGCCGTGGTAGGAGCCGGCGAGGCGGCTGATGTTCTCCTCCATCAGCGTGCCGCCGAGGTCGTTGACGCCCCAGCGCAGGGCCTCCGTGGCGGCATCGAGGCCCATCTTCACCCAGCTGGCCTGAAGCGAGGAGACGCTGCGCCCGAGGGCGAGGCGGAAGGCCGCCGTGTGCTTGAGGTTCTCCTCCCGCGAGATCTCCTCGATCCCGTGCGTGCGCCCGAGCAGGGTGTGGAAGGGGATGAACGAGAGCGGGACGAACTCCGTGAACCCGCCCGTGCGCTCCTGGAGCTCGCGCACGACGCGCATGTGCTCAGCCAGCTCCCACGGCTCCTCGACGTGACCGAACATCACCGTCACCGTCGAGCGCAGCCCGGCGGCGTGCGAGGCCTCGATGACCTCGACCCAGCGCGCGACCGGCAGCTTGTTCGGGCTGATGCGCTGGCGCACCCCGTCGTGCAGCACCTCGGCCGCCGTGCCCGGCGTCGAATCCAGCCCGGCCTCCCGCAGGCGCTCGAAGACCGCGCGCGGCGCCAGCCCGCTGACGTCGCTCATGTGCGCGACCTCCATCGGCGAGTAGGCGTGCAGATGGATGTGCGGCGCCTCGTCCTTGGCCACGCGCAGCCAGCGCTCGTACTCCCCCAGGTCCCAGTCGGGGTGGATGCCCGACTGCATGCAGATCTCGCTCGCCCCGTAGTCGATGGCCTCGCGCACGCGCCGGCGGAACTCCTCCTCGGAGTGCTCGTAGGCGTCGGGCGAGCGCTTTCCCTGCCCGAACCCGCAGAAGGCGCAGCCCACCGTGCAGATGTTGGAGACGTTGATGTTGCGGTTGACGACGAAGGTCACCGTGTCCCCCGCGAGCTGCGCGCGCAGCTCGTCGGCGGCCGCGCGCATCTCCTCGATCGCCCTCGGCCGCGTCTCGGCGAACAGCGCCGTGAGCTCCTCGCGCGACAGCCACTCCCCATCCCGCGCGCGCTCCACCGCGGGCCCGACCAGGTCGGAGCGGATGGCGAACGGCGGCTCCTGGCGGCCGGAGCCGCGACGCGGGATGAAGCTCCAGTAGCTGCGCTTGACCACGTCGAGCACGCCCTGGGCCATCCACTCCTCGCCGATGTACTGCGGGTACACGCACAGGCGCTCGGTCAGCGCGACGCCGTCGGCGGCCAGGCGCTTGCGAACCTGGTGGGGCGAGGGGAACGGGTGCTCGGGCGAGATGTGATCTCCGTTGGCGCTCAGCCCGCCGAGGTCGGTGGCGCCCTCGCCGACGAGCTCCGGCCACCAGTCGGCGAGGTTGGGCGGGATCTGGACGCCGACGCCGGGCAGCAAACGCCGGGCCTCGCGCACGAGCCGGCGCATCTCGTCGATGTCGATCGGGGTCGCCCAACCGGGAGGCTCGAGCTCGGGCGGCGCGTTCAGGCCCGTGCGCCAGTAGTCGTCGGCCGCCCCCGCCGCGATGTCCGCCGGCTCCTCCCCGTGGTAGCGGCGATGCGGGACGAAGTTCTGGAGGATGACCTCCTGCAGGTGGCCGTACTCGCCGTGGACCTCGGCCAGCGCCTGCAGCGCGGCGACCCGCTCCTCGGGCGATTCCCCGATGCCCACGAGGATGCCGCTGGTGAAGGGGATGCGCAGCTCGCCGGCGGCGCGGATCGTCTCCAGCCGGCGGTCGGGGTGCTTGGTCGGGGAGCCCTGGTGCGCCACGAGGTCGGGGTTGACCGACTCGAGCATCAGCCCCTGCGACGCCGTCACCTCGCGCAGCCGCGCCAGGTCGCGGCGCGACAGCACGCCGAGGTTGGTGTGCGGCAGCAGCCCGCGCTCCAGCGCGCGCTCGCACACCCACGCCACGTAGGCCGTGAAGTCCTCATGCCCGAACGCGCGCAGACGCTCGGCCACCTCCGGGTTGACCTCGGGCCGCTCGCCGGTGAGGACCAGAAGCTCCTTGACCTGCCGGCGCGCCGCGCCGTCGAGCATGTCGATGACCTCGTCGGGCTCGTGCAGGTGCGCCTGGTGCGTGGCGAACGCGCAGTACTTGCAGTAGCACTGACACGTCCGCGACAGCGAGAGCGTCAGGTTGCGGGAGAAGGTGACGCGCCGGCGCATCCGCCCCGGAGTCTAAGCACCGGCGCGTGCCGGCTCAGACGAACGACGGGCATCGAGGGGGTCGGCCCGGGGCCGTTCCGGTCGCAAGTTTCCGGCCCTGAGGTCGCGATGCGACACCCTAGGCAGGACACTTGCGGATCCCGAACCGTCCGCGAGTCGACCCCCCTCGATGCTGCCGTTCGAGCCCGGCGGGCGGCGCCTAGTCCAGCGTCTCTATCGGCGCTTCCGGCGCTCGCGCTCGTGCGTGTCGAGGACCAGCGCCTTGTAGCCGAACGCGGCGAGCAGGGCTCCGATCACCGGGCCGATGATGTAGATCCACCAGTCGGCGTACTCACCCGAGACGATCGCCGGCCCGAACCAGCGGGCGGGGTTGAACCCGGCGCCGTCGAGCGGGGCGAAGACCAGAACGCCCGCTCCCAGCGCGATACCGATGACCCAGCCCGCCCAGGCGCGTTCGCCGCGCGGGTTGACGGCGACGCCCATGATCGCCCACATCAGGACGAACGTCCCGATGATCTCGCACAGCAGTCCCGACAGCGCCTTGCCCTGGAGGAACTTCTCCGACACGGTGGTGGCCCCGTAGTTGGCGGCCTTGCCCTCGTCGAGCAGCAGGAGCTTGGTCACGAGCGCGGCCGCCACGGCGCCCGAGAGCTGGACGAGCCAGTAGATCAGCGCGTCGAGCGGGGCGATCTTGCGCAGGCCCGCCAGCGCGGCCGTGACCGCGGGGTTGAAGTGCGCCCCGGACGTCCCGCCGAGGGAGTAGACGAGCATGGCCAGGATGAAGGCGTGGACCAGCCCGATGACGGCGAAGTCGGTCACCTGAAGCCCGCCCGGCGAGTTGATCGACACGATCATGCAGATGAAGAGGACGAGGAAGAAGGTCCCGATGAATTCGGCGATGTAGGCCGGCGTGCCCCGCTCTTCCACTGGCTCCTCCTTGTTTCGTTGCCTGAGAAGCGGCGCGGAGTACTATTCAGGCGGGCGGGCGTCGCCGCCGGTGGCGGGCGTCATCGCCCCGCCGCCGCCGCGCAGGGCTCGGCGCACGAGCCGCGGGGCGACCGCGCGGGTCGCGGCGGCCAGCCAGTACGGGCGCGGCACGTAGCGCTCGGCCTTGCCGCCCGGCCCCGCGTCCCAGATCGCGTCGGCCACCTTGTCCGGCGACGAGACCAACCAGCGTGTGGCGCGCCGCTCGACCAGCTCGCGCTGGGGGAAGCCCTCGGTGGCCACGAAGCCCGGGCAGCACGAGGCCGACGTGGATCCCGTTCGGGCCCTCCTCGAGGTGCAGCGCGTCGGTCCAGCCGGCGAGCGCGAACTTGGCCGCCGAGTAGGAGCCGGAGTTGCCCCGCGCCACCCGCCCGGCGGTGCTCGAGACGTTGACGATCGAGCTCGGTGCGCTCGCCCGCAGCAGCGGCAGCAGCGCCTCGGTGAGGCGCACGACGGCGTCGAAGTTCAGCTCCATGTGGCGGCGCACGTTGTCCCAGCCGCTCTCGCCGAAGCGCCCACGCCATGCGCCGCCGGCGTTGTTGACGAGCAGGTGCAGCTGCCCGCCGCGCTCGCTTTCGAGCGCCTCGCGCACGCGCGCGGGCGCGCCTTCCTCGGTCAGATCGGCGGCGACGACGGTGGCGCCGCCCAGCTCCTCGGCGAGCCCGCGGAGGCGCTCCTCGCGCCGGGCCACGAGGGCGACCTCCCAGCCCGGCTGGCGTGCGATGTGCCGCGCGGTGGCCTCGCCGATGCCGCTCGAGGCGCCGGTGACCAGGGCGATCAGGTCGTCGCCCCCTCGGCGAGGCGCCCGACGAGCTCCGCGCCCTCCCGCGCCATGCGCGATCGCGGGACGACGAGGTCGAAGCCGGCCTCGCGAGCGCGGTCCGGAACGTCGGTCTCGACGTGCGAGTAGAAGCCCAGCGTCCGCTGGCTCCGCAGCTCGCCGCCCGCCACCATCGAGTCGACGAGCATGATCCCGTCGATCGTGTCGGTCGTGAGATCGACGACGAGCACGTCGCTGAACTCGGCCTCGGTACGCGCGTCGTCCTCCTCGGCCGTCAGCGTCACCTCGTGCCCCGCGCCCTCCAGCATCGACAGCACCTTCGAGCCGAACAGGAGGTCGGGGACGAGGGCGACGACGCGGGCCATCGGAGATCCCTACTGGGCGTTGAGCCGGCGGAACTGCTCGCGGATCGACTCGGGCCGGCCCCACATCGGCTCGACCTCGACCCGGCCGCTGCGCACCTCGCGCACGGCGATCTCGCCCTCGATGTCCGCGTCGTCGAGCAGCTTGAGCGTCCCGTGAACCGCGGGCGCGGCCGCGGCGTGACCGAAGCGGTGGGCGACGAGCACGCGCCAGTGCCAGTCGTGGCGCGAGTAGGGCTGCGCGTTGCACGTCACGAGATAGACCGCGGCGTCGATGTAGCGCGACTCGTCCTCCAGGCGCAGGTCGAACTCGAGGTCCGTCCAGTCGTCGGGCAGCGAGTCGACGACCTCCTGGAAGCTCTCGGCGAGGCGCTGGCGCACGCCCCGCAGCCTACCGCCTAGGAGGCGGCAAACCAGCCGTGGAGCCGCCGGTGGCGGTGCGCGAAGATCCGCTCGATGATGCGCCGCACGAGGCGCCTGGCGCCGGGGACCCGCGGCTCGAAGGTCAGCCGGTCGGTCACCGCGCAGGCGTCGTCGCCGCGGGGCTCGACCACGCGCTCGTGCTGCCACAGGCGCATGGAGCCCATCGGCGAGCGCTCGAGGAAGCGCAGGCCGGGCCCGCGCTCGACGAGGGTGATGTCGTCGTAGTCGAACGGGATGACGCCGAGCGCCAGCACCCAGCTGCGGCCGATCGGGCGGTTGAGCTCGACGTCCCCCAGCGAGATCCCTTGGGCCCCACGCGGCACGGTCATCCGCAGCCACGGACGCAGCTCGTGCTGGATGCCCTCGACGCTCGTCACGCGGTCCCACACGGCGCCGGCCGGCGCCGGCACCTCGGTCGTGCGCTCGACGACCGTCATCCGAAGAACGTCTGGTAGAGCAGGAAGATGTTCAGCGCGCTGATCAGCGCGGCCACGACCGCGGCCACCAACGTCGTCACGCGATGGTTGGCCAGGTCGCCCATCACGTCGCGCCGGCGCGTGAGGAGGACGAGGGGCACGAGGGCGAACGGGATCCCGAACGAGAGCACGACCTGGGAGATCACCAGGGACCGCGTCGGGTCCAGTCCGATCGCGAGCACGATCAGCGCCGGGATCATCGTGACCAGCCGGCGCATGACCAGCGGGATGCGCCGCTGGATGAAGCCCTGCATCACGACCTGGCCGGCGTAGGTCCCCACGCTCGAGGACGCCAGCCCCGACGCGAGCAGGGCCAGCGCGAACGCGAGCGCCGCCTCGGGCCCGACGAGGTTGGAGAACCCGGCGTGCGCCTTCTCGATCGAGTCGACGTCGAGCGACGTCCCGTGGAACAGCGACGCGGCAATGATCAGCATCGACATGTTCACCAGCCCCGCGAGGCCCATCGCGATCATCACGTCGATGCGCGTGAACCGCAGCAGCTTGCGCCGCTCGTTGGCGTTCTCGGTAGGGACACGCCGCTGTGTAAGCGCGGAATGGAGGTAGATCACGTGCGGCATGACCGTCGCGCCGAGGATGCCCGTGGCCAGGAGGATCGAGTCGCCGCCGGCGAACCCCGGCACGAAGCCGCCCGCCACGCCGGCGGGGTCGGCTCCGATCCGCAGCGTGTCGTAGAGGAACCCGAGCAGGATGATGCCGAGGAAGAAGATGACCGCGAGCTCGAAGCGCCGGTATCCGCGGCTCTGGAGCCCGAGGATCGCGAAGGCGACAACCGCGGTGATCAGGCCCGCGGGAAACAGCGGCACGTCGAACAGCAGGTTCAGCGCGATCGCGGCCCCGACGAACTCGGCCAGGTCGGTGGCCATGGCGATCAGCTCGGCCTGGACCCACAGCCCCCAGGTCACCGGGCGCGAGAAGTGCTCACGGCACAGCTCGGGGAGGTTCTTGCCGGTGGCGATGCCGATCTTCGCCGACAGGTTCTGGATCAGCATCGCCATCAGGTTGGCGGCGAGGATCACCCACAGCAGCAGGTAGCCGTACTCCGCGCCCGCCGAGATGTTCGTGGCGAAGTTGCCGGGGTCGACGTAGGCGATGGACGCGACGAACGCCGGCCCCAGGAGGGGCAGCGTGCCGCGGATGCGGCCGCGGGAGCGAATGCGGGTGAGCGGGCTGGGCGGGCTGGGCGCCCGCAGCGCGACCGCCGTGCCCTCGCCCGGCGGCGGGACGGGACTCATGCGCTCACCTCCACGCGCATGGCGCGAGCGAGCGCGCCGCCGATCACGTGCGTGTCCGTCCCGAAGCGGACGAACAGCGGCCCGTCGAAGGGCTGCTTGTCGACGACGGCGAACCCGGCGCCGGGCGAGATGCCGCGGTCCGACAGGTAGCGCAGCATCTCGGGCTCGGAGTCCGAGACGCGCACGAAGGTCCCCGCCTGCCCCGCGGCGAGCGCCTGAAGCGCCACCGTGTCACGCTCCGGCATCTCCAGATCCCGCGTGGGGATCGGGTCGCCGTGGGGGTCCACGGTGGGGTCGCCCAGCTTTACCGCGATGAGCTCCTCGAGCTCCTCCGACAGGACGTGCTCCAGCACCTCGGCCTCCTCGTGCACGCGGTCCCACGGCACGTCGAGCGCCTTGGCGAGGTAGAGCTCCAGCAGCCGGTGGTGGCGGATCACCTCGAGCGCCAGCCGCACGCCGGTCGGCGTGAGTTGCACGCCCCGGTAGGGCACGTGGGTGACGAGCCCCATCTCGTCGAGGCGCTTGACCATCCCGGAGGCCGAACCGGCGGTGACGCCGAGGCGCTCGGCGAGCGCGTTCGTGCTCACGGCGCCCTCTCCGCGCTCCTCGAGGGAGTAGATCGCCTTGGCGTAGTCCTCGATCGCCGAGGTGGTCTCATGTGTGGTCTTGCCTGCCACGATCCGTGATTTTGGCATGGCTAAACATAGGTTTCAAGCCGTGACCGGTCGCTATCCTCGATCCATGGCCGTCGCCGACCGCATCGCCGCCGACTACGAGGAGCTGTCCGGCGGCTGCGGGCTGCTCGACCGCTCCGAGCGCGGGAAGCTCGCCCTCACCGGTTCCGAAGCGGACTCGTTTCTCAACGGGCTGGTGAGCAACGAGATCGAGGCGCTGGCCGACGGGGAGGGCTGCTACGCGGCCGTGCTCACCCCCAAGGGCAAGATGCTGGGCGACCTGCGCGTCCTGCGAGCGGGCGACGAGCTGCTGCTCGACACCGAGCGCGCCGCGCTCCAGGAGGTGTTCAACGTGCTGTGGCGCGGGCGCATCGGACACGAGGTCGAGGTGCACAAGCGCACGCTCGAGCACGGGCTGCTGTCGCTGGAGGGGCCGCGGTCCCGCGCCGTGACCGAGGCCGATGACCTCGCCGCGACCGAGTACTCACACAGGGCCGCGGAGCTCGACGGCATCCCCGTCCGACTGATCGTCACGGACGCCGGGGTGGACGTGCTGTGCGAGGCCGCGCGCACCGACGATCTGCGCGCGGCCCTGCAGGCGCCGCGGCGCGGTCCCGGTGTCCGACGAGGCGGCCGAGGCACGGCGCGTCGAGCGAGGCCGGCCCCGCTACGGGATCGACCTCGACGACTCCGTGATCCCCCAGGAGGCCGGCCTCAACGAGCGCGCGGTGTCGTTCACCAAGGGCTGCTACGTGGGCCAGGAGACGGTCGCGCGTCTCCACTACCGGGGCAAGCCGAACCGGCATCTGCGCGGGCTGCGCCTGTCGGGCCCCGCGCAGGCCGGTGACGCCCTGCGCCTCGGCGACCGCGAGGTCGGGCGGCTGGGCACGGTCGCCGTCTCCCCCGTCTCGGTCCGATCGCCCTCGCGCTCGTGCGTCGCGAGGCCGAGCCCGGCGCGACCGTGACCGCCGGCGAGGGCGGCGTCAGCGCCGAGGTCGTCGAGCTGCCCTTCTCCTAGGAGTACTGGCCCGCCGCGTCGCGGCGCCGGCGGGCGATCGCCGTCCCGGCGAGGCCCGCGGCGAGGAGACCGAGGCCGAGCGTCAACGTGGTCACGATATCGCCGCCCGTCAGGGCCAGCGAGCGCCCGGTGTCCCCGCTGTTCGCGTTCGCCTGGGCCTGCCCGCTGCTCGGGGGCAGCGGCTCGAGCGCAGGGGAGTCATCCGTCGCGGGCTCGTCGCCCCCGGCTGGGGGCTCGACGGCGTTGCCGGTCGCATGCGAGACCGGCGCGGGTGCTGCCGTCGAGGGCGAGGAGGGCGCGGCCGCCGCCGTGGGCGGGTTGGCGACCCGCGGCGTGACGGGCGCGGGGGAAGTCGGAGCCGGGTCGTCGGCCGGCCCGACGAAGCCGCCCGTGTAGGGCTCGACCGAGGCGTCGGCGGGCGCCATCGCACCGCCCGAGGCGTCGGTCGCCGCGGCCGGCATCGGGGCGGCGAGAGCCACCGCGCAGGCGGCGGCGAGGAGGGCAAGCAGGCGCGACCGTCGCATCGCCCGAAGATTCGCTGCGCAGCCGCCCCACCCTCCGCCGCCGGTGGCGTTGCAAGATCCCTTTCAGTGCCGGGAGCGGCGGGACGCGGTCGGCGTTGGACCGTTGAGCCGCCTATGGCCGGTCAAACCGTCCGAATGGTCCGCCGCCGCGACCCGACCCGACCCCCTCGATGCCGCCGTTGAAGGGCCGGCTAGCGCCCGAAGACGCGCGGGAAGGCGAGCAGCGCGCGCACGCGGCCCCGCAGCCGCAGCCGGCGGGTGAGCACGGCGCGGCGCGGGTCGAGCCGGCCGCCCGCGAGGTCGACGAAGTCCTCCCAACTCGAGCGCAGCGTGACGTCGGGGGCCGGCGCGCGGCCCTGCTCGGCCCGGCTCGAGCCGTTGTCGACGACCACGTACCACGGGTCCGCGTCCGGGAAGTCCCACTGGACGGTGAGCGAGCTGCGCAGTCCGTGCTCGGGGTTGACCGAGCGGCGGATCGTGTCGAACAGCAGCTCCTGCGCTTCGGGGTCCTTCGCCGGCGGGCCGTTCTTCTCGCCCAGCACACCGGCCTGCACGAGCTGGCGCCCGCGGCGCGTGCGCTCCACGTGACTGAGATCGAGCGGGACGGGTGGAGGGCCGGGAAGATCCTCGAGCGGAAGCCCGGCGCTGCGCAGCTTGGTCTCCACCGACCGCGAGCCCTCCTCGCCGATCTCGTCGAAGGTGAAGCCGAAGCAGGTGACGTAGCTCTCGTCCCAGTCGGGCGGGACGAGCACGGCGGCCGTCCACGGGAGGACCTCGCGCAGGGTGTCGGCCACGGCCGCGCGGCAGCGCGGGTCCTCGGCCACGAGGTCGTGCAGGAGCTTCACCCCGAAGCCGATGTGGCGCTGCTCGTCGCGGGCGACGTTCTCCATCCCCTCGCGGAAGCCGGGAAGCAGGTCGCGGTCGGCCAGGTAGGAGGTGATGAAGTGCTGCCCCGACTGCGCGAGGCCGGCCTCGATGATCACGTGGTAGAGCGTGATCGCCGCCGCGAGCTTCGGCCGCGAGCGATCCTTGCGCAGCTCGTCGGCCATCGTGTCCAGGCGGTCGAACACCTTGCGAAAGCCCCACGTCAGCTCGGGCTTGATCGCTTCCAGCCCGCCCGACATCGTGCCGTCGCCCACGCCGGCGACCTCGTGCATGAAGCGCTTGAAGAAGACGGCGTGGCGCGCCTCGTCGACCTGCTGGGTGGTGAGGAAGTACTTCTGCTCCTCCAGCGGCGCCGCGTCGATGTACGGGCTCAGGTTGTCGGCGACGGCGTCCTCGCCCCAGAAGAACAGCGCGTAGTTCCACAGCGCGGCCTTGCGCTCGTGCTCCGTGAACACCTCGCGCCACTGACGGGCGTCCTCGGTGAAGTCGATCTCGGTGGCGCTCCAGTTGCTCTGCTCCCAGCGGGCGTAGAGGTCCTCGTAGGAGATGGCGGCGGCGGGGGCTGTGCGGGTCTCGAGCGTGCTCATTCGAGGCAGGCTACACCCGCTTGAACCAAAGTCAAAGTCTGAACCGCGCCCCTGCCGGGGCTCCGGGCTCAACCGGCGTGCGACGAGCGGACGGTCGCGCCGTCGTGGCGCAGCGTCCCGGTCCAGGAGATCGTCTTGGCCGCGGGCGTGACCCGCCGTGCCGGCGACCCGTCGGACAGGAGACGCCGCACTCGTAGACCGCTCCCTTGTCGACCTCGCCCGGGCAGTCGAGCGCGGTCACGGAGTGGTTGAGGTGCTGGGACCCGGTGAAGGGTCCGACCTCGCGGCGAAGCGTGGCCTGCGTCCTCGGTGTCGACCTTGTCGCCGCGCCGCCGCAGCCGGCGAAGGCGATCGCGGCGAGCAGCGCAGGGCGAGACGCGACCGGCCGCAGGGGTGACCGCAGCGCGACCGATTCGCAAGTACGAGCGCTCGCAGAAGGGCTGGATTTGCAGGGAGATTTATTCCGGCCAGGCTGATCCGTCCGCCCCGATCGAACGCACCCCGCCACATCCCATGAACCCTCTCAAAGGAGTGAGGATGCATCTGTTCAAGCGCGCGGGCAAGTTCCGGTTGCTCGCGCTGATGGCGGCACTCGCCGCCGGCATCCTCGCGGTCTCTCTCAGCTTCGGCTCGAGCCACCGCGAGGCGCCGGGGACCATGCTCGACCCCTCCGCGGACGACACCGACGTCTACGCCTTCACGGCCGACGACGCCCCCGGTGCGCTCACGGTGGTGGCGAACTGGATCCCCTTCGAGGACGGGGCCGGCGGGCCCAACTTCTATCGCTTCGACGACCGCGCTGACTACTACATCAACGTGGACAACACGGGCGATGGCAAGTACGACGTCCGCTACAAGTTCGAGTTCAAGACCAACTACCGGAACAAGAACTCGTTCCTGTACGCCCTGCCCGGAGTGACGTCGCTGAGCGACCGCAAGCTCCAGGTCCTGCAGACCTACCGGGTCACGCGGGAGACCTACCGGAACGGCCGTCTGCGTTCCGCGAAGGTCGTGGCGCGCAACCTCCCGGTCGCGCCGAACAACGTCGGTCCGAAGACCTTCCCGAACTACGACGCGGTCGCCAACCAGGCCATCAAGAGCCTGCCCGGCGGCGGCAAGGTGTTCGCGGGTCAGCGCGAGGATCCGTTCTTCGTGGACCTCGGGACGACGTTCGACGGCATCAACCTGCGCAAGGGCACGGGTAACGAGGGCGGCGGGAAGGATGACCTGGCGGGCTACAACGTCCACTCGGTCGTGCTGCAGGTGCCCGAGGCCAAGGTGACCCGCGACCGCAAGTCCGTCTCGGGCGCGGCCGCCAAGAACGCCGTCGTCGGCGTCTGGTCGAGCACCGAACGCCCCCGCCTGCAGGTCAATGGCGGCAACACCGTGTCCGGCGGCTCCTCGGGCCGCGGCCGCGACGTGCAGGTGAGCCGACTCGGCAACCCGCTCGTCAACGAGGTCGTGATCCCCGTTGGGCTGAAGGACAAGTTCAACGCCACCCAGCCGAGCGACGACGCCAAGAACTTTGGCAAGTTCGTCGTGAAGCCGGAACTGGCCGGGGTCATCAACGCCCTGTTCGACCTGGGCGTGAAGACCGACAACCGCACGGACATCGTCGACGCGCTCCTCGTCGGGCTTCCCGGCAAGACGAAGATCGCGCCGAACGCCGTGCCGGCGGACACGCTGAAGATCAACCTCGGCGTGCCCCCGACGGCCACGCCCAACCGCTTCGGCGTCATCGCCGGAGACCTGGGCGGGTTCCCCAACGGGCGGCGCCTGACCGACGACGTCGTGGACATCGAGCTGCGCGTCATCGGCGGGTTCCTCGTCCCGGCAAACCAGGGCGGCAAGCAGCTGCCCCTCGGCGACGGGGTCGACCGCAACGACGTGCCGTTCCTGACGTCGTTCCCGTACGCCGCATCGCCGGTCAACGGGTTCAACTCCTCGCTCAAGCGAGTGGAGCCCGACCACGATCCGACGCCGGGCAACCTGATGCCCCCGGCGCCGTAGCCAGAAGACAACGGTTCGGGAGGGGGCGTCCAACGCCCCCTCCCGTCCGTATTCCTTCCCAGGCCGACATGAACTCCGCCCTCCAGCGCCCCCTCTCCTTCAAGCTCGCCGCGATCGCCGCGGCCTTCCTGGCCGCGCTGGCCGTGTTCGCGCTGCTGGGGCGCGGCGAGAACCCGAGCGCGCCGGTGGCGCGCGACGTCGCGCCACTGCCGCCGTCGGCCTCGACCGACCAGGTGATCGCCGGCTACCAGCGCCTGGCCCGCGCCGAGCCCGGGGACGCCGCCAACTTCGCGGGCCTCGCCGGCGCCTACCTGCAGAAGGTGCGCGAGACCGGCGACCCGGGCTTCTACGTCCGCGCGGAGGCCGCGCTGCGCCGCGGCGAGCGCGCCGATGGGCGCAACTACAAGGTGCTCGCCGGCCTGGGCACGCTGGCCCTCGCCCGGCACGACTTCCGCGGCGGCCTGCGCGACGGGCTCGCGGCGCGGCGCGCCAATCCCGCCTCCAACGTCTCGTTCCCGGTCATCGTCGACGCCCTCGTCGAGCTCGGCCGCTACGACGAGGCGGGCCGCGAGCTCCAGGCCTTCGTGGACCGAAAGCCGGCCCTGGCCTCGTACGCGCGGGTCTCCTACTTCCGCGAGCTGCACGGCGACCTGGCCGGCGCCGAGGAGGCGATGCGCCTGGCGGTCAGCGCCGGGTCGGCCGCCGGCGGCGAGAACGTCGCGTACGTTCAGACCCTGCTCGGCAACCTGGAGTTCGACCGCGGGCGGGTCGGCTCCGCGGGCCGCGCGTATCGCACGGCGCTGCGCAGCTTCCCCAGCTATGCCGCCGCCCAGGCCGGGCTGGCGCGCGTCGAGGCCGCGCGCGGCGCGACGGGCCCGGCCATCCGCCGGTACCGGCGACTGGTCTCGCGCCTGCCGCTCCCCGAGCACGTGGTGGCTCTCGGCGAACTCGAGCTGGCGGCCGGCCGGACCGCCGCCGGGCGCCGCGACCTCGCGCTGGTCAGCGCCGAGGAGCGTCTGCTTCGGGCCAGCGGCGTCAACACCGACGTCGAGCTCGCGGTGTTCGAGGCCAACCACGGCTCGCCGCGCGCGGCGGTCGGCCTGGCACGGCGGGCCTGGGCGCAGGCGCCGAGCGTGCGCTCCGCCGACGCGCTGGGCTGGGCGCTCACGCGCGCCGGGCGACCTCGCGAAGGGCTCCCGTGGGCGCGCCGCGCCCTGCGTCTCGGCTCGGTCGACCCGAGCTTCCTCCACCACGCCGGCTTCGCCGCGCTCGGCGCCGGCGACCGCGAGGCCGCCCGCCGCTGGCTGACCGCGTCGCTGGCGCGCAACCCGCACTGGTCGCCCTACCACGCGCCGAAGGCCCGCCGGGCCCTGGAGGGGCTGCGATGAGGCGAGCCGCCGCGGTCATCGCGCTGGTGGCCGGGCTCCTCGTCTTCGCCGTCGGCGCCGTGGGCGCCGAGGCGCACCCGCTGGGGAACTTCTCCGTCAACCACCTCGTGCAGGTGAAGGCCTCGGCCGACCGCATCGAGCTGCGCTATCTCCTCGACCAGGCGGAGATCCCCACCTTCCAGGAGCGCGGGCGCTCCGACGCCGAGGTGATCGCGGCCAAGCGGGCCGAGGTGCGCCGCGCGCTCGCCGTCACGGCGGACGGCCGCCGCGTGCCGCTGCGCGAGACCGGCCCGCCGCGGCTCGAGCGCCGGCCTGGCCAGGGCGGGCTGCCGACCACGCGGCTCGAGCTCTCGTTCGCCGCCCCGGCTCGGGGCGCGGGGCGAGTCGAGGTGCGAGACGGGACCTTCCCCGGGCGAGTCGGCTGGCGCGCCGTCGTGGCGCGGCCGGGCGAGGGAACGTCGGTGCGCTCCACCGCGCCGTCCACCGACCCCACGGGCGGGCTGCGCCGCTATCCGAAGGACGCGTTGTCGAGCCCGCGCGACCAGCGCACGGCGACGCTGGAAGTCCGGCCGGGCGACGGCACCCTGACCGCGCCGCGCGACCCCGGCGGGACCCCCGCCACGACGGCCGAGCGCTCCGGCGGCGACGGGTTCGCCGGCGTGTTCGCGGACGCCGCCGCCGGCCGGGGCGTGCTGCTGTTCTTCCTGCTGGCCGCGTTGGCCTGGGGCGCGGTGCACGCTCTCTCCCCGGGTCACGGCAAGACGATGGTCGCCGCCTACCTGGTGGGCACCCGGGGCCGAGCCCGCCATGCGCTCGCGCTGGGCGCCACCGTGACGATCACCCACACGATCGGGGTGTTCGCGCTCGGGCTCGTGACGCTCGCGCTGTCGCAGTACATCCTGCCCGAGGACCTCTATCCGTGGCTGAACCTGGTCTCCGGGCTGATGGTCCTCGTCATCGGCGCCGGGGTGCTGCGGTCCCGCTTCCGGCGCGCGCGCCGGCGCCACCACCACGACCACCACGACCACGACCACGAGCACGACCTGTCCTGGAAGGGGCTCGTGGGGATGGGCGCGTCCGCCGGCCTCATCCCGTGCCCGTCCGCGCTCGTCGTCCTGCTGGCGGCGGTCTCGCAGCACGAGGTCGCCCTCGGCCTGCTGCTCATCGTCGCCTTCTCGCTCGGCCTGGCCGGAACGCTCACGGCGCTCGGACTGGCCGTGGTCTACGCCGGCCGCGCCACGTCGCGGCTGAGCGTGCCCGCCTGGGTGGGCACGGCGCTGCCCGCGCTGTCCGCGCTCGTGATCGTCGTGGCGGGGATCGCGCTCACCGCGAAGGCGGTGCCCGAGTTGTGAGGCGCCAACAGTTGATCCGCAACGGCGACGGCATCGCAAGAGAGGCCAAGAAGCGTTGGTCGGGTCCACCGCTCTTCCCCACCCCATGACCGTCGTCCACCCCTCTCCGCCCCTGCCCGCGCGCACGCTCGACGCCGCGGTCGCCGCCCTGCGAGCCGGTGGCCTGCGGGTGTCGGCGGCGCGCCGGCTCGTGCTCGGGGCGCTGTACGCGGCCGACGGTCCGGTGAGCGCCGAGGGCATCGCCGGAGGCCTCGAGGGACGCCTGCCGGTCAGCGATCTCGCGTCCGTCTACCGCAACCTCGAGACGCTCGAGCAGCTCGGCCTCGTCCGTCACGTCCACTTCGGCCACGGGCCGGGCCTCTATGCCCTCGCGGGCGCCGGCGAGCGGGAGTACCTGTCCTGCGATCGCTGCGGGGCTCACCTCGCCGTCCCTCCGGCGGCCCTCGACGGCGTGCGCGGCGCGCTGCGCGAAGCGTTCGGCTGGGAGGCGCGCTTCACCCACTTCCCGGTCGTCGGCGCCTGCCCGGCGTGCGCCCGGAACGAGGAGCGCGTCTGAGGATGTTCGGGCTCGACGAGAGCATCGCGGCCCTCAGCACCGGCGACCTGTTCCTCGTCGTCGCCGGCGTGGCCGTCCTGCTGGGCCTGCGCCACGCCACCGATCCCGACCACCTGACCGCGGTCTCGACGCTGATCGCCGGCGGCGAGGGGCGTTCGCCGCGCGACGCCGGCCGTCTCGGGTTCGTGTGGGGATTGGGCCACGCGACCACGCTGTTCGTGTTCGGGCTGCCGATCGTGCTCTTCAACTCCTACCTGCCCGAGCCCGTCCAGCGGGGCGCCGAAGCCGCAATCGGCGTCCTCATCATGGCGCTGGCGCTGCGGCTGCTGATGCGCTGGCGGCGAGGCGAGCTGCACTCCCACGAACACGAGCACGCCGCGGCCCGCCGCGCGCGCACGCCGCTTCAGGCCTACGGCATCGGGCTCGTTCACGGGATGGGCGGATCGGCGGGAGTCGGCGTGCTGCTGCTCGCGGCGATCCCCGACCACGCCGTCGCGATCGCGGCGCTGCTGATGTTCGCGCTGTTCACCGCCGTCTCGATGGCGCTTGCCTCGACCACGTTCGGCTGGACGCTGTCGCGCGGGCCGGTGCTCGCACGCTTCGTGTCCGTCGCGCCGGCGCTCGGCGCGCTCAGCCTCGCGTTCGGCGCCTGGTACTCGCTGGGCGCGCTGAACGCGGTGCCGTACTACTTCTGACGAACGCCGCCACGCGCTTCGGCGCCGGGGGCGGGTCGAGTGCGAGAACGCGCGCCTCCGGGTGGGAGTCCAGCCAGGTGGAGACGATCCGCAGCTCGTGGACCGCGTCGGGCGGAACGCACTCCGGCGCGCGGTGTGGGGGGCGGGAGGCGAGCGCGAGCGCGGTCCGCCGCTCGACCTCCTCGGCGGGCGGGAGCGGGCCCCAGTCGGCGACGCGGCCGGCCACGACCCAGAAGGCGTCGAAGCGGTTGGCCGCGGGGTGCGGCGCCAGCACCAGGCGCGCAGAGGCGTGAGTGGCGCGCAGGTCGCCGCCGAGGCGCTCGAGCAGCGCCGCCACGCGCTCGCGCCGACGACGCAGCGTGGCCGCGCGCTCGAACATCAGCTCCCGGGCGGCCGCGCGCATCTGCTCGTCGAGATGGGCGAGCAGCGCTTCCCGCCCGTCGTCGTTCCCGCCGAAGAGGGCCAGCGCGGCGTCGAGGCGGCGGCGGTAGAGGTTCGGGTCGAGGTCGCCGAGGCACGGAGACAGGCACCGCCCCATCTGCCCGTAGGCCGAGGGGTGCTCGCGGCGGGCCAGCCGGCGCCCGCAGTGACGCAACGAGAACAGCGAGGTCAGGTGGTCGGCGAGCTCGCGCGCCGCGTGGCGGCCGCGCAGCGGCCCGACGCTGACCGCGAGGCCGTCCGCCGGCTCGGGCGCCACCTCGAGCACCGGATAGGAGATGTCGAGGCGGCAGCGCAGGTAGACGTAGGCGTCGGAGTGCTTGAGGGCGACGTTGCCCGGCGGGCGCAATCGCTTGATCAGCCGGTTCTCCAGCACGAGCGCGCCGAGCTCGGACTCCGTCGCCTGGCCGTCCACGGTCGCCGTGTGCTCCGTCCACGCCGGGTGCTCCGCCGCCGCCGCGAAGTGCGAGCGCGCGCGGCGGCGCACCGAGGTGGACTTGCCGATGTACAGCGGTCGCCCGCGCCCGTCGCGGAACGTGTACACGCCCGGCCCGTCGGGGAGCCCGGAGAAGTCGAGCCCCACGGCGGGAATGGGCGCTCCCTTGGCGAGCCGCCCCGGGGGGCGCTTGCGGGCGCGCCGGCGGCGCTTCGGAGCCAGGAGCGCGACCGCGTCCCCGACCGTCGGCGCGTGGGCGCACAGCTTCGGGAACAGGGCGCAGAAGACGCGCGCGCACGTCTCGGCATCGACGAGCGCGCGGTGGGCGCCCTCCTGGTCGATCCCGAGCGAACCGGCGAGCGGGCCGAGCGCGCGGCGGCGCACGAGCGGAGCGAAGCGCCGCGCCAGGGCGACGGTGCACAGGACGGGCGGGTCCGGCCAGGGCATCCCCGCCCGCTCGAACGCCACGGCGAGCACGCGCCGGTCGAAGCTCGCGCTGTGGGCGACGAGCACCCGCCCGCGCAGCCTCTCCGCCAGCCGCGGGAGCACGCGCCCGGGCGGCGGCGCCGCGTCGACCATGGCCTGCGAGATGCCGGTGAAGCGCTGGATTCCCGGGCCCAGCGGCGCCCGCACGGCGACCAGCGACTCGAAGCGCTCGTGCAGCTCCCCGCCGCCCACGAGCACGGCGCCGACCTCGGTCAGCTCGCACTCGTCGCCGGCGCAGCCGTTGGTCTCGACATCCACGGCCAGGAACTCGGCGGTGCGCAGCGGAGCCTCGAGCGGATCCATGCCCGATGGCCTACACCCGCGTCCGGACGGCGTGCGAGGGCGCTTGCAACGTACCCGGCGGGTATGACGGCGGCGAGGAGTACCATGACCTCCGTCACCCGAGAGGAAGGGAGCGCTCGATGACCACCGCCGCCCCACGGAACGAGACGTTGGAAGAGCTCGACGAGCGCACCCAGGACGCCTGGGCGGTGTACAGCGACAGCCTCCGCGACCTCACCGGCCGCGCCTACGACGAGGCCGAGTCGGACGCATGGGATCACCTCCAGCGCCGGCTCCGTGAGCTCGAGGGGCTGCGCGCCGAGCTCCTCGCGCCGCACGCCTGATACTCGCGCTGCCGGATTCCGTCAGTTAGGGTCCGGCCCTGAGGGATGGACAAGACGCTGAGGACATGCGTCGCCCTGCTCGCCGGAACTGTTGTGATCGGCGGCTGCGGGGACGACAACGACTACAAGAACGAGCCGCGGCCCCCGTCGCCCATCAACGTGACGGCCTTCGTCGGAGCCAAGCGCGTCTCGGTGTCGCCCAACTCGTTCGGCGCGGGCCCGATCGTGGTCATCGTGACCAACCAGAGCAACAGCTCGCAGGACGTCACGTTCCAGACGTCGACGGCCGGGTCCGGCAGCAAGGACGACGTCACCCAGTCCACCGGCCCGATCAACCCGGGCGACACCGGCCAGATCAAGCTCGACGTCGTCCAGGGCAAGTACCAGGTCAAGACGGGCGACGGCGCCATCAGCCCGGCTGCGGTGAGCGTCGGACCCGAGCGCGCTTCGGCGCAGAACGACCTGCTGCAGCCCTAGCCGGGGGCGTTGCGGTCAAGGGTTCCCAGCCTTGGCGTGCGTTGCTATACTTGCGTGTATGCAAGCAACTGCTGCGAGCAAGCAAGCATCAGGCTCCGCCTCGGAGGAGCTTGGCGAGGGACATGTACACGCTGTTCGCGTACCTCTTCGCCTCCTCCACCCCCGACCTCTTCCGCGCGCTCAGCGAGGCGGACGTGAGCCTCACGCAGGTCAAGCTGATGCACGTCCTCGACCGGGCCGAGGCGGATCACACGCTGAAGGACCTGGCCGAGGAGCTGTCCTTCTCCCTCGCCGGCGTCAGCCGCTCGATCGACGCGCTCCACCAGCGCGGCCTCGTCGCGCGCCGCGAGGACGAGACGGATCGGCGCATGAAGCGCGTCCGCCTCACGCCGGATGGCCGGGAGCTGCTGCGCAACCTCAACGAGCTGCGCGTCGCCCTGCTGCAGCAGTTCATCCAGACGCTGACCGATGACGAGCGCCGCGGGCTGCTGGACGCTCTCTCCCCCGTCGTGGGGCGCGAGGAGATCGCCGCGTACCGACCTGAGGCACTCACCGAGTGACCGCCCGTCTACGCCTCAACGAGGGCAATCGGCGCTGGTGGACGCTGGTGGCGATGTGCTTCGCCCTGTTCATGATCATGCTCGACAACACGGTCGTGAACGTCGCCCTGCCGTCCATCCAGCGCGACCTGAACGCCGACCTGTCGTCGCTCGAGTGGACGATCAACGCCTACACCCTGAGCTTCGCCGTCCTGCTCGTCACGGGCGGGCGCCTCGGCGACATCTTCGGCCGGCGGCGGATGTTCCTCGCCGGCGTCGTGATCTTCGCCGCGTCGAGCGCGGCCATCGGCCTCTCCCCCACCGATTCGTGGCTCGTCGCCGGCCGTGCCGTGCAGGGCGTGGGCGCCGCGCTGATGATGCCGGCGACGCTGTCGATCATCACGAACGCCTTCCCGGCACACGAGCGCGGCAAGGCCATCGGCACGTGGGCCGGGGTGTCCGCCCTCGCGCTGGCCATCGGCCCGGTGCTCGGCGGCTTCCTCACCGAGTCCGTCAGCTGGCGCGCCATCTTCTTCCTCAACCTGCCCGTCGCCGTCGGCGCCGTCGCGGTGACGCTGTTCGCCGCGCACGAGTCGCGCGACGAGACCGTCGAGAAGCGCGTCGACATCCCCGGCATAGTCGCGCTCACCGCAGGCCTGACCGCGCTCGTGCTCGCGCTCGTCGAGGGCAACCAGTGGGGCTGGGGCTCGACCCGGATCCTGGGACTGATCGCCCTGGCGGTCGTGGGGCTCACCGCCTTCGTGGCCATCGAGATGCGTACGCGCGTGCCGATGGTCGATTTCGCGTTCTTCCGTTCGCGGACGTTCCTGGGCGCGAACGTCGTCGCCTTCGTCGTCTCCTTCGCGATGCTGGCGATGTTCTTCTTCATCGCCCTCTACATGCAGAACATCCTCGGCTACTCCCCGCTCCAGGCCGGGGTGCGCTTCCTGCCCTCGACGATCGTGATCATGTTCATCGCGCCGGTGGCCGGCCGGCTCACCGACCGCATCGGTCCGCGCCCCCTCATCGTCTCCGGCCTGATACTCGTCGCGGCCTCGCTGCTGTGGCAGTCCCAGCTCCAGGTCGACACCGGCTATGGCTTCCTGCTTCCCGCCTTCGTGGCGATGGGCGTCGGCGTGGCCCTCACGATGTCGCCGATGAGCACCGCGGCCATGAACGCCGTGGACCAGACCAAGGCAGGCGCCGCATCCGGCTTGCTCTCGATGAGCCGCATGGTCGGCGGGACCTTCGGGGTCGCCACCCTCGGGGCGCTGATGGCCGCGCTCGGGCGCTCCAAGCTCGAGCAGCTGCTCCCGGCGATCCCGTCCGGCGAGCGCGATCGCCTGGTCGGCGGTCTCGGCTTCAGCGTGAAGGGCCAGATCAGCCCGACCGTGGCCGACGCCACGCGCGAGGCGTTCGTGCACGCGCTCCACTACGGATTGCTGCTCGGCGCCGGCGTGGCGCTGTTCGGCGCCCTGGTCGCCCTGGTCACGCTCGGTGGCGCGCCCGCCCACGCCGAGCACGAGCCCCTCGGCGTCGATGCCGCCGCCGGCACGCCGGCGGACGAGGAGGCCGTGGGCGAGCTGGTCCGCGCAGCCTGAGGCTCGTCCTGTGCCGCCGCTACGGTGGCGCGGCGGTGCGGGTACTCACTGCCTTGGACGCTGACGAGATCGCGCAGCTGCGTGGGCGCGGCGAGTTCTTCTGGCTCGATCTCCATGACCCGTCGAAGGACGACCTCGCGGCGCTCGACGACCTCTTCGGACTGAACCCGCTCGCCCGGCGCCAGCTGCGCGCGCAAGGCCAGCGGGCCAAGCTCTACCTGTACGGCGACCACGCGTTGATGGTGTTCTGGGGGGTGTCCACGGGCACCGGTCGCGAAGGGGTCGTGGAGGTCCATCTCCTGATCAGCGGCGACGGAATGGTCACGGTCCGCAACCGCGCGTGTCCCGCCCTGCACACGCTCCGCGAGGACTTCGAGAGCGGCGAGGCCGGCGCCGAGCAGTTCGTTCTCTACCGCATCCTCGACGCGCTCACCGATGCCTTCTTCCCGGTGCTCGAGCGCATCGACGACGAGATCGACGCGCTCGAGGACGCGGTGCTCGAGCGGCCCACGGACGAGCAGCTGCAGCGCATCGCGCAGCTGAAGCGCGATCTGGTGGGGCTGCGTCGGATCGTCGGACCGGAGCGCGACCTCTTCACCCGGGCCGGCGACGACCTCGAGAGGATCCCCGGGCTCGAGCCGGCGTCGCGGGACTACTTCCGCGACCTGGAGGACCACCTCATTCGCCTCTCGGACACGATCGACGGCTATCGCGACCTGCTCACGAGCGCGATGGACGTTTACCTCTCGACGGTGTCGAACCGGCTGAACGTCGTCATGGAACGACTGACCATCGTGGCGACGATCTTCCTCCCCCTCACCCTGCTGACCGGCTTCTTCGGCATGAACTTCGGCTGGCTGGTGCGCCACATCCAGTCGCCGTGGGCCTTCTGGGCCTTCGGCCTGGGCGGGTCGCTTCTCTCGTCGCTCGCCATCGTCTGGTGGATCCGCCGCAATCGCCTGACCTAGGTAGGGTTTTCGGCCCCTTCCCGACGTCAGAGCGAGGTGCTGGAAACGTGGCAGTCGATGTGAGTGCGGTGTCGAAGATCGACACGGAGCCGGGCGAGCTGCCCGAGACCATGGCCGCCTGGGTGATCCGGCGCGAGCGCGAGGGCGAACCGATCGACGCCTTCCAGATCGAGGAGATCGAGGTCCCCGAGCCCGGCGCCTTCGAGGTCATCGTGCGCGTGATGGCGGCGGGCGTGAACTTCAACAACGTGTGGGCTGCGCGCGGCGTCCCGGTGTCGGTGTTCGACTCCCACCCCGACGAGGACCACCACATCGGCGGCTCCGACGGATCGGGGATCGTGTGGAAGGTGGGCGCGGGCGTCACCCGCTGGCAGCCCGGCGACGAGGTCGTGATCCACTGCAACCAGGCGTCCTACGAGGACCCCGAGGTCCACGGCCTCGATCCGCTCGCGGCGCCCTCGCAGAAGATCTGGGGCTACGAGACGACCTGGGGCAGCTTCGCCCAGTTCACCAAGGTCCAGGCCCAGCAGCTGCTCCCCAAGCCGCACAACCTGACGTGGGAGGAGTCGGCCGCCTACGGGCTGACCTACTTCACCGCCTACCGCATGCTCATCGACCGGTGCGAGATGCAGGCCGGGCACCGGGTGCTCATCTGGGGCGCCGCCGGCGGTCTCGGCGTGTTCGCCACGCAGCTGTGCGCGATGACGGGCGCCCAGGCGGTCGGCGTCGTGAACTCCGACGAGAAGGGCGAGCTGGTCAAGCGGCTCGGCGCCGTCGGCTTCATCAACCGCAACGAGTTCGCCGGCATGATGCGCAAGGGCGGCGAGTCGCCGGAGGAGGAGAAGGCGCGCTTCAAGGAGTCGCGGCGGTTCTCCAAGGCCGTCAAGGACATCCTGGGCGAGCCGCCCGACATCGTGTTCGAGCACGTCGGCCAGGCGACCTTCCCCACCTCGGTGCTGACGGTCCGGCCGTTCGGAAAGGTCGTCATCTGCGCCGGCACGACCGGCTACAACCTCGACTTCGACGTGCGCTATCTGTGGATGCGCCAGAAGGAGATCATCGGCTCGCACTTCGCCAACGCGTGGGAATGCACGAAGGCCAACCAGCTCATCGAGCAGGGCCGGATCCGGCCGGTGCTGTGGCGCACGATGGCCTTCGACGGGGTCGCCGAGGCGCATCAGCTCATGCGGGAGAACAAGCACCTGGGCAAGATCGCCATCCTCGTCGGCGCCGAGAAGGAGGGGCTGGGCAAGACCACCGAGGGCCCCGGCGCCATCTACGCCGAGGTCGGGGTCTAGCCGTGGCCGCGGGCGTCGTCTTCATCCCCTGGTACGCCACCGGCTTTCGCGGGAACGGGCTGGAGGCGGCGCTGGCCGAGATCGCCCCCGTGGCCATGCGCTACGGCGCGACCGACTACGCCATCTACCGCTCGCAGGACGACCTCTACAAGTTCCTCCAGACGGCGTCCTTCGCGAGCAAGACGGACTTCGAGCGCTACTGGTACGGGGAGGAGTTCACCCACTTCCGCGCGGAGCACTCGGGCTGGTACCAGATACCCATCCTGTACTCGTTCAACGATCTCGTGACCGCGGGCTCGCTGCAGCCGGAGCCCGCGACGGAGTGACCCCGCGAGGAGGCGACCCGACCCCGGGGCTGCATCCCGCACAGAACCGCGGTCTGCGTGAGCTCTACGCCGCGGCCCGCCAGCTCTCGCTCCACTGGTCCACCCTCGCCGATCGCCTGGGCGACGGCGACGGCGTCGCCGAGCTTCGGGCGGGCGCGCGGGCCGCGGATGAGCTGGTCGAGGAGCTCGCAGAGCTGACGGCGGGCTACGGACTGCACGGGTTCCCGGCGGCGCAGAGCGTGGGCGCGCGGGTGGCCGGCGTGCGCAACACGCTCGCCGACCGCACGCTCGAGCGCAACCAGGCGCTGCGGATGGCCGTGCTCGACGTCCAGCACGTCGTCACCCTCTCCGCGTACCTGGCCGAGCTGGGCCGAGCGGGCAACGACGAGAAGATGGTCGAGTTCTGCGGCCGCTGGGAGCGCAAGCTCAAGCGCCTCGAGAGCCGCGTCCGCAAGGCCGCGGTGGCGGAGGGGACCAACCCCGACGCGGCGATCGCGGCGCTCGACGACGGCCCGATCGGCCGCGCGGGCCACCGCGTGGCGAGCGTCGCCGGCACGCTCGGCGAATGGTTCGACCGCCGCGCGGCGGAGCGTCGCGGCTAGCCTAGCCCTGCTCGAGCGGGGCCATCGTGAGCCCGGCGTCGTTGAGCTGCTCCCAGTACAGCTCGGCCGGCTCGCGGGGCCCGCTCCAGACGATGGCCAGACCGGTGTTGTGGATGCGGTCGGCGATCGCGAATCCACCGTCGAGCGTCACGCCCGGGATGAAAGCGGCCAGCGTGTGAGCGACGTGGTCGAACGTGTTGTGGTCGTCGTTGCGCACGATGACCCGCCACGCCTCGCCCAGGCCCGACCCGGGCCCCCTGGTCCGCGGCAGCTCGATGGTCTGGCTCATGCCGCGAGGATACCCTCGATCGGGTCCTCTACCACGCCGCTCTAGGACCCCTGCTCGCGCTTGCGCCAGTAGCGGTCCAGACCGTGCCACTGCTGCTCGGGCGGAACGGCCTGGAGGTAGGCGGCGGCGGTCTCGGGATCGACCGCGGCGTGCACCTCCTCGCGAATTTGCGCCTCGAAGGCGGAGGAGTCGAGCGCGCGCGCCAGCGTGCCCCAGGCCGCGAGCCGGTCGCGCACCGTGGCCAGTTGGGCGTAGGGCTCGTCGACCGAGCCGAAGTGCGTGAGGCCGAGCGACTCGGGCTTCCACTCCGCCACGAGCGAGAGCGAGGCGTTCCACGCCTCCAGGTCGATGTCGGGCGGCGGGGTCGGCGTGAGGACGAGGTCGCTGCCGACGATCCGCACGCCCGCCACGTCGCCGACGAAGGCGCGGCCGCTGTCCTCGTGGAGATAGCTCACGTGGTGCGAGGCGTGGCCCGGCGTGTAGGCCACGCGGAAGCCGTCGACCGTCTCCCCGCCCGCCAGTGCCCGGAGGTTCCCCGCCGGGACCGGCACGACCTCACCCCACAGCCGCTCCATGTCCGTCGCCGTACAGGCGCTGCGCGCTGGCCAGCAGCTTCGAGGGGTCCTCGAGGTGGGGCGCGCCGCGCTCGTGCACGTACACGACGACCTCCGGCCACCGTCGCACTATCGCCCCGGCCGCGCCCGCGTGGTCGAGGTGGATGTGCGTGAGCAGCAGCGCCCGCGGGGGCTGGTCTCCCAACGCCTCGACCAGCGTCTCGAGCGAGGACTCCGGCCCTGGATCGATCAGCACGTCGCCCACCCGCCAGCAGCAGATGACGCGCTCGCGCCCGAGGTGGCGAACGTCTATGGCCTGCATCCTGCGGAACTCATACCATCGCGCCCGTGCCGGTATTCCTCGCCGACGTCAACATCGACATCCAGTTTCCGACGCACTTCCTCGGCGACGACGGCCAGCGCGCCGGCTTCCTCCTCCTCACGGGATTTCTCGCCTCGTGGCTGTTCATCCGCACGAGCGCCCGGATGATCCGCGCGCAGGTGTCGTGGTGGCCGGGGAACGTCGAGACGAGCGGGGGCCTGCACATCCACCATCTGGTGTGGGGAATCCTCCTCCTGATGATCTCGGGATTCCTCGGCTTCGCCCTCCAGCCTCCCAACGCGTGGATGGACGTTCTCGCCGTCCTGTTCGGCATCGGCATGGGGCTCACGCTCGACGAGTTCGCGCTCTGGCTGCACCTCGAGGACGTGTACTGGAGCGACGAGGGCCGCCAGTCGGTCGACGCGGTCGTGGTCGCGCTCGTGTTCGGCGGCCTCGTCGTGCTCGGCGCCGCGCCCTGGGAGGTCGACGGGGCCGAGGGCTCGGTGGCGGCCATCGCCGGGGCTGTCGCCCTCCATATCGCCTACTGCTCGATCTGCGCTCTGAAGGGGAAGATCTGGATGACGGTGTTCGGGCTCCTGATCCCCCTCGTCGGCATGATCGGCGCGATCCGCCTGGCCAAGCCCGGCTCCCCGTGGGCGCGGCGGTTCTACAAGGACGACGGTCGGCGGCTCGAGAAGGCGAAGGCGCGCTGGGCGCGCCTCGAGGTACGCCGTCACAGGGCCCTCAACGCCCTCGCCGGCGCGCCCTCCAAGCCGGACCCTGAAACCTAGGGAACCAGGGCCAAATACAATCCGTGGGCGATGAGCGAGCACCGCCTGCCGGAGCCCGACCGCCCGTGGATGATGCGGACCTACGCCGGCCACTCGACGGCGAAGGAGTCCAACGAGCTGTACCGGGGCAACCTGGCCAAGGGCCAGACCGGCCTGTCGGTCGCCTTCGACCTGCCCACCCAGACGGGCTACGACGCCGATCACGAGCTGGCGCGCGGCGAGGTCGGCAAGGTCGGGGTGGCGATCTCGCACAAGGCCGACATGCACGCGCTGCTCGACGGCATCCCGCTGGACGAGATGAACACGTCGATGACGATCAACGCGACCGCGGCCTGGCTGCTCGCCCTCTACATCGTCACGGCCGAGGACAACGGGATCGAGCAGTCCGCTCTGTCGGGCACGACCCAGAACGACATTCTCAAGGAGTACCTGTCGCGCGGCACGTACGCGTTCCCTCCGGCGCCGTCGATGCGGCTGATCGCCGACGTCGTCGCCTACACGGTCGAGCACGTCCCGAAGTGGAACCCGATCAACGTCTGCTCCTACCACCTCCAGGAGGCGGGAGCGACGCCGGTGCAGGAGATCGCCTTCGCGATGGCCAACGCCATCGCGGTGCTCGACGCCGTGCGCGAGCGCGTCGACGAGTCGATCATGCCCCAGGTGTTCGGGCGCATCTCGTTCTTCGTGAACGCCGGCGTGCGCTTCGTCGAGGAGCACGCGAAGCTGCGCGCGATGTCCCTGCTGTGGGAGGAGCTGGGCCGCGAGCGCTACGGCGTCGAGGACCCCAAGCTGCGGCGCTTCCGCTACGGCGTGCAGGTCAACTCGCTCGGGCTCACCGAGGCCCAGCCCGAGAACAACGTCCAGCGCATCGTGCTCGAGGCGCTCGCCGTGAGCCTGGGCCGCAGCGCGCGCGCCCGGGCGATCCAGCTGCCGGCCTGGAACGAGGCGCTCGGCCTCCCGCGGCCGTGGGACCAGCAATGGTCGCTCCGAATCCAGCAGGTGCTCGCCTTCGAGACCGACCTGCTCGAGTACCCGGACATCTTCGAGGGCTCGAAGGTGATGGATGGCCTCGTGGAGGAGCTCGTCGAGGGCGCCCGCGCCGAGATGGCGGTGGTGGAGGAGCACGGCGGCGCGGTCGAGGCCGTCCCGTACATGAAGGCGGCGCTGGTCGACTCGCACCGCAAGCGCGTGCAGCGGATCGAGGCCGGCGAGCAGGTGGTCGTCGGCATCAACCGCTTCACCGAGAGCGCGGAGTCGCCGCTGACCGCGGACGCCGAGGGCGGCATCCTCGTCGTGGACCCGGCCGTGGAGGCCTCGCAGATCGAGGCGTTGCGCCGCTGGCGCGAGGAGCGCGACTCAAGCGCCGTGGCGGCGGCGCTCGAGGAGCTGAAGCGCGTCGCGGGCGAGGATCGCGAGAACCTCATGCCCGCGACGATCGCCGCCGCCCGGGCGGGAGCGACGACCGGCGAGTGGGCGCAGGCGCTGCGCGACGTCTTCCACGACTACCGCGCGCCCACCGGCGTGGGCGAGGCGGTGGCCGGCGGTGGGACCGAGGAGCTCCAGTCTCTGCGCGCCGAGGTCGACCGCGTGTCGGAGGCGCTCGGGCGGCGCCTGAAGATCCTCGTGGGCAAGCCGGGCCTCGACGGGCACTCCAACGGCGCCGAGCAGATCGCCGTCCGCGCGCGCGACGCCGGCATGGAGGTCGTCTACGAGGGCATCCGGCTCACCCCGTCCCAGATCGCGCAGTCCGCGCTCCAGGAGGGCGTGCACGTGATCGGCCTGTCCATTCTCAGTGGCTCGCACCGCGAGCTGATCCCGGCCGTCGTCGAGGCCCTGCGCGACGCCGGAGTAGACGCGCCGGTCGTGGTCGGCGGGATCATCCCCGAGGCCGACGCACCCTTCCTGCGCGAGGCCGGGGTCGCCGCCGTCTACACACCCAAGGATTTCGACCTGAACCGCATCATGCGGGACGTCGTGACGCTCGTGGCAGAGCACCACGGCCTGGCCGCGGCCGCGTGAGTCCCGACAGTCCGAGCGGGGCCGAGCTCGGTAGGCGCCTGCGCGACCGTGACCTGTCGGCGGCCCCCGCGGTCCTCAACCTCGTCGAGGCGCGGCGAGAGGGCGGGCCGCAGGAGGTCGCGGCGCTGCTGCGCGAGGTGTCCCCGGGCCGGCTGGGGAACGAGGCGCGCGCCCACATCGTGGGGATCACCGGCCCGCCCGGGGTGGGCAAGTCGTCGCTGCTCTCCGAGCTGGTGGCGGCATGGCGGCGGCGCAACCGCACGGTCGCCGTGCTCGCCGTCGACCCCACGTCCAAGCGCTCCGGGGGCGCCCTGCTGGGCGACCGCGCCCGGATCACG
Organism: uncultured Actinomycetes bacterium; assembly: GCA_963842605.1. Classification (GTDB taxonomy): domain Bacteria; phylum Actinomycetota; class Thermoleophilia; order Solirubrobacterales; family Solirubrobacteraceae; genus AC-38. Next base: position 81,026 of record CAWJGV010000012.1, read on the forward strand.
AGCGACCCGGCCGATCGCGGGCTGTTCATCCGCTCGACCGCCGCCGGCGACCAGCTCGGCGGCCTCGCGCCGTCCACCCGCGCCGCCGCCCAGGCGCTGGCCGCGGCCTTCGACGTGGTGGTGATCGAGACCGTGGGGGTCGGGCAATCCGAGACCGACGTCGCCGACGTGGCCGACACGGTGGCCGTCGTCGTGCAGCCCGGGTCGGGCGACGTGCTCCAGTTCCTGAAGGCGGGGATCATGGAGGTTCCCGACGTGCTCGTGGTCACGAAGGCCGATCTCGGCCGGATCGCGGACGCCGCCCGGCGCGACCTGACGGCGGCGCTGCGGGCTCTCGGCGCCGACGCCGTGGAGGTGGTGACGGTGTCGTCCGTCGCTCCCCCGCAGGGCATCGACGACCTCGTGACGGCGCTCGACGCCCACCGCGAGCGCGTCGACGTCCCCGCCCGCCGTCTGCGGGCCCGCCGTCGCCACGCGCTCGCCGACTTCGCGGCCGAGCACGGGGAGCGCGGCCTGCGCGGCCTCGGTGGGCGCCGCGAGGCGGCGCGCTTCCTCGACGAGCAGGACCCGGCGCTCGACGTGCCGTCCCTGCTCGGCGCGCTGGAGGCGCGGGCGGAGGCCTGATGCTCCGCGACCTCGCGATCGTCCTCGGCGCGTTCGTCCTGGCCAGCGCGGTGGCCGGGGTGCTCGGCGCCGCGAACCTCGGTACCGCGCTGAGCTTCGGGCAGATCGGATTCGCCGCGGCGCTCGTCTACGTTCTGCTGCGGCGGTAGAACCTCGTTGACGCCGCCCGAGCGCAAGGCCCGGGCGGCGCACGAGTCCCGTTCCAGGCGATACATCTTATTTGAGGTTCGCAATATATGAGTGATGCCGTCCCAGGCTGGTACGCCGATCCCGAGAACCCGGCCCGCTGGCGCTGGTGGGACGGCAGCGCCTGGACCGACCAGGTGTCCACGCCCTCCGCCGACCGCACGCTGTGGACCGCCTCGGTGCTGTGGGTCGAGTCCCGCGCCCGCGTCGGCTCGTGGCAGGCGGACGTGCGTGACGAGGCGGGCCGTCCCGCGGGCACCGTGCGCGGCGGCATGCAGATGGTCGTGGCCGACGCCGCCGGCGCGCCGCAGCTGACCCTGACCGCCCAGCGGGACCGCGCGGGCAACTGGACCAGTCTCGGCCGGGTGGACGTGAGCGACGCCGCGGGCGCGCCCCTGGGGACGCTCGAGGTGACGAAGTACTTCAACGCCCGCGTCACCCTCTCCCTGCGCGACGTCGGCGGTCAGCAGCTGGCGGTCCTCGAGCCCGAGGGCAAGACGGACAAGGGCTTCGCGCTCCACGACGGCGCGGGAACGCTCGCTCGGACGCGTCGTCGCCGCGCGGAGCGAGCGCAAGCTGCTCGCCCAGGACCGCACGTGGTGGGTCTCGCTCGCCCGCCCCCTCCCCCAGCCGCTCGACGCGCTGGCCCTCGGCGCCGCGGTGGCGCTCAACAACATCCAGCTGCTGGTCGTAAACCTGGCGGATCACCGGGACTGAATCGTGGTCTGTCACCATCGCCGAAGAGATCCGATCCAAGGAGGCAGCCATGGCGACGCGGAACGGCAGTGCGGAGTGGCGCGGCGACCTGCAGAGCGGCGCTGGATCGCTCACCGTTGGAGACGGGGTCTTCACCGGCGACTATTCGTTCGCCTCGCGGTTCGAGGAGGGCGACGGCACGAACCCGGAGGAGCTGATCGCCGCGGCGCATGCGGCCTGCTTCTCCATGGCTCTCAGCGGCGACCTCGCCGGCCACAGCCACGAGATCGAGTCGGTCCGCACGACCGCGCGGGTGCACCTGCGAAACATCGATGGCGCACCCACGATCGCGCGTATCGAACTGGAGACGGAGGGCCGGATCGAGGGCATCGACCAGGCCCACTTCGAGGAGCACGCGCAGGCGGCCAAGGCGAACTGCCCGGTGTCGCGCGCGCTCGCGGGCGTCCCCGAGATCGAGCTGACCGCGCGGCTGGTCAGCGGCTGAGCCGCGCGAGGCCCCCGCTCGCGTCGACGGCGAACACGCGCCCGTGCCAGTCGATCGTTCGCAGCGTCGCTCCGCGCGCCCAGGCGAGGAAGAGGAGCAACTGGGCCAGCGGGAACAGCGCGACGTGTCGCGGCCGGAAGGCGTGGCCGCGGAGTATCAACGCGAAGGCCTGGGCAAGCGCCATGGCGGCGGCCCACGTCGCCGCGGTGAGGCCGAGGGCCGCACGCGAGCGCGGCGAGCAGGCCAGCCCGAGCGCTGAGAACAGTGTCGGGTTGAGCAGCGGCTCGAAGAAGAAGCCCGGACGCAGCAGGCGAGAGCGGATCATCGCCCAGCGGGTCTGCCGGGACCAGAAGGCCCCGAGGCCCTGGTCGACCTGGACGTTCAGCACCGGCGTGCCGCACACCCACGAGTGCAGGCCCAACGCCCGCAACCGGGGTCCGAGCCGCTTGTCCTCGCCCACCACGTCCTTCACCGCCTCCCAGCCGCCCATGCGCTCCAGAACATCCCTCGGCACGGCCACCGACTTCCCGACGATCTGCTCCATCCCCAGCACGGCCGCGAGGGCGACGTTCGGGGCCACGAAGGTCAGCCATGCCTGGTTGTCGACGACGGCACCGAGGCGGCGCTCGCCCGACCCGGCGACGAGGTGGGTGACGAGACCGACTCCCGGACGCTGCAGCGCGGCGGCAACCTCGCGCAGGTACGAGGGCGGCACACGGACGTTCGCGTCGGTGCAGACGATCACCTCGTGCCGGGCCGCGCGGGTCAGCGCGATGAGCTGGTTGATCCGGGGGTTGGCGCCGGACTCCTCCTCGTGGACCACCAGCCGCAACCGATCCGGGTGGCGGGCAGCGAGCGCCCGGGCGACCGGCGCGGCGAGGTCGTTCTCGTCGCGCAGTCCCAGCAGCACCTCCCAGTCGCCGTCGTAGTCGATCGCCGCGTGGCTCTCCAGGTCGCGTTCGAGCTCGGCGTCGAGGCCCGAGAGCGGCTTGATCACCGAGCAGCCGAGCCGGCGCGCCGGAGGGGGCGGGGCACGCCGCCGCACCCGCCGGACGCAGGCTGCCTCGACCGCCAGGGCGAGCAGTCCCAGCCCCCCGAGCGCATACATCGCCCTCGACGCGCGAGAGATTCCCATGCTCCTCACCGCCCGGTGTAGAGTCGGCCCGTGTCGGTGAAGCCGCTGAGCACGGGCATGCGACTGAACCTGCTGATCGGAAGCGCGCTGCCCTTCCTCGCCGGCCTGTCGCTGTTCGTCGGCACCTCAGACACCGACGACACGTCGGCCTGGACGATCAAGTCCGACATCACCGCGGCCACCATCGGCGCAGCGTATTGGGCGGGATTCTTCCTCACCTTCCTCGCGTCGTTCGAACGCACCTGGGCGCGGGCCAGGGTGGCCGTGCCCGCCGTGCTCGCGTTCACGACTCTCGGCCTCGTGTCGACGATCATCGACTACGACCGCTTCCACACCGATAGCGGCAGTCTCGGCACCCAGCTGTTGACCTGGCTATGGCTGGTCCCATACGCCGTCGGGCCCCCGCTGCTGGTCGGCCTGCTGGTGCTGCAGCTCCGGGTCCCGGGCTCAGACCCGCCCCGCGAGGCGCCGCTGCCGGGCTGGATTCGCGCCGTGCTCGCCCTCCAGGCGGCGGCGCTGATCGGCGTCGGCGCGGCCCTGTTCATCGCACCGGTGGACGTGGCCGACGCGATCTGGCCCTGGACGCTCACCTCGCTCACCGGCCGCGTCATCGCCGCCTGGCTGATCGCGCTCGGCGTCGGCGTCGTCACCGTGCTGGTCGAGAATGACTGGTCGCGCACCCGCCCCGCGGCCGTCGCCTACACCCTCTTCGGGGCGCTGGAGATCGTCGCGCTCCTGCGCTACACCGACGCCGTCGAGTGGGACGAGGCGCGGGTGTGGGTCTACCTCCTCTTCCTCGTCAGCGCGATAGCCGTGGGCGCGTTCGGCTGGCGCGCCGCCGGGCGCGAGGCCCCAGCCGAGCCGGCGCCGGCCGGCGCCTGAGCTTCGGGGCTCGATCAGAGCTCCGTGAGAGCGTGTCCTCTAATCAGGGATCGAGCGGCTCGCGCCCCGCGTAACCCGCGTCGAGGTCGTGCCAGAAGGCGATCTCGTCCTCCTCGCGCTCGACCCAGCACAGGTACACCTCGCGGCCGTCTTGTAAAGCCGGAAAATCGACGAGGCCTCGATCGAGGTCGCGCAGAACGACCTCCATCTCGCGCAGGCGCCCCGCGGCGTCGCGCAGCCGGAGGAACGCCTCCGACACGTGCCGCCCGGGCCGCCCGCCGCCGTTCGTGGGCGCGGCCTCGGCGAGAGCGTCGCGCACGTCCGTGTCCGTGAGTCGTTCGCGGGCATCGCGCATCGTCTCCAGCAGCTCGCCGACCTGGCCGAGCGCGGCCGTCGCCTCCTCGAGCGTGTAGTGGCGCTCGTGCCGCATGCCGCCGCTATCCGCGCGCCGACGGGACGGTGGCGGGCGGCGGCGTTGGCGCCGCGGGTGCGCCGGCGGTCGAGCGCGTGGCGCGCGGCTCACTGAGAGCGCGCGCCAGCGCGAGGGCGAGCGGCGCGCCGTGCAGGTAGAGGCCCGGGAGCCAGATCGGGACGCCGAGCAGATCGGGGTTCGCGTAGGCGAACGTGCCGGCGGCGGCGAGGATCGCCTCGGCGCCGGTGCCGGCGGCGGCGAGCAGGAGCGAGTAGGCGACGAGGGAGGCGGGCTGTCGCGCGAACGCGACGCGCAGCGCCCAGGTCACGACGAAGGCCGCGGCGAGCGCGTACGGATGGGCGTCGAAGAGACCGCTGGCGGCATAGGCGGCGACGAACCAGAGCGTCCCGGTGAGGAACGCGGCCGCTCCCGGCTTCGCCCTCCCGCGGGCGAACGGCTCCGCCCCGGCGACGATCGCCAGCGCGGCGACGCCGAACTGGAGCGGCACCCACCAGGCCTGCCCGAAGAAGCCGCCCGTCTCGTAGTCGAGCACCCCGGCCTGGACGTGGATCTGGTCGCACAGCGCGAGCCCGATTCCTCCGACGGCGAACAGCGCGAGGATCCTCCCGGGCGTGAACATGGGTACGCAGCGTAAGCTCTCGCGCGTGCACGGACGCGCCGCCCTCGTTGTCCTCGTCGCGTTCCTCGCGGCGGCCGTTCCCGCGCAGGCGGCCAAGCCGCTTCGCGTGAAGGGCGGGCAGCTCGTGGACGATCGCGGGCGGACGGTGATCCTCCACGGGGTCAACGTGGTCTTCAAGCGCCCGCCGTATCTCCCCCACGGGAAGGCCGAGCGCACGAGCTTCACCGCCCGCGACGCTGCGCGCCTGCGCTCGTGGGGCTTCAACACGGTCCGCCTCGGGATCTCGTGGAAGGCGCTGATGCCCACGCCGGGCGTCGTCGACCGCGCCTACCTCAACAAGGTGCTGGCGATCACGAAGCTGCTGGAGGCGAAGGGGATCTACTACCTCCTCGACATGCACCAGGACATCTGGTCGGAGCGCTTCGAGGGCAACGGCGCACCGGACTGGGCGACGAAGGACGACGGCCTCCCCTTCTCGTCGCTCGGCGGCTTCCCGCTCAACTACACGAGCCAGGCCGTGGGCCGCTCGTTCACCAACTTCTACGAGAACCGCGACGGCATCCGCGACCAGTACCGCCGCGCGTGGGCGGCCGTCGCGCGCGCCGTCCGCGGCAAGCCGTACGCGCTCGGGTTCGACCTCATGAACGAGCCTTCGTGCGAGCTCCAGGTCGATCCGCCCTGCCACATCCCGCCCTTCGCCGAGGCCTACTCGCGGTGGCTGCTCCCGTTCTACGACGACCTCATCCCCGCCCTGAAGCGCGCCGACCCGACGCACCCGAGCTTCTACGAGGAGGGCCTGACGGTGAACTTCGGCTACCCGGCGCTCATCGGCCGTTCCCCGCTGCCCGCCTGGAAGCACCGGGGCGCCGTCCTCTCGCACCACGTCTACTGCTCGACCGCCTTCCGCTCGGTCCCGTGTTCGCAGCAGGAGCCGGACGCCTTCCGCGAGGCGCGCGAGTCGACCAGCCGCAACGGCGTCGCCGCCCTGCTGACCGAGTTCGGCGCGACCGACGACGTCTCGATCCTGCGCCGCATCGTGAACCTGGCCGACCGCAACGGCGAGGGCTGGCAGTACTGGCAGTACAAGACCTACGACGACCCGACGACGCAGTCGAGCTCCGAGCCGGGCGGCGCCGACGCCGAGTCGATCGTGGACGTGGCCGGGAAGATCAAGCAGGCGAAGCTGCGCGTGCTCGGGCGTGCCTATCCCTCGCGCATCGCCGGCAGTGGCGCGACCTGGAGCTACAACGACCGAACCGGCCGCTTCGGATGAGCTGGCGCGCCTCGCCGCGTTCGGTCACGACCGTCGAGATCCTCGTTTCCGCTCGGCCGCGATCTGCGGTGGTCCCATCCGGTGGGGTCCGGTCAGCGGTGGCGCTCGGCGGAGTGGTCGCCATCAGGCGAGCGGCCGCTCGGCGATTAGCTGTGTCGCCCGGCTGATGGCCCTCGGCTGCTTCGTCTCCACCGGCAAGAGCCTCGACCGGGCGGTCGAGCGGGTGAAGCTCGCCGAGGAGCTGGGCTACGAGTCCGTCTACATCACCCAGATCGCGGGCCGAGACGCGCTCACGGTCCTGACGGTCTACGCGCTCAACACGACGCGGATCCGCGTCGGGACCGGCGTCGTCCCCATCTACATGCGCACGCCCGCGACGATGGCCATGACCGCGGCGACGATCGACGAGCTGAGCGGCGGGCGGCTCACCTTGGGCCTGGGCGTGTCGCACCGGCCGGTCGTCGAGGGCTGGTACGGGCAGACGATCGACAAGCCCGTGGCGGAGATGAAGGAGTACGTGGCCATCGTGCGCGCGATCGTGCGCGGCGAGGACCCGCCGCCGGGCGAGAAGTGGCGGACGGCGTTCCACCTCGGCGGTCTCGACCCGCGGCCCGACCTGCGGATCCATGGCGCCGCGCTCTCTCCCGGGATGCTGCGCGCCGTGGGCGAGGTCTGCGACGGCGTGATCCTCTGGCTGTGCAACCCCAACTACATCCGCGACGTCGTCGTGCCGGAGGTGACGACCGGACGCGAGCGCGCGGGCAAGGGCCTCGAGGGCTTCGACATCGTCCCCGCCGTGCCCGCCGCGCTGGTCGACGACAAGGCCGAGGCGTTCGGCGCCATGCGCAAGGAGCTGCTCACCTACTTCTCGCTGCCCTTCTACCGGGCGATGATCGAGCGCTCGGGCTTCGAGGCCGACATCGCCGCCTTCGACGAGGCGGCCGGGAAGGGCGATCCCGAGGCGATGGCCGCGGCGATCTCCGACGACTACCTCGAGCTCCTCACCGCGGTCGGCGACGAGGACGCGGTGCGCGCCGGGGTCGCCCGCTACGCCGACGCCGGCTCCACCTCGCCCTGCGTCGGCCCGATCTCGAAGACGGACTTCGAGGCCACGCTGCGCGCGGCCGCGCCGTAGCGCTATTGCTCTGCGTGCCCGGCCGCGTCGCGCGGCGGGGCGGGCGGCTGGGCGCCGGACAGCGAGGCGATACGCCAGTCGTCGCCCTGCTTGACCAGGCGGATCGTGTCGTGCGAGGGCTGCTGGCCGACCGCCGTGCTCGTGATCCGCGCGAGAGCGGTGTCGTTGCGGACCTTGACCTGCTCGACGGTGATCGACGGCTGGAGCACGTTCCCCAGCCCGCGCTGCAGCGCGAGCTGGCACGGCAGGCCGACCGCCTGCAGGCGTTGCACGAGCTGCTTGGACAGCACGTCGTCGCACAGCGCCTTGAAGTCCTGCTTCGCCGTTGCCTGCTCGAAGCGCGCCAGGGTGTCTCGCACCTTGTCGTCGTCGCTCTTGCCGCAGCCCGCGGCGAGCGACCCCGCCGCGACAGCGGCGGCCAGCAGGGCAACGGGGCGGCGGTGCAGCATCGCGCGGAGGGTACCCTTCGGCCCATGGCCCCCGAGCCGCTCGTCGACGGCCACGGCCGTCTCATCGGCGACCTTCGCGTTTCCGTCACCGACCGCTGCAACTTCCGCTGCCAGTACTGCATGCCCGCGGAGGGGCTGCCCTGGCTGGAGCGCAGCGACATCCTCACGTTCGAGGAGATCGCCCGGCTCGTCGGGCTGCTGTCGGAGATGGGCGTGCGCGACGTCCGGCTCACGGGCGGCGAGCCGCTCGTGCGCCGCGACTTCCCCCGGCTCGTGGCCATGCTGCGCGAGCTCCCCGAGCTGGACGAGATCGCGGTGACGACCAACGGCTTCCTGCTCGAGCGCGACGCTCGCGCGCTCGTCGAGGCCGGCGTGGACCGCTTCAACGTGTCGGTCGACTCGCTCCAGCGCGACCGCTTCTACGAGATGACGCGCCGCGACGCCCTCCCGCAGGTCCTGCGTGGCCTCGAGGCGCTGGCCGAGTTCCCCGAGGCCCATCCGATCAAGGTCAACGCCGTCGCGATGCGCGGCTTCACCGAGCACGAGGTGATCCCGTTCGCCCGGTTCGCTCGCGAGCGGCCGTTCGAGGTGCGCTTCATCGAGTTCATGCCGCTGGACGCCGACCATGCGTGGTCGCCCGACGCGGTGCTCAGCGGCGACGAGATCCGCGCGATCGTGGAGGAGCGCTGGCCGCTGGTCGAGGAGCCCCGCGAGCCGCACGCCACCGCGCGCGTGTACCGGTTCGCCGACGGACGGGGCAAGCTCGGCTTCGTCAACCCGGTGTCCGAGCCCTTCTGCGCCGACTGCGATCGGATCCGCATCACGGCCGACGGGCGCCTGCGCACATGCCTGTTCTCGCTCCGCGAGACCGACCTTCGCGGCCCGCTGCGCGAGGGCGCGACCGACGGCGAGATGCAGGAGCTCGTGCGCTCGGCGGTGTGGCGCAAGGAGCTCAAGCACCGGGTCAACGAGCCCGGCTTCGTCCAGCCCGAGCGCACGATGTCGCGCATCGGCGGCTGAGGCGGCCCCCCATGACCCGCCGGGTCCCGCTCGCGGCGCCGGCGCTCGCCCTCGCCGTTCTCGCCCTCGGGGCGCCCGCCGCGTTCGGGCACGCGGCCTTCGTCGGCGCCACGCCATCGCCCGGCGGGCGCGTCGAGACCGCGCCGGACCGGATCGTCCTGCGCTTCAGCGAGCCCCTGAACGGCGAGCTGACGGAGGCGACGCTGCGCGCCGCCGACGGCCGCCGGATCGCGGCTCGCCAGGCGATCCGGGGCCGACGCATCGTCCTGATGGCGGGACGCGCGCTGGACCGAGGCGCCTATCGCGTGGAGTGGCGCACGGTCTCCACGGACGACGCCCACCCGCTCGAAGGGTCGTACGGATTCGGCGTGCGTGCCCCCGCCGGTGCGGGATCCCAGGCCGTCGAGCAGAGCCCGCTCGCGGGGGGCGGTTGGGCGCGCGCGCTGTCGCGCGGCCTGCTCTACGCCGCGCTTCTGCTGTTCGCCGGGGCGCTGCTGGTCCGCGCGCTGCTCGGCCCCGGCTGGCCGGTGCCGCGACGGTCGCCCTCCCCGCCCCCGGGCCCGATCGCGCCGCCGCCGCGCCCCGAGTGGTGGCGTGGCGACGCTGGCGCGCCCGCGCGCGCCGGCGCAAGCCGCGCCTCTTCCGGGTGCGGAGGCGGCTCTCGCGCGAGCCGACGCGCTCGTCCTCGACGCCGGCCTGGCCACGGCCGGGCTCGCCGCCCTCTCCGCGATCGTCGACGCGTCGGTCGCCGCGGGCGGGTTCTCCGTCGGCGCGCTCGACGACTACCTGCTCGCGAGCCAGCCGGGCGTGGCGCGCATCGCGCTCGTGGGCATCGCGCTCGTCGCCGTCGCGCTCGCCCGGCGGTCCCCGCGGGTCGCGGCGGTCGCGGCCCTCGCCGCGCTGGGCTGCGTCGTCGCCTCCGGGCACGCGAACTCGGCCGACCCGCGCGGCCTCGCCATCCTCGCCGACTGGACCCACCTCGCCGGCGGCGCCGTGTGGCTCGGCGGAACGGCGCTGATCGCTCTCGCGTGGGGGCCGGGGATGCGCGATGGCGCCACGCGCTCCGCCGTCATGCGGGACGTGCTGCCGGCCTTCGGCCGGGTCGCGCTCCCCGCCTTCGCGCTCGTCGTCGGCGCCGGCGTCGTGAACGCGGTGGTGGAGCTGGGCTCGGTTCGCGCGCTGTGGGACAGCGCCTACGGGCTCGTCCTGCTCGCGAAGATCGCTCTCGTCTGCGGCGCGGCCGGCGCCGCCTTCGTCCACGTTCGCCTGCGAGCGCGGGCCGCCGGCGACCCGTCGGACGCGCGCCGTGGCTGGCGGGCGCTGCGGGGGGAGGTCGCGCTCGGTGCCGGAGTCGTGGCCGCGGCCGGGCTGCTCGTGGCCTTTCCGCTGCCGCCGCGCCAGCTCGACGCCGCGACCGAGGGGCTGGCGGCGACCCCGGCGTGCGATCCCTGCCCGCTGCCCGCGCCGCGGGCGGACGAGCTGGCCGTGGCCGACCAGGCCGGCGGGCTCGTCGTGGCGGCGTGGATCCGCCGCGAGCCGCGTCGTCTCACCGGCACCATCCGCACGCTCGACTTCCGGGGCCGGCCGGCGCGCGGACCGATCCGCGTGCCGGGCGGCCGGACGCGACCCTGCGGGACGGGGTGCGCCACGTTCACGCTCGCCGGCGAGCCGCCGACCCTGCGCGCGACCGTCGCCGAGCGCGGGCGCGTCTACCCCGCCCGGCTGCCCGCCCGCTGGCAGCGGGGCGCCAGCGCCCGCGCCCGCCGGCTCCTGGACCGCGCGGAGCGAACGATGCGCGCCCTGCGCAGCGTGCGCGAGGACGAGCTCGTGACGAGCGGCCCCGGGACCCGCGCCCTCACCCGCTACGCGCTGCGCGCGCCCGACCGCCTCGCGTTCACGACCGACCGCGGCGTGCGAACGGTGCAGATCGGCCGGCGCCAGTGGCTGCGCGTGCCCGGCGATCAGTGGACGGTGGCACCGATCCCGGGCGGCCTCCCGTTCCGCACGCGCACGTGGTTCCGCTGGACGCCGTACGCCCGCGCTGTCGAGCTGCTGGGCCGGTCGCGCGGGGTGGCGGAGCTGGCCGCAGCGGATCCGGCCACCCCGGTGTGGTTCCGCCTGAGCGTCGACGAGCGCACCGGCCGGGTGCTGCGTGAGGAGCTCGTGGCAAGGGCCAGGCTGATCCGCCATCGCTTCTTCGGCTTCAATGGTGGGGTGACGATCTTGCCTCCGAAGGACGCCATTCGTGCCGGCTGAGGCGCCGGCCAGCCCCGCCGAGCACGGCGCGCTGCGGTGGATCGCCCGCGGCGTGGCGATCATCGCCGCGGCCGCGTTCCTCGGGCTGCTCGCCTACGGCCTCACCGCGAAGAGCGACAACAAGACCATCGACGACGCGCTCGCGCGCTCCAAGGCCACCCCGGCGCCGAACTTCACGCTGGACGTCCTCAACCGGGGAAGCGGAGGAGATGCCAAGCTGGCTCGGGCGATGGCCGACGGCCGCCTCAGCCTGCGCGAACTGCGCGGCTCGCCCGTCATCCTGAACTTCTGGGCCTCCTGGTGCGTCCCGTGCCGCGACGAGGCGCCGGACCTCCAGCTGACCTGGGACATCCAGCGGGCCGACGGCGCGATCGTCCTCGGCCTCGACCAGCAGGACATCACCTCCGACGCGCGCGGCTTCATCCGCGACTTCGGCCTCACCTACCCGATGGTCCGCGACGGCGGCGACGAGACCGCCCACCGCTACGGCAACACCGGGATCCCGGAGACCTACTTCATCAGCGCACGCGGGGACGTCGTGGGACACGTGATCGGCGCCGTCTCCCCGAACGCCCTGAGCTACGGCCTGGAGGCCGCCCGCGCGGGCGAGCCCAACCCGGCCAAGGCGGGCGGCCCCCGCAAGAAGACCTGAGCCTCCCCGACTGAAGGGGTCTGACCCCTACACCGTCCCTCTACACGTCCTGGAAGAAATTCAGCCCGAGCCCGTCGAGGAACTGCTGGGCCTCGCTGTTGAGACGGTTGAGCTCGCCGTCGAGGACCAGCACGCCCATCACGACCAGGACCACGCCGGCCGAGAGCTGGATCGCGGCGTAGTGGCGCTTGAAGAACGCGAACGAGCTCTGGGCGGCGTTGAAGGCCACGGCGGAGAAGAGGAAGGGCACGGCCAGTCCGAGCGAGTAGGTCGCCAGCAGCAGCGCGCCCTTGCCGACCGTTCCGTCCTGGGCGGCCAGGCCGAGGATGGCGCCGAGCGTCGGCCCGACGCACGGCGTCCAGGCGATCGCGAACGCCGCGCCCGCCACGACCGGGCCACCGCGCCCCGCCTTCTCGATGAGATTCTCCGGATGCCATTCGCGGTTGATCCGCACGACGAAGACCGAGGCGATGAAGAAGACCCCCATCACGATGATCGCCACGCCCGCGACCTTGTCGAGCGCCTGCTTGTTGTCGCGCAGCAGCGACCCGGCGGCGGTCGCGCTCAGCCCGAGCAGGATGAAGATGGCCGAGAACGTGGCGACGAAGATCAGGCACCGGGAGATCAGCCGCGGGTCGATGCGCCGGTCGCCGACCGCGGGGCCCGCCCCGCTCACCGCCGCCAGGTAGCCCGGCACGAGCGGCAGCACGCACGGCGAGACGAACGAGACGAAGCCGGCCGCGAAGGCCAGCGCCAGGCTCGGGGATTCGATCGCCGCGAGGACCACGCGCACATGATGGCGCGCGGGCTCACCCTCGCAGCGCGTTCTCCTTGATCGCCTCGTCCAGCTTGTCCTCGCTGGCGTACGCGCCGGCGTGGGTCTCCACGAGCTTGCCCTTGGCGTCGTAGAACGCGGTCGTCGGCCACGCGAGCCCGCCGTCGAACACGCGCGCGATCTTCACGGCGGGGTCGAAGTAGCTCGGGTAGGGGACCGGGTTCTTGCGCAGGAAGTCCTCGGCCGGCCCGCGGCTGTCCTGCGAGTTGACCCCCAGGAAGGCGACGCGGCCGTCGTACTTCTCGGCGAGGGCCCGTAAGAACGGGAACTCGAACTTGCACGGCCCGCACCACGACGCCCACTGGTTGACGACGACCGGCGTGCCCTTCAGCTCGCGCAGCTGCGACTTGAACGCCTCGGTGCCGCCGCCGATGAGCTTGCCCCCCTCGCTCGAAAGACCGGCCGCCGGCTTGGCCGGCGCCGTCGGCGCGTCGCCCTCCGACCCGCAGGCTCCGAGGGCGAGGACGAGCGCAGCGAGAGCCGCCAGCGCGAGCGGGAGTCGGCGCATGGCCGAAGGGTACGGGGCTACCGCGCAGCCGCGCGATGCCCTGCAGCAGACAGCACTTTCCTCGTTTCCCGGCCATTAGCTCGGGTAGGCAACCAGCGACGACTGAGGAGGCGAATACGCATGGCCGAACAGGTCGAAAAATCCGACGCGAGCAAGAAAGCCGAGGAGGCGCTGGAGCGCCACGAGGCCGCGAAGGAGAAGATCAAGGAGATCGAAGAGCAGGATGAGCCGCCCAAGGACCTCAAGGACTGGCCGGACGACGAGTCCAAGTACCTGACGTACGGCGGGGCCGAGGGGGATCACGGCTACGAGGAAGGCCCGGAGACCAAGCTCGGGCCGTCATCCCTCGAGCGCCATGAGGATGGCTCGATCTCCATCGCGGGCGAGAAGGTCGACAACCCCGACGACTACAAGGGCGACCCGATCCCCGGCGGCCCGACGGACCCCGACGCCCCGGACGTGCCGGGCGAGGAGAAGCAGAAGGACTAGCGGGTACGGGGTCGCCTCGGGGTCAGACCCTCGGAGCGGCTTCGCCGCTCCTGCCCGTAGTCGCCGAACGGCCCGTCGCGCTCCGCGACGGCGCGGCGGACGTCCTCGAGCGCCGCGCGAGTGAAGGCCACGCCCTCGGGGGTGTGCCGCGCCGAGCCGTCGAGCAGCGTGCCGATGAGCTGCGTCACGCGCAGGCCCATCTGCTCGTAGGACTGGTTGACGAGCAGCTTCATCATGTGGAGCTGGTTCGAGGGAAGCTGCGCCACGCGGCGGGCCAGCGCCAGCGCCGCCTCGTCGAGCTGCGTCCGCCGGGACAGCCTCGGAGGCCAGCCCCCACTCCACGGCCGTGCGCCCATCGAGCGGGTCGCCGGTGAGGAGCAGGCGCTTCGTGCGCTCCAGGCCGAGGCGGTAGACCCACATCGACGTCGTCGGCGAGCCCCAGACGCGCGCCGGCGGATAGCCGATCCGGCAGTCCTCGGCGCAGACGATCAGATCGCTGCACAGGGCGAAGTCGGTTCCGCCGCCGACGCAGAACCCGTGCACCTGGGCGATCACGGGCTTGGGGGAGCGCCACAGCTCCATGTAGGCGTCCACGAACCGCGACATCCCCTGGTAGTCGGCGATCGGGTCCCAGGGCTCGTCGCCCTCGGCCGCGTGCATCGACTCCGAGCCCCAGTCGATGTCGTAGCCCGCGCAGAACACCCGGCCGGCGCCGCGGAGGCGGATGGCGTGCACCTCTTCCTCCCCCCACGCGCGCTCCAGGCCGGCCCGCAGATCGCCGATCAGCTCGGGCACGATCGTGTTCAGCCGGTCGGGCCGGTTGAGCGTGAGAGTGGCCACGCCGTCGGCCGCGTCGTAGAGGACAGTCTCGCCCACGGGCGGGGAGAATAGACTTGTCGACGTGGAGGGCTCTACGGAACAGGGCACCGTCCGCAGCTGGCTGCGTTGCTACCGCTGCTGGTCGACCAACCTCGAGGTGCAGGTCCACTACGAGGGCATCCACAAGATCGACCCGCAGACGGGCGAGCGCGCCGACGTCGTGGACGAGTTGCAGGAGGCGGTCGTGCAGTGCCTGGACTGCATGCACGACCAGCCGCACCTGGGCTTCCACAATGGCCGCGTCGAGCCGATCGAGGACCGCTGGGAGCGCATGATCGCCGGCACTCCGTGGGTGGCCTCGTGCACCGTCACGGTGGAGGCGGACGACGTGGAGACCTGCTCGGGGCCCGAGGCCGGCGACGCGCTGTCCTACGCCGCCTTCGGCGACCACGGGACGCGCGAGTTCTTCACCCACGTGCGCTTCCACAAGCACGAGGAGGACAAGATCGTCGTGCACCTGCTGATCGAGCTCTACGCGCGCTCCGGGGACGAGGCCACGGACGTCCTCGAGTCGGCGGCCCGCGGGCCGCTCTCGCTCACGTCGCTGGCCGAGGAGTCCCGCCCCCCCGCCGCGGCGCCCGACGACCCACATTGAATGGAAACCAGGCAAGAGAGGAGCAGGAGATGGACATGTACGTGATTCTTCGGCGCAGCGGCTGGGCTGACGGCGACGAGCTGGGCGCGGCCGCGGATCGCTCACGCGCCGTGGGCGACGACGAGATGTCGGACGACATCCGCTGGATCCGCAGCTACGTGCTGGCCGAGCCCGACGGCCGCGTCGGGACCGTCTGCATCTACCAGGGAAGCAGCGAGGAGAAGGTCCGCGAGCACGCGCAGCGGGCGGGCCTGCCGGCCGACGAGGTCATCAAGGTCGCCGACACGGTGATCATCCGGGAAGACCCGGTCGCGGCCGGCTGACGGGCGAGCCTCGGGCGCGCGCCGGCTACAGCGCCAGCGCGCGCTCGACGATCGCGTCCGCATCGACGCCCGGCGGCAGCGTCCCGAAGGCGCGGCCGCCGCCGCCGAGGCGCCCGGCGCAGAACGCGTCCGCCACCGCGGACGGCGCATGGCGCAGGAGCAGGCTCGCCTGGAGCGCGACGGCGAGGTCCTCCACGACGGCGCGCGCCCGCCACTGCGGCTCGTCCTCGCCCAGGCGCGGTTACGGCGTCGCGGACGCGATCCAGGTGGGCGTCGAAGCGAGGGTCGGCGCCGGAGGCGAGCTCGCACTCGCGCAGGAAGGCGGGCAGGCCCTCGGGCTCCTTCGCCATCGCGCGCAGGACGTCGAGCGCGACGACGTTGCCGGCGCCCTCCCACACCGTCCCGATCTGGATGTCGCGGTAGAACTGCGCCATCGGCGCCTCCTCGACGTAGCCGTTGCCCCCGAGGCACTCCAGCGCCTCGGCGGCCAGCGGAGCGCCGCGCTTGCACACCCAGTACTTCGTCACGGCGAGGGCGAAGCGCCGGAAGGCGGCCTCCGCCGGGTCGTCACCGGCGTCGAAGGCGCCGGCGAGGCGTAGCGTGGCCGCCGTCGCCGCCTCCGACTCGATCGCCAGGTCGGCGAGCACGTTTCGCATCGCGGGCTGGTCGGCCAGCGCGGCGCCGAAGGCCTGGCGGTGGCGGCAGTGCCAGACCGCCTCGGCCACGACGCGCCGCATCATCCCGGCCACGCCGTTGAGCGTGTCGAGCCGGGTCCAGACGATCTGCTCGATCATGAACGCCGTGCCCCGCCCCTCCTCGCCGAGGATGCGCGCGGGCAGGCGGTCGTACTCCACCTCGCTGGAGGCGAGGCAGCGCCCTCCGAGCTTGTCCTTGAGCCGCTGGATGCGGAAGCCCGGGTGGGGACGTTCGGCGACGAAGCAGGTGATCCCTCCCGGGGCGTGCGCCAGGGTGAAGAAGACGTCGAACACCGGGTGGGTGCAGAACCACTTGTGCCCCGTCAGCTCGTAGGCGCCGTCGCCGACGGGCTCGGCGACGGTGGTGTTCGCTCGCAGGTCCGAGCCGCCCTGCTTCTCGGTCATGACCATCCCCGCCTGGGCGAAGCGGTCGTAGTCGGGCAGTTTCAGACGCTCCTCCCACAGCGCGGCCAGCCCTGCGTCCTGGCGCATCGTCGGCACGGCCGCGTAGTTGATCGCCATCGGGCAGCACGGCCCGGTGTCGAGCTGGTTGAAGAGATGGAACATGGCGGCGCGCACGACGTGGGCGCCCGGCCGCGGATCGCGCCAGGGCAGCGAGTTCACCTCGCGCTCGACGCCGAGGCGCAGCATCCAGTGCATGCTCGGGTCGTACTCGACCCGGTCGATGCGGTGGCCGTAGCGGTCATGCGTGTGCAGCACGGGAACGTTGCGCTGGGCACGGCGGGAGTGCTCCAGCGCCTCCGCCGAGCCGGTCACGGCGCCGAAGTCGCGCACGCGGTCGATCCCCCAGCCCCCTCCGTGGCGCTCGAGCGCCTCCCGGAGCGCCGGGTCCGCGTCGAAGGGGTTGTAGCCCTCGAGCGGCGGCGGCTGGTTGGTCACCTCATGCGTGTGCTGCGGCCGGCGAACGCGCGTGGCCATGCGATTCCTCCCCGGTTCAGTCGGCGCCGAGGCGCTGCTCGAGCTCGGAGAGCTGGTCGCGCAGCGCCTGCGGGAGGTCGTCTCCGAACCTCGCGAAGTGCTCGTGGACCTGCGGGAGCTGGGCCTTCCACTCCTCGGGCTCGACGTGAAGCAGCTCGGACACGGCCTCGGGGTCGATGTCGAGCCCCTCGAGGTCGAGC
Source organism: uncultured Actinomycetes bacterium (assembly GCA_963842605.1). Taxonomy (GTDB): domain Bacteria; phylum Actinomycetota; class Thermoleophilia; order Solirubrobacterales; family Solirubrobacteraceae; genus AC-38. The sequence continues at coordinate 98,354 of CAWJGV010000012.1, forward strand.
CCGCCCTCGCCGGGGACGAGCCCGATCGGCGTCTCCCGGGCCTCCCCCGCGCCCTCGCAGCGGCGGAACACCCAGGCCAGGACGCGGGAGTTCTCCCCGAAGCCCGGCCACAGGAAGCGCCCGCCCTCGTCCTTGCGGAACCAGTTGACCTGGAAGATCCGCGGGAGCTTGTCCACGTCGGCGTGCTCGCCCACGGCGAGCCAGTGCCGGAAGTACTCGGCCATGTTGTAGCCGCAGAACGGGAGCATGGCCATCGGGTCGAAGCGCAGCTCGCCCACGGTGCCGGCGGCCGCGGCCGTCTTCTCGGACGCCATGGTGGCGCCGAGGAACACCCCGTGCTCCCAGTCGAAGGCCTCGGTCACGAGCGGGACCACGGTCGCGCGCCGCCCGCCGAACAGGAAGGCGTCGATCGGCACGCCGGCCGGGTCCTCCCACTCGGGGGCGACCGACGGGCACTGCGCGATCGGGACCGTGAATCGCGCGTTGGGATGAGCCGCCGGCGACGTCGGCGTCGGGCGTCCAGTCGCCGCCGCGCCAGTCGATCGCGTGCGCGGGCGGCTCGTCGGTCATGCCCTCCCACCAGACGTCGCCGTCGTCGGTGCGCGCGCAGTTGGTGAAGATGGCGCTTCCGGCGAGCATCTTCATGGCGTTGGGATTGGTCTTCTCCCCGGTGCCGGGCGCCACCCCGAAGAACCCGTACTCCGGGTTGATCGCGTAGAGGCGGCCGTCGTCGCCGAACTTCATCCACGCGATGTCGTCCCCGACGGTCTCCACCTTCCAGCCGGGGAGCGTGGGGATGAGCATGGCCAGGTTGGTCTTGCCGCAGGCCGACGGGAAGGCGCCGGTGATGTGCTTGACCTCGCCCTCGGGCGATGTGACCTTGAGGATGAGCATGTGCTCCGCCAGCCAGCCCTCGTCGCGGGCCATCACCGAGGCGATGCGCAGGGCGAAGCACTTCTTGCCGAGCAGGGCGTTGCCGCCGTAGCCCGAGCCGAACGACCAGATCTCGCGCGTCTCGGGGAAGTGGACGATGTACTTGTTGTCGGCGTTGCATGGCCACGGCACGTCCGCCTCGCCCTCGGCCAGCGGCGAGCCGACCGAATGCAGGCAGGGCACGAAGTCCCCGTCCTCGCCGAGCACGTCGAGGGCGGCCTGGCCCATGCGGGTCATGATCCGCATCGAGACCGCCACGTAGGCCGAATCGGTGAGCTGGACGCCGACGTGGCTCTTGTCGGAGCCCAGCGGGCCCATGCTGAACGGGACGACGTACATGGTGCGGCCCTGCATGGCGCCGCGGAACAGGTCGGCCAGCGTCTCGCGCATCTCGGCCGGCTCGCGCCAGTTGTTCGTCGGGCCGGCGTCGTCCTCGTGCTCGGAGCAGATGAACGTGCGGTCCTCGACGCGGGCGACGTCGCCGGGATCGGAGCGGGCCAGGTAGGAGTTCGGGCGCTTGGCGTCGGCGAGCTTCTCGAAGGTTCCCGCGTCGACGAGCTCGTGGCACAGCCGCTCGTACTCCTCGGCCGACCCGTCGCACCAGTGGATCGAATCAGGCTGCGTGAGCTCGGCCACCTCCTCGACCCAGGCGGTGAGCCCGGCGTGCTTGGTGGCGGCATCGGTCGTCGTGTCGGGCGTGCTCACGGCTTTCGATCAACTCCTGCTGTTGGATGAGGGGGCCAACGATTCTGTCAGCCGAGCGCGGACACCGCCTCGCTCGCGGCCCGTTGCCCGGACTGGACGGCGCCGTCCATGTAGCCGCTCCATACGGTCCCGGTCTCGGCGCCGGCCCAGTGAAGCGAGCCTATCGGCTCGCGGAGAGCCGGGCCGAACTCCGTCCAGGCGCCGGTGGGCATGGCGCAGCCGTAGCAGCCGCGCGTCCATTCCTCGTCGGCCCAGACCCGGTCGACGTAGTCGACGGGCTTGGCGGCACGCGGCCCGAACAGGCGGGCGAACGTGCCGACGACGGCGTCGCGGCGTTCCTCGACGGCCACGCGCCCGAGGCGGCGCGCCTCGCGGCCCTCGAGGAAGCCCAGCAGCACGCCGGGCGAGCCGTCGGGCGGGGAGTTGTCGAAGGTCACCTTCACCGGCCCCGTGTCGCTCGTGGCCTGGCCGCTGAGGCCCTGGGCGCGCCAGAAGGGCTCGTCGTAGACCGCCATGCACTTCGTCACCGTCCCCTGGGCCACGCGCTGGGTGAGCTGGTCGCGGTAGCCCGGCAGCGGCGGGTCGTAGGCGATCCGCGCCGCGAGCGTGGGCGGGATGGCGACGACGGCGCGCCGGCCGCGGGCGGTCACGCCGTCGGTGGTGACGGTGACGCCGTCCGCGTCGTGGGCGATCGCGCGCACCGGGGCCGACAGCTCGATGTCGTCGCGCAGCGGCTCGGCGAGCTTGAGCGACACGAGCTGCGAGCCGCCGACGAAGCGCTGCTCCTGCGCGCCTCCGGTGGTCCCGATGAGCGCGTCGAAGCCGCCGGCGCTGTGCGTGTAGAAGAGGACGTGGAGCATCGAGAGGTCGGCCGGCTCCTGCGCCCACACGGCCTCGCAGCCGATCTCGAAGATCGTCCGGGCGCCGGGCGTCGCGACGTTGCGCCGCAGCCACGTGGCGAAGGTCTGCCCGTCGAGCTCGGCCGCCTTCGGCGCCTCCCAGGGCGCCTCGAGCGGGACGCTCCGCGCGAGCCGGTCGAGGCGAAACTGGGCCTGCGCCACGTCGGCCAGGACCGCCGCGTTGATGCGGGGGATCGAACCGGTGTAGCGGACGAGCTTGCCCCGCCACTCGATCACGTTCTCGCCCTCGTCGTAGGTCGGGAACGTCTCCACGCCGACCTCGCGGGCAAGCGCCAGCATGCGGTGCTGCGTCGGGCCGACCCATTGCCCGCCGACCTCGACGACCTTGCCATCCCCGATGTCGTGGTTGAGCGTGCGCCCTCCGACCCGGTCGCGGGCCTCGAGCACGACCGCGCTCGCCCCGGCCGCCTTGACGGCGCGCGCCGCCACCAGGCCGGCGAGGCCGGCGCCGATGACGACGACGTCCGCCTCGCGGTCGTCGGATGGGCGGTCGGCGGAGCGGCGTCGGGCCATGCGCGGCCACCCTACAACGGCTGAGTTGACTGAACTATTCATTCAGTTATACTCGCCGCCGCCATGAGCCCCCACGCCACCGCCGCCCGCCGCCGCGTGACCCCGTCCCGCCGTCTCGACGAGGTGGTGGAGGCCGCCTCGCGAGTATTCGCCGAGAAGGGGTACCGCCGGGCGCAGATGTCGGACGTCGCGCGAGAGCTGGGCGTGTCCGCCGGCAACCTCTACAACTACGTCCCGGGCAAGGAGACGCTGTTCGCGCTGGTCCTGCGGCGAAGCGTTGACGGGCCCCTCGCCGAGGCCGCGGTCGAGCTACCGGTCGCGCCGATGACGCTGGCCGACAGCGTGGACTGGCTGCGCGCCCGGCTCGACTTCGTCAGCGACTTCCCGGTGATGGAGGCCGCGATGGCCGGGGCGCCTCCGACCGACGTGGCCACCGAGGTGCGCGCCGTGTTCCTGGAGCTCTACGACGTGCTCGCCCGCGTGGGAGACCTCGTGGTCGTCGTCGAGAGCTCGGGATCGGACCTCCGCGAGCTGGCCGAGTTCTTCCTCGACCTACGCCGCGGGACGTTCTCGCGCATGGCGCGCTACGTCGAGTCGCGCGTCGACACCGACGCGTTCCGTCTGCTGGAGGACCCGGCGGTGACGGCGCGGCTCCTTCTCGAGCTCGTCAACTGGAGCGCCGTGCGCCATCCCCGGCGCCGCGACCCCGAGTCCCTTCCCGCCGAGGCCGCCCGGAACGCCGTGGCCGACATCGCGGTCAACGCGCTGGTGGGCACATGAAGGCCCTTCCCTGGCGATGGATCCTTCCCGCGATCGCCGCGAAGGTGGCGCTCAATCTCGCCTTCGCCGATCGCTACGGCTGGCACCGCGACGAGCTCTACTACCGCGACGCCGGGCTGCACCCCGCCGCGGGGTACGTCGACTTCCCGCCGGTGACGGCCTGGCTGGCCCGGCTGTCGCACGCGCTGTTCGGCGACTCGCTCGTGGGCCTGCGCGCGTTCGCGATCCTCGCCGGCGTCGGCGTGATCGTCGTGGCCTGCCTGATCTGCCGGCGGCTGGGCGGCGGCACGACCGCCGTCGCGGTGACGGCCTTCGGCTCGGCCTTCACTCCGTTTCTCCTGGGCGCGAACGCGATGTTCCAGACGGTGTCGTTCGACCAGCTGGCCTGGGCCCTGCTGTTCCTCGCGGCGATCACCGTCGCCGACGGGCCGACGACGCGCCATTGGGCCCTGCTCGGCGCCGCCGTCGGGCTGGCGCTGATGACGAAGTACACGTCGGTCGTGCTGATCGCCGGCCTGGTGATCGGCTACGCGGTGGCGTCCCCGCGACTACTGCGCGACCGGGGCCTCGCGCTGGCTGGTGCGATCGCCCTGGCCATCGTGGTGCCGAACCTCGTCTGGCAGATGAGCCACGACTGGGCCAGCGTCGACTTCATCGTCCACCCGCCGCCCAGCGCCAGCGACGAGACACGGCCGGAGTTCCTCGTGAACCTGTTCCTGCTGACCGGACCCGCGGCGGCCGTCCTGGCGATCGCCGGCTTCCGCCGTCTGTGGCGGAGCCCCTCGTACCGCGCGCTCGCCATCGCGTCGGCGTTCGTCCCAGTGGCGTTCTTCGTCACCGGAGGCAAGTCGTACTACGTGATCCCCGTCCTGATCGCTCTGATACCCGCGGGAGCCGTGACGGTCGAGCGCTTGGTCGCGGCCGGGCGCCGCTGGGTCCTTCCCGCGCTGGCCGTCCTGGCGTTCGGCTTTCTCGTGCCCGCGCTGCCCCTGCTGCTCCCCGTGCGCAGCGAGCACTACCTGGCCACCAGCAGCCTGTGGGAGGACCGCGAGGACTGGGCCGAGCAGGTTGGCTGGCCCGAGTTGGCCGAACACGCCGCGCGCGCCTACCGAGCCAGCGGCCGCCCCGAGGCGATCGTCACCGGCGACTACGGGGAGGCGGGCGCGATCGATCTGTACGGCCCCGACCACGGGCTGCCGCCGGCGCTCAGCCACTACGTCACGCACCGGTACTGGGGACCGGGGCGCTTCGCCTCGGCGCGCACGGCGCTGCTGGTCGGCTTCGAGCCCCCCCAGGTGGCCGGGCTGTGCGCCTCCCATCGGGTCGTGGGCCGCATCCGCAACCACCTGGGCATCCACAACGAGGAGTGGGACCAGACGCTCGTGGACTGCCGCCTGCGGGCGCCGCTGGGCCAGATGTGGTCGCGCGTGCCCGCGAGCTAGGCGCGACCCCTACTCGACGTTGTCCTCGGCGGCGCGGCGCCGAGCCCGGGTTCTTGCGCGGGACCAGCACGAGGCGCTTGAACTCGGCCACGAGGACGCCGTCCTGGTTGAGGACGCGGGTGTGGACCTTGACCGTCCCGCGGTCGGGCTTGGAGCGCGACTCCTTCTTCTCCAGCACCTCGGACTCGACGTACAGCGTGTCGCCGTGGAACACCGGCGCCGGATGCGAGAGCTCCTCGGTGGCCAGGTTGGCGATCGCCTTGCCGGAGACGTCGGACACCGACATCCCCAGCGCGAGCGAGTAGACGAGCGGCCCCACCACGACGTTGCGCCCCTGCTGGGACTGCTTGGCGTAGACGTCGTTGAGGTGCAGCGGGTGGTGGTTCATGGTGATCAGGCAGAACAGGTGGTCGTCGGACTCGGTGACGGTCTTCGCCGGCCAGTGCTTGTAGACGTCGCCGACCTCGAACTCCTCGAGGTAGCGGCCGTACGGGTGGGCGCCGGACGCCTCGCGCGCGGCCTGGTCGGTCTCGACGTGATTGGTCTCGGTGGTCATGAGAGGGATTCTGACGAACGACCGGCGCCTGCGGCTCAACCTGCCGCTTCTGGGGTCAGGTCAGCGGACGATCGTGAAGCTCGCGCGCTTGGGCGCCGTCTTTCCCACGACGGCCACCAGCCGGTAGCGGCCGGGCGCGAGCCTGCGTCCGCCGATGCGGCCGCGGAACCGGAAGGTCGACTTCGCGCCCGCCCGGCGAGTGATGCTGCCGCGCAGCTTGAGATAGCGGGTGCACCTCCTGGCGTTGCGGTTCCTGCGCGTGGGCTTGACGCAGCGCCTGCCCGACCGGCGCCCCGCGGCCGCCCGCTCGACGGTGAGCTTGGCCGCGGCCCGCGCGGTCAGCAGAAGCGTGACCCTGGTCCCGATCGGCGGGCGCCTCCTGCGGATTGCCGACACACTCGCGCCGCTCGACGCTGCACGGAACGTCCTGGGTGACAGCGAGAGGCGCCGCGCGGCGGCCGCCGCGCCTCCCGCGCCACCGGCGCCCGGGCAGGCGGCGATCCTCGCGAGATCTACCGCGCCCCCCGGATCGGCAAATCGCGGGATCGATGAGCTCGACGCGCTCGGCCCGAGTCCGCCGGAGACCGTGACCGTCCCGGCGCCGGCGCCCGAGGCGACGGTGACCGGGACGGTAAGCGTCTCGGAGCTGTTCGGGTCGGCGTTGGTCACCTCCCACACCGCGACCGCGCGACCGCTCGAAACCGGGACCGACGCCGTTCCGGCGGGACCTGCGCCCGCGGGCGCGACGGGCGAGTAGGGCCCGGTCTCGCCGGCGATGAGCTGGAGCTGCGCCTTGCCCGGCCCGGCACTCAGCGTGGTCGGCACGAACAACGACGCGCCGTCGGGCACGTGGTCGAAGACGGCCTTGACCCGCGTCCCGAAGTCGGCCAGCCCGGCGGCGCCGAGGTTGCCCCGCGCGGCGTTGCCGACGAGCAGGGGGTTGAAGAAGTCCGACTCGGCGTTGTAGATGCTGCCGGGCGTGTCCTGCGGCGCGGTGATCGTAGGGTCCGACGCCTGCGTACGCTTCCTCAGCGTCGTGCCGAACGCCTCGGCGTAGCGCAGCGTCCCCACGGCCCGGCTGCCACAGGCGGGCACGTCCGTGGCGCCCGCCAGGGGCGTCGAGCCGTCGGGCGCGAGCGCGGCGAACGTAATGCCGCGCTGGACGAAGCCGACGGTTTGCGTGCCGTTGCTCATCATCGGCGCACCAACCCCGTTGATCGAGAACGTCGCCGTGACCGATCCTGGGGGGCCGCCTCCGCTGGACGGGATCCCCGTGACGTCCGCCCGCAGGTTCGTGATCCGCAGGACGCGACTGGATGACGGTCTCGCGTCGATGGGGACGTTGGGGAAGGTGACGGTGTTGCCGGAGACCTGGCCCTGGAAGACATTCGGATGGCCGAAGGAGCCGTCGTACTGGTTCGCGCCGTCGCTCGTTGCAGCACCGTTCAACGTGCACTCTCCGTTGGCGGTCTGGCACGCGAGCTGGGAGGCCGGAGCCGGCTCGTCGACGAGAAGCAGCGGCTCGCCCCACGGAGAGGCGAGCACCCGGCTGGTGAGGGGAACGTTGAGCGCGGCGGTGATGTTGAACGTCGGGACGGCGGCCCCGTTTGCGGTCGCCGTCCCTCCAGTGCAGACGAACGCGACGTCGCCGGCCTGCTCGGTCATGCCCTCGCCGCGCATTGTCGGCGTCACGGAAGTATTGGGGGTGCACGTGGCGGGGCCCGCGGCCCCGGCGCCCGCGGGCAACGCCACCAAGATCGCAACGGCACAGGTCGCGGCGCCGGACAGACGTATGAAGCGCAGGATTCGACTCACCTCGTTGCGGCCCTAACCCTGCACGCTGGGGTCTGGACCTGGCTCACGTAGTACGGTTCCGCCCCCATGCGCAACCCTCGTGACTTCTTCAAACCGCTCGCGATCGACGCGCCCGAGCCGGTCCGCGAGATCCCCTTCAAGCCCTCGCGGATGATCCACTTCCTCGACTTCTCCAACGAGAAGATGGTCGCGAAGGTCCCCGACATCGCGCCCACGGTCGACATCCTGCTCGGCAACCTCGAGGACGCCGTTCCGGTGGACCGCAAGGAGGCCGCGCGCGCGGGCCTGGTCAAGGTCGGACGCGACATCGAGCTCGGCGACACGCAGCTCTGGACCCGGGTCAACTCCCTCGAGTCGCCCTGGGTCCTCGACGACATCACCACGCTGGTGACCGAGATCGGGCACAAGCTGGACGTCGTGATGGTCCCCAAGGTCGAGGGGCCGTGGGACATCCACTACGTCGATCGCCTGCTCGCCCAGCTCGAGGCCAAGGCCGGGATCGATCGCCCGATCCTCGTCCACGCCATCCTCGAGACCGGCCAGGGCGTCGTGAACCTCGAGGAGATCGCCACCGCCTCGCCGCGCATGCAGGGCATGAGCTTCGGCCCGGCCGACCTCGCCGCCTCGCGGCGCATGAAGACGACGCGGGTGGGCGGCGGCCACCCCGGCTACCGGGTGATCGAGGACCCCGATCCGGAGAACCCGGAGGCGCCGCGCGCCACCGCTCAGCAGGACCCGTGGCACTACTCGATCGCGCGCATGGTGGACGCGTGCACCTCCGCCGGCCTGCTTCCCTTCTACGGCCCTACGGCGACATCAAGGACGTCGAGGGCTGCGAGACGCAGTTCCGCGCCGCCTTCCTGCTCGGCTGCGTGGGCGCCTGGTCGCTGCACCCGGTGCAGATCGACATCGCCAAGAAGGTCTTCTCGCCCGACCCCGAGGAGGTGGCGTTCGCCAAGAAGGTGATCGAGGCGATCCCCGACGGCCGCGGCGTCCACATGATCGACGGCAAGATGCAGGACGACGCGACCTGGAAGCAGTGCAAGGTCATGGTCGACCTCGCCGAGATGCTCGCGCGCAAGGACCCGGAGCTGGCCGAGGCCTACGGGTTCGCGCCCCGCCGCCGCGTCGTAGCCGGTAGGGTTCCCGCCCCTTCGCGCCATGCGCTTCTACGAGTACGAGTCCAAGGAGATCGTCCGCCGGGCGGGCATCCCCACATCGAAGGGCGGCTTCGCCACGACCGCCGACGAGGCGCGTGCCCGGGCCGAGGAGGTCGGCGGCCCGGTCGTCATCAAGTCCCAGGTGCTCACCGGGGGGCGAATGAAGGCCGGCGGCGTGCAGTTCGCCGACGCCCCGGACGAGGCGGCCAAGCACGCCGAGGACGTCCTGGCGCTGGAGATCAACGGCCACATGCCCCGCGGCGTGCTCGTCGACGAGCGCGTGGCGGTCAAGCAGGAGTACTACGCCGGCGTCGTGTGGGACGGGCTGCGCAAGCAGCCGGTGATGCTGTTCTCCGACATGGGCGGGATCGACATCGAGGAGGTGGCCGAGCAGCACCCCGACCACGTCGGCCGCGGCCACTTCTCCAACGTCCTGCCCTTCGGCGAGTTCCAGGCCAAGCAGGTCATCGCCTCGGTCGGCGTGACCGGCTCGGCGCTCAACCGCCTCACCCCGATCCTGACCCGCCTGGCGAAGCTGTTCGTCGAGCGCGACATGACCCTGGCCGAGATCAATCCGCTGGCCGAGCTCGAGGATGGGAAGTTCGTCGCCGTCGACGCCCACATGGAGATGGAGAACGAGGCGCGCGGCCGCCAGAAGGAGCTGCTCGAGGCGCTCGGAGTCGGCGACGAGGAAACGCGCGAGGCCCGGGAGGCCACGCCGTTCGAGATCGCCGGCGAGGAGGTCGACGCCATGGACCACCGCGGCGTGGCCGGCAACGTGACGGAGTTCGACGGCAACCTCGGCCTGGTCATCGGCGCCGGCGGCGGCTCGCTCACCCTCTTCGACGCCGTGCGCGCGCACGGCGGCCAGCCGGCGGACTACTGCGAGATCGGCGGCAACCCGTCGGTGCGCAAGGCGGCCGGCCTGGCCAAGCTCGTGCTCCAGAAGCCGGGCGTGGAGAAGATCGCCGTGATGATGTCCATCGTCTCCAACACCCGCGTGGACATCGTCGCCCGCGGTGTGATCAAGGCGTGCCTCGAGCTCGACTTCGACCCGGCGGAGAAGATCGCGATCTTCCGCATCCCCGGGGCGTGGGAGGAGGAGGGCTTCAAGATCCTCGAGCGCTACGGCGTCCCCTACGCCGATCGCACGGTGTCGCTCAACGAGGCGGCCAAGCGCGCCGCGGAGGCGGTACCCGCGGCATGAGCATCCTCGTCGACGAGTCCACGACGTTCATCGTCCAGGGCATCACCGGCCGCGAGGCGGTGAATCTCACGCGCGAGTGCCTGGACTACGGCGCGGGCGCCAAGATCGTCGGCGGCGTGACGCCGGGCCGCAAGGGCCGCGACGTGCACGGCGTCCCGGTCTTCGATTCCGTGGCCCAGGCCGTGGAGAACCACGGCGGCCCGATCGACGGCTCGGTCGTGACCGTCCCCCCCGCCTTCACCAAGGACGCGGTGTTCGAGGCGATCGAGAACGGCGTCAAGCTCGTGGTGATCGTCACCGAGCGCATCCCGCGCGCCGACGTGGCGGCCATGGTCGAGCTGGCCGGGATGCGCGACGCCCGGATCATCGGCCCCAACTGCCTGGGGATCATCGTCCCCGACAAGATCAAGATGGGCGGCATCGGCGGCCCGGCCAAGGACGCGGCCAAGGCCTACTCCCCGGGCCCGGTCGGGGTGATGTCGCGCTCGGGCGGGATGACGACGGAGATCTCGTCCACGCTCACCGCGGCCGGCCTCGGCCAGTCCACCGCGGTGTCGATCGGCGGCGACGCGATCATCGGCTCGTCCTACGCCGAGCTGATGCCGCTGTTCGCGAACGACGGCCAGACCCAGGCGATCGTGATCTACACCGAGCCCGGCGGGCGCATGGAGGCCCAGCTCTCGGACTGGGTCAAGGAGAACGACTCACAGATCCCGATCGTCGCCTTCATGGCCGGGCGCTTCATGGACGAGATGCCGGGCATGAGCTTCGGCCACGCCGGCACGATCGTCGAGGGCAAGGAGGACACGGCGACGGAGAAGATCGCCCGGTTGAAGGAGGCCGACATCGTCGTCGCCGAGCGCATCGAGGAGATCCCGGACCTGGTCAAGGACCGCCTCGGCCAGGGAGCGGCGGCATGAGGTCCGACGCGCTGTTCATCGGCGTGGAGGTCGACGACGAGGTCGCCGGCAGCGGCGAGATCGCCGCCAAGCTGACCGAGGTGTGCCCCGTCGACATCTTCGCCACGGGCGACGACGGGAGCCTTCAGATCGTCGAGGACAACCTCGACGAATGCGTCCTGTGCGAGCTGTGCCTGGAGGCCGCGCCGGCCGGCGCGGTCAAGGTGCACAAGCTCTACGAGGACGGCGCCGTGCTGGTGCGCTAGGCGCCGGTCGGCGCCCCCTCGTACTCGTCGTGGCGGCGGAGCCAGAACTCCGTCTGGCCCTCCTCGTCGCGGCCCTTCGCGACCCGGTCGAGCAGTGGATAGAAGGCGAGCATGATCTCGAGGCCGCGCTGGCTGGTGGCGTACGTCTGGTGGACGACGCCGTCGGAGAGCGCGAAGGCAGTCAGCGCCGGCGCCTCCGCCACGTATCCCGCCACGTCAGTGCCGCTCGCCGCCGCCATTTGGGTCACGGCAGGAGGGATGTCGCCCTCCAAGAAGGGCGCGAGCTGCTCCTCGGTATTCGACGCCCCGAAGTCGTAGTTGAAGTCGCTTCCCTCGGACGAGGCCCAGGGGAAGCTCCAGCCCATGCGCTCCCTGTAGGCCAGCAGCCTGTCGAGCGGCGCCCGTGAGATGCAGGTGAACGTCACGTCACGCGCGTTGAGGTGCGGCACGGCGCCGTTGTAGGTATCCGCGCCCGACGAGCAGACGGGGCAGCCCGCCTTGTACTCCGGGCCGAACATGAAGTGGTAGACGAGCAGCTGCGAGCGTCCGTCGAAGAGCTCGGCCAGCGTCTTCGTTCCGTCCTCGGTCTCGAAGCGGTACTCCTTCTCGATCGGCACCCACGGCAGCTCTCGCCGCTCGCGCGCCAGCTCGTCGCTGCGGCGGGTCAGCTCCTTCTCCCGTTCGAGCAGCTCGTTGCGGGCCGCAAGCCATTCGTCGCGCGTCCCCACCTTGTGGTCCGTCATCGCGTTTGCCTCCTTTGTCGCCGTGCGACGAGGTTAATCCTTCGGTACCTTCGGCTTCCCTCCCATGAGAAAACTTCAGAGCCAGGGCGTACACCACATCGCCCAGGAGCACCTGGCAGACGCCATCGAGGCGCTCGTCACGCGATCACGGGCGTCGCTCTCCGAGGACAGATCGCCGAAGGACCCGTACCACTAGGAGGATCCCATGGCTGCCAACACGCTGAGCGTCCTGATGCCGAGCGTCAACAACCTGACCGCTCGGATCTTCGTGCGAGCCGCCGGGCTCGACTTCGAGGAGCTGGACGTGTGGGGCAAGAAGGACGCCCCGGAGTTCACGCGCAAGGACCCGGCCCAACTCACGCCGATGCTCGAAGAGGAGGGGCTGCCGAAGGGCTCGCTCTGGGAGAGCTGCGCGATCATGCAGTACCTGTGCAACAAGCACGACCTCGGCCAGTTCTATCCGAAGGACCCGGGCGAGCGCGCGATGGTCGACAGCGCGATGTTCTATTTGATCGGCACGCTCTACCCGCTCGTCGCGCGCGCCACCTACCCGGCGCTCGGCTTCCCGCAGTACCCGGGCGAGGTCGCGACGTCGGCCGCCGACGACGACATGAAGGCGCAGGCGCAGAAGGACGCCGAGGCGGCGATCGCCGAGCCGCTCGAGGTCTACCGTGCGTTCTTCCTGGACGGGAAGCAGTTCATCGGCGGTGCCGCTCCCTCGATCGCCGACATTCGCTTGGCCGCGACGCTCGAGTTCCTGAACGGGATCGACTACGAGTTCCCGGCGTGGGCGAAGGAGTACATGACCGCGGTGGAGACGGCCCTGGGCGAGGCCTACTCCGAGCCGGCGGGGGACGTGCGCGCCTTCATCGCGTCCGTGAAGTAGCCGAACTCAGCCCCAGACGCGCTCGGCGGTCCGCGCGATCGTCTCGAGCTTGCGGCGCTCGTCGTCGACGGAGATGCGGTTGCCCACGACCGACGTGGAGAAGCCGCACTGCGTCCCCACCGCCAGGCGCTCGAGGTCGACCAGCTCGGCGGCGGCGCGGATGCGGGTTTCGAGCTCCTCCTCGGTCTCGGCGCGCGGCGTCTTGGTCGTCACGAGGCCGAGCACGACCATTCGGTCGTCGGGCACGAGGCGCAGCGGGTCGAAGCCGCCCGAGCGCTCGTCGTCGTACTCGAGGAGCAGGCGGTGCGCGTGAACGCCGCCGAACACGGGCCGCGCGATCTCGTCGTAGCCGCCGGCCACGAGCCAGCGCGAGTCCTGGTTGCCGCGGCAGAGGTGAAACCCGAAGGTCATTCCCGGGGCGGCGTCGATGACGGCGTTGTCGGCCTCGATCCCGTAGCGCAGCCACTCGTCGACCGACCAGCCGCGCGCCTCGTAGAAGGCGCGCCACTGCGGGTCGATCAGCAGCGGGTAGTGCGGAGCGTCGAGCTGGGCGTAGAGTGCAGCCGAGGCGCGCAAGCTCGCGCACCTCGTCGCGCAGCACGTCCACGACGTCGGCCATGAAGTCGTCGAAGCGCGGATAGGCGTCGCGGGAGCGCTCCGGGTCCCAGAGGTTGGCGAACAGCGTCGGCGAGGGCAGGGTGACCTTGGCGATCCGGTCGGTGTGCGAGCGCAGGAACGTGAACTCCTCGGCGGCCAGGGAGCGGCGCTTGCGCAGGCGCTCCACCACGGCCAGCCCGGGTGGGCGCTCGGTCGTGCGGTCGCCGACCTCGGCGACGTCGGAGTGCCATTCGCCCCACAGCCAGGCGTCGATGTCGACGCCGGCGAAGCCGTCGACCGACGCCGTGAGCTCGCTCTGGAACGACTCCCGGCGAAACTCGCCGTCGGTGACGACCGGGCACCCCGCCGCCTCCTGCAGGGCGATGACGTCCCGGACCGCGGCGTCCTCGATCCGCTTGAACTCCGCCGGCTCGCAGCTCTCCGGCGGCCAGCCGTTCGCGCGCGGCGAGCAGCTCGGGCGGGCGCAGCAGGCTGCCGACGTGATCGGCGTGGGCGGAGACCACGCTCCGAGGATACGCGCGCCCGCTGGCGCCCATACGGGCGCTCGCCGCGTAGGTCGCCGCTACACTCCTCGCGTCGCGCGGCTCGGGGGAGCCGCCGCGGATGTAGGCGTAGTCCCGAGAGCCTCATGCTCACGGACGCGCCCACCGACATATACGTACATGCGCATTGCCTCACCGCGTCCCGCCCTCCTCGCCCTCGTCGCGCTCCTCGCAGCGGCCATTCCGGCGAGCGCCGGCGCCCGCGTCGTCGACCGCCCGGCGGCGCGCGCGGCGCTGGCTCAAGGAGGCGCCATGTCCGCCGCCACGAGGAAGATCACCAAGCCGACCTGGCTGCGCAGCGTGCAGATCACCGAGTACTACCCCGTCCCCGAGAGCTTCTTCACCGGCAAGAAGGTGAGAGCGCCGGGCCTGTCCGGCGTGCACCGCATCGACTGGCTGTACTCCGCGCGCGGGCTGACGATGGAGGGCGATGGCGTCGGGCTCGACGGCAAGCGCTACCACGTCCAGGCCACCGGCCATGGCGGCTGGGTGGACAAGCTCGGGCGGAGGTCGTGCATCGGCTGCTCACGGGGGGTCTACTGGCGCGCCGGCGGCTACTGGCGCAACAGCGCGAGGCGGCTGACGTTCCCGCTCGACGGCGGCGGCTGGTTCAACGGGCCCGGGCTCAAGTACGTCCCGCTGCCGGGCGTCAGCTTCGGCTCCGGCCCGTCGCTCGACCTGACCTACTACGGCAGCCTGGCGGTCGACCCTTCGGTGATCCCGCTCGGCAGCCGCGTCTACATCCCCTACTACAAGCGCCTCGGGCTGGGCACCGGATGGTTCAGGGCGCAGGACACGGGCGGAGCGATCGGCGGGCGGCACGTCGACGTGTACCGCCCGGCCCCCGACTCGCTCGGTGATGAGGGACGCTCGCTGCGCGGCCAGCGGATCTACGTCGTGCCCCCGCGCAGGTGAGGCGGGCCCTCCCGGCTCTCGCCGCGCTCCTGGCGCTCGCCGCCGCCCCGGCGGCGCACGCCGCGGACGACAAGGCGGACAGCCCCGGCTCACCCCTCGACCTCGCGTCGGCCACGGTGCGCCAGGACGGCACGGACCTGGTCCTGTCGCTGCGCACGCGCGGGGACTGGGCCTCGCGCGTCCTGACCTCGCGCCCCGGGCGCTCGCTGTGCCTGATCCTCTTCCAGGGCCCGCGCCGGTTCGTCTGCGCGAGCGCCACGGCGCGGGGCCGGCCGTCGCTCACGTCCACCCGCGCCGGGGGCACCACGGGCGCGCTCTCCGCCACCCTCGAGCGACCCGACCTGCGCTCGCTCACCGCGCGGTTCGCGGCCTCGGCCGTGGGCCTGCGCACCGGCAAGTTCAGCTGGATCGTGACCTCGACGTGGGCCGACTCCGGCCGGTGCGCCCCCGGGCGCCCCGTGTGCGGCGACCGCCTGCCCGACACGGGCAACGTCGCGGCCTCGCTCGCGCCGCCAACTCCGACGGGCTGCCGCGCCCGCGCGCCGTGGTCGTGGTCGAACGCGTCGCGCTCGCGCCGGGTCGTCGCGCTGACGTTCGACGACGGGCCGGGGCCCTACACCCACCAGATCCTCGACATCCTCAAGCGCAACGGCGTCCACGCCACCTTCTTCCTCATCGGCCAGCAGGTGTCGGGCGGCGCCACCATCCTGAAGCGGGCGCTGCGGGAGGGCAACGCGCTCGCCAACCACTCCTGGAACCACGCCAACCTCTCAGGCGGCGGCGCCGGGCAGCTGAGCAGCACTCAGGCAGCGATTCGCCGTGCCACCGGGTACACGCCGTGCGTCTTCCGCCCGCCCTACGGGGCCACGAGCTCGCTGCTCGTCGGCCAGGCGCGCGCGCAGAGCCTGGACACGATCCTGTGGGACGTCGACCCGCGCGACTGGGCCCGCCCCGGGCTCAGGCGCGATCTACTCGAACGTCGTCGGCCACACGCGGCCCGGCTCGATCATCCTCAGCCATGACGCGGGCGGCCCGCGCGAGCAGACCGTCGCCGCCTACCGCAGCATCATCCCCACGCTCAAGCGCCGCGGCTATCGCTTCGCCACGGTTCCGGAGCTGCTCGGGTTGAAGCCGACGTACGGGTAGAACTCAAGGCGTGCCAGAACTCCCGGAGGCCGAGCGCGCCCGTCGCGCCGTCGAGACCATGGTCGGCCGGCGCATCGTCGCGGTCGAGGACTCCGACACCTACGTCTCCCGGCCTCACGCCCCCGGGGAGATCGCCGACGCCCTGACGGGGCGGCGGCTCACGGCCGTCCACCGGCGGGGCAAGTTCATCTGGGCCGAGACGGATGGCGACGGCCCCGAGCTCGGGCTGCACCTGGGAATGGCGGGCCACATCTCGATCGACGAAGAGCCGCATCCGCGCTGGGACCGCTTCGTGCTCGAGTTCGAGGGCGGCGGCCGGTTGGCCCTGCGCGACCGGCGCCGCCTGGGACGCGCCGTGGTCATGCCCGACTTCTCGCATGTGGGACCCGATGCCGAGGAGGTCACGCGCGCGGAGTTCCGCAAGCGCATCGGGCGGGGCCGCGCGCCGATCAAGGCGCGGCTCCTCGACCAGACGGCGATCTCCGGCGTCGGGAACCTGCTGGCCGACGAGATCCTGTGGCAGGCGCGGCTGCATCCGCGCCGGCGGACCGGCGAGCTCTCGACCGAAGAGCTGGACGAGCTGCGCCGGGTCACACGGCGGGTGATCCGCAAGGCGATCCGGGGCGGGGGCGCCCACGTCGGCGAGCTCATTCCCCATCGAGAGGAGCACGGGCATTGCCCCCGCTGCGGCACGGCGCTCGAGCGGGCAACGGTCGGCGGCCGCACGACCTACTGGTGCCCGCGGGAGCAGCGTTAGACGTTGGCGTGGTACTGCCTACTCTCGGAACCGGGGCTAGGCGCCTCGCGTCGTTGCCGCTTTGCACCCAGCCCCGTGTCGGTTCCTCGGGACCCGTGCTCTTATACCTTGGGCGAGATCGGTATTTCCGGGACCGGGATGAGAGTACTGGGCGCAACAGTCATCGGCCGCCGCTCCGAAGCCGACTTGACGAGCCGATGACCGGCGTGAAGATCCCCACCCCTCGGGGTGAGATGCCGGCCTACCTGGCCACGCCGGCCGGCGACGGACCGTGGCCGGGCGTCGTCGTGATCCACGACGCCCTGGGCATGAGCACGGACCTCCGCAACCAAGCGGACTGGCTGGCGAGTGAGGGATATCTCGCGCGTGGCGCCCAACCTCTACTACTGGGGCCGCCGGATCAGCTGCATGATCGCCTTCATCCGCGAGGTCAGAGCCATGAACAAGCGAGCCGTAGGAGACACGACGGCTCCGCGCGTGAGGTCTCAGCCGCTGAGCGATCTCGACGCCGCGCGCGCCTGGCTCGCCCGAGCAGGACGACTGCACGGGCAAGATCGGGGTGATCGGCTTCTGCAGGGCGGCGACTACGCGCTGCATGCTCGCGCCCGGCGCCGGCGTTCTCGGTCGCCAGCGTCAACTACGGCGGCGCTCACCAAGGAGAGCGAAAGCTTCCTGCCCGACGTCTGCCCGATCGTTGGGAGTTACGGCGGCAGGGATCGGTGGCCCGGGATGCGCGAAACGTTCCGAACGTCTCGAGCCGATGCTAGGAGGCAGCGGGGATCGACCACGACATCAAGCTCTATCCCGAGGCGGGCACGGCTTCCTCAACGACCACGACCCCGCGGAGCTGCCGCTCTGGGTCAAGGCGGATCGCGAAGCGCTCCGCGGCGAATATCACGAGCCGTCGGCCCGGACGCGCGGCGGCGCATCGTCGATTTCTTCGACGCCTCACCTCAAGTCCTGACGCCCCATACATGCGGAATCTGTCGAGAGCGCGTCGCATCACGGCGGTTGGGTCGCTCCGGGCTTCGAGGAGGTACGTACCGAGTTCGACCGCAACTTCGTCGAGCGCGGGCGAGATCGGCGCTGCCGTCGCTGCGTACTGGCGCGGCGAGAAGGTGGTCGACCTGTGGGGCGGCCGCCGCACGCCCACCGGCGACGGAACCGTGGAACGAGGACACGCTGGTCGTCGTCAACTCGACGACCAAGGGCCTGGCGGCGATGACGGTCGCCGTCGCGAACTCGCGCGGCTGGATCGACTACGACGCACCGGTCGCCGAGTACTGGCCCGAGTTCGCCCAGAACGGCAAGGGCGCGGTCACGGTGCGCCAGCTCCTCAGTCACGAGGCGGGGCTGGTCTGGATCGACGAGCCGCTGCGGCCTCGAGGACATGCGCGACCTCGACCAGGTCTCTCGCGCGCTCGCGCGTCAGAAGCCGGCCTGGGAGCCGGGAACGCGGCACGGCTACCACGCGATGACGATCGGGCTCTACATGCAGGAGCTGATCCGCCACGTCGACCCAGAACACCGCACGCTCGGCCGGTTCTTCGCCGAGGAGATCGCGAAGCCGCTGGAGATCGAGTTCTACATCGGACTGCCGCCGGAGATTCCCGACGAGCGGCTCGCGCAGCTGAGGCTCTTCACTCCCGATGCGCGCCATCCGAGCGCTGCCTTCGGTCCCCAAGGGGTACGTGATGCGGATCCTGTGGCCATGGTCGCTGCTGCGAAAGTCGATGCTCTTCGCGGACATGGACCCGAACGATCGCCGCTACGCTCGAGATCGAGATCCCGGCGGGCAACGGCGTGGGGACGGCGCGTGCGATCGCGCGAGCCTATTCGGCGTTCGCGGAAGGAGGAGCGGAGCTCGGCATCACCCCGGCGACGCTCGCGAGCCTCACGGCGGTCAACGACCCCGAGCGTCCGAGGGACGAGGTGATGGGTGTGCCCAGCTGGATGTCGCTCGGCTTCCTCCGACCGGGACCGCAGCTCGATTGGGGCTCGAGTCGGCGCGCCTTCGGCACGCCAGGCGCCGGCGGCTCCTTCGGCTTCGCCGATCCCGACGCACGGCTCGGCTTCGCCTACGTGATGAACAACATGGAGTTCCACATGTTCGACGACCCGCGCGAGAAGGCACTGCGCGACGCCGTGCACCGCTCGATCCGGCGGCTCTCCGGCTAAGAACGAGGCTCCGC
Source organism: uncultured Actinomycetes bacterium (assembly GCA_963842605.1). Taxonomy (GTDB): domain Bacteria; phylum Actinomycetota; class Thermoleophilia; order Solirubrobacterales; family Solirubrobacteraceae; genus AC-38. The sequence continues at coordinate 117,349 of CAWJGV010000012.1, forward strand.
CGGAGCGTGGATGCGTCTGCTTTCCATACGGAAGAGGGCCGAGCACCATTTCGTCGCTCGTGACTCACTGCGCGTGAAAGCAGAAGCCGGCTATGGGTACCACTTGACGTAAGACCTTGGGGTCGAGCTGCCTACGCTCGGGGACCGCGGTTCTGCGGTCACGTCTCTTGCGCTTTTCGTGCGAAGCGGAAGCGCGACGGCCACGCGAATGAGCCGCCGAGTCGACTTGTGCCTATCGGTCGTCGGTGCCCGCCATGCCCCGGACGACCGCGTCGATGCCTGCGCCCTCGCGCTCCACTTCGTCCGCGTAGAGACGTCCCCACGCGATGCGGTTGTCGCGGATGCCCATGATGAGCACGCCGCGCTCCTCGAACGGCGTGCCGTCTGTTTTCGTCCCCGTCCAGTGGACCTCCACGAAGACGGTGTCGCCATCGACCGCTGACCGGAGGACGTCGGAATGAAAGTCCGGGATGCTTTGGAGCAGCATCGACCAGTTCTTGCGCACCTGGTCGACTCCCTGGAACGTCCTTGCAGGGTAGATCGGCTGCTCGCTCAGGTAATCCTGGTGGAAGCAGGCGATCATCCCCTCGAGGTCGTGTGCGTTCTGCGCGGCTGTTAGGCAGTCGATGACGGCACGTGGGTCGCCCACCGAGCCGAGAATAGAGCACGGCTGACCACCAGAAGCGACTCGCACGGGCACCGGGAGCGCCGGGCCGGGCACCTGCTTCCGCGCGAACGCAGAAGCTGGCTGCGGGTACCACTTGGTAAAACCCGGAACGGGACCGGGGGTCAGTCGAAGTAGCGCGCGACGATCCCGTACGGGCCGCCGCCGGTCTCGTCGCCGCCCAGCGTCCCGACCGTGACGATGCGGCGGTCCGGTTGCACGAGCAGGCCGGCGAACACCGCTGCTCCGCCCTCGTCGAGCGCCGGCTCCAGGACCTGGGTGGCGGACGGGCACACGATGCCGAGCGGGAAGATCTGGGGCAGCTCGAGCCTGGTCGGGTCGCCGGGCCCGAAGGTGGTGTCCAGCGCCCCCGTGGAGGTGAAGCGCGCCAGGCTCGCGCAGCCGCCCTCGTTGCCCGTGATCAGCGAGCGGCCTGACGAGTCGAGCACGATCGCGGTCGGCTCTCCCACCATGCCGCCGCCGGGGCTGAAGCTGACCATGCGGGTGACCCCTGCGGACCCGTATCCCGAGTCGGGCTTGCCCTGGGGCGTGAACCGCGCCACCACGAGCCCGTTGCGCTGGGGGCGGCCGGCGCCGTCGGGACTGCGGCCCCGATAGTTGACCGCCGCAAGAACCGCCCGGCCCTGGCTGTCCAGGGCGAGCGCTCGGCCTCCGGCGTCGCCCACTCGCGCGACGCCCCGGACGCCGAAGCTCCGGTCAAGCGCGCCCCGAGCGCTGAAACGCGTCACCACCGCAGACGATCCTTCCGTACCGGCGACGACCAACCGTCCCTGGCCGTCGACCCTCACCGCGGTGAGACGCTCGACCGCCGGCCCCACGTTGACCAGCAGCTGACCGCGCCGGCCGAACCCCGGGTCTAGCCGGCCGTCCGAACGCATCTGCACCAGCGCCCCGAGCTTTCCGGACTGTCCGGCGAGCAGGATCCTCCCGCCCGAGCGCGCGGCCAGGCCGTTCGCCTTGTCGGTGCCCGGCCCCGGCGAGACGACCACCGTGCCACCGCTGCCGAACGATCGGTCAAGGCGTCCCGAGGCCGTGTACCGGACAACCAGCATGCGACCCCGAGACGTACCCGCCAGGACCAGCCGTCCGTCCGCCTGGCGGACGAGAGACAGGGCGCGCTCGTTGCCGCTCGAGACGTTCGTGATGACCTCGCCGTTGTGACCGAACGTCCTGTCCAACTGCCCGGACGCAGTCACCCGGATCAGCCCCACGGTCGTCGTCGTACCCACGTTACGGCCCGACCGGATGTCGGGAGTGAAGAAGGTCATCGCCGCCACGAGCCGGCCGCCCGGCTGGCGCACGATCCCGACCCCGTTCGCCCACCGCGTGTTGGTGACGGCGCCCTGGCGCACGGTTCCCACGCGGGAGATCCCGTTGTTCCCGAATGAGGTGTCGCGACTTCCGGGCGCCGCGGCGAGAGCGGCGCCGGGAGAGAGAACTGCGCCCACGAGAGATGCAGCCAAGACACAGCCAGGAATCCGCCGACTGTGAAGCACCCGGCCAGCGTAAGCGGCGCATCCGCTCGGCTCATCCGTGGCCGCTCCGCTTCCCCGCTCCGTAGTTCACCGCGCCTACGGGGACAGGTTGAAGGCAGCGGAGATAAGGGAGCTTCCCGGATGCGTGACGTTGGGTTGTGCGCCACGATCAAGGGCCAAGGAGCGCCATGGCACTCGCATCGCCGCCATCCCAGACGTTGGTCGTTTTCGGCGCGTCCGGCGATCTGGCTCGCCGCAAGCTGTTTCCAGCGCTTTACGACCTGGCCTGCGAGGGCCTTCTGCCAGAGCATTACGCGGTCGTCGGCACGGGCGGAAGTCAGCTCTCGGATGCCGAGTTCCGCGAGCACGCCCGCGGCGGCGTCGAGGCGTTCTCCCGCCACCGGCTGGATGAGGCACGCTGGCAGGCCTTCGCTCGAGAGCTGTCTTACATCTCGGCGCCGCTCGACGTACCGGCATCCTTCGCCCCGCTTCGCGAGCGCCTGGCGGCGCTCGATGCCAAGCTCGGCGCCGAGGGACGGCGGCTCTTCTACTGCGCGACGCCTCCCTCGGCCTTCCCAACGATCGTCCTGCGGATCCGGGAGGGGCAGTTCGGGGAAGGTGCCCGGGTCGTACTCGAGAAGCCGATCGGGCACGACTTGGCGAGCGCCCGGGAGCTCGCTCAGGTCGTCGGCGAAGTCTTTGACGAGTCCCGAGTTTTTCGTATCGACCATTACGTGGGCAAGGAGGCGGTACAGAACATCCTGGTCTTCCGGTTCGCCAACTCGATGGTCGAGCGAGCGTGGTGCGGCGAGGCGGTCGATCACGTGCAGATCACCGTCGCTGAGTCGCACGGCATCGCCGGGCGCGGGCGATACTACGAGGAGGCAGGCGCGCTGCGAGACATGGTCCAGAACCACCTGCTCCAGGTGCTCGCGTTCGTGGCGATGGAGCCGCCCGATTCCCTTGCCCCGGAGGACGTTCGCGACCGCAAGGCCGAGCTTCTTGAGGCCGTGCGCCCGTTCTCGGCGGACGAGCTCGTGAGGGGGCAGTACGTGGCAGGCGTTGTCGAGGGACGGGAAGTACCCGGATATCCAGACGAGGAACGCGTCTCGCCCGGGTCGACCGTCGAGACGTTCGTCGCCGTGCGGGCCTGGGTGGACAACCCGCGTTGGAAGGGAGTCCCCTTCCTGCTACGCACCGGCAAGCGCCTGCCCCGGCGGGCGACTGAGGTGACGATCGTTCTACGCGAGTCGGAGCGGCGGCTATTTGACGACGCGGGCATCGCGCGCCTGCCGGCCCACCACCTGGCGTTGCGCATCCAGCCCGACGAGGGAATCTCAATGGTGTTCAGGGCCAAGGAGCCGGGTCCGGGCATGGCGCTCGACGCGGTGCCGATGGACTTCTCCTACGGAGCGTCGTTCAGGTCCCGCCCGGCGGAAGCCTACGAACGCCTCCTTCACGACGCGATGGCCGGCGATCAGACGCTCTTCCTGCGCGAGGACAGCGTCGAGCGCTCGTGGGAGATCGTGGCTCCGGTGCTCGACACCCACGACAGCGTGCATCCCTATGCAGCAGGGACCTGGGGACCGAGCGCCGCGGATGATCTGATCGCGCCGCGGGTCTGGCGCGCGAGCTGAGCCTCCCGCAGTCTTCCGCCTTCTCGAAAACACTGAGAGCGATCAGTACCCCCGGCGGATGCGGGGGCGGCAGGGCGGCGAGACGCTTCGCAGCGAACAGCGCAAGCAGCCGAGGGAAGGAAGGTCGCAATGCAAACCGAGAGCGGCGACCGGATGAAGCGCGTGATCGTCGATCACTACGGAGGCCCCGAGGTCTTGCGAATCGTGGAAGAGGAAGTCCCTCGACCGGGCCCAGGCGAGGTGCGCGTCAGGGTGCTTGCCGCTGGCGTCTCCTACACCGATGCCATGCTCCGCGTCGGCTCCTATCTCGGCGTGCCCAAGCCCCCGTTCACGCCCGGCTACGAGCTCGTCGGCGTCGTCGAGGAGCTCGGTCCCGGATGCTCACGCCTTCGCGTGGGAGACCGTATCGGCGCGCTGACCGTGTGGGGCGCTGACGCGGAGCGAGTCTGTGTTCTGGAGGCGAACGCGGTCGAGGTGCCCGAGGACCTCGACCCGGGCGATGTCATGAGCCTCGTCTTCACGCACATGACCGCCTATCAGCTGCTTCATCGCACCGCCAGGGTGAAGAGTGGGGAGAGGGTGCTCGTGCACGGGGCGGCCGGCAGGGTGGGCACGGCGGTTCTCGAGCTCGGGGCGGTCGCTGGACTTCGCATGTACGGGACCTGCTCCGCTCGCGATTTCGCAGCCGTCGAGCGGCTCGGCGCCGTCGCGATCGACTACCGCAACGAAGACTTCCTGGCGCGTATGCGCGAGCTGACCGGGGGCGAAGGTGTGGACGTCGTGCTCGACGGGTTCGGTGGCGCGCTGTCGATTCGCTCCTTCCGCGCGCTGCGCCCCGGCGGAAGACTTGTTGTGTTCGGCCACTCCGGCACGGTCGCGCACGGGCGCAAGAGCTGGCGTGGGTGGATCAACTGGTACGCGACGACCGCGACGGTCTCGCTCTGGGGCCTGCTCTCGCCACGTCGGCGGGTGCTGGTCTACCGGATCCAGAAGCTCCGCGAAGGCCACCAGTGGCTTCCCGTGAGCGGGCGTCACCGAGCGCCTCCGGTGGGGGGAGGCCCGCGCGACCCGGACTGGTTCCGCGAGGACTTCAGCGCGCTGCTGCGGCTGCTCCGCGAGGACAAGATTCACCCCGTCGTGGCCGAGCGCCTGCCGCTGTCGGACGCTCGTCGCGCGCATGAGCGGCTCGAGAGCTCGGCGGACAAGGGAAAGCTCGTGCTCGTGCCGTAGCCGAACCGACCTTGGCCTGGAGCCGCCTACGCTCGAGGACTGGGTTGTGCGGCTCGCATCGCTTCCGCTTTTCGCGCAAAGCAGGAGTGCGCCGGCCGCGTCGCGCCGGTCAGTCCTCGCTGTGCCTGAGCGGCTCGGCGACAGCGCGTTGCCACGCCAAATCCTGGTATCGGATCATCGCGATCATGGAGGGGAGCGCGACCGTCATCCCTGAGATCACCGCCGCGGCCAGCGAGTGATCAAAGATCAGGATCGCCGCCAGGGCCGCGGTCGAGCCGCCGAGCACCGCCGTGATCACTGCGACCATGCCGGCGACCGTCCGGTATCCCTGCCAGCGATCGCCGGGAACTCGCTGCATGTGGAGCCGCTCGGCGGGCGGGACGTTCAGCAGGTACGGGGCGATCTCCGGCGCATGCTCGAAGTAGTAGTCGCGCAGCAAGGCGATCCGGCGCGCGTACTCCGTTTCCTCCGTCGAGGATTGCAGCGCCCGCCCGAAGGTGACAAACCCGACGAAGGCCAGGGTCGGGAGGAGGACCAGGCCGAACCCGAAGAAGGCCGCTCCCAAGCTGCTTGCGGTCGCCACCAGGCCCAAGGCGACGAGGCCGCCGGAGACCGCCGCGAGGAACATGTTCGCCCGGCCGGTCGACTCGGCGATCGTCGCGGCGCGCGCGCCCTGGAGCACAAAGTGCTCCGTGGTTACGAACGTGACCGCCGCCGAGCGCGGGTCGCCCTCGTCGGTGCTGCGTGCGGCGCTGTCGATCGCGGCTTCACCTCCTCCTTAGCGGCGGAGGTGGCGGGTACTCCGGCCGCTGGCAGACGGCTTCGAGGTTGCTGCCGTCGATGTCCAAGATGAATGTGCGGTAGCGGAGCGTATCGTCGCGACCCGGGCCGACTCTGAGCTGACTTAGGAAGCAGACACCGAAAGAGCGACACTCGTCGCGATCCTTGACAGCCCTCTCGCTCTGGATGACGAGCAGGCGTCTCGCGCGACGCCTTCGGGCGCTTCCGCAACTCGCGCATTGCGATAGCGAGGAGACGCCTGCCGCCATTCAGCATTCAGGACGACGCGATTGCCAGCCTGTCTCACACGCGCCGGGCGAGCATCCCCGACGCCACCATTCTTCTCCGTCTCAGCCCGTGTCGATCGTTTCGTAGTGATCGCAGAAGACCTCGGCAAGCATGTGCTCCTCCTCCGGCTCGATCACCGCTTTTTGCCAATCCGGACCCGCGAAGGCCTGTAGAGCGTCGACAGACCGCCAGTGGGTGACGACGACGAACTCGGGCTGCTCACTCCAGCGGCTCTTCCCGGCGGTCATGTGGGTGCAGCCCTCCTGGGCCTTCAGCATCGGGATCCCCGTCTCGATCACAAAGCGCTCGAACTCGTCCTCCTTCCCCGGGTGGACGCGGACGCGAAAGACACGAACGACCATGACTTTCCTCCTCGGATGCAGATCCATGAGTACCGCTCGCAGACGGGATCATCGACGATGGCTGACATCGCGCTCCAGCATGCCGTGCAGACAGTCCTAGACGAGCTCGTTGCGGACGGTGATGAGGTCGGCCTCCAGGCCGCGGTGATCAAGGACGGCGCACTCGTCGCCGACGCACAGAGCGGCGTGGCCGATCCGGTCAGTGGCGAACCCGTGTCCGCTGGCACATTGTTCTTCGCCGGTTCGACCGCCAAGGGCGTCCTCAGCTCGCTCGTGCATGCCCTCGTCGCGGCCGGCAGGCTCGACTACGACCTGCGTTTGGCCGAGGTGTGGCCCGAGTTCGCTGGACACGGCAAGGGGAACGTGACGGTGCGACATGCCCTCATGCACCAGGCAGGCGTGCCCGGGCTGCCGCCTGACCTGACGACCGAGCAGCTGTGCGATTGGGATCACATGTGTGCGCTCGTCGCTGAGGCGGCGCCGTGGTGGCCGCCGGGGACCGGGTTCGGCTACCACGCCCAGACTTTTGGCTTCCTGCTCGGTGAAACGCTCCAGCGGACGACCGGCGCACGTCTCGTCACCCTTCTCAAGGAAACACTCACCGAGCCGCTAGCCGTCACCGACGAGGTCCACTTCGCGGTCCCGGCGCTCCTCCTGGATCGGGTCGCCCGCCAGGTCGCACCGTCCGGACCTCCTCCGCCGGGCCCTGCCCCGGGCAGCCCGCTAGCCCGCGCGATGCCTCCCCGTGTCGCTCCCGATGCCGCGTTCGCGAACCGCCGCGACGTGCTCACCGCGCAGATCCCCTCGTTCGGCACGATGAGCGCCCGGGCGGCGGCCCGCGTTTACGCCGCGCTCCTCGGACACGTAGCCGGGACGCGCCTGCTCTCAAGCGAGCGGCTCGCGGCCGCTGCCGCCGTCGCCTACAGCGGGAGAGATCAAGTGATGGAGATGGAGATCAGTTGGTCGCTCGGCTACAGCCCGGGCCGGCCGGGCGGCGCGCGCTCGCGATCCGGCTCGACCTTCGGGATGGTCGGCACGAATGGATCGGCGGCCTACGCCGACATCGATACTGGGGTCGCGATCGCGCTGATGCGCAACCGATTCTCCCCGGACTTCACGGCGATCGCCCGCCTGGACGACGTCGTCGCCGAGGCCTACCCGCCGGCCGCCAACCCCGAGGAAAGGAGCCCATGATGACGACACCCCGCACAGAGCTCGACACCCGCTTCAGCGAACCAGGAGCACAGCCCACCAGTTGGGAGGACACGCTCGAGGCGATCAAACAGGCCGAGATCTTCTGGATCTCGACCGTCCGCACAGACGGCCGGCCGCACGTCACTCCGCTCGTCGCCGTCTGGCTCGACGACGCGCTGCACTTCTCCACAGGCCCGGACGAGCAGAAGGCGCGCAACCTCGCCGGCAGTCCGCGCGTCGCGCTGACCACTGGCGCCAACGACTGGCAGAGCGGCCTTGACGTGGTTGTCGAGGGCGAGGCGGCCCGCGTCATCGACGCACAGCAACTCGACCGGCTCGCCGCAGCCTGGGCGCAGAAGTGGGACGGGCGATGGCAATACGAGGTCAGTCAGGATGGCTTTCGACACGACGTCGGGACCGCCCTCGTGTTCGCCGTCCGCCCAGCGAAAGTCCTTGCCTTCACCAAGGGCAGCTTCAGCCACACCCGACATCGCTTCTGAGGCGCCGAGGCCACACACGACGCATCCAGCTAGACGGCGACCGTATGGAACGAGCAGCCGAACCAACCCCGCGTCTCGAGACCCGTGCCAGTGAAGGCAGAAGCCGGCTATGGGTACAACGTGACGTAAGACCTTGGGGTCGAGCTGCCTTCGCTCGAGGACCGCGGTTGTGCCTTTTCGCGCGAAGCGCAAGCGACGCCTCGGAGCTCGAGGCGCTCGCTCGTCGGCCAAAGCGGCTCAGCGCGCCTCCCGCCACATCGTGGTGACCGTCGGTCCGCCCGGTGGCGCGAACTCGCCGACCTGGCGAAAGCCGAGCGCCTCGTAGCGCGGCAGGTTCGCCGGGTTCGTGGACTCGAGGTAGGTCGGCAGGTGCTCAGCGTCCACGCGCGCAAGGTTCTCCCGGAGCAGCGCAGTCCCGAGGCCGCGGCCGGCGTGGTCGCGATGGGTCGCCCACCACTCCAGGTGGTAGTAGCGGCCCTCCGGCGTGTGC
>CAWJGV010000013.1:0-15552 GCA_963842605.1 uncultured Actinomycetes bacterium
CCGTAGCGCTTGGTCTTGCGTCCGCAGGTGGACCGCAGGGGGAACGAGTTGGGCCTGCAGCCCTGGGGCTCGGTGGACCCGTCCAGCGTGCTCGAACGGCTCATCGTGGCCGTCACCGGGATGGCAAACCCGCCGGCCACGATGCGCCGCTGGTTCACCATCTTCGAGACGCCGAGCAGCGCACCCCGCGTCGAGCGGAAGGACGTGGTCTCCGAGGCGCTGCCGGTGCCCGTGAACGGGATCTGGTTGTCGTTGGCGTCCACCCGGTAGCAGCTCGTGTTGGTCACGGTCCCGCTCGCGGTGTAGGTGCCGGAGATCCTCGCGGTGAAGTTCGCCGACTTCACGCTGCCGGCGCCCAGGGCGGGCGGCGCGATCGCGAGCAGGAGAAGCCCGGTGAGCAGGACGAAACGGCGGCCGTTCACGACGGAGGAAAATATCAGCCGCCGCTGACCTACGTCAGTCTCACGAGCGGCTGGAGGGCTAGGTGCCGGAGTCGGTGGCTCGCCTCCGGTCGCATGACGCGTGATGCTACCATGTTGATTCTAGAAATACAGATCAAACAAGACATGGCCAACTGGACATTCCTCAGCAATCACGCCCAGGTGCTGCTCTGCATCGCGCATGACCCGGGCATCCGCCTGCGCGAAATCGGCGATCAGGTCGGCATCACCGAACGCGCTGCGCACAGCATCGTCAACGAGCTGACGGGCGCCGGCTACCTCTCGCGCGAGCGCAGAGGCCGTCGCAACCATTACACGATCCACCGGCATCTGCTCTTGCCCGACCCGCTCGCCCCTGAGCAGAAGCTCGGCGACCTCCTGGCGGCCCTCGCCGGGTAGGGCTCTAGCGCCGGCGCGTCTCAGGATGCGGGCCGTGAACTGGGGCCCGCGGTATCAGGGTCCGCTGACTCAGCCGTTGTCCAGCTGCGACGCCGCGGCGAGCGCCTCGTCCTTGGTCATGTACTCACGTCCGCGAACGATCCGCCCGCCCCGCACCGTGTAGAGCACGGCCAGGCGCAGCTCGGTCTCCACACCGCTGGCGCGCGCCCTCCCGGAAACCCGGCCGACCACGACCACCTGGTCCTCCCCGATGGCCTCGGCTTCCTCGATCTCAGTCGAGAAGTCCGCGAACGTCTCGGCCCAGTCGGCGAGGTAGCGGACGAGCCCATCGCGTCCGTGCATGACGCCGACGTCGTCCGGCGCGCCTTCGACGGCCCGGTAGTCCACGTCGTCGTCCACGACGTCCACCAGGTCGGTCAGCGGACTCGACCAGAACCTGCGCACGACGGCGACGTTGTCGTCGGACACTAGAGCGGGATGTTGCCGTGCTTGCGCTTGGGGCCCGGCTCGCGCTTGGTCTGCAGGGTGTGCAGCGCGGTGATGACCTTGGGCCGCGTCTCGTGGGGGACGATCACGTCGTCGATGTAGCCGCGCTCGGCCGCCGAGTAGGGGTTGGCGAACCGTGCCTTGTAGTCGTCCATCAGCTTCTGGCGGCGCTCGTCGGGCGTGGGGCTCTGCCCGATGTCCTTGCGGTAGATGATGTTCACCGCTCCCTCGGGCCCCATGACCGCGACCTCGGCCGTGGGCCAGGCGAAGTTGAAGTCGGCGAGCATGTGCTTTGACGCCATGACGTCGTAGGCGCCGCCGTAGGCCTTGCGCGTGATCACGGTGATCTTGGGCACCGTGGCCTCGGTGTAGGCGTACAGGAGCTTCGCCCCGTGGCGGATGATCCCGCCCCACTCCTGGCTCGTGCCGGGGAGGAACCCGGGCACGTCGGTGAAGGTGATCAGGGGGATGTTGAAGGCGTCGCAGGTGCGCACGAAGCGCGCCGCCTTGACCGAGGAGTCGATGTCGAGCACGCCGGCCAGCTGACGCGGCTGGTTGCCCACCACGCCGACGGCGAAGCCGTCGAGGCGCGAGAAGCCGCAGATGATGTTCGGCGCGTAGTGCTCGTGGACCTCGAAGAACTCGCCGTCGTCGACCACGAGGCGCACGACGTCGCGCATGTCGTAGGGCTTGGACGGGTCGTCGGGCACGACGTGGTCGATCTCCTCGTCCATGCGCAGCGGGTCGTCGCTCGGCGCCACGCGGGGCGGCGTCTCCAGGTTGTTCGAGGGCAGGAAGCTCATGAGGTAGCGCGTGTCCTGCAGGCATGCGTCCTCGTCCGGGCTGGCGAAGTGGGCGACGCCGGACTTCGAGTTGTGCGCCATGGCGCCGCCGAGCGACTCGAAGTCGACCTCCTCGCCGGTCACGGTCTTGATCACGTCGGGGCCCGTGATGAACATGTGCGAGGTCTCCTGGACCATGAAGATGAAGTCCGTGATGGCGGGGGAGTAGACGGCGCCGCCCGCGCAGGGGCCCATGATCAGGCTGATCTGCGGGATCACGCCCGAGCACTTGACGTTGCGCACGAACACGTCGCCGTAGGCACCCAGCGACACGACGCCCTCCTGGATGCGGGCCCCGCCGGAGTCGTTGATCCCGATGACCGGGCAGCCGATCTTGGCCGCCAGATCCATCACCTTGACCATCTTCTCGCCCATCACCTCGCCGAGCGAGCCGCCGAACACGGTGAAGTCCTGCGAGAAGACGCAGACGCGCCGGCCGTCGATCGTCCCGTGGCCGGTGACCACGGCGTCGCCCCAGGGCCGGTTCTTCTGCATGTCGAACTCGTGGGTGCGGTGGCGCACGAACGTGTCGAGCTCCTGGAAGGACCCGGGGTCCAACAGCTTCTCCACGCGCTCGCGCGCCGTGTACTTCCCCTTCGCGTGCTGCTTCTCCTCGGCTTCCGGGGCGGAGTGGGCCGCGGCCTCGCGCAGCTCCTGGAGCCTGGACAGCTTCTCCTCGTAGGTGTCGGGGGCGTGGGCGCGCGGGGTCACGGGCGCGGAAGTCTACCCGCGCCCCCTCCCCCGCTCAGCCCCGCGAGAACGGGCGATGGTGCGCGGCGCCGAGGTCGTCGAGCACGGCGTCGAGGACCTTCTGCGCGTCGATCGACGCCGCCGGGGTGAGCGGGTCCTCAGGCTGCGCGGGGTGCAGCGGCTCGGGTCCCGGGGGGGCGGGTTCGGGCTCGACCTCAGGCCCGGGCTCGGGTTCGGGCTCGACGGCCGGCGCCGGGGGTGCGGCGGGCGGCGGGGGCTCCGGGGCCGGCTCGGCGGGATCGGCCGGCGGCACCGGAACGGTCTCCACCGCGGGTTCCGTGGCGCGGCGGAACAGGCGGGAGAGGAAGGTCGCGCGCGGCGGCTCGGCTTCGATCTGCGGGCCGGGCTCGGGCGCCGGCGGCGGGCCAGGGGCCGGCGGCCCCGGGGAGGGGGGCTCGGGATCTGGGGCGGGCGGAGGCGCCGGGTCCGGGCGGGGAGCGGGCGGCGCCGGATCGGGCGCGGGCGGAGCCGGTGGCCCCGGGACCTCGGCGGCCGGTTCGGGCGGCGGCGGTGCCGCGGGGCGAGCCGTGATGATCACGGCGGTCCCCCAGCCGGAGGACTCGATCTCGATCGTGCCGCTCGCGTGCTCGCCCTCCCAGGCGACGATCGTCTCGGGCTCGCGGCGCGTGATGCGGATCTCGCCGAACTCGCCCAGCCGTCGGGCCAGTGCCTGGGCGTCGCTGAGCTCCGCCCACAGCTCGGGCGGCGACTTCACGAGCCTCCTCTTGACCTGCACCGAATCCATCTGGGCTCGTCATTCGCCCGGGACGCGGTGAGTCCTGCCGGGATGGCGTGGGCGGTCAGAATTCCGGCTGGTACTCGCCGAAGACGTCCTTCATGGCGCCACAGACCTCGCCCACCGACGCCCGGTCCTTCAGCGCGGCCCGGATGGGCGGCAGCAGGTTCTCGTTGCCCTGGGCCGCCTCGCGCAGCTCGTCGAGGCGCCGCCCCACGAGCTCGCCGTCACGCTCGGCCTTGAAGTGCTTCAGGCGCTCGACCTGCCCGTCCTCGGAGGCCTGGTCGACCTTGAGGATGTCGGTCACCTCGAGCTCGTCCGTCACGTACTTGTTCACGCCGACGACGATGTCCTGGCCGCTGCGGTAGCGCTCCTGGTAGCCCCAGGCCGACTCCTCGATCTCGCCCTTCATGAAGGCGATCGCGTTGACCGAGCCGCCGAGCTCGTCGACCTTGGCGATCAGCTCGCCGGCGCGCTCCTCGATCTCGGCGGTCAGCGCCTCGATGAAGTAGGAGCCGGCGAACGGGTCGACGGTGTCGGCCGCTCCCGACTCGTGCGCGACGACCTGCTGCGTGCGCAGGGCGAGCCGCGCCGCCTTCTCGGTGGGCAGGGTGAGCGCCTCGTCGTAGCCGTTGGTGTGCAGCGACTGCGTGCCGCCACACACGGCCGCGAAGGCCTGAAGCGCGACGCGCACGATGTTGTTCTCCGGCTGCTGGGCCATCAGCGTGACGCCGCCGGTCTGGGTGTGGAAGCGCAGCTTGGTCGAGCGCTCGTCACGCGCCCCGAAGCGGTCGCGCATGATCTCGGCCCACATCTTCCGCGCGGCGCGGAACTTCGCCACCTCCTGGAAGACGTTGTTGTGGCCGTTGAAGAAGAAGGCCAGGCGAGGCGCGAACTCGTCGACCTCGAGGCCGGCGTCGATCGCCGCCTGGACGTAGGCGATCCCGTTGGCCAGCGTGAACGCCACCTCCTGGACGGCCGAGGCGCCCTGCTCGCGGAAGTGGTAGCCCGAGATCGAGATCGTGTTCCACTTCGGAACGTTCGCCTGGCAGTAGGCGAACAGGTCGGTCGTCAGCCGCATCGAGCCCTGGGGCGGGTAGATGAAGTTCCCGCGCGCGATGTACTCCTTGAGCACGTCGTTCTGCGTCGTGCCGCGCAGCTGCTCGGACGGGACGCCCTGCTCCTCGCCCACCAGCTCGTAGAGCAGCAGCAGGACCGCGGCGGGCGCGTTGATCGTCATCGACGTGGAGACCTTGTCCAGCGGGATCGAGTCGAACGCGGTGCGCATGTCGTCGATCGAGTCGATGGCGACCCCGGTGCGCCCGACCTCGCCGCGGCAGCGCTCGTCGTCGGAGTCCAGGCCGAGCTGCGTGGGCAGGTCGAAGGCCATGCTCAGGCCGGTCGACCCGTGCTCGAGCAGGTAGCGGTAGCGCTCGTTGGACTCCTTCGCGCTCGCGTAGCCCGCGTACTGGCGCATCGTCCACAGCTGCTTGCGGTACATCTCGGGGTGGACCCCGCGCGTGTACGGGTAGGCGCCGGGCTCGCCCAGCTCCAGCGGCTCCGGGAGGTCGCCCTCGGTGTAGAGCTGCTTGACCTCGATGCCCGAGTCGGTGAAGCGCCGCGGGTCTTCGGGACCCACGATGGGCGCGATCGTGCGGTGCTCGGGAGTGGTCGCCACTGGCTAGAAGGGTACTTGCGGCCTCGCGACGACGGTGAGGTGAAGCGCGTCGTCGTGGACTTCGAGGACCTCGAACCCGCTGGCGGCGAGCATGCCCCGCAGGGCCGAACCCGTGATCCCCCACCACCAGTTCTCGTAGCCGGGCCCCGGATCGAAGGGCGTGTCGAGACCGACCCGGCCCGGCGCCGCGAACGCGCGGCGGTCGGCGCCCGGGTAGAACACGCACGCGCCGCGCAGGCCCGGGACCTCCGGTAGCGACTCCGTGGCGAGCAGCAGCGTCTGGGCGGTCAGCGCGCGCAGTCGCTCGAGCGAGAGCAGCGGGTGGGGGGCGTGGTAGAGCAGGCCCGAGCACCACACGACGTCATGCACGCCCACCTCCTTCACCGTCGCCGGGTCGTGCAGGTCGCCGCGCACGAAGCGCACCGCCGAGCCGCGCCTCGCGTGCTCGGCCGCGTAGCGCTCCGTGGGGGCCATCACGTCGACCGCGGTCACCGCCCGGGCGCCCGCGTCCTCGGCCGCGAAGGCGAGCGCGCCGTCGACTCCCCACATCGCGCCGACGTCGGCGAAGGTCGCCCCGGGCGCGAACCGGCGCACCAGCGCCTCGCGCGGCGGCGGGCCCTGGCGTCGTCGGGCGAGCCGGCGCCGGGCGCGCGCGGCGGCGATCCAGGCGCGGGCTAGGGCGGGCACGGCCGGGATTGTCTCTTGAACAGCGGGCATCGAGGGGTCAGGCTCGGGCGGGCTTGGCATCCCTCGATCGCTGAGATGCCGATTAAGCCCGTCATAGGGGCAAAACTGACGTCTCACGGTCGCCGCTCCAATCCGGGCCCTCCCTCGATGCTGTAGTTCGAGCCTCGGCTCGGCCGGACCCGGGCCCCGCGACGGACGGCGAGCCCTGACGTAGCCTTTGCCCATGAACGTACGCGTGCGACTGTTCGCCGGGCTTCGCGAGCGCGCGGGCGTGAACGAGATGGAGCTCGAGCTGCCCGACGGCGCCTGCGTGGGTGACGCCCTCGAGCAGCTCGCGGACGTCGCGGGGGGGACACGCGTCGTGATGGCGGTCAACCGCGAGTACGCGAAGGCCGATGCGCCCCTGTCGCCGGGCGACGAGCTGGCCCTCATCCCGCCGGTGTCCGGTGGGGCGGCGCCGGACACCACGGCCACGCTCACCGCGGGTCCGATCTCCCTCGACTCGCTGCTCGACCGGGTCCGCGACCCGCGCGCCGGCGCGGTCGTCACCTTCCAGGGCGTCACCCGCGAGGTCGCGCAGCTCGACTACGAGGCCTACGAGGAGATGGCGGCGCCGCGCATCGCCGCCATCGTCGAGGAGGCGGCCGAGCGCCACGGCGCCTGCCGGGCCGCGGCCGAGCACCGGGTGGGGACGGTGCCCCTGTCGGAGCCGTCGGTGGCCGTCGCCGTATCGGCCCCGCACCGCGCGGAGGCGTTCGCGGCGGCGCGCGAGATCATCGACCGGATCAAGGCGGAGGCGCCGATCTGGAAGCGCGAGGAGGGCGAATGGACTCAGGGAGCGACGCCGCCGAGCGGCTGAGGACGCTGCCGTCGGTCGAGCGGCTGGCGGCGACTCTCGACGCGCCGCACGCCCTGGCCGTCGTCGCCGCCCGTACGGCGATCGAGCGCCGGCGCGAGGAGCTGCGGGCCGGCGCCGAGGACGACGTCGATTTGGCTCGGCGCGCGCGGGCCGAGCTGTCGCGCGCCGAGGCGCCGTCGCTGCGCCGGGTCCTCAACGCCACCGGCGTGATCGTGCACACAAATCTGGGGCGCGCGCCGCTGCCGGCCTCGGCGCGCGCGGCCGTCGCGCAGGCGGCCGAGGGCTATACCAACCTCGAGCTGGATCTGGACTCGGGGGTACGCGGCTCCCGTCAGTCCCACGTCGAGGAGCTGTTGCGCGAGGTGACCGGCGCGCCGGCCGCGCTCGCCGTCAATAACGGGGCCGCCGCCGTCCTGCTGGCCGCCGCCGCCCTGGCCGGGGACGGGGGCGAGATCGTCGTCTCGCGCGGGCAGCTCGTCGAGATCGGCGGGTCGTTCCGGATACCCGACGTGGTCGCGCAATCGGGCGCCCGGCTCGTCGAGGTCGGGACGACGAACCGCACGCGCCTGCGCGACTACGAGCGGGCGCTCGGGGAGGGAACCGGGGCGATCCTGCGCGCGCACCCCAGCAACTTCCGGACGCTCGGCTTCGTCGAGGAGGTCGAGATCGAGGCGCTGTGCGGGCTCGGGCCGCCGGTGATCGACGACCTCGGGTCGGGCGCGCTCGCGAGCGGCGTGGCCGCACTGCGCGACGAACCGCCGGTGCGCCGCTCGGTGCTCGCCGGCGCCGCGCTCGTCTGCTTCTCCGGCGACAAGCTCCTCGGCGGGCCGCAGGCCGGGCTGCTCGTCGGCCGGGCCGATCCCGTCGCGCGGGCGCGGGCCCATCCGCTCGCCCGCGCCATGCGGATCGGCAAGCTGCACCTCGCCGCCCTCGAGGCGACGCTGCGCCTCTACCGCGACCCGGAGCGCGCGCGGCGCGAGGTGCCCGTCCTCGCGATGCTCGACGCCTCGGAGGAGGAGCTCGCGGCGCGCGCCGAGCGGATCGCCGCCGCGGCGCGCGCGGCCGGAGCGCGAGCCGAGATCGTCCGTTCCATCGCCACGGTCGGGGGCGGGGCGCTCCCGCTGCTCGAGCTGGAGGGGCCCGCGGTGGCCGTCGAGCCCGGGGATGCCGGCGTGGACGCCCTCGCCGCCCGCCTGCGCGCGGGGGATCCGCCGGTCATTGGGCGTATCTACGAAGGACGCATGCTCATCGATCCGCGGACCCTCACGGATGAGGAGGCGGAGGCTGCCGGTGCCGCTGCCGGACGGGCCTCCCGTCGGCGATGACCCCGCCCCGCGCTCGTCTTGCGGCGCTGAGGCCTCCCGGGGCCGAGGCCGCGGGGGCCGAGGTCGTGGCGGCTCTCCGCGCGTCGCTCTGATGGGCGACACCCCATCCGCCTGGACCCAGCCCCCGCTGACGCTCGGGACTGCGGGGCACATCGATCACGGCAAGACGGCCCTGATCGAGTCCCTCACCGGCATAAACACCGACCGCCTGCCGGAGGAGCGGTCCCGCGGCATCTCGATCGAGCTGGGCTACGCCCGGCTCGAGCTTCCCTCGGGGCGTGCCCTATCGGTCGTCGACGTCCCGGGTCACGAGCGGTTCGTTCGCACGATGGTGGCCGGCGCCACCGGCATCGACGCGTTCCTGATGGTCGTGGCCGCCGACGACGGGGTCATGCCCCAGACGCGCGAGCACGCGGCCGTGCTCACCGGACTCGGAATTGCCGAGGGGGTGGTGGCGGTGACCAAGGCCGACCTCCTCGACCCGTCGGTCGCGGCCGCGGAGGCGCGCGAGCTGCTCGGGGAAGTGAAGGTCGTCCCCACCTCGATCCGCACGGGCGAGGGACTCGACGCGCTGCGAGCCGCCCTGGACCTCCTCGCCGCCGGCCTGCCCGGCCGGGCGGGGTCAGACTCCCTGATGCGCCTGCACGTGGACCGGGCGTTCACGATCAAGGGTGCGGGCACGGTGGTCACGGGAACGCTGTGGTCCGGCTCGGTGGGGCGCGGCGATGTCCTCGCCCTGCTTCCGCGTGGCCTCGAGGCGCGGGTGCGCGCGGTCCAGGTCCACGACCGTCCGGTGGAGCGCGCGGCTGCCGGCCAGCGCGTGGCCGTCAACCTGGTGGGGGTCGAGGTGCGCGAGGTCGCCCGCGGCGACGTCCTCGCCGACCCCAGCAGCGCGCTGCGCCCGACCTACGTGGTGGACGTCGCACTCGACGTTCGCGATGAGCCGGCCGGCCGGGTCCAGGTGCACCACGGCACGCGGGAGGCGCCCGCGCGGGTGGCCGCGCTCGGCGGGCGCTTCTTCCAGCTTCGCCTCGAGCATCCGCTCGTCGCGGCGGACGGCGACCGGCTCATCGTGCGGCGGATCGCTCCACCGGACACGCTCGGCGGAGGAGTCGTGCTCGATGCGCACGCCCGCAAGCACGGTCCCTCAGCCGAGGTGTCGGCCCGGCTCGAGCGGCTGGCCCGCGGCGAAACCGCAGAACCTGTCAAGCCGCCTGAGAAGGGGTCAGACCCCTTGAGCGGAGGTGACTCAAGGGGTCTGACCCCCACCCCGCTGTCGCCGGCGGCGCTCGCCCTCGAGGAGCGGCTGCGCGCGGCCGGCCACGAGCCCCCAACCGAGGCCGAGCTCGGCGACGCGGCGGCCGAGCTGCCCGCCCTGCGCGCCGCGGGACGCGCCGTGCGGGTCGGGCGGACCCTGCACTACCACCCCGAGGCCCTCGCGGCGGTGGAGCGCCGCGTTGCCGCCTTTTGCGAGGCCCACGGCTCGATCACGATCGCCCAGCTGCGCGACGAGCTGGGCACGACGCGCAAATTCGCACAGGCGCTGCTCGAGCACTTCGACGCGGCGAAGTTCACCCGCCGCCGGGGCGACGAGCACGTCCTGCGCCGGCGCTAGGCGCCGGCGGCTAGAGCGCGCCGCCGGCCGCCGGAGGCACGGTGGGATCGTTGTCCCCGCCGCCGGCCTCGCGGGCCACGTACTCCTCGAGCTCCATCACGTCATCGCGGCAGCGCTCGGCCACATCGAGGAGCGAGGACATCGAGGCGACCTCCTCGACCTGCTCCTTGACGAACCACAAGACGAACTGCTCGGACGTGTAGTCGCGGGCGTCGCGGGACGCCGTCATCAGCTCGTTGATCTGCTCGGACACCAGCTTCTCCTGCTCCAGCGCCAGCTGGACGGGCTCGACGGCGTCGGTGAACTCCCGGCGCGGCGCCGGGACAGGCGGGATCTGCGGCTCGGCCCCGACGTCGAGCAGGTACTGGACCATGATCATCGCGTGGTTGCGCTCCTCGACGGCCTGGCGGTAGAAGAAGCCGGCGAGCTGCGGAAGCGTCTGCGCGTCGTAGTAGACGGCCATCGCCACGTACTGCTGCGAGGCCGAGAACTCGTTGCCGATCTGCTCGTTGAGGCGCTCGACGAAGGCCGGGGCGGGCATGGGGTCGCATCCTAGTGACCTAGTGACACGTGGGCGTGTCGGGGCACGTGCGCAGCACCTTGACCACCGGCGGCACGCCGCGCGGCCGGCGCAGCGAGAGCAGGACGGACGCGGCGTCGTTGCCGCGGCTCGACTCGCGCAGGCGCCCGTCGACGTTGGTCCGATGCACGAGCAGGTACCGGCCCGCCGGGACCGAGGTGACGTCGAGGAACTGACCCTCCAGGTTCGGCTTGTAGTCGTCCGCCCAGCCCGGGCTCAGGCCCTCGATCACGCGCAGCAGGCCGGGCCGGCTCTTGCCGCAGTTCTCGTCGAACTGGCCCGAGCGGTCACTCCTTCGCGCGCCCGCGACGACGGAGTAACGATTCCCGACGCAGAAGCCGCTCTTGCGATCGCGCGCGGCTCGCGCGCCCGTCACGACCGAGCGCAGCTCGTAGCGCTCGAATCCGATCAGGTGCCAGTGCGAGTGGTCGCGCAGGCGCACGTAGCGGAGCTGGCCCACCTGGCTCACCCGCTGGTCGGCGACGGGTCGGCCCGTCTCGTCGACGCGCTCGACGAGCTGGTCGACGGTCATTCGCGTGGCGCGTCGTGAGGGGCGGTGACCGGAGAGGATCAGGTCCCCCTGGCCGCGGTTCTCCACCGCCGAGGCGAACGCGAGCCGGCGCAGGATGCGGCCGCCGGGGCGGACGGTCACGATGGAGAGCTGAGACGGCGGCGCCTGGTCGAGGTCCGGCAGCAGGGCCCTGGGCGCGGCCCCGGCCCCGGTTCCCGCGGCGGCATGCGCCGTGGCGACCGTCGCGGCGAGCAACGCGGCGAAGACCGGGATGGCGCGCCCGCGGGTCATCGCCCGGAGGTTACTTCCAGCGCCTCGACCCAATTCCTATGGATTACCGATGCAACCCGTTACTCTGATTCCCGGCGCCAAGCATGGACGCGTTTCGCCACCATCTGCCCGTTTTCCGCCCGGCTGCTCTCCTGGTCCTTGCCGTCACGCTCTGGGCCGCCTGCGCGGGCACGGCGGGCGCGACGAACCTGCCGGCCGGGTTCGAGGAGGAGACGATCGCCACGGGCCTCGACCAGCCGAGCATGGTGGCCTGGGCGCCGGACGGGCGCATGTTCGTCGCCGAGCGGCCGGGGCGGGTGCGCGTGGTCGACGCGGCGGGCAGCTCCAGGCCGCGCCCGCTGATCGACATCACCGATCACGTGAACGGCTACTGGGATCACGGGCTGCTCGGCATGGCCGTGGACGCGAGCTTCGCCTCCAACCACTACCTGTACCTGCTCTACACCTACGAGCGCCAACTCCGCTCAACTACAGACGGGCCGAAGTCCTCGCGGCTGACGCGCATCACGGTCAAGGACAACAACACGGGCCTCGGCGCGAGACGGTGCTGCTCGGGACGGCACGCGCGCAGCCCTGTCCCACCGCGGCCAACACGGTCGACTGCATCCCCTCCGACGGCGCCAGCGCATTCGATCGGCACCGTGCGCTCGGCCCCCGACGGGACGCTGTGGGTCGGCTCCGGCGACGCGGCGGACTTCGGCGGGGTGGACACCGCTGGCCTTCCGCACCTACGACGAGCGCAGCTTCGCCGGCAAGATCCTGCACATCGACCGCAATGGCCGCGGCTGCCGAGCCACCCGTTCTGTCCGGCCGACACCGACCTGACGCACGTCTGCACGAAGGTCTACGCGAAGGGCTTCCGCAACCCGTTCCGCTTCACGCTGCGCCCCGGCGGCGGCCTCGTCGTCGGCGACGTGGGCTGGAACAGCTGCGAGGAGGTCGACCTCCTCCGTCCGCGGGCGGCAAGAACTACGGCTGGCCGTGCTACGAGGCCGCCACCCGCACGCCGGGGTACGACGCCGACGCTCGCTGCTCGGGGGCCGGAGGGGAGTACTCGAAGGAGGGGACCGCGAATGCCGACGTCGATCCCGTCCACAACTACCCGCACGGCAGCGAGGGCGCGGCCATCGTCGGCGGTCCGACGTACACCGGAGGCGGCTATCCGGCCGAGTACCAGGGCAGCATCTTCTTCGGCGACTACGTGCTGGGGACCGTCAACCGCCTCGTCCCCGACGGGCAGGGCGGATGGACGGTCAGCGCCTTCGCGAGCGCGTGGTCCGGCGTCGCTCTCGAGGCCGCTCCCGGCAACGGCGACCTCGTGTATGCCGACCTGTTCGGGGGCGAGATCCGCC
This sequence comes from uncultured Actinomycetes bacterium, assembly GCA_963842605.1. Classification (GTDB taxonomy): domain Bacteria; phylum Actinomycetota; class Thermoleophilia; order Solirubrobacterales; family Solirubrobacteraceae; genus AC-38. The sequence continues at coordinate 12,552 of CAWJGV010000013.1, forward strand.
GCATCAAGTTCACGAGCACGACCGGAGAGGTCGACTACGCGGCCGGCCGCCCGACGTCGGCTTCGTCTTCGTCGGACGCTTCGTTGGGGCCGGAGAAGGCGGTGGACGGCGATTCGACGACGCGGTGGAGCTCGAACTTCTCGGATGGCCAGTGGTGGCAGGTCGATCTGGGTTCCGCCAAGACGATCGATTCGGTCGAGCTCAACTGGGAGGTGGCGTACGCGTCGCAGTACCGGGTTGCGACGTCGACGGACGGGACGAACTTCACGACGGTGGCCGACGAGACGATCGCCCAGGCGGGCCTGCACACGACGAGCTTCGCGCCGCGGTCGGCGCGCTACGTGCGGGTGACGGGGATCGCGCGGGCGACGCAGTTCGGGCATCTCGTTCTGGGACGCCCGGGTGCTGGGACCGGCGTCGGGGCCGCCGCCCGGCGACTTGGCGCAGGGCCATCCGACGACCGCTTCGTCCTCGAGGACGCTTCGTTGGGGCCGGAGAAGGCGGTGGACGGCGATTCGACGACACGGTGGAGCTCGGGCTTCTCGGACGGCCAGTGGTGGCAGGTCGATCTGGGCTCGGCCAAGACGATCGATGCGGTCGAGCTCAACTGGGAGGTGGCGTACGCGTCGCAGTACCGGGTTGCGACGTCGACGGACGGGACGAACTTCACGACGGTGGCCGACGAGACGATCGCGCCAGGCGGGCCTGCACACGACGAGCTTCGCGCCGCGGTCGGCTCGCTACGTGCGGGTGACGGGGATCGCGCGGGCGACGCAATGGGGGATCTCGTTCTGGGACGCCAAGGTCTTCGGCGCCGACGCCGACCAACCAGAGCCCCCACGCCGTCGCCACCGCCACGCCGACGAGCGGGCGGCGCCGCTGGCCGTCGCCTTCCGCGGCGACGCGTCCACCGACCCCGACGGCGACACGCTGGCCTACGACTGGGACTTCGGCGACGGCACGGCGCACGCGACCACCGCGAATCCCAGCCACACCTATTCGGCGCGGGCTCCTACACCGCCCGGCTCACGGTGAGCGACGGGCGGGGCGGGACCGATTCGGCCACGGTCGCGGTGACGGCGACCTCCGGAAACACTCCGCCGAGCGCGACCATCACGGCTCCGACCGACGGCTCGACGTACCGCGACGGGGTGGCGGTCTCTCTCGCCGGTTCCGGTCAGGACACCCAGGACGGAGCGCTCACGGGGGCGGCGCTGGAGTGGCACGTCCTCGCCCATCACGCCACCCATCTCCACGACCTGGGCCGGTTCACCGGCGCCACGGCGAGCTTCACGCCGCTGACCGACCACGACGCCGATACGTGGTACGAGATCATTCTCACCGCCACGGACTCCGGCGGCCTCAGCGCCTCCAGGACGGTGCGGATCGACCCGCAGACGGTCGCCCTCACGATCGCGTCGACGCCGGCCGGCGCGCCCGTCACCTACGCCGGCACCAACCGCGTCACGCCCTACAGCACGCGCTCGGCGGTGGGCTTCAAGACGACGCTCGGCGCCGCCGACCTGTTCACCTCGGGCGCGAACACGTATCTGTTCGGCACCTGGTCGGACGGCGGGGCGGCCACCCACAACATCACGATCCCCGCCACCGACACCACCTTCACGGCCGCCTACGCCGAGGACAAGGCCGCCTTGCGGGCAACGCTCGGCATCCAGCGTCGAGGGGACGGGCCTCGAGCCGGGCAAGGCGGTGGACAACTCCTCCACCACGCGCTGGTCCTCCCAGTTCCTCGACAACCAGTGGTGGCAGGTCGACCTCGGTCGCACGCGCCAGGTGAACAGCGTGTCGCTCAACTGGGAGGCGGCGTACGCCTCGCGCTACGACATCCGCGTGTCCACCAACGGCAGCACGTTCACCACGGCGGCCACGGTCAACATCACCGCGCCCGGCTGGAAGACGACGACCTTCACCGCGCGCAGCGCGCGCTACGTCCGCGTGGTCGCCACCACGAAGAAGACCATCTTCGGGATCTCCTTCTGGGACGCTCGGGTGCAGGGCCCGGCGGACTAGGCGCTGGGCGCGCCTGCCGCTGTTCCGAGCCCTAGCCCAGGGTGTCGAGCACGGCGCGCAGCCCCTCGCCGAGCGAGCGCTCCGGGCGGCAGCCGAGCTCGCTCTCGGCGACCGCGACGGCCGCCGCGGAGTGCCGGATGTCGCCCGGTCGCGGATCCTCGTGGACGGGCTCGAGGTCGCGTCCGGTGAGGTCGCGCAGCTCGGCCACGATGCGGTTGAGCGTCACCGCCTCGCCGCGGGCGATGTTGGCCACGAGGCCGGCGGCCGGCGCCTCGAGCGCCAGGAGGTTGGCTCGGGCGACGTCCTCGACGAACACGAAGTCGCGCGACTGCTCGCCGTCTCCGTAGATCGTGGGGGGCGCCCGGCCTGGACACCCCTGCCTGTGATGGGCCGGTGCCCCGGCCTTTCGCGCACATGAGCGCCGTCGAGTCGGCCGTGGCGGGCGGGCTCGGCCGGGGACGCACGACGATCGAGGGTACGTTCAGGCGCAGCCCTCGCGGCGATCCAGCCGGCGACGGTCGGGCGTGGCACGGCGCTCGCGCAGCGCCGCGCCCGCCGCGCCCGACTCCTTGGGCGCCGGCAGGGAGATGCGAAGGCCGTCGGCGGCCTCGAGCGTGAACTCCACGGCGTCGTCCTCGACCACGTCGAGCGGGACACCGAACGCCGCGCGCCAGGTCTCAGGGTCCGGCGTCGGCGCGATCAACGCCTCGGCCGGGTCGAGCGGGGCGAAGCGATGCGTGCGTCCGCCGCGATCGGCCAGGAGGTGGGGCGCCACGTGGGAGCCCGCAGTCTCGCCCTCCCACCGCCCGCGCACCCGCAGCAGGGCGTGCATGGGGGTGGTCGGGATGAACTCGAACCAGTCGAGGTGGAATGTCGGCTGCGCGCCGGCCATCGCTCCGCTTTCGGGACTCATCGGCACCTTACGGCGCTTGGTTTCGCCATGTAGCACGGTTGGCGGGAGGCACGGCAG
>CAWJGV010000014.1:0-23598 GCA_963842605.1 uncultured Actinomycetes bacterium
AACGCGCGAGATGCAGATCGTCGCGTAACCCGCCCGGCTCAGCGATCGCCGGGAAGAAAAGGAGGCAGAATGAGCGAGTCAGCCGGAGATGCTCCGCCCCGAAGCCCCTCGGCGAACAGCCGTTGGAGGTGACAGGCCGCCGACGGACGACGCCGACAGGCAGGCGCCGCGCCCGACGAGAAGGGCACCGGGCGGCGCTGGCTGGTGGTCGGCTTGGTCGTGGCGGGCATCGTGGCGGCGCTTGCGGTCGGCTACGCGGTCGGCGGCAACAGCCGTGACGACGACGCGAGCTCAGCCGAGACACAGGCGGCGCAGGCAGACAAGAGCGCCGCGGCATCGGAGCAGGCGCTCAAGGATGACCAAGCGCAGGACGAGCAGGCGGTGCAGGTGATCAGCCAAGGGTTCGAGGAGCTCGGCAACGCCATCGGGCAGGAAAACGCGAGGACGACCAGGCCGCAAAGGACGCCGTCGACAACGCCGACCAAAGACATCCAGAGCGGCCTGGAGAAGCTCCATGGTGACGTCTCCGAGAACGTGAACAAGGCCCTCGAGGACCTCAGCCGGAAGATCAACGACGCCGTCGGGTCACAGAGCGCCGAGAACGCGCAAGGCAACGGCGGGTAGCAGCGGCCGTCTGGCCGTTTCGATGGAGCCAGCCGGACATCGCGGGCGTGGGAAGGGTCTGTAACGCCGGGCGGCATCGCATATGGTTGGCACCGGCCCAATCCGGAGGTGAGATATGGAGTCGCAGCCATTAGTCGCCGGTGAGTTCCGCGACGGGCAACGGCAGCAGTGGAAGAAGGGCGCCGAGGGCTGGCGCAAGCGGTCGGATTTCATCGATGCCGCGACCGCTCACGTCAGCAAGCGCATGGTGGAGCTGGCGGGCGTCGAGCCGGGGAGCCGGGTGCTTGACGTGGCCGCGGGCTACGGCGAGCCGTCGCTCACGGCGGCGGCTGTGGCCGGAGGCGAGGGCAAGGTCGTGGCCACCGACATCTCTCCCGAGATGCTGGCCTACGGCCGCGAACGCGCGGCGGCGGCCGGCCTTGAGAACGTCGAGTTCGTCGAGTCCGAGGCGGCCAGCCTGGACTTCCCGCCCGAGAGCTTCGATGCGGCGCTATCGCGCTTCGGGATCATCTTCGAGCCCGAGGCGGAAGCCGCGGCCGCCCGGGTGCGGAGCTTCCTGGTTCCGGGGTCGAGGATGGTGATCAGCTCGTGGGGACCGGCGGAGCGGGTGCCCTTCATCGCGCTTCCGATGGGGACGGCGATGCGCACGCTCGGCGTCGATCCGCCCCGCCGGGGACGCCCGGCCCGCTCTCGCGCCCGACACCGGAGGCGCTCGGCGGGCTGCTCAAGGGCGGCGGGTTCTCCGACGTCGAGGTCGAGGAGACCGAGGTCAGCTTCGAGTGGGAGTCCGCCGACGACTTCGTCGCGATGGTCAAGGACACAGTCCCACCGCTGGTCGCCCTGATCGCGAAGCACGAGCCGGATGACCCGGACAGGGCCTGGGACGCAATCCTCGGGGCGGTCAAGGAGACGGCCTCGGCCGACGGCACGGTCACGTTCTCGAACCTGGTGCTGCTGGCGGTCGGACGGGCATAGATCATCCTGGGCGTCGGGCGCACCCGCTTCGCATGGAAAGCGGGGTTCGCGCGTGGCCGCGAGATACTGCGCCATTGAGTCGCCACACTCCGGAGGATCCAGTTGAGTCGCACTGACGGAGGGGACCGCGTCGTGACGATCGTTGTCGCCTGCGTGGCGACCGCAATGCTGATGCTCGACATCAGCGTCATCAACACCGCCCTCTCCAGCATCGCGCACGGCCTCGACACCGGCCTCAGCGGGCTTCAGTGGGTGGTCGACGCGTACACCCTCCCGCTCGCGGCGACGGTTCTCACGGCCGGGGCGATCGCCGACCGGTTCGGCCGCCGGACGGCTCTTCCTCCTCGGTGTGGCGATCTTCACCGCGAGCTCGGCCCTGTGCGGGGCGGCCGGCGGGATCGAGGTGCTGGTCGGGGCGCGGGCGATTCAGGGGCTCGGGGCGTCGATGATGTTCGCAACGGCCCTCGCGCTCATCTCGCAGGTCACGCCGGACCCCAAGGATCGGCTGAAGGCGCTGGCGGCCTACGGCGCGGCGATCGGCGCCTCCTTTGCGCTCGGGCCGTTTATCGGCGGATCGCTCACCGAGCTGTTCGGCTGGCGGGCGATCTTCCTCGTCAACGTGCCGATCGGCGCTGCGGTCGTCTGGATCACTTACCGCTCGCGTGACCGAGGGTCGCGACCCGACGCCCCGCCGCGTCGACCTGCCCGGACAGATCACGCTGATCGGCGGGCCTGTTCCTGCTGGTGCTGGCGCTGCTGCGCGGCAATGATGACGGTTGGGGCAGCACCGGCAGTGTCGCGCGCTGGTCGGCGCGGCGGTGCTGCTGATCGCCTTTGTCGTCGTCGAGGGTCGCTCGAGGGAGCCGATGCTGCCGCTTCGCTTGCTCGGTCAGCGCCGGTTCGCGGGGCCGCAGATGGCGGTGTTCGCGATCGCGTGCTCGTTCTTCGCCGTATTCCTCTACCTCACGCTCTACTTGCAGACGGTGCTCGGTCTGTCGCCGATCGAGACCGGGCTCGTCTACCTTCCTGGCACCTTCCTGGTGTTCGTCGTCTCGGGGATGACGGCACAGTTCGGGGCGAAATTCGCCCCGGCCAAGATCGCCAGCCTGGGCTTGGTGCTCGTCGGCGCCGGGCTGGCGGGGATGCTGCTGTCGGCGTCGACTCCTCGTGGACGGCGCTCCTCCCAGGCCTGCTGGTGACGAGCGTCGGCACCGGTCTGTTCAACCCGACCGGGAAGCGCGCTGGCGCCCCGAACGCCCTGCCCGATGAGCAGAGCGGTCTGGCCGCCGGCGCCAACGACACGTTCCGCCAGACCGGCGTGGCGGTCGGAATCGCGGCGCTGGGAACGCTCGTGCCACAGGGAGCAGCCCTGGGCGGGAACCCCCAGGCATACGTCGATGGCCTGCACCACGCGCTGATTGCGAGCGCCGTGCTGGCGATTGCGGGCGCGGTCGCGACGGCCTGGCTGCTGATTCCGGCGAGATCGCCCGCCGAGGCTGCGGTCGTGACGGAGACCAACTGAGGGCACGAGGCGGGATGCTCGCGATTAGACGGTGACTACCCCACGGACCAGCAGCACAACGCCGACGAAGAGCGAGACGCCGACGAGGATGCCGCGGGTGTGGCGGCGGGTCCAGTCGTTGACCCCCGCGATCGCGGCGCGCGCCGTGCTCGGGCGCACGAGGCAGGTTGCCAGCGCGGCGATGGGCAGCGCGAACCAGATGACGTTGTAGAGGAGGATCTCGCCCGCCCCGACGGTCGCGCTGGGGTTGTGGGCGACGATGATGTTCAGGGCGACGAGGTAGAAGAGCCCGGGGATGTGGGTGAGGGGACCGGCCAAGGCCGCAGTCTTGACGGTGCGGCGCCCTTCGAGCAGCCGTTCCCAGCGCCCGGGGGCGCGCGGCGCGTCACCGGCGCGCGGGCCGCCGACGCGCCCTCTTTGGACGAGCCCGGCGAATCCCAGGACCACCGCGCCTCCCACGATCTCGGCGATCCCCTTTGCCTCGTCGGTGCCGTGGTTGATGCTGATCCCGTGGAAGGCGAGGGTGACGAGCAGGCCGAACGCGATGGTGAAGGCCAGCCCCGCGATGACGTAGGCGATCATCAGCCGGCGCGGCTCGTCATCGGACAGGAGCGTATAGACGGCCGCGAGGCTCGTCGGACGGACCGTGCTGGCGAGCGCCAGCAGGACGACGTCGAAGGTCACGCGAGCGCCCGGTCCACCGGTACGCCGCCATCGGCGTCTTCAGCGGCCGACGTGCCCGGCATCTCCGTTTCGCGGTTGGCCAGAGTGATGATCACCGCGCCGGCGAGCGCGGCAATCAAGGCGAGCGCTGCCACGAGCACGTGCCACCCGGGGCGCGTGAGCCGCTCCTCGAACATGTCGGGGTCGCCGACCAGGATGAAAAGCGCCAGCCCGATCACGACGATGACGGCCCCGAGCACCTGGCGGCGCACGACGCTCTGGGCCGTGAGCCAATGGCCCAGCGGCAGCGCCCACACGATCGTCGTCACGAGCAGCGGCTGGACAACGACGAGCTTGCCGCGGTCCAGCGCAGCCCCCTGGGTCGCATAGCCGGTGAAGAGCACAAGCGTCCCCAGCAGCCACACCGGGACGGCGAGTAGGCGCACGAGCTAACCCACGCCCTTGACGGCCTTGCCGCCGCGGGCCAGGGCGAACTGCCCGCGCTGCTGCAGCGCCGCCGCAAGGGCGAAGAAGACCGCCGACAAAGCCGCAAGAAACGCTGCCATCCCGCCAATCATCGCGGAATCTGCGTATTCGAATCCGGGTCTTTGAGGCCCCGTCGCAGGAGCGATCTGTCACTGGCTCTCCCGGTTCGAATCCGGGTTTCGCGATACTGCGGTCAGGGCGCAGAAATCACAGCCGGCTGCTCGGTCGTCTTGGGTCCCCTGATGCCGCGCTCGACTGACACCAGGGCCGCCTTCGTGCGCGCGCGGATGCGTGGGGCCAGGCCGCCCAGGCGCACCGCGACCCGCTTTGAGCGGCCAGGCCGGATCGAGTAGGAGGTCCGCTGCGACGAGGCCCGGCCGAGTTGCAGCCGCAGCGTGCCCGCGCAGGCGCGCTTGAGCGCGCGCGGGCAGGAGAGCCGGAACGTGGCCCGACCGTCGGCGACTGCCGTGCGCCTGGGCACCTTCGAGCCGCACGTGCGGCCCCTCTCCCAGCGGCGAGCGCTCCTTGAACTCGCACCCCGTGGGCGTGAGGTCGTCACTTGAGGTCGAGGAGCGCGGTGTCGGCGGTTCCGTCGCCGCAGTCGATCACGAGGTCGGTGTGCGGCCCGGTCGAGGTTTCGCCGGTCCTCGCGTCGATGATGTCGTCGCCGCCCTTTCCGGAGAGCTGGTCGTTGCCGGCGCCGCCGACGATCGTGTTCGCCGCGCTCGTCCCGAAGATCGTGTCGTCGTCGTTGTCGCCGAAGTAGTCGCTGATGTTGGACGACAGGACGCCGGTGATGATGTCGTCGTTCCGGCCGCCGGTGTACGACTCGATGGAGCGCAGCACGTCGCCCTCGGAGAAGTCCTTGGCGCCCGCGAGAGTCTCGAGGTTGGCCTCGACTATGCGCACGGCGGTGGAGCGGCCTGGGATCGGGCGGGATGTTGGGGAAGCCGGGGTACAGGTTCGCCGGCGCGTAGGTCGCGGCGTCGTTGCCGATGCCGCCGTTCACGGTGTCCTTCTCGTCCTGGACGTCGGTGCCGAGATGGATGGTGTCGTCGCCCGCCTGCCCCTCTGCCGTGTCCGCGCCGGTTCCCGGATCGAGCACGTCGTTGCCGTCGCCTCCATCGAGCGTGTCGTCTCCCTCGGCGCCGGTGAGCAGATCCTGGCCGATGCTGCCCTGCACGGTGTCGGCGCCCAGCCCGGCGCGCAGCTTGTCGTCGCCGGATCCGCCCTGGATGTTGTCCGGCCCGTCTCCGCCGGAGATGTTGTCGTTACCGGTCTGGCCGTTGACCGTGATGGGGTCGGTGACCGGCGTGTCGTCGCCGACGCCGAAGCTGTCGTTGCCGCCGCCCAGCGCGACCGTGACCCCCTTGCTCCCCACGCGGTCGCAGAGCACCTCGCTCGAGTTCGCGCCCGCCCGGCAGCCCGGCCCGGGCTCGACGTCGCAGCCGAAAGACACAGGTCTGGTGGACCCGCCACTCGAGGCCCGCGGAGCCGAGCTGGAGGTTGAGGCCGACCTGGTTGCGCGAGCCGTCCCCGGTGATCGAGAGGCCGGTTCCGGTAGACGTCGCGCTGAGCGCCGCCTGCGCCGGCGCGGCCATCCCCAGCGCCCCAGCTGCGATCGCTGCTGTCGTCAGGGCCACCGTCGTGCGCCGCATGTCGTCCTCGTCTCCTGGAGTTTGAGCACGTGCCTGGGGAGGGCGCCCGGCTGCCGGGCATCCTTCTCAGACCAATGCCGCCGACCGTAGTGAGCGCCGCTCACGGGACGCTCACAACCCCAGTCCGTAGTCGCGCCCGCTAGACTCGTCCTAAGGGTTGAGCGTCCCGCTCGACCCCGATTCGAGGGCCCCGTGCGGGCCCTCCGTCGTTCTCGGACGACGACCAGAAGGGACACACATGGCCTCGAGAGGCAAGAAGAAGACCACGATGGCGAAGCTCAATCGCGAGAGCAGACTCCGCGAGCGTCGGCGCGACAAGCAGGCGAGAAAGGAAGCCAGGAAGCAGGCGGCGTCGGAATCTCAACCGGTCCCGCCCGGCGACACGCTCACCGGTAACGAGCGGTGAGCCGGCCGCGCTGACGTCTCGGCCGAGTCAGCTGCGCTTGAGCGTCAGCGTGTACTTCAGCGTCCCGGTGATCCGCACACCGCCTGTGTACCGCGACGGCATCGTGCAATCGACGTTCGCGCGCTTGGGGAACACCCGCGTGCGCTTGCGCTTCGGCAGCTGACTGGGCGTCATGTGCCACCGGCTCGCCAGCAGCCCACTTCCAGCCGACGACGCGACTCCCCAGCTGCGCTTCCACAGCTGCTTGCCGTCGCCGCACGCCGCGAAGTCGGTCGAGTCGAGGAACGACCCGTCCACGGGGAACGGGCACTCGCCCGAGCTCTGCGCGATCGACACCGGCCCGAGCGGCACCCGCGGACCGGTCACGTAGACGAACGCGCCCTTCGCCGTCAGGTCCACCCGCAGCCCGAACTTCGTCGCGCCGCAGCCGCCGGCCGGATCGGTCACGGCCGGCCCGGGCTCAAACCCCGGGCACGGCGTCTCGGGCGAATCGGTGAACGCGCCCGCGATCGTGCCCTTCGCGGTCGAGGGGATGCTCCCGACGAAGGCCAGCCCGCCTCCCGACTTGCCCGCTGTCACCGGCGCGGGCTTGTTCGAGGCGAACCGGAAGCTCACCTTCCCCTCGCCCTTGCCCCGACGGATCTCGCAGCTGCCGCTCGTCCCGTCGACCTTCCAGGACACCTCCTGGCTGCCGCTGATTGACGCCCGGTAGACAGCGGCGCCGGCAGAGAGCGGGAAGGCGCCGAACAGCGCGGCGCCGAGCACTGCGCAGAACAGGAGACGGGGCATGACCGGCGACCCTACTCGGCCGCCCGGCGCAGCGACGATCGAGTGGACAAACGGTCGAGCACGTCACGATCGCGTCGGCGCGCTTGCGGCATATCGTGCCCGCATGGACGGAAGTGCGTCTCAGGGTGCGCGACGCGACTCTCGCGGACGCCCCCGCGTGCGCGGCGATCTATGCGCCGTACGTGACGGACACCGCGATCAGCTTCGAGACCGAGCCGCCCGGCCCCGAGGAGATGGCCGAGCGGATCGCCACGGCACAGCGCAGACACGCGTGGGTCGTACTCGAACACGAGGGCAGGGTCGTGGGCTATGCCTACGGCGGACCGCTCAACGCCCGCGCCGCCTACCGGTGGTCGTGCGAGGTGAGCGTGTACCTCGAGCTCGGCCGGAGGCGGACCGGTGCGGGCCGCGCCCTGTACTCCGCCCTGTTTGCCCGCCTCGCCGAACGCGGCTTGCGCACCGCCGTGGCGGGCATGACGCTGCCCAACGACGCCAGCTTCGGACTACACCGGGCGATGGGATTCGAACCCGTGGGGACCTATCGCCGCATCGGCTGGAAGCACGATGCCTGGCACGACGTCGCCTGGATGCAGCGCCCCCTCGTCGCGGGCCAGGACGCTCCCTCCGAGCCGGTGTGACAGGCGGTCAGCGGTCGCCGTCCAGGGCCAGGACCAGCTTGCCGGTGTTCTCCCCGCGGAAGAGCCGCAGGAGGACGTCGGGGAACTGGTCGATGTCGCCCCGCACGACGTCCTCGCGCGACCGCAGCTCGCCGCTCTGAAGCCACTGCGCGAGCTGGGCCACACCCTCGCCGAAGCGAGCCGCGTAGTCGAAGATCACGAAGCCGGTCATCGAGGAGCGCGTCACGAGCAGTTGCATGTAGTTGGCCGGCCCCTGCGGCCGCTCGGTGGCGTTGTATTGCGAGACGGCGCCGCTGATCACGACTCGGGCACCGCGGGCGAGGCGGCGCAGCACCTGCTCGAGGACCTCGCCGCCGACGTTGTCGAAGAAGACGTCGACGCCGTCGGGAGCGTTCGCCTTCAGCTGGGAGGACAGCTCGCCCGCCTTGTAGTCGATCGCCGCGTCGAATCCGAGCTCCTCGACCAGCCAGCGGCACTTGTCCGGGCCGCCGGCGATGCCGATCGCGCGGCAGCCCTTGATCCGCGCGATCTGGCCGACGACGTTGCCGACCGACCCGGCGGCGCCCGACACGACAACGGTCTGACCCGGCTCGGGCCGACCGATGTCGAGCAGGCCGAAGTACGCCGTCAAGCCGCTGATGCCGAGGACGCCGAGATGCACCGGCGCCGGGGCGAGGGCCGTGTCGACCCGCGTAACGCCGCTTCCGTCCGAGATCGCGTACCGCTGCACCCCGAACACCCCATACAGCTCCTCGCCCACCTGGTAGTCGGGATGGCGCGAGTCGATGACGCGCCCGATGCCGGCGGCGCGCATGACCTCGCCGATCTCCACCGGCGGCACATAGGAGCGGCCGGCGTTCATCCACGCGCGCATCGCCGGGTCCAGCGAGATGTACTCGACCTGCACGCGAAACTCCCCGTCCCCGGGCTCGGGGGCCGGCTCCTCGACGTAGTCCCAGTCAGAGGGTTGGGGCAGGCCGACCGGGCGAGCGGCGAGGCGGCACTGGGCGTTGACGAGGCTCACAGCATCGCGGGGTCGGTGGGCTGGCCGAGCAGGATCCGGCCGGGAAGCTCGCGGGACGCTTCGTTGACCTGGAAGTGCGCGGTGGCGGTGTGCGCGTCGCGGAAGCGCCGCTGAAGCGGCGAGTCGTCGTAGATCGCGGTCCCGCCCCCGAGGTCGTACATCGACCGGACCACGTCGGCGGACGTCCGGACGGCGTGCGTGGCCGCCAAGCGAAGCCCGTTGCGCAGCGCGACCGAGACCGGCTCGTCACCCTGCGCCGCTTGCCACGCGGCTTCGATCGGCCTCGTAGTACAGCGCCCGTGCCGCGCGCAGCGACGCTTCAGCCGCGGCGACCGACGCCTGGGTGGCCGAGCGCTGCGCGAGCGTGCGCGTCGACCCCAGGCCGACCTTGCCCGCGGCCAGCGCGACGAGCTCGTCGATCGCGGCGCGCGCATTGCCCAACGCCGCCGCACCGATCGAGAGCGCGAAGAACCCGAAGACCGGGAAGCGATAGAGCGGACGGTTCAGGACCGGGCCGTCGAACAGCGAGAACACGCGCCCGCCGGGCACGAACACCTCGTCGGCCACGGCATCGTGGCTGCCGGTGCCCCGCAGCCCAAGCGTGTGCCAGGTGTCGGGGATCTGCAGGTCCTCCTTGCGCAGCGCGACCACGCTCGGCTTGGGCCGCTCGCTCTCGGACGGCGTGTCGCTCTCCGTCACGCAGCCGGCGAACAGGAGATCGGCGTGCGCGATCCCGCTGCAGAAGGCCCACCGGCCGGAGACCAGGACGCCGCCGTCCACGGACCTCGCCAGGCCGCGCGGGGCCCAGACGCCGGCGGCGACCCCCTTCCCGTCGCCGAACAGCTCGGCCCGGCTCTCGGCGGGCAGGTAGGCAGCCAGCAGGCTGCTCGTGATGGCGATCGACACGCACCAGCCGGCTGACGCATCCCCGCGGGCGACCTCCTCCGCACACCGCAGCGCCGGGCCCGGGGCCAGCTCCAACGCGGCAACCTCGACCGGCGCACCGGCCCGGAGCAGGCCGGAGTCCCGCAAGCGCGCCACGAGCTCGTCCGGGAGCTGCCGCCGGCGCTCGGTCTCCGCCGCCAGCTCTCGCGCCAATGCGGAGATGTCCCGCGCGACCGCCTCGATCTCGTCGCCGCGCGGCGGCACCGTCTGCAACTGGGTCTCGCTCATCGAGATCCTCGGTTCGCCGATGTCGGAGCTCAGACTAGGCGACGATTCAGGGGATGGTGGTCGCGGCCGTCGCGGACGCCGTCGCGGTCGGTGTCGCGCTTGAGGGGGTTGGTCTCTGTGCGGTTGCGGCGGCCGTTGTGGTTTCGGTCCTCGCGGCCGTCCGAGAGCCCGTCGCGGTCGGTGTCCTTGATGCGGGCCTTGGTCCTGGTGCGCGGGTCGCGGTCGCGCACGAAGCGGCGCGGGTCGGTGCCCTTGACCGGACCGGCCGGGTCGGCGATGCCCCTGGTGAGGCCGCGCTCCAGACCGTCACGCAGGCCGTCGCGATCAGTGTCCGCGCGCCGGGGGCTGAGCTTCAGCCGGACCTCGGCATCGTCGCGCACACCGTCGTCGTCGGAGTCGAGGTCGAAGGGGTTGGTGTGCAGGGCGGCCTCGGTGACGTCCGGGAGCCCGTCGTTGTCGTCATCGGGGTCACACGCGTCACCGGGGTGGTCGCCATCGGCGTTGGCCTGGTCGGGATTGGCGTCCGCCGCGCAGTTGTCGGCGATGTCGTCGATCCCGTCGTGGTCGCGGTCCGAGCTCAGCGGCCGCGGGTCGCTTCCGTCGGGCAGGCCGTCGCCGTCGGTGTCGGGGTTGAGCGGATTGGTGCCCGCCGCGATCTCCGCTGCGTCGGGCACGCCGTCGTTGTCGTCGTCGGCGTCCTGGGTGTCGTCGCCGAGGCCGTCTGCATCGTTGTCGGGCTCCCACACCGCAGCGGTATTGAGACGCAGGGGGGTGCCCTGGAATGTGATTTGCGCGGTCTCGCCGGGCTGGGGGTCGTTGGAGGCGCGGTACACCCAGTCGCCAAACACCCCGTTGTTCGTCGACTGCGGGATCGCGGCATCGCCCTTGAGCCCCAGAAGATCACCGGCCTGGACGCGAATGTGCAGACCGCTCACGGCGACCAGCGCGTTGGCCGGCACCGGCGTGGCCGCCGTCTGGTCGACCGTGACGAACTGGCCGGGGCCCGTCTCGCGAAAGACCTTCAGCGAGGCCTGTCCGGGGCCGCCGTTCCCGCCGCGGACGTTCCAGTTGGTGATGACGCCTGGCCCGGGCGCACGGTACGACGGGGAGCCGACGGCGTCGCGAGCCTGGAAGGCCACGTACGGGAAGCCGAGACCAGCCATCCCCGCGAGGACGGTCTGCCCCAGCGAAACCGGCGTGGCCGGCGCCGGCCCGGCATGAGCGAGCGACGCGACAACCGCGATGGCCCCGGCGGTGACGATCCTCATGAGTTCTCCCCCGTTGCCGACCTCACAACGAGCTTCCTCCACTGAGCTTACGCTCGTGAGGGGGCCCGCACCAGCACAGATCTCGGGACTGGCGCCGCGACCTCCACATCATCTAGGATCGGATTTGACGGACGTCGCCATGGAAGGCGGCACGCGTCGCTCTCGGAAAGCAAGAGCCATCTCCTGCAAACGCTCCCTCGTCCTGCTCGGCACACTGGTGCTCAGCCTGTCGACGGCCGTGAGCAGCGCGGGCGCCGCGGTGCCGTTCGTCGACATCGGCGCGCCGTCGGGCCCGCTGACCCGCGTGGCGGTCGGCACCGACCTCAGCTGCCAGGCGCAGCACACCGGCGACACGAGACTCGAGTTCTTCCCGTCCTCGGTGACTCCGGGTGACTGCGGCACCTTCCTGGCCGTGGGCGGCGTCCTGTTCACGCCCGACTTCGCCAATCACGACGCCAGCGTCGCCAGTTTCGGTAGCGCCGCCACCCCGTTCACCGGCGCCGGCCAGAGCGCCCGCACGGGCGCGGGCACGAACTCGAACCCCTTCAAGGTCGTGACCAACGCCAACGCCGGAAGCACCGGGCTCTCGCTCGCGCAGACCGACAGCTACATCTCCGGCCAGGAGTCCTACCGCACCGACGTGAAGGTCACCAACGGCGGCGGCTCGCCCCAGGCGATCACCCTCTACCGCGCCGGCGACTGCTACCTGCAGGACTCCGACATCGGGTTCGGGTTCACCGGCTCGAACGGCGCGGTCGGCTGCTCGGCCACCGCCAACAACACCCCGCCAGGACGCATCGAGGAATGGGTTCCGATCACCGCGGGCGCGAACTTCCTCCAGGCGCGCTACTCGGAGGTCTGGTCGGCGATCGCGACCCAGACGCCGTTCGGCAACGCGTGCTCGCGTTGCACGGAGAACGCCGACAACGGCGCCGGGGTCAGCTGGAGCGTCACCCTCCAGCCCGGCCAGTCGACCACGTTCTCCCACTACACCACCTTCTCTCCGACTGGCCGCGCGGGCCCGCCGCCGACGATTCCCGCCGGGCCCACGGACCTCGAGGCCGCCCGCTCGCCGTCGTGCCTGTCGGTTCCCTCGGTCGTGCGCAACGTGGTGGCCCGGGTGCCGGGCGTGGGCAACGTCACGCTCAAGACCCGCCAGGTCGACGACCCCGCCAAGCCGCTGCGCCTCGCCCTCAGCGTGTCCCGCGGCACGATCACCTCGGCGACCTTCACGGTCAACGGCGTCGCGCTCCAGGCCAGCACCGGTGCGAGACCCTCGGCGTCCGTCGGCATCGGCTCGCTGCTGATCGGCAGTCGCTTCCGCAACCGGGTCGTCGCCAACGTGGTGGTGAACAACGCCGGGCGGGCCCGGCTGACGCAGAAGATGGTGATCCTGCGCTGCCACGTTCCCGCCACGCGATGCAAGCGCCAGGCCGGAGGGCGCAAGCTCCGCTGCACGTCGCGCACGCCCCTGGCCGGCCGGCGCGTGCGCGTGACCGTGACGCGCTCGAGCACCGAGACCGCGACCGGCTCCGCGAGCGTGACTCGCGGGCGCTATGCGGTGACCGTCAGCTCCCGCACCCAGCTGGGCGCCGGGACCTACGCCTACAAGGCGGTGGTGCGCACCCGAAGACGAGGCGAGCGCTTCCAGATGATCCGTCTCGTCACCGTCACCTGAGCTGCGCGCTCAGCCGGTGCGGTCCGGGTCGGGCAGCGCCATCGTCTCGGCCAGCGCCTCGGGAAAGCCGCTGCCATCGCGCTCGGACCCCGGCCGGGTTTCGATGGCGCGGTAGCCGACGATCTCGCTCAGCTCACGCGCCGGCTCCAGCGCGGAGCCGCAGCTGGGGCACACCAGGGAGACGAGCTCGGCTCGGGTCTGCGGATGATGGAGCCGGAGCCTGCACCCGTCGCACTTGAAATGGGACATGGAGGCCCCTTTCGGTCGATGGCCACGCACAATAACATGCTCTGTGTTTCTAGATACTATGATCCACTTATGGCGATGGACGCCGAGCCGAGGTGGACCTTCCTGACCAACCACGCGCAGACGCTGCTGTGCATCGCCCAGGATCCGAGCGTTCGCCTCCGCGAGATCGGCGCGACGGTGGGCATCACCGAGCGCGCCGTCCACCGCATCGTCGGGGAGCTTCAGGACGCGGGCTACCTCACCCGCCGCCGGGAAGGCCGGCGCAACCACTACACGGTCCACTCCCACCTCGCGCTCCCGGACCCGCTCGCCCGCGACCGCCGAGTCGGGGACCTGCTGGAAGTCCTGGGGGGCCGCCACGCCAGGGCGGCGGCTGAGTGAGCTCGCGCACCAAGCTGATCCTGACCACCGCCGGGGCGATTCTCGTGGCCGCCTTGCTCGGGCGGGCTCTGGTGGGCCAGGGAGACGACTTCGCCGCCGCGCTGCAGACGGCCCCGATCGCGACGCTCGTCGCCGTGGTGGCGCTCCAGGTCTGCGCGCTCGTGGCGCGCAGCGAGGCGTGGAGCGTCTGCGTCAGCGCCGCCGGGGGGCACGTCGCGCGGCGGCGGCTCTACCGGGCGGCGAGCGCCGGCTATGTCGGCAACCTCCTCAACGGCCAGTTCGGCGTCGCCGCGAGGATCGCCGCGCTGCGCCGCAGCGCCCCGCGGGACAGCCCGCCGGTGGCGGCGCTCATCACCGCGGAGGTGCCGATCCTCGCCGTGGAGGCGGGACTGGCGGCGCTCACCTCCTTCACCCTCGTCGGGCCCCTGGGGCTGCCCTGGTGGACGCCGATCCCCGCCGTCGCGGCGGTGGTCGCGATCTCGGTCGTCCTCGGGCGCATGTCGCGATCGCATCCCGGGACGATGTGGAAGGGCCTCACCGCCATGGGGAGCGTCGTCGGGAGAGCTGCGCGTGGGCGGCCTCGTGCTCATCGCGGTGTTCGCCCAGATCGCCCGCAACTGGCTCGTGCTTCAAGCCCTGGGCGTGAACGCCTCCGTCTTCGACGCCATCGCCGTGCTGATCGCGATGGTCATGCTCAGCCAGCTTCCGGTGGGCCCGAGCGTCGGCGCCGCCGCCACCGTGGCGATCCTCGGGCCTCAGGGGCTCGCCACCGCCGCCGCCGCCGGGGTGCTGCTCACGGCGACCGGGACCGCGGGAGCGCTGTGCTACGCGGGGTGGGCAGGACTCGACCGCCTGCTCGGGCCGAGGATCACCAACCGCCTGAGCGCTCGCGGCCCTCACGCCCTCGCCGCCGGCCTGGCCACACCACGCCGCGCCGCGGAGGCGTAAAGTGCTGGAGAGCCGGTCCACCGCAGAGTGCCCGTTCCCGCATTCTCCTGTGGAGCCCCCTCTGGGAGCGAGTGAGGAGTGCACATGACCGAACGGGTGAACCACCCCGGCCCCGGCCGATCGACCTCGGAGACCGCGCTGAACGAGATCAAGAAGCGGGTCGCCGAGCGCAACGAGAAGGCCCACCAGGCGGAGCGCAAGCGCCGCGAGCCGCGCGAGCGCGCGATGGCGGAGAAGCGCCGGAAGGATTCGCTCTAGCTAACGGCGGCCGGAGTGCCCGCGGCGGCGGGAGAACTCCGAGTTCAGAGACAGGGCGTGGGCGATCTTCGAGACGTCGTGCGCCTGATCGGGGAGGACGAAGGTGATGCCGGTTCCCGTGCGCCCCGCGCGGGCGGTCCGGCCGACGCGGTGCACGTAGCCCTCGTGGTCGGCCGGCGCATCGAAGTTGATCACGTGGGTGATCCCATCGACGTCGAGGCCGCGGGCCGCGACGTCCGTGGCCACGAGCGTGTCCACGCCGCCGCGCTCGAACCGGGCGAGCGCCTTCTCCCGCTGGGACTGGGACTTGTTGCCATGCATGGCCACGGCGGTGACGTCGTGGTTGCGTAGGCGCTTGACCAGCCGGTCCGCGCCGCGCTTGGTGCGCACGAACACGAGCGTTCGGGCGCCCGGCTCGTGGCCCAGCTCGCGGACCAGGGCGCCGAGCTTGTCCTCGTGGCGGACGGTGACGAAGCGATGCGTGACGTCCCCGCGCTGCTCGACGGTGGCCGCGTGCTCGTGCCGGCGGGCGTCGGTGGTGTAGCGCTTGGCGAGCTGTCCGACCTCGCCGTGAAGAGTGGCCGAGAAGAACAGGGTCTGGCGCCGGTCCGGGGTCTCGCCGACGATGCGGTCCACGGCCGGGCGGAATCCCATGTCGAGCATCCGGTCGGCCTCGTCGAGGACGAGGATCCGCACCTGACGCAGAGACACGGCGCCCCGGCCCATCAGGTCCTCGAGCCGGCCGGGCGTGGCGACGAGGACGTGCGCCTTGCGCGCCGCCCGGCTCTGGCGCTCGATGCCGGTGCCGCCGTAGACCGCGGCGATGGAGAGCGCGCGGGCGCGGCAGACGTCGAGCAGCTCGTCGACGATCTGGCTCGCCAGCTCCCGGGTGGGGACGAGGATGAGGGCCGCGGGGCGCGGGCCGTCCGCGGCGATGCGATCGACCAGCGGGATGCCGAAGGCCAGCGTCTTGCCCGAGCCGGTGGGCGACTTGGTGAGCACGTCGCGCCCGGCGAGGACGTCGGGGACGACGAGCCGCTGTACCGGGAACGGCTCGGCGATGCCTCGCGCCCGAAGCGCGGCGACCACCGCCTTGGACACGCCGAGATCGGCGAAGGACTGCGAAGACATATGAGTACTCCTTGCTGCGGTGGGCCAAACCACCGCGAACGATTCGGGAGATTCGACTGACCCGGATCGCAGGAGCGCTCGAGACAAGAACCTCGCGGGCAGCGGCGCTGCTCGCGCGAACAAGGTAGCAGGCCGTACTCCGCCGGCCGGCAGCCCGGGTGGCGCGTCGAGTACCGTGACGGCATGAGCGACCTCACCCCGAGCTCAGGCCGCCGCGTCTCGCGCCGCACTCGCGAGCAGCGTGCCTACCGCCTCCTCATGATCGGCGGCGGCGCCGGGGTCGTCGCGGTGGTGAGCTTCGTCCTCGCGATCGCCGGCGTCATCGGCTACGCCCTGTTCCTCGTCACCGCCATCGTCGCGGTGGTGTGCGTGCTGCTGTTCCGCAGCGCCGTGTCGCGGCGCTAGCCCTTCCCCGGCGACGGGAACTGGGCGCGCAGGAAGGCGTCCCAGCCGCGGTCGGGAAGCAGGCGGCGGGTCGCCAGGGCCATGCGGGCCGAGGCAGTGACCTTGTAGCGGGTCTTGGGGCGCCGGCGGGAGATCGCCTTCTCGATCGCCCGGGCGACTGTCTCGGGCCCGCCGCCGAGCTTGGCCAGCGCGCCGTCCTCGTAGGCCTCCTGCGTCGACTTGGCCACGGCGGCGTTGAACTCGGCGTACGGGCCGTCGGCGGACGTCGCCTCGTCCACGCCGTGGGCCGCGGTGTCGCCGAAGCTCGTGCGGATGAGGCCGGGCTCGATGATCGAGACGTCGACCCCGAAGCCCGCGACCTCGAAGCGCAGCGCGTCGGAGATGGCCTCGACCGCGTACTTGGTCCCGTGGTAGAAGCCTCCGCCCGGGAAGACCAGCCGCCCGCCCATCGAGGAGACGTTGACGATCTTGCCCCAGCCCTGGCGGCGCATTCCCGGCAGGGCGAGCTGGCACATCCGGACGAGCCCGAACACGTTCGTCTCGAACTGGCGGCGAACCACGTCGAGCGGAACGTCCTCGACCGCCCCCGACTGGCTGTAGCCGGCGTTGTTGACGAGCACTCCGACCGCGCCCTCGGCCTCCTCCACCGCGCCGACCGCGGCGGCCATCGAGGCCTCGTCGGTGACGTCGAGCGCGAGCGTGCGGCAGCCCTTCTCCTGCAGGTCGGCGATCGACTCGGGGCGCCGCGCCGTGGCGTAGACGGTCCAGCCCTTCCCGGCCAGGTGCTCCGCGGTGGCGCGACCGATCCCGGACGAGCAGCCCGTGACAAGCACGGCCTTCGATGTGTTTGTCATCTCATTCCTCCCAAATGTCTATACTGACCGGTCAGCATAGCAACGGCACTCCCGCCGTGCCACCCGGGTAGGCTCGTTACATGGCCCAGCAGCACCTCGACCGCCTCAGCGCGATGGACGCATCCTTCCTCCTCCAGGAGGGGGCGACCACGCACATGCACATCGGCGGCGTCGCGACCTTCGAGGGGCCCGCGCCGACCTACGACGAGTTCCTCGCGCACATCCGCTCGCGCCTCGCGCTCGTCCCCCGCTACCGCCAGAAGCTCGCCGAGCCGCCGCTGCGCACCGGCCGGCCGCTGTGGGTCGACGATCCCAACTTCAACCTCGGCTACCACGTTCGCCACACCGCGCTGCCCGAGCCGGGCAGCGAGGAGCAGCTCCTCAACCTGACGAGCCGCATCTTCTCCCAACGGCTCGACCGCACGAAGCCGCTGTGGGAGATGTGGCTCGTCGAGGGCCTGGAGAAAAAGCGCTTCTCGCTGGTGACCAAGACCCACCACTGCCTGGTCGACGGCGTGGCGGGGATCGATCTCATGTCCACGCTCTTCGATCTCGACCCGGTGCCCCGCCGGGTCGACGAGGAGGACTGGCTTCCCGCGCCCGAGCCGTCCGGCGCGCAGCTGCTCGTCGGGAGCCTTCAGGCGTGGGTCGACACGGGCCGCGAGATCGCCGGCGGCCTGCTCCACGCGGTCACCCATCCCGAGCGCACGCTGGAGCGGGTGCGCGAGGCGGCGGTCGGGGTCGGCGAGGTCGCGTGGGCCGGGATCAACCCCCCGCCCCCGACGCCGCTCACGGGCGACATCGGCCCCCACCGGCGCTTCTTCGTGGTGCGCGAGCGCCTCGACGATCTCAAGGAGATCAAGGACGCCTTCGGCGGGACCGTCAACGACGTCGTGCTTGCGGTGGTCGCCGGCGCGCTCGCCACCTTCATGCGCAGCCGCGGGATCCGCACCGAAGGGCTCGAGCTGCGCGCGTGCGTCCCGGTGTCGGTCCGCACCGGGGGCCAGGAGGGCACGATGGGCAACCGGATCACCCAGATCCTCTGCCCGCTGCCGGTCTACATCGAGGACCCGGTCGCCCGCCTGCACTTCGTCCGCGAGGCGATGGGAGGCCTGAAGGAGTCCAAGCAGGCCCTCGGCGCGGCCACGATCGCCGGGATGGAGGACTTCGCGCCGCCGACGATCCTCGCCCAGGCCTCGCGACTGCATTTCTCGACGCGGATGTACACGACCCTGGTCACGAACATCCCGGGGCCGCAGTTCCCGCTCTACGTGCTCGGTCGCGAGCTCCAGGACGTCGTGCCCGTGGCCTTCCTCGGAGGAAAGCGCTCGCTGGCCACGGCGATCATGTCCTACAACGGCGGGGTCAGCTTCGGGCTGATCGGCGACTACGACACGCTGCCCGACCTCGAGGTCATCGGGGAGGCGCTCAGCGAGTCGATCGCGGAGCTGGTCGCCCTGGCGCGCCGCGAGCGCGAGCAGGAGACCCTGCTCGATCCCGAGGTCGCCGGCCGCGCGGCGAATCGGGTCAGGACGAACGGCGCCACCGACTAGGCCGGGGTGGACAGCTATGCTGACCGGTCAGCATAGTTTGCTAGGCTCGGCCGATGGAGGCCGCCGCGCGCCCGACGAAGAAGGACGAGCAGTCGACGCGCTCGCGCGAGCGGCTCGTCGAGGCGGCGACCCGCCTGTTCGCCGAGCGCGGCTACCGCGACACGTCCGTCCAGGCGATCGCCGAGGCGGCGGGCATCTCCCGGGGCTCGATCTTCTGGCACTTCGGCTCCAAGGACGGGCTGCTGTCGGCCGTCGCCGAGGAGGCCTTCCGGCGCTGGGAGACCGAGACCCTGGTGGGCGACGTGGGCGACGCGCGCGGCCTCGAGGCGATGCGCCGCGCGCTCGACAGCCACAAGCGGTTCCTCCGCGACGACGAGGACGTGTTGCGGCTGTTCTTCGTCCTCATGTTCGAGGCTCTCGGGCCCCGGCCCGAGCTCGCCGGACGCTTCGCCGCCCTCCACCAGGGCCTGCGCGAGCGGGGCCGCGAGTGGCTGAGCGGCGGGGACCTGCGTCCCGACGTGGATCCCGCGACGGTGGCCGGGCTCATCACGGGCGCGCTCGGCGGCATCGCCTACCAGCACCTGCTGGAGCCCGACGGCTTGGACCTCGACCGCGCCTACGCCGACCTCGAGCGCGTCCTGGCGCGGGGCCTGGCGGCGGCGCCTCGATAGCGTTCAGCTCGTGCAGGCCGTCACCTTCCAGGCGCCCGGCGAGGTCCGGGTCGAGGAGAAGCCCGACCCCGAGCCGTCCGAGCCCGATGAGGCGCTGGTCCGCGTGACCGCGGCGGGCGTGTGCGGATCGGACCTGCACATCCTCCACGGCCGCCATCCGGTCGAGCCGGGCTTCACGCTCGGCCACGAGTTCACCGGCGAGGTCGTGACGGTCGGCGACGGGGTCTCCCGCGTCGCGCCCGGCGACCGGGTCACCGGGTCGTTCGTCACCGCGTGCGGCCACTGCTTCTTCTGCGACCGCGGCCAGTTCCACCACTGCATCGACCAGCGGATCTTCGGCCACGGGAAGATCTCCGGCGACCTCCAGGGCGCCCAGGCCGAGCAGCTCGTCGTGCCCCGCGCTGACATGACGCTGCGCAACTGTGCCCGACGGGCTGGCCGACGACGTCGCCCTGTTCGCCGGCGACGTCATGAACACGGGCGTGTTCGCCGTGCGCTCGGCCGGCGTCCAGCCCGGCGACAGCGTGGTCATCCTCGGGATGGGGCCCGTCGGCCTGTGCACCGTGCAGGCCGCGCGCCACGCCGGCGCCGAGCTCGTGCTCGCCGTCGACGGCGTGAGCGAGCGCCTGGAGATGGCCCAGCGCTTCGGCGCCACGCCGGTCCACCTGACCGAGCAGGACCCGCGCGCCGAGATCAAGGCGCACACCGAGGGCCGCGGCGCCGACGTCGGCGTCGAGGCCGTCGGCACGCCCGAGGCGCTCGACCTGGCGATCCGGCTGACCCGCCGGGCGGGCAAGCTCGCCATCATCGGCGTGCACGGCAAGCCGTGCGAGGTGCACATGGGCCTGCTCTGGAACAAGTCGCTGACCGTCACGACCGGCCTGGCCAACGTGCTCGCCCACTTCGATGACACGCTGTCACTGCTCGCCGCCGGCGAGCTCGACCCTTCGCCGCTCGTCGATCGGCGCCTGCCGCTGGAGCAGGCCCCCGAGGCCTACGCGGCCTACGATCGCCGCGAGGCGCTGAAGATCGTCCTGACCCCCTCCGGAGGTTGAGCCACATGACCGTCGCCACCCCGCCCGAGCAGCTGTCCGACGCCGCCCGGAGCTTTCTGTCCAACGGCCCTCTCAAGCTGCTCATCGGCGAGGAGCGCGTCGATGGCGTCTCGACGTTCGAGACGCTGGACCCCGCGACCGGCAACGCCATCGCCGAGGTCGCGCAGGCGGGCCCCGAGCAGGTCGACCGTGCCGTCGCGGCCGCGCGCGCGGCCTTCGAGGACGGCCCGTGGGCCAGCGCCCCGGCGGCCGAGCGGGGAAAGCTGATCCAGCGCCTCTCGCAGCTCATCGCCGAGAACGCCGACGAGCTGGCCGAGCTGGAGTCGCTGGACAACGGCAAGCCGGTGACGCTGGCCAAGATCGTCGACGTCGGCGCGACGGTGGCCCACTACGAGTACTTCGCCGGCTGGCCGACGAAGATCGAGGGCGACGTCATCCCCGTCCGCGCGCCCAACACCCTCTGTTACACGCGCAAGGAGCCCGTCGGGGTGTGCGGCCAGATCATCCCCTGGAACTTCCCGCTGCTGATGGCCGCGTGGAAGACGGCCCCGGCGCTCGCCGCCGGCTGCACCATCGTGCTCAAGCCCGCCGAGCAGACGCCCCTCACCGCGTTGCGCCTCGGCGAGCTGGCGCTCGAGGCGGGCATCC
Source organism: uncultured Actinomycetes bacterium (assembly GCA_963842605.1). Lineage (GTDB taxonomy): Bacteria > Actinomycetota > Thermoleophilia > Solirubrobacterales > Solirubrobacteraceae > AC-38. Next base: position 21,058 of record CAWJGV010000014.1, read on the forward strand.
CCCCGGGCGTGCTCAACGTCGTCACCGGCGACGGCGAGACCGGCGCCGCGATCGTCGACCACCCGGGCGTGGACAAGATCGCCTTCACGGGCTCGACGGCGGTGGGCCGGGAGATCGGGGCGAAGGCCGGGGGCGCTCTCAAGCGAGTGACGCTCGAGCTGGGCGGCAAGTCGCCGAACATCATCCTGCCCGACGCCGATCTGGAGGCCGCGATCAAGGGCTCCTTCCAGGGGATCTACTTCAACACCGGCCAGGCCTGCAACGCCGGCTCGCGGCTGTTCGTGCCCAAGGAGCAGTTCGACGCCGTGGTGGGCGCGCTGGCCGAGGCGGCGGGCAAGATGAAGCTGGGTCCCGGCCTGGACACCTCGACCCAGATGGGCCCGCTCGTGTCCGAGGAGCAGCTCGAGCGGGTGACCGGCTACATCGAGTCCGGCAAGTCGTCCGGCGCCGAGCTCGTGACCGGAGGCGGACGCCCGGAGGGCGCCGACGGCGGCTACTTCGTCGAGCCGACGCTGTTCACCGCGACCGACGACGACCTGAAGATCGCGCGCGAGGAGATCTTCGGACCGGTCCTGGTGGCGCTGCCCTACGAATCGCTCGAGGAGGTCGCGGCCCGGGCCAACGACACCGAGTACGGCCTCGCGGCCGGCCTGTGGACGAGCTCGCTGGGCAACGCCCACAAGCTCGCCGCCATGCTCAAGGCGGGCACGATCTACATCAACGCGTGGGGCCTGGCCGACGCGAGCGCGCCGTTCGGCGGCTACAAGGCCTCGGGCGTCGGGCGCGAGCACGGCCACGACGGGCTCGAGGCCTACCTCGAGACCAAGACGGTCTGGGCCGGTCTCGGCTGAGGCGTCTGCCACGTACCCTCACCTGAGGGTTGATCGACCGAATCCAAAACATCGCCGGGGTGGTGGCTCACGCCGCCGGCCTCATCCTGGACAACGCCGTCTCGGTCAATCCGTGGTGGCTCGTCGCGGGCGTCCTGCTCCACTACGGCCACCAGGTGGTCCGGATCCGGGGTTGGTGGAACATCCTGCGCGCCTCCTACCCGAAGGCCGAGACGCTGCGCTACCGAGACGTGATCGCGGCCTACTTCGCGGGCTCGGGGCTCAACGCCGTCGTGCCCGCGCGCGGGGGCGACGTGATGAAGCTCTACATGGTCAAGCAGAGGATCCCGGACGGCCACTACCCGACGCTCGTCGCCACCTTCGTCCCCGAGGGCCTGTTCGAGACCCTGTGCGGCCTGACCCTGCTCGTGTGGGCGTTCGCCCGGGGCTTCGTGCCCGTCCCGACGAGCCGGCTGGAGCTGCCGACTCTCGACGTCTCGTTCCTGATCGCCCACCCGATCCTGTCGGCGATCATCGGCGGCGCGCTGGCCGCCGGCATCATGTTCTTCGTGCGCTGGCTGCGGCACGGCGGGCAGCGCTTTCTCGAGCGGCTGAAGCTGGGCCTGGCCGTGCTCAGGCGTCCGCGCGACTACATCGAGCACGTCGTGAGCTGGCAGGCCGCGGGGCGCGTCGTGCGGCTCGGCTCGCTCGCCTGCTTCATGGCGGCCTTCGCGATCCCGGTCACGCTGGGCAGCGTCGTGCTCGTGATGGCCGCCCAGGGTGGCGGGCGAATCATCCCGATCGCCCCCGTGTCCTCGGGGCTGCGGCTGGCGATGCTCTCCTACGGCCTGCCCGAGGTCACGGGCCAGACCGTCGACATCGCGAGCATCACCGCCTTCACGTTCGTCGTCTCCGCCCTGCTCCTCGTGATCAGCCTCGCGATCTCGCTCGTCATCATCTTCCGCGTGCTGGGGACCCTCAATCCCCGTCACGCCGTCCGCAAGGCCCGGAGCGCGGTCGGCGAGCTGCGCGACCGCACCCCGGCGGAGGCGGGCGCGTCCTCGTGAAGCGGTGCTCGTGGGCCGAGTCCACGCCCGACTACGTCGCCTACCACGACGAGGAGTGGGGGCGCCCCATCACGACCGACGACGGGCTGTACGAGCGCCTGGTGCTCGAGGGCTTCCAGAGCGGCCTCTCGTGGCTGACCATCCTGCGCAAGCGCGAGAGCTTCCGAACCGCGTTCGCGGGCTTCCGCGTCGACCGCATCGCGCGCTTCGGCGACCGCGACGTGGCGCGGCTGCTGGGCGACGCCGGCATCGTTCGTCACCGGGGCAAGATCGAGGCCGCGATCGCCAATGCCCGCGCGGCGCGCGCGATGGCGCGGGACGGCGAGTCGCTCGCCGCGCTGGCGTGGTCGTATCGGCCCGCCCGCCGCCTCGCGCCCCGGACGATGTCCGACATTCCCTCCACCACGCCGGAATCGGTCGCGCTCTCGAAGGAGCTCAAGCGCCGCGGCTTTCGCTTCGTCGGGCCCACGACCGTCTACGCCTCGATGCAGGCCGCCGGAATCGTCAACGACCACATCGTCGGCTGCTACGTGCGCGGCGCCGTGGAGCGCGAGCGCCGCGAGGCGGTTCGTGTGATTCAGGCGGCCTGAGCGGGGAGCTCGTCGCCGGCGCGGGCGTCGCCCTCGGACAGGAACTCGTCGAGG
>CAWJGV010000015.1:0-162386 GCA_963842605.1 uncultured Actinomycetes bacterium
ACGCCCACTTCTGCCGGGCCACCGGCCTGCGGCCCGACGACGTCCAGGCGGTGGCGACGAGCGCGATCCGCGACGCGGCGAACCGCGCGGAGTTCCTGTCCCGGGCGCGCGAGGTCTCGGGCCTCGACGTCCGGGTGCTGTCCCGCGAGGAGGAGGCCCGCTACGGCTACCTGGCGGCGGTCAACTCGACGACTCTCGAGCACGGCGCAGTGCTCGACCTCGGCGGCGGCAGCCTCCAGCTCGTCCGAGTGGATCGCCGGCTGGCCCAGGAATCCGGCTCCTGGCGGCTGGGCACCGTGAGAATGACGGAGCGCTTCCTCCCCGACGATGTCCCGACGAGGAAGCAGCTCAAGGCCCTCCGCGCGCACGTGGCCGAGGAGCTCGCCGCCGCGCCGTGGCTGGCGACGTCGGGCGAGCGCCTGGTGGCGCTCGGCGGCACCGTCCGCAACCTGGCGGGCGCGGCCCAGCACCGCGCCGGGCTGCCGTCGCTGGGCGTGCAGGGGTTCGTGCTGACTCGCGAGACGCTGGGCGAGCTCGTCGCCGAGCTGGCCACGATGCCGGCCACCGAGCGCGGCAGGGTGCCGGGGATCAAGCCGGAGCGCGGCGACGTCATCCTCGCCGGCGCCGCGACCGTCGAGGCGGTCCTCGACGCGGGCGGGTTCCAGGCGGTCGAGGTGACCGAGGAGGGCCTGCGCGAGGGCGTGTTCTTCGAGTCCTACCTCGCCCCCGCCGATCCGCCCCTGTTCGCGTCGGTGCGCGAGACGACCGTGCGCAACCTGGCCACGCAGTACCACTCCGACCAGCGGCACGTCCAGCACGTGGCGGCGCTGACGCTCCAGATGTTCGACGCGCTCGCCGGGGTGGGGATACACAAAGGCGATCCGGCCGAGCGCGAGCTGCTGTGGGCCGCGGCGATGCTCCACGACATCGGCGTGACGGTGGACTACGACGACCACCACAAGCACTCGCGCTACCTCATCCTCAACGCCGGCCTCCCCGGTTTCACGCCCCGCGAGGTCGCACTGATCGCGCAGATGGCGCGCTATCACCGCAAGGGCTCGCCGGGGTTCGGCGAGCTCGGCCCGCTCATGGAGGATGGGGACGATCGGCTGCTGGACCGCTGCTCCGCGCTCCTGCGCCTGGCCGAGCAGCTCGAGCGCAGCCGCGACCAACTCGTCCAGCAGGCGCGGGTGGAGGTGCAGGACGGGACGGTGCGGCTCGAGCTCGTGACCGGCGGCGACGTCAGCGTCGCGCGCTGGGCGGCTCAGCGCCAGGGCGACCTCTTCGAGTCGGCATTCGGGCGCCGGCTCGAGGTCGCCGCCCCGTAGCTTCGGGCCGTTGCACAAGTTTTTCGCCGCGCCCGCGTTCAAGCCAGCGAGCACGGATGGCTCCCTTGATTCGCATAACGGGTCGCGCCCACCGGGGACCCGCCGTCGCGGCGGCGGTCCTCTTCGTCGCGCTGGCCCTGCCCGCCCTGGCCTGGAGCCAGCTGCCGCTGCCCGTCGCCGATCCGACGACGCCGGCCAAGCGCGACGCCGAGCCTGTGGTCCTCACCGGCAAGGACTTCCTGGACTGGTCGGCGCGCGCGAACGCCACGGTGAAGCTGCCGCTCACCGACCTGATCGGGTGCAACGAGGCCCAGAACGGCGGCGATCGGGACTCCTGTGCGCACAACCACTACGAGCCGCCCGAGGTCGACACGGCAGGCACCCTCGGCGAGGGCACGCCGACGAACCGGCTGCTCGGCTACCGCTGGGATGAGAAGAAGGGGCGGTGGCGGCAGATCCCCTTCCAGGTGGACGAGCAGTTCACGCGCTACCTCGACAACTCCGCGTCCGGCTTCGCCGTCTATTCGGGCGAGGACAAGCACACGACCTACGCCTTCGACCGCGAGGGCTGGCGCTTCACGCAGTCGGACCCCGACAACCCGTGCCTGGCCCGACCGATCGGCGGCGAGCCGACGACGCCCGACCCGGTCAAGGGCCTCGACGATGACGACGAGCTGGCGTTCATGGCCTCCGACGCGGGCCCGCAGGCGCCCGCGAGCGAGCCGCTGCCACGCGGCGTCGAGGCGGCGCATCCGGTGACCGTGCTCGACCCGCTGACGGGCGAGAGGAAATACGCCTACGTGATGAAGGCGTCGCCCGGCGGACCGAAGCCGGCCTTCGACGCCTCGAACGGCTACGTCCACTACCAGCGCGACGCCAACGCCGACCTGTTCGAGTTCTCCGAGTCGTCGTACGACAACTACGGCAACGCCGCCAAGGGCGTCTACTGCGACGCCGACGGCAACATCGTGCGCAACGCCGACGGGTCGCCCAAGGTGGACAAGCGCCGCCCGCGGGACTACGCGTGGATCACCACCCCGCGTTACCGCTTCCGCTACGACGGACGCTGGCTGATGACGCAGGTCCACATCTCGCCCGACGGCGGGAAGACCTACGGGCCCGATCTGGTCGACCGCTGGAAGGCCCGCGCGTTCGCCCAGGACCCCGGCTCCGAGACGCCGTGCTGCGGCTTCGAGGAGGAGGACACGAACTGGGGCGGCTCGAGCACGCTGCTCGGCGAGCGGTCCGGGCCGGTGCGCACGATCCGGGAGACCTGGGGCGCCGACTCGGGCACGAACGTGATCCGCCGCGAGACCTTCTATCGCGACGAGGTGCGCCAGAAGTCCTATCTGCGCGTCCACGTGATCCCGCCGCTCGACGGCATCTACGCCCAGTGGGACTTCAACGCGGGCGTGATGAAGAAGTTCTTCAACTCTCGCCTGAACGCCACCAAGCCTCAAGGGGTCGACGTCGACGGGGTCAACGACGAGATGTTCGGCGGCAACCTGGACGACCCGTGCAACCCTCGCTACTCGGGCGATGACACGGCCTTCGACGCGGGCTACCACTCCCTCTACCAGTCGCTCGCGCTCTGCAACGAGCAGATGCCCTACCACCAGAGCGTCGACCCGGGCGACCCGACGTTCGCGGACGCGAACGCGGCGCTCGGCTGGAGCGAGACCGCGGGGGAGCACGGCACGATCGTCGACCGGATCCAGATCGACAAGGTGACCGACCTGTCCCCGGGCGGCGCGGCGCAGTCGATGGCCGCCGTGCCCTACTACCGTGACGACTCCTGTTTCGACGACGGCACCGGCACCGACCCGGGGCCCAAGCTTCACCTCCGGTCAGGCGACGAGCCGCTGACCCTTCCGGACGGCACGCAGCGCAAGTGCTGGCGGAAGGAGGACGGCGACCCCGCCGGGTCGGCCCGCTACTTCCAGGGCTCGATCGCCACGCACGGCCTGCACCTGCTGTTCCTGGCGGACTCCGACAACGCTCGTCAGACGGTCCCGCTCACCGAGATCGTGTCCGACTGGCGGCTGGTCATGCTCCCGGGCTTCGGCACGGGCGCCGAGGGCGAGCAGTACGGCCGCGGCTTCGAGAAGCCGCTCGTCGCCGTGGTCGGCGACCCCCGGCAGTAGGCCCCTGGTCAGTACCGCTACGGGGATTCGAACCCCGGTTTCCGCCGTGAGAGGGCGGCGTCCTAGTCCCCTAGACGATAGCGGCGAGCAACAGCGTCGGAGGGTACCAACCCGCCGCCAGAGGTCCGGCCGGATTCCCGGCTGACGCTAGACTGGCTCGCCCGCGGCTGTGGCGGAACTGGTAGACGCGCGGCGTTCAGGTCGCCGTGGAGGCAACTCCGTGGGGGTTCGACTCCCTCCAGCCGCATCGGATCCGTGCCCGACCTCCCCCTCACCGGCGGCTGCAACTGCGGCGGCGTGCGCTTCGAGATCGACGCGCCGCTGACCGGCGCCGGGTACTGCCACTGCACCCGCTGCCAGCGTCGGACGGGGACCGGGCGCGTCGGTGCAGGCCTGGCCGGAGCCCGGGTCGTTTCGGATCGTTGCGGGCGAGGAGCTGCTGGCGGCGTGGGAGCCGCGGCGACGGCTGGGCCAAGCTGTTCTGCTCGAGCTGCGGGTCGAGCGTGATGAGCCGCAACCCCGCCGACCCGGATCAGGTGAGCGTGCGGCTCGGCGTATTCGACGGCGACCCGGGCGTTCGCCCGCAGTCGCGCCAGTTCGTCGCCTACGCCGCGCCGTGGGAGCCGCTGCCCGACGACGGGCTGCCGCGCTTTCCCGAGAGCCGCAACGCCGGCGCCTGAGCGGCCTTCGACTTTCTTCCTGCGCGGCGTCCAGATGGCATCAAGCCGGATCGTGGTGCATCCGATAGGTCGGGCATGTGCCTGCGCCGAATCGGCCTCGTCGCCGCGACTTCGCTCGCCTCGCTCGCGCTCGCCGCGCCGGCCTTCGCCGCGGGCGACGCGAGCGGCGGGACCACGGCCGGACCGGCCGTGACGGGCGGCTCGTCCCCGACCGCCCCGCCCGCGACGACGCCGGTCCAGCAGGTCAAGCCGGGCGCGGGCGCATCCGACGTCCCCGCGAGCTACCTGCGCCTCTATCGGCGAGCCGCCCGCGCCGAGGGAGTCGACTGGCGCATCCTCGCGGCGATCGGCAAGAACGAGTCGGACCATGGGCGCTCGCGCGCTCGCGGCGTCGCGACCGGGCTGAACTACGCGCGCTGCTGCGCCGGGCCGATGCAGTTCTGCACCGTCAGGTCGTGCGGCAACACCTGGCGCGCCTACGCGACGGACGGCAACGCCGACGGCCGCCGGAGCGTCTACGACCCGGCCGACGCGATTCCCGCGGCGGCCGCCCTGGTGGCCGACCTGCAATCGCTCGTCGGGACCCGCGCCGACCTCATCCTCGCCTCCTACAACGCCGGTCCGGCCTACGCGCGCAAGCACCATCGCGTCCCGCCCTACCCGGAGACCCGGAGCTACGTCCGCAAGGGCCTGGCCTACATCGCCTCGCTCGGCTAGCTAGGTGACGGAGGGATCATTGGACGCCTGCGCGGCTATGACCGGCTCAGCGTCCAACCGTCTCCCTAGCCCCTCGACCCCCAGCGATCGCGCCAGGGTCAACGCGTTGCGGGGCGCGAAGCCCTCCCAGTCGTTGTTGAAGTAGGCGAAGACCTCGACCCGCCGGCGCCACTGCGCGATCCGGCGCGCCCAGGTTCCGCAGCTCCGAGGCCGAATAGTTGCCGCGCCGGCCACGGACGCCCCGGTGGAAGCGCACGAGCGTCCAGTCGGCGGTCATCTCGTGCGTCTGGAACGGCCTCTCCGGCGTGTCCCCGATGACGAGCGCGGCCCCGTGCGAGCGCAGCAGCTCGTACACCTCGGCCACGAACCAGCTCTCGTGGCGGAACTCGAAGCAGTGGCGGCCCTCCGGCAGCGCCTCGAGCGCGCCGGCCAGGCGATCGTCGTCGCGGTGGAAGTTCGGCGGCAGCTGCCACACCACCGGCCCGAGCTTCGGCGACCCCAGCAGCGGTGCGATGCGCTCGTAGTAGCGCGCCACGCCCTGACCCATGTCGGCCAGGCGCTTGACGTGGGTCTGGTAGCGGCTCGCCTTCAGGGAGAAGACGAAGCCCGGTGGCGTCTGCTCGATCCACGCCGCCACGGCCTCGCGCGTCGGCAGCCGGTAGAAGGTGGCGTTGACCTCGACGGTCCCGAACACGCGCGAGTAGTGCTCGAGCCAGCGCCGCGGCGGCAGACCCCGAGGGTAAAAGCGCCCGCGCCAGTCGTCGTAGTTCCAGCCCGAGCAGCCGACGTGGACCGGCTTCACGCCGTCCGCACGGCCGCGGCCGCTGATGGCACCGCGCGCGCCGCGCTGCCCGGGGCGAACAGCTCGATCGGCTCCTCGCGGCCCTTCAGCGCCGCCGCGCCGCGCGGCACGAGCGGCAGGGATCGCGTCAGCCGGTCGCGCGTCTCGGCCGTCAGCAACAGCCCGTCGCCGGTCTCGCGGGTCGCCGCCTCCACGCGCGCGGCGACGTTCACCACGTCGCCGATCACGCTGAAGTTGAGGCGGCCGGCGCCCCCGATCGCTCCCGCCACCACGGGTCCCGAGTTGATCCCCACGCCCACGCGCAGCTCGCCCGCCGCGCCCTCCTCGGTCACGCGCACGATGTCCAGTCCGGCGCGGAGAGCGCGGTCGGCGTGGTCGCGGAACATCTCCGGCGCGCCGAACACGGCGAGCAGGCCGTCGCCGATGAACTTGTCCACATGGCCGCCGTGGCGAGTCACGGCCGGCACGACCGCCTCGAAGAGCTCGTTCAGGCACGCCACGACCTCGGTCGCGTCCGCGCGCTCGGCGAACCCGGTGAAGTCGCGCACGTCGCAGAACAGCACCGAGACCTCGGCCTCGAACGCGCGCGGGACCTCGCCCTCACTGAGGATGTACTCCGCCACGTCGCGGTCGAGGTAGGTCCCGAACGCCTCGCGCAGCTGCTCGCGCTCGAGCAGTCCCGCCGCCATCCGGTTGAACCCGTCGGCCAGCTCACCGAGCTCGTCGCTCGTGGTCACGGGGACGCGCACGTCGTAGCGCCCCTCGCGCACCGCGGCCATCCCCCGTCCCACGCGCGCTGAACGGCCGGACGATCGAGTTGGCGAGCAGCAGCGCCATCTCGAGCGCGACCGTGAAGGCGACGGACAGCGTCACCACCACGACCAGGCCGAGGCTCGAGCCACCGCTCCGCGAGGTGAAGGTGGCGACGACCATGCCCGTGACCACGCAGAACAGCGGCAGTCCGGCGACCAGCTTGACGTGCAGCGGCAGACCCTCGCGCCGGAAACGGAAGTCCACCGGCAGCGCGGTCGCCACCTCGTCGACGACGGGCTCCAGCCCGACCTCGATCGCGAAGTACTGGAGGATCGCCGCGTAGGCCGAGCCGACCAGCCCGGCCGCAAGCAGCGGGGCTAGCGCCGACCAGTTCAGGTCGAGGACGAGCACGATGGCGCACGCGGCGGGCGGCGTCACGAGCAGGGCCGGCAGCCAGGCGTCGTGGCGCAGCACCCGGATCGGCAGATTGACCGCGGCGTCCCACGCCGCCAGCGTCGCCGGGCGGTCCCGGGCGCCGTTGATCCACGCCTTCACCGGCCGCAGCCGTGGGATCGACCTCACGTAGCCGACCGACAGGAAGGCGACGGCCAGCCCCTCGACGATGAGCAGGAGGTCGAAGAACTCGCGCGCCGAGGCCTCGTAGTAGAAGGTGATGAGCCAGAGCGTGCCGGCGGTCACGAGCAGCCCGACCGACAGCTGGAGCAGGAAGAAAACCGCGGGATAGTGCTTCCCCGCCCGCCGGTAGAGCCAGTGGCTCGGGAACAACGGCATGGCCCCTCACATTGTCCCCGACCGGCCAACCTTGCGCATCGCTAAACGTTTATACGGGTGATGAACTGGCCTTACAGGGTTGCGCGGGGTGCGACGATAATGTCCTCATGGAGGCCTCAGCCCTCCGCGCGGGCACGTTCCCAGGTACCCGGCGCGGCGCCAAGCGAAGGATCGCCGGCGACGAGAAGCTGGTCGCACTCGTCCGCGCCGGCCGAGCCGACGCGTTCGAGACGGTCTACGACCGCTACCACCGCCAGATCCTCTCGTTCTGCCGGCACATGCTGGGGTCCCGCGAGGAAGCCGAGGACGCGGTCCAGCACACCTTCATGGCCGCGTACACGGACCTGCGGCGCTCGGACAAGCCGATCCAGCTGCGCCCCTGGCTCTACACCATCGCCCGCAACCACTGCATGTCGCTCCTCCGCGCCCGCCGCGAGCAGGCGCCGCTGGACGACGCCGAGCCATCCGTCGACGGCCTCGCCGCGACGGTGCAGCGCCGGGAGGACCTGCGCGACCTGCTCCGCGACCTCGGCCGCCTTCCCGACGACCAGCGCGCCGCGCTCGTCCTGGCCGAGCTGGGGGCGCTCTCGCACGACGAGATCGCCGAAGTCGTCGGCTGCCCGAAGGAGAAGGTGAAGGCGCTCGTGTTCCAGGCCCGCTCGTCATTGGGCGCCCGCCGCGACGCACGCGAGACCCCGTGCTCGGAGATTCGCGAGCAGCTCGCCACCCTCTCGGGAGGCTCCCTGCGGCGCACCTCCCTTCGCCGGCACCTGGACGACTGCCCTGGGTGCCGCGCTTTCCAGACCGAGGTCAAGCGCCAGCGCGCGGCCATGGCCGTGCTGCTGCCGGTCGCCCCGAGGCGGCGCTCAAGTCCGGCGTCATGTCGGCGATCGCCGTCCAGGCGAGCGCCGCCGGTGGCGTGGGAGGGGCGGGTTTGGCGGCCGGCGCCGGCGCGGGAGCCGGAGGGGTCGCCACGGTCGCCGGCGGCGGGGGCTTCGCCGCCCTGCTCGGCCAGGCGGGCGTCGTCAAGCTCTTGATTGCCGGCGCCATCGCGACCGCCGGGGTCGGTGGCACGGTGGTGGCCGTGGAGAAGATCGACGGGCCAGGCAAGCCGGGCTCGCCGAGCAGCAATCCGTCGGGCCATGAGGGCTCGGGCTCGCGATCGCCCTCGGGCGCCACTCCGTCCGGCGTCACGCCGACGCGCGCCGGGGACCAGCAGGCGCCGGGCAAGCAATCGGGCGGCGTGGCCAACGGAAAGAACGCCAAGGGCGAGCGCGGGCGCTCGGACACGGCGCCGGGCCAGGTCGGCACGAGCCCCGGCAAGGCGGGAACGGCACCCGGAAAGGCGGGCACGACTCCAGGCCAGTCGAGTACGGCGCCCGGCAACACCAACTCCAACGGGTACGGCCGGGGAGGCTCGGGCGCGGCGCAGCAACGCAGCGGCTCCAGCGGATCGAGCACAGGCAGATACGGGTCCTCCGGCCAGGGAAGCGCCGGGGGCTTGAGCGGGACACAGGGGAGCACGAGAAGCTACGGCGCCGGGGGAGACTCCGGCGTCGCGCATTCTGGGGACGGCGTCGCCGGCCTGGGCCAGCGCGTCCTGCCCAACGAATAGCCGCATCTCTCCAACCTCGGCCGCCATCCGCGCGTTCGTACGGGCGTACAAAGCTTGTCGCCCTAATCAAGCGCGCAGGGCGGCAGGGTCGCCGACTCCAACCGGCGGCTGAGCGGAGGCCCCCCCACGGGGGCCTTCGCCGTTCTATGCTCGACACCATGAGCGACGAGCCGACCAAGTACCTGCTGCCCGAGCGCGACATCCCGACTCACTGGGTCAACCTGCTGCCCGATCTCCCAGGCGACCCGCTGCCCCCGCTCAATCCCCAGACGAAGGAGCCGGCGGGCCCCGATGACCTCACCCCCATCTTCCCCATGGGCCTCATCCAGCAAGAGGTCTCCCCCGAGCCCGAGGTCGAGATCCCCGACGAGGTCCGCGAGGCGTACAAGCTGTGGCGCCCGACGCCCCTGTACCGCGCCCGGCGCCTGGAGCGCGAGCTCGATACGCCCGCGCGCATCTACTACAAGTACGAGGGCGTCTCCCCCGCCGGCTCGCACAAGCCGAACACCTCGGTGCCGCAGGCCTTCGAGAACGCCCGCGCCGGCGTGAAGAAGCTCGCGACCGAGACGGGGGCCGGCCAGTGGGGATCCGCGCTGGCCTTCGCCTGCCGGTTGTTCGGGCTGGAGTGCGAGGTGTTCATGGTGGGCTCGTCATACGACCAGAAGCCCTACCGCCGTTCCATGATGGAGACGTGGGGCGCGACAGTGCACCGGTCGCCCAGCCCGGAGACCGAGGCCGGGCGCTCGCAGGCCGAGCACGAGACCGGCTCGCTGGGGATCGCCATCTCCGAGGCGGTCGAGGTCGCGGCGGGCAACCCCGACACCAACTACGCGCTCGGCTCGGTCCTCAATCACGTGCTGCTCCACCAGACGGTGGTCGGCCAGGAGGCGATGGCGCAGCTCGAGCTGGCGGGAGACGAGCCCGACGTGATCGTGGCCTGCGTGGGCGGCGGTTCGAACTTCGGCGGCATCGCCTTCCCCTTCGTGCGACGCGTCCTGCGCGGGGAGGCGAAGACGCGCTTTCGTGGCGGCCGAGCCGGCCGCCTGCCCGACCCTGACGCGCGGCAGCTACCGCTACGACTTCGGCGACACCGTGGGCATGACGCCGCTGATGCCGATGTACACGCTCGGCCACGACTTCGTCCCCCCGCCCGTGCACGCGGGCGGACTGCGCTACCACGGCGACGCGCCGATGCTGTGCGGGCTCGTGAAGGCCGGCCTCGTCGAGGCGCGCGCCTACAAGCAGAACGAGACCTTCGAGGCGGCGCTGCGCTTCGCCCGCAGCGAGGGCATCATCCCGGCGCCCGAGCCCGCGCACGCCATCCGCGCCGTGCTCGAGGAGGCCGAGGCGGCCCGGGAGGCGGGAGAGGCCCGGGTGATCCTGCTCAACCTGTGCGGCCACGGCCATTTCGATCTCGGCGCCTACGACGCCTACCTGGCGGGCGAGCTCGAGGACCCGGAGTTCTCCGAGGCCGACATGGAGGCCGCGCTGGCGCGGCTGCCCCAGGACGTCCCGGCGATCGCCTAGGGCGCCCGCCAACGTTCGGGGCGGCAAACCGGTTAAACAAATGTGAGCCGAGACGCTCGACCGATGGCCCTTGCCGTGGTCGCGCTGGCCTTGGCCTGGAGCGCCGGACCCGCATGGGCCGACGTCTCGGGGCTGGGGCCGGGCGATTCGCTCGGCGATCCCGCCGGGCCGATGCAGATGGGCGTCGAGTACTCGGGCGCCTTCAAGAGCGACCACGACCTCGACCACGTGCTGTTCTCGGTGGCGAACCCGGGCTCGACCCTGCAGTTCGTCGTCACCAACACCTACGGCGGCTGCAACCCCAACAACTATTGCCCGATCTGGGGCACGCTGCTGGACACCGCCGGGGGCCAGCTCGGCGGCGAGGGCAGCGGAGCGGGCACGGGGCCGGTGGGACCCCAGACCAGCGACTCGATCGTCTGGACCTTTCCGGCGGCGGGCAACTACGTCCTCGTCCTGGAGGGAAACGGCGATCCGGCCACGTACCGTTTCGCGCCGACGTCACGAATGCCGGTGCCGGAGGAGGTGGCGGAGGGAGCGGCGCCGCGCCTTCGCCCCCTCAGATCACCCGCCTGCACTCGGCCGGTCACCAGCGCGGGACGGCGGTCCGGGCCCGCCTCACCCTGCGCCCGGCGGCGAGCCGGGTGACCGCGAGGCTGGTGGCCGACGGACGCCGGTTCGGACGCACCCGCGCCGTGCGGGTGGGCTACCTGCGGCGCGGAAGCCCGCGGCCCGGGCGCGGTATCGCTGCGGGTTCCCCTGTTTGCCCACGTGCGGCGGGCCATGGCCAGCCTGAAGAGCCTGCGGGTCACGCTCGTGGTGACAGTGACGCGCGGCGGATCGCGCCCGATCGTGCTTCGCCTGCCGGTGCTGCTGAAGCCGCCGCTCCGGTGAGCGCAACCGCAACCGACCAATATTTCGCCCCCGCCAGCGTTATAGCCAGCAGATCGTGAACGAGTTCACCTCCCGCATCCCCTCGCCGCCCCCCTTCGACCCGCCGGATCGTCTCGGTCCGCTCGAGCTGGTCGGCCGCGTCGCCGTGGCGTGCCTCTGGGGCCTTGGGGCGATCGCCGCGGCCCTCCTGGTGCTGGCCGGCGCCGTGGCCGCGGGCGCCGCCGCCGTGGCGCTGGCCTCGGCCGGAGGCGTGGCCGCCGTCCGCGAACGCCTGGCCGCTCAGCCCCGGACCGCCTCCGCACGAACCGCAGAGCTACCCACCGCCTTCCCCAAGCCGGACCTCGGGTAAGTCTTCATGGCCATGGCGCGCGTCGCCGGCGTCTCCACCACGTCGACCGCGCGGCGACCGACCGTACGCGGGCGCTACCTCCACGCCGGCGATCGCAAGCTCTACGTCCGCGGCGTGACGTACGGGCCGTTCGCGCCCGACGAGGTGACCGGCGAGGTCTACGACCCCGAGCTGGTCGAGCGCGACTTCGCGGCGATGGCCGAGCAGGGCATCAACGCCGTGCGCGTCTACACCGTTCCACCCCGCTGGCTGCTCGACGCCGCCCAGCGCCACGGGCTGCTGCGTGATGGTCGGGCTGCCCTGGGAGCAGCACGTGACCTTCCTCGACGACCGCGGACGCGCCCGGTCGATCGAGCGCCGCGTGCGCGAGGGCGTCCGGGCCTGCGCCGGCCATCCGGCCGTCCTCTGCTACGCCATCGGCAACGAGATCCCCGCCTCGATCGTGCGCTGGCACGGCCGCAGCCGGGTCGCGCGCCACCTGGAGCGGCTCTACCACGCGGCCAAGGAAGAGGACCCGGGCGGACTGGTCACGTACGTCAACTTCCCGACCACCGAGTACCTCCACCTCCCGTTCCTGGACTTCGTGTGCTTCAACGTCTACCTGGAGGACCAGGGACGGTTGTCGGCCTACCTGACCCGCCTGCAGAACCTGGCCGGCGATCTCCCGGTGGTCATGGCGGAGATCGGCCTCGACAGCCGGCGCAACGGGGAGGAGGGCCAGGCGGAGGTGCTCGACTGGCAGGTGCGGACGGCGTTCGCCGCCGGCTGCGCCGGCGCCTTCGTGTTCGCCTGGACCGACGAATGGCACCGGGGCGGGCAGGACATCGAGGACTGGGCCTTCGGACTGACCACGCGCGAGCGCCGCCCCAAGCCCGCGCTCGCCGCGGTCGGCGAGGCCTTCGCCGAGATTCCGCTTCCGCCCAGCGTCACCGGCCCGTCGGCCTCCGTCGTGGTCTGCAGCTACAACGACGCCTCCACGCTGCGCGACTGCCTCGAGGGCCTGGCCGAGCAGTCGTACCCCGATTACGAGGTGATCGTGGTGAACGACGGCTCGACCGACGGGACGGGCGACATCGCCCGCGAGTTCGACGTGCGTCTCATCGAGACGGAGAACCAGGGGCTGAGCCGGGCGCGCAACACCGGGCTGGCCGCCGCCACGGGTGACATCGTGGCCTACGTGGACGGCGACGCCCGCCCCGACTCCGAGTGGCTGACCTTCCTGGCCGCGCGTTTCGCCGGGGGCGACTACGGCGCCGTCGGTGGGCCCAATCTCCCGTGGCCCGACGCCGGCCCGGTCGAGGAGGCCGTGGCGACCGCGCCGGGCGGACCCACCCACGTGCTGATCTCCGACGACGAGGCCGAGCACATCCCGGGCTGCAACATGGCGTTTCGCCGCGAGGTGCTGGAGGCCATTGCCGGCTTCGACCCGCAGTTCCGGGTCGCGGGCGACGACGTGGACGTGTGCTGGCGGCTGCGCGAGGCGGGCTTTCGCATCGGCTTCAGCCCCGCCGCCGTGGTGTGGCACCACCGCCGCGACACGATTCGCGCCTATCTGGCCCAGCAGCGCGGATACGGCAAGGCCGAGGGCCTGCTCGAGCGCAAGTGGCCGCAGAACTACAGCCCAGCCGGCCACCCCATCTGGACGGGGCGCCTGTACGGGAACGGCTCGGCCCAGTACCACGGGCAGCGCCGCTGGCGCGTCTACTACGGCACCTGGGGCACGAACCTGTTCCAGTCGATCTACCAGCCGGCCGACCGCTTCCTGTCGGCGCTGCCGCTGATGCCGGAGTACTACCTCCTGCTGGCCGCCCTGCTGGGCCTGTCGCTGGCCGGGCTGCTCTGGACGCCGTTGCTGGCCGCCGTGCCCCTCCTCGTGCTGGCCGTGGGGACCCTGCTGGTCGACGCCGCGCTGGGAGCGCGGAGGGCATCGGTGGTGAGGAGGGCCACGTCGGCACCCGCGCGGCTGCGGAAGAGCGCGCTGGTGGCCACGCTCTACATCCTGCAGCCGCTGGCGCGGCTCTACGGGCGCCTGCGGCTGGGTCTGAGCCCGTTCCGCCGGCGTGGGCCCGCCGGCGTGGTCGCGCCCATCCCGCGCACCATGACGACCTGGAGCGAGGACTGGGCGGCTCCCGAGGAGCGCCTGACCGAGATCGAGGAGCATCTGGCGAGAGCCGGCGCGATCGCCCGGCGCGGCAGCGAGTACTCGCGCTGGGACCTCGAGGTCCTCAGCGGGCCCCTGGGCGCCGTCCGGATGCGCATGGCGCTGGAGGAGCACGGCGGAGGCCGCGAGCTCATGCGCTTCAAGTCCTGGCCCCGGCCCTCGATCGCCGGTCTGGTCGCGGCGCTCCTGCTCGCGTCCCTCGCCGCTGCGGCCGGGCTCCACGGGGCCTGGCCGGCCTGCGCCCTGCTGGGCGTCGCCGCGCTCGTCGTCCTGCTGCGGATCGCTCAGGAGTGCGCGGCGGCCTCGGCCACCCTGATGGCCGTGCTGCGGACGACGCCGCGGGCGGGAGAGCCAGTGTGAGGCGCGCGCCTCGCTACACCAACCGCACGCTCTTCCGCCGCCTGTTCGCCGAGACGCGGGGAGAGCGGCAAGCTGATGCTCGGGCTCCTCGCCGTCGAGCTCCTGGCCACCCCCGCGGTGCTGCTCAGCCCCGTGCCGCTGGCCATCGCGGTGGACAACGTGATCGGGTCGAACAGCCTCCCGGGCTTCCTCGACACGATCCTGCCCGGGTTCATCACCTCGTCGGACCTGGGCATCCTCGCCTTCGCCGCCTTCCTCCAGGTGTTCGTGGTGCTGCTGACGCAGCTTCAGGAGTCGGGCTGGTACGTGCTCAACACGGTGACCGGCGAGCGGCTGACCCTCGGGTTCCGCGCGCGGCTGTTCGACCACGTGCAGCGGCTCTCGCTGCGCTTTCACGATCGGCGGGACACGCACGACTCGATCTACCGCATCCAGTACGACGCCGAGGCGCTGCAGCACGTCACCGAGGCGGCCTTCCCCTTCGTATCGTCGACGCTGACGCTCGTCGCGGCGCTGTACATCACCCTGACGATCGACTGGGTGCTCGCCCTCGTGGCCTTCGGGGTCGTCCCGGTGCTGTTCCTGCTCATCCGCCGGTACGAGAAGCGCGTTCGTCCTCGCTACTCCGAGCTCAAGGAACTGGAGAGCGGCGCGCTGGGCGTCGTGCAGGAGGTGCTCACCACGGTCCGGGTCGTCAAGGCGTTCGGCCGGGAGGACCGCGAGCAGGACCGGTTCCTCCGCCAGTCGCGGAACAGCATGCGCGCCCGGATCCGCCTGGCCTACGCCGAGGGCGGGTTCGGCCTGCTCGTCAACCTCACGACCGGGATCGGCACCGCCGCGGTCCTCTACATCGGGGTGCGCCAGCGTCCAGTCGGGCTCGCTGACGCGTGGGCGAGTTGATCATCGTCATGAACTACCTCCTCCAGCTCTACGGCCCGCTCGAGACCATCAGCGAGAAGGTGGCCGACCTGCAGTCCGGCCTGGCCAGCGCCGAGCGCGCGTTTGCGCTGTTCGACGAGTCGCCCGAGGTCGAGGATCTGGCCCGGGGGCGCCGGCTGGAGCGCTGCCGGGGAGCGGTCGAGTACCGCGACGTCTCGTTCGCCTACGACGACTCCCGTCCCGTGCTGCGAGACGTCTCCTTCGCCATCGACCCGGGCACCCGGCTCGGCATCGCCGGGCCGACCGGCGCCGGCAAGACGACGCTCGTCAGCCTGCATCGCCCGGTTCTACGACCCGGTGGACGGGCAGGTCCTGCTCGACGGCGTCGACCTGCGGGAGTACCGGCTCGCCGACCTGCGCCGGCAGTTCGCCATCGTGCTGCAGGACCCGGTGCTGTTCTCCACCAGCATCGGCGAGAACATCGCCTACTCCGACCCGGACGCCGAGCCGAGCGCGATCGTGGCCGCCGCCAGGGCCGCCAACGCCCATGACTTCATCAGCGCGCTGCCCGAGGGCTACGACACGCAGGTCGGCGAGCGGGGATGCTGCTCTCGGGCGGCGAGCGCCAGCGGATCGCGCTGGCGCGGGCGTTCCTCAAGGACGCCCCGCTGCTGATCCTCGACGAGCCCACGAGCTCGGTGGACGTGGGCACCGAAGGCGGTGATCATGGAGGCCATGGAGCGCCTGATGCAGGGCCGGACCACGTTCATGATCGCGCACCGGCTGAGCACGCTCGACATCTGCGACGCCCGTCTGGAGCTGGACGCCGGCCGGATCGTCGACGCCAGCGGCCTGGCCGAGGAGCTTCCCGCGCCGCGGTGAGCGACGTGCGGCCGCTACGCATCGCGGTACTGGCCCCGGTCGCCATGGCCGTCCGGCCCGGGGAGGGAGACTCGATCGAGCAGCTCGTGTCGCTGCTCGTCGAGGAGCTCGTGCGCCGCGGGCATTCGGTGACGCTCTTCGCCACGGGCGACTCCGAGACCTCGGCGGAGCTGCGGTCCGTGTATCGCACGGCTACGACGAGAGCGGCGACATCTGGGACTGGCGCCTGGCCGAGACCATGCACGCCGCGCGGGCGTTCGAGCAGGCCGACGAGTTCGACCTGATCCACAGCCACGCCTACCACTTCGCGCTGCCCTTCACGCGGCTCGTGCGGACGCCGGTGGTCACGACCTACCACGTGGAGATGGACGAGGACGTCCTGGCCGCCTTCGCGCAGCTATCCCGAGGCTCGCCTCGTCGCCGTGTCCGATCGTCAGCGCGCGGGCCTGGCCCCGCTCGACGGGGTCTCGGTCATCCCCCACGGCATCGACACCGACGCCTTCCCCTTCTCGCCCGACCCCGGCGACTACCTGCTCTTCCTCGGGCGCATGATCCCCGACAAGGGCCCGGTGGACGCCGTCCGCGTCGCCGAGCAGGCGGGCCTTCCGATCGTGCTGGCCGGCCCCTCCAGCGAGTACTTCGCCGAGGCGGTCGAGCCGCTCGTGGACGGCGAGCGGGTCCGCTATGCCGGCCGGGTCGGACCCCAGGAGCGCAACCGGCTGCTCGCGGGAGCGGCGGCGCTGGTGTTCCCGAACTCCTACACGGAGCCGTTCGGGCTCGTGATGGTGGAGGCGATGGCCTGCGGCACGCCGGTGGTCGCCACGGCCGTGGGAGCCGCGCCCGAGATCGTGGAGCCGGGCGTCACCGGCCTCGTGGGCGCGACGGCCGCGGACCTGGCGGAGCTCGTCGGCCCGACCATCGCGCTCGATCGCCGTCGCGTGCGCGAGCGCGCGGTGGAGCGCTTCGGCTACGCGCGCATGGTGGACGACTACGAGGCCCTGTACGCGGACACCGTGGCGCGTCGAGGAGCCCCGGCGTCATGACCGGCGGCGGTGTGCTCGCCGTGTTCGCCCATCCCGACGACGAGTCGCTCCTGGCCGGCGGGACGCTGGCGGCGTGTGCGAAGGCGGGCCTGGACGTCGGCCTGCTCTCGCTGACCCGAGGCGAGCTCGGGGAGATCGCCGATCCGGCGCTGGCCACCCGAGACGACCTGGCCGCGGTTCGCGCCGGGGAGCTGGAGGCGGCCGGCCGGGCCCTCGGGGCGAGCTGGACGGAGTGCCTCGATTTCCCCGACGGGTCCTTGGAGTGGGCGCCCGCGAACGAGGTGCGGGAGGCCGTCGCGCACCGGATCGCCGACCACCGTCCGCGGGCCGTGATCACGTTCGCCTCCGAGGGGCTGTACTGGCACCCCGATCACCTGGCCACGCATCGCCTGGCGGTCGAGGCCGCGGCCGGCGGGTCGGACCCCCCGTGGGTGTACGGGGCCACGTGGCCGCTCGGGCTGGCCGAGCGCCTCGTGTCCGAGGTGGGGGCTCGCGGCCTGGCGGCCGAGCTGTGGGGGCTCGAGCCGACCGCGTTCGGCGCCGAGGAGGAGGCGATCGCGACCGTGCTGGACGTGAGCCCGTTCCTGGCCGCCAAGCTCGCTGCGCTGCGCATGCACCGCACCCAGTTGGGCTCCGAGCATCTCCTGTCCACCCTGCCCGACGAGGTGGCCGCGAAGCTGCTGGCCCGCGAGTACTTCGTCCGGCTGCAGTCTCCCGGGGAGTCGCCGGACTGGCTGCCGGAGGTCACTCACCTTCCAACCTCGGAGCCCCTCGGGGGTTTATTCGGGTGATGAGGTCGACGTTCATCGCCCGTCCTGCCGCGCTTTGCCGCGCCCTCGTGCTGGTGCTGATCATCGGCGCCGTGACGGCCTCGACGGCGGCCGCCCACTTCAACGGAACGGCGAACCGGAGCATCTCGAGCGCCGTCGGGCCCATCGGCGCCGGCGTGACGTACTCCGGCCGGTTCGGCGGCGACGGGGACGTCGACTATTACTACTTCGTCACCACGCGCGACAACGTCTCGCTGCACTTCAGCATCCGCAACACGCTGAGCTCGTGCAAAGGAGGGGGAAACTGCCAGATCTACGCCACGCTGGTCAGCACCGCCGGCCAGCAACTCGGCGGAGAGGGCAGCGCCGCGGGAACCGGCCCCGTCGGCTATGCCGGGAGCGGCTACCCGACCGACACCATCGACTGGACGTTCGGCCCCGCCGGGCGCTACATCCTCGTCTTCGACTCCGACGGCGGCACGCCCACCTACCAGTTCGCCATCGACCCCTCGGACGGCGTGGCGCCCGGGATTCCCGCGGGCGGGCTCGGACCGCTGTTCCGCTCCCTCTCGGTTCCCACTCCGCAGCGCACCACGCGCGTGCTGGCGAGGCTCACCATCCTCCAGAGCGGGGCGACCGTCCGGCTCGAGCTGCGGCGCAGCGTCCGCGGCCGGTCCGTCGTCGCCGGCCGCGTGACCCGGAGCGGGCTTTCCCGGGGTCGGGTCACCCTGCGGGTGCCGCTGAACGCCTCCGCCCGCGCCGCCCTGAGGAGCCGCGGGCGGCTGAGCCTGAGCCTGCGCGCGCGGGTCACCGCCCCCGGTCGGACTCCGGAAACGGCCTCGCGCCGGCTCACCGTCCGCTGAGCGCCCAGCCGGCGGTCCGATGACCGAATCGCGGCGAATCGTCGTCCTCGGCGGGATGGCGCAGATGCCCTACCCCGGGGTGGCCTGGCAGGTGCTGCACTACCTCGAGGGCTTTCGCCGCCTGGGTCACGACGTCGTGTACGTCGAGGACACGGACAACTGGCCGTACGATCCGGACCGCGACGGGTACGGCGACGATGCCGGCCCCGGTGTGAGGAGGCTCGAGGGGATCATGCGACGCCATGGCTTCGGCGACCGCTGGGCCTACCGCGATGCCTCACGCGACGGAGCCATCTCGGGAATGCCGGCGACGCGGTTCGACGCCGTCCTCGCCGAAGCCGACGTCTTGGTGAACCTGAGCGGCATGACGATGTTGCGCGACCAGCACCTGGCCGCGCCGGTTCGCATCTA
Source organism: uncultured Actinomycetes bacterium (assembly GCA_963842605.1). Lineage (GTDB taxonomy): Bacteria > Actinomycetota > Thermoleophilia > Solirubrobacterales > Solirubrobacteraceae > AC-38. Next base: position 18,971 of record CAWJGV010000015.1, read on the forward strand.
TCTGGAGACCGATCCCGTCGACACCCAGATCGAGGTGGCGCGCGGCGAGCAACCGGCGATCGACTTCCTCGCGCCCCACACCGTCCACTTCTCGTTCGGCGAGCGGCTCGGGTCCGACGGCTGTGGCGTGCCGGTGGAACGCTTCCACTACATGCCGACCCGTCAGCCCGTCGTCCTCGACTGGTGGCCGCCCTCCGAGGAATTTCCCCAGCCGCCGCCCGGCGACCCGCGATTCACGACCGTGGCCAACTGGGAGCAGACGCACCGCGACGTCGAATGGGAGGGAGAGACCTACACGTGGAGCAAGAGCGTGGAGTTCCTCAAGCTGCTCGACGTGCCGCGCCGGGCGGGCGTCATGTTCGCCCCCGCGCTCGTGCTCGACGACCCCGCGACCCTGGCCAAGCTGAAGCGGTCGGGCTGGAGCGTCGCCCCGATCGGTCCCCTCTACCGCGACCTGGACCGCTACCGCGAGTTCATCGGCGGCTCGACGGCCGAGTTCACGGCGGCGAAGGACCAGAACGTGCGCCTGCGCACCGGCTGGTTCAGCGATCGCAGCGCCACCTACCTGGCGGCGGGCCGCCCCGCGGTGGTGCAGGACACGGGCTTCGACGTCGCCCTGCCGACGGGCGAGGGCCTGCTGGCGTTTCGCACGGCGGACGAGGCGGTCGCCGCCATCGGCGAGGTCATGTCGGACTACCCGCGGCACAGCCGCGCGGCGAGGGAGCTGGCCGAGGAGTACTTCGATGCGGAGACGATCCTCGCGCGACTGCTCGAGGAGGCGGGAGCTTGAGCGGGGCGGCCTCGGAAGGCGCGCGAATCCTGGTGGTCAACGCCGACGACTTCGGGGCCTCGGAGGGCGTCAACCGGGGCATTCTCCACGCCCATGTCCACGGGATCGTCACCAGCACGAGCCTGATGGTCACCGGGCGGGCCCGGGAGCAGGCGGCGGAGCTGGCGCGCGAGCATCCCGAGCTCGGCGTCGGCCTGCACTGGGACCTCGACGGCGAGGACGGTGAGCGCGTCCCGCTCGAGGACGCCGGCGCCGTCCGCGACGAGCTGACCCGCCAGCTCGACGCCTTCGAGACGGCTCATGGGCCGGCCCCCGACCCACGTCGACTCCCACCACCACGTCCACCGTCGCGACGAGATCGCGCCCATCGCTCGCGAGCTGGCGGCGGCGCTGGGCGTTCCCCTGCGCGAGGAGGGGTCCGTGCGCTACGTGGGCGGCTTCTACGGCCAGTGGGAGTGGCAGGTCACGGACCTGGAGCACATCCGCCCCGAGTTCCTGATCTGGATCCTGCGCAACGAGGTGGACGAGGGGTGGACGGAGATCGGCTGCCACCCGGGATTCGTGACCGACGACTTCACCTCGGTCTACCTCGCCGAGCGCGAGGTCGAGGTCGAGACGCTCACCGATCCGACGGGTCGCGAGCCGAGATCGGGCGCTGGGGATCCGGCTGGCCAGCTACGCCGATCTGCCACGCGCCGGAGGACTCCGATGGCTGACGCGGCTCTCCCTGATCGTCACCGGCGGCCTGGGCAACATGCCCTTCGCGGGTGTGGCCTGGCAGGTGCTGCACTACCTCGAGGGCTTTCGCCGGCTCGGACACCGCGTCTTCTACCTCGAGGACACCGGCGCGTGGCCGTTCGATCCCGAGCGCGGCGATCGTCTCCGAGGACGCGGGACCCACCCTCGCCTATGTCCGGCGCATGCTCGAGCGCGTGCAGCTGGACGATGCCTGGGCCTATCGCGACGCCGTCGACGGCCGGCTGCACGGCGCCTCCGAGGAGCGCCTGCGCGCCGAGCTGGAGCGCGCCGACGCCCTGGTGAACGTCAGCGCGGTCACGGTCCTGGGCGAGGAGCACATGCAGGTGCCGGTGCGCATCTATCTCGAGACGGACCCGGTCCTGGCCCAGATCGAGATCGCCCAGGGCAACCAGCGCACGATCGGGTTGCTCGCGGCCCACACCCACCATTTCACCTACGGCGAGAACTTCGGGGCGCCCGGACTGCACCGTTCCGCTGGAGCGGTTCACCTATCACCCGACCCGCCAGCCGGTGATCCTGGACTGGTGGGACGCCGGCCCGGCGACGGGCCCCCGCGTCCCTCGTTCACCACCGTCGCGAGCTGGAAGCAGACCGCCAAGGACATCGAGTGGCAGGGCGAGCTGCTCACCTGGAGCAAGGACGTCCAGTTCCAGCACGTCCTCGACCTGCCGCAGCCGGGTGAGCCGGCCCCTCGAGCTCGCCCTGGCCATCGACGACGACGAGGCTGTCGCCAGGCTCTCAGCGGCGGGATGGAGCGTCGTGCCGGCCCGGCCGCTGTCCGACGACCTCGACCGCTACCGCGACTACGTGCGCGCCTCGGCGGGTGAGTTCTCGGTCGCCAAGGCGCAGTACGCGCGCCTGCGCAGCGGCTGGTTCAGCGACCGCACGGCCTGCTACCTGGCGGCGGGCCGGCCGGCGGTCGTCCAGGACACCGGGTTCGGAAACGTGATCCCGCAGGGCGAGGGCCTCTTCGCCTTCAACACGATCGACGAGGCCGCCGCGGCCATCGAGGCGATCGACTCCGATTACGACCGCCATGCCCGCGCCGCGGCCGAGCTCGCGCGTGAGCACTTCGACGCCGAGGTCGTGCTCGGCCGCCTGCTCGCGGACGCCGGCCTGTCTCCTACCTCGAGGCCCCTCGGCCTGCGCCGGCGCCATGGCCCGGGGCCGGATTCGCGGCAGGACGAGCAGGGCCGTCAGCGCCCCCGCGACGGCGAAGCCCGCGCCGAGGGCGAACGCCTCGTGGAAGCCGCGGGTGAGCGCCTCGCGCTGCCCGATCTGCCCGCCCGCCAGCAGGTTCGAGGTGTGGGAGCTCGCCACCGTGGCCAGGATGGCCAGCCCGAGCGCGCCGCCCACCTGCCGCGAGGTGTTGACGAGCCCGGACGCCAGCCCGGCCTCGCGCGACGCCACTCCCGCGACGGCGGCGATCGTCACCGGCACGAAGGCCAGGCCGATGCCGATGGCCACGATCGCCGACGGCGCCAACACGTCGTTCAGGTAGGTGCCGTCGACCGGCACCCGCGTGAAGAGGAGCAGTCCCACCGCCTGGAAGGCCATTCCGGTGACGAGCAGCGGCTTGGCCCCCACACGCGTGACGCCGCGGGACGCCAGCGCCGAGCCGACGACGATGGCCAGCGTCATGGGCACGAAGGCGAGCCCGGCGCGCAGCGGCGAGTAGCCCAGCACCTGCTGGAGGTACAGCGAGACGAAGTACCACATGCCGAAAACGGCCGAACCGAGGAAGAACACGGTCAGGTTGGCCCCGGTGAGCGTGCGCGAGGCGAAGATGCGCAGGGGCATCAGGGGCGACTCGGCGAGCCGTCCCTCGATGACCAGGAAGACGGCGATGAGCGCGAGTCCGGCCGCCATCGGCCCCAGCGTCTGGACCGAGTTCCAGCCGTAGGTGTCGGTGCGCACGATGCCGAAGACCAGCGCGACGAGCCCGGCCGTGACGGTCACCGCGCCGGCGAGGTCGAAGCTCCGCGCCCGCTCCGGGTTGCGGCCCTCCGCCACGAACCGCGGCGCGGCCAGCGCGACCGCCGTGCCGATGGGCACGTTGACGAAGAGGATCCACTGCCAGCTGAGCAGGTCGGTGAGGACGCCGCCGAGCAGCGCTCCCGTGGCGCCGCCGGCGCCGCCCATGGCGCCCCAGACCCCGAGCGCGCGGTTGCGCTCGGGTCCCTCGGCGAAGCTCGTGGTCAGGATCGCGAGCGTGGCCGGGGACACGATGGCCCCGCCGAGGCCCTGGGCGGCGCGGGCGCCGATGAGCATCCCCTGGCTCTGGGAGAGCCCGCCGACCAACGAGGCCAGCGCGAACAGCAACAGGCCGCCGATGAAGACGCGACGGCGACCGAGCAGGTCACAAGCACGCCCGCCGAGCATCAGGAAGCCTGCGAAGGTCAGCGTGTAGGCGTTCACCACCCACTGCAGGTCGACCTGGGAGAAGTGCAGGTCGTTGCGGATCGATGGCAGCGCGACGTTGACGATCGATACGTCGAGAATGACCATGAACTGGCCCAGGCAGACCAGCAGCAGGGTCGGCCAGCCGCTTTTGGCGCTCGTCACTCGACGTCAGGTACCCGAACGGGTTCCGGCGCAGTCAGGCGGGGATCGGGGCGGGCGCCTCGGAGCCGTCGGCGGCGAGCGCGGCCGCGCCCATCCCGGCCGCGAGGAGCGCGACGCCGGTGACCATGATCGCCGCCGGCTTGGGCAGGACGCCCGTGCGCCCGGCGATGTACCCGGCGGCCGCGTCCGCGAGGTCGCACGCCAGGCCCATCTGGATCCAGCGCCGGCGCGCCTCGCCTTCGGTGGTCAGCGTGCCGGCGGCGAGCGCGAGGTCGCGCGCCCCGAAGAGGCGCCCCACGTAGGAGGCCTGGGGGTTGCTGACCGGGTCGAGCCCGAACAGGCGCCCGGAGACGTTTGGTGTGGCCCAGGCGCCGACGCCGACGACGGCGCGCAGACCCGAGAGTGCAGGAATGGAGGAGGCGGGCATGAACCGATCCTACATCTGGCGCGAATCAACCACCTCCTCCCTGCTCGCCGCGGTGCATCGGTGAGTTTGCGGGTACTACGGAACTCCATGGTTGATCGGTTCTCCCACGAGGCGCTGTTATACGACAGTCCGAAGCGGTTCCTCGAAGGCACCCTGCCGTTCCTGCGCGATGGCCTGGCCCGGGACGAGGCCATGCTCGTGGCGCTCCCCGCCGATCGCATCGCCTGGCTCGCGCGCGAGCTCGGAGAGGACGCCGAGCGGGTGTGCTTCGCCGACATGGCCGAGCTCGGCCGCAACCCCGCCCGCATCATTCCGGCGTGGCGCGACTTACTCGACGAGCAGGGCGCTGCCGGCCGGCCGTTCCGCGGCATCGGCGAGCCGATCTGGGCGGGCCGCACCCCGGACGAACTGGTGGAGTGCCAGCACCACGAGTCGCTCCTCAACCTCGCCTTCGACGGCGGCCCGGCCTGGCGCCTCCTGTGCCCGTACGACACGGACGCGCTCCCCCGAGATGTGATCCAGGAGGCGCGGCGCAGCCATCCGTCGCTTTGGGAGGACGGAGTCGGCGGCTCGAGCTCGAGCTACGTCGCGCCCGAAGCGACCCTGAGCGAGGGCGACGAGCTTTCACCGCCTCCGCCGGGGGCCCATCGCCTGGCCTTCACCGGCGAGCGGCTCTCCGAGTTGCGACAGCTGGTCGCCCGATGCGCGGGCGCCGCCGGCCTCGAACCCGCGCGCACGTCGGACCTCGTGCTGGCGGCGAGCGAGGTCGCAACCAACAGCATCCTTCACGGCGGCGGCGCGGGGACGCTCTCCATCTGGCGAGAGGCGGGCGCCCTGATCTGCGAGGTTCGCGACCGGGGCCGCATCACCGATCCTCTGGTCGGCCGCGAGCGCCCATCGCCCAACAAGCTGCGGGGCCGCGGCATGTGGCTCGTCAACCAGCTGTGCGACCTGGTGCAGATCCGCATGACTCCCGGCGGGAGCGCCGTGCGCTTCCGGCTGGCCTCCAGCGCCTAGCGGCTCTCGAGCGGACCGCCCGGGCTCACCGGCGAAGGGCGACTTCCAGGATCAGCTCGGCGATACGTGCCGGCTGGTCGGTCATGACCATGTGGGCCGCGTCGGGCACGCTTACGAGGGAGACGGTCGGGCACCTCTCCAGGGCGTCGCGCTCGACGTCCGCGAGACCCACCTCGTCGCCGTCACCGCGCACGACCCAGGCGTTGACGCCCGCGTCGCACAGCCTGCCGACGAGCGAGCCGTACCGGTCCATGTGATCGAGATATCGCGGCAGAAGCCGGCGAAAGACCGCGGGGCTGCTGCGTTTCATCTCCGCCACGAGCTCGTCGTGGCGCTCCGGCGGCAGCCGTCCCTTCATCGAGGACGACATCGTCAACCGGACCACGGCCCAGGCGAGGCGCCCGACGACGGGCACGGGAGACACCCGCGCGAGCCGGCGAAGGTCCTTCTCCTCGTCCTCGGTCGAGAAACACGGGGACAGGAGCACCAGCCGTCCGGCGAAGGCGCCGGATGCCGCCATCTCGATGGCGACGTTCCCGAAGTAGCTGTGGCCCACTACGGCGACGCAGCCCAGATCGGCGGCGAACCCGCCCACCAGCTGCGCGTAGGCCTCGACGCTCGGGTTGAAGCCGGGCGGGAGCGGGATTCCGCCGAACCCCGGCGGCGTCGCCGCCACGAGTCGCACCCCGGACTCCGGCCAGCGGGGATCGGCGAGTACGTCGTCGTAGAACGCGGCCGTGCAGAGGGCGCCGGGCAGCAGCAGCACGATCCGCGCAGCCTCCCCCGACCCAGCCTCGCGTGTCTCCCAACCGTCGCGAGGTCCGGTGGTCGAGTCGAACGCCACGAGGCGAGTCTAGGCCTGAAACCGGTACGCCGCCCGGAGCGCGGGAGCTGTTCGACCGCGACAGCTAAGCTGGCGCCATGTGTCGAAACATCCGCACCCTCTACAACTTCGAGCCGCCCGCGACCGACGAAGAGGTCCACGACGCCGCTCTGCAGTACGTCCGCAAGATCAGCGGCTTCACCAAGCCGTCGAAGGCCAACGCCGAGCCGTTCGAGCGCGCCGTCGAGGCGGTCGCCGAGGCGTCCAGGCAGCTCCTGGGCGAGCTCTCGACCTCCGCGCCTCCAAAGGACCGTGAGGTGGAGGCGGCGAAGGCGAGAGCTCGCTCGGAACAGCGGTACGCGGCCGCCTAGCGGCGGCGCGCGCCGAGGACGACCGCGCCGATGCCGCCGGCGAGAAGCGCGAGTCCGCCGCCGAACAGCGACCAGCCGATAGCCGGCAGGTGCGGCACGGTCAGGCCGACGTCGCCATCGGTGTGGACCCCGCGGCTGCCGTCGGCGTTCATCACCACGACGCGATAGTCGCCGTCACGGACCTTCCAGCGCAGCGTGGCCGCGTCGGTTCCCGTGCCCTTGGCCACCCAGAACGACTGGCTCGCGGGCCTCGCGGGCAGCTTCGAGCCGCCACGCGGGTTGTGGGTCAGCTCGAACGGATCGAGCTGGAGGTCGCTCGCCTCGTCGATGGGCGAAGAGGCGAGATAGCGCTCGACCTGCTTGGCCGGCCCGATCCCGACGAACAGGCCCTTGGTGGACCCGGTCGGGCGGACCGAGAGCCGGACTCGAGGCTTGCCGAGAGTGTCGGTCACCTCGCTGGTGTCATCGATGTCGGCGACTTCGGATACGAGCGCCGTCGAAGGCGTCGACAGCGAGTGCCGGCCGGAGTCGACGGCGCCGTCACTCCCGAAGACGGCGAGAAGCCCGCCCCCGGTGACGGCTGCGCCTGCGCCGACGAGGGCGAGGAGCCCACCGACGACGATCGTGGCGATTCTCGGGCCCGAGCGCTTCTGGGCGACGGGCGCCGGTGCGGCTGGTTTCGGTTGTGTCTGCGTGGTCATGCGAGTCCTTGTCATTGGGAGAACTCATCCTCACGTGGCGAGGCTCGCCTGAGAATGGGGCCAGCAGGGGGCGAGGGGTGCGGCTAACCGCTCTGGCGGCGTAGCCTCGTGGCGTGACCGGATCGCCGGCGACCATCGATGTGATCCTCGAGGAGCGTTACTGGTACCCCGAGGACGGCGGCGCGGTGTGGCTGGCCGGATACCAGGTGGTCGACGCCGACTCGGGCCGCTACCTCGGCCGCGATGCCCCGGAGCTGCGGGCCCGCGGATGGCATATCGCCGGCGTGGCCGGAGCGGCGCGCCATCACGCCGACGCCCTCGGCTCGGACGCCGTCGCGCCGGGCCGCCCGCTGGAGCTCCGGCGCGACGCGGACAACGCTCACGATGCCAACGCGATCGCCGTCCACGCTTCCGCTGGGGGCGAGCAGGTGGGCTGGGTGCCCCGGGAGCTCGCCGCGGAGCTGGCTCCCGACCTCGACGCGGGGCGTCCGTGGGCGGCCGTGGTCCTGCGCGAGCAGCGGCCATCGCCGCACGACGCCCGGTCGGGCCTGACGATGCTGCTCGCGCCCGCTCCCTCGCTGGAGCTGCGGACCCACGCCCGGCGACCGCCGCCGGGATGACTATTCCTCGAGGAACTCCCGCACGAGCTCGACGAGCCGAGCGGGGTTGTCCTCGGGGATGAACGTGCGCGAGCGCTCGATGAGCTCGAACCGGCCCTGCGGCAGGAGCTCGGCGAGGCGCTGCCCGTGCTCGCGGGGGAAGAACCTGTCGTCCGCCGCCCAGGTCACGAGCGCCGGCTTGTCGAAGCCGCTGAGCGCCTCGGACGCCTGCCGGCAGTCGCGGGCGTCGGCTCCCCGCAGGAGCGCGGCGAAGTCGCGCCGCACGCCGGCGTTCGAGCGCAGGGAGCCGAGGAAGGACTCCATGATCGCCGGCTCGATCGGCGCGTGCGTGGCCCACCCGTAGGCGATCGGCAGGCGCTGGAAGAGACGGAGGCGCATCGTCTGGCTCAGCAGCCAGAGGGCCGGCGCGAAGCGCGAGACCGGCTTCAGGTAGGCGACGGCCTTGGGCGGGTAGTTCTCGAAGGCGTCGCAAGAGGTCAGCACGAGCCGGCCGACCCGTTCGGGGCGGCGGCCGACGAGGGCCTGCGAGATCGCGCCGCCGGTGTCGTTGCCCACCAGCGCCACATCCGTCAGGTCGAGCGCAGCGAGAAAGCTCGCGAGGAGGTCGGCGGCGCCGAAGAGCGACAGGTCGGGCCGGTCGTTCAGCGGAATGAAATGGCCGCCGAGCGGCAGGTCGGGCACGATGCAGCGCCAGCGCTCCGCCAGCTCCGGCGCCACCTTGCGCCACAGGTCGCCGTTGACCGCCGCGCCGTGCACGAACACGACCGGCGGACCGCTCCCGCGCTCGCGGTACTCGAGCACGCCCGCGGGCACCTCCACCGTCCCGCGTTCGCCCAGCGCTGCGCTTATCGCCATGGGGGATCCCGTACGTCATTTGGGAACGTGGCTGGCGCAGCGCATCGGCAGCGGGTCCCGCTGACCATCACCCGGTAACGGGACCGCTGTTCGTACCCGCGCTCGTCAGGCGCCGGGCGGCCGGTAGTCGACCGAGCGCTTCGCGGCCGCGTCGACCTCTTCCGGCGTCAGGAGCACTACGGTCTTTACCGTCGCGCCTCCAGCCGCGTTGACGGTGAGCGCGACCGCCGCCGCGCTCTCGCTGTCGGGAAGGTCGACGATCACGTAGGCATCGCGGTCGCCAAAGGCGAAGTGGAAGCTCTCGAGCTTTCCCCCGGCGCTTTCGGCGACCTGAGCCACGGCGTCACGCCTGCTGGACCCGCCCGCACTCTGGACGCCCTTGACGCCTTCGAGCGAGTACGAGGCCTCGAATAGGAACTTGGGCATCAGCCCCTCCTGGCTTGTCGTTGCGGCAACCCTCCCACTCCGCGCAGCGCGGGGCAAGGGTCATCGGGTCGCCTCGGACGGGCTCGGCTGGCTAGCGCCGTGCCCGCGGGCACAGGTGGTACACGCGGCTGGCTAGTGGTCCTGCGGCCGCCGGCCAGGCGCAACCGGATCACGAGACGCGCGGTGGAGCGTGACACGCGGCGCAGGTCCACCACGGCGTAGAGGCCGCGTTTGCGCCGGACGACGCGGACGCGCCGGCCCGCCAGCGTGGCGCGGGCCCTGCGCACCCTCGCGCCGCGGGGAACGCGCACCTTGACGAGCAAGCGCCGGCGAGTCTGGCAGCGCCGGGCGGGCGCCCGCGGCGTGTCCGCCGGCCACACGCTCTTGTCCACCCGCAAGGTGTAGAAGCCGCTCGTGCCGTCGCTGAACCAGATCTCGCGCCGTTCCGGCGCGAATGCGGGCTGCGACATCGCGAAGTTGCTGGCCGTGTTCCCATTCTCGGAACGAGACTGCGGCGGCGCGACGAAGTAGCCGATCTCCTTGGGATGGGCGAGGTCCGTGATGTCGAAGAGGCGCAGACCGGACGCGATGAACGAGCAGGCGACGATCCTGGGGTCTACGCGCGTCGGGATGTTGCAGTAGTGCGCCGCGTAGCCCTGCGCGGGGTTGCCGGTGCCCGGATCGTTGGCTTCGGTGGCGGCGCGGTGCTCGGCTGGCTGGTTGATCGCCAGGCGCATGTTGGACACGACGTACGGCTTGGTCTCGTCCGAGATGTTGATGATCCGCGCCGCGCCGACCACGTCCGGATCCCCATCGGGGTGGAGCGTAGCCTGGGTGTACTCGTCGAACTCGAGCACGTAGGACTTGCCGTCTCGCGTGAACGGGATCGCGTTCTGCGGGATGGAGGCCGAGTTCCAGGTCAGCCGGCTGATCTCACGTGCGTGCGGATCGGATTTGCGCGCCTGGATCTCGCTCGTGTCCAGGATCAGCATGTTGGGTTTCGAATCCCCGCCGGGGGCGGTTCCGGGATCGGCGATGTAAGCGCGGTTGCCGTCGGCGCTGAGCGACATCCCGTGGGAGAAGATGTTGCCCTCCCAGATCGCGTGCGGGTGGTCCGGGTCGGTGACATCGATAGCCGTGATCGCCTGGAGCGCGGTGCTCGTGGCGTAAAAGGTCTTCCCGTCGCTGGAGAAGCCGCTCTCGTGGCCGAACCGGGCGACGGGGCTCAGCGACCGCAACACCGGGTGACGGCAGTCCGCATGGGCGTCGTAGATCGCGACAAGCCCCGGTTCCGTCGTCAGGTTGCCGTTCACCGCCGCCAGAAGACCACGCTTGGGATTGAGGTTCACGGACTCGTGCGGGGAAAGCATCGGGGGTGTCGTCAGCGTGTCGGTCTGCACGGGGTGGGACGGGTCCGACATGTCGAGTACGGCGACCCCCGCCGACCCGCCGCCCGGATTGAGGGCGTTGAGCGGGAACATGAGCGTCGTGTCGTAGAACGCGCACTCGTGGCCCTGGGCGTCGGAATATCGAAAGACCTTGAACCCGCCCTCGGTTCCCTGGTGGCCGAGCAACGTCACGTTGCAGCTCAGGCCATCCTTCGCCGACCCGGCCGGGACCCGGCCGTCGACGCCCGGTTGCTGTCGCGACCCAGGGCCGCAGGGCCCGAGTGGCGTGGGCAGGGACGGCGGCTCGGGCCGATGGACGATCGGGACCTTGGCCGGCGAGTCTCCCGCGCCTTGCCCGACGGCGAACAGGTCGTTCAAGGGCCCCAACTGCCCAGCCGCGCCCGCCGTGACGATCGTCACCGCTCCCGCCGCCGCCAGCATCGGGATCGCGCGCACCGCACGCCTGGCGCGCAACCTCCGGTTCGCGTTCGCCCTGTTCCGCCTGCCGATCACTGGCTTCTGCCTCCTGCCGCGATCGTACTGAAATGAAGTGCGAGCGAACGCAGGTAGCAGGCGCGCTACAGGAGCCGGTGGTGACCGTCCGTTCCGATCGCGCCGATCAGGGGTGCGTCGTGGCTGCGGCCGCTGTGCTGGTCGATCGGCGAAGGCGAGTAGAAGAAGAACCAGACCTCGAAGAGCACGACGACAGCCACGACGGTGGCGACCAGGACGACCTCCAGCGGAGACAGGTCGCGCACGTGCTTCTGCTGGTGCGGGCGCTCTCCGCGCATGCTTCGCAGCCAGGGAACGTGCCGGTTGACGGTCGTCGGCCGGCCGGCGGCACGCCCATAGAGGGCGTCGAGCCAGGCGAGGAGCTTCACGAAGATGTAGGTGATCACGCCCAGCGATATGGCCGCGACCGCGACCGCCAGCATGCTCGGGGCTCCGGGTCCCTGGACGCGTGATCCGATCCAGAGTGCCAGCAGGGGACCTCCCGTCCAGATGTTCAGCGTGACGAGCACCATCAGGCAGACGAGGACCACCCGCTTGAGCCGGAGGGGCTGGACCGGTTGCGGGAACGCCGTCATATTGAGTACTCTATCTGGATAGAGTACTCAATGCAAATGCCAAGCGATCCTGTAACGGCGACAGCGGCCGAGAAGCGCAAGCGGTTGACTCGCGCTGAGCAACGCGCGCGCACGCGCGCGGCGCTGGTCGACGCGGCCGGACGGGTGATCGCGGAGCGTGGCTTCCACGGCGCGAGCATCGAGGCCATCACCGCGGAGGCCGGCTACACCGGCGGCGCGTTCTATTCGAACTTCGACTCCAAGGACGAGCTCTTCGCGGCCCTGCTGAAGGAACGCGTGTTCAAGGTGTGGCGAGAGATCCTCACCGAGAACGCCGAACCCCGGCGTCCGACCGCCCGCGAGATCGGCGAGATCTCTGCGACGATGAATCGCCATCCCGACTCGCGCTGGATCATCCAGCTCTGGCTGGAGCTGATGGCGAACGCGGGCCGCGACGAGCTCTTCAGGGAGATCGCCGCCGACATGTGGCGCGAGAGCCGCAGGTTCAGCACGCACCTGATGGCCGCCGCGTACGAGGCTGCGGGGCGCGAGCCTCCGGTGCCGCCGGAGCACCTGGTCACCGCCACCATCGCGCTCGAGACCGGCCTCTCGCTACAGCATTACGCCGATCCCGAAGCCGTGCCGCTCGAGCTCCTGCCGGAACTCCTCGACTTGCTCCTCGGCCCTCTCGAGCCGCCGAGCCCTGACACGGCGCCCCACGGCTGACGACCTCTTCGTCATGCCTCGTCGAGCGGCGGATTGGCGAGTACGACCGAGGTCTCGATCTGGCGCTCCGGGATGGTCCAGTAGGCCTTCAGCAGCGCCGCCTTGCGTTCGGGTGAGACCAGCTCGAAGCCGTGGTGGCGATAGAAGCGGATCGCCCACTCCGCGGCGGCCCAGGTGCCGACGAGCATCCGCCGCGTGGTCGAGCGCGCGAGATGCTCGAGCAGCGCGCTGCCGGCGCCGCGCCGCTGGCTGCCGGGCGAGACGTAGGCGTGGCGGATCAGGTCGACGTCGCCCACCGGCTGGATGCCCATGATGCCGATCAGCGAGCCGTCGGCCTCATAGCCCCAGAACGTGACCCCGGTGGCGATCTCGGCATCGAGCTCGCTCCGCGGCATGTACGGCTCGCGCCAGCGATCGGCCGGGATGACGCCGCGATATGCCTCGGCGGCGGCGTTCACGATCTCGAGGATCGCCGTGCGCTCGTCATCGCGGCAGGGGCGGATGCTGCTCATGACGCCAATCTACGTCCGGCGTGCCACGTCGGGGGCCTTGCTGTGGGAGGATCGTTTCGTGTCTCGGGTTTCGGAGATCGGCGGGAAACGCGTCCCGTTTCTGCGCTGGTCCTTCTGGCGCATGGCATTGGGCGCGAAGCATCTGACGACCCATTGGCAGGTCGGGGACGGGCGCGAGGACGCGCTGGCCGAGCACGTCACCGCGAACGCCGCGAAAGGGGATCTCGACGACGCGATCCGTGCGATCGACGAGTTCTGCTACGGCGAGAGCATCATGATGAATGTCGGCGACGAGAAGGGCGAGCTTCTCGACAGCGCGATCCGCCGCACGGAGCCGCGCCGGCTCCTCGAACTCGGCACCTACTGCGGCTACAGCGCGCTGCGCACGGTCCGGGTCATGCCCGACGACGCGCACCTGTACTCGATCGAGTTCCTCCCGGCCAACGCCGACATCGCGCGACGGATAATCGATCACGCCGGGGTCGGCGACCGCGTCACGGTCGTCGTCGGGACGCTGGGCGATGGCGGCCAGACCATCTCCACGCTGGAGACCGAGCACGGCTTCGGCGAGGGGTCGCTCGATTTCCTCTTCCTCGACCACGCGAAGGACGCGTACCTGCCCGACCTGGAGCGCGTGGTCGAGCGCGGCTGGCTACGGCCGGGCGGGGTCGCGGTGGCCGACAACGTGAAGTTTCCCGGCGTGCCCGGCTACCGCGAGTACATGCGCGAGCACGAGAACCGCGACTGGCGGACCACCGAGCACGAGACGCACGTCGAGTACCAGACGCTGCTCAAGGACCTCGTGCTCGAGTCGGAGTACCTGGGCGCGGGTCGCACGTCCTGATCTACGCAGCATCTCGTCGTCAGCGCCGTGTCGATCTGGGTCTTCCTCGTTCGACGCTGTTGATAGAGAGTCGAATTCCAACCTCAGGAGGAAGACATGCGAGTGATGGTTCTGGTCAAGGCAAGCCCCGAGAGCGAAGCCGGCGAGATGCCGGGCGAGGATCTCCTCAGCCCGATGACCGACTTCAACGAGGAGTTGGTCAAGGCGGGCGTGATGCTCGCCGGCGAGGGGCTCCATCCGAGCTCCAAGGGCGCCCGGGTCGCGTTCTCGGGGACTGAGCGCAAGGTCATCGACGGTCCGTTCGCCGAGACCAAGGAGCTGGTGGCGGGCTACTGGGTCTGGCAGGTCAAGTCGCTGGACGAGGCGGTCGAGTGGCTCAAGCGGGCCCCGTTCCAGGAGGGCGAGGTCGAGATTCGTCCGGTCTTCGAGGACGACGACTTCGGCGACGAATTCACCCCCGAGCTGCGCGAGCGCGAGGCGAAGATGCGCGAGCAGATCGAGGCCAACCAGTAGGCGAGCTCGCGTGCGCGACGATGTCGGGCATGCCGACGACCGACGTCAACCGCACCGTCGAGGCCGTTTGGCGGATCGAGTCCGCTCGACTGATCGCCGGCCTGGCCCGGATCGTGCGCGACGTCGGCCTCGCCGAGGACCTCGCCCAGGAGGCGCTGGTCGCGGCCCTGGAGCAGTGGCCCGAGTCAGGCGTCCCGGACAACCCGGGCGCCTGGCTCATGGCCACGGCCAAGCACCGGGCGATCGATCGCCTCCGCCGCGCCGAGGTCCATGAGCGAAAGACGCAGGAGTTGGGACGCGAGCGACAGATCCACGGCTACGACGTCGAGAGCTTCGAGCCGGCGGCCCAGCTCGACGACCCGTTCGACGACGACCTCCTGCGCCTCGTCTTCACCGCCTGTCACCCGGTCCTCTCGACCGAGGCCCGGGTCGCCCTGACGCTGCGCCTGCTCGGGGGGCTGACGACGAAGGAGATCGCCCGCGCGTACCTCGTCTCCGAGGCGACCGTGGCGCAGCGCATCGTCCGCGCCAAGCGCACGCTCTCCGCGGCGCGGATCCCGTTCGAGGTCCCGGAGCGCGACGAGCTGCCCGATCGCCTGGCCGCGGTGCTCGAGGTCCTCTATCTGATCTTCAACGAGGGCTACGCCGCCACGGCCGGGGAGGACTGGGTCCGCCCCGAGCTGATCGAGGAGGCGCTGCGGCTGGGGCGCATCCTGGCCGAGCTGCTGCCGGAGGAACCCGAGGTCCACGGGCTCGTGGCGCTGATGGAGCTCCAGGCATCGCGCATTCGCGCCCGCGTGGGGCCGTCGGGCGAGCCGATCCTCCTGCTCGATCAGGAACGCTCCCGCTGGGACTGGGTGCTGGTGGGCCGAGGGCTGGCCGCCCTGGACCGCGCGCGACGCGTCGGCGGCGCGGCCGGTCCGTACACGCTCCAGGCGGCGATCGCCGCCTGCCACGCTCGCGCCCGAGTCCCGGAGGACACCGACTGGCAGCAGATAGTCGCGCTCTACGACGGCCTGGCCGAGATCACGGGCTCTCCGGTCGTGGAGCTCAATCGCGCGGTGGCGATCGACATGGCCTTCGGTCCCGAGCCCGCTCTGCAACTGGTGGAGTCGCTGAGCTCCGAGCCCGCTCTGAGCGAATATCACCTGCTGCCTGCCGTCCGCGGTGACCTGCTGGCGAAGCTGGGCCGCGACGACGAGGCACGGGCGGAGTTCGGGCGCGCGGCCGGCCTGACCCAGAACGCCCGCGAGCGGGCCATGTTCGAAGACCGCGCCGCGGGCTAGTCGGGACGATGAGACGGCTTTTGAACTTCAAGCCCCTGTAAGCGGCTTTTCGTAGCACGCGTAGAGATCCCGGCCCTGCCCGCCGAACGACTCGGCCAGTCGACGCGACTTCGTGTTGGCTTCGTTGACGTAGTAGTACAGCCCGCGGTCGTAGCCCAGCTCCTCAAAGCCCGCGTACATGCTCGCCAGGAGAGTCTGCCCGATCCCCCTGCCCCGCCCGGGGGGGAGCACTGAGATCGCCAGCACACCCGCCCGGGGGGCTCGCTTGGCCTGGCGGAGGAAGCGCAGGACAGCGCGCGGGCCAGACCCGCCATTCGCCTTGCGAAGCAGTGGCGTCCAGTCGAGAAACGCCAGGCACACCCCCACCGGCTGGCCGTCGACCTCGGCGAACTGCAGCCAGCGAGGATCGAATACCGGCTTCAGCGGACCTATGATCTCCGCCCACTCCTCGGGTGAGTATTCGTAGAACTCCCACTCGTCCTCGAAGCCCTCGTTGATGAGCTCGCCCATCAGGCGAAGCTCCTGCTTCCAACGTCTCTTGTCGACCGGCCGCACACGGCAGGCCGGGTCGGCGAGCGCCCGACGCGCGCTTTCTCGGTAGGCGTCAGCCGAGAAGTCGATCTCGTAGACCCACAGCGGATAGCCCCGCCGATAGTCGTTGGACTCGAGGTAGCCGGCGTAGAAGGGCGGCTGCCACGGCATCGGGCACATCGGGCTCTCGTCGTAGGCAGCGCTCAGAACCCCGAGCCCCTGAAGCGCCCCGCCATTGAATGGGGCTATCGCGCGATCGCATCCATGCTCGACCAGCCATGCCTCAGCCCGCTGCAGCATCTCGGCCACCTCGGATTCACCGCCCTCGGCGGCCGCAAAGTAACCGATTCCGCCCGCCAGGTCGGAGTTGTCCTCCTGCCAGCGGCGATTGATGACGGCCGCACAACGCGCCCGCGGCCCGCCATTGCCAGCCACGAACAGCTGGAGCTCCAAAGCCTCCCCAGTGGGAGAGCGCCCGCTCAGCCGCTTCACGACATCCCGGTCAACGTCCGCCCAATACAGCGGATGGCTCGCATTGAGCTCCCGTTCGAGGCGCACAAAGCTACGCACCGCCGACCGATTCGTCCGGTCCAGCTCATCAACCGACACGAACGCGATCCTCGTCGCCAGCGGCAGCCCCTGTCAACCACCGGGAGACGGTTCGAGGCTGGCGAGGCACTCGGCCCGAAGCAAGCGTATGGGTCGCAATGCTTGCTTGCTTAGTCGGGGAGACAGGATTTGAACCTGCGACCGCCCGGCCCCCAGCCGGGTGCGCTACCAGACTGCGCCACTCCCCGTGGTGCCCGTCGATTCTAGGCGAGTTGGGCGGGACTACAATCGGGCGACCCGCGGGCGTGGTGTAACTGGTAGCACGCGAGCCTTCCAAGCTCGAGGTTTGCGGGTTCGATCCCCGTCGCCCGCTCTCTCGGGATCGCTATCTGGGCGCGAGCATCGCCCGCAGCGACCCTCGCCGTCGAGCCGTACGACGGCGATGGCAGTTGGCGCACACCACCTCGCACTTCTCCATCTCGTCGACGATGGTTTGCCAACGCAGGTAGGAGAACGCTGGCCCGATGTTGAAGGCCTTGTCGCGGAGATGGTCGAACTCGAGGACCACGGGATCGGCCTCGCCGCAGTCGACGCACGGATGCGACTCGAAGAACTCGAGCAACAGCAGGGTCCGCTCGCGCCGGACCCGCTCCACCGTCCGGCATGGCGAACGTATGTTCGCATGCGATGGAGACGGAGGCGCTAGGAGGCGGTCTTCGGGCGGCGCGCCTCGATCGGCACCTCGCCGCCCTCTTCGCGCAGGCCCGGTGGGGGCCAGGGGCCGAACCAGTTGTCGCGGGCGCCGTCGAGGGTGATGGTCGACCCGCTGAGCGCGTGGCCGAGCGGCGAGGCGAGCATCGCGATCAGCCAGCCCCACTCCTCCTCGGTCCCGAGGCGCTGGAGCGGCACCGTCTTGGAAGCCGCCCGCCAGACCTGCTCGGGGTACTTGCGCAGCGACTCCGTGTCGAAGTGGCCGGCCGCCGCCGCGACGACCGCGATTCCATCGGCCGCCCACTCCCGGGCCAGCTCGCGGGTCAGGCCCTCGGTGGCGGCGCGAGCGGCGCTCGAGTGGACCATCCCGGTGAGCCCGTGGTGCGGGGAGAGGGTCACGTTGACGATCGCCCCGCCTCCGGCCGGGAGCATCGCGCGCTCGGCGGCGGCGCGCGCCATGTTCAGCGTGCCGCCGACGTTGAGGTTGAACACGGCCCGCCAGCCCTTGGGCTCGATCGCCTCGGCGGGCGCGAAGTACTGACCGCCCGCGTTGTTGACCAACACGTCGAGGCGGCCGTGGCGTTCGAGGACCGCGTCGACGATGCGCTCGGCTCCCTCGGGCTCCCGAATGTCGCCGGGGAACGCCGAGGCAAGCTCGCCGATCTCACCCACCGCCGCCTCGAGCACCTCCGTGCGGCGGCCGGCGATGGCCACCGTGGCGCCGCACGCCGCAAGCTCGCGGGCGGCCGCCTTGCCGAGGCCCGTGCCGCCACCGGTGACGAGCGCCACGCGCCCGGCGAGCATCGTCTCGGCGAAGATGCGCGAGGTCGCCACGGCGGAGGAGTCTATTCGCGCTCTCGTGCGTGGCTGAGCGCGGCCTCCTCGTCCGGGAAGGCGCGCAGGTAGGCGACCTTCCCGTCGCGCAGCTCGCACAGCCACGCGCCGGGGATGTCGATCCGCAGCCCGCCGCGGCGCTCCTTGGCGACGAGCCTGCCGGCGACCACGAGGCGCTCGCCCAGGTCGAGCCAGCGCCGCGGGTCGTTGCGCAGCTCCTCGAACTCGGCGCCCACGTCGGCCAGGGCCTCGCGCACGCCGTCGTGGCCGCGGTAGACGCGCCCCTGCGCGGACGAGCGCATGGGGATCCACTCGATGTCGGGATGGCAGAGCGAGAGCAGCTCGACCTCGTCGCGGCGGTTGAAGGCACTGAAGGCGCGGGAGACGAGCTCGACCGACTCGGCGGTCATCCGCCGTTCCCGCGCGCCGCGATCGCCGCCGCATCGAGGTCGGGCAGGTCGCCGGCGTGGTCCGGGAAGTGGGCGAGGCGGACGATGCCGTCCTCGTCGACGGCGAAGGTGGCCGCGCCCTGCCAGCGACTGCCGTGCGGGTGGCGGTTGCGGATGCCCTGCCGCGCGAGCGAGGCGACCCCGCGCAGGGAGCTCGGACCGGCGAAGTGGCGCAGGCTCGTGCGGCCGACGCCCCAGGTGGCGTAGAGCGAGCGATCCGGGTCGGCGACGACGTGGACTCCGTGGTCCAGCCCGACCGCCGTGCACCAGCCGTCGGTGGGCTCCTGCGGTGCGTGCGTGACCGCGACCCATTGCACATCCGGGTATTCGGCGGCGGCGCGAGCGAGGCCGCGCGCGGTCGCCTCGGCGAACGGGCAGCCGGTGTGGCGCAGGAACGCCACGACCGCCTGGCGCAGCTCGCGGTCGGAGAGCGCGAGCGTCGGCGCCGGGTCGCCCGTCCGAGGTGGGTTCGAGACGTCGATCCGCGGCGGCGGAAGGAACGTGCGCGGGTCCACCGGCGCAGCCTATCCGCGCCGGGGGTGTCGCTAGCGCAGTCGCCGCTGGGCGGCGCGCAACCGGCGGCGCACCCTCAGCCGCCAGCTCGCGACCATCGGATCCGGGGCGACCGGCCGCGCGTCCATCCACGCCGCGATCACGGCCTGTGCGTGCGCCTCGCGCGCCCGCGCCACGCTCACCATGTCCGCCCGCCGGACCCGAATGCTCTCGCCACCGCCGACCAGGCCGAGCAGATAACGCGACGGATCGTTGAGTGGAGCCGCCATGACGCGAGTGTCCCGCGTGGTTCGGACGTGACCGGAAGTCGACTGAGAGCGGGGCAGCCAGGACTCGAACCTGGGACCTCCGGTTTTGGAGACCGGCGCTACCACCAACTGAGCTACTGCCCCTTGGAGCCCATCGTACCCGGAGCCGCCGGCACGGCGTCAGCTGGAGAAGGCAACGTCTGGGAGGCGCGCGAACGTAGCGTTCGTGCCATAAGGGCGCACTCGACACCCACCGAGGCGGAGCTCGAGCGAGGCGACTGCGATCTGCGCGCCGCCGAGACGCAGCAGCCTACGGCGATCGCTCGGCGTTTGGGCTTGCCGTCGAGGGTCCGTTGCCAATTGGTCGACTCCGGGGGAGCTCGTCCGGCAGGACGTCGGGGCCGTCCTGCGTGAAGACCGGCTCCAGCGTTCCGGAGCGCAGACCTACGGTGCCCGCGACGTGCGGGGCCAGCGGACTGCATCCGACTACCGACGGATGGCGATGGCCTGAACCGCGTCGTCGATGTCGAAAGCGACGGCTGGTCGAGTATCACGCGCTACCAGTTCTGACCGAGCCGGTCGGCACGACATCCGCCCGCCTGTTCACCGAGTGCGTGCGATCGCATCGGCGTACGACGTAGCAGCCCCTGGCGCCGAGTCGCACATCTGCGGTGCGTCGAGCGATCAAAGAGCGCCATCAGGGACAGGTACGTGTCGCACGGCTGGACGGCGTTCGTCGGAGCCAGAAGATGCGGGAGTGACTCGACCCTATTCGTGGCTACCGTGAAATCCGGCGAATCCAGTTCGCGCGACGCCGCCGGCGACCGAGCCGGCACCGCCGGCAGCGCCGTCGATCGACTCGCCGTTGCGTTCCGCGGGCGTACTCGACGTAGCCCTGGGGACCCATGACGCGGACGCGCTTGGCCACCGCCTTCGGGTGGTGCTCGCGCTGGCCGACGTAGTCCATCAGCGGGACGTCGTAGCCGCAGGAGTCGGCGATCCGCTCGACGTGGACGAGGATCACCGAGCGGCGGGCCTCGGCCTGGGTCGGCGCTCCTCGAAGCGCAGCTCGTCGAGCAGCTTCTGGAAGCGCTGATCCTCCGCGAAGACCGGCTCGCCGCGACCGTGGAGGCGCAGGATCCGCGGCGGGCCCTCGAACGAGCAGAGCATCACGCAGATGCGCCCGTTCTCCCGCAGATGGGCGATCGTCTCCGAGCCATCAGATAAAGTATAGGTGCTGCCGAAGATGTCGAGATAGGCGAGGTGTGGTCGTCGACCACGCGCAGCGTTCCGATCGGGCCCTTCGGCGAGACATTGACCTGCCCGCCGGAGTCCAGCGGCGCGGTCGCGACGAAAAACAGGGACTGGCGGCGAGATCCAGTCTCGGAGGTGATCGTCGATGCGATCGAAGAGCTTGGCCATCAGGCGACAGGGTACGTGCCCAGGCTGCCCAGGCCCAAAGCAGGCGGCGCGAGCACGAGAGATGCGGGCGGAGGGACTCGAACCCCCAAGGGCCGTAAGGCCCACCGGCTCCTAAAGCCGGCGCGTAGACCAGTTCCGCCACGCCCGCGGGGAACTGCTGCGCGTTGTCGCGACTAGCTGTATGTTCCCTGACGCGATGGCCGTGGAGAAGATCGAGGTCCGCGAGGGGTACCACATCGAGCACCCCAACCAGGAGAAGGCCGCGAACAAGGCGACCAAGGCGGTGGTGATCCTGCTGCTCCTCGCCTCCGTCGGCCTGATGCTCATCGTCACGCTCGGCGGCTGGTCGAAGCTGGCCGGTATGCAGATAGTCCTCGTCGGCTACATGCTGGTCTACCTGGTCATGGCCTTCTACGCCGCCCGCTGGAACCGCGGGGTCCTGCCGCTCGTCGCCGCCCTCGCCATCATCCTCGCGATCTTCGCGGCGATCGCCGGGCCGCAGTGGTTCGAGCGCGACAAGGCCGGCTTCAGCTCACCGGCGCTCGACGAGGGCATCCTCGGCCTCGTCACGCTGCTGATCATCCCCGTCCAGGTGTTGTTGCTCGGCTTCGCGATGCGCGGCTTCCAGCAGGCCTGGAACGTCGAGGTCGAGGTCCCGGACGGCCAGCACTACCACCCGGGCATGCACCACGACGAGCCCGGGCCCGGCGGCCAGCCGGCCACCGCTTAGCATTCGACCCGACCCCGCCCGGGTGGCGGAACTGGTCAGACGCGCGGCCCTCAAAAGGCCGTGGCCTTCGGGCCATGTGGGTTCGAGTCCCACCCCGGGTACTGAAGTGCTCTAGCTCGCGGCGATCGCCCGGTCGCGTCCGGCCGCCTTGGCCTCGTAGAGCGCCGCGTCGGCGCGGCGGACCAGCGCGTCCGGCGCCTCTTCGCCGTCCCACGCCGCGATGCCGGCGGAGCAGGTCTGGCCCGCGACCATGTACTCGCGCAGGCGCTCGACGACCTCCACCCCCTTCTCGATCGGGCAGTTGGGAAGCACCAGGCTGAACTCCTCGCCGCCGTAGCGCGCCAGCATGTCCGAGGGGCGCAGCATCTCCCGCCACGCGCCCGACACCTGCTTGAGCAGGCGGTCTCCGGCCTGGTGGCCGCGCTCGTCGTTGTACTCCTTGAACCGATCCAGGTCGAGCATGGCCACGCACAGCGGCTGACCGTCGCGCCCGGCGCGGGACAGCTCGCGGGGCAGGTGCTCGTCCCACGCCCGGCGGTTGGCCAGGCCGGTCAGGTCGTCCGTGCGCGCCACGGTCTCGAGACGCGCCAGCAGGTCCGCTCGCTCGATCGCCACCGCCGCCTCGGCCGCGAGGAGGGCGATCAGCGAGCGCACCCGCTCGCCCGGGTCGGCGACCCGCTCCTCCCAGGCCAGCGTCAGGACGCCGATCGGGACGCCGTTCCGGATGACGGGCTGCCACAGCGCCGACAGCACGTTGAGCTCGTCGCGGACCGGCTGAGCGACACCTTCGTTTCCCGGCAGGTCGGCGATGAAGTGTGGCTGCCCGGAAGAGAACGCCGTGGCGGCGCCCGACGGGCGCCCGGTGAAGGGAAGGTGGATCTGGTCGACCTGCGCCCCCACGACGGCGGAGGAGACCAGCTCCTGCCCCTTCGGGTCGGGCTCGTAGAGGATCGACACCTTCGCCCCGGCGAGATCCCGCGCGGCGGTGCAGATGGCCGGGCGCGCCGCGAAGGCATCGGTGACTCCGGCGAGGTCCCGCGCCACCTCCGCCACCCGCGTCAGATCCTCGGCGTGGTCGCGAATCTGCTGCTCGGTTCGCTTGCGCTCGGTGATGTCGCGCACGAACGCGTTGAAGATCCAGGTGTCGCCGTCCCGCAGGGGCGAGATGGTCAGCTCGACGGGGAACTCGCGCCCGTCGCGATGCATCCCGACGAACTCGATGGGATGGTTGATCAGGGGGCTTTCGCCCGTGCGCATGAACCTGCCGAACTCGGCCGTGAAGGCGCCGCGGAAGCGGGCTGGCACGAGCATGTCTCCCAGCGGCTTGCCCAGCACGTCGTCGAGCGAGTAGCCCGACATCGCCTGCGCCCGCGGGTTGTAGGCGGTGATGCGCAGGTCCGCGTCCGCCGACACGAACCCGTCGTTGGCCGTCTCGATGATCGCCCGCGTGCGCTCCTCCGCCCGGCGCAGCCGCTCGGCGCGGGCCGCCGCCTCGGCCGCCCGCTCGCGGACCGTCTCCACCAGGTTGGCCACCAGCCAGCCCGCGACCGACAGCGTGCCGATCGTCAGCAGCCAGCGCGCGCCGGGCGCCGACGAGTCGGGCCCGACCTCGAGGACGATCGCGTAGGCGATTCCGAGTGTCGCGAGCTGGGCGATCGCCATCGCGCGCGAGAAGAAGTAGAACGAGTAGATGCAGACCCACAGGTAGAACAGCGCGTAGGCGCTCGACCCCTCTCCCGAGAACTGGATGCCGAACGTGATGAGGAAGGTCCCCACGAACACGAACGCGGGGTAGGCCCACTCCGGCAGCCAGCGGTGGGCGAAGCGGAGCACGAGGGCCGCGACGTAGGCGGCGGTTGCGATCCCCAGCAAGCCCAGGGTGTCCTGGCCATCGGGCTGGTAGAAGCCCACCGTGACGACGAGCAGCGTCGCGCCCGTGGCAAACAGGTAGGCGAGCGAGTACGCGTGTACGCGCAGGTCCGTGGGACCATGATCTGGCTTCGGTCGGTCGTTCATTTGCGCAAGCTTCCCTGCCCCGGAGGAGTACGACGAGGGTACCGCGCCGAGGCGGCAAGCGAGGGGGAACATCCGTCGAGCCGGCCGGAAAACGTGCTCTTTACGGCCCGACGAGATCGCCGAGCGGACCGGCAAGCGCCGCCGGGGCGACGAGAAGCCCGGCGGGAAGCGCTCCGTGCGCTCGCAGCTCGCGCAACTCGAGTCCCGCACGGGCGCACATCAGTTCGCCCGCGGCGCGGTCCCAGGGCTGCAGTCCGCGCTCGTAGTAGGCGTCGTAGCGCCCGCACGCGGTCCACGCCAGGTCGAGCGCCGCGCTGCCCATCCGGCGCAGGTCGCGCACGCGGGGAAGCACGCGGGCCGCGACCTCGGCCTGCGCCACCCTCACCTCGGCGTCGTACGCGAACCCGGTCCCCACCATCGCAGTCGCCAGGTCGCCGCGGCTGGACGCGTCCACCGGCTCGCCGTCTCGAGTGGCCGGCCCGTCGCGGGTGGCGGCGAAGATCTCGTCGCGCAGCGGGTCGAGGACGACCCCGGCGACCAGTCCGTCGCCGTCCGCGCAGGCCACGCTGACGGCCCACTGGGGGATCCCGAAGAGGAAGTTCACGGTCCCGTCGAGCGGGTCGACGATCCAGCGCACGCCGCTCGTGCCGGCGCCGCGATCGCCGCCCTCCTCCCCCAGCACGGCGTCGTCGGGCCGCTGGGCGGCGAGGAAGCTGCGCAGCGCCCGTTCCGCTTCGAGGTCGGCCTCGGATACGAGGTCGGTCGGCGTGCTCTTCGAGCGCACCTCGCGCCGGGGCCCGCCGAAGCGTTCGAGGAGCACGGCGCCGGCGGCGCGCGCGGCGTCCTCGGCGATCGAGAGGAGCTCCATCTACGAGACGGGCGGGCGGCGGTCGGCCCATGGCCGCGTGGCCTCGAGCTGCGCGGCGAGCGAGAGGATGGTGTCCTCGTCGTCCGGCCGGCCGACGATCTGGACGGCGAGGGGAAGGCCGGCGGCACTGAGGCCCACGGGCACCGCGGCGGCGGGCTGCCCCGTGAAGTTCCACGGGACCGTGTAGGGGACGAACCGCCCGGCGCCGTTGATCGTCCACAGCGCGCCGCGGCCCTCCCAGCGCCCCGTCTGGAGGGGGAGGTTCGGCTGGACCGGGTAGAGCAGGACGTCGTGAGCCTCGAAGAAGGGGCGCAGGCGCGCTACGGCCGGGGCTTCGGCCGCCCGCGCCCGCTCGATCAGCGAGTCCGGGATGGCCGAGCCGAGCCGAGCGACGCGTCGCCAGCGACGGTCGAGGCGGTCGAAGCGCGGCAGCGACAGGGCCTCGTCCGAGATGCCGCGGAGAACCCGCACGGTCGGGGCCCACGTCTCGGGCCCCTTCAGGTCGGGGTCGCGCTCGACGACGTCGTGCCCGAGCGAACGCAGCGTCTCCGCGGTCTCGAGCACGGCTTGTCGCAGCTCGCCGTCCAGCGGCGCCGGCGGCGGACCGGGCGCGTGGGCGAGGGAGACGCCGATGCGCAGGGGCCCGGGTTCGGCCGCCGCCGCCTCGACGAACGAGCGGGGCGGTTCCGGCGCACGATCGCGGTCGACGGGCGAGGGGCCGCGCGTCAGGTCGTAGAGCAGGGCGGCGTCGGCCACGGTGCGCGTCAGCCACCCGATGACCGACATCCCGTGCCAGTGGTCGGGCGCCGGCCCCAGGGGCAACCGCCCGCGCTGCGCCTTGAGCCCGAAGAGGCCACAGCAGGCGGCCGGCACGCGAATCGACCCGGCACCGTCGGAGCCGAGGGCGGCGCCCACGAGGCCCGCGGCGACCGCGGCCGCCGAGCCGCCGCTGGAGCCACCGGGCGAGCGGTCGAGGTCCCAGGGGTTGCGCGTCACTCCCCACGTCGGCGACTCCGTCACCGGCAGCGCGCACAGCGGGGGCACGTTCGTGCGGCCGAGGACGATGGCCCCGGCCGCCCGTACCCGGCGCACCACCTCGCAGTCCTCGGCCGCCGGCTCGCCGTATGCGCTGGTTCCGTGCGTCGTCACGTCGCCCGCCACGTCGACGTTGTCCTTGATCGCGATCGGCACGCCGAGGAGCGGGCGCTCGTCCCCCGCTTTCAGACGCGCCGCGGCCTGATCGGCCTCCGCGAGGGCGCGCTCGTCGTGGACGGCGCGGAACGCGTTGAGCTGCGGGTCGAGGCGCGAGATGCGCCGCAGGTAGAGCTCCACGAGGTCGCGCGGCGCGAGCTCCCCGCCGCGGATGAGCTCGGCCTGGCGGGTGATCGGGGCGAAGGCGAGGGCGTCGTCCACGGCACGGGAGCCTAGCCACCGGAGTGTCTTTGGGATCGCGTGCGCGATGATCCCCGGCCGCCATGGACCCGAAAGCCATCGTCACCGGGCTGACGCGACTCGCGCCGCGCGGACCGGGCACCGACGCCGAGCGCCGCGCCGCCACTGTGGCTGGCGCAGGTGCTCCGCGACGATCTCGGGAGGGAGGTCAGGACCGAGACGGTGTGGGTGCGCCCCCAGCGCGCCGCCGTGCTGGCGCTGCACGCGGCGGCCGGGGTCGCGGCCAGCGTCGTCGCCGCCTCGCAGCCGGCCATCGGACTGGGAATCGCGACCGTGGCGCTGGCGTCGTGGTGCCTCGACCAGCTCGGATTTGCCCATCTCGGCCGCCGGTTCACCCCGTCGCGCGCGACGCAGAACCTGGTCTCACCACCGACCGCGGCGACGGCCTCGGGCCGCCAGCGCATCGTCAAGCTCGTGATCGCGGCGGCCTACGACGCCCCACGGACCGGGATCGCCCGGCGCGAGGTCTTCCGCCGCGCCCTCGGCAGGTTGCACGAGCTCACCGGCGGGCACCTCCCGGGAGCGGGCGCGGTCATCGCGCTCGCGCTGGCCGCGGTCGCCGCACTCGCCGGGGTGCGGCTCGGCGGCACCGACGCCGGCTGGGTCGGCGCCATCCAGCTCGTGCCCACGATCGTCCTCCTGGGAGCGCTGGGTCTCGCGGTCGACGCGGGACTGGCCCGGATCGGGCCGGGGGCCAACGATCCGGTGAGCGGCGCGGCGGTCGCGATCGCCCTCGCCGCCGAGCTCGACCGCGACCCGCCGCAACACATGGGCGTCGAGCTCGTGCTCGCCGGGGCGGGCGACGGCCCGTCGCTCGGCATGCGGGCGTTCGCGCGGGCACGGCGCAAGCGCTACCGGCCCGAGGCCACGGCGGTGATCCATCTGGCCGCCTGCGGGCGCGGCCGGCCGCGCTGGTGGGTGAGCGACGGCCCGCTGGTCCCGCTGCGCTTCCATCCCTCGATGCGCGAGCTGGCCACCCGGGCGGGCGGCGCGCCGTATCGCGGCCACGGCGCGAGCGGAGGGTGGCGAGCCCGCCTCGTCCGCTGGCCGGCCATCACGATCGGCTGCCTGGAGGACGAGGGCTGGCCGACCGGCTCCGGCCTGGCCAGCGACACCCCGGAGCACGTGGACCCGGCGGCCTTGCGCGGCGCGCTCGACGTCGCCCATCGCCTGGTCCGCGCGCTCGACGCGGACCTCGCCGAGCGCGTTCAGAGCCTGCCCGCCAGCTCGACGAAGTAGTCGAGCGCGGCTGGGTTGGCGAGCGACTCGCGGCTGGCCGCGCGGTCGGGGTCGCCGCCCATGAGGATCTTCTTCACAGGGATCTCGAGCACCTTGCCCGAGAGCGTGCGAGGAACCTCGGCGATCGCGTAGATCTCGTTGGGCACGTGCCGGGGCGAGCAGTCCTCGCGGATCCGGCGCTTGATGGTCGCCTTGAGCTCGTCGCTCAGCTCGGCGCCCTCCGCCAGGACGACGAACAGCGGCATCCATCCCTCGGTCCCCGGCCGCGGGATGTCGACCACGAGCGCGTCGACGAGCTCGGGCAGGGCGAGCACGGCGCGGTAGATCTCGCTCGTCCCCATCCGCACCCCCTGGCGGTTGATCGTCGAGTCCGAGCGCCCGTAGATGACCGCGGTCCCCCGGGAGGTGATCTCGATCCAGTCGCCGTGCCGCCAGATCCCCGGGTACATGTCGAAGTACGACGCGCGGTAGCGCTCGCCCTCGGGGTCGTTCCAGAAGAACAGCGGCATCGAGGGCATCGGCTCGGTGATCACCAACTCCCCCACCTGGTCGATCACGGGCGAGCCGGACTCGTCGAAGGCCTCGACCTTCGCCCCGAGCGCCCGGGCCTGGAGCTCGCCGCGGTAGACGGGGAGCGTCGGCACCCCGCCGACGAAGGCGGTGCACACGTCGGTTCCGCCGCTGGTGGAGAAGAGCCACACGTCGTCCTTGACGGCCTCGTAGATCCACTGGAAGCCCTCGGGCGCCAGCGGCGAGCCGGTGGAGCCGATCGATCGCAGGGCGCTCAGGTCGTGGGTGTCACCCGGGGCGATACCCGCGTTCATGCACGCGGCCACGTAGGACGCGCTCGTCCCGAAGCACGTCATCTCCGCGTCGCGAGCGAAGTCCCACAGCACGTTCATGTCCGGGTGGCCGGGGTTGCCGTCGTAGAGCACGGCGGTCGCGCCCGTGAGCAGCGTGCCGACGAGGAAGTTCCACATCATCCAGCCGGTCGTGGTGAACCAGAACATCCGGTCCTCCGGGCCGACGTCGAGATGCAGCAACCCCTTCTTGAGCTGCTCGACCAGGATCCCGCCGTGGCCGTGGACGATCGCCTTGGGCAGTCCGGTCGTGCCGGAGGAGTAGAGCACCCACAGGGGGTGGTCGAAGGGCACCGCCTCGAACGCGAGCTCGTCGTCGAAGGCCAGGAGCTGGTCCCACGTCATGGCGTCGGTCAGGCCCTCGAGGTCGCCGCGCTCGTGGCTGAGGCCGGGATCCAGGTAGGGCAGCATCACGGTCCGCTGCAGGGTGGGCATCTCGCGCTGGAGGTCCGCGACGATCTCGAGGCGGTCGAAGTCCTTGCCGCCGTAGCGGTAGCCGTCGACGGCGAAGAGGACCTTCGGCTCGATCTGCGCGAAGCGGTCGATCACCGAGCGGGCGCCGAACTCGGGCGCGGCGCTCGACCAGACCGCGCCGAGCGATGCGGCGGCCAGAAAGGCGATCACCGTCTCGGGAACGTTGGGCAGATAGGCGACGACGCGGTCGCCCGGTCCCACGCCGAGCGCGCGCAGGCCCGCCGCCGCCCGGGCAACCTGAGCGCGCAGCTCGTCCCAGGAGAGCGTGACGTCGTCGCGGGTCTCCGAACGCGCGATCAGGGCCGGCTCGGGACCCCGCGCCGCGGGCGAAGATGTGCTCGGCGTAGTTGAGCCGCGCTCCCGGGAACCATTCCGCGCCCGGCATCTCGCGGCGCCCGAGCACCCGCTCGTAGGGCGCTGCCGTCTTCACCTCCCCGAACTCCCAGATCGACGACCAGAACGCCTCGAGGTCGTCGACCGACCATTGCCACAGCGCGGCGTAGTCGTCGAAGCGCAGGCCGCGCGTCTCCTCCAGCCAGCGCACGTAACGCGTGATCGTGGCGCGCTCCACCGCCTCCTCGGAGGGCTCCCAGAGCAGCTCGCCTCGCGCCGTGGTCGTCACGGCGCGCGATTCTAAGTGCCGGGTACTGAGCGGCGCTGTCAGTCCGGTGGCAGCTCGACCGTCACGCTCGGCTCGCCGGCCCGGCGCCGCCGGCGCAGCCGCAGGTGCATGATCGCGTAGCCGGCCACGAAGCCCGAGACGACCACGATCGCGACGCCCACCCCCGCCCGCGCGACCAGGTGGGCCGCCGCCTCGCCGCCGAAGTAGCCGAGCAGGCCGAACCACAACGCCCACGTGATGCCGCCCAGCGCGTTCCACACCAGGAACGACCGCCAGGGCATCGTGGTCATGCCCGCCAGCCAAGAGGCCCAGATGCGCAGCCCCGGGATCCAGCGGCCGAAGAACACGGCCTTCGGCCCGTGGCGCTCCATCAGCGCGTTGCCCTTCTCCAACGCCTCGAGGCGCCGCTGTTGGGTGCGCCCCGGCCGGGTGATGAGGCGGCGTCCGAAGCGCGCCCCGATGAGGTAGCCGATGTTGTCGCCGACGATCGCGGCCACCGCCGCGATCGCGATCACCACCTCGATGGACAGGCTGCCGTCGGAGGCCACGACGGACGAGGTGATCAGCGCCGTCTCCCCCGGCAGTGGCACCCCGCTTGCCTCCGCGCCCACCAGCAGGGCGAGCAGCGGATAGCCGACGTTCTTGGGGATGTGCAGAAGGGCGAGGGGCACGGCGGGCGGTCACATGGTGACGGAGCATGCGAGTCCGCCCGCCGTGTGTGGATCGGCGCCCTATCCGTTGAGCGCCTTGACCGCCGTTGCGCTGTCGGCGTGGAACTGCGAGCGCGTGAGCTTGCCGTCGGCGAACCAGTGACGTGCACGTAGGGCGACTCGAACGATTGCCCGCTGTCCTTCGCCGTGGCCGTCTGCGTGCCCAGGACGATCACCTTGTCGCCGCCGTCGATGAACTCGCTGGGCTCGCACGGCGAAGTCGCGACCAGTATTCGGGGATGCTGACCAGGACTCGATCACGGCCTGCTTGCCGTGATGGTGCCGCCGTTCGGAACCTCGTCCGAGGTCGACCACTCCACGTCGTCGGCGAAGTCGCGCGTCGCGCCCTCGAGATCGCCCTGCCGAACGCCTGGTAGGCCGTCTTGATGCTCTCGACATCCTGCTGCGACATGAATCGTCCCTCCTTGATGTGTTTGTCGCCGCACGCTACCGCTCCGGCGCGCGGGACGTGGGAAATCCGCCGTTGATCAGGCCGGCGTGATGGGGTTGCGCTTGTCCGGCCAGTCGCGGCGCTTGCCCGCATAGACCGCGTAGCGCTTGATCAGCTCGGCGCGGAGGTCCTCGGGCTGGATCACGGCGTCGACGACCAGCTCGGAGGCGAGATGGAGGATGTCGATGTCCTCCGCGTACTCGCGGCGCAGCTCCTCCGTCCGCTTCGCGCGTTCGTCGGGATCCTCGATGCCCTGGAGCTGGTTGAAGAAGACCGCGTTGATCGCCGCCTCGGGACCCATCACGGCGATGGAGGCCGTCGGCAGGGCGAGGCAGCAGTCGGGGTCGTACGCCGGGCCCGCCATCGCGTACAGGCCGGCGCCGTAGGCCTTGCGCACGACCACGCTGATCTTCGGCACCGTGGCCTCGGAGACGGCGCTGATCATCTTGGCTCCGTGGCGGATGATCCCCTGGCGCTCGACGGCGGTGCCGATCATGAATCCGGGCACGTCGGCGAGGAAGAGCAGGGGGATGCCGAACGCGTTGCACGTCTGGATGAAGCGCGCCGCCTTGTCGGCGCTGTCGACGAACAGCACGCCGCCCTTGACCTTCGGCTGGTTGGCGACGATGCCGACCGCCCGGCCGTTCAGCCGCCCGTAGCCGACGATCAGTTCCTTGGCCCAGCGCGAATGGACCTCGAAGAACGACTCGGCGTCCAGCAGGGAGTCGAGCAGCAGCCGCATGTCGAACGGCTTGTTCTCGTCCTCGGGCACGATCTCGCGGATCGGGGTCTCCGAGGCGGGGTCGCGCGGCTTGGCCACCGGGGGCAGCCACTCCCAATGGGAGGGGAAGTAGGACAGGTAGCGCCGGGCGGCGTCGACGCCCTCCTCGTCGGTCTTGACGAGCTCGTGGCCGACGCCGCTCACCCCGGTGTGCATCTTCGCGCCGCCCATCTCCTCGAGCGTGACCTTCTCGCCGATCACCATCTCGGCCATCCGCGGCGAGCCCAGGTACATCGACGCGTTGCCCTCGCGCATGAACACGACGTCGCAGAAGGCGGGGATGTAGGCGCCGCCCGCGGCGCTGGGCCCGAACAGCA
Source organism: uncultured Actinomycetes bacterium (assembly GCA_963842605.1). Classification (GTDB taxonomy): domain Bacteria; phylum Actinomycetota; class Thermoleophilia; order Solirubrobacterales; family Solirubrobacteraceae; genus AC-38. Next base: position 50,438 of record CAWJGV010000015.1, read on the forward strand.
CGCAGACCTGCGGCACCACGCCCGACATGCGGACCTCGTTGAAGAAGATCCGGCCCGCGCCGCGGCGGCCGGGGAACATCCGCACCTGGTCGGTGATCCGCGCGCCCGCGGAGTCCACGAGGTAGACCATGGGAATCCGCTGGCGCATCGCCTGCTCCTGGATGCGGATGATCTTCTCGACGGTCTTGGGGCCCCACGAGCCCGCCTTCACCGTGGGGTCGTTGGCCATGAAGGCGACGGGCCGCGCGTCGATCGTCCCGATCCCGGTGACGACCCCATCGGCGCCAAGCCCGTCCTCCTCCCAGTTGGCGAGCAGCGCCTCCTCGACCAGCGAGCCCTCGTCGAGCAGGCGCGCCACGCGCTCGCGCACGGGGAGCTTTCCCTGTTCCTCGCTCTTCTCGTGATGGCGCTCGGGCCCGCCGGCCAGCGCGCGCTCGATCGCGCTCGAGACGTCGCTCATGCGGCGGCGGAGTCTATTCGGGTCCCGGGGTCGCGCCGGGCTCCACGAGTCCGCTCTCGTAGGCGAGCACCACCACCTGCACGCGATCGCGCAGGCCCAGCTTGGACAGGATCCGCGTCAGGTGGGTCTTCACGGTCGCCTCGGAGAGGAAGAGCCTCTCGGCGATCTCGCCGTTCGACAATCCGGCCGCGACGAGCTTGAGGACCTCGAGCTCGCGCTCGGTCAGCTCGCCGAAGCGCTCCTCGGCCGCGGCGTCGGGCGGAGGCCGCCGCACGAAGCGCTCGACGAGCCGCCGGGTGATGGCCGGGGCCAGGAGGGACTCACCGGCCGCCACGGTCCGCACGGCCTCGGCGAGCTGGCCGGGCGGCGCGTCCTTGAGGAGGAATCCCCCGGCCCCCGCGCGCAGCGCCTCGTAGACGTACTCGTCGAGGTCGAAGGTCGTCAGTACGAGCACCTTCGGGGCGCCGGCGTGCTCCTGGAGACGGCGCGTGGCCTCGATTCCGTCGACGTTGGGCATGCGGATGTCCATCACCACCACATCCGGGCGCAGGCGCAGCGCCTCCTCGACGGCCTCGGCGCCGTCGGCTGCCTCGCCCACGATCTCCAGGTCCTCCTGTGCGCCGAGCATGGCCTGGAGCCCGTTGCGGGCCAGGGGCTGGTCGTCGGCCACGAGGACCTTGATCACCTGGTCTCCTCCACGGGAAGGCGCGCGCGAACCGCGAACCCTCCGTCGCCATCCGTGCCCGCCTCGACCGTCCCGCCGTAGACGCGCGCGCGCTCGCGCATGCCCACCAGGCCGTGACCGCTGCCGCCGCCGTTGCCGGTGGCGCCAGGCGCGTTCACCACCTCGAGCGCGATGCCGTCGTCGCGGTAGCGGAGTGTCACGGTCGTCTCCACCGGGCCGGCGTGCTTGCGCACGTTGGTCAGCGCCTCCTGGACGATGCGGAAGGCGGCCAGGTCGATTCCCGGGGCCAGGTCTGCCGGGCGCTCGCCCTCCTCGCGCAGCTCGACCGGCACCCCGGCGGCGCGCGCGTCGTCGATCAGCTCCTCAACCCGCGCGAGCCCCGGCTGGGGCTTGTAGGTCGCCTCGTCCTCGCGTAGCACGCCCAGGAGGCGGCGCATCTCGACGAGCGCCTCGCGCGCCGACTTGCGCACCGAGGCCATGTGCTCGCGAGCCTGGGAAGGGTCGCGCTCGACCAGTTCCTCGGCCGCCCCGGCCTGCACCGCGACGATCGACACCGAGTGGGCCACGACGTCGTGCAGCTCGCGTGCGATGCGCACGCGCTCGGCGCTGACCGCTTCGCGGGCGCGCTCGCCGCTGGTCGCCTCGGCGACCACGGCCTGCTCGGCGCGATGGCGGACGACCCGGCCGGCTGTCCACGTCCCGACGATGAGGAAGGCCAGGATGAGCACGTCGGCCACCGTGGGGCCGTCGCCGCTGTAGTAGCTCGTGGAGACGGTGAAGAGCATCGTGGCGATCGGGATGGCACCGGCCGCGACGGCGATGGGGAGCGCTCGCACGTGCAGAGCCACGGAGAAGGTGGCGATGAGCAGGCACGGGAACGGCATGGCACCCGGCTCCGGCTTGTCGGCCACGAGCGCGACGCCGATCACCGTCGCGGCGATCACGGCCATCACGGCGACCGGGTGGCGCCGGCGCCACACCAGCGGCACCGTAAACGCCAGGGCTACGAGGACCCGCAACCAGCGCGGTCCCGGCCCGTCGTTGAGCAGCGCCTCGAGCAGGGCCCACGCCAGCAGCACGCCCGCAATGACGAAGTCGATGCGAGGCGGCCGGCGCGGCACGCGCGCGATGTCGAAGGCCGATTCCACGTTCGACACGGTAGGGCAGGCGGGGGCGCGCGTCGTCCCCCGCCGGTCGGAGGGGCATCAGACTCAGGTCGTAGGCGATCACGACCGCGGGCCGACGACGGCGCGGGATCGGGGGGCGAGCATTGACCCAGGCAAACCGCACTCCGCAGAAAGGACCCACGATGACCACCACCACCACCACCAAGGACCGCCTGTTCGCCGTCGCCACCGTGATCGCTGGAGCCCTCTGGGCCGCGTTCGGCGCGCTCAAGGTCACCCACCCCGGCTACCTGGACACCACGAAGCTCCAGACCGGGCTGGAACACGTCGGGATGGCCGGGCTCGCCGGCGCCCTGCTGCTCACGATCCCCGGCATGTTCATCCTTGCGCGGTACGCCGGGCATCGCGAGGGCGCGATCGTCGCGGCGATCGGGATGATCGCGCTGGCCGCGCTCGTCACGGTCTCGAACGTGATGGGCGACGACCCGTCCTTCTTCCCGGCCGTGGCCGGCCCGGCGAACCTCCTGTGGCTCGGGGGTTCGATCGCCCTCGCCGTCTCGCTGCGGCGCGCGGGCCGCGTCTCGAAAGCGATCGCCTACCTGCTGCCGGTCGTCTGGATCACCGCGCTCCCGCTCTCGGCAGTCGGTGGGGACCTGATCACCGGCGCGTACTGGATGACCGTCGGCTACCTGGCGTACGCCGGCGCCCTGGAGCGCCCGGCCGTCAGACCGGTCACGGCGTAACGAACGGGGTCAGACCCCTTGAGTCTCCTCGGCTCAAGGGGTCTGACCCCCCCGCAGCACCTCTGTCGGCGCCGGCTCCTGGCCGGCGTCGGGCGGTGGGGGGAGCGGGCGGATCGGCCGCAGCCCCGCCGCCACCGCGGCGCCGCCGAGCAGCAGGAGAAGCAGCGGCCAGCCGACGATCGAGGCGCCGTCGGAGCTGGGCAGGCCCGCGAGGACGACGAACGCGGCCAGGAGGGCGAAGCCGAGGTAGGCCGGCCCGGGCTCGCGGTCGACGCCGGCGTAGGCGACCAGGCCGAAGCCGACGGCGGCGATGACGAGCTCCCACCACGTGCCCGGATCGCCTCCGTCGGCGAACGGCAGGACCAGCGCGCCGCCGAATGTCGCGGCGATGGCCAGGCCCGCGAGACCGGCCGCGTTGACCATGTGGACGGCGTGCCGCGGGCGCGGGTCGCGCCAGCGCAGGTGCGCCGCCGTGTAGACGGCGATGAGAAGGAGCAGGATCCACCGGAACGTGGTCGCCCCGTCCGGGTCGAACACCCAGTCCACGAACGCCAGGAGCACGATCCCGCCCGCGACGACCTCGACGAGCGCGCAGATCGGCGAGTTGATTCGCTCCCACGCCGGCACGGCGGCGATTGCCGTGAACACCGCCGCCATCCAGGTGATGGTGGACGACGACTCCAGGGGCTCGTCGGCGCCGAGCACCTGGCCGAGGCGCAGGAGCGTCACGGCGAGCAGCGTCAGGCCGGCGAGGAGCAGCACCGTCTGGTACGCGCGAGGGAACTCGCCCTCCCGCTCGGCCAGCAGACCCATGCCGAGCACGACCGCGCAGGTCAGGCCGGTGAGGACGAGGTGGATTCCGTTACCCCACGTCGCGTCCATCCGCACGTTGAGCATCACCACGGCCACCGTCAGCGGGACGGCGCCCGCGGCGATCAGGTCGCCGCGGTGGGGATGCGGGCGAAGCGCGGCGATCGCCCGGGTCGTTTGGGCCCCAAACTCCACGCTCGGAGCCTACGCCGAACGGGTAGATATCGGCCGAAATGGTCGTATCGGCGTGGACGCCGTTGGTAGTTTTCGTGTACGTCGGAACCCGGAATTCCGTCTCATTCCACCGGATGGAAGTTAAACCGACAACGAGTGAAGCTGAGGCCGAGGCGAGACTGCGAGCGGCGTTCGAGCGGGTGCGGAATCCGATGCTCATCGTCGACGACCAGCGCCGCTATGTCACCGCGAATGCTCCCGCCCTCGGCTTGCTGGGAATGGCGCCTGAAGAGGTGCCGTGGCACCGGATCGACGACTTCACGCCGGCCCAGGACCGGGCGAGGCTCGTCGAGCAATGGGACGCGTTCCTGGTGAACGGCGGCATGGAGGGCTTGTTCCACCTCCGTCTGCCCAACGGGAGCCTGGTGCCGGTCGAGTTCAGCGCCACCGCCAACGTGCTGCCGGGACGCCACCTGTCGGTCGTCATGCCGCGGGCTGAGGACTTCGTCGAGGCGTCCCAGGGCGTGGTACACCGCGAGGCTGGGTGGACACGGCTCGTGGCCCGCGAAGCCGAACAGGCGCCGCTCACGGCCCGCGAGCACGAGGTGATCACGCTCGTGTCCGCCGGCCTCCAGGGCGGCGAGATCGCCACGCGCCTTGGCGTGTCGCCCGAGACCATCAAGTCACACGTCCAGAACGCGATGACGAAGCTCGGCGCGCACACGCGCGCGCACGCCGTCGCGATCGCGCTGAGCACGGGACAGATCGACCTCTACGAGGAACCAGGCACCGGCTCGAGCGGAAGCTGACGCAAAAACCACCCCCGTCCGGGCGCGGCAAGCTAGTGCTAGCGAGCCAGCCCCGGATTCTCCGCCGGCGCCTCGCCTGAGTAGTCGTAGAAGCCCATCCCCGACTTGCGCCCGTACCAGCCGGCCGCGAGCATCTTGCGCAGGATCGGCGGCTGCGCGAAGCGCTTCTCGCGGAACTCGTCGAACATGACGTCGCAGATCGAGCCGAGCGTGTCGAGGCCGACGAAGTCGCTCAGCGTGAGCGGGCCCATCGGATGCCCGGCGCCCGCCTTCATCGCCTCGTCGATCTCCGTGATCGTGCCGACGCCCTCCTCGTAGGCGCGCATGCCGTCGAGCAGGTAGGGCACGAGCAGACGGTTGACGATGAAGCCGGCGTTGTCGCGCGTCTGCACGCCCATCTTGTCGATCGACTTGGCGAACTGGACGCCGGCCTGGAAGGCCTCGTCGGACGTCGTCACGGCGCGGATGACCTCGACCAGCTTCATCACCTGGGCGGGGTTGAAGAAGTGCAGGCCGAGGAAGCGCTCGGGCCGCGCGGTCGCCGCGGCCTGTGCGATGACCGGAAGCGAGGACGTGTTGGTGGCGAAGTACGCGCCCTCCTTGACGATCCCGTCCACCTCGCGCCACATCTCGAGCTTGCGCTCGAGGTCCTCGGTGATCGCCTCGATCACCAGGTCGCAGTCGGCCAGGTCGGCGTAGTCGGTCGTTCCCTGGATGCGGCCCCGGACGGCGTCCGCATCGGCCTGCTCCGCCTTGCCCTTCTCCACCGCGCGCGCGAGCTGCTTGTCGATCTTCCCCAGTCCCTTGTCCAGGGTGGCCTGGTCGACCTCGCGCACGACGACGTCGTAGCCACCCTGCGCCGCCACCTGCGCGATGCCGTGGCCCATGAGGCCACAGCCGACCACGCCCACGTTCTTGATCTCCGCCATCTGCCCTCCTGTCGAAGTTCGCGGCCGGGCACGCTAGCCGAGTACGCTCCCCGGCATGCCGCTCGTCATCACCGAGGACCGCGGGGCGGCCCGCCACGTCGTCCTCAACCGCCCGGACAAGCGAAACGCGATGAACGGCGAGCTCGTCCAGGCACTCGGCGTCGCCCTGAAGGCGGCCGCCAACGACACCGACGTCCGCTGCGTCGTCATCCGGGGCGAGGGCGCCATGTTCTCCTCCGGCATGGACTTCGGGGACCTGCTCGGACTGTCCGAGCAGCCCGAGAACCTCCGCGCCTTCCGCACCGAGATCCTCGCCATCTGGAATCTGTGCGAGGAGATGGCCAAGCCCACGGTCTGCCAGATCCACGGCGGGGCGATCGGCGGCGCGCTCGAGCTGGCCCTGGCGTGCGACCTGCGCACGGCGAGCAAGGACGCCCTACTCGGGACTGCCGGAGACCCGGGTCGGGCTGATTCCCGACGTCGGCGGCTCGTCGCGCCTGCCCGCGGTGGTCGGCCTGGGCCGCGCGAAGGAGCTGATCATGACCTCGCGCCTGGTCAACGGCGAGGAGGCCGAGCGGATGGGCCTGGTCAACCGCGCGGTCAAGGAGTCGGAGCTCGAGGCCGCGACCCAGGATCTCGTCGACGCGCTGCTGGCCTGCGGGCCGCTCGCCGTCGGCCACGCCAAGCGCGTTATGGACGCTGCGGCCAAGCCCGCGCTGGCCTCCACGCTGGAGCAGGAGGTCACGGTCCAGGAGCTGTGCGCCCGCAGCGATGACTACGCCGAGGGCGCACGAGCCCTGGCCGAGCGGCGCCGGCCGGAGTTCAGCGGGCGCTAGCTCGGAGCCTCGCGGCTACTGGCCGTCCGGGCCCTTGAAGAGGCCGATCATGTTGCCCTCGGGGTCGGAGAAGATGGCGATCTTCCCGCCCATCGGCAGGTCCATCGGTGCCACCATCGTGGTCCCGCCGAGCGACTCGGCCTTGTCGAGCGCGCCCGGGATGTCGTCGACGCCCACGTAGAACGTCTGGTAGTTGGGGGCGCCCTCGGGCGCGGTGCCGATGCCCACCGGGGATGCTGGGCATGCTGCCGCCGTCGGCGTTCTGGACCATGCCGTAGTCCATGCCCTCGACGTCCTCGTAGCTCCAACCGAAGAGGTCGCCGTAGAACGAGCGCAGCTTGGCTCCGTCCTTGCCCATGACCTCGAACCAAACAACCGGATTGCCCATCAGATGTCTCCTTTCGTCTTGTCGACCATCGTGAACTCGTTGAACGCCACGCCCTCGAGCGTGTGCGGATAGAGCGCCTCGACGAAGCGCCTCGTGTGCTTCGCGTGCCGGTGACGCTCGTCGGCCGCCTCGTCGTCGAACACCATGACGTGGAGGAAGCGCGTCGGGTCGCCTCTCTCGCGAAGCGCCACGTACATCGTTGTACCCGGCTCGTCCTCGAGGGCGGACACGAATTCGCGGATCGCCGCTTCACAGCGTTCGCGGGCGTCCGGGTGGACGGCGAAGCGCGCCGTCTTCGCGACCACTAGTCCATGCCCTCCGGCCCGCGGTCGGGTCCCGCGTCCCCGCCGGCGCCGGCGATCTCGAGGCGCGCCATGTAGTGATCCCAGCCGTGGCCGTGGGCGCCCGGCCTGGCCCTCCGGCAGGTCACGATGGACGAGGACGACCTTCGTGCCCTCGCCGTCGGGGGTCAGGGTGATCTCCACCGTGCTGGAGCCGGGCGGGACGGCCGTCTCCTGGTCCTCCCACCCCCAGGTGAACACCACGCGGCTCGGCGGGTCGACCTCCACGTACTCGCCGAGCGCGACGTGCGAGCCGCCGCACGGTGACGTTGAGGACGCCGCCGGGGCGCGCGTCCAGCTCGGCCTCGGTCCCCATCCACCGCGTCATCCGGTCGGGGTCGGTGAAGTAGGGGAACACGGTCTCGGGAGGCGCCGCCACGTTGATCTCGCGCGTCACGGCGCCGGTCTCGACTGGGGTCATCTGCCAGCTCTCCTGTGTTCGGTTTCCGCGGCCCGCTTGAGCCGCTCCAGCCCGATGCCCCAGAACTCGTCGAGGAACTCCCTGCAGCCCCTCGAGGCCCTCGGGCCGGGCGCGGTACAGCCGTCGCGTGCCCTCGCGACGCTCGGTCGAGCAGCCCGGCCTCCTTGAGCACGGTGAGGTGCTGGGAGACGGCCGGGCGGGTCACGTCGAAGTGCGCGGCGATCTCGCCGGCGGCGAGCTCGTCGTCGCGGACCAGCCTCAGGATGGCCCGGCGGCGAGGCTCGGCGATGGCGCGGGCGACGGCTTCCATGACCCGTACTGTAACTGATGGCTTACGTAAGTGTCAACTGACGCTCGAGGGCCGACGTTCCACTCGACGGGCCCGGCGGTGAGCACGTGGCTCCCGAGCGGGCGGCCGAGCACTTCGCGCACCTCGCGCGACGCCTCGAGCAGCCGCTCCAGCGAGATCCCCGTCTCGATCCCCATCTCGTGGAGCATCGACACGAGGTCCTCGGTGGCGATGTTCCCCGTCGAGCCCGCCGGCACCGGGCAGCCGCCCAGCTCGCCGAAGCTCGACTCGAACGAGTCCACCCCCGCCTCGAGCGCCGCCAGCACGTTGGCCAGCCCCTGGCCGCGCGTGTTGTGGAAGTGCGCCGTGAGCTCGACGCCGGCGACCTCTTCGCGCGCGCGCGCGAAGAACTCCTGGACCTGGCGCGGGTTGGCCATGCCGGTCGTGTCGCCGAAGCCCACCTCCTCGGCCCCCGCCTCGGCCAGGCGCCGGGCGATGCCGAACACCCGCTCGGGCGGAACGTGGCCCTCGTAGGGACAGCCGAACGACACCGAGATCACCCCCTCGCAGCGCAGCCCCGCCTCGCGCGCGGCGCCGAAGGTCCGCTCCAGCCCGGCCAGCGACTCCTCGATGGACCGGTTGACGTTCTTGCGGTTGTGCGTCTCGGACGCCGAGAGGAAGCCGTTGATCTCCGAGAAGCGCTCGCGCTGTTCCAGCGCGCGTTCGAGCCCTTTCTCGTTGGGGATGAGCACGCCCACCGACACGTCGTCGGGGACGTCGATCGCCGCCAGCACCTCCGCCCCGTCGGCGAGCTGGGGGATCACGTCGGGGCGCACGAAGCTCGTCGCCTCCAGCCGGCGCAGCCCGCTCCGCCCCAGCATGTCGATCAGCCGGACCTTGTCGGCGGTCGCGATCACCTCGGGCTCGTTCTGGAACCCGTCGCGCGGGCCGACCTCGCGGATTCGCACGGAGGAGGGAAGCTCAACCATCGAAGGTCAAGCATAGGATGCGCGCCATGACGCGACTACGAGCTGGTCAGCATGAGCGCGCCATGAGCGCTACGAGACCGTCAACGTGCATCGGCGCGACGGCGCCGCCACCATCGAGCTCAACCGGCCGGAGCGCCTCAACGCGTGGAACGGCCAGTTCGGCAAGGACCTGCGGGCTGCCGTCCAGGAGGTGGCGGAGGACGACGCGGTCCGGGCGGTGCTCGTGACCGGCGCGGGCCGCGGCTTCTCCTCGGGCGCCGACCTCAAGGACATGGGCGAGGACGACCCCAGGGACGAGAACGGCCGCCCCGACGTCTACAAGGTCCTCACCGAGCGCTACCACCCGATCATCACGGGCATCCGCGAGATGCCCAAGCCGGTGGTGGCGGCGGTCAACGGCCCCGCGGTGGGGATCGGGTGCTCGCTGGCCCTGGCCTGCGACCTCATCGTGGCCAAGCGAGTCGGCCTACCTCCTGCTCGCCTTCGTCAACGTCGGCCTCGTCCCCGACGGCGGCTCGTCGGTCTTCATCCCGGCCCGCGTCGGCCACACGCGGGCCTTCGAGATGGCGCTGCTCGGGGAGCGCGTGGACGCCGAGACGGCCGAGCGCTGGGGGCTGATCAATCGCGTGTGGCCGGACGAGGAGTTCGACGAGCGAGTCGAGGAGCTCGTCACCCGCCTGGCCGACCGGCCCGACGAAGTCCTTCGCCGGCACCAAGCGCCAGCTCAACAACCGGATCTACTGGGGCCTGGAGGAGCAGCTCGAGCTCGAGGCGCAGATCCAGCGCGAGATGGCCGGCTCCGACGACTTCGTCGAGGGCGTGCTGGCCTTCGTCGAGAAGCGCGAGGCGAAGTTCGGCGGCGCTTGACCGGCCGCGGCCCCGGACCGAGGCGCCGCCGCGATGCGGCGACGCCTCGATCGGGTCCGTCGGGGTCTCAGGCCGCCGATTCCGCGGCGCCCGAGTAGCGCAGCGAGCCGGGCGTGGTGAGCGACTCGCCGGTCTCCAGCAGCGTCTTCAGGCCGGAGAGGATCATCGGCCAGCCGCCGTAGAGCTCGCCGTTCGCGCCCTCGCGCAGCTGGTCGTGGGTCACGGTCAGCTGGCATGAGTCGCCGACCGGCTCGATCTCCCAGGTGACGCGCGAGGTCCCCTCGCTCTTCACGTCGTCGCTCCAGAGCGCCACCATGCTCTGGACGAGGCGGCGCGGCGGATCGACCTCGAGGTTCTCTCCCTCGCTGATCGCGATGCCCGCCCCCGGATGGACGCGCCTCGTAGCGGGAGCCGGGCGTCCAGTCCGAGGTGACTCCCGACGCCGAAGGTGTACTTCTGCCTCAGCTCGCTGTCGGTGATCGCCTCCCACAGGCGCTCCGGCGTGGTCTTGATGTAGATCTCGAATACCTTCTCCATCGAGTCCTCCTCGAGGCTCTTCTTGAGCCCGGACAGCGCTGCCGCCCAGGGCTCGGCGTATTTGCTCACCCACCGGTCGTGGACGAGCCGGATCGGGACGGGGTTCAGGAAGTGGAGCTTCTCGCGGCCCCTCCGCTTCGTGACGACGAGCCCGGCCTCCTCGAGCACCTTGAGGTGCTTCATCACGCCGAAGCGCGTCATCGGCAACCGCTGCTCGAGCGCGCTGAGGGACTGCCCGTCGGCCTTGAACAGCTCGTCGAGCAGGCCCCGGCGGGTCGGGTCTGCGAGCGCTTTGAACACGTCGTCCATGGCGTTGACTATAGGTGACCATATGGTCACCTGTCAAGCATGTTCTGCGCCGGGCTGACGACGGATAGACTTGCGCCCGCCTTGCGTCCGGAGCCGCCTACATCCCGACGCCGACGCGTATTCGCGGTCGCTCTGGTCGCGTTTGCCGCGGCGCTACTGACACTCGCACCGGCGGCCCTGGCCGGCTTCGTCACCCCCGAGCACGGCGGATCGCCCAACGCCGACGAGATCAACGACCTCTACAAGATCGTTCTCTACGTCGCGATCGTCGTCTTCGTCGGCGTGGAGGGGGCGCTCCTGTACTCGGTGCTGCGCTTCCGTCAGCGCAAGGGCCGCGTGGCCGCGCAGATCCGGGGCAACACGAACGTCGAGATCGGCTGGACGGTGGGCGCCGCGCTCGTGCTCGTCGTGCTGACCGTGGTGACCTTCATCAAGCTGCCGTCGATCAACGACCCGGCGCGCACCGGCTCGCAGGGGCTGAGCGTCGGCGGCGCCGTGCTCTACGCCTCCGTCAACCAGCCTCGGCCGCCGGGCGGCAAGGCGCTGAACATCGAGGTCAACGGCCAGCAGTACGTCTGGCGCTACACGTATCCGAACGACGCCTACTCCTACGAGGAGATGGTCGTGCCCACGAACACCACGGTGGTCCTGAAGGTCGTGGCCCAGGACGTGATCCACTCGTGGTGGATCCCCAAGCTCGGCGGCAAGGTCGACGCCACGCCGGGCTACGTGAACAAGACCTGGTTCAAGATCCCCCGCGAGGGCGTCTACCCCGGCCAGTGCGCCGAGCTGTGCGGGCGCAACCACGCCAACATGCTCGCCCAGGTGCGGGCCGTCTCGCCCACGGAGTACGAGTCCTGGGTAGCCGAGCAGAAGAAGCTCATCAACCAGGCCAACGCTGACGCGGCCAAGCAGCGCAAGTCGCTCTCCCCCATCCCCGGCTAGCCCATGGAAGCCACCACCACAGCCCTTCGCACCGTGCCCCGCCCGCAGGTCGTCGCCCACGAGGTGAAGCCCGAGGCGACCGGCTGGACGAGCTGGTTCACCACCGTGGACCACAAGAAGATCGGGATCCTCTACATCGTCACCGCCTTCGTCTTCTTCCTCGTGGGCGGGACCGAGGCGCTGCTCATGCGCATCCAGCTCGGGGTTCCCGACAACACGTTCCTCGAGCCGGCGACCTACAACCAGATCCTGACCATGCACGGCACGACGATGGTCTTCCTCTTCGTCGTTCCGATGATGACGGGGTTCGCGAACTACATCGTGCCGCTGCAGATCGGCGCGCGCGACATGGCCTTCCCGCGCCTGAACGCCCTGTCCTACTGGCTTTTCCTGGGCGGCGCGATCGTCTTCTACAGCTCGCTGTTCTTCGCGCCGCCCGAGGCGGGATGGACGAGCTACACCCCGCTCTCGGCCGAGGCCTACTCGCCCAGCGGCGGCATCGATGCGTGGATCTTCCTCATCCACCTCACGGGCATCTCGTCGATCATCGGCGCGATCAACCTCTACGTGACGATCGCCAACATGCGCGCGCCGGGGATGGGCTGGTCGCGCCTGCCGCTGTTCTGCTGGGCGGTCCTGAGCTTCGCCATCCTGCTCATCCTCGCCCTGCCCTCGGTGGCCGCGGGGGTGACCCTGCTGCTGACCGACCGCCACTTCGGCACCCACTTCTACGATCCGACGCAGGGAGGGTCGCCGCTGCTGTGGCAGCACCTCTTCTGGTTCTTCGGACACCCCGAGGTCTACATCATGGTCCTGCCCGGGTTCGGGATCATCAGCGAGGTCCTGCCGGTGTTCTCCCGCAAGCCGATCTTCGGCTACCGCGCGATCGCCGTCGCCACCATCGGCATCGCCTTCCTGTCGCTGCTCGTGTGGGCGCACCACATGTTCACGACGCCGATCTCGACGGTCGTGCTCGCCTTCTTCTTCCTCTCGTCGGTGGTGATCGCGGTCCCCACGGGCGTAAAGGTGTTCAACTGGATCGCCACGCTGTGGCGGGGCACGCTGGTGATGAAGACCCCCCTGTACTTCGCGGTGGGCTTCGTCTCCCTGTTCACGATCGGCGGTATCTCGGGCGTGATGCTGGCGATCTTCCCGATCGACTGGCAGGTCCACGACACCTACTTCGTGGTCGCCCACTTCCACTACGTGCTGGTCGCCGGCGCCGTGAACGCGATCCTGTGCGGGCTCTACTACTGGTTCCCGAAGATGACCGGCCGGATGCTCTCGGAGGGCCTGGGCAAGCTGTCCTTCTGGCTGACGTTCATCGGGTTCAACGTCACCTTCCTCGTCCAGCACTCCCTCGGCCTCGACGGGATGCCGCGACGGATCTACGAGTACTCCTCGGCCAACGACTGGGGCACGCTCAACCTGATCTCGACGATCGGCTCGTTCATCCTCGCCGCCGGAGTGCTCGTCACCGTGATCAACGTCCTGCACAGCGTCAAGAAGGGCCCGCTCGCGGGACCCGACCCGTGGAAGGGCAACACGCTGGAGTGGTTCGGCGAGTCGCCGCCTCCGCCCAACAACTTCGACGTCGTCCCCTACGTCCGCTCCGTCGAGCCGATGAAGGACATCCGCCGCCAGATCGAGCAGGACACCGGGGTCGAGCAGCACCCGCATGAGCGCACCCACGAGGAGGCGCAGCCCGTCTGATGGAAGCCTCGCGCGCCACCACGGCCGCCGCCCCCGTCCTCGCGGGCGTCCGCCAGGTCGCGGCCGACTACCTGGCGCTCACGAAGCCCAAGGTCCAGTCGCTGCTGCTGTTGACGACCGTGGCCACGATGTACGTGGCCGGCGACCCGTCGGTCAGCCTGGTCGCGCTCACCTGCCTGGGCGGATATCTGAGCGCGGGCGGCGCGGGCGCCGTCAACCACTACTACGACCGCGACATCGACGCGCGCATGGCGCGCACGGCCAGCCGGCCGGTGCCTTCGGGGCGGGTCGCACCGCGCGCCGCCCTGTGGTTCGGGTTCGTCCTCGCGGCCGCGTCGTTCGTCGAGCTCACGCTCTTCGTCAACCTGCTCGCCGCCTGCCTCGCCCTCCTGGGGTTCATCGGCTACACGGCCGTCTACACGGTATGGCTCAAGCGCACGACGCCGCAGAACATCGTCATCGGCGGCGCGGCGGGCGCGGTCCCGCCGCTCGTCGGCTGGGCGGCGGCGACCGGCGGCCTGGGCTGGACCGCGCTGTACCTGTTCGCGATCGTCTTCTACTGGACGCCCCCGCACTTCTGGGCGCTTTCGCTGCTCATGAAGGACGAGTACGCGAAGGTCGGGGTGCCGATGATGCCCGTGGTTCGCGGGGAGCACGAGACCCGCCGCCAGATCCTGCTCTACACGCTGCTGCTCTACGCGGTGACGCAGCTGCCGTTCTGCGCGGGGGGCTTCGGGGCGACCTACCTCGTCGCCTCCATGGGCCTGGGCGCCCTGTTCATCGCCGGCGCCGTCACGCTGTACCGCCGCGCCGACCGCCGCTCGGCGCTGCGCCTGTATCTGTTCTCGCTCCTGTACCTGGCGCTGCTGTTCGGCGCCATGGTCCTCGACGCCAAGCTCTAGGAGGACCGCCTCATGGACCGCAACCTCGCCCGCAAGAACATCCGCACCGGCCTGATCGTCGGCGCGCTCTCCCTGCTCATGTTCGGCCTGTCGTTCGTGGCGGCCGCCGTCTACGTCTCGGGCTGATGACCGAGGAGATCCAGGAGCAGGTACAGCCGACCGGCGAGGAGATCCACCTCCCCGGCCCCTCGATCCTCCCGCTGCTCACGGCGGCCGGAATCACGCTGGCGCTGGTCGGCGTGACGACGTACTGGATCCTCTCCGTCGCCGGCGGGCTGCTCGCCATCGTGTGCGTGTGGCGCTGGATCGGCGACACGCGCCGCGACATCGCCGAGCTTCCGCTCGAGCACTCGGAGTAGCCAACGTCGTCGAGGACGCGGTCAGGCGGCCGGAGGCGACGACGAGCGCTGCTCCGACATGACCGACGTCGCGCCGTCCTCCGACCAGCAGCGGATGATGTCGCGGACCGAGAGCACGCCCGCGACCTCGCCGCTGTCGATCACGATGAGGTGGCGGAAGCCGCCGTGCGCCATCGCGGCCGCGGCCTCCTCCAGCGACCACTCGGGCGTGGCGAAGACGAGCTGCGAGGTCAGGTGCGCGGCGACGAGCTCCGTGTCCGGGTTCTCGCCCGCGCCGACCGACCGCAGGATGTCGCGCTCGGTGATGATCCCGGGGCCCGGGGCGTCCGGATCGTGGACGACCGCCGCGCCGACGTTGCGCTGCGCCATCTGGGTGGCGCAGTCGCGAAGCGTGTGGCCGGGGCCCACGGTGAGGACCGTCGCACTCATCCCGTCTCTCACCCGCATGTGACCATCCTAACGAGCCGGAAGGGAAATGTAGGCGAGCGTTGATGCGCCAGCTTGCGAAAACCCGGTCGTCCGCACGGCGTCCTTGGACGTAGTGGAGGGCAAGGTGGCTACCCAGCGACTCTCGACGATACGACTCCGAACCAGCCTCTTCGAGGAGGCGGCGCGCATCGTCGAGCGCGAGTACGCCGACGAGCTCTCGCTCGACGACATCGCCCGCCGCGTCGCCTCGTCGCGCCGCCAGCTCCAGCGAGCCTTCGCCGAGGTGGGCCGCACGACCTTCCGCGAGCACCTGGCGAAGGTCCGGATGACGCGCGCCGCCGAGCTGCTCGCCGCGGGCTCACTGCCGGTCCGGGAGGTCGCCCAGCGCGTCGGGTACCGCCAGCCGGCCCAGTTCGCGAAGGCATTCCGGCGCCACATCGGGGTCGCACCGTCCGATTACCGGGCCCGCCGCGGCGCTCGCGCCGTCGGTCTCGAACAGGCCGCCTGACGCTCCCCCGCACCTGATTGTCGTCCCGCTCCGGGGTGAAATAGGATGCCGCGGGCATGCGGTCCGGAGCGCGTCCCCTTGCGTAGACATCAGCTCGCGCAGATGTTGGTCATCGGCGTCATCGCGTCGGCGATCGGCATCGCGGTTGCGCTGTCCATCAACTGGTTCCCCAAGGTCGCCTCCACGCAGGCCGAGGACATCGACACCCTGTTCGACGTCCTGATCATCGCCTCGGTGCCGATCTTCGTGCTCGTCGAGGTCGTGGTCCTCTTCTCGGTGTGGAAGTTCCGCATGCGCCCCGGCCAGGAGCTCGAGGACGGCCCGCCGATCCACGGCAACACCATGCTCGAGGTGATTTGGACCGCCATCCCCGCGCTGATCCTCGTGGGCCTGTGCGGCTATGCCTACAAGGTCCTCCAGGACATCGAGGAGAAGCCGAAGAACGAGATCGTCGTCAACGTCACCGGCCAGCAGTTCGCCTGGACGTTCGAGTACGCGGGGCAGAAGGCCAAGGTGAGCTCCGAACAGCTCTACCTGCCGGAGGGCACGTCGGTGGAGTTCCACGTCCGGTCCAAGGACGTCATCCACGACTTCTGGGTCCCTGAGTTCCGCCAGAAGATCGACGCCGTGCCGGGCATCACCACCAAGTACCGCATCACCCCCAACCGCCTGGGTGCCTATCCCGTCGTGTGCGCGGAGCTGTGCGGCCTGGGACACTCCACGATGCGCCAGACCGTGCACGTCCTCCCACAGCAAGAATTCGATTCGTGGATGTCGCGCAAGGTGGCCCAGGCGAGTAAGCGGACATGAGGAAGGAGGCGTCGAGCAGATGATCGCCAGGCTCCGGGCCCCCGGGCTGCTTCGCGGCGGCCTCGCCATCGTGCTGGCCATCGGCTTCGCCTACGCGATCGTGCTGCCGATCCGCTCGCTGTACGGGTTCGACCCCGTGCTGGACGGCAGCCGCGGTGTGCACCGTCGCCCTCCTGGCCTCGCCGCTGTTCTTCTTCGTCGGCATCGGCGCCTTCGACTACTGGTTCCGCTGGGCGCGGGGCGCCCCCACGGTGCCCGAGGACCACTCGGGCCACGGCGCGTACTCGTGGAAGGACTACTTCCGCGTGAACACCGACCACAAGGTGATCGGCATCCAGTACACGGTCACCTCGTTCTTCTTCCTCCTGGTGGGCGGCTCGCTGGCGATGCTGATGCGCGCGGAGCTGGCCCGGCCGGGGATGCAGTTCGTGAGCACCGACGGTTTCAACGCGCTGTTCTCGGTCCACGCGTCGATCCTCATCTTCCTCTTCATCATCCCCGTGTTCGCCGGCCTGGCGAACTTCGTCCTGCCGCTCATGATCGGCGCGCCGGACATGGCGTTCCCGCGCCTGAACGCCCTGTCGTACTGGATGCTTCCGATGGCCGGGATCATGATGGTGTCGAGCTTCCTCGTCCCCGGGGGAGCCTTCGCCAGCGGCTGGACGGCCTACGCACCGCTGTCGACCGACCTGCCGTTGGGGCAGCTCTTCTTCACCGTGGGGGTGCAGTTCGCCGGCGCCTCATCGGTGGCCACGGCGCTCAACTTCCTCGTCACGATCATCACGATGCGCGCGCCGGGCATGAGCTTCTGGCGCATGCCGCTGCTCGTCTGGGCGAACTTCTCGACCTCGCTGCTGGTCGTCATCGCCACGCCGTTCATCGCCGCCTCGCAGTTCTTCGTGCTGCTCGATCGCGCCCTGGGCTTCAACTTCTTCGTGCCCGACCGGGGCGGCGACGTGCTGATGTACCAGCACGTCTTCTGGTTCTACTCGCACCCCGCGGTCTACATCATGATGCTGCCGGGGTTCGGGATCATCAGCGAGGTCCTGTCGGTCAAGTCGCGCAAGCCGATCTTCGGCTACCGCATGATGGCCTTCTCGCTGCTGGCCATCGTGATGCTCGGCTTCACGGTGTGGGCCCACCACATGTTCGTGTCCGGCATGCAGGCATGGATACGCGTGCCGATGATGATCACCACGGCGATCATCGCCGTGCCCACGGGGATCAAGGTGTTCTCGTGGCTGGCGACGCTGTGGAGGGGCGTTCTGCACCTCGACACGCCGATGCTCTTCGCCCTGGGCTTCCTGACGATGTTCGTGCTCGGCGGTATCAGCGGCGTGATGCTGGCCATGATCCCCGTGACGATCCACGTGAGCGACACCTACTTCATCGTCGCCCACATCCACTACGTGCTGTTCGGGGGATCGCTGTTCACGATCTTCGCCGGCGTCTACTACTGGTTCCCGAAGATGACGGGCCGGATGTACGACGAGAAGCTGGGCAAGCTGCACTTCTGGATGACGTTCATCGGCTTCAACGCGACGTTCGGGCCGATGCACGTGATCGGGCTCCAGGGCATGCCGCGCCGGGTGGCCGACTACGCCGAGCAGTACGCGGGCTGGAACCTGTTCATCTCGGTCGCCTCGTTCTTCGTCGGCCTGAGCACGCTCGTGTTCGTCTACAACATGGTCTCGAGCTGGCGCGGCGGCCCGCGCGCCGAGGCCAACCCGTGGCGCGCCCTGACGCTCGAGTGGCAGGTCTCCTCGCCACCTCCCATCTTCAACTTCGACACGGTCCCCACCGTCGTCGGCGGCCCGTACGAGTACGGAGTGCCGGGCGCCGTCCACGGCGTCTTCAAGAAGCCGGGCGAGGTGGCGCCTGCGCCGGCGGGAACCGTGGCCACGGCACCCAAGAAGGAGTGAGCAGCGCTTGAAGAAGATCCTCATCGTCGCCAGCCGGACCGTCGGCGGCCAGAAGCTGCTCGACCTCGTGCGCTCGCGCGCCCGCGAGGGCGACGTGAAGTTCGTCCTCGTCGTGCCCATGGACAAGCCGCCCCACGGCGGGGTCATCTACAACGAGGCGGTGCGCCAGACGGCGCAGGTGCGCCTGAGCCTGGCCCGCCAGGCGATGGCCCAGGAGGGCATCGAGCTGGTCGGCGAGGTGGGCGACGAGGACCCGTTCACGGCGACCATGGACGGAATCGCCATCCACCGGCCCGACGAGGTCGTCATCTCCACCCTTCCGCGCACGGCCTCGGGCTGGCTGCGCCGCGACCTCGTGGAGCGCGTCCAGGAGGCCTCCGGGCTGCCGGTCGAGCACCTGATCACCGACCTCGACCGCGAGGGGCTGCCGTTCCACATCACGCTTGTCGTCGCCAACCAGACGCTCGAGGAGGCCGCCCTGCTCGACCATCTCAAGGTCAAGGCGGGCGACAAGGAGCACCTGTTCATCGTCGTCGTGCCGCAGGAGCACGGGCAGGGGCACGGCGCCGATGAGGCTCGCGAGCGCCTCTCGCACACGATCAAGAGCCTGCGCGATGCCGGTCTGCTCGTCTCGGGCATGATCGGCAACCCCGATCCCTACGAGGCGACCATGAACGCCCTGCATTCCTTCCGCGTGGAGGACGTCGTGATCTCGACGCTGCCGGCCACGAAGTCGGGCTGGCTGCGCGGCGACCTGATCGAACGCGTCCGCGAGGACAGCGGCAAGCCCGTCGAGCACGTCGAGGCGCAGTCCACCCCGGCCCCGGCCGCCTAGCCATGGAAGCCGCCTCGGTCGCCCACGCAGATCACGAGCACCACGGCCCGCCCGAGGCCAACCGCTCCTCGCGGGTCGAGCCCCAGCTGCTGGGGATGCTGCTTTTCATCATCAGCGAGGTGATGATCTTCGGGGCGTTCTTCACCGCCTACTTCTTCATCCGGGTGGTGCAGGGCGACGAGTGGCCCGCCTCGGGCACCGAGCTCCCGGTCGCCATCGCCGGCGTCAACACGGCGATCCTGCTGTCCTCGTCGCTGACCATGCACTGGGCGCAGACCTCGATCAAGAACGGCAACCGCTTCGGCCTGAAGGCGGGCATCCTGTCGACGTTCCTGCTCGGCTTCACGTTCCTCTTCATCCAGATCAACGAGTACGTCCACATCGGCTTCGCGCCCAGCGACACGGCCCAGGGCTCGATCTTCTATGGGCTCACCGGCCTGCACGGCGCGCACGTGTTCGTCGGCCTGACGCTGCTCTCGATGGTCACGATCCGCGCGTTCCGCGGGCACTTCTCACCCGAGGAGCACCGCGGCGTCGAGGTGCCGGGGATCTACTGGCACTTCGTCGACGTGATGTGGATCATCGTCTACTCGTCCGTCTACGTCCTCTAGACGATCGCGCGCACCAGCAGGACGACGACCACGATCGCCGCCACGACGGCGACGACGTAGAGCAGGAAGCGAAACGCCTCCCCCTCGGAGCGGAGGGGGTTGAGCACGCCTACTTGACGGTCAGCGTGCCCTTCATCCCCGCCTGGGCGTGGCCGGGGACGGTGCACAGGAAGGGATACTTGCCGGGCTTCAGGGTGACCTTGAACTCGGAGACGTGGCCGTTCGCGCCCACCGCGCCCTTGGCGTTGACGCCGTTGCCCTGGATGGCGATGTCGTGCTGGACGGCCGACTTGTTGGGCGAGCGGACGTCCAGCGGACCCGCCGGCGCCTCGGCGTTCTTGAAGGCGAAGAGCAGCTGGCCGTTGGGATCGGCCGGGATCTCGAGCGCGCCGTTCTTGGCCTGGGCCAGCGGCTTCTGGGCGCCGCCCACGGCGGTGGCCAGGGCGCCCGTGTCCTTGCCCGTCCGGTCGACGGCGTAGGCGACGTACGCGGCGACATCGGAGGCGTCGCGGCCCGTCACGAGCTTGCCCGGCATGACCCCGTTGATGTTGGGATAGAGGATCTGCTTCTCGACCACGGTCTCGATCGTGTCGCGGTGGAAGCCGTCGTGCAGCGAGCGATTGAAGGCCTGGTCGAGGTTCGGGCCGGTCGTCCCCTTGGAGTTGGCGCGGGCGAGGACGTGGCAGCTCCCGCACTTGCCCACGAACAGCTTCTTGCCGTTGACCATGTCGGGCGTGCCCTGCTTGGCCTGGCAGCCGGCGAGCCCGGCCAGCAACGAGGCGCCCGCGATGAGGGCGAGGGGCCCCCGCAGGCGGCGGGGGATGCGGGCGACGGCTCCTCTCATGCGCGTCGGAACTCTATCCGTCACGGACTCGGCAAGTCGCCGAGACGGCCCTGGGCGGCGGCGATCACACCGGTCGCCACGCCCTCCCAGGACCACCGCTCCCGCGCCGTCGCCACCAGGGCCGACCTGGTGCGCTCGCGCAGGTCGGCCGGGGCGTCCAGCCAGTCCGCCACGCGCTCGGCCAGATCCTCGACGGCGCGGTCCGACAGCGGGAAGGAGAGCCACGCCCCCGCCTCGGGCGGCGCCTGGGCGGCGAGCGCGCCGCTCACCTCGGCGAGGCCGGAATGATCGGCCGACACGGGCAGGACACCGCATGCGGCCGCCTCGGCGGCCACCATGCCGAAGGCCTCGGGGAACGTGCTCGGGACGACCAGCGCCTCGCAGGCCGGAAGGAACGCGGCCAGCTCGGCGTGCTCGAGGCGGCCGGTGAGGACGACGCGCTCGGCCATGGCCGCGGCGGCCGCCAGGTAGCGCTCGCGCACCGCGGGGTCCGCCTCCAGGCCGTCGAGGAACGCCTCGAGCATCCGCAGCGGGGCCGCCTCACCGCCCTCGGCCCCCCGGCCTTGGCGTGCGACGTCGCGCACCCGGGCCAGGTCGCCGGCCGCCAGCGCGACGATCAGCGTCTCGCATGTCTCGCGATAGGCGCCGAAGCCCACCACGACGAGGCGGCCGGCGGGCACGCGCTCGAGGACCAGAGGCCAGGCGGCCAGCAGCAGGTCGATCCCCTTGGAGACGATCAGCTTGCCCACGTAGGCGACCACGCGGTCCTCGCCGACCCGCACCCGCTCCAGCGCCGACGCCGCCTCGCGGTCGTCGAAGGCGAACGAGCCCTGCTCCTGGTGGCCGCCGCGGGCCCGCAGCCGGGCGACCAGGGCGTCGAGCGAGGCGTGCTCGCGCGGAACGAAGGACGCCACATCGACGCCCGGCGGCCCGAGGCGGGTGCGCTCGGGCAGTGCCGGGTCTCCCAGCGCGGCCCACAGGCTCTCCGCGGTGTGCCGCGAGCCGACGAGCACGCCGCTCGCGCCCGCCAGCCCCTCGCGGGCGTAGGGGAGAAAGCGCTCGGGATGAGGCTTGACCGTGTATTCGAGCGCGCTGCCGTGGATCTTGATCGCGTAGGGCACCCCGCCGCCCAGGCCCCGCGCAAGGATCGCCGGGCCCATCACGAGGTGGTTGGCCAGCGCCACGTCGGGCCGCACGCGCTCGGCCACCTCGCGCACGGCGGCGACGTTGGCGGCGAGATAGTGCTCGAGCTCCGCCTCGGAGAGCTCGGGATAGGGCTTGGCCTCGAAGCCCTCGTAGCGATCGGCCACGTAGACCGGCAGCACACGGCCGATGTCGGGCACGTGCACCTGCACCCCGGGCAGCGGCGGCGGGTCGCGGTCCTGGCAGAGCAGGTGCACCTCGTGGCCGAGGCGGGCGAGCGCCGCCGCGAGCTGGGCGTTGTAGACGTTGGAGCCGGTCCCGCGCAGGAGGTAGCCGTGGAAGATGAGGACGCGCACGGTGGATCAGCCTACGCGCCGACCGTCGACACACTCGTGGCGCCTGATGCATAATCCGCGTAATGGCCGGGGGCCCCTACACGCGGGCGACCACATTGTTCGTCGACGCCGACGACCTGGCGCGCGCCGCGCTCCGGCGCGCGCTCTCGCGGGCCGGCACGCCGATCGCCGCCCTGGAGGCGCGCGACATCCCGCAGATGCTCGATCTCGCGCCGCATGCGGAGCTCATCCTGCTCGACGCCCTGATCACGGGTGGGGACCTGCGCGACACGCTGGCGCTGCTCCGAGAGCGCTGCCCGGGCGTGCCGGTGATCGTCACGGCGGGCTTCAACGACCCCGAGGCGATGCGGGCCGCGTTGGACGGCGGCGCGATCTCGTTCGTGCTCAAGGACCTCGAGCCGCGACAGCTGCGCGCGACGGTCGAGGCGGCGCTCGACGGCCACGGCGTTCTCGATCCCGAGGTGGTGCAGCCCGTGCTGGCGGGCTACGCGGCCGTGCTCGAGGCCTCCCGCCGGCGCGACCGCGCGATCATCGAGAGCCTGGCCGCCGCGGTCGAGGCGAAGGACACCGTGACGAGCGATCACGTCCACACCGTGGGCAGGCTCGCCACGTTGCTGGCCCGGCTCGTCGAGCCGCGGCTGGCCGCGTCGGAGAGCTTCCTGTTCGGCTGCGTGCTCCACGACGTCGGCAAGATCGAAGTGCCGGAGCGGATCCTCAACAAGCCGGGGCCCCTGAACGACGACGAGTGGACCGTGATGCGCCGGCACCCGCAGACCGGCCTGCGCGTGATCGGCCCGCTGGCCCTCTCCCCGACGGTCAGCGAGCTCGTGCTGCACCACCACGAGCGCTGGGACGGCGCGGGCTACCCGGACGGCCTGGCCGGGCAGGAGATCCCGCTCTCGGCGCGCATCTTCTCGGTGTGCGACGCCCTCGAGGCGATGACGGCTCGGCGCCCGTATCGCGAGCCGGTGTCGGCGAGCGCCGCGATGGCCGAGATCCATGGCGAGTCGGGCCGGCAGTTCGACCCCTCAGTGGTGGACGCGCTGGAGCGGGGCGTGACCCGCGGCGACATCGACCTGGCGAGCACGCTCGCCATGGCCACCGCGTGACCGGCGGTGGCGCCGGGGTCCGTTGCTACAGTGCCCCGTCGTGAGCCTGCGCCAGAAGTACCGGTTGCGCACGCCCTCGACCGGCCGCGAGCTGATCGTGGAGGCGGAGCCCGGCGAGGACTACATCGACCGCGAGACCGGCGAGCAGATGGAGGTCGTCGGCGAGCTGCTGCCGCTGGCGCCCTCGGCGTCCGAGCTGCCGTGGGCGGTCGAGAACCTGCGCTTCTGCAACTGGTGCGACCAGCTCACGCAGAAGGACCTCAACGACTGCCCCCACTGCGGGCGGCGGATGTCGCCCCTGCCCCGCTGAGAGCCCTCGCCGTGCGTCCACGCCTTCCCCTCCTCGTCCTTCTGGCCATCTCTCTCGTGGCGCTCGTCGTCGCCACGAGCGGCTGCGGCGGAAGCGGCGCGGCCAGCGCCGACCAGCTCTCCACGCCGGAGCTCACCGTGCCCGCCGGGACGATCCCCGCGGCCACGACGCCGACGACGGCGACCACCGCCACGACGGCCACGACGCCGAGCACGGACACGTCCACGCGACTCGAGCGATTCGAGCTCGAGCGACTCCAGCTCGAGCGACTCCAGCTCGAGCGACTCGGGCTCGAGCGACTCCTCGGGCGACAGCGGTTCCGGCGGAACGAGCGGCGGCTCGGGCGGCAGCGGCGGCAGTGGCGGCTCAGGCCAGTCCGGCGGCTCCGGCTCGGGCGGGACGGGCCTGTCGGAGTTCTGCCAGCAGAACCCCGGAGCTTGTTAGCCGAACAGCGGCATCGAGCGGGGTCGGAGGCGCGAGGCCGGGTTCGCACCTGGCTGTTGCACAGCAACAGTGCAAAGGTTCCTACCCTGACCCCGCATACGGGGTCTAGTCAGGACCTCGCCAACAGGGGCGCCCTGAGGCCCGAGCCGCACCCTCGAGGCCGCCGTTCAGGCGGCCGGCGCCGGAGCCGGCGCTAGGGAGTGGAGATCAGCGTCGCGCTGTACGTCAGCCGCGCCGGCCGGTACGTGCAGAAGTACTGGCGCGTCGAGCCCGGCGTCGTGTGCGGCGGCTGTCGCTCGGGGTTGTTCGAGCACGGCTTCACGCGGCTGGCGCGCCACGCGAACGTGTTGTCGAGGCCGTTGACCGCGAGCGCCGGGGCCCACGTGGGCACGCTGAGCGCGACGACCCAGCCCTTCTTGATCAGCAGCGAGGTGTAGAGCGGGAACTGCACCGTCTGTGCCGAAGTACTTCTCCACCATCAGCGGGTCGGTCTGGGCGTTGAGCTTGTAGAGGATCTGACCCCTCACCCGGCTCGCGACCGGGCGCAGGATGGCGAGCCTCACCTGCGACTTGCCGCCCGACTGCTGGTCGAAGAAGTCGACCTGCTTGGTGGTCGGCTTGCCCAGGCGCAGCGTGAAGGCCACGATGCGCCCCGACCGCGGCGCCACGAAGACGTTGCGCCGGCTGCCCAGGACGAGCTGGTAGCCGGTGGTGCGCGTGATGGCCAGGCACGGGCTCGAGGGGCAGCTCGGCGTACCGAGCGAGTTGTCGGCTCCGAGGCCGATCTCCGACAGCCGGGCGGAGGCGACGGCCGGTGCGAGCAGGGATATTGCGGCGGCCGCGGCCACCACGAGCATGGGAATATGGCGTCGGGTCATCGAGACCATTGAACACGAGCCACCGGTCGAGGTTGCGGCCCGTGACCGTTATCTGAAACGGATGAACTACTAGACGACGTCTACGTTGACTGCCTTCGGGCCCTTGTCCCCGGATTCCTCCTCATAGGAGACCTTGGTGCCCTCGGCGAGCGTCCGAAAGCCGTCGCCGCCAATGCCGCTGTAGTGCACGAACAGGTCGCGGCCGCCCTCGTCGGGCGTGATGAAGCCGTAGCCCTTGTCGTCGCTGAACCACTTGACGGTGCCAGTTGGCATCTGGATGTCCTCCACGTGGAGTGTCGGTGCTGCGAAACGCGGAGGTGCTGTGAAGCAGCGTCCGGCGACCGCCTGCACGCCTTTCGCCGATCAGATCTCGGCCTTGCGCGCGGAACCGTACCACGCAAGCTGAAGGTGATCGCGCAGGGCCGCGGCGACCTCCGCCTCGGCGTCCGTGGACAGCAGATGGCCCGTCTCCGGGAGCTCGATCAGCCGTGCGCCGGGGATGGCCTCGGCGAGCTCGCGCCCTCGCTGCACGGGCACGAGCGCGTCCTCGGCCCCGTGCAACACGGTCACCGGCAGGTCGGCCAGCTCGCGCAGGCGAGCGCGGGTGTCGTGGCGGCCGGCCGCGGCCAGCTGGGCGTACACGGTGGCCGGCGGGGTGGCGTCGGCGACTCGCACGGCGAGGTCCTCGCGCACGCGCTCCGGTTGCTCGCGCCGCGTGCGCGCCGCGTACAGCGCGGGCGCCACGAGCCCGAACGTGCGGCCGGGACCGAGCACGGGGCGCAGCGCCGAAGCCGCGAGCAGCCGCCAGGGCGGCGCGCCGGCACGCCCGCCGGCCGTCGTACACGCGAGCACGAGCGAGCGCACCCGGTCGCGATGATCGAGCGCCAGGTGCTGGGCGACCATGCCGCCCATCGAGGCGCCGACCACGTGCGCCGAGTCCACGCCGGCGGCGTCGAGCACGGCGACCGCGTCGGCGGCCATTCCCGCCATCGTCAGGGGCCCGGAGACGCGATCGGAGTCCCCGGTGCCGCGGTTGTCGATCAGCAGCAGCCACCAGCGGTCGGCCAGGTGCGGCTCGAGCCGCCACCACATCCGCCCCGAACCTCCCAGACCCATGATCATCAGCACGGGCTCGCCGTCGGACGGCCCGGCGCCGCGCCAGTGCAGCCACGCCCCGTCGCGCTCGGCAAGCGGCATCGCTAGTCGCCCTTCAGCAGCTCGCCGGCGGCCGCGATCTCGTCGGCGTCGCCGGGGTGCGGGCGCCACGGCAGGCGCAGCGGGTCGTCCTCGTAGCGGGGGATGACGTGGACGTGGAAGTGGAAGACGGTCTGCCAGGCCGCCGCCCCGCACGAGTTCAGGAGGTTGATCCCGTCGGCGCCGAGGCGATCGCGCACCCGGCCGGCCAGGCGCTGGGCCGCCGCGACGGTCGCGGCGAGCTCGTCGGGCGGCACCTCGTGGAGGTCGCGGTAGTGCTCGCGGGTGATCACCAGCGCGTGCCCGCGAGTGGCCGGATTGATGTCCATGAAGGCCACCGTGCGGTCGTCCTCGTCCACCCGCGTCGAGGGAATCTCGCCGGCCACGATCTTGCAGAACAGGCAGTCCGGATCCCGCGCCACGGCGGGAGCCTATCCGCTAGCGTGACCGTCCATGTACGCCGACCGGGAAGGCCTGGAGCGGACCGTCCGCCATCTGGCGGCGATCGAGCGTCCGTCGGCCTCGGAGGGCGAGCGCGAGGCCGCCGAGTGGATCGCCGGCGCCCTCCGCGAGCTCGGCCTGGAGGCGGCGATCGAAGAGGAGAGCGCGCACGGCACCTACTGGATCCCCCAGGCGCTGCTCAGCGCGGCCGGGGTGGCCGCCGGGGCGCTCGCCCTGCGCGGCCGGCGCAAGACCGCGGCGGCGATCGGCGTCCTGGCCGCGGCGGCCATCGCCGACGACTGCTCCGCGGGACCGCATGTGTTCCGCAAGCTCCTCCCCCACCGCCCGACCTGGAACGTGGTGGCCGACGCGGGCGACGTCACCGCGTCCGAGACGCTCGTGCTCATCGCCCATCACGACGCGGCCAACGGGGGCCTGATCTTCGACCAGCGCCCCATCGAGCTGATGGCCCGGCTCCAGCCCGAGCGCTTCGAGCGCGCGGACCAGTGGCCCGAGCTGTTTCGCGCGATCGCCGGCGCGCCCGCGATCGTCGCCGCCGGCGCCCTGCTGGGGCGCCGCGGGCTCGTGAAGCTCGGGACGGCCATGGCCGGGCTCTCGGCCGCCGCCTTCTCGCAGATCGGAGCCAGCCCGGTCGTGCCGGGGGCGAACGACAACCTGACGGGCGTCGCCACCCTCCTCGGCGTGGCCGAGCGGCTGCGCGAGACCCCGGTCGAGGGCGTGCGAGTCGTCCTCGTGTCGGCCGGCTCGGAGGAGTCCTTCATGGAGGGCTCGCGGGCCTTCCTGCGCCGCCACGCCGCGCGCCTGTCCCCGCCGCACACGCGAATCCTCGCCGTGGACACGGTCGGCTCCACGGCCGAGCTGGTGGCGGCGGAAAGCGAGGGAATGATCGTCCAGGACGAGTACGACCCCGAGCTCAAGGAGGAGCTGTCGGCGGCGGCCGCCGACGCCGGCGTGCATCTGCGCCGCGGCCTGAGGCTCTCGTTCGCCACCGACGCCCTGCCGGCCGTGCGCGCCGGCTACCGGGCCGCCATGCTCGGCTCGGTCAACGAGTTCAAGGTGCCCTCGAACTACCACAAGCCCACGGACACGGCCGACAACGTCGACTACGGCCGCGTGGGCGAGGCCGTGGCGCTGTGCGACGCGCTGGTCCGCCGCACCGCGACCCGCTACGGCGAGGCGAGCACCTCCCGGGCGCGCGCCACCGCGTCCTCCTGAGTCGCGATCTCGCCCGCGAACTGCGCCGCCTCGAGCTCGCCCAGCAGGCGGCCGAGCTCGGGCCCGCGCTCGATCCCCAGCTCGGCGGCGAGATCGTCGCCGCGCACCAGCGGCTCGGGCGGGCCCTCGCCGCGCCAGCGCAGCGCCTCGCCGAGCAGCTCGCGCGCGAGCTCCAGGTGCCGCGCGATCGCCTCGTCGGACTTGTGCCCGCGGGTGGCCAGGCGATCCGCCACCGACAGCAGCGTGACGTCCACCTCGACCGGCTCGCACGCGCGCAGATACGCGTGGACGTCGCGGCGTGACAGCGGCATGCGATGGACGAGGAACCCGAGCCGCAGGTGATGGCGCGTGAGCGCCGCCACGTGCGCCTGCAGCCTCTCCGAGGCGCGCAGGCGACCGAGCGCGGCCCTCGCCAGCTCCGCGCCGGACTGGTCGTGGCCGATGAAGGTGACGCGGCCCTCCGGCGTCTCGTTCCGCGTCTGCGGCTTCGCCGCGTCGTGCAGGAGGGCGCCGAAGCGCAGGGCCTGGCCGCGGGTGAGCTCGTCGGCCAGCGGCTCGGCCATGACCGCGGCCGCGGCCTCGGCGTGCTCGCCGAGCGGTGAGAGATCGCCTTCGAGCTCGACCGACCTGCGTCAACACCTCGAGCGTGTGCATGTAGACGTCGAGGTGGTGGTACTTGCTCTGCTCCACCCCGTGCTGGCCCGTCAGCTCCGGCAGGACCACGCCGAGCGCCCCGAGCACGTCGAGCAGCGCGATGCCGAGCTGGGGCGCAGGACCGGCGATGATGCGCTTGAGCTCGCCGAACACCCGCTCGGCGGCCACGTCGGCGAGCCGCGGAGCGTTGGCGCGCGCCGACGCGCGGGCGGCGGCCTCGACGTCGAGGCTCAACTCGATCGAGAGGCGTGCGAGGCGCATGATCCGCAGGGCGTCGTCCTCGATGGCGGTGGCGGACACGAGGCGCAGCCGCCGCGCCTCGAGGTCGGCGCGACCACCGAACGGGTCGAGGAGCTCGCCGCCGTCCAGGGGCTCGGCCATGGCGTTGACGGTGAAGTCGCGGCGCGCCAGGTCCTGCTCGATGGATTCGCCTTCGAGCGGCATCAGATCGACCTGCCAGGTTCCGGCGCGCTCGGTCACGCGCCAGGCGCCGAAGGCCTCGGAGAGCGGGAACGCCGCTCCGCCCTTCGCCTTGGCCAGACGGCGGGCCAGCGGCCCCACGTCACCCTGGGCGACCAGGTCGACATCGTCGGTCGAGCGCCCGAGGAACCGGTCGCGCACGGCTCCCCCGACGACCCAGACCGGCTCGCCGGCGAGCGCGGCGCGGGCGGCGACCAGCGCGCGGTTCACGCCGGCTCCCCGTCGCGGTGGTAGACGCGCGGGACACGCGGAGTGAGCGCGCACGTGATCTCGTAGTTGATCGTGTCCAGCCGCCGGGCCACCTCCTCCGCGGTGATCCGCTCGGCGCCCTGCGGGCCGATGAGCACCGCCTCGTCCCCGACGCCGGCCGCCGGCGCCGGGCCGAGGTCGACGGTGACGTTGTCCATCGAGACCGTGCCGACGAGCGGCCGGCGCTCGCCGCCCACGAGGACGTCGGAGTTGTTCGTGAGCCCGCGACGCCACCCGTCGCCGTAGCCGATCGGCAGCACGGCGAGCGTCGTGTCGCGCTCGGCGACGAAGCGCCGGCCGTAGCCCGCGCTCTCGCCCGCCGCGCGCGGCTTGAGGTCTCCCACGTAGGAGCGCAGCTCCAGCGCCGGCTCGAGGTCGCGGGCCGCCGGCCCCTCGTGGAACGGGTCCATGCCGTAGACGGCGATCCCACAGCGGACGAGGTCGAAGTGCGCCGCGGAGTCGCGCAGCGTCGCCGCGCTGTTCGCGGCGTGGACGAGGATGCCGGGATGCTCGGCGCGCAGGCGCTCGGCGAAGGGAGCGAAGCGCTCGAGCTGGGCGCCGAAGAAGTCGTCGCCGACCTCGTCGGCGGTGGCGAAATGGGTCATGACGCCCGCCAGCTCCAGGTCGGGGACGCTCGCGATCGCCTCGGCCACCCGCCGCGCCTCGTCGGGATCGCGCGTGCCCAGGCGCCCCATGCCGGTGTCGAGCTTGACGTGCAGGCGTGCCGGGACACCGGCCGCGGCGGCCCGCGCCACGAACGGTTCGTGCCAGGCGACGACGTCGGCGTCCGCGGCCAGCGCCACCTCCAGCTCCTCGGGGCTGAGCGCCCCCATCACGAGGATGCGCTGCTCGAGCCCGGCGGCGCGGAGCTCCTCCGCCTCGCGCGCCGCCGCCACGCACACCCACTCCGCGCCGCCGGCCAGCGCCGCCCGCGCCGCGGGCACCGCGCCGTGGCCGTACCCGTCAGCCTTGACCACTGCGGCCAGCCGCGCGCCGTCCGCCAGCTCGCGCTTCAGCCGGGCGCAGTTGCGCTCGATCGCCGCCAGGTTGACCGCCGCCACCGCGCGGACGGGCACGAGCTGCCTCAGTCCGTGATCGCGTCGAGCACGTCGAGGCGCGTTACCACCCCGACGAGGCGACCGTCGTCGTCGACGACCGGGAGGCGGTTGTGCTTGTGCTTGGCGATCAGCTTCGCCGCCTCTTCCACGGGCGCGTCGGGCGTGACGGTGATCGGGTCCGGGGTCATCATGTCCTCACCCTTGGAGGCGAACGCCTTCGTGATCCGCTCCTCGAAGTGCTTCATCGACTCCAGGTAGATCACCCCGCCCATGATGTCGAGATGGTGGGGCAGGTGGAGATCCGCCTGCTCGTCGCGCAGGATGAGGTCGTTCTCGGTGATGATCCCCACGAGCTTTCGGGAGCCGTCGACGACCGGGACGCCCGGCAGCTCGTGCTCGCGCAGCACCCGGATCACGCTCTCGACGTCGTCGTCGCGCCCCACGGCTATGGGGTCGCGCTCCATGATGTCGGCGACGGTGGCCATGTGGCGACGGAGCCTATCCGGCGAGCACGAGCGGCAGCTCTTCGATGACGTCCCGGGCGATCATGCCGTCCGCGCCCCGCTCGGCCGCCGCATGCGTTCCCGCTGTCGCGTGCAGCCAGACCGCCGCGCAGGCGGCGGTGAAGGCGTCGAGGCCCTTGGCGAGCATCGCTCCCGTCACGCCCGAGAGCACGTCACCGGTCCCGGCGGTGGCGAGGCCGGCGCTCCCGCCGGCGCTGACCCCGACGCGGCCGTCCGGGTCGGCAACGATCGTGTCGTCCCCCTTGAGCACGACGACCGCCCGCGCCGCGGCCGCGGCCGCCCGGGCGTGTTCGAGCCGCGCGCGCTCGACGGACTCCGAGTCGGTGTCGAGCAGGCGGGCCAGCTCGCCGGCGTGCGGCGTGAGCACGGTCGGCGGCTCGCGGGCGGCGAGCGACTCCAGGCGCCCGGCGTGAGCGTTGAGGCCGTCGGCGTCCAGCAGCAGCGGAAGCGGCGCGCGCGTCGCGACGTCGCGCGCGAACTGCAGCGTGCGCTCGGCGCGGCCCAGGCCCGGTCCGAGCACCAGCGCGTCCCCGCGCTCGGCCGCCGACAGGACGGGCTCGACGGCCTCGGCGCCCAGGGCGCCCTCGTCGTCGGGGAGCGAGCGGGTCATCGCCTCGAGCAGGCGGACCTCGAAGATCAGGCTCAGCGAGCCGGGAATGCACGCGGTGACGTAGCCCGCGCCCGCTCGCGCCGCCGCCTCGCTGGCCAGGCAGGGGGCGCCGGTGAGGCCGGCCGACCCGCCGGCCACGAGCACGGCGCCCTCGCTGAACTTGGTCGAGCCGGCCGCACGGCGCGGAACCGCGTCGCGCACGTCCGGGCGGATCAGCCCGGCCTTCGCCTCGGCGGGTGCGCCGTCGGGGATGCCGATGTCGATCACCCGCACCTCCCCGGCGTGGCGCTTGCCCGGAGACACCCACAGGCCGAGCTTGGCCGAGTGGAAGGTCGCCGTGGCGGCGGCGCGCACGGCGGCTCCCTCGACCGCGCCGGTCGAGGCATCGACGCCGCTCGGGACGTCGGCCGCCACCACCTCGGCGCCGGTCGCGTTGATCGCCTCGATCGCGCCCGCCACCGGCTCGCGCGGGGCGCCCGAGAAGCCCGTGCCCAGCAGCGCGTCCACCACCGCCGCGGCTCCCTCCAGAGCTCCGGCCGTGAAGGGGGCCGGCGCCGGACCCGGCAGACGGGCCAGGTTCTCCGCCGGGTCGCCGCTCAGCTCGGCGGGGTCGCCCGTGAGCAGCACCTCCACGTCGCGCCCGCCGGTCCGCAGCACCCGGGCGGCGACGAGACCGTCGCCGCCGTTGTTGCCCTTGCCGCACACCACCGCGATCCGGCCGCCGGGCGCGCGCTGCGCCACGACGTCGGCCAGGCCGGCCCCGGCTCGCTCCATGAGGTCGAGCGACGGGATTCCCCGCTCCTCGATCGCCCACGCGTCGACGGCGCGCATCTGCGCGGCGTCGGGTAGCGGCTCCAGCCAGTCCGGGAGCGCGGTCACCCGCTCACCCCACGATGGCGACGGCACCCGCGGTGGTGCGCGTGTGCGTGAGCGACACCCGCACCTCGCCGCCCCGCTCGTGGGCCCGCGCCGCGACGTTGCCGTGCAGCGCGACGGCGCCGCGCGGGCCGACCTCGACGTCGCGCCAGCGCCAGGCGTCGAGCTCCAGGGCCTTGGCCACCGCCTCCTTGGCGCAGAACCGCGCCGCCAGGTGTTGCATCGGCCGGGCGCGCGACTCGGCGTAGGCCCGCTCGGCCTCGGTGAACAAGCGCTCCTGGAGGCCCGGGTACCGCGCCACCGCACGCTCCAGGCGCTCGATCTCCAGCAGGTCGATGCCCACGCCGTTCACGGCGCGGATGCTACGCGGCTCAGGTGATCGTGGACCAGCCGCACGGCCATCGAGCCCTCGCCCACGGCCGATGCCACTCGCTTGATCGAGCCGCTGCGCACGTCCCCCGCGGCGAACACCCCGTGCCGGCTCGTCTCGAGGAAGTAGGGCGGCGAGCCGTCGTGACGACCGACATCGCGCCCGGTGGGCACGAACCCGTGCCGGTCGAGCTCGATCGCTCCCTCCAGCCAGCTCGTGTGCGGATCGGCGCCGATGAACACGAACAGGGCGCGCGCGGGGATCGTGTGGCGCTCGCCCTCCTGCTCGACCACGATCCCCTCCAGCCCGTCCTCTCCGATCAGCTCTCGCACCTCGGTGCGCGGCGAGAGGACGATGTTGGGTGTCCGCTCCACCTGATCCACGAGATAGCGCGACATGGTCTCCGACAGGCCGTCCCGCCGCACGATCAGGTTCACCTGGGCGACGTGCTCGGACAGGAAGACCGCCGCCTGGCCGGCCGAGTTGCCGCCGCCCACGATCGCCACGATGCTTCCCGCGCACATCTGCGCCTCGGCCTGGGTGGCGGCGTAGTAGACGCCGATGCCCTCGAGGTCCTCGAGCCGGGGGATGTCGAGCCGGCGGTAACGGGCGCCGGTGGCGATGATCACCGCCCGCGCGGCGACCTCGTCGCCATCGGCCAGGCGCACGATGTGCAGCGGCCCTTCGGTACGCAGATCCGCCGCCTCGCACGGCGAGGTGATCCGAGCGGAGAACTTCTGCGCCTGGGCGATGGCACGGGCCGCGAGCTCATCTCCGGAGAGGCCGGCCGGGAAGCCGAGATAGTTCTCGATCCGCATCGAGGTGCCCGCCTGGCCGCCCACCGCCAGGCTCTCGAGCGCGAGGGTGGACAGGCCCTCGGAGGCGCCGTACACCGAGGCGGCGAGGCCCGCCGGTCCCGTGCCGACGACGAGGAGGTCGTAGTGGTCGGCGCCGCCGCGGTCCGGGACGTGGCCGACCGCTGCCGCCACCTCCGCGATCGTGGGGTTGCGCAGCACGGTCTCCCCCGCGATGACCACCGGTGTCTCGGCCGGAGTCACGCCGGCGTGCTGCAGGAGCGACTCGGCGGCCTCGTCCTCCTCTAGGTCGATCCACACGTGGGGCATGCGGATGCGGTTGAGGAACTCGATCAGCTGCCGGGTCTCGCGGGAATGGCGGGATCCGACCACCCTGGGCCCGACGCCGCGGTTGCGCAGCACGGAGCGGCGGGCCAGGAAGGCGCGCATGATCAGCTCGCTGAGCATCTGGTCCTGCGCGATGATCCGCAGCAGGTTCTCGCGCGGCACGGCGATCACGCGCCCCGGCTCGCGTACCGCGGCCGTGAGGTACGCGGGCTCGCCGGTCAGGAGGTTGAGCTCCCCGACGAAGCGCCCGGGACCGTGGCTCGCGATCTCGCGCTCCTCCGAGCGGCCGTATCCGTCCACGATGGCGACGCGCCCCTCGACGATGGCGAAGAAGTCATAGCCGTTGTCGCCCTCGTGGAACAGGACCTCGCCCGCCTCGATCTCGCGCTCGGTCCCGAATTCGCGCAGCTGGTCGAGCTGTTCGGGGCTGAGATCGGGGAAGGCGCCCGGAGCAGGCGGAACGTTCACGCCAGGTCCTCCGAGGTCATTCCGAAGATCACGGCGTCGTGGCGCTCGCCCTTCAACAGCATGTAGGCGCGCAGCACCCCCTCCCGGCGGAAGCCCGCCTTCTCGGCTGCGCGCTGGGACGCCGGGTTGTCGACATGCGTATAGAGCTGTACCCGCGCCCGGCCCGCCTCCGTCATCGCAAACTCCGCGAGCAGCCTCACCGCCCGTGACGCCACACCGCGCCCGCGCGCCTGGGCGGCGACGAGGTAGCCGAGCTCGCCGCGGCCCTCGCCGGCGTCGCGCAGGCCGATCGAGCCGAGCACCTCGTCGTGGTCGTCGGCGTCGACGATCGCGAACCCGAGCTCCTCCTCCTCGTGTCGCTTCAGGAAAGCGCGGGCATCCTCCTCGGTGTACGGCGACGGCACGCGGGTGAAGCGGGCGATCTCCGGGTCCTGGCAGATGCGCACCACCGCCGCCACGTCCTCCTCGCGCCACGCGCGCAGGGCCACGACGCCGTCGGTGAGCGGCCGCTCCGGGCGGGGCAGGTCTCCCCGGCTCATTTCCGCCTTGCGGGCCCGCCGCTACTCAACGGTGACGGTCTTGGCCAGGTTGCGCGGCTGGTCGACATTGAGGTCGAGGCGCCGCGCGATCTCGTAGGCGAGGAGCTGGAGCGGGATCACGGCAAGCATCGGCTGGAGCATCCAGTCCGTGCGCGGAATCTCGATCACCCGTTCCGCGTGCTGGGCGATGTCGGCGTTGCCCTCCGTGGCCACGGCGATCACGTGCGCGCCCCGGGCCCGCACCTCCTGCATGTTCGAGACGACCTTCTCCAGCACCGGCGCGTCGGTGGCCACGACCACGACCGGGGTGTTCTCGTCGAGCAGCGCGATCGGCCCGTGCTTCATCTCGCCCGCCGCGTAGGCGTCGCAGGCGATGTAGGAGATCTCCTTGAGCTTGAGCGCGCCCTCGAGTGCGACGGGAAGCCCGACATGGCGTCCCAGGTAGAGGAAGAACTCAGACTGCCACCACTCGTCCGCGATCGCCGCGACCGGCTCCCTGACCCGGTCGAGCAGCTCGTCGACGCAGTGCGGCAGCCGCTTGAGCCCCGACACCAGCTCGCGGCGGCGCGCCTCGTCGAGGGTGCCGCGCAGCTCGGCGAGACGCAGGCCGAGCAGGTACATCGCCGCCAGCTGGCAGACGAACGTCTTCGTCGCGGCCACGCCGATCTCCAGCCCGGCGCGGGTGAAGAGGGTTCCGTCGGAGTCGCGGGTGGCCTGCGAGCCCATGACGTTGGTGACCGCCAGCACCTTCGCGCCGGCCTCGCGGGCCAGGCGCATCGCGGCCAGGGTGTCCGCCGTCTCGCCCGACTGGGTGATGCCGACGACCAGGTCGCCCGGCCCGACCACGGGGTTGCGGTAGCGGTACTCGGAGGCGATGTCCATCTCCACGGGCACGCGCGCCCACTCCTCGATGGCGTAGCGGCCGATCAGCCCGGCGTGGTAGCTCGTGCCGCAGGCCACGACGACGATGCGGTTGACGTTGCGCAGCAACTCGTCGTCGATGTCGTCCATCTCGTCGATGTCCACGCCGTCGGGGCGGACGGTGCGGTCGAAGATCGTCTCGGCCAGGGCGTCCGCCTGCTCGTGGATCTCCTTGAGCATGAACGTCTCGTAGCCGCCCTTCTCCGCGGTCTCGGCGTCCCAGTCGATCTCCACGACCTCGCGCTCGATCGGCTCGCCGGCGGCGTTCTGGAAGCCCACGGCGTCGCGCCCGATGGTCACGATCTCGCCGTTCTCGATGTACTGGACGCGGCGAGTCTCGGACAAAAACGCGGGGATGGCCGAGGCGAAGAAGGTCTCGCCGTCCCCGCGGCCGACGATCAGCGGGCACTCCTTGCGCGCGCCCACGAGCAGATCGGGCTCGTCGCCGGCCAGGGCGACGAACGCGTAGTGCCCTTCGAGCTCGTTGTAGGCCTTGCGGACGGCCTCGGTCAGGTCACCGTCGTAATGCTCGGAGATGAGATGGGCGACCACCTCGGCGTCGGTCTCCGACGTGAACACGCAGCCGGCGGCGGCCAGGCGCTCGCGGAGCGACAGGAAGTTCTCCACGATCCCGTTGAGCACGATGTGGACGTTGTTGGCGGTGTCGTAGAGGGGATGCGCGTTCTGCTCGGACACCCGGCCGTGCGTGGCCCAGCGGGTGTGGCCGAGCCCGGTCGTGGCGGTCTTGCTGGCCACGGCCACGGCGCCGTCGCCCTCGGTCCGCGCCACGGCCTCCCGCAGCGCCTCGAGGTTGCCCACCGCCCGCACCGACTCGACGTGCCCCTCGGACACCATCGAGATCCCGGCGCTGTCGTAGCCGCGGTATTCGAGCTTCTGCAGCCCCGCGAGGAGCAGATCCTGCACCGGCCGGTGGCCGACGTACCCGACGATGCCGCACATGGCGAGATCCTCCAGACGAAAACCAATGGGAGCCGCGCGCGGCGGCTCCCCGAACCCGCTTCACCACTGCGGGCCGAAACCCGAAGTTTAGCGGTTATGCGGTGACGGCCTGAACGGCCGACACCAGGCGGTCGCAGACCTCCGCCGCCTCCTCCTCGGAGGGCGCCTCGACCATGACCCGGACCATCGGCTCGGTGCCGCTGGGGCGGACGAGGACGCGGCCGCGACCCTCCAGCGCCTCGGCCTCGCGCTCTCGCGCCTCGACGATCGCCGGGTCGTTCATCGCCGCGTCGCGGTCGCCGACACGGACGTTGACGAGCTTCTGCGGGAGCTTCTCCATGGCGTGGCGCTCGGCCAGGTCGGCGCCCTCCAGGGCCTCGAGAGCCAGCAGGGCGGCGGCGATCCCGTCGCCCGAGGGGGCGAAGCCGAGGTCCATGATGTGCCCGGACTGCTCCCCGCCGAGGGCCCAGCCCCGCTCGCGCAGCGCCTCCAGGATGTAGCGGTCGCCGACCTGGGTGGTGGCGACCTCGATCCCTCCGTCGCGCATCGCGGTGTGAAAGCCGTAGTTCGTCATCACGGTGACCGCCACCCCGTTCCCCGGAAGACGACCGGCCTCGCGGAGATGGACGGCGGCGAGCGCGATCAGCTCGTCGCCGTCGACCACCTGCCCTCGCCGGTCCGCGGCGAGCACGCGGTCGGCGTCGCCGTCGAAGGCGAAGCCGAGGTCGTGCGCCGCCCTCCGCCACCGCGGCGGCGAGCGTGTCGACGTGGGTCGAGCCGACGCCGTCGTTGATGTTGCGTCCGTCGGGATCGACGCCGATCGCCGTGACCTCCGCGCCCAGGCGCCGGAAGATCTCGGGCGCGGCGCGGTAGGCCGCCCCGTGGGCGCAGTCGAGCAGGACGTTCACGCCGCTCAGGTCGAGGGCTTCGAAGCGGGTGTGCAGCTCGCGCAGGTAGTCCTCGAGCGTGCCGTGGAAATCGCGGACGCGCCCGATCGGGCCGGCGGGCGGCGGGCCCTCCTCGAACAGGGCCTCGATCTCCTCCTCGGCCTCGTCCGACAGCTTGTCGCCGTCGGCGCCGAAGAACTTGATCCCGTTGTCGTGGAAGGGATTGTGCGAGGCGGACAGCACGACGCCGAGGTCGAGCCCGTAGCGGCGCACGAGCAGCGGCGCGGCCGGGGTGGGCAGGACGCCTCCCAGCAGGGCGGTGCCGCCCGCCTGGGCTACGCCGGCCGCCGTCGCCGCCTCGAGCATGTCGCCGGACTCGCGCGTGTCCCGCAGGACGAGGACCTGGGGCGGCCGGCCGCCCGCCGACGCGCGGCGGACCGCGGCCGCGGCGAGCCCCAGGGCGAGCTCGGCCGTGACGTCCTGGCCCGCGACCCCGCGCACGCCGTCGGTCCCGAAGAGGCGGCGAGCCAGCTATCTCTTCGAGAACTGCGGGCGCTTGCGCGCCTTCTTCAGGCCGGCCTTCTTGCGCTCCTTCACGCGCGGATCCCGCGTGAGGAAGCCGCGGCGCTTGAGCTCCCCGCGGAGGTTCGGATCGGCCTCGATGAGAGCGCGGGAGATGCCGTGGCGCAGGGCACCCGCCTGGGCGGAGACGCCCCCGCCGTGCAGGGTGGCCACGACGTCCATGCGCGACTCGTAGCCCACGGTCTCGAGCGGCTGCCGGATGTTCCGCTGGAGGGTGGGGCGCGGGAAGTGGACCTCGAGGGCTCGGCCGTTGACCAGGTACTCGCCCTTTCCGGGCTTGAGGACCACGCGGGCGATCGCCGTCTTGCGCTTGCCGGTGGCGCCGTAGCGGGCGCCGGCGGCGAGGTCGATCGCCGCCTGCGGGACCGGACGGTCCTCCTCGTCGGTCTCCGAGGAGATCGGCGCGCCTTCGGCGTCGTAGGCCTCGGCCTCCGCCTCCTCGCGCGAGAGCGGGTCGTAGCCCTCGGGAACGATGTCGACCTCGAGGTCGGCGCCGGGGATCTCCGGCTTGGCCCGCGGCGTCTCGGGCCCTTCCTCGGCGGCGGCCGGAGCGGGCTCCTCGGCGGCCGGAGCGGCGGGCTGCTCCTCCGCAGCCGGAGCGGGCTCCTCGGCAGCCGGAGCGGGCTCGTCCGCAGCGGGCGCAGGCTCCTCGGCAGCCGGAGCGGGCTCCTCCTCCGGAGCGGCCGGCTGCTCCTCCGGAGCGGCGGGCTGCTCCTCCGCGGGCGCCTCGGCCTCCGGGGTGGGGGCCTGCTCGCTCTCCTCGCCGGGCGAGGGCTCGTTCTCCTCGGGGTTCTGGGGCTCGTCGGCCATTACGTGTTGATCTCCAGCGGTTGCGGCTTCTGGGCGGCGTGGGGGTGATCCGGCCCGGCGTACACCTTGAGCTTGGTGAGCTGCTTCCGGGCCAGGCGATTGCGGGGCATCATCCCGCGCACCGCGCGGCGGATGACCTCCTCGGGCCGGCGCTCGAGCATGTCCCCGAGCGTGCGCGACCTCAGCCCGCCCGGGTATCCCGAGTGGCGGTAGTAGCGCTTGTCGGCGAGCTTGTTCCCGGTCACCGCGATCTTCTCGGCGTTGATCACGACCACGAAGTCGCCGGTGTCCACGTGCGGCGTGTACTCCGGCTTGCCCTTCCCGCGCAGCAGGTCGGCGATCTGCGTGGCGAGCCGGCCGAGCGTCTTGCCCGCAGCGTCGACCACGAGCCAGTTGCGCTCGCGATCGGCGGATGTGGCGACATAGGTCTTCATGGCACGAAAGAGCCGCGCCTTTTCGCGCGGCCGCCTGATGATAGGGAACGGGGCCTTGCGGTGAAATCCCACGGGTGGCGCCGCGTGTCTTCCTCGTCACGGGCATTCCTGGGGCCGGCAAGATCGACGGTTTCGCGGCCCTGGCGCAGCGCTTCGGCCGCGGTGTGCACATCGAAGCCGAGCCCTGGCAGGGTCTGATCGTGCCGGCGGCGCTGTCGACCTGATGAGGACGCCGCGCGGCGAGCACGCCGTCACCGCGCAGCGGCGAAGCACGCGCCCTCCTCGTCGCGAACTTCTTCGAGGAGGGCTTCACCGTCGTCATCGACGACATCATCGTCGGGAAGGACCGCCTGGGCATCTATGAGCGCGGCTCGGTGACCGTTCGCCCCATCTCATCGTCCTGGCCCCGCGTCTGGAAGTGGCGCGTCGCGCGACGAGCAGCGCGGCTACAAGCGGGTGGGCGAACGCTGGGCGCACCTCGACGCGGAGCAGCGAGGAGAACTCGGCGACTCGGGCGTCTGGCTGGACACGTCACCTGACCGCGGAGGGGACGGTCGAGCCGGCATGAACGCCGCGCCCGAGAGCGCCCGGTAGACGCGATGCCCGTCGAGCTACTCCGTCGGACCGGACTCGCGGTGCGCGCACTTAGGATAGGCCGCTCCATGGCGACGCGCCTCCGTCTTCCCGCGTTCGGCAGGGCGCTCCCGTGGGGTCTCGCGGCGCTGTCGCTGCTCCTCGCCTTCGGGCAGCGCCACGGCCGCACCTACACCGACACGCGGGTCGAGCTGACCGTCGACCCGGGGCTCTTCCTGGACCGCGTCACGTCGGTGTGGAGCCCCACCCTGGACCTCGGCCACGTCCAGAGCGGTCAGTTCGTCGGCTACCTGTTCCCGATGGGGCCGTACTTCGCCGGGACGGACGCGCTCGGCGTGCCGGCCTGGATCGCGGAGCGGATCTGGCTGGCGGCGCTGCTCTGGCTGGCGGGCTGGGGGACGGTGCTGCTCGTCGACGCGCTCTACGAGCCGCCGGCGCGGCTCGGTTCACCTGGTCGCCGCCGTCCTCTACCTGGCCAATCCCTACGTCGTCGTGCAGGCCAACCGCGCGACCGCGTCGCTGCTCGCGTACGCCGCGCTGCCGTGGATCCTGCTCGCGGCACACCGCGGCCTGCGGGAGCCGCGCGCGTGGCGCTGGCCGGCGGTGGTCGCGCTCGCCGTCGCGGCCAGCAGCGGAGGGACGAACGCGGCCACGGTCTTCTGGATCGCCGTGGCGCCCGCTGCGCTCCTCCTCTACGAGGTCGTGGTGCTTCGGGAGCGGCGAGCCGACGCGCTCGCCTTCGCGTGGCGGGCGGCCCTGCTCGGCGGCGCTCGCCTCGGCGTGGTGGATCGTCCCGGCGCTGATCCAGAGCAAGCAGGGCCCCGACTTCCTCGCCTTCACCGAGCAGCCGCAGCTCGATCTGGTCGACGAGCAGCATGTCGGAGTCGCTGCGGCTCATGGGGTACTGGCTGTCGTACTTCGAGACCGGGTTCGGCATCGTCCAGCCGGCCTCGACGGCGGTGCGGCCCTACCTGACGAGCGCGCCCGTGATCGTCGCGACGTTCGCGGTGCCGCTCCTCGCCTTCGGCGGGCTGCTGCTGACCCGGCGCTGGCCCTACGCGCCGTTCTTCGGATTGCTCGCCGTGGGCGCCCTGCTGGTCATGGCCGCGGGCTATCCGGCGGGCAAGCCCGCCGCAGGCACGCTGGAGTCCATCTACTACAAGCTGCAGGCCACCCAGTTCCTGCGCACCACCTACAAGGCGGGGCCGCTGCTCGC
Source organism: uncultured Actinomycetes bacterium (assembly GCA_963842605.1). Lineage (GTDB taxonomy): Bacteria > Actinomycetota > Thermoleophilia > Solirubrobacterales > Solirubrobacteraceae > AC-38. Next base: position 91,515 of record CAWJGV010000015.1, read on the forward strand.
CCTCAGCCTGGCCTGCCTCGCCGGGGCCGCCGCTCGGGAGCTCGTGGCGCTCGTGCCCCGGCTCCCCGGGCCGCCGCGCGCGTGCTCGTGCCGGTGGCCGCCTCGGCGCGTTCGCCGCGGTGGCGGTGCTCTTCGCGCTCCCGCTCTTCACGCGGCCGGCTGATCGAGCCGGCCTTCACGTACGGCTCGGTTCCCGGCGAGTGGCGCGCCGCCCTCGCCGACGCGGCCCGCGCCGCGCCCGGACGACCGGCGGATCATGGTGCTGCCCGGCCAGCTGTTCGGCGCCTACCGGTGGGGCCAGACCGTTCGACCCTCCGATCGCGCCGGCGCTGACCCGCCACCCGGTGCTCCAGCGGACGGTGGGCCACTACGCCGATCCGCGCGCCGTGCAGCTCCAGGAGGCGGTCGACGACCTCGTCCAGCAGGGTCGGCTGGTGCCCGGTCAGCTCGGCCCGCTGCTCGAGCACATGGGCGTCGGGCAGGTGCTGGTCGCCGCCGACGGCCTTCCGGCGCAGAGCGGGCGAGTCCCCGCCGGCGACCATCGCCGAGTCCCTGCAGGACCAGCCCGGGTTCGAGCGAGCGGCCGCCGCCTACGGCTCGACCCGGCGCTATGCGCCGCTCCGGGGCCAGGGGGGCCCGGGCGTGGCGCTGCCGGACCTGCGCCGCTACGCCGACCCCCGGGTGGCCACGGTGCCGGCGTCGTCCGCCTGAACGCGACGGAACGGAGCGTGGTCCTCGACGGCGACGGGGACGGGATCGCCGAGCTCGCGGCGACCGGCGGCCTCTCCGCCGAGCCAGGCGCTCTTCTACGCCGGAGACCTCGACCGTGACGCCATCCGCGACGAGGTGCGGTCGGGCGCCACGCTCGTGTTCTCCGACTCCAACCGCCGCCGCAGGCTGACGTCGAGCCTGATCCGCGGGAGACGTCGGGCCGACGCTCGCGGCCGGAGAGGCCATCGCCCGCGACGTCCCGTGCGTTCGACCTGTTCCCCGAGCGCGGGACGAGCGGCCAGACCGTGGCCGACTACGGCGACCTGGCGATCCTGCGCGCGCCCGAGCGCCCGGCGCGAACACCCTGCCGCCGGAGCCGCCGCGCCGTACGCCGCGTTCGACGGGCGGATCGACACGACGTGGGTCCCGCCCGAGCCACTGCCGTCGCTGTCGCGTGCCTCGATCTGACGCTGCGCCGTCCCGGGCGGTGCCGTACATCCGCGTGCATCCCCGCGCCTTCGAGAGCCGGAGGCCCGGTGCCGCTCGGGGTCACGGTGAACGGCGGACGCGAGCGACCTGGTCAACCTCTCGCCGCTGGGCTGGAACCGGATCGCGATCGGCGCGCGGCCGCTGCGGACGCTGCGGCTGCGGTCACCGAGCGACCGCTGCTGGGCACGCTGGGCTTGGACGAGGTCGAGATCCCGGGCGTGCGCGTGCGCGAGTCGCTGCGCCTGCCCACGTGGCTCGCCACGGCCACTCGCGGCCTCGATCTCCGCCGCAACTCCGTCGCGGTCGAGCTCCAGCGCACGACCGACGACTTCCCGTTTCGCCCGTCGGCCGAGCACCGACAAGTGCGATCCGGAGATCGGAGATCGCGCGGCTGGTGACGCTCCCGGTCCGGCGGCGGTTCGACGGGATCTCCGGCTGGGCCAGCCCGTCGCCCGACGCGCCCGACCCGGCTTTCGACCGGCTCGCCGGGCGTGCCCGCCGGCTGGCGGCTCGACGGCTCCAGCCGCTTCGAGGGCGTTCCCGGCGCGCCGGGCGTCGTCGGCGTTCGACGGGGACCCGGCACGTCGTGGGTCGCCGACTACGACCAGCAGCGCCCGGCGTGGCTCTCCGTCCGCTCGCCGGAGCCGTTCACCGTGCGCCGGCTGCGGCTGGTGCGCGGCCCGGCGGAGTATCGCGTTTCCCGCGCGCGCTGGACGTCGAGGCCGGCGGGCGAGCCTTCCGCGACCTGCGCCGTGCGGGCCGACGGCACCGTCGCTCCTTCCGCGGCGCGGTGCGGACGCAGTCCGCTGCGCATGGACGTGACCGACGTCGATGCGCCCAGCGCCGCCGGCGCCCGCCGGCTGCTCGATGCGGTGGCGATCGGCGAGGTCGAGATCCCGGGCCTGCACCCTCCCGCCCCGCCGCGTCACGGCCGGTTCCGGACGAGATGCGGCGATCTGGTCGTTCGCTCCCGCCTCGTCGTCCGCGACGGCGACGGTCTCCGGGAGCCTCGAGGCGCTCGACCGCGGGGCGCCCGCTGCGGCTGGCCGGAGTGCGGCACTCGCCGCTCGCTCGACCTGCCCGCCGGCACCGGTCTGGTCACGGCGGCCGGGCACGACGATGCGGCCCTACCTGCTCAGCCTGCGCTCGCCGGGCGCGTCCGGGAGCTCGGCCCCGCCGCCGCCGCCCGGCGTCGTCGAGTCGCAGGGCAGCGGCGGCGACGGCTCGCGGACCGGGGTGCGCCTGGCGCTGCGACCGGCCGGCCTGGCTCGTCCTCGGCGAGGGCTACTCGCGGGGCTGGCGGGCGTCGTGCCGCTCGCGCGACGGCGAAGGAGCGCGAGCTCGGCGCGCCCGAGCCGATCGACGGCTTCGCCAACGGCTGGCGGGTCGGCCGGCTCGTGCGCCGGCGCGCCGAGTTCTGGTTCGCGCCCCAGCGGCTGGCCACGGTCTCCTACGTCGTCTCGGCGCTCGCCGGGCTCGCGATCCTGCCGTGCTCCTCGTGCTGCCGCTGTGGCGTGCGCCGTCGCGGCGCCGCACGCGGCCGCGCGGACGATCCCGCCGGGCGCCGCGACGTGCCGCCCGCCGACTCCGTTCTGCGCCTCGACTGGAGGGCCGCACTGGCGGTCGGCGATCGGGCGTGGGCTCCTGGGAGCCTGGTTCTTCGCCGTCCGGGCGGGCGTGCTGCTCGGCGTCGCCGCCGCGTTCCTCACCTGGCGGGGCGCTGACCTCCCGGCGCCTGCTGTGGCCGGCGATCCCGCTGCTCGCGGTGATTCCCGCTGCTCTACGTCCTCGATCCCAGCTCCGACTCGACGTCGGCTTCTTCGGCTACGCCGACGCGCACCAGGCCGCGCACTGGCTCGCGGTCGGCAGCGGTGTGCGCGGTCGGCGCCGCCTGCCTGCTCGACGCCCGGGGACGGCGGCGATCGACCGCGCCCGGAGAATCGCGGAGGCCATGAGCTATCCTCGCCGCGCCGCACGGTATGCCTGAGCTCACCGAGGAAAAGCGCAACTGGGAGGACTTCGCCGCTCAGGATCCGTTCTGGGCGGTCCTCTCCCAGCCCGACCGCAAGTACGGCCGCTGGGATCGCGACGACTTCTACCGCACCGGCGAGGCCCAGATCGCCGAGGTCATGGACCACGCCGCGCAGTTCGAGCTGCCCCGCGGATCACGAGGCTGCGCTGGACTTCGGCTCGGGCGTCGGCCGCCTGACGCGCGCGCTGGCGGCGCGGTTCGACCGCGCCGTCGGCGTCGACATCTCGCAGACCATGGTGGACAACGCCACGCGCTTCAACGAGGACGTGCCCAACGTGTCGTTCCAGGTCAACGCCCGCCCCGACCTGCGCGTGTTCGACGACGCGTCCTTCGACCTCGTCAACACGCGGATCGTCCTTCAGCACCTGCCCGACCGCGGCGATGATCCTGGGCTACGTGGCCGAGTTCCTGCGGGTGCTGCGGCCCGGGCGGCCTCCTGGTCTTCCAGCTCCCGTCGGCCCTACCGCTCGCCCTGCGGCTGCAGCCCCGGCGCAACGTCTACCTCGCCCTGCGCCGCCTGGGCCTGCGGCCCCGCTTCCTCTACTGGCGCCTGGGCCTGCACCCCAACCGGATGGTGGCCATACCCAAGCCCGACGTCGTCGCGTTCCTGGAGTCCCACGGCGCGCGCGTCCTCGACGTGGTCACGCGGCGCGATCCCGACGTTCACCTCTTCGAGGAGAGCGTCTACTACGTCGTCCGGGACTGACGACCAGCCGACAGCGGCGCCGGGCTCACTCGCCCTCCGCGCTGCTCGGGGCCAGCCGAGCCCGTCTCCTGTCGACGATGGCGGGCGCCACGTCCGGCAGGGGCGCGGGCGCGACCGGGCGCCGGCTAGGGAGCCCGCCCGAGCTGCTCCTCGAGCACGGCCAGGGTCCGGCCGACCGTGTGGCGCCAGCCGAGCTCCTGGGCGCGGCGCAAGGCGTTGGCTCCGAGCCGCTCGCGCAGCTCGGCGTCGGCGAGGATCCGGCGCGTCTGCACGACCATGTCGGCCGAGTCCCGGGCCAGCAGGCCGGTGCGCTCGTGCTGGACCGCCTCGGCCAGCCCGCCGACCCCGAGCGCGACGCTCGGAGTGGCGCACGCCGCGGCCTCGAGCGTGGTCAGTCCCCAGCCCTCGGCCGCCGAGGCGGTGACGAGGGCCCACGAGCGCTGCGCAGCAGCTCGACCTTCCGCTCGTGATCGACGAAGCCGTGCAGGCGCACGCGGTCCTGGAGCCCGCGGGCCGCGATCTCGGCCTCGAGGACCGGACGATGCTCGCCCGTCCCCACGATGTCGAGGACCGCGTCGGGTGCGCCCTCCAGGACGTCCAGGAGCACCTCGATGCGCTTGTAGCGCTTCAGCCGGCCCAGGTAGATCAGCGTCGGCTCCGTCGCGCGCGTGCCCGGGCCGTACTCGTCGGGCTCCGGACCGTGGTAGTTGACCTCGATGGCCTCGCGCGGGATGCCGAGCTCCATGAGCTGCCGCGCGGTCGCCTCGGAGACCGTCACGAAGCGCCCCCGGCGGTACAGCCACCGCAGGGGCGCGGTCTCGGCCATGAAGGCGGCCATCCGCCCGAACCGGCCCATCTCCTCGATGTACTGCTCGCGGTGGACGTGGTGGACGTACTGCACGTGCGGCCGGCGAAGCCAGAGCGGGGTGAGGAAGGTGATGCCGTTGACGATCTCCAGCACGACGTCGGCGTCCCGGGCCAGCCCGGCGAGGAGCCGGGTGATCGGTCTGCGGGAAGACGCTCTTGCGGCCGCCGTTGCGATAGACGGTCACCGGCCCGTCGCGCTCGACCGTACGGCGCCCGGATAGGAGCCGGTCATGACCGTCACGCGGTGCCCCCACTGCGTGAAGTACTTGACGTGAGCCCGGAGATTCGCGCCGGTCCCGCCCCCTGGGGATGGGTCCAGTCACGGTCCACCAGGACCAGGATGTGCAGAGGAGCGCGAGGTCATAGCGGCGGGGACGTCGCGCGTGAGCCTAGTGATTGGATAGGTCCGCATGCGAGAAGGCGCGGACCGGATCTTTGCCCTTCGGCTACTCGCTATCGCGGCCGCAGGCCTGGCGCTGCGGGTCCTCTACACGGTGGTGATCGACCCCCACCAGACCGGTATCGGCGACTTCTACTACTACCACGACCTCGCCAACGTGATCGCCCAGGGCTACGGCTACGTCGACCCGCCCAGCGTGCTGGCGGGCCATGCGGTACCCACGGCGGTCCACCCCCCGCTGTGGCCGGAGCTGCTCTCGCTCGTCTCGCGGCTCGGCGGGGAAGGCGCGCCGTTTCGACTCGTATGGTTCGCACGGCTACATCGCGCACCGCCTCACCGGTGGGTTCGTGGGGACCGGCACGGTGATCGCGATCGGCTACCTCGGGCGGCGCGTCGGCGGCGCTCGCGTCGGGCTGCTGGCCGCCGGGATCGCGGCCACGTACCCGGTGCTGATCACGGCCGATGGGTCACTCTTGACCGAGTCGCTGTTCGGCCTGTGCGTGGCCGTTGCGATGCTGCTCGCCTACCGCTTGCTCGACCCGCCGAGCGGCTGGTGGGCCGCTGACGCTCGGCGTCGCGATCGGCGTCGCGTCGCTCGCCCGCTCCGAGGGACTCTTGCTCCTTCCCCTGCTCGCCCTTCCCGTCGTCTGGCGCCGGAACATCGCCCGCCCGGCTCGTCGCCACCCGCCTCGCGCTCGCCTGCCTTGGCGTCGCGCTGGCGATCGCCCCCTGGACGATCCGCAACTCGGTCAGGTTCGACCGGATCGTGGTCGGCTCGACGCAACAACGGCAGCCTCGATCGCGGGCGCCAACTGCGCACCACCTACCACGGGAGGAACATCGGCCTGTGGGACTTCGGCTGCGTCGGCGTTCCCGAATCGTCGAACGAGGCGATGGCGGCGGCCCGACAGCGCCGGAAGGGACTCAACTACGCGCGCGACGCACTTCGGCCGAGTGCCCGTCGTGATCGGCGGTGCGGGTCCTCCGAACCTGGGATCTCTACCAGCCATGGCGAGGAGTCGGGTTCAACGAGGGTCGCCGATGGACGGTTTCGAAGATCGGGCTCGTCGTCTACTGGCTGCTGCTGCCGCTGGCCGTCCTCGGTGCGGTGGCCCTGCGCGCCCGGCGCGCGCCGCTGCGCGTGCTGCTCGCCCCGGTGCTCCTGGTGACCTGATCAGCGCGACTGGGCTACGGGCTCACTCGCTTCCGCCACGCCGCCGAGATCTCGATCGTGATCTTCGCCGCGGTCGCGCTGTCGGCGCTCTACGACCGCATGCGGCGCCCGGCTACGTCCGACTCGACAGTGCCCCGCGCGGCACGGTCGGATACGCTGGCCGTCCCCGTGACCGCCCGGCTTCGCTCCCGCGACGGGATGCTCCTGGCCCTCGTCGTGCTCGCCCAAGGAGCCGTGGTGTGGCATTTCGCCTCGCGCTCGTACTTCTTCCAGGACGACTTCGTCAGCCTGTTCCATGCCCGCACGGCCGACCTGACCCCCGGCTGGCTGATCGGGAACCAGATCGGGCGGTTCGCGCCGGGGCAGCGTCTGCTCACGTTCACGCTGTGGCGAGTCGTCGGCTTCGACTTCACCGCCGCCCTGGCCACCCTGGTGGCCATCCAGTCGATCGGGGTCGTCCTGCTCCAGCGGATACTCGCGCTGCTGTTCGGCAGCCGGTGGTGGACCTTCGTGATCGCCTTCACGTACGGCACCTCGGTCCTGCTGATGCCCTCGCTGCAGTGGTACTCGGCCGGATCGCACTCGCTGACCGAGACGACGCTCGCGCTGGCTTCGATCCACGCGTACCTGTGCTGGTGGCGCGGCCGGCGTCAGGCCTGGTTGTGGTGGTCGGTCGCGGCCATGGTCGGCGCTCTGTTCTTCTCGGAGAAGGGCGTCTTGATCCCGGTCTGGCTCGTGCTCATGCGCGTGCTCCTGTTGGACCCCGACGTGCCGCTGCGGACGTCGATCCGCCGCGTGGCCGGGGAGTGGCGCGTCTGGGTGCTGTACGCGATCCCGCTGGCCGTCTACTTCGTCGTCTACACGACGCGGGACTACACCGGCCACTGGCATGTCCCCGGTCTGAGCATCGTCTGGGAGTACCTGTGGAGAGGGTGGCTCCACGGGTTCTCGCCCGGGATCCTGGGCGTCCGCGTGACCCCGGGCAGCCATGACCTGATCCGCAGCGCCGGGGTGGCGGCCTGCCAGATCGCGCTCGCGGCCGCCGTCGTCGTGAGCATCGTTCGCCGCCGCTCGGCCTGGCGCGCCTGGGCGTTCCTGGCCGTGGCGTTCCTCCTCAACGCCGCGGTGTACCTGTCCCGGCTCGACTGGGGGCCGAACATCGCGTACTCGCTGCGCTACTACGCGGACCTGGCCTTCGTGGCCGCGATCGTCATTCCCTGTGCCTTCGTTCGACCGGCGAGCTCCCTCGCCGAGGCCCGGGTGGTCCAGGAGAGCCGGGCGCGGCCGGGACGCCGGGCCGTCGCGCTGGCGGCCGCCGGTGTTGCCTTGTACGTGGGGCTGGTGGCGGCCAGCGACGCGTCGATCGCCGACGAGGTGCCGGCGGCCAAGGCCAGTCGGCACTGGGTCGGGAACATCCAGCGCGGCGTACGCGACCGGGAGACCGGAGGCGTCGGGCCGATGCTGCTCGACGGTCACACGCCCTTACGGGTCCTCCCCTTCTGGGTCTATCCCGGGGTCGACCGCCTCTCCCAGATCGTGCCGCTGTTCGCCTCCGCAGCCCGTTTCGGAGGTCCGGCGGACCCGACCTACCGGGTCAGCGAGGCCGGCCGCCTCCGGGCGGTTCGCTTCCGGCCGGTCTTCGGGGGCGCTCTCGCCGACCTCCGGCGTCAGGGACTGATCAGCGTCGCCGCCACGTCCACTCGCTGGCATGGCACGGAGGCCTGCATCGCCCCCACCCGGCTCGGGGGCGGCATCGAAGTCGTCCCGCGCCGCCCCCTCGTCGGCCGTCCGTGGTTCGTGCAGACGACCTACCGAACCGGGGGCAGGGCGCAGGTCGAACTGCAGTTCGATCGCGGGGCCGGGTACTTGCCGGGCCGAGACGCCGTCCTGCCGGGAAGCGAGCGAACCACGACGGCCGTGACGGAGATCGGGGCTCGGTTCGCTGAGGCCGGTCCGCCGACCGTCCGGCGGCTCAAGGTCATCACCCTCCCGCCGCAGTCCGTGTGCGTCTCCCGGCTCGTTGTCGGCTGGTACGAGTCAGCACAGTAGGGTGGCGCTACTCCCACGACGTGGGAGTGAGTCCGGCGCAGCGGCTCCGGCCGGCTGACCAGGACGCAGCGGGCTCGGATTGTGCTCCGCACATCCGACCCCGAGGACGCAGTCAGGCGGCCGGAGCCGCCGATGGCCTCACTCCCACTCGATCGTTCCCGGCGGTTCGCTCGTGATGTCGAGCACCACCCGGTTGACCTCGCGGATCTCGGCGATCATGCGCGAGGCGATCTGCTCGAGCAGCTCGTAAGGGAGGCGCGCCCAGTCGGCGGTCATGGCGTCGTCGCTGGTCACGGCGCGGATGACCACCACCGAGCCATAGGTGCGCTCGTCGCCCTGGACGCCGACCGTGCGGATGTCGGGCAGCACGCAGAACGACTGCCACAGCTCTCCATACAGGCCGGCCTTGCGGATCTCGTCCTGGAGGATCGCGTCGGCGTCGCGCAGGAGGTTGAGGCGCTCCCGCGTCGCCTCGCCGCCGACGACGCGGATGGCCAGGCCCGGGCCGGGGAAGGGCTGGCGCCAGACGAGGCGGTCGGGGAGCCCGAGCTCCGCGCCCACGCGGCGCACCTCGTCCTTGAACAGCGAGCGCAGCGGCTCGACGAGCTCGAACTCGAGGTCGTCGGGCAGCCCGCCGACGTTGTGGTGCGACTTGATCGTCGCGGCCCCGGTGCCCCCTCCCGACTCGATGACGTCGGAGTAGAGCGTGCCCTGGACGAGGTAGCGCGCCCCCTCGAGGCGGCCGGCCTCCTCCTCGAAGACCCGGATGAACTCCTCCCCGATGATCTTGCGCTTCGCCTCGGGCTCGGTCACGCCCTGCAGGCGGGTGAGGAAGCGGTCCTCGGCGTCCACGGCGACGAGCGGGATCTTGAACTGGTCGGAGAAGGCGGCGATCACCTGCTCGCCCTCGTTCTTGCGCATCAGGCCGTGATCGACGAACACGCACGTGAGCTGGTCGCCGACGGCGCGGTGCACGAGCAGCGCGGCCACGCTGGAGTCCACGCCCCCCGACAGGCCGCAGATGACCCGTCCGTCGCCCACCTGGGCGCGGATGCGGGCGATCTGGTCGTCGATGATCGAGGTCGCGCTCCAGGTGGGCTCGCAGCCGCAGATGTCGGTCAGGAACCGCTCGAGGACCGCGTTGCCGTAGGGGGTGTGCACCACCTCGGGGTGGAACTGGATGCCGTAGATCCCTCGCTCGACGTTCTCGAGGGCGGCGACGGGGGAGGCGGTGGAGGAGGCCAGCGCGGTGAAGCCCTCCGGCGCCTCGAACACCGTGTCGCGGTGCGACATCCAGCAGGTCTGCTCGGCCGGCAGGTCGGCCAGGAGGCGGCCGGGCTCACGCACGGTCAGCTCCGAGCGCCCGAACTCCCCCACCTCGGCGCCCTCCACGCGGCCGCCCAGCTCCAGGGTGATCAGCTGCATGCCGTAACAGATGCCCATGACCGGGATGCCGAGCTCGAGCAGCCGGACGTCGAGCTTCGGGGCCCCGTCGGCATAGACGGAGGCCGGGCCGCCGGACAGGATCAGGCCGCAGGGCTTGCGGCGGGCGATCTCCTCCACCCCGACGTGATGGGGAAGCAGCTCGGAGAACACGCCCAGCTCGCGCACCCGCCGGGCGATCAGCTGGGAGTACTGGCCCCCGTAGTCGAGGACGACCACCTCCTCCGTGTCGACCGCTCCCGCTCGGCACGTGCCGCTTCCTCTGCGGGACGGGCGGGGCGGCGACCGTCTCACTCATTTACCAGAGCGACCGCCTTGGCTCCGTTCGCGCCCATGCCCACGCCCTGGTCGCGCTGGAGCTGCTTGCCCTCGGTCTGGAGCGCGGGGGCGACCATCAGCTCGGCCCGGTTGAACTCCGCGATGTCCTTGTAGCCGGTCGTGGCCATCGAGGTCCGCAGGCCGCCCATCAGGTTGAACGTGCCGTCGTTCTCCCGGGCCGGGCCGACGAGGATCTCCTCGATCGACCCGTTCTGCACCGTGGCCACGCGCGCGCCCCGTGGGAGCGTCGGGTGGAAGGTCGCCATGCCCCAGTGGAAGCCGCGGCCGGGCGCCTCGTAGGCGCGCGCCAGCGGGGAGCCGATCATCACCGCGTCGGCGCCGCAGGCGATCGCCTTGGCCACGTCGCCGCCGTTGCGCATGCCGCCGTCGGCGATGACCTTCACGTACTCGCCCGTCTCGAGCATGTGCTGGGAGCGGGCGGCCGCGACGTCGGCGATCGCCGTCGCCTGGGGGACGCCGATCCCGAGCACGCCGCGGGTGGTGCACGCGGCGCCGGGCCCGACGCCCACGAGCACGGCGGCGGCGCCGGTGCGCATGAGGTGCAGTCCCGTGTGGTACGAGGCACAGCCGCCCACCACGACGGGAACGTCGAGCGACGGGATGAACTCCTTGAGGTTGAGCGGCTCCGTCGACTCCGACACGTGCTCGCCCGACACGACCGTGCCCTGGATGACGAGGATGTCGAGCCCGGCCTCGAGGGCGATCTCGTAGTACTGAAGGACGCGCTGGGGAGTGAGCGAGGCGGCCGCCACGACGCCCTTGGCCTTGATCTCCTCGACCCGGCGCGCGATCAGCTCCGGCTTGACCGGCTCCTGGTAGATGTCCTGCATCTCGCGCGTGGCCTCCTCCTTGGGGAGCTGCGAGATGCGCTCCAGCTGCTCGTCGGCGTCCTCGTAGCGGGTGAAGATGCCCTCGAGGTTGAGCACCGCGAGCCCGCCCAGGTCGCCGAGGATCCCGGCCGTCTCGGGGGAGACGACGCCGTCCATGGCCGAGGCGAGCAGCGGGAGCTCGAAGCGGTAGTCGCCGAGCTTCCACGAGATGTCCACGTCGTCGGGATCGCGCGTGCGGCGCGAGGGGACGATGGCGATGTCATCGAAGCCGTAGGCGCGTCGCGCCTTCTTGCCACGTCCGATCTCGACTTCCATCGATTGATCCTAGCAACCGCCCCCCACGGATCCCGGGGGCCGAACCCGCAAACTCGGGGTTACGAGACCTCCGCCGGGATCTCGATCGACTCGACGGTGATCTCCTCGATCAGGCGCTCGACCTCACGCGGCTCGATCACTCCCGCACCGAGGTGCTGGGTGGACTCGGCCCCGCAGGCGACCCCGAAGCGCAGGCATTCCGCCGGCGACGAGCCGGTGTAGCGAGCGGACACGTAGCCGGCGAGGAAGGCGTCGCCCGATCCGACCGCCGCGCGCGGCTCGCGCGGCTCCACCCGGACCCGGTAGAGACGGGGGCCGCCGTCCTCGACGATATGAGCGAAGCACCCGTCGGAGACGGTCATGATCGCCTCCCGCGCGCCCAGCTCGACCAGCTCGCGCACGGCGATCGTGCGGTCCTCGTCGTCGTTGAACTCGTGGCCCACGAGCTCCTCGGCCTCGAGGACGTTCGGCGACACGACGGTGGGCTCGGCGCGGACGGCGTGGCGCATCGGCTCGCCGTCGGAGTCGACCACGGTGGTCACGCCCAGCTTGCGCAGATCGCGGATCAGCTGCGCGTACAGGTCGGCTCTCGATCCCGCGGGGCAGGCTGCCGGCGAAGACGACCAGCTGAGCGCCCTGCGCGAGGTAGAGCAGCTTGTCGGTGAACAGCTCCACTTCCCTCTGCGTGACCTCGGGTCCCGGCTCGTTGATCTCGGTCTGCTCGCCGCTCGTGGGGTCGAGCACGGCCGTGTTGGTGCGCGACTCCTCGCGGATGCGCACGAAGTCGTTGAGGATCGACTCCTCGGTGAGCTGCTCGACGATCCGCGTGCCCGCGGGGCCTCCGGCGAACCCGGTCGCGATCACCGGCTGGCCGAGGCGCTTGACGGCGCGCGCGACGTTGACTCCCTTGCCGCCCGCCATCGTCCGCTGCTCGACGCTGCGGTGGCGGCGCCCGAGCCGGAAGTTCGGCACCTCGAGCGTCTTGTCGACGGCGGCGTTGAGGGTGACTGTGACGATCACGGAGCTGGCACCTGGTCCTTTGCCCGCCGGCGGCGGTGCAGGCCGATGAAGAGGGCTGCTCCCGCGGCCGCGACGAGGAAGATCACGGCGAGCGTACCCGGTTTGAATACGAAGTCGATCGCGCGCTCGGCCAGCGAGACCTTGGGGACGGGCTGCGCCGTCACGAGCGGGACGCGGGCCACCACCCGCCCGCGGACACGAACGGTCACCGACCCCGCCACGGCGCCGCGCGGGAGCGGGCCCTCGAGCACCTTCTTCGCGGTGACCGTGGCCAGCGGGCGCTCGCCGCGGCGCATGATCTTGAGCACGCGGCGCGCCGGGACGAGCTCGATGCGGTCCTCCTCGCGGTACTTGACCCGCGCGCTGGCGACCACCCGGTCCGGCTGCACGATCGGCACCTCCCGGTAGAGCGAGAGCCCGTAGCGCAGGAGGGCGAGCGTGTCGGCGTCGCGGGCGGCGACGCCCGGGTCGCCGAGGACGACGCTCAGCACGTTCACGCGGCCGCGGGTGGCCGAGCCGACGAGCACGTAGCCCGCCTCGAGCGTGTGACCGGTCTTGACCCCGTTGACCCCGGGCGGGCTCCCGAGCAGGTCGTTGGTGTTCTCGATCTGCCGCGCGTGGTCCCCGGTGGTGAGGCGGGCGCTGCGCATGGCGACGGTGCGGCGGAAGAAGGCGTTCGTGCGCAGGCGGCGCGTGAGCTTCGCCAGGTCGCGGGCGCTGGAGTGGTTGCCCGGCTCGTCGAGCCCGATCGGGTTGGCGTAGGCGGTGTGACGCAGCCCCAGCTCTCGGGCGCGCGCGTTCATCTCGCCGACGAACGCGGCCTGCGAGCCGGACACGCCGACGGCCAGCGTGGCCGCGGCGTCGTTGGCGCTCTCGAGGAGCAGCGCCCGGAGCAGGTCGCGGACCGACATGCGCTCGCCCGCCTTGAGGTTGATGCGGGACTCCGCGGCCTGCGCCTCGTAGGGCACGGCGGTGAACACGTCGTCGAGCTTGGCCCGCTCGAGCACGAGGAGCGCGGTCATGAGCTTGGTCGTGCTCGCCACCGGGCGCTCGGCGTCGACCGCCTTGCGGAGGATCACGTCGCCGGTCTGCGGCTGGATGAGGATCGCCTGCGGCGCCACCACGGCGGGCGGTGACGCTCCCGCCGCGGCAGGGGCGAGCAGGACGACCGCGGCCGCCACGAGCGCCGCGCGGAGCCGGCGGCGCGTCACGGCCGGAGCTTGAGCCGGTCGCCCGGCTGGAGCGCCTGCGGGTCGAGCCCCGGGTTCAGCGCGACGAGCTGCCCCGTGGAGACGCCGGTCTTGTCGGAGATCGCCGTCAGCGTGTCGCCCTCCTTGACCCGGTAGGTGCGCTTGCGCGGCACCTTCTTGGCCGGAGCGGTCGCCGTGCGCGCGCTGCCCTTGTCGCCGGAGCCACCGTCGGAGGAGCCGACGACGACGACCACCACCCCCACCAGCACGACTACGATCGCGATCGGCGCCAGGAGGCGCAGGGGGCTTCGGGCTGCCATCGCGAAACCGATGATACTCGCGGTTCGGCGCGTTCAGGCACCGCCGCAAGCGAGCTCCCAGGCGGCCGCGCGGAGCCGCTCGGCCTCCGCGCGCGCGGCCCCCGCCGGGTCCTCGCCGGACGCCTCGCCGGCCGTCGCGATGCTGCGCGACGCCGTCACCAGACCGCCCGCGGGCCCCGGGGCGAACGCGGGCGCGAGGTCCTCGATCCGGCCTCCCTGGGCTCCGATCCCGGGGAGCAGGAAGGGGGCGCGGGGCATCAGCTCACGCATCCGCCCGACGTGCTCGGGAGCGGTGGCGCCGACCACGGCGCCGACGTCCGCCAGGTCGTCGCCCGGGCCGCCCAGCTCGTCCACCAGGCCGGCCAGGCGCTCCCACAGCGGCGCGCCGCCGACCGGCAGGTCCTCGACGTCGGCCGCGCCGGGATTCGACGTGCGCACGAGCAGGAACGCCCCGGCGCCGGCCGCCCGCGCCGCCTCGAGCAGGGGCTGGAGGGCGTCGCGGCCCAGCAGCGGGTTGGCGGTGAAGGCGTCGGCGCCCAGACCGGCGACCTCCCCGAACGGCGTCGGCGTGGCGCCCACGAGCGCCTGCGCGTACGCGGCCGCCGTGACCGGGACGTCGCCGCGCTTGCCGTCGGCGATGACGAGCAGGCCCGCGGCCCGGGCGCGCTCGACGATCTCGCCCAGGGCCGCCCAGCCGGGCGCGCCGAGCCGCTCGAAGCACGCGAGCTGCGGCTTGACGGCGACGCACGCCGGACCGGCCGCCTCGATCAGCGCCGCGCAGTGCGCCGCCACCGCCGCGGCCGCCCGCTGCGCCGAGTCCCCCGAGGCGGGCGCGGCCGCGACCGCGCCCGGCCACAGGCGGGCCGGGTCGGGGTCGAGGCCGAGCACGAGCTGTGACGCGCGTTCCTCGACGCGCGACGCCAACCGCTTCCCGAAGGGGATCAGGTCAACCGTTTACGGCTTGCTTGAGCTTTGAGCCCGCGGAGAAGCGGGGAACTCGCGACGCGGCGATCTGGATCGTCTCACCGGTGCGCGGGTGCTTGCCCTGCCGGGCCCCGCGCTGGGCGACGTGGAACTTCCCGAAGCCGGTGAGGTTGACCTCGCCCCCGCTCCGGAGCACGTCCTGGATGGTGCCGATGACGGCCTCGACCGCGTCCTCTGCCTCGCGCTTGCTATCAAACTTGCTCGCGACCCTGTCGACGAACTCGGACTTCGTCACTTGCGTCCTCCTTCGAGAATTGGGGTGGGATGATCGAACCTAACAACGGCCACGGACACCCGGGCGGCGCCCAGGGCCTCCAACGCCGCACGTTGCGACTTTTTCCCCGTAGCTGCGGGCTTCAAGCGTCTTCTGCGCGCCCGGCCCGGGAGGCCGGGCCCGCGACGTCGACCATCGCGGCCGCGATCTCGAGCAGAGCCTGCGCCCGCTCATCCTCCGGATCGAGGACGCGCACGTCGCCCAACTCGTCGTAGAGCTTCACGAATGGGCGCCGGGCCTCGCGGCGGCGGCGCAGGCCCGCGGCCGCGTCGCCGACGACGCCGGTCACCGCGTCGAGCGGCCCGCGCGGCCTCATCGCCGGGGCTCCAGCGCTCTGAGAGTCATCCGGAGGTCGTAGAGCATCACGGAGGACAGGGCCGAGCGGGCCGCCACGACGGCGATCGCGCGGCGCCCCGACCGCGCGGCGTAGACCGTCGCCCGCCCCGTCGCCACCTCGACCTCGGCGGCGTTCTCCGCCTGGGCGAACAGATCCCGGGCCGGCGCCGCGAGGGCGCGATTGCCCGCCAGCCGGCGGCCGTCGGCCCCGAGGACGACACCGTCCCGGACCTCGAGGGACATGGTGCGCAGGTCGTCGAGCGCCCGTTCCGGGGACATGTGCCTGAGAATAGGGGCGTGCCCCTGGACAAGGCTGCGTGGCTGACGACGGTGATCGCGTGCCTGATCACCGTCGTGATCCTTCTCATCGCCGGCTACATCGGCTACGCGGCGACGGCGTTCTGCGTCGCCGCGGCCGCGGCGATCAACCTTCGCTGAGCGGCGCCGGGCGCTCCGGCACCATCTCCGTCCCGGGCCGCACGCTCTCCTCGGGCTCGATGTGGATCAGCACGTCGGCGTTGCGCAGGCGCCGGCGGATGGCGGCCTGCAGCTCGTGCGCCGTGGCGTGGGCCGCTTCGAGGGTCGTCCCGTGGCGGAACTGGACATGAAGGTCGATGTAGCGCTGCGCGCCGGCCCGCCGCGTACGCAGCTTGTGAAAGCCGACCACGCCCCGCGGGCCGAACTCCCGGACGGCCCCCTGGATCGCCTCCATCTCGTCGGCCGGGAGCGCCTCGTCGACGAGCACCCGGGTGGATCGGGCGATGATCCGCATTCCGGACACGACGATCGCGGCGGCCACCAGCAGAGCGACGACCGGGTCGATCCAGCCCTCGCCGGTGATCTGGACCAGCACCAGGGCGACGAGCACTCCGCCCGACGTGAGCGCATCGGTGCGCAGATGGGCGGCGTCACCCTCGAGCGCCGCCGAGTCGGTCGCGCGCGCGCGCCGGGCGATGAACGCCGAGACGGCCAGGTTGGCGAGCATCGAGAACGCGATCACCGCGATGCCGATCCCCAGGTGCTCCACGTCGCTGGGGTTGACGAGGCGGCGGACCGCCTCGAAGGCGATCACCGCGGAGCCGACGAGGATCAGCATGCCCTCGATCGCCGCCGCCAGGTTCTCCACCTTCTCGTGGCCGTAGCGGTGGTCCTCGTCGGCCGGCTCCTCGGCCTTGCGGACCGAGAAGTAGGCGACGATCGAGGCGACCAGGTCGATCGCCGAGTGCAGCGCCTCGCTGAGGATCGCCACCGAGCCGGTCAGCGCTCCGGCCACGACCTTGAGCAGGATGAGCGCGCTGTTGGAGCCGATCGAGAGCAGCGCCGCCGGCGTGCGCCCGGGCGGCAGGGGGTCCGCCGGGACGACGGCGGCGCGGGGGGTCAGCCGTCGAGCCATGCCAGCAGGGCGCGGGCGGCGCGTCCGCGGTGGCTGATCGCGTCCTTCTCGGAATCCGACAGCTCGGCCATGGTCCGCGCCCCGTCGCCGTCGTCGGGAAGGAACACGGGGTCGTAGCCGAAGCCGCCGTCCCCGCGAGGCTCCGAGGCCATCTTGCCCGTGCACCGGCCCTCGAACAGGCGCTCCGTCTCCCCGTCCACGTAGGCGAGCGCGCACACGTAGGCCAGCCCACTGCCCGGCGGGGCCTCGGCGCGCAGCTTGTCGAGGTTCGCGGCGTCGGTGGCGTCCGGCCCGGCGTAGCGAGCCGAGCGGACCCCGGGGGCGCCGCCCAGCGCCTGCGCCTCGATGCCCGAGTCGTCGGCGATCGCCGGCGCCCCCGTGGCGCGGGCGGCCGCCCGCGCCTTGGGCAGCGCGTTGTCGGCGAACGTGGCGCCGGTCTCGGGCGGCAGCTCCACGCTGTCCGGCAACGGCACCACCTCGTGCCCCGGCAGCAGCCGCCCGAACTCGCGGACCTTGTGCGGGTTGCGCGTGGCCAGCACGAGCCTCACCAGGTCACGCTGCCGCAGCGGCGGCGCGGAGCGTCTCCGCCTGGGCCTCGCGCAGGGTGGCGATGCCGCCCGCGGCCAGGGCGAGCAGATCGTCGAGATGGGCGCGCGAGAGCGGCGTGCGCTCGGCCGTGGCCTGAACCTCGACGAGGCCGCCTTCTCCGGTCATGACGACGTTGGCGTCGACCTCGGCGGCGGAGTCCTCCGGGTAGTCGAGGTCGAGCAGCGGCTCGCCGTCCACGATGCCGCACGACACCGCCGCCACCGATCCGCTGAGCGGCGTGCGCTCCAGCGCGCCGTCGGTGATCAGCCGCGCGCACGCGAGCTCGAGCGCGATCTGACCGCCCGTGATGGAGGCGCAGCGCGTGCCGCCGTCGGCCTGGAGGACGTCGCAGTCGACGTAGACGGTGCGCTCGCCCAGGGCCGAGAAGTCGATGATGCCGCGCAGGGAACGGCCGATCAGGCGCTGGATCTCGACCGTGCGCCCGTCGGGGCGCCCGCGCGAGACGTCGCGCTGCTTGCGCTCGCCCGTCGAGGCGGGAAGCATCCCGTACTCCGCGGTGAGCCAGCCGCGGCCCTTGCCGGCCAGCCACTTCGGCACCGAGTCGACGATCGAGGCCGTGCAGATGACCCGGGTCTCGCCGGCCGAGAACAGCGCCGACCCGGTGGCGCTGCGGACGAATCCCGGCTCGACGGCGATGGGACGCAGCTCGTCGGCGGCGCGTCCGTGGGAGCGTTCGCGGGCCATCAGCCGTGCACCGCCGCGGGCAGCTCGACCTGCTCGACCTCGCCGAGCGGCATCTGGAGGAAACGCGTGCCCAGCTCCTTGAACGGGGGGACCTCGCCCGTGCACAGAAAGCGGTAGTCGCCCTCGCCCTCGCGCGGGTTGCCCAGCCCGCGCGAGCCGAGCACGTGGTCCACCTGACGCGAGAGCGGGCCGCCCGACGTGATCAGCTCGACCCCCCTCCCGAGCATGCGCTGGATGATCGGTCGCACCAGCGGGTAGTGGGTGGAGCCGAGGATCACCGTGTCCACTGCGGCCTCGCGCAGCGGCTGGCAGTACCCGCGGACGGTCTCGACGAGCTCCTCGTCGAAGGGAAAGCCGCGCTGGATCGTCTCGGCCAGGTCGTGGCAGGGGACCGAGACGAGGTCGACGTGCGGGTCGATCGCGACGATCGCCTCGGCGTACGCGCCGCTGCGGACGGTGACATCGGTGGCCAGCAGGCCGACGCGGCCGCTGCTTGTCGCGGCCACCGCCTGGACCGCCGCCGGGGACACCACGCCGATCACGTCCACCCCCAGCGTCGTCTCCATCATGCGGCTCTGGAGGGCGGGGAAGGCGGCCGCGGAGGCCGAGTTGCACGCCACGACGAGCAGCTTCACCCGCCGGGCCACGAGCTCCTCCGCGATCTCCAGCGAGAAGCGGCGCAGCTCCTCGGCCGGGCGCGGGCCGTAGGGGAAGCGCGCGGTGTCGGCCAGGTAGACGAAGTCCTCGTGCGGAAGCCGCACGAGGAGCTCGTGGAGGACGGTGAGCCCTCCGACCCCGGAGTCGAACACGCCGATGGGTCGCGTGGCTGCGTCGGACGCGGGCGCCATGGCCCGCGATGTTGCCAGACCACGCGACCCGTGATCCGTTCCCCCGGCCGCCGGCTACTTCACCGAGTCCAGCGCGTCCTTGAGCTTGCTGACGATCGTGCGCGCGATCCCGCCGTCGCCGAGGCTGCTCTTGCGCGTCGCCGCGACGACGCCCGCGAGCACGACCGCGACGAGCAGGATCAGCGCCACGTACTCGACGGTCCCCTGGCCCGCGCTCCGCGTGGCGATGCGCGTCAGCCCGGCGTGCGCCCGTCCCATCGCCCGGTATCCCATCGTTGCTCCTCCCGTGGTGGTTGTCGGCCTGCGGCGATGGTGCGGGGGCGGCGGTGACAGGGGACCGCGCGGGCGTCACGGAATGGCGCCAGAGCCGCGTCTATACTCGCGCGACGGTGCCGGACTCGCCACAGCCGCCGCGCCTCCGCGCCCGCGAGCGAGGCCGAGCCCGACGCCGTCTCCGCTACCTGCGCCAGGTGCGCGAGCTCCAGCTCCGCGACGCCGGCGGGTTCGTCTTCGACCTCTACCGGTTCGGCGAGCAGCGCGACGCGCTCGTCCGGGCCAAGCTCGATGCGCTGATCGCCACGGACAAGGAGATCCGCTCCCTGGAGGCGCGGCTCGGCGTGGCCGGGCGCGTCCAGGAGATCCGCCAGCCCGGGGTCGGCGGCACCTGCGCGAACTGCGGCGCGTTCCACGCCAGCGAGGCGAGCTTCTGCGCGCACTGCGGCGTCGAGCTGAAGACCGCCGTCGAGGCCGCGCCCGCGGCGTCCGTGGTCTTCGCGGCCCGGGCGGAACCGCTCGCCGCAGCGGCGGAGGAGGACGCCCAGGCCGACGAGGAGGCGCCGACCGAGGAAGAGGCCCCACCCGCGGAGGAGCCGGCTCCGCCCGAGCCCGACGTCGAGGTCACGGTCGTGAGGAAGCCCGACGAGCCGAGCCCCACCGAGGCGCCGGCGTCCAACGGCGTCGGCCCCGCCGCCGACGAGGACCAGCCGGTCGTCAAGTGGCCCGACTCGGAGCCCGCCGCCGGCGCGAACGGCGAGCTGGCTGAGCCGAGCGAGGTCGATCCCGACCCCGGCGAGGTCGCCGCCGTCGGGCCCCCCGACCGTCCCCGCGCCCGTCGTGGCCTCGCCCGTCGGCGGCGCGGCAGCGAGCGGTGAGCGCGACCGCGACGCAGAGCCCGCCGACCCGGCGCTGCCCGCGCTGCGAGGCGCCGCTGGCGCCGGAGCAGGACTGGTGCCTGGAGTGCGGGACCGCGGTCACCACCCGGGTCGCCCGCCGGCCTGGCTGGGGCGTGCCCGTGGCGATCGTCATCGCCACGCTCGCCGTCGCCGGCGCCGCCCTCTTCGTCACGATCGGCCTGCTCGAGGACGACGCCGACAAGGCGGCGGGAGGCAGCTCCTCGGCGCCGGCGGCGACTCGCACGAGCGCCGGCACGACCAAGGCGCAGGGCGGCGGGCCCGTGCCGCTGTGGCCGGGCGCCAAGAAGGCGTACACGGTCGTCGTCGCCGCGCCGAGCAGCCGGCGGGCCGCCGAGCGCCGGGCCCGCGCGCTGAGAGCCCTCGGCCGGGACGCCGGCATCCTGCGCGGCGACGACTACGACTCCTTCGGCTCGGGCGTCTGGGTCGTCTGGCGGGGCAAGTACGCCGCCAAGCCGACCGCGGACCAGGCGGCGACGAAGGTCAAGCAGGCCTTTCCCTCGGCCTACGTGACCTTCATCCGCCGGAAGACCTGAGCTCGGGCCAGAACCGCTCCGCCCGCGCCAGCGCCTCCTCGGTGAGCGGATGCAGCGCCACCCCGCCGTTCCCGGACGGGTCGTCGGCGGCGAGCACGGACAGCGTCGCGGCGACGGAGCGGGCCAGGGCCCCCAGGTCGTAGCCGCCCTCGAGCACGACGCCGACCGGCGCGCCGGCCTCGCCGGCCGCGAGGCGCACGGCCGCCGTCATCGCCCCGTATCCGGCCTCGGTCATCTCGCAGTCCGCGAGCGGATCGTCGCGATGTGCGTCGTAGCCCGCCGAGACGAGGACGAGGCCCGGCCGGTAATCCCGCACCAGCGGGCCCACGAGGTGCTCGACGTGCGACGCGAAGGTCTCGTCGCCCGAGCCCGGCGGCACGGGAAGGTTGACGGTGAAGCCGCGGCCCGCTCCGCTCCCCACGTCATCCGCCGGCCCCGTCCCGGGGTAGAGCGGCCACTGGTGGATCGAGACGAACAGGACTCCGGGGTCCTCGTGGAAGATCGCGTTCGTCCCGTTGCCGTGGTGGACGTCCCAGTCCAGCACGAGCACCCGCTCGACGCCGTGGGCGTCGCGCGCCCGCCGCGCCGCGACCGCCACGTTGTTGAACAGGCAGAACCCCATGGCCCGCGCGCGCTCGGCGTGGTGGCCGGGGGGTCGCAGGCCGCAGAACGCCGCCTCGTACGAGCGCTCCCCGACCAGCAGGTCCACCATCCCCGCGGCGCCGCCGGATGCGTGCAGGGCCGCCTCCCACGATCCGGGACTCGTCACCGTGTCGACGTCGATCGTGCCGCCGCCCCGCTCGACGAGCGCGCGAATGGCGTCGACATGCTCGCGCGAGTGCACCGCGAGGAGCACGTCCTCGTCGGCGGCCGGCGCGTCGACGCGCTCCAGGCCCGCCCAGTCGCGCTCCGCCAGCTCGGCCTCGATCGCCGGGATGCGGTCCGCGCGCTCGGGGTTGGCCCCGGTGTCGTGGAGAAGCGACGCGGGGCTCCGCAGGTAGGCGACGGACGGCATGCGCGTACGGTATTCCCACATGCCCCCCGAGGCCCTCATCGAGGCTGACCTCGCCGTCGTCGGCGCCGGGGCCGCCGGTTTGTTCACCGCGCTGACCGCGGCGCGCGAGGGGGCGCGGGTCGCGCTCGTGTCCGCCACGCCGCTCGCCGAGTCGGCCAGCTACTGGGCGCAGGGCGGCCTGGCCGCGGCGATCGCCTTCGACGACTCGCCGCAGCGCCACCTGGAGGACACGATCGCCGCCGGGCGCGGCGCCGTGAACCCCGCGGCCGCCGAGGTCCTGTGCGCGGAGGCGCCGGCGCGCGTGCTCGACCTGGAGCGCCTCGGCGTGCGTTTCGACGCCGACCGTCACGGCCACCTCGCCCTCGGGCTGGAGGGCGGCCACAGCGCTCGCCGCATCGCCCATGCGGGGGGAAGCGCCACCGGGCGCCGCGTCACGCGCCAGCTCTCGGCGCTGGCCGCCGAGGACGCGCGGGTCGAGGTGCTCGAGCGCCGTCGCGCCGCGGGGCTGTGGGTCGTCGGCGACCGCTGCGTGGGACTGGTGTGCGACGACGGGCGAGCGGTGGCCAGCCGGGCCGTCGTGCTCGCCACCGGCGGCGCGGCCGCGCTGTGGGCGCGCACGACCAACCCGCCCGGGGCGATCGGGGCCGGCCTGCTGATCGCCCACGACGCGGGAGCGGCGCTGGCCGATCTGGAGCTCATGCAGTTCCACCCCACCGCGGTGGCCGGCGTCGACGGCATCGACGGCTTCCTCGTGACCGAGGCGGTCCGCGGCGAGGGCGCGACCCTGCACGACGAGGCGGGCGAGCGGTTCGTCGACGAGCTCGCCCCACGCGACGAGGTGGCGCGGGCCATCGAGACGCGGCTGGTCCAGAGCGGCGCCCGGTCGGTGGGGCTCGACATGCGCGAGGTCGACCCGGGACGCTTTCCGAACGTGGTGGGCACGCTGCGGCGGGCGGGCATCGACCCGGCGACGGAGCTCGTGCCGGTCTCCCCCGCCGCGCACTACCTCATGGGCGGCATCTTCACCGACCTCGACGCCCGCTCGAGCCTGGCCGGCCTGTACGCCGTGGGCGAGTGCGCCTGCACCGGCCTGCACGGCGCCAACCGCCTGGCCTCCAACTCGCTGTCGGAGTGCTTCGTGTTCGGGCGCCGCGCCGCGCTCGCCGGACTCGACGACCCACCCGCGCAGCGTGGAGCGGCGCCATCGCTCGACGAGGTGGCCGCTCCGCAGGCCAAGCCCTCGCCCGCCACCCGCGACGCCCTGTGGAGGCTCGCGGGGCTCGAGCGCGACGCCGCCGGACTGCGTGAGCTGGCCGGCGACGGCCATCCGCTGGCGCGGCTGATCGCCGCGTGTGCGCTGCACCGCGAGGAGAGCCGGGGCGCCCACCGGCGCAGCGACTTCCCGCAGCTCGACCCGGCCCTCGACCTCCACCACGCCGTCGTCCGCCCTGGCGAGCCACCGATATGGGAGCGCTGGGAGTGAGTGGGCGGGTGATCCCCGCTCACCCGGCCCTTAACGCCGAGTTAATAAACGACTCGTTCTGAACTACACAGGGTCAGGGTATTCCCATTACTCCTGCACGCACGATGCGCGCAGGTTCGAGTCGGAGGGGAGTCAGGGAGACGACATGTATCGCTTCAGTCGCGCCATCTATCGGGAGCTGGCAGGGGAAATCGTCGTGGCCGAGGTGCCCTGCGGGGACATCGGCAGCCACGAGCGGGTGCTGCGGTCCTGCGAGGCGGCCATCGAGCGCCTCGCGACCGACCGCCACTACTTCGCCAGGCCCGCACGCACGCTGTTCAACGACATCCGGATCCATTTCCCGATGTGCTCACAGCACCGCGTATGGAACGTCGTCGAGCGCTACATGGCGTTCGCCGACGAGTACTTCCAGCGCCAGCCGATGCACGGCTTCGACATCAACGGCAACCCGCTCGAGTGCCGCGCCACGACGCGGAAGGGCACGGCCTGCCAGCGGATGCCGCTGCCTCACAACGGGTACTGCCCGTCGCACCAGCACCTCGCCGAGACCGAAGAGGTCGAGGTCGGGGCCCCGCTGGCGGCGGAGCAGGAGCGCGAGCTTCAGCTGGCCGCTTAGCACGAAGGGGTCAGACCCCTCGCAGCCGCTTCGTAGCGCGTGGCGGTGTCGAGGGGTCTGACCCCTTCCTGACCCCTCCAGCGTCCCGGGTACCTTCCCGGGATGCTCCTGGGTGTGGACGTCGGCGGAACCTTCACCGACGTAGTCCTCGCCGTCGACGGGCGCCTCGTCACGGCCAAGGCCCCGAGCACTCCGCAGGACCAGTCCGAGGGCGTGATGGCGGCCGTCGGGGTGGCGCTGGAGCGCGCCGGCCGGCGGGCGGAGGAGGTCGAGGGCTTCGCGCACGGGATGACCGTGACCACGAACGCCCTGCTCGAGGGCCGCGGCGCCCGCGCCGCGCTGGTCGCCACCGAGGGCTTCACCGACGTCATCGAGCTGGGGCGCCAGGCGCGCGCCGACCTGTACCGGCTGTGCGCCGCCCACCCGCCGCCCCTCGTGCCGGCGGAGCGACGCGTCGCGGCCCCCGAGCGCACCGGCCCCGAGGGCGTGCTCAACGCGTTGGAGGACCCGGGCGCGGTGGCCGACGCGGTGGCCGCGCTCGAGCCCGAGGCGGTCGCCGTCGCGCTGCTGCACTCCTACCGACATCCCGACCACGAGCGTGCGCTCGGGGACGCGCTCGCGCAGCGTCTGCCGGGCGTCCACGTCTCCCTCTCGCACGAGGTCGTGGGCACGTTCCGCGAGTACGAGCGGGCGGCGACGACCGAGGTCGACGCCTCGCTTTCCCCGCTCCTGGCCGGCTACCTGGGCCGCCTGGTGGAGCGCGCGGAGCGAAGCGGGCCTGCCGGCTCCCTCGATCATGCAGTCGAGCGGCGGCCTCACCGGCCTCGAGCACGCGGCGGGACATGCCGCGGTCACCGTGCTGAGCGGCCCGGCGGGAGGGGCGGGCGGCGCCGCCTTCGTCGCCGCCGCGGCCGGCGAGCCCGACGTGCTGTGCTTCGACATGGGCGGGACCTCGTGCGACGTGTGCGTGGTCGACGGCGGCCGGGTGCGCGAGACGGCGGGCCGGGAGATCGCCGGGCGCCCACTCGCCCTGCCGATGCTCGACGTCCACACCGTGGGCGCCGGCGGCGGATCGGTGGCATGGCGCGACCCGGGCGGCGCCATGCGCGTCGGGCCGCGCTCGGCCGGCGCCCAGCCGGGTCCGGCGTCCTACGGTCGCGGCGGAACCGAGCCGACGGTGACCGACGCCAACCTGATGCTCGGCTACCTGGGCGGCGGCGACCTGGCCGGCGGCGTCGGGCTCGACCGCGGCGCCGCGGAGCGCGCGGTGGGCGGGCTGGCGCGCGAGCTCGACCTCGACCTCGTCGACTGCGCCGAGGGGATCGCCCGGGTCGCCACCGCCGAGATGGCGCAGGCGCTGCGCGTCATGACGGTCGAGCGCGGCGTGGATCCGCGCGGCTACGCGCTGCTCGCCTTCGGCGGGGCGGGGCCGATGCACGCGGCGGCGATCGCCGAGGAGCTGGGCATGGAGCGCATCCTCTGCCCTCCCACCTCGGGCGTGCTGGCGGCGCTCGGCCTCGTCGTGGGCGAACGCCGGCGCGACGCCCAGCGCAGCCTGCTCCTGTCCGGGGACGAGCTGACCCCCGAGGCGGTCTCCGAGGCCTTCGGCGAGCTGGCCGGCCGCGCCCGCGACGCGCTCGGCGAGCCCGAGGCGCCGCTGCGCGCGGCCTACGACCTGCGCTACCGCGGGCAGGCGTTCGAGCTGCCGGTCGAGCGGGACGGGAACGAGCCGGCCTCGCCCCAGGAGCTGCGCGAGGGCTTCGCCGCCGCGTTCGCGGAGCGCTACGGCTACACCGAGGACGAGGCCGGCGTGGAGCTGGTCACGCTGCGGGTGACGGCCGCGCTCCCCGGCCCCGAGGTGTCGCTGGAGCGGGCCGCCGGGGGCGGCGCCTCGGCCCCGGAGTCGACCCGGCAGGCGGTATTCGACGGCGCGCGCGTGGAGGCGGCCGTGTGGCGGGGCGAGCTGGCGCCGGGAACCCGGCTGGAGGGGCCGGCGGTGTGCGAGCTGCCCGAGGCCACCCTCGTCGTCGCCCCGGGGTGGACCGGCGAGGTCGACGCCACCGGTGCGGTCGGGTTGGAGCGATCGTGAGCGAACGCCTCGACCCGATCACGCTGCAGGTGCTCCTCGGCGCCCTGCGGGCGACGTGCGAGGAGATGGGCGCGGCGCTCATTCGCGCGGCGCACTCGGCGAACATCAAGGAGCGCCGCGACGCCTCGACCGCGCTGTTCGACGCCCGCGGGCAGATGGTCATGCAGGCGGCGG
This sequence comes from uncultured Actinomycetes bacterium, assembly GCA_963842605.1. GTDB lineage: Bacteria > Actinomycetota > Thermoleophilia > Solirubrobacterales > Solirubrobacteraceae > AC-38. The sequence continues at coordinate 117,631 of CAWJGV010000015.1, forward strand.
CCATCCCGGTCCATCTCGGCGCGATGCCGGCGGCCGTCGCGGCGGTCCTCGACGAGGATCACTCGGCCGGACGCTCGTGGGTCCTCAACGACCCGTTCAAGGGCGGGACGCACCTCCCGGACATCACCGTCATCACGCCGATCCTGGTCGAGGGCGAGCTGTTCGGCTTCGCCGTCGATCGCGCCCATCACGCCGACGTCGGCGGGCGGGTGCCGGGATCGATGCCGGCCGACAGCCACACGCTGGAGGAGGAGGGCGTGGTCATCGAGCCGCGGCCGCTCGACGACGCGGCGATCACGGACCTGGCGTCGCGCATGCGCCAGCCCGCGCAGCGGCGCGCGGACCTGCGCGCCCAGCTGGCGACCAACCGCATCGGGGTGCGGCGGGTCGAGGAGCTGGCGGAGCGGGTGGGCGCCGGCACGCTGCGGGCCGCCATGGACGAGGTCCTCGACTACGCCGAGCGGCGCACGCGCGCCTGCCTGACGCGACCTGCCCGACGGGACCCTCGAGGCGCGTGACGTGCTCGAGGCCGCCGAGGGCGATCTCGAGCTGCGCCTGGCCGCCACCGTGGCGGGCGACGAGCTGATCCTCGACTTCACCGGCAGCGCGCCCCAGCACGACGGCAACCTCAACTGCCCCCTCGCGGTCACGCAGAGCGCCGCCTACTTCGCCGTGCGCGTCCTCACCGATCCCGACATCCCGTCCAGCGCGGGCGCCTACCGGCCGATCGAGGTGCGCGCCCCGGAGGGCTGCCTGCTCAACGCCCGGCCCGGGGCCGCGGTGGTCGCGGGCAACGTCGAGACGTCCTCGCGCGTGGCGGACCTCATCCTCGCCGCGTTCGGCCGGGCGCTGGGTCAGGGAACGATGAACAACCTCACGCTGGGCAACGACGACTTCACGTACTACGAGACCATGGGCGGCGGCCAGGGCGCATGCCCGGATGCGGACGGCCCGAGCGGCGTCCACGTGGCGATGAGCAACACCCTCAACACGCCGGTGGAGGCCCTCGAGCTCGAGTTCCCGATGCGCGTCGTCGAATACTCGTTGCGCCGGGGGTCCGGCGGCGCCGGGCGCCACCGGGGCGGCGACGGCATCGCCCGCGAGGTCGAGGCGCTCGCGCCGATGGACTTCTCCCTGCTCACCGAGCGCCGTCGCCACGAGCCCCCGGGCGCCGACGGCGGCGAGCCGGGAGCCCGTGGACGCAACCTGCTCGACGGCGAGGAGCTGCCGCCCAAGGCGGGCGGGCGCCTGGAGCGCGGGTCCCGGTTGCGCATCGAGACCCCGGGCGGCGGGGGGCTCGGGACGCCGTAGGGCGGGGCCGGGCCGCCCCGAGGGCGACCCGGCCCTGCGCCGTCAGGCGGCCAGCTGCGCCGCGCGGGCCTCGGCGGTGGAGGCGTCCACGTCCTCGGCCTGGGCCGGCTCGGCGCCGCGGGGGACGAGCGCGAGGACCACGAGCGCGGCGAACAGCGCCACGGCGGCGGCCACGAGGTAGCCCGTCTGGAAACCCTCGTTGAGGGCGATGGCCTGCACGCGCTCGCCGGCGGCGATCACGTTGTCAGTCCGTGCGGTGGCGATCGACGCTATTGCGGCCACGCCGATGGCGCCGCCGACCTGCTGCGAGGTGTTGAGCAGCCCGGAGGCCAGCCCCGCATCGCGCTCGGCCGCACCCGTCGTCGCGGCGATCGTCCCGGAGATGAAGGCCAGCGCCGCGCCGACGCCGGCCAGTATGGACGGCCCCAGGATGTCGGAGACGAACGAGCCCCCCGCCGACACCTGCGAGAACCACAGCAGCCCGCCGGCGATCAGGACCAGGCCTGTCGCCATCGGGATCCGGGGACCGAGCCGCGTCACCAGCTGCTGCGCCGGCCCGGCGGTGAGGATGATCAGCACCGCGATCGGCAGCTGGGCGAGCCCTGCCTCGAGCGGCGTGTAGCCCAGCACGAGCTGCGTGTAGAGGGTGAGCAGGAACCACATCGGGAACAGGGCCATCGTGGTCAGCAGGGCACCGATGTTGGCCGAGCGCAGCATGCGGTTGCTGAACGTGCGCAGCGGCATCAGCGGCCGCTTCGCTCGCGACTCGATCACCACGAACGAGGCGATCAGAGCGAGCGACAGGGCGCCCAGGCCGAGCGTCCGCGCGGAGCCCCAACCGGCGCTGTTGGCATCGACCACGGCGTAGATCAGCAGGGCCAGGCCCACGGTCACCGAGACCGCGCCGGCCAGGTCGAACGAACGAATCCCCGCGAGGTCGCGCGCCTCGGGGAGCAGGCGCGGGGCCAGGGCCACGGCGGCGATCCCGACCGGGATGTTCACGAGCAGCACGGCCTGCCAGGAGAAGACGTCGGTCAGCACGCCGCCGAGAATGGCGCCCGCGGCGCCGCCGCTGCCGGCCACGGCGCCCCAGATGCCGAGAGCCTTGTTGCGCTCCGCGCCCTGGGGGAACAGCGTCATCACCAGCGCCAGCGCGGCCGGCGAGACCAGCGCCGCGCCCAGTCCCTGGGCGCCGCGTGCGATGACCAGCCACAGCGCGGACTGCGCCAGCGCGCCGGCGAGGGAAGCGGCGGTGAAGAGAATCAGCCCGTACATGAACATGCGCCGGCGGCCGATCAGGTCGGCCATCCGGCCGCCCAGCAGCAGGAAGCCGCCGAACATCAGCGCGTAGGCGTTGATGACCCAGGTGAGGTCCGCGGCGGCGAAGTCGAGGTCGGTGCCGATGGAGGGCAGCGCGACCGTGACGATCGCGATGTCGAGGATCAAGACGAACTGTGTGGTGGCGAGCAGGGCGAGGGCGAGGTTGCGGCTGGAGGCCCTTTCAGCCCTGCGTCGGATCGCTGCGGTCATGGCGATATCGCCCTTTCGGAAGTGGAGTTCTGGTTCCGCTTGATCGAAAAGAATACGGAACTCCGCTTCCGTTTGTCAAGCGTCCCCGCTACACTTTTCCCAAATGGCCAGTCCGGCACGCGCACCGCTCCCCCCCGTCGAAGAGACCCGGCCGCAAAGGGCGGACGCTCGTCGCAACCGCGAGCGCATCCTCCAAGCCGCCCGCACCGCTTTCGCCGACCGCGGGCAGGACGTGCAGATGGACGAGATCGCCGGGCGCGCGGGTGTCGGCGTGGGCACCGTGTATCGCCACTTCCCCACGAAGGAGGCGTTGGTCCTGGAGCTGGTGCGCGAGTCCGTTGGCGGCTGCATCGCAGGCGCCGCGGCGGCGCTCGAGCGCGAGGACCCGTGGGAGGCGGTGGAGTCGGTGGTCCGCGACAACGCCCAGAACATGGCTCGCAATCGCGGCCTGCGCGACGCCATGGCCGGCGTCGACTTCCCTGACGACTGCCCGTGGGAGGACGCGCAGCTGCGAAGCCACGCCGCCGACCTGATCGAGCGGGCCCAGCTCGCCGGCGTGATGCGGGCCGACATCACGGTGGACGACTACCAGGCGCTGATGTGCGGCCTGGCCGCGGCGATCGCCAGCGGCGGGGATCCCGAACGCCAGTCCGACATGGCGCTCGCGGGCCTGCGGGCGCGCTGACGGACGTTGAGCGCGCCTTGGGCGCGTGAACGGCGGGCATCGAGGGGTGGCCCGGAGCGGGGTGCGAACACCGCCGAGCGGCCCCGACCCGACCCCCTCGATGCCCGTCGTTCGTCCAGGCACGCGCGCGAATGAGCGATGATCCCGCCATGCGCGTCGCCTTCATCGGCCTGGGGATCATGGGCTCGCGGATGGCGGTGCACCTGCGCGCGCGCCGGTCATGAGCTGACCGTCTGGAACCGCACGGGGGAGAAGGCCGAGCAGTGGGCCCAGGTGCACGGCGGGAAGGTGGCCGCGACGCCGGCGGACGCGGCGGCCGAGGCGGAGGTCGCGATCACGATGGTCGTGGACGGCCCGCAGGTCGAGGCCGTCCTGCTCGGCCCCGACGGGGTGGCCGAGGGGGCCGGGTCCGACCTGCTCTGCGTCGACATGTCGACGATCGCCCCCAGCGACACGCGGCGCATCGGCGCCGCCCTGGCCGAGCGGGGGATCGCCTTCATGGACGCTCCCGTGACCGGCTCGTCGCCGAAGGCCGAGGACGGAACGCTGACGATCATGGCCGGCGGCGACGAGCGCGACTTCGTGCGCGCCCGGCCGCTGTTCGAGGCGATGGGCGAGCTCGTCGTACACGTCGGCGAGCTCGGGCACGGGGAGACGATCAAGCTGATCAACAACGCCGTGGCCGCGGTCAACGCCGCCGTGGTGGGCGAGGCGCTGCTCGTGGGCCGGCGCGCCGGCGTCGATCTCGACGCCCTGGAGCGGGTGATGGGCGCCGGGTCGGGCGGCTCGGCCATGCTCGCGCTGAAGGCCGGGCCGATGCGCCGCCACGACTACGAGACGCTGTTCAAGCTCGAGCACATGCTCAAGGACGTGCGCCTGTGCCTGGAGGAGGGCCAGGCCGTGGGGGCGCCGTTCACGTTCGCCGCCCACGCCCGCGAGATCCTCACCGCCGCGGCCGGGCGCGGGCTCGGCGAGGCGGACTTCGCCGCGCTGGTCGAAGTGCTGGAGGGCCAGGCCGGGGTGAGGTTATGAAAACCTCCCTATTTGCAGGGAGATTTTGCGGATCACCCGTTCTTGCGTAGAATCCCCGCTTCCCGCGGCGAAGCAAGAAGGCGCGCCCGGGGTGATTTACCGCCGTCCAACCTCCGTCGTTTCTATGCCTAAAGCTTTCAAAGAATGGTCTGTCACTGTGCGCGCGCTCGCCGAGGGCGAGCAGCTGGTGACCCTGCGCAAGGGGGGCATCCGCGAGGACCAGAAGCACTTCCAGCTCGAGCACGAGCGCTTCTTCCTCTACCCCACCTTCGATCACCAGCGGATCGACCTGGTCCGCGACTCCCACAAGCCGGAGCTGCGCCGCGCCCTCGAGGAGGGCGTGTGGGCGGACGGCGAGCCGACCGTCCACGCCTGGACGCTCGACGGGGGCATCGTCCAGCCCGACCGCGTGCGCATCCGCGCCTGGGCCGAGGTCGCCGGGCACTACGAGATCGCCGATCCGCGGGCCGTCGACGCGCTTTCGCCGTTCTACGTGTGGACGACCGACTACGCGGAGAAGCGCCTCGCCTGGAAGCGGCGCCACCCGCTCCACGTGCTGCTCCTGCGCGTCTACCGCATCCCCCGGCCGGTCACGGTCAAGGTGCGCGACGAGTACTTCGGCTGCCGCTCCTGGCTGGAGCTCCAGCGCGAGCTGCCCTTCGAGGGCACGCCCGTGCTCTCCGACGAGGAGTTCGACCGCGCGGCCGAGGAGATCGAGGCGATCGCGTCCGACGCGACGCCGGTGATGGCGTAGCTCCCCCACGGGGGATCGACGTCACGCTCCGCGCCGCCCGGGGCACCCTGTGCCTGGGGATCGGCGGCGGCGGCGATGTCGTCGGAGCACTGGCCACCGCGCACCTCGCGCGGACGCTCGGAACCCGGGCGGTGCTGGGCGGAGTGACCTGGGAGCGCCGCGTCGTCGACCCGCTGCCCGGACCGCGCCGCCTGGACGAGATCGAGAACGCCGAGCCGCTGAACGACGCGGTCGCGCTCGCGCGAGCGGACACCCGCGGGCCCGGTGGTTTCGCCTTCGCCGAGTCCCGGATGGCCGAGGTGCGGGGGGAGCCGACCGTCCTCGTCGATCCGAGCGTCGGCCCCGGCGCCGTCGCCGCGGGGATCGCCGACGCGGCCGGGCGACTCGACTGCGACCTGGTGGCCTTCGTCGACGTGGGCGGCGACGCCCTCGCCCACGGCGACGAGCCCGACCTGGCCAGCCCGCTGTGCGACGCGGTGATGCTCGCGGCGGCCGAGACGCTGTCGGCCGACCACGGCGTGGCCGCCGTCGGCGCGGTGTTCGGGCCGGGCTGCGACGGCGGAGCTCACGCCGGCCGAGGTCGTCGATCGCGTGGGTGAGGTCGCCGAGGCGGGCGGCCTGCTCGGCGCCTGGGGCCTCACGCCCGAGGCCATCGGCGAGCTGGAGGCGGCGGTCGCGCGGGTGCCCACCGAGGCGAGCGCGCAGGCGCTGCGCTGCGCGCGCGGCGAGCGCGGGCGGGCGCCCATCCGCGGGGGGCGGCGCACGGTGGAGCTGACGCCGCTCGGCGCCCTGACGTTCTACCTCGATCCGGCGGCGGCGATCGCCTCGGCGGCTCGGCTCGCCCGCGCCGTGCGCGGAGCGACCGACCTGGACGACGCTCACGACCGCCTGGCCGCGCTCGGCGTGCGCACCGAGCTCGAGCTGGAGCGCGAGGCGACCTCCGCATAGGCCGAGGGCCTGTACTAGGGTCCGCTCGGTGCGCAGGGTCCTGGTAGCGATGCTCCTGGTCGGAGGATGCCTCGGCGCGCCCGCCACGGCGAGCGCGGCCGCTCCCGTCGAGCCCTACCAGACCAACGACTTCAAGGGCTTTCACGACGTCCTCCCGCCGGGCACCAACGGCCTGGCCAACGGCCCGGGCCTCGCGGCCTTCCTGTCGACGGGAGCCCGCCCGGCGCACAGCGACGACCAGCTCGCCATGTACCGCGACCTCGTCTACGGGTCGCCGGGGGTCACGGCCGACACGCTGTCGAAGTACTACAAGGACTCCTCGTTCGGCGTGAAGCCGGGCGACGTCGAGCGGACCTACAGCCCCGGCGGCCGCGACGACGTCACCGTCGTGCGCGACAAGAGCTTCGGGGTCCCCCACGTCTACGCGACGACGCGGGCCGGCGCCATGTTCGCGCTCGGCTACGCCGCCGCCGAGGACCGCCTGTTCTTCATCGACATCCTGCGCCATCTGGGCCGCGCCCAGCTCGCGTCGTTCGCGGGCGGGGCGCCGGGCAACCGGGCCTTCGACCAGATGCAGTGGTCGGTCGCGCCCTACACCGAGGCCGACTTCCAGAAGCAGATCGACTTCGGGGTCAGCCACTACGGCGCGGAGGGCGAGCAGGTGCGCCAGGACTCCGACGCCTACGTGGCCGGCATCAACCGCTACATCTCCGACGCCAAGCTCGACCCGACGAAGATGCCGGGGGAGTACGCGGCGATCAACCAGCCGACCGGGCCGGAGCCGTGGAAGGCGAGCGACCTCATCGCCACGGCCGCGCTGGTGGGCGGCATCTTCGGGCAGGGCGGCGGCGGCGAGGTCGAGCAGGCGCAGCTCCTCCAGGCCTGGCAGGACCGCTTCGGCCGCGCCCGCGGGACCAAGCTGTGGCGTCAGCTCAACGGCCTCGACGATCCCGAGACCAACAACACGATCAAGGGCAGGCGCTTCGACTACCAGCAGACGCCGCGCAAGCGCGCGCCGGGCGCCAACGCGATCCCCGACAAGGGCTCGGTCACGAACGAGCCGATCGTCGAGAGCGGCGTCGACGCCCGGGCGACGGCGCGCTCGGCGCAGCGCTCGCTGGAGCGCCGCGGCGGGCTGCTGGCCTTCCCGCGCTCCAACTCCAACGCGCTCCTGGTGTCGGCGCGCAAGTCGGAGTCCGGGCACCCGATCGCCGTGTTCGGCCCGCAGGTCGCCTACTTCGCGCCGCAGATCCTCATGGAGCAGGACGTCCACGCTCCCGGCATCGACGCGCGCGGCGCCTCCTTCCCGGGCGTGAACCTGTACGTCCAGCTGGGTCGCGGGCGCGACTACTCCTGGAGCGCCACCTCGGCGGGCCAGGACATCATCGACACCTTCGCCGTCGACCTGTGCAACGCCGACGGCTCGGCTCCGACGAAGGCCTCCGACCACTACATGTTCCGCGGCCAGTGCCTGCCGATGGAGATCCTGCGGCGCACGAACACCTGGAGCCCGACCGCAGCCGATTCCACGCCCGCCGGCACCCAGACGCTCAGGGCCCTGCGGACGAAGCTCGGGCTCGTGCGCGCCCGGGCGACGCTCCGCGGCAAGCCGGTCGCCTACGTGGAGCTGCGCTCGACCTACTTCCACGAGATCGAGTCGGCCGCCGGCTTCTCCGACTTCAACAACCCGGACAAGATGCGCAACGCGGCCGACTTCCAGCGCGCCGCGTCGAAGATCGGCTACACGTTCAACTGGTTCTACGCCGACGACACCGACATCGCGTACTTCAACTCGGGCAACAACCCGGATCGCCCGGCCGGCGTCGACCCGCTGCTGCCGACGCGGGCGAGCTTCGAGTGGAAGGGCTTCAACCCGGACGACAACACGGCGCAGTACACCGCGTTCGACAAGCATCCGCAGATCGTCAACCAGCAGTACCTGACGAGCTGGAACAACCGCCAGGCCCCGGGATACAACAGCGGCTACTACTCCGTGCACCGCGCCGACCCGCTCGACGACGGGATCAAGCGGGGAATCGCGGGGGGCAAGAAGATGGCGCTGCCCCAGCTCGTCGACGCGATGGAGAACGCGGCGACGACCGACCTGCGCGGCTACAAGGTTCTCCCGCTGCTGCTCGACGTCCTGGGGCGCCAGCGCGACCCGCGCGTCGCGCAGGCGATCGACACGCTGCGCTCCTGGCAGCGCCGCGGAGCCCACCGGATCGACCGCGACCGTGACAACGCCTACGAGGACGAGAACGCCATCGCGATCTTCGACGCCTGGTGGCCGAGGCTGCTCGAGGCCGAGTTCAAGCCGGTCATGGGCCAGAAGCTCTTCGACGCCCTGCACGGGCACCTCGAGTACGACAACGCCCCGAACAACCACGGCGACCATCTCGGCTCGGCCTACCAGGACGGCTGGTACGGCTTCGCCAGCAAGGACCTGCGGACGGTCATGCGGCGCAAGGTCAGGGGTCGCTACGCGCGCGCGTTCTGCGGCGGCGGCAACCTCCCGCGCTGCCGCCGCGCGCTCGCCGAGTCCCTGCGCGCCGCCCTCCAGGTCGACCGCCCCTCGCTCTACCAGGACGCCGTCTGCGCCGACGAGGGCAAGCAGGGCAACCAGTGGTGCTTCGACACCATCCGCTTCCGGCCGCTCGGCGGCATCACCCAGCCGCTCATCGCCTGGCAGAACCGCCCGACCTACCAGCAGGCGATCGAGATCCAGGGCCACCGGCCGCGCTGAGCGCGCCGGGGCGCGGTGGCGGACCACTAGGCTCGGGCCGCCATGGCCTGGGTCGAATCCCGCTCCACCACCTTCTCCGCGCGCCACGAGTTCTCGGACTCCGACGACGTGGCGCGCGTGCTCGAAGCCCTCGAGGACGAGCGCGAGCGGCTGGCCGAGTTGTTCCCGCGCTCGCCCGAGGAGGTCACGGTCGTCCTGCATCGCTCCCCGACCGCCCTGTACCTGGCCCAGCCCTACCTGCCCGTCGCCCGGGCGCTGACCGCGCCGGCCGGGCGCCGCTACCAGGTCGGGTGGTTCGGAGCGAACGAGATCCACGTGCTCACGCCGCCGGCCCTGGAGCGCCGGGCCTCCTCCGCCGAGGGCTCGCGCGAGGCCCTGATGCTGGCGCCGCAGGCCCTGTACGCGAGCATCGTGGTGGGGACGAACAACCCCGAGCTCCCTCCGCCCTTCACCCCCGCGAGCTTCAACCGGCTCCTGCGGTGGTCGTGGCTGGCCCAGGGCGCGGCGCAGTACTTCTCGGGCCAGGTCCCGCATCTGCGCGCCGCCATCGGCCGGCGCCTGCGCGAGGGCGGCGATCCCGCCTTCCCCCCCTCGCGGCGCGACGCCGCACTGCTGGGCGGGACGGTGTTCGACCTGCTGGCGCGCGAGGAGGGCGTGGAGGCGTGCGTGCGCCTGGCCAGCCGTCTGAACCCCGGGGGCCACGCCGCCGCGCTGGAGAAGGCGTTCCACGGACGCCCGCTCAGGCACACCGACGGAACCTGGCGCGCTCATCTGGCCCGCCTGGCGGGGTCCTAGCCGAGCCCGCTGGTCCCGAGCCAGACGATGAGCGCCACGAGAGCGAACGCCCCGACGAGCGCGGCCAGCACCTTGACGGGGGAACCGGGCAGGCCCTCGGGCTGGGGCTCGAGCAGGTCGGCCTGGAGGAGGACGTCCCGCGCCGTCGCGGCTCCGGAGGCGGGAACCAGCACGTCGCGCGGGCCGGCGGCGAGGTAGTCGGGTACGTCGAACCCGGCCGAGCGCCGCAGCATGCTCGGCACGCCCTCCTCGAGGAGCAGACCCTGGATGAACTCGGCCTCGGCCTGGTTGCGACCGCCGGCCACGCGCACGAGATCGCCCTCCGCGTACTGCCGCTTGATCTTGCGAGCGCGCTCGTGGGTCGGCGTGACGGGCGCCTCGATCCCCTGGGCGCCGGCGTAGACGAGCGGCATCTTGCAGCGGGCGCAGAAGCGGTCGTCGAGCGGATAGGTCTCGGCGCAGCTCGGGCACACCAGCGGTTCGGTCGCCGCCGCCATCAGCTCTCGACCTCCAGCGCCACGTCGACCACGTCGCCCCCCGGCCGGATGTCATAGGCGCGCACCTCGGGCTCGTCGCCGGCGACGCCGACGATCACGTAGATCGTTCCCGGCCACCACTGCTCGCCGCGACCGTCGACGAGGGCGACCCCGATGTCGGTCTGGGACGGATAGGGCTCGCTGCGGGTGTGGGAGTGGTAGATCGCCCCGAGTGACCACCCGGAGTCCTCGATCTCCTCCATGACCCGATGGATCTCTAGGGGATCGATCTCGTAGCGCAGCGGGCTGGCCTGGACGTTCTCCGCCGGGTACACGCGCACGGCCCGCCCGTCGTCGGCGGCGATCATGCCGCAGCACTCGTTGGGCGCGTCCTGGCGGGCGTGCGCCACGACTTCGTCGATCAATTCACGTGCGATCCGCACGCCACGCAGGCTAGCGTGGGGACTTCGTCGGCTCGGGGTCGAGAGGGTGGTCGTCCTCGTCGTCGTCGCCGACGCCCGAGACGGACTCCTTGAACTCCCGCAGGCCCTTGCCGACGGAGCGCGCGGCCTCGGGCAGCTTCTTCGGGCCGAGCACGATCAGGGCGATCGCCAGCACGAGAACGACTTCCATGGGTCCGATTCCACCGAACATGTGCCACCCACTGTAGTACGCCGGCTAGGCCGGTCTCGAATGCGTTCGGGACCGGGTCCTCGCCCAGCGCCTCCCGCAGCGCCGACAGGTGCTGGCCGGCGTTGGCCATCATCGTCGCCGCTGAGCTGCATGAGCTTGGTGTCCACGCAGGTCGCGCTGCGCCCGGTAGTAGGCGGCGACGATCGTCTCCTCCTGCGCGACGGCGAACTCGAGGATCGTCCGTCGGCCGCCGGCCAGCGCCGCCGCGAGCCCCGGGCACCTGGCCGACTCGCGCCGGCTGGCGCCGGCGGCGTCCCGCCGAGGCGCTCGAGCTCGAGGACCAGGCGGGCGACGTGCTCGCTGCTCCTGATCGCGGAACAGCCTGCATCGCGCTGCGCAGCGGGGGCGACAGCCGTCCGCTCGCCGCGCGCTGCCTCGTAGGCGAACGCGGCCGTCTGCTCGAGGCGCATGGCGCGCTCGAGCACACTCGACGTCGCCGTCGGTCCGGGCGAGGGCGCCGTCGGCGCGTCAGCAGCGCCGGCGCGCTGGCGGCGGCGCAGCGATCAGTCCCCCGAACAGCGCCCCGCGGCACCAGATCAGCTCGCGGCGAGTCGAGCCGGCCATCTACTCCTGCCGTCCGAGGTCCCCGTCACGAATGCCTGGGACCCGAGGCTCGCCCAGCGCTGCGAGCAGCACGCGAGAGGTGCTCGGCCTCGGGGGTCAGGATCGCCGCCGCCGTGGCGCGCAGCTGCGGATCGCGTGAGCTTGGGCAGCGCGTCGATGTAGGCGGCGATCGCGGTGTTCTCGAAGTCGCTGGGCGAACGTGAGGAAGGCGTCCTGGTCGGGCAGCGGGGGATGTGGCGTACTCGCGTCGCGGCTTGTTCGGCGTCCCGCCGAGGTCCTCGATCGCGCGCACCAGGGCAGCGGCGTGCTCTCGCTCCTGGTCGAGGAACTCGCCGGCCGAGGCCCGCGTCCCGCCGCGCAGCAGCGGCTCGCCGGCGGTGTAGACCGCCACCGCGGTGTACTCGACGTCGAGCGCGGTGTTCAGGACGTCCACGTCGGCCGATCTCGGCTTCGGCTTCGCGGACTCGTCGTCACCGCCCCCGCAGGCGGCGAGCAGGACGGGAGCGCCGCGCGACGAAGGTGATGCCCGCACCGCGAAGGAACGATCGGCGCGACCGCCTGGGCGCCCCGCCGGGCGTCTACCACCACACGGTCGAGTCGAGGTTCTCGATCTCGTCGACCGGGGTGGTGTAGATGCCCGACGACAGGTACTTCCACCCGTCGTCGCACACGACGAAGACGACGTTGCCCTCGTCGAGCTCGCCGGCGATCCGCACGGTGATGGCGGCGATCGCGCCCGAGGACACGCCCGCGAAGATGCCCTCCTCCTCGAGCAGCTTGCGCGTCCACACGATCGCGTCGCGGTTGGTGACGAAGATCTTGCGGTCGAGGAGGGAGAGATCGATGATCGGCGGGATGAAGCCGTCGTCCAGCGAGCGCAGGCCCTGGACAGGCTCGCCCTGCATCGGCTCGACGGCGACGATCTTGACGGCGTCGCCGAGCTCCTCCTTGAGCCGGCGGCCGTTGCCCATGAGGGTGCCGCCGGTTCCCAGGCCGGCCACGAACGCCGCGATCTCGTCGAGCTCCTCGAGGATCTCCACGGCCGTCCCGTTGTAGTGGGCCAGCGGGTTGGCCTGGTTCCCGTACTGGTAGGGCATGTAGTAGGAGGCGTCGGAGTGCGCCATCTCGAGCGCCTTCTCGACGGCGCCGTTGGATCCCTTCGCGCCCTCGCTGTAGACGATCTCGGCCCCGTACATCTCCAGCAGCTGGGTGCGCTCCGGCGTGACGTTCTCGGGCATCACGACCTTGAGCGGGTAGCCCTTGCGGCGGCAGATCATGGCCAGGCTGATGCCGGTGTTGCCCGACGTCGGCTCCAGGATCGTCTGGCCGGGTCGAATGGCGCCGCGCTCCTCGGCGTCCTCGATCATCGCCCGGGCGACGCGATCCTTGACCGAGCCGGTCGGGTTGTGGGACTCGAGCTTGGCCCAGATGCGAACGCTCGGCTTGGGTGACAGCCGTTTGAGCTGCACCAACGGCGTATTGCCGATCGCCTGCACGATGTCGCCGTAACGACCGCCGCAGGGCTTGTTCTCGAGGTACGGCTCGAGCGCCATCGCTTTACGAAGTGTAGCGGTGGGTCCCTAGCGCCGGGCGGGTACCTAGCGCCGGGCGATACGGAAGCCGGTGGTGGCGGGGCGGGAGTTGTTCAGGGCGGCGTCGATGGCGGTGACCTGGAGCCGGTAGGCGCCGGGCCGCAGCGCGCGCCGCCGGACCCGGCCGGAGAAGTGCCGGTCTCACCCGGCCCCTCACCGCGGTGGTCCCGACGGCCACGTACCGGGTGCACGCCCGCGCCCGTCGGTTGGCGCGGGTCGGCTTGACGCACCGCCTGCCCGAACGCCGGCCGGCCCGTCGCGCCAGCACCCGCACCCTCACGATCGAGGGCTCGTCGACCCGGAAGCGCAGCCTGGCGCCGCGGGGCGTGCGCGAGATCGTGGCGCCCGCGCGCAGCGGGAGGAAGGCCGACGGGGCGACGACGAGGCCGGTGACCCGGGGCGCCCGCGCGTCGCGCGCCTCCGGCGCCGGCGACGGTTGGAAGGGCGGGGTGGGCGGAGCCGGCTCCGGGACCGAGCGGATCGCCGTGTTGAGGTTCAGACGCCCGCCGGTCGAGACGTCCAGCCCGGGAACCGGGTCGACCGTGGCGCGCAGCGCGGCCTTGAGCTGGCTCGGCGTCAGGGAGGAGTTGCGGGCCAGCAGGAGCGCGGCGGCTCCGGCGGTCATCGGCGAGGAGAACGACGTCCCGCTTCCGAAGACGTAGCCGTCGGCGACCGGCGCGCGGATCATCTCCTACCCTGCGCGTGCTGCGCCGCCGGTTGGCGGCGGCACGGCGCTAGCCCTCAGGCCGCCGCGACCTCGGCCGACGCCGGCCGGTGCTCGCGCCACATCCGCCGGATCCAGTCCAGGCTCTCGGGCGGCAGGGAGTCGCGGAACTCGTACACGCTCTCCGGGAATTCCGGGATCACGTACTGGAACTCCGGGGGCTCGGCGAGGTGGTAGAGGATCGAGGCCGCGGTGAGGTCGGCCACGCTGAACGCGTCGCCGGCGAGGTAGCCGGAGGGTCCGACCTCGGCGGCCACGCGCTCGAATCCGGCGATGCCCTTCTGCCGGGCCACCTCCATGACCTCGGGCTTCCCGCCGTACCGACGGGCGACCAGGCCGACCGCGGCGCCGGCGAGCGCTCCCGGCGGAACCGGCGCGCCGAGCACCCGCAGCCCTTCGGACGCGCGCTCGCGGTCGCGGCTCATCTCCCAGAAGAGGAGGCGCCGCAGGTAGGGCGCGACCTCCTCGTCGAAGAAGTTCTCGAGCTCCAGCGCCCGCCTGCGCTCGTCCGGGTCGGCCGGGTAGAGGGCCGGCTCCGGATAGCGGCGCTCGAGCGTCTCGATGATCCGCGTCGAATCGCCGATGGTCTGGCCGTCGATGTCGAGGATCGGGAACGTCGGCTTGCGCGTCTTGGCCAGCGCCACCACGGGGTGCAGCACGCCCGGCATCGGCGCGCGGCGGCGGTGCGGGACGCCCTTGTAGTCCAGCGCCCAGCGCGCCTTCTCGTTGTAGTGCGAGACCTCGATGTGCCAGAGAACCGGCGCGGCCATCGCCGCCACCGTACCGCGAAGCCGCCGTTTAGCCGCCGGCCATCGCCGGCAGGATCACGAGGGTGTCGGTCTCGCCCACCGGCGTGTCGAGGCCGTCGAGCACCCGAACGTCCTCGTCGTTGAGGTAGACGTTGACGTAGCGGTTCAGCTCGCCGTCGGAGAAGAGCTGCGCCTCGGTCTCCGGGTGCGCGGCGACCAGGGCGCGCAGCACGTCGCCGACGTTGCCGCCGTCCGCGCTCAGCTCCTTCTCCCCGCCCACGGAGGCGCGCAGAACGGGTGGAATCTTGACCTTCGCCATGCCCGTCCGAAACCTACCCGGCTGCGGCGCAGAAGGCCTCGTAGTCGGGGAACACGCCGAGCTCCTCGTCGGTGATCGACTCGGGGTCGCGCGAGCAGATCGGGCACTCGGGGTCGCGGTGGACCTTGACCTCGGTGAAGCTGGCGGCGAGCGCGTCGTAGAGCAGCAGGCGCCCGATCAGCGGGTCGCCCTGGCCGATGATCAGCTTGACGGCCTCGGTCGCCTGAAGCAGGCCCATCGTGCCCGGCAGCACGCCGAGCACGCCGTTGGCGCCGCACGACGGCGCCAGCTCGGCGGGCGGCGGCTCGGGGAACAGGCAGCGGTAGCACGGGCCCTCGTAGGGGGCGAAGACCGAGAGCTGGCCGTCGAAGCCGAGGATCGCGGCCGAGACCACGGGGATCTGCAGCCGCACCGACGCGTCGTTGAGCAGGTAGCGCGTGGGGAAGTTGTCCAGGCCGTCGACCACGATGTCGTAGCCGGGCAGGATGTCCATGATGTTCGAGGCGTCGAGCCGAACCTGGTGCTTGACGACGTTCACGTCGGGGTTGATCGCGTTGATCGTCTCCTCCGCCGAGTCGACCTTGGGGACGCCGATCCGATCGGTCGTGTGCGCGATCTGGCGCTGCAGGTTGGAGAGGTCCACGACGTCGTCGTCGACGATCCCGAGGGTCCCGACGCCGGCCGCCGCGAGGTAGACCGCGGCGGGCGAGCCGAGGCCGCCGGCGCCCAGGAGCAGGACCTTGGCCTCGAGCAGCTTCTGCTGGCCCTCGACGCCGACCTCGGGGATGAGCAGGTGGCGCGAGTAGCGCTCGCGCTGCTCCTTGGTCAGGCTCTTGGGGACCTCGACCTCGTAGCCGCGGTCCTTCCACAGCGTGATTCCGCCCTTCATCGACTCGACGTTCTCGTAGCCGAGCAGTTCCTTGAGCGCGTTGGCGCCCCAGGCGGAGCGGTTGCCGGACTGGCAGTAGAGGACCACGTGCGCGTCGCGGTCGGAGACCGCGTTCTCGATGCGGGTCTCGAGATAGCTGCGCGGCACGTGCACGGCGCCCGGGATGTGCCCGGCGTCGAACTCCTCGGCCTCGCGCACGTCGACGAGCACGACTCCGTTGCCGAGCTGCTTGCGAACGTCGCCGGGGTCGACCTCGTCGATGCGCTCCTTGATCTGGCGGAGCACCTCGGGTCCGGACGGGCTCATCCAAAAACTCCTGAAAGTCGGGCGGGATTTACTTCAAGAAGTATAGCGCCCCGTCGAGGCCTTCCCGCCCCTTAACGAGCCGAGGCGCCCAGCTCCCGTGGACGCCCCGACAATTCCAGGCCCTATGCTGCGTCGCAAGTCGCGGTCCCGCTTCCAGCGCGGAAGTTGTTGGCGGTCCTGCAGCGCACGGGGAGTATCGCCCAGGACCCCTCGGGTCTGTATCGGGTCTAGACCCCATTTGAGCTTGACGCCTGCGTGGCCGATGCTGTGTGTGACATGCGGCGGATCACGCTGCTCTGGCAGCTCATCGCCATCAACGCCCTCCTGGTGTCCGCAATGATCGCGGCCGCCACGGTGGCGGCCGGCTTCGACCTTGGCGCCTCGAACGAGCGGGGCCAGTTCGCCGTGCTCGTGCTCGGAGCAGCGGGGATCCTGCTCGGCAACGCCTTCATCGTGCGCCGCCGCCTTCAGCCGCTCGAGCGGCTGATCGGAACGATGGAGCAGACCGACCTGTCGCCCAACGCCGAGCGCGCCGAGGTCGACAGCGACTCGGTCGAGGTGGCGCGGCTCAACGCCGCCTTCAACCGGATGCTCGACCGGCTCGAGATCGAGCGCCGCGAGGGCTCGCGCGCGGTCCTGCGCGCGCAGGAGCAGGAGCGCAAGCGCCTGGCCCAGGACCTCCACGACGAGGTCAACCAGGCTCTGACGGCGATCATGCTGCGCCTCCAGGCATCGATCCAGGAGGCCACGCCCGAGCTGCGGCGCGAGCTGCGCGAGACCCAGCGGCTGGCCGGTCAGGCCATGGAGGAACTGCTGAACCTGGCCCGCGAGCTGCGGCCCACCGCGCTCGACGACCACGGGCTGCTCCCCGCGCTGCGCGTCCAGGTACGCGACTTCGCCGACCGCACCGGCATCCACGCGGACTTCCGCCGGCGCGGCGAGGTGCCCCCGCTGACCGACGACCAGCAGCTCGTGATCTACCGCGTCACCCAGGAGAGCCTGTCCAATGTCGCGCAGCACGCGGCCGCCCACCACGTCACGGTCGAGCTGTCGTTCGTCGGGCGCACGGTGCTGCGCATCGCCGACGACGGCTGCGGGTTGCAGGGTGAGCGCAACGGCGGGCTAGGGCTGACCGGGATGCAGGAGCGCGCGCTGCTCGTGGGCGGAGACCTGGACATCCACTCCGCCGACGGCCGCGGGACCACCGTCACGCTGACGATGAGCTGATGCGGATCCTGATCGCCGACGACCACGGGATCGTGCGCAGCGGGCTGCGGCTGCTGCTCGACCGCCAGCCCGACATGGAGGTCGTGGCCGAGGCGGCCGACGGAGCCGAGGCGGTCGAGCTCGCCCTGCGCGAGCGGCCCGACCTGTGCATCCTCGACGTCGGCATGCCGCGGCTCACCGGCCTGCAGGCGACACGCGAGATCAAGGCCCAGGCGCCCGAGATGACCGTGCTCATCCTCTCGATGCACCGCGACGAGCGCTACCTGTTCGAGGCGCTCAAGGCGGGAGCCTCCGGCTACGTCCTCAAGGCCGAGGCCGACCAGGACCTCGTCGAGGCGTCGCGCGCCGTCGGCCGCGGCGAGGCGTTCCTGACCAACGCCGCCGAGCGCTCGCTGATCCGCGACTGGATGTCGTCCTCCGAGGAGGGCCCGCGCGAGCCGCTGACGCCTCGCGAGCAGGAGGTCGTCAAGCTGATCGCCGAGGCGCACACCAACGCCCAGATCGCCGAGGTGCTCCATCTCTCCGAGAAGACGGTCGAGTCGCACCGCGCCAACGTCCTGCGCAAGCTGGGCATGCGCGACCGCGTCGAGCTCGTGCGCTACGCGATCCGCCGCGGACTCGTCGAGCCCTAGGGCACCCGCAGCTGCGCGGCCGCGCCGTTGACGTTCCCGAAGCGGTCGCGTGCGGCGCCCGCGCGGATGGAGATCGTGTCGCCACTATGGCCGCGAAGCACCAGCGGACGGCCGGACCTGGTCCGGGCCCCGCCGCCGAGCAGGGCGACGTCCATCGAAACCAGCGCCACCTTGTGCCCGTCGCGCTCGAGCACCACGGCGCGGGCGAACAGGCGGGTGTGCACCCCCTTCGACTTGGAGTCCGAGCGCGCCCAGCCGAGGAAGTAGTAGCCCGTCGGCGGGGTGATGTCGGCGCGCCCGGCGCCGGCCTTGAGCGTGCCGGCCTGCGCCCCGACTGCCGCGACGCAGGCGATCACCAGCGCCGCGCACAGTGCGGCCACGGTCCGCTCGAACAGCCCCCCAGCCATGGCCGGGGGACTGTACCCGCCGGATGCCCTCAGGGGCGCAGGGTCAGACCCCTTGAGCGGAGGAGACTCAAGGGGTCAGACCCCCTCAGTGGCGGCGACTCAAGGGGTCTGACCCCTTACGCCCCGGGCTCGTCGCCGGCGAGGATCCGGTACAGGTCGCGGCGGGTGGTGGAGAGCACCTCACGCGCGCGGCGCTGCTGGTCCTCGTCGCCGGTGGTGACGAGCTGGTGCACGGCGGAGCCGACCTGCCAGATGAGGTTGCGCAGCTCGACCATGTCCTCGCTGAGCCCGGCCGCGGCGGCCTCCCACGGAGCGCCGAGGCGCTCGCGGTTCTCCTCCACGTACTTGCGGCCGGCGTCGGTGAGGGCGATCACGCGCCTCTCGCCGGTCTCCTCCGGGCTCACGAGCCCCTCATCCTCGAGCTGCTGGAGCACGGGGTAGACCGAGCCCGGGCTCGGGCGCCACGCGCCCTCGCTGCGGTCCTCGATCTCCTGCATGACGGCGTACCCGTTGCGCGGCTCCTCGTCGAGGAGCAGCAGGATGGCCGCGCGCACGTCGCCGCGCGGACGGCGGCGGCCGTGGCGGCCGAAGCCGGGGCCGCCCGGGCCCCCGAAGCCGCGCGGACCGCGACCGCGGCCGCGGCGGTGAGTCATCGCGGCGAACCAGGCCCGTGGATCGTCTTGGTGGATTGCATGTGAATGCATTGGCTTACCTCTGGGTTGAGTGCCTGCATGAATAACGCGATATATCGTAACACATCGGAGGGTCAGACCCCTTGAGTGGCGGCGACTCAAGGGGTCTGACCCCCTTCCGGCGGCCCGTCTACGCTCCGTGCCATGTGTGGAATCGCCGGCATCCACGCGCCCGGAGGCGAGGCCGACCCGCGTGTCGTGGCGGCGATGACGGCGCGGCTCGTGCACCGGGGCCCCGACGGCGACGGGTTCTTCGACGCGCCCGGCATCGCGCTCGGGATGCGGCGGCTGGCCATCATCGACCCCGAAGGGGGCCACCAGCCGCTGTTCAACGAATCTCGCGACGTCGTCGCGGTGTTCAACGGCGAGCTCTACAACCACGCCGACCTGCGCCGGGGCCTCGAGGCTCGCGGGCACCGGCTCAACAGCGGCTCGGACGGCGAGGTCATCCCCCACCTGTTCGAGGAGGAGGGGCCCGGCTTCGTCGAGCGCCTCAACGGGATCTTCGCGATCGCGCTGTGGGACGGGCGCGAGCGCGCGCTGCACCTCTTCCGCGATCGCTTCGGCGTCAAGCCCCTCTACTACGCGCGCGAGGGCGGCCGGCTGGCCTTCGCCTCCGAGGTCAAGGCGCTGCTGGCCGACGAGTCGATCCCGCGCGACGTCGACCCGGTCGCGGTGGACGAGTTCCTCACCTTCCGCTTCGTCCCCTCCCCGCGCACCGCCCTGCGCGCCGTATGCAAGCTGCGCCCGGCGACCGTCCTGAGCTCGCGCGAGGACGGCGTCAAGGAGACGGAGTACGCCTCCGATCCTCCCCACCCCCATCGCACCGACCGCGCCGCCCTCGTCGCCGAGTACCGCGAGGCGTTCGAGCGCGCGGTCGAGCGCCAGATGATGAGCGACGTCCCGATCGGCGTGATGCTCTCCGGCGGCGTCGACTCCGGCGCGGTGTGCGCCGTCATGGCCAAGCACGCGAGCGAGGTGCGCGCGTACACCGTCGGGTTCGCCGGGGGCGGCGAGGAGGCCGACGAGATCGAGGCGGCGCGCCGCACGGCCGACCTGCTCGGCGCCGCCCACCGCTCGGTCCTGATCGGCGAGCGCGAGTACCTGGACGCGCTGCCCGAGTCGATGCTCACGGTGGAGGAGCCGATCGGCACGACGAGCGCGCTCGCCGTCGAGTTCGTGGCCCGGCTGATGCGCCCCGAGGTGCCGGTGGCCCTGAGCGGCCAGGGGGCCGACGAGCCGCTGGGCGGCTACGGCCGCCATCGCGGCGCGCGGCTGGCCGGGCTGCTGCGCCGCGTGCCCGGCGCCCGCGCGCTCGCGCGCCGCCTCCCCCGCCCGGCCGGGCGCGACGCGCTGGCCCGCGGCCTCGACGCGCTGGCGGCACCCGACGACCTGGCCCTCCTCATGGGCGCCTACCGCGTGCTCACCGACTCGGGCAAGCGCGCGCTCTACCGCCCCGAGCTGGTCGCCGCGCTCGACGGCGCCCCCGCGCCGAGCGAGGCGGTCGAGCGCCTGCGGGCGCGCGCCGCCCACCTCGACCCGCTCGGCCAGATGCTCTACGTGGACACGCGGATGTCGCTGCCCGACGAGCTGCTGCTGATCGCCGACAAGATGTCGATGGCCACCTCGGTCGAGCTGCGGGTGCCGATGCTCGACAACGACCTCGTGGCGCTGATCGAGTCGGCCCGCTCGACGCAGCACGTGCGGCGACTGCAGGGCAAGTCGCTGCACAAGGAGGCGATGGAGGCGCTGCTGCCGCGGGAGATCGTGCACCGGCGCAAGCTCGGCTGGCGCACGCCGGTCGACCGCTGGCTGCGCTCCGAGCTGCGACCGCTGCTCGAGGAGGTTCTGCTCGGCGAGGGCGAGCTGTGCCCTGAGCTGTTCGAGCGCCGCGAGCTGGCGCGGCTGGTCGAGTCCCACGCCGACGGGCGCGCCGATCACACGCGCCAGCTCTTCTGCCTGCTCTCGCTCGGGCTCTGGCACCGCGGCTTCGTCGCCTCGCGCCCGGCGGGCGCGCAAGCGGGCGTGGCGCGGTGAAGATCCTCTTCGTCGGCGCCCATCCCCCGCTCCCGCTCGACAACGGGGGACGTCTGCGCACGTTTCACCTGCTCGACGAGCTCTCGCAGCGCGCCGAGGTGGCGCTCGTCACGCTCGATCGCGAGCCCGCGTCGGGGATGCGGCCGTGCCCGGCCGAGGCGATCGAGCTGGCGCTGCCCGCGCTGAGCGCCGTCCACGTCGTCGCGCCGCCGCAGGCGCGCAAGCGCGTGCGCCAGCTCACGAGCCTGGCGACGCGCCGCTCGTACACCGAGGCGCTGTATCGCACGCCCGCGCTGGTCAGCGCGGTGCGGACGGGAATGGAGCGCTTCGAGCCGGACCTCGTGCACTGCGAGTCGCTGTTCTCCGCCTACGTGCACCCGAGCGCGTCGGCCGCCGAGGCGACGTGGGTGGTCTCGCTGCAGAACGACGAGGCGCTGCTCAAGGAGCGCCTGGCCGCGACGGCCGGGGAGTGGCTGCGGCGCGCGCTCTACCGGCGCGAGGCCCAGGCCCTGGGCGAGCTTCAGCGGCGCTATCTCGCCACGTTCGACCACTGCGTCGCCGTGTCCGACACCGAGCGCGCGCGCTTCGAGTCGCAGGGCGCCGAGTCGGCGATCGCCGTGCCGAACGGAGTCGCGCCGCTGCCGGAGCCCGACGGACCGCCGCGGGCGCCCGAGGCCGGCGAGCCGCTGCGCCTGCTGTTCGTCGGCTCGCTCAACTACGAGCCCAACGCCCAGGGCCTGGAGTGGTTCGTGCACGAGGTCGCGCCCCGGGTGCGCGAGCGCGTGCGCATCGAGATCGAGGTCGTCGGGCCGGGCCGGCGCGGGCCCGAGCTGCCGGGCGTGAACTACATCGGCCGCGTGGACGACCTGGGCCCCGTGTACGGAAGGGCCCACGCCGCGGTGGTCCCGCTCCGCGCGGGCGCGGGCTCGCGCCTGAAGGTGGTCGAGGCGCTGGCGCGCGGCGTGCCGCTCGTCTCGACCACGCTCGGGGTGGAGGGTTACGACCTGCACGACGGCGAGCACGCCCTGATCGCCGACGACCCCGTCGGCCTCGCCGAGCGCTTCGCCCTGCTCGACGCCAGCCTGCGCGGCGACCGCCGGCTCGCCGGGTCGCTGGTGGCCGCGGGCTACGCCTTCGCGCGCGAGCTCTTCTGGCCGCGGATCGGCGAGCGCCTGGCCGCGACCTATTCGGACTGGGTCGAGGCTCGCGCCACCAGCCCTCGTAGATCAGCGCAGCTTCAGCCGCGCCGGCTGAGCTCCTCGACCGCCGCCCACAACCCCTGACGGCGAACGTCGACGGGGAAGGCGGTGAGGATGCGCTCGCGCGCGGCGGCCCGCGCCTGGGGGCCGGCCTCGAGCGCGCGCCGGATGCCGTCCGCCACGACCGCGGGCGCGTCGCCGTCCACCTGGATCCCGGCGTCGTCCACGACTTCGGGCAGCGCTCCCGCGCGCGTGACCACGGGCACGCATCCCGCGAGCATCGCCTCGGCGACGGCGATCCCGAACCCCTCGTGGTGCGAGGGCTGGACGTACACCGAGGCCTCGCGGAACAGCCGGTCGAGCTCGTCCTGCTCGAGCCACCCGGTGAGGGTGACGTTCGGCGTGGCCTTCGCCCGCAGGACGTCGACGCCATCGTCCTTCCACGGCCCGGCGAGGACGAACTCGACGTCGGGCAGCTCCGCCGCCGCCTCGACGAACGCGCGCTGGCCCTTGATCTCCAGGTTGTCGCGGGTGACGAAGCCGACGCTCAGCGCCATCCGCCGGCGCCCCTCGTCGGACGGCAGCTCCCCGTAGGGGTCGGGCACGCCGTGGTAGACGACCTCCACGCGCTCGGGCGGAAAGCCGATGTTGCGCTCGATCTCGCCCTGCGAGTAGTGGGAGTTCGTGACGAGCTTCGTCGCCCGCCGCATGACCCAGCGACTGAGACCGCGGCGCATCCCGCCCTGCTGGTAGCCGTAGCCGATCTCCGGCATGTTCGCCGTATCGAAGCCGCCGACGATGAGCAGCGACGGCTTGCGAAACAGGGCGGCGAGGGTGAACGGCCAGAACGTGTGCCACGACGCCCACCACCCGACCACCACGTCGGCGCGCCAGAACATCGGCAGCAGCCTGAACAGGTTGGTGACGCGCCCGGGTTGCCGCCACACCTCGACCGGCCACCGTTCGGCCAGCACCTCGCGATCGACGCGGATGAACGACGCGTCGCTGGGACAGACGAAGAGGATGCGGGGGCGGTCTTCGGTCAACCGGCACCAGTTAACCCCACCGCGAACTCGCCATGTAGCGTAGGTCCACCATGCGCCATCAGCCGGCGGCGCCGGCGTCGTTTCCCACATGCACGTCCGCCACCTCGGTCACCACCTACGGATCGCGCGCCGCGTCGAACCGGGGCTTCTCTACCTCTGGCGCGAGCTGATTCGCCGCAGGTTCTCGTTGCGCCGTTATCGGCTGCGAGCGACCGGCCAGACAAATTCACCTGCGCCACCGGACACAGGATCTGACCGGGTTTGCGGAGATCTTCGTGCGCGGCAACTACGACTTTCCCACACGCATTGCGTCACTTCTGGACGCCGTGCCTCCGCCCCTGATGGCCGTCGACCTCGGGGCCAATATCGGCCTGTTCGGCGTGCGGCTGCTGGCCGAACGCCCCGACGCACACATCGTCGCGTTCGAGCCCGATCCTCAGAATGCCGAGGTCTTGCGCGCGACAGCCGCGAGCAACCACAGTGACCAGTGGTCCGTCGTGGAAGCCTGCGCCGGAACCGCCAACGGATCCGTTCTCTTCCAGCACGGGCATTTTCTCGAATCGCGAATCGCCCCTGATGGCGAGCCGGTCCCAGTGGCAGACGTCTTTCCGGCGCTCGCCACGGCGAACCTCATCAAGATCGATATCGAGGGAGCGGAGCAGGCCATTCTCGCGGATGACCGATTTCGGTCGCTCGGGGCGGAAGTCGTTTGCCTGGAATACCACCCACCGCACCAGAGCGCGGACATTCTGCGGCTGCTTGGTGCAGCCGGCTACACGGTCGAACCGTTCGCGGAACGCTTGCCCGGGGTCGGCGAGCTTTGGGCCTGGAAGGCTTTTGGGCCCGGTT
This sequence comes from uncultured Actinomycetes bacterium, assembly GCA_963842605.1. GTDB lineage: Bacteria > Actinomycetota > Thermoleophilia > Solirubrobacterales > Solirubrobacteraceae > AC-38. The sequence goes on from CAWJGV010000015.1 coordinate 141,830, forward strand.
CTCGCGGAGCGACGTAGCGAGGGCTATCCGCGGATCTCGCTCACGACGGTGCGGGCCTCGGCCAAAGGTGACGACGGGCCCCAACGAAGGAGCGGACCGACGAGGAGCAGCCCGACGACGCCGCCTCCCAGCGCGGACCATCCCTCGTCGATGCCCAGCGCCCGCAGCCCGGCTAGGGCGCCCACAGTAACGAGAGCCTGCACGGCCACGGGCCACACCACCGGCGCCAGCGCCGCGGCGACCGCGCGGCCCGAAACCCCGAGTAGGCGCGCCCCCGCGGTCGCGTAGACCGCGGCGAAGGGCACGAACAGCAGCGCGTGCGCCCACGCCGCCCCGCGGATCCCGTCCAGCGAAACGAGCACGATCAGCGCCGCCACCATCCCCGCGGCCCACACCACGTTCACTCGCGCGCGCCAGCCGATGTGCCCGGTGCCCGACAGCGACTCGCCGATCATCACCACGATCGCGTGGCCGACCCCCACCACGAGGAGGATCTGGAACGGCGCGACCATCGGCCTCCACTCGTCGCCCAGCAGACCCGGCAGCAGCGACTGGCGCCAGCACGATCGACGGGCGGGACGAAGGGCAGCAGGATCAGCGCCGATCATCCGCAGCGGACACAGCGTGCGCCGGCGCCACGGTCGCCAGGTCGACGGTCGCGGCCGCCGCCGGGAACAGCACGCGCCCGACCTGCCACGACACCTGGGTCACGGGCGCGAAGGCGAGCGTGAAGGCGAGCGAGTAGAGGCCCAGGCTCGGTCGGCCTCCGTCGAGGTGCCCGACGACGAGGAAGTCGGAGTTCAGCGCCACGAAGTCGGTGAACGCGAGCATGAAGAAGCCCATCCAGCCGGCCTGGCGCAGGGAGCACGCGCCGCCGTGGACCCGACGGCTTGCGCGCGGGCAGCAGGCGCCGGGCCATCACCCACGCGATCAGCGCACAGGAGCGCCATCGAGGTGAGCTGGCGCGCCACCAGCGCCCACACGCCGGCGCCCGCCAGCCCGGCGGCGATCCCGACCACGCTGGACACCGTGGCGGCCGTCGATGTTCGCCCCGGCGAAGGAGCGGAACTGCATGTTCTTCTGGAGCAGGGCGAGCGGCGTGATGCCGGCGGCGTAGAGGACGACGCCGAGGCTCAGCGACGCGGATCGCGTCCGGGTCGCCCCCGTCGGCGAAGGTCGAGGTGATCGGCCCGGCCAGCGCCGCGATCGCCGCCGTCGCCGCGAGGCCCACCCCCAGGTTGAGCGCCACGGCCCCGCGGACCTCGGCGCGCCCGAGGTGCGGCGCGGCGATGATGCTCCCGCGCGTGCCCGAGTCGACCAGCAGGCCCGCCAGGTTGACCAGCACCATGCCGGTGGCCAGCGAGCCGAACGCGCTCGGCTCGACCAGCGTGGCCAGCAGGATGAGCGAGCCCAGCCACAGCCCCTGGCTGGCGACGTGGCCCACCGCCATCCACGACACCGCGCGCGCGACGCGGGCGCGGGACGGGGCCGAGCTCGTGAGGAGGTCTTCGCCTTGGCCTTGGCCCTCCGCCTTAGCCGCTGCCCTTCGCCCTTGCGCTTGCGGCCTTCGCCCGCGCGCGGCCTTGCTCTCGCGCGCTCGGCCAGGCGGTACACGTGCGCCTTGCCGGTCAGCCACACCTGCTTGCCGTCGGCGATGAGCGGGGAGAACTGGCCGTCGCCGAAGCTCCAGACCTGGCGGCCGGTGCGCGCGTCGAACGCGTAGGTGCGGGGCGGGCGCAGGGAGGAGATGTAGACCAGGCCGCGCATCACCGTCGCCGAGCCGATGATCGGCCCGATGTTGCGCTTCCACAGGCGCCGGCCGCTCTTGAGCGAGATGGCGTGGAAGCCGCCGCCGAAGTCGCCGATGAACACCCGTCCGTGCCAGATCGCGGCGCTGCCGTAGACGTAGCCGTTGCCGTCGTAGCGCCAGCGCTGGCTGCCGTCGCGCGGATCCAGCGCGTAGATCGATCCGTCGGTGCCACCCACGATGAGCCGGCCGCGGGCGAGCGCGGGCGTCGAGTAGAAGGGCACGAGGTTGTTGCGCGCGCCGCGCACCGTCGTCTTCCAGCGCAGCTTCCCGGTGAACCGGTTCAGCGCGTAGACGCTGCCGCCGTAGGAGGCGAAGTAGGCGGTGCGTGGCCGTCAGCGCCGCGCCGCTGGAGATCGTGCCGCTGGCCTTGTAGGACCACCGCGTCCGCCCCGTGCGCCAGTTCACCGCGCGGAACCGCCCGTTGCCGCCCCTCGGGCCGTCGCCGAAGTAGACGAGGTTGCCGGCGCCGATCGGCGGGCTCTCCGCGGCCGCGATCTTCTTGCGGAACTTGATCTTCCCCGAGCGCAGCCCGTAGCAGCGGATGTTCCCGTCGTGGGAGGTGATGTAGACCCGGCCGCGGAAGATTCCCGCCGAGCCGGCGAAGTTCGCGCCGTTGCGGTAGTGCTTGTGCCACAGGCGCCGGCCGGTCATCGCGTCGCGCGCGAACAGGTCGGACCCGAACCGCTTGCCGTAGGACGCGTAGACGAGCACCCCATCGTCGACGACCGCCGGCGCCTCGAGGTAGCCGTTGCGCGGGACGCGCTTGGACCAGGCGACGTTGAACGGCGGCCGCGCCCGCGCCCCGAGGTTCACGCCGTCGCGCCGGAAGTCGTAGCGGAAGAACGGCCACGAGCCCTTCGCTCGCTGCGCGCGCGGCTTCTTCGGTGCCGGAAGATCGGGCTCGGTCGTCGACAGCGTCTCCCCCCGCTCGGTGTCGGTGGAGCGAAAGGCGCCGTTCTTGTACGCGATGTAGAGCCCTGCGGCCGCGAGCACAGCGACGGCCGCGAGGGCGCCGCCGATCCAGACCAGCCGCCTGCGCATGGCGCGAAAGGGTACGGAGCGCGCTTGACGAGCAGCTAAGCGGGCAGGTTCTCCGCCGCCCGCACGGGCGGCGGCGTCAGCGCGACGGCGCCGATCACCATCACGAAGGCCAGAATCCGCACGACCATGCCGAGCGTGTCGTCGGGCAGCGGCTCGCCGAAGACGATCGGGCCGGCGGCGATCGTGACGACGTTGGCGGCGGCGCTGGTCACCGCGATCACCGTGACCGCCTCGCCGACCTGCAGCGAGCGGGCGCTGACGAGCAGGCCATAGAGCGAGAGCGCGAGGATCACCAACGCCAGCGGGTGCCACAGCACGCCGATGCCGCGGTCGGTGAAGTCGCTCAGCGCCTTGATCGAGACGTCACTCGCGCCCCAGAGCAGGCCGGCGCTCAGCGCGAGCGGGATGCCGCGGCGATCGCCGTCGCGCCCGACCACCAGCGCCACCGTCCCGGCCAGCGCGCCGCCGCCGACGTAGAGCGCCAGCGTGCCGGTGCTGTGCCCCGCGTGGGCCTCGTCGCCGGTGGACCCGATCGTCGCGGCCAGGAAGGCGAGGCCGGCGGCGGTCAGCGCCACGCCGATCCACTCGCGCCGGGTCACGGGAAGGTGGAACAGCCGGTCGGCGAGAACCGTCAGCAGCACGAGCCCGCCGGCGATCACCGACTGCACGAGCGAGATCGGCGCCAGGCTCAGGGCCGCGACGTGCAGCCCCCAGGACGCCATCGCCACGATCATCCCGATCGAGTACCAGGGGGAGCGGAGCAGCGCGAGCGACGAGCTGACGGGCCGCGACCATTGCACCGGCGGGGCGTCGACCGCGCCGCGGTACTTGTAGAGAAAGCCCAGGATCGACGCGAACGCGGTCGCGAGCGCGAAGAGCAGGCCGAGCTGGACCGACAAGGGCATCGTTCTGGTCAAGGCTAAGGCCAGGCCGAGGGCAGTAACTCCGACCCCTCCGGTAGGATTTGGGGTGATGATGTTCTCCACGAAGGCCGAGTACGGAGTCCGCGTGATGGTGGAGCTGGCGCGGCGCAACGGGGACTCCCCCGTTTCGCTCGCCGACATCGCCGAGGCCGATGGGCTCCCGCTCGCCTACCTCGAGCATCTCGTGGCCCGGCTGCGCAAGGCCGGGCTCATCGAGAGCCGGCGCGGAGCGCGCGGGGGCTACCTGCTCGCCCGCCCGGCGGACGAGATCACGATGGCCGAGGTCGTGGAGGCACTCGAGGGTTCGATCGCGCCCATCGAGTGCATCAGCGAAGGGGCCGACGGGATTCTCGTGTGCGCGCGCGAGAGCGACCCCGACCACATCTGTCCCACCAAACTGCTCTGGACCCGCGTCCGCGGCTCCGTAGTGACCACCCTCCAGGAGATGAGACTTTCGGACCTATGTCAGACCTCGAGATCAAGAACCTCCACGTCCGCACGGAAGACCGCGAGATCCTCCGTGGCGTCGACCTCAGCGTAGGCAAGGGCGAGATCCACGCCCTGATGGGCCCGAACGGCTCGGGCAAGTCGACGCTGGCCAACACCATCCTCGGCCACCCCGCCTACGAGGTCACCGAGGGCCAGATCCTGTGGCGCGGCGAGGACATCACGGAGGCCGACCCCGAGGATCGCGCCCAGGGCGGCCTGTTCCTGGCCTTCCAGTACCCGGCCGCCATCCCCGGCGTGTCGGTGGCCAACTTCCTGCGCATGGCGATGAACACCCAGCGCGAGGAGCCGATCAACGTCAAGGAGTTCGGCAAGAAGCTGCGGCACGCCACCGAGGTGCTCCGGGTCGACCGCGAGTTCACCTCGCGCCACCTCAACGACGGCTTCTCGGGCGGCGAGAAGAAGCGCTGCGAGATCCTCCAGATGGCGATGCTCGAGCCCGCAGGTCGCCGTGCTCGACGAGACCGACTCGGGCCTGGACATCGACGCGCTGCGCACGGTCGCCGAGGGCGTGAACACGCTGCACGAGGAGACCGGCATGGGCGCGCTCGTCATCACCCACTACCAGCGCATCCTGCACTACGTGAAGCCGCAGTTCGTCCACATCATGCTCGACGGGAAGATCGTCCGCGAGGGCGGTTCCGAGCTGGTCGACCAGCTCGAGCGCGAGGGCTACGACTGGCTGCGCGAGGAGGCCGAAGTTGCCTGAGGCCGGGGCCCGATCGACCAAGCCGGGCGCGGCCCGCCAGGCCACGCTCTACCAGCCGCTGGCCGGCGCCGGGGCGGGCGCCAACGGCCGCTCGCCCGAGGAGCTGCGCGCCGCGGCGCTCGAGGCCTACGAGAGCCTCGAGCTGCCGTCGTGGCGGCGCTCGGGGTTCTGGACGACCTCGCTGCGCGACCTCGACTTCGACGCCCTGGAGCCCCGCCACCACGAGCCCGGCGAGATTCCGCAGGTCGTCACCGACGCGCTGCAGGGCGAGGAGCTCGCCGGCCTGCTCGTGCAGCGCGGGGCCAGCGTCGTGCACGTCGAGCTCGACCCCGAGCTGGCGGAGCGGGGCGTGATCCTCACGCTCGCTGGAGGACGCGGTCCGCGATCACCCCGAGCTCGTGGCCGAGCACTTCATGGCGCGCCTGACCTACGACCGCGACAAGCTCCAGGCCGCCGCCGCGGCGTTCTGGAGCGGCGGCGCCTTCCTCTACGTCCCCGACGGCGTCGTCGTCGAGAAGCCCTTCCAGATCGCCTACGTGATCGACGAGGCGGGCACCGCGCAGTACGCGCACACGCTGGCGGTCGGCGGCGCCAACAGCGACTTCCGCCTGCGCGAGTACGACCTCGCGGCCGACTTCGAGGGTCCCGCGCTGCACTCGGGCGCGTTCGAGCTCTACCTGGACAGCGGCGCGCGCTGCCGGCTCGCCCACCTCCACGACTGGGGAGGCGAGGAGCAGGAGGTCGTCGACACCTCCACCCACATCGTGCGCGTGGGACGCGACGGCCACTGCACGTGGATCCCGATCCACCTCGGCGGCAAGCTCATCCGCCAGCACCTCGAGCTGGCCACGGCCGAGCCGGGGTCGGACATGCGCCACCGCGGCATCTACTTCACCGAGGGCCACGAGCACCTCGACCTGTTCACGGTCGACTACCACGAGGTCGGCCCCACGACCGGGGACACGGTGTGGAAGGGCGCGGCCACGGGCGCCTCTCGCTCGTCCTACGAGGGCCTGATCAAGATCGACCCCGGGCGCGCAGGAGTCGCACACCTACCTCCAGACGCACTCGATGATGCTCTCCCCCAAGGCCAAGGTCGACGCCATCCCGTCGCTGATCGTCGAGACCGACAGCGTGTCGGCCTCGCACGGCGGCACGGTGGGCGAGATCGACGAGGCGATGGTCTTCTACATGCAGACGCGCGGGCTGTCGCGCCACGACGCCGTGCGCGCTCGTCGTCGAGGGCTACTTCGAGCCGATCGTCGTCCAGCTCGACGACGAGCCGCTCGAGACGCTGGTGCGCGAGCGCATCGCGGAGAAGCTCGCCCGGGCCGAGGACGACATCGAGGCCTACGCGCACGCGAAGTAGATGAAGATGGCGACGGCCCAGACGACACCCCGCCTCGACGTCCGCGCCGACTTCCCGATCTTCCGCCGCGAGTTCGGCGGGCGCCCGCTCGTCTATCTCGACTCGGCCGCCACCTCGCAGAAGCCGGAGAGCGTCATCGAGGCGATGGACGACTACTACCGCTTCCACAACGCCAACATCCACCGGGGCGTCTACACGCTCGCCCAGGAGGCGACGGACATGTTCGAGGGCGCGCGGGCGCGCGTGGCGGCGTTCAACGGCTGGGAGGCCGACACGACGATCTTCACGCGGAACGCGACCGAGGCGATCAACCTCGTCGCCTACGCGTGGGGGCGCGAGCACGTCGGCCGCGGCGATGTGGTGCTGATCACCCAGATGGAGCACCACTCGAACATCGTCCCGTGGCAGCTGCTCTGCCAGGAGGTCGGCGCCGAGCTGCGCTGGCTCGACGTCTCCGACGACGGCCGCCTCTCGCTCGACCAGCTCGACGAGGAGCTGGCTTCCGGGCGCGTGAAGCTCGCCGCCTTCGCCCACATCTCCAACGTGCTGGGGACGATCAACCCGGTGAGCGAGATCGCCGCGCGCGTGCGCGCCGCCGGCGCGGTCTCGCTGGTGGACGGCTCGCAGGGCATCCCGCAGCTCCCGGTCGACGTGGGCGCCCTGGGCATCGACTTCTACGCCTGGACCGGGCACAAGGCGCTCGGGCCGACGGGCATCGGCGTCCTGCACGGACGCCGCGAGATCCTCGAGGCGATGCGCCCGTTCCTCGGCGGCGGCGACATGATCCGCACCGTCGAGCTCGACCACTCGACGTGGAACGACCTGCCGTGGAAGTTCGAGGCGGGCACGTCGATGGTCGCCGAGGGCGTGGGTCTGGGGGCCGCCGTGGACTACCTCAGCGCCCTCGGGATGGAGAACGTCCGCGCCCACGAGCACGCGCTCGTCGAATACGCGCTCGGAAGACTGGGCGAGGTCGGCGGCGTGGAGATCGTCGGGCCGGCCGGCGCCGACGACCGCGGCGGCGTGATCTCCTTCGAGCTCGACGGCGTGCACCCGCACGACGTGGCCGAGCTGATCAACCGCGAGAACGTCTGCGTCCGCGCCGGCCACCACTGCGCGATGCCGCTGATGCGCCGCCTCGGCGTGCCGGCCACCGCCCGCGCCTCGTTCGGCCCCTACAACGACACGGGCGACGTCGACGCGCTGATCGACGCGCTGGTCAAGGCGAAGAAGGTGTTCGCGTAGCCTATAGCCTGATGGACGACCTGTACCGCGACTACATCCTCGACCACTACAAGCAGCCGCGGAACTTCGGCGAGCTCGAGGAGCGCGACCTCGACGCCCACGACTACAACCCGCTGTGCGGCGACGAGCTCGGCGTGCACATCCGCGTCGACGACGGCAAGATCGCCGACCTGCGCTTCCACGGCCACGGCTGCGCGATCTCGCAGGCGGCCGCCTCGATCGCCTCCGACGAGTACGTGGGGATGGACGTCAGCGCCGTCGGCGAGCTCGACGCCGACTGGATCCTCGACCTGCTCGGCATCCCGATCTCCGCCACGCGCCGCAAGTGCGCGCTGCTGAACCTGAAGGTCATGCGCGGCGCCACGACGGGCGACGCGAGCTGGCCTGAGTAGCGAGAACGGCCTGCGGCAGTCAGTCCTGACTCAGCAGAAGGGCGTCGAGGCCGCGTGTGAGGCCGACGAGACCCGGTGCTTTCCGCGCCGCGATGAGGGTCCCGGCGACGTACGGCTCCGGAGTTCCGCCCGCATCGTGGCGGATAGTCAGTCGCTCGTCGGGTAGGCCGAAGACCACTTCGGTGGACACGACGAAGCTCGGGAGGCGCACGGAATGGACCTGCGTGCCGCCGACGTTCGCGCCGCGTGCCTCCTGAGGGCCGTGGAGGTCCTCTATCGGGTGTCCAAGCTCCGGCGGGCGGACCTCGCAGAGTCGCTCAGCCAGTTCACGAGCAGTCCCGCTGGGAACGTCGGGTTTGGCGGCACTTGCGTAGTCGATGACCTCCCACTGCGGCAGATGGCGTGCGGCCAGAAGCGCCGCGGCCTGGCACATCGCGGCCGTCAGCGAGAAGTTCCCCGAAGCCACGACCCCCACCGAACGCTCGCGGGCTGCTGCATCGACGTCGTCGAAGTCCGAAGCCGTGAGTCCTGACGTGCCGATGACGACGGACACGCCGGCCTCAATCGCCGCCAGCGTGTTGTCCTTGACGGCCGTGACGGAGGTGTAGTCGATGAGCACGTCAATGCCGTCAAGCGCCTCACGCACGGTCGCGTAGACCGGGACGCCGAGGGCTTCCTCGCCAAGCACCTCACCGAGGTCGCTGCCGGCGGCTGACCGGCTAACGGCGGAACGCAACGAGAGGTCGGGCGCATCCAACACGCCCCGCACCAGTGCCTGCCCGGCCCACCCGGTCGCCCCCGCCATGCACACCGCCAACTCCTGGTTCTGCTGCATCGGCCCAGCTCGCTTTCATAGCCGTGGATGGCCGCGACATCATCGCCAATCTGCTCTAGCCCGCAACCGAAGCGGCTGAGCCCAGGCGCTCGAGCTCTGCGACGGCATCGTCGCCCGAGGCGTCGTCGCGGATCTGAGCCCCCAGACGCGCCGCCGCCTCGCGGAACCCAGGCTCGTCGAGCAGGCTACGGACGGCCTGGGCGATCGCCTCGGGCTCCGCGTCCTGGCCGAGCTGGAGGCCCGCGCCCCGCTCGGTCACCCGGGTGGCGTTGTCGAGCTGGTCGCGGCCCATGGGCACGACGAGCAGCGGCACGTCCGCCGCCAGGGCCTTGATCACGGTGCCGTGGCCGCCGTGGGTGACGACGGCGGCGGCCTGCTCGAGGATCGCGCTGTGCGGGGCCGAGCGCACGACCGACACGTTGGCCGGCGACGGCAGCTCCTCCGGCGCAATGGCGTGCCCGGTGGTGACGACGCCGCGCACGGGCAGGCTCCCCAGCGCGTCGACGATGCGGCGCAGCAGGGAGAGCTGGTCCTGGTTGGCCGGTGCTCAGCGAGGCGAGCACGAGCGGCTCGTCGCCGGCCGGCGGCGCCCAGTCCTCCGCCCAGGCGGGATCGTCGAGCCGGGCGCCCACGTAGCGGACGTTGTCCGGCAGCTGCCCCGGGAAGTCGAAGTCGGACGAGCTCAGCACGAGCACGCGGTGGGCATGGTCGAGCTGCTCCCACACTCCTTCGAGCGGAGCCAGCCCGTGCTCGGCACGGGCCGCGTTGAGGGGCGCGAGGTGCGCGTTCCACATCGCGCCGCTCTCCTGCCCGATCGCGGCATACATCTCGCGCTCTTGGTCGTTGCGCGCCGGGGCGAAGCCGGCACCGAAGGGCGGCACCCCGGGCGCCGGGAGCGGATAGATGTTGGCGAACTGCGCCACCACCGGAAGCCCCGCGGCCTCGGCGGCGATCTGGGGCCCGAGGAGGAACGCGCTGGAGACGACGGCGTCGGGCTCCAGCTCGCGGATCGCGGCCGCGGTCTCCGCGGCGTAGGCGGCGGCGGGGCCGCAGATGATCCGCTCGCACATGCGCGCGATCAGCTCGGGCGGGTTATCGACCTCGAAGTCGCGGATGTAGTCGTCCTCCGGCCGGCGCGAGCGCAGATGCGGCGCCTCGTGCCAGGGCCGGAAGCCGGCGCCGACCGCGGTCGCCTCCGGCTCGATGGTCGGGTCGCCGAGCACGGTCACACGGTGGCCGCGCTCGATCAGCGCGCGGGCGACCGAGAGCTCGGGCGGGACCGTCCCGGCCCCGTCCCACATTGCGAACAGGTAGTGGCGGCTCATGGATTCATTCCTTTCGAGTCGAGTATCGCGGTGACCGTGTCGGTCATGATTTTCTGCGTGGCCCGCCGGCCGAGACCGAAGTCGCGGCGCAGCAGCTTCCAGGTGTAGACGTCGGTGGCTGCGTGAAGCTGGGAAAGGACGTGGGCGCGCTCGGCGGCGGCGCTCGGCAGCCGGTCCGCGAAGACCTCGGCCAGCCAGGCCTGGTGGGTGGCGCGCCCGAAGTCCAGGGCGGCCTTCACCGCGGGGATGCGGTCGTCGAGCATCGCCAGGCGCACGTTGCCGTCGCCGGTCGCCTCGTACTGCTCGATGGCCAGGGCGACCGCGGAGGCGGCGTCATGACCCGTGCGCTCCCCGCGCAGCTTCATGACGTCGGCGCCGAAGCGTTCGGTGGCCGCGGTGAACAGGCCCTCCTTGGAGGTGAAGTGGTTGAGGACGGTCTGGTGGGAGACCCCGGCGTCCTTCGCCACGGACGCGATCGTCACGGCGTCGTAGGGCTCGGCGATGAACCGCGCGAGCGCGGCCCGGGCGATGCGCTCGCGGCTCGCCTCCACGGCATCGGCTCGGGCTCCCATCCTGTATGTCCGCGTTTCCGTTTTCATTGGACTCGGACTCAAACTAACATTGATTGTGGCTCAAGTCAAATGAAAATGTCGATGACCGATGATTTCGCTCTCGCCCGCCGGTCCAAACCAATACAAAGCACTCAGAAGCAATCCAGAGGAGCCCCATGAGCCTTCCGAAAGTTGTGTCGCGAGACGAATGGCTGACGGCTCGCAAGGAGCTGCTGGCCAAGGAGAAGGAGCTCACCCGGCAACGAGACGCGCTGAACGTGGAGCGCCGCAACCTGCCGATGGTCGAGATCGAAAAGGACTACGTCTTCGAGGGGCCGGACGGCAAGGCCAACCTGGTCGACCTGTTCGAAGGCCGCCGCCAGCTCATCGTCAGGCACTTCATGTTCGACCCGAGCTGGGACGACGGCTGCCCGAGCTGCTCGGCCGGAGCCGACGAGATCTCGGACGGCCTCCTCGAGCACCTGCACGCCCGCGACACCACGTTCGTCGTCGTCGCCCGCGCGCCGCTGGCGAAGATCGAGGACTACAAGGCGCGCCGGGGCTGGACCTTCCCCTGGTACTCCTCGTACGGCAGCGACTTCAACTACGACTTCGACGTCACGCTGGACGAGTCCGTGGCGCCCGCCGTCTACAACTACCGGACCAAGGCCGAGTACGAGGAGCAGGGGACGGCCGCCTTCATCGAGGGCGAGCAGCCGATCGAGAACCCCGGCCAGAGCTGCTTTTTGCGCGACGGCGACCGCGTCTTCCACACGTACTCCAACTACGCGCGCGGCGCCGAGATGACCGGCGGCTCCTACTACTACCTCGACCTGACCGCCCTCGGCCGGCAGGAGGAGTGGGAGGAGCCGAAGGGCCGCGCGGCCGCCGCACACGCCGCGAGCCCCGACTTCTCGGATTAACCGCGGCGGGGCGGCCCGCTTGGGCCGCCCCGCGTCGAGACTTCGGCTTCGCTCCGGCTACCGGACGGAGGCGAATCCGGTTGCGGTCGCCGTGGCGCCGCTTCCGGCCGCGGTGAACTTCGCGTCAAGCGCGAGCTTGCCGTTGCTCGGACGCTTGAACGACTCCACGTAGCCGACCGTCTTGGTGACCGTGCGCCCGCCCTGGCGAACGTGCACGCGCTTGGTCGTCTTGTTCAGGTTCGTCTCCACGTGCACGAGCGCGTTGTCGACGCCCGGCTGCGGATGCTGGAGGGGGATCTCGTCGACGTGGAACTTGATCGTCGCGCCCCGGCTGCTGTTGGCGAACGTCGCGTCGATCGGAGTGTCCGACACCGACAGCGGGCAGGTCTTGGGGCCACCCGGCCCGTTGACCGCGACGTTGGGACCGCCGTTGACCACGAGGATCAGGTGGTTCGTCGCGCCGTTGTAGAGGTTCAGCGCGAGGCGGCAGGGGATCTTCGACGTCTTGTCGGAGCTGAGGCCGGCGAGGTTGTCGACGATCCCGTTCCCCACCTTGGCGGAGCGGCATGACGCCTGGCCGCGGTTGAGGATCTGCTGCTTCGAGCAGTGCTTGAAGTACTTCGTGTTCTGGTGGATGCCCTGGAACGCCAGGGAGTAGTCCGAGGTGATCTCGGGCCGGGTGCCGTCGTCGGTGGTCACGTCGAACACCTGCTTGATGGCGCTCGGCTTGGGAGCGGCCTTGGTGCCGACCTTGGCCGGCGTGACCGACCAGCCGGCCGTGTGGTTCGTGGCCGCCTGGGCCACGCCGGTTACGCCGAGGAAGGCAGCGACAATCGTCGCGGGGAGCGCGAGCTTGCGAATCATTTTCTCTCCTGAGGGGGTGTCTGGGGTGGTTGCCCGTCCACCAAAGGAGAACCCACTCCCCGCCCCGCGTTGCTCGCGACCAGCCAATCTGGCTGAATGTTCGATGTCGCTTAGCTGGGCCTTAGACGGCGAGGCCGGAGATAGGTTCGGACATGTTCCGACCAACAGGAGGCGGTATGACCGACGACCATGACCTGCCCATGAAGGAGTACCGTCGCGCCGGGCTCGAGATCACCAGGGGCAATCCCGAGGTCTACAAGTCCCTGTGGTCGCGACGCGACGACGTCACGCTGGCTAATCCATTCGGACCGCCCGTCCGCGGCTGGCAGGAGGTATCGGAGCGGCTCGACCTCGCTGCGAGCAACTACCGCGACGGCCAGGACTACGAGTTCGAGAACATTGCCACGGTCATCGCGCCGGAGCTTGCGTACACCGTTGAGGTCGAACGCATCCGGACGCGGGTCGGCGGATCCGACGAGTTGACTCCGATCGCCATCCGGGCGACGACCGTCTTTCGGCGCGAGGACGGCAACTGGAAGGTGACGCACCGCCACGGCGACCCGATCACGTCGATGCGACCGGCGGAATCGGTGCTTCAGAGTTAGTGAGGCACCGAAACGCGCCTGGAACGGCTTCTTAAGCGGCCGGGCGCGACGCGTGCATCAGGCCCGTCGCCGCCGCGTCCTCGCGGTCCGTGGCGGCGCGGTAGACCGCGAAGGCCTCGGCGCCCGGGTGGGCGCGCCAGTGGTCGTAGGCCTGGCGGGCGACGTAGCGGGCGTCGGTCCAGATGGCGTGCAGGTCGGCGAGCGGGTCGTCGTCGCGGCGGTCTTCGACGGCGTAGGGACCGAGGACGATCTCGCGCGTGTCCTCGATGCGCTCCAGCAGCTCTTCAAGGTCTCTGCGGCTCATCTGTGGCCTCTTGCTTTCGGCTTGCTTTCCTGCTTCGCCGCCACGTCCCAAGTGCCTGCTCAAACCCGTCGCGTCACGGCAAGTTGCGTAGTTCGTTCTGCCCCTTTAGACGCCTGAGGGCAGAATTTCTTACGCGCGTCGGACGAGACGGGATCAGCGCCGGCGGGCCGACGCCTCGAGGTCCGGGCTGTCCCAGCCGGTATCGGCCGGATTGACGTTGGTGCCCGGGGGCACGATCTCGTCGATCCGGTCGAGGACGTCGTCGGAGAGCTCGACGTCGACGGCCGTCAGCTGCGACTCCAGGTGCTCCATCGTCCGCGGCCCGATGATCGCCGCGGTCACGGCCGGATGGCGGATGACGAAGGCCAGCGCCATCTCGATCAGGCTGATCCCGGCCTCCTCGGCCAGCTGCGCCAGCGCGTCGGCGGCGTCGAGCTTGCGCTGGTTGCCGGGGATCGACATGTCGTAGCGCTTGGGAAGCATCGCCGCCCGGCGTGAGGGCTCGAAGTCCTGGCCCTTGCGATAGCGCCCGCTCAGCCAGCCGCCGGCCAGCGGGCTCCACGGGATGACGCCCATGCCGTAGCGCCGGCAGGTCGGGCAGCACGTCGGTCTCGACGGCGCGGATGAGCATCGAGTAGGGCGGCTGCTCGCAGCGGAAGCGCTCGCGGCCCCGGCGCTCGGCCACCCACTGGGCCTCGACGATCCGGCTCGGCGGGAACGTCGAGGAGCCGATGTAGCGAACCTTCCCGGCGCGCACGAGATCGGTCAGCGCGCCCAGCGTGTCGTCGATGTCGGTGTCCGGCTCGGGGCGGTGGATCTGGTAGAGGTCGATCCAGTCGGTCTTCAGCCGGCGCAGACTGTTCTCGACCTCGCGGATGATCCAGCGGCGGGTGTTGCCGAACTCGTTGGGGTCGTCGCCCATCGTGCCGTGGACCTTCGTCGCGAGGATGACGTTGTCGCGCTTGCCGCCCGCCAGCGCCTTGCCGACGATCTCCTCGGACTCGCCGCGCGAGTAGACGTCGGCCGTGTCGATGAAGTTGATCCCGGCGTCGAGCGCCCGGTGGATGATCGCGATCGACTTGTCGTGGTCGGTCTCGCCCCAGGCGCCGAACATCATGGCGCCGAGGCACAGCGGGCTGACCTGAACGCCGGTGCTCCCGAGGCCGCGCAACTCCATACGGAAAAGCTACAGAGGGGCGATCAGAACCGGACGGTGCGCCGTTCGGACACGCGGCCCACGGCGGCGCGCACGGCGATCCGGCCGTGGCGGTAGCGCAGGCCGACGCGGTAGGTCCTACAGCCCCCCATCTTGCGCGAGCGGACCCGCAGGAGCCGCCCGCCGGCGCGTCGGCGCCGGATGGCGGCCGACAGCCGGGCGGGGCGGGCGAAGCGCAGCTGGAGCAGCGGCGCCTTGCCCCGTCGGCGCACGATGCGCACCTGGGAGAGCACGCTCCCTCGCGGGCAGGCGCCCGCGGCGCGCGCGCGGCAGCGCGGGAGGCGTGCACGACGCGGGCGTGCCCGCCGGCCCGTCGCCGTTGTAGACGTCGTCGCCGAACGCCCGCAGACCCGCCTGGCCGGAGTAGCCGAGCGGCCCGAGGCCGAACACGGCCTGGACGCTGCGCAGGAGCGAGTAGTGGTTGTAGGGCGTCGCGTTGATCGAGCCCGGCCGCACCCAGGGCGAGAGGACGATCCCCCCGATCAGGCCGCCGCCCGAGCCGATCGTCGGCCCGCCCGGGTTGGGCGTGTTGGGGCCGGCGGGCTGGTCGCAGCACGAGCGGGCGTCGGCGTGGCTGCCGGTCGCCTCGGCCTCGTCGAAGGTGACGAGCAGCATCCCACCCGCCTTGTAGGCCGGCGAGCCCATGATGCGCGGCACCCACAGCTTGAGGAACTCGTCCGCGCTCTTCAGTCCGCCCGGCTTGCCGTCGACGCACGGCTCGTCGTGGCCGTCGTTGCACAGGTTGGGCGTGATGAAGGAGTAGTTGGGCGTCGTCGCGATCGACTTCAGGTCGTTCGGCAGGCGGTCGAGCGGGACGTCGTTGGCGTCGCAGCGCCTCTGGTCGTCGATGATCGAGTGGAAGTAGACGAACGGGTTGTGACGGGCGGCGTACTGGTCGCCCACACGCGCGCTCTGCGTGGGGTCCGTCTGGTTGGCTCCGGGGTGGCGGCAGGTCTTGGGCTGGTTGGCCGCATTCCCCATGTCCTCCATGTAGCCGCGCCAGGTCAGGTTCTTGGCCTCCAGCTGGTCGGCGATCGTCTTGACCGCGGGCGGGTAGACGCTGCCCTGCCCCATCGCCTGGCCGTCGGCGCCGATGGTCCCCGGGAAGACGTCCATGAACGCCGGGCTGTCGGCCTGCGTCACCGGATTCGAGGCCTGGCCGCTCACCAGGGCGATGTAGTTGCCCAGCGAGAGGTGCGTGGTCGCGTAGAAGTTGGCGAGCAGCTGGCCCTGGTCGGGCAGCGTGTCGGCCAGGTACGGCGCCGGCGAGTTGTTGCCGAACGATTCCTCGTAGTTCTTGTTCTCGAGGATGAGGATCCAGACGTGCTTGATCGGCGGCGTGGCGGCGTTCGCCGTCGTCGTGCCGAGAGCGCACGCCGCGAGCGCGACGGCCGCGATCAGGAAGGTCCTCCTGCCCATCGCGCGGGAACTTAGCGTCTTGATGTGAATCCAGCGCCATTTCGCCGGGCGCCGGGTGAGTGCATAACCTGTAGGCCGTAGGGCACTCTCGATACAATCCCGACTACGCAGCACGGATTTCGAGCACAAGGAGATCATGGCCGCCACCGACAAGACCCGAATCACCAAGCCCAGCCCGATCGTCGAGGACGATCAGGGCCAGCTGCGCGCCCGCAAGGGCATCTCGCGCGAGGTGGTCGAGGAGATGTCGAAGGTCAAGGGCGAGCCCGACTGGCTGCGCGAGCGGCGCCTGAAGTCGTTCGAGATCTTCGAGCGCAAGCCCGTCCCGACCTGGGGCGTCGACCTCTCCGGTCTGAACTTCGAGGACCTCGTTCTCTACTCGCCCCCCACCGCCGGGCGCTTCAACTCCTGGGACGACGTCCCGGAGAACATGAAGAAGACCTACGAGGACCTGGGGATCCCGCAGGCCGAGCGCGAGCACCTCGCCGGCGTCGTCGGCGTGTGGGACAACGAGCCGGTCTACGAGGGCCTCAAGGAGGAGTACGCCAAGCAGGGCATCCTCTTCTGCTCCTCCGATACGGCGGTCCAGGAGTACCCCGAGCTCGTCCAGCAGTACTTCATGACCAAGTGCGTGCCGCCGCAGGACAACAAGTTCTCGGCGCTGCACGGCGCGATCTGGTCAGGCGGGTCGTTCCTCTACGTCCCGGCCGGCGTCAAGGTCGACCTTCCCGCTCCAGGCCTACTTCCGCATGGAGGGCCAGGGCGAGGGGACCTTCGAGCACACGCTGATCATCGTCGAGGAAGGCGCCGAGGTGAACTACATCGAGGGCTGCACGGCGCAGTCGTACTCGGTGAACTCGATGCACTCCGCCGTGGTCGAGATCTTCGTCAAGGAAGGCGCGAAGGCTCGCTACACGACCGTCCAGAACTGGTCCAAGGACGTCTACAACCTCAACACGAAGCGCGCGGTCGTCGAGGCCGAGGGCACCGTGGAGTGGGTCGGCGGCTCGATGGGCGCCAAGTACGTGATGCTCTACCCGGGCTCGTTCCTGATGGGCGAGGGCGCGCGGGCGGACCACCTCAACGTCGGCGTCGCCGGCGAGGGCGTGCACAAGGACACCGGCGCCAAGGTCGTCCACCTCGCGCCGAACACGACTTCGAACATCCTCGCCAAGTCCATCTCCAAGGACGGCGGGATCATGGGCTACCGCGGCCTGGTCCGGATGGGCCACAACTCCCGCGGCTCCAAGGCCCGCGTCCAGTGCGACGGCCTGATGATGGACCCGATCTCCCGGTCAGACACCTGGCCCGACATCCAGATCCAGAACCCCCACGTCACCGTGGCCCACGAGGCCGTGGTCGGCAAGATCTCCGACGAGCAGCTCTTCTACATGCAGAGCCGCGGCTTCTCAGAGGACGAAGCCGCAGCGATGATCGTCAACGGGTTCATCGAGCCGGTGACCAAGGAGCTGCCGATGGAGTACGCCGTCGAGCTGAATCGGCTGATTCAGCTGGAGATGGTGGGCTCGATCGGGTAGCTCAGCCTCGAGTTCCTGCGGGCGGGGTCCTCCTCGATCTCGCCATCGACACACGCCTGCGGTGCCAGGACCCTGAACAATCTACTTCTGGCCTGCGCTCAGCTGGCGGAGTCGCCGTCCCACTCCCACTTCGGGACGTGGTCGAGTGGGTGGAGGTCTGCGTCTGACTTGGCGTGCGAGTTCTGCTGCGCGACCCGGACACCGAACTCGACGTGTGAACGCACTGCCTCTTGGAACGGCGCGTCGTCCGGGAGCCCGGATTGGTCGAGCGCCTCCAGGTAGAGGGCGACGAACCGCTAGCGAGAGCCGATTGCCGGCCCACCGGGGCTGAGACTTCCGCCCCGGTGGGCCAGGCTCGCGGGTTCAGGACGCGACGGGTTGCGGGACGACTCGGGGATCCACGTCGGCCTCGGCCTCGACGGTCTCGCGCTCGATGTCGCCCTCGCGCACGAGCCACAGCGCCAGCGCTGCTCCCGCGAACGCCAGCAGCGCGCCCAGCGTCAGCACGTCGTTGAAGCCGGCCAGGAATCCCTGGTGGGCTGCGTTGGCGACCTGTTCGCGAGCGGAGGGTGGGACGGCCTGGAGTGCTTGGTCGAGGTTGCCGGAGGAGGCGGACTCCACCAGATGACGGGGGTTGTCGCCTGCGGCGGTTGACGTTCCGGCGGTGAGCTCGCTCACCTTGGACGCGCCTTGGCCGACGAAGATCGCTCCCCAGACGGCGATGCCTACGGCGACGCCGACCTGGCGGAACGTGTCGTTGATTCCGGCGGCCATTCCGGACCGTTCCTTCGGCACAACGCTCAGGGCGACGTCGCCGATCACCGGGTTCAGGAGGCCGACTCCGGCGCCTGCGACCAGGAAGCCGCCGAGGAGCGTCGTCCACTCGTCGCCGGCGCTCACGCCCGACATCAGGAGCAGTCCGACTCCGGCGATCGCCAGACCCGCGCTCATCAGGAACCGGGCCTGGACTCGCGACAGCAGGGCGCCGGCGATCGGGGCCGCGATGAAGCTCGCGAGCGTGATCGGCAGGTAGCGCACGCCGGCCTCGAACGGCGTGTAGCCGAGGTAGTTCTGCAGGTACAGGGTCAGATACAGGAACAGGGCGAACATCGAGCCCGAGACCGCAAACGCCGCGATCTGCACGCCCGTGAACGCGGGCCGCTTGAACAGACCGAGCGGGAGCATCGGCTCGGCGACCCGGCGCTCCACAGCCACAAAAGCCGCGAGCAGAGCGACCGAGCCGGCCAGCAGCGACACGATCATCGTGCTCCCCCAGCCCTCGTCGTTTCCGCGCACCATTGCCAGCACCAACATGAACAGCGCGCCGCTGAACGTCGCAACGCCGAGCCAGTCGACGCGGGTGGCGTTCGGGTCGCGGGACTCACGGAGCTTCAGGTACGTGATGGCGATCGCTGCGATGCCGATGGGGACGTTCAGATAGAAGATCGACTCCCAGCCGAGCGAGTCGGTCAGCGCGCCGCCCACCAGCGGGCCGATCGCCACCGCCACGCCGATCGTGGCGCCGTAGATGCCCATCGCCGTGCCGCGTTCGCGGCCGGCGGGGAACTCCTGGGCGATCAGGGCCAACGAGACCGCGAACATCACGGCTCCGCCGATGCCCTGGAACGCGCGCGCGAGGTTCAGGAATGTCGGGTCCGGCGCCAGCGCGCACAGCGCCGAGGCGACCGTGAAGATCGCCAAGCCGCCGGCGAACAGCCGCCGGCGCCCGAAGCGATCGGCCAGGGAGCCGGCCGTCAGGACCAGCGCGGCCAGGCTCAGCGCGTACGCGTCGACCACCCACTGCAGGTCCGAGAAGCTCGCGCCGAGGTCCTCGCGGATCGACGGCAGCGCTACGTTCACGACGGTGATGTCGAGAAGCAGCATGAAGGTCGCCACCGAGACGGCGAGCAGGGTCCACCATTTGCGTGTCATGAGAATCCAGCCTTCCGGTCACATGAGTCGGTTTTCATTCGTCACCCCTTTGACGGAAGCCGACGAAGGGACGTGACCGTGGAAGAGCGTGCGTACGTCACACAGCAGTTCGAGGCCAGTCGCGAGCGCCTGAGGGCGGTGGCCTACCGGATGCTCGGATCCGTGAGCGAGGCCGACGACGCCGTGCAGGAGGCCTGGCTGCGCCTCAACCGATCGGACGCGAGCCAGGTCGAGAACCTGGATGCGTGGCTCACGACCGTCGTCTCCCGCGTCTGCCTAGACAATCTGCGCGCCCGCCGCTCCCGCCGCGAGGAGCCCATCGGCCCGTACGTGCCCGAGCCGATCGTGAGTCGGGAGGACGAAGCCGACCCGGAGCACGAGGCGCTGCTGGCGGACTCCGTCGGTCTCGCACTCCAGGTGGTGCTGGAGACCCTCTCCCCCGCCGAGCGGCTCGCCTTCGTGCTGCACGACATGTTCGGCGTTCCCTTCGACGAGATCGCCCCAATCGTCGACCGCTCGCCCGACGCGGCTCGCCAGCTGGCGAGCCGGGCACGGCGCCGGGTACGGGGAGCGACGCCCGAGCCCAACGTCGACCTCCCGGCCCAGCGCAAGGTGGTCGATGCCTTTCTGGCCGCCTCCCGAGAGGGCAATTTCGAAGGCCTCGTCGCCGTCCTCGATCCCGACGTCGTCCTGCGCGTCGATCGCGGTCTCACTCGCCCGGGGCGAGTTATCCGGGGAGCGCGAGAGGTCGCTTCCGAGGCGTTCAAGTTCCGGCGGCTGGCCCAGCATTCCCGGCCGGCCCTGGTCAACGGCGCCGCCGGATTCGTCGTGACCACGGAGGAGCGCACCCTCGCGGTGGCGGGCTTCACGGTCGTCGACGGCAAGGTGGCCGAGATCGACTTGCTGGCCGACCTCGACCGCCTCGAAAGCCTCGGCCTCGACGTGCTCGACAGCTAGGTCAGCCCACCTCGACCCGTCGGCGGCGCGGCGCAGCTCCTCGATGTCCAGCGAGCTGCGGACCTGTCGACTCGATCGTCTGGTCCTGACCC
>CAWJGV010000016.1:0-69490 GCA_963842605.1 uncultured Actinomycetes bacterium
AGAAGACCATCAGCCTGTTCAAGCGCGACTACCAAGGCAACCACCAGGTCTACGACGAGGTGGTGCCGGGTGCCGAGTGGGTGTTGGCCGGTGAAGGGGTGGCCACGCAGAAGCACGACGGGACGTGCTGCCTGGTCCGGGAGGGCGTCCTCTACAAGCGGTACGCGAGAAGGGGCGCACGGCGCCGGCAGGCTTCGAGGCGTGCAGGAGCCGGACCCCGTGACCGGAGATGTGCCCGGGTGGGTGCCGGTGGGCGAGGGGCGGATGACCGTTGGCACCGGGAGGCGTTCGCGGGGTTCTTGGGCGCTGAGGAGCAGCTGGACGGCAGCCTGGACGGCACCTACGAACTGGTCGGCCCGAAGGTTCAGGGCAACCCCGAGGGCATCTCGGAGCATCTCCTGATCCGCCACGGAAGCGTCGCGCTGCCCGGTGTGCCGCGGGACTTCTCGGGCCTGAAGGCGTACCTGGCCGAGCAGGACATCGAGGGCATCGTCTGGCACCACCCGGACGGGCGCATGGTGAAGATGAAGGTCCGCGACTTCGGCATCCGGCGGGGCAAGCAGTAGCGGTCACGCACCACAACGGCACGTAGCGCACCCCAGGGACCACCACGGAGCCCCACCGGGTGGTGGGGCTCCGGCACGTCCGTGTCGCTGGCGCCACGCGCGGGAGCGGACAGGAGATCTCGGCGCGGCGCGCTGGTCGTCAGCCCGAACGCTGCGCGGGCTCCTGCGAGACCCGGCGCCGCTCGGGCGCGGCCGGCCTCCCGCCCGCGGTCAGGCTGGTGCCGCCTCTGCCCGAAGCCGGGGACCTCAGCGATCAACCCGCCGCACTCCCCATTCGGTGCACGCCCTCCGCACGATGACGGTCATCGTGTCCTCCGCCTTCCGGGGCCGTTCCCGGCCTCTCGGGGTTCCGCCGGTTCGGTCTCCCGTCCGACGGTCACTCTGAGCGTAGCTGCGTCCGGTGCCGTGGTAATCGGGGAAAACCCGGAACCGGCGGGCGGGCGGCTCAGCCCCAGAAGCGCCACCAGGGTCGAGTGGCTGGGACCGATTTGGATGCCACGCGGCGGTTCCGGTT
This sequence comes from uncultured Actinomycetes bacterium, assembly GCA_963842605.1. GTDB lineage: Bacteria > Actinomycetota > Thermoleophilia > Solirubrobacterales > Solirubrobacteraceae > AC-38. The sequence goes on from CAWJGV010000016.1 coordinate 1,081, forward strand.
CCTCCGCCGGTGCCTCCGGTTCGCCTTCTGGGGAGGAGGCCACTTCAGGCGAAGGCCCAGACTCACGCAAGCGGAGGCGTTCGTTCTGGTCGCCGTAGCGCGTCGATGTCGGTGGCACCCCCATCGCGCCTCCGGCGGGGGACTTTGGCAGACCCGAAGGGGGTGCCCGGGCGCTCCGCGGCGACCAGGGCCGTGGGGCGTCGTTCGGGGCGGTCCGGCCGTGTGCGGGGCGTCGGGGGCGGGCGGATGGGGGCGCCGCCTTGGGAGTGTGCCGTGGTGCCGGCGCCGCGGGACGAGCGCGCCGGGGGCACGGTCTCGGCGGGCGCCGTGGCCTCGGGTGCACCGGGCCGGGGCGCTGGGAGGGCGAGGATCGGCCGTGGGAGAGTCGCCGGCGCCGGCGGGGGCAAGGCCCCGGGACGGTGGCGCCGGATCCGGTGGAGGCGGGAGGGTGGCGAAGGAACGCCCCGGCCCGCATCCGCCGTCGAAGACGGTCCGGCTGTCGTAGGCGAGGGTCTTGCGTCCGCCGGTAGACGGGCGACCGTGCCCGACGGGAGCGCCTGGACGGCGGCGACGTCGAGCGCCGGCGCCCCCGGTCGCCCAGCACTATCGTCAGTGTAGCGACGGCCTGGCCGTCAACAAGGCACTGAGGCCCCACAGGGAGCAGGTTTTGCTTTGTGTGTAATCAAAACCCTCCATTCTCGCGGACATGGCGGAGGGAGTGGAGGGAGTGGAGGTACGCGCGGGGAGGCGGTTCCGCCGGCGGTGCGGGCCAGAGAGGCGTCCGCTGAAGCGGGACCGCCTTCGGGCGCTCGCGTGCGACGGAACTCGGAACGCGTCGAGGCTCCATCGCCGTGCACGCCCGCCCTCAGCCGAACAGGTCCGGCGCCTGGTCCAAGAGGCGCTCGGTGTGCGCCAAGAGGGCCTGCGCCTTCTCGGGCTGGCCGAGCTCGTGGCGGTACATGGCCCCGAGCAGCGGGGCGTAGGCCTCCCAGACGCGCATCTCGCGCCGCTCGGCGGCGGTGAGCGGGCGCCCGGCGCGCCGCGCGTAGCCGTCGAGCAGCGCCGGCAGCAGCTCGTGGGTGAGCGCGGCGCCGCGCTCGGTGCGCAGGGCGCCCGGGGCGTCCGCCAGCTCCAGCAGGGGCCAGCTGGCGCTGGCGCCGGCCCAGTCGATGACGGCGAAGGCGCCCCGGCCGTCGGCGAGCAGCTGGTAGCCCTGACCGTGGCCGAGGCACACGGGCGGGCGCTCGGCAGCGCCCGCGCGCGGGCGAAGACGCGCTCGTACCGCGCCGAGCGAGCGGGGTGGGTGAGGAGCGTCGCGTGGCGCCGGTCCCGACCAGTCTAGCCGCGCCGCGTGGACTGCGCCACCGGCCAGCCGAGGGGGGCCGCGTCCAGGGGCACCGCCAGCAGGCGGGCCACGAAGTCGCCCAGCCGGGCCACCACCCGGTGCGCCGCCGCCGGGTCCGCCGCGTGGAGCTCCGGGAGCGGCCGGCTCGGCACGAAGGCCATGGCGCTCCACGCCGCCGGCCCCGCGGCGCCCGGCCCACCGGCGGGATGCTCGATCACGGGCACCTCGAGGCCGTAGCCGCGCAGGAAGGGCAGGAGCCGCTGCTCCTTCGCCACCACCCCGCCGCCGGCGCGCTCCAGCTTGAGGACCTTGGGCGGCAGCGGGTCGCCGAACTCCAGGACGAAGACGTCGCACTCCTCCGAGGGGACCCAGCGCGCGGTCGGCCGCTCGCCGTACAAGCTTGCGGCGATCTGCGTGGCCAGTGCGTAGCGATCAGGGCGGGCGGGATGGGGCCGATGCGCAACTCGCGTCCTTTGATCGTCTCGCGAAGCGCCCGCCCCTCGCCCACGGCGCCTCCTGCAGGGCGAACCGATCGGGCGGTGGGACGGCGCGGGACCGGGCGGGGCGGGATCACGGCCGGCGCACACCGCCCGAGATCTGTCGGTCGCCGGTCTTGTGCAGGACGACGACCTCCCGCGTCAGGCCTCGTTCGATGAGGCGGTCGTGTTTGGGCGGTGAGGTCGTGTTTGTCGGTGGAGCAACGGGCGTAGCCGATCAAGGTCCCTGTCATGCCCGGGGACTGTACGGTTGGCCCCCGACAAGTGAGATTTCTTGCGGACGAGCGAAACGGACAGTGGCCGGTCGCGGCGGTCTGGTACGTCGTACCGGTCGAGCGGCGGTGTCCGATTGGGATTCCGCAAGTGAGACGGGGTAGCACGGCTTATGAGCGGCCGTCGAGCCGGAGATCGCGAGGCTGTGGTCGGTTGCTGACGCGGATTTGGAGGTGACCGATGGGGCCCACGCCGATCGCGAGGACACCGCCGCTGAGGACGAACCGCACCTCACCATCATGGTGGGTCACGTCGAAACGCGCCGAGGCGGGCTCGATGCGCCGATCGGCCCGGTCGACGGTGCGGGCGTGGGGGCGTTCGCGACGCGCGTTCGGGGCGGCCTCGCGACGATCCGTCCTCCGGTCCCCCGGGATGGATGGACCGGCCCGTGTCGGCCGTACGATGCGGTGCATGTGCTGCGCTCATCCCGAAGCGCTGCCGGCCGAGGTCCTGGACGACGTGGCCAGCGTGGTCGGGGCAGAGGTCACGCTTCTCAGTCGCCTACCCGGAGGCGTCAATGGGGGTGCCATGCGCGTCCAGTTGGCCGGAAGGGCAAATGCAGTGCTCAAAGCAGTGCCCCGGGCACACCCCAACCACCTGGACGAGACGTTGCGAGCCCAGCGAGTGGTCGAGCACATGCGTAGGCGCGGCTATCCCACCCCGGCCTGGCTCGGCGTGGGGGCCACAGCCACGCATGTGTGGCATCTGATGGACTTCGTCGACGCGGCTCCCGCGCCAGAGCTGACCCCGTCCCTCGTTGAGCAGCTGATGGAGATCATCGAACTCCAGGCTGGCCAAGCCTCCGAGCCCTACGACCACTGGTCGTACGCCTGGCGGGTCGCCACCGGTCAGGAATCGGCTGTCGCCGGGCTGGATTTCAACGAGACGCCGGAGCAGTCGCTTCTCCGCCAGTCCGTGGCCAGGCTCTCGGGGTATTCCTCCGTGGTGTCGGCCTTGGTCGAGCGCCTGCGGCTCGTGTGTGCCGACGTCCCACCACCACGAGAGGCACCTGACATGGTCCATGCCGATCTCGCAACCCCCAGCAATGTCCTGGTCCGTGACGGAGCGGTGGTGGCGGTCGTGGATATCGGGAACGCAGGTAGCGGCACGCGGGCGACCGATCTCACCACCCTCGTGTGGTACACCTTCCAGGATCCGCTGCTGGACGGTGTCCGAAGGCGGCTGTGGACGAGAATCCTCGACCTGGTCGGCTGGGAGGGGGCGGCGGTGCTCGCAGCGGCACAGATCCTCCACATGCTCGAGATCCCCATCCGTCACGGGCGCCACGATGTCGTTCCAGGGGTGGTCAAGCGCGGCCATCGCGCCCTCGACGAGCTGAACGCGCTTCGCTAACTGTCGCCGGTGGAGATGGTGTGCGAAATGGGGACCCTCGACTGCTATCAGCCGGCATAACGCGCAACATCCACCTTGAGGCCGAGAATGGCGCACTCCGTGAGTTCGTCGAGCAGCTCCAGTCCCGGGTCGGCGAGCTCCAGGAGCTTGCGGCTCCAGAAGTTCCAGTCCAGTACCACGTACGCGACCGCCGCCGGAGGCACCTCGTCAGCGACACGCGGAAACCGGGCCTCGATCTCAAAGAACGTCAACAACAAGGCGAACCCAAGCCGGGTCACACCCGACTTGTTGCCCACCAGCCGCCAGTCCTCATCGACCAGCGTCCAAGACCCGACCAGCTCCCTCCGTCAGACCACTCACGGCGCATGGGCCAACCGTAGATGGAGATCAACTTCGCCTCCCGCCGGCTCCGCCTACTTGTCGGTTCAGGCCAGCTTCAGGATTCCCGGGCCGACAGAGGAGTCCGCCCCGGCCGCGCGGTGCTCGGGCGGCGCGGGCCCGACTAGAGCCGGCGCCAGCTCATCCGGTACTCGCGCCAGGGGCGGTAGCCCAGGCGTCCGTACCAGTCCACCAGCCACGTCCATCCGGCGTGGCTGCGCGCTGCCCCGCGCGCTCGGAGGACCTCCGTGGCGCACGCGGCGACAGCCAGGCCCACGCCCCGGCCGCGGGCGGCCGGGGCGACCCCGACGCCGCCGATGGTGCCGGTGTCGCGACCGAGCAGCGCGTCCCAGATGACGGCGGGCGGCCCCGCCGGCGCCGGCGCCCCGACGAGCGCCGTGCCCACGACGCCGCCGGCGGCGGCGCGGGCGAGGACGACGACCCGGTGGGCGTCTCCCGCGGCCGCCCGCTCGAAGCCGGCGAGCCAGCCCGGGAAGTGCTCCCGCTCGAACGCCAGGGCCGCGGGGAGGTCGCCGGCGGTGGCCTCGCCCACGGTGACCCCCTGCGCCCGGACGCGGTCCAGGACGGCCGGCGGCGCGTAGTCCCCCAGGGGGCAGACGAGGTCGAAGCTGCGCTCCGCCACCGCCCAGCCGAGGGCGGCGAAGAACGGCCACGCGTCCGGCAGGTCGACCGGCACGCCCGGCCAGAAGTACCAGTGGCCGCCCCCGCCCAGCTGCACCCGCCGGACGCCGAGGGACCGCAGGCGCGCCAGGGCGCCTGCGAGCAGGGCCCGGCCCACGCCCCGCCGGCGGTGGCCCGGGTCGACCACGACGACCAGCACCGCCCCCACTCGCTCGGACGCGCCGGGACTCGACTTGTTCTGGGTGGCCACGAACCCGACCACGTCCCCGGCCCCGTCCCCCGCGACCGCCACCAGGTGGTCGCCGGCCCGGGCCTCCCCGGGCGCGGCGAGCACGTCGCGGAACGCCGCGCCCGAGAGCGGCCAGCTCCCGCCGAGGGCGCGGCGCCACAGGTCGAGGACGGCCGCCGCGTCGCGGTCCTCCAAGTACGCCCGGAGCACCACGCCGGCGGCCGTCACGCCGGTCGCCCCGCGCCCGGTGCGCCGCCGGCGCGCAGGAGGCCGGCGGCCACCTCGAGCTCCAGGGCGCGGAAGGCCCCCCAGTAGGGGTACATCCACCCGGTCGGCTCGGCGTTGGGGCGCAGGGCCCGCAGGCGGGCCGCCTCGGCGGCGAGTCCGTCCACCGGGACGGCGCGCCAGGCGTCGATGCCCTCCGCCGGCACCGGCCCCGGGACGTGGTCGCCGCCGGCGAAGAGGAAGAGGTGGGCCACGAACGGGCGGGCGCCCGCCGGGGGGTCGGGGAGGCCCGTGTCCAGCTCCAGCACCCCCAGCGGGCGCACCAGGGGCAGCGGCGCCCCGAACTCCTCCGCCACCTCCCGCACGGCACCGCCGGCGGGGTCCTCGCCCGGGCGCAGGTTCCCGGTGGGCAGGCGCCAGTAGCCCTTGCGGTGCAGCCAGACGGCCCCGTGCCGATCGGCGACCACCATCACCACCTCCCGCCCCTTGTCCGCCAGGAACTGGCGGACGAAGTCGGGGAAGTCCGGCGCCGGATCGTGCAGCCGGCGCCGCACCCGCGGCGGGAGCCCGTTCGGCTGGGGCGGCCCCGCCGGCCGGCCGGCATCGGAGGGAGACTCCATGGCAGCGATTATCGGTCAGCTCCCGCCTGCAGTGCCGGGCGCACCAGACCGACCACCAGCGGCGAGACCCCTACAGGCCCAGGTAGCGCGCCGAGCTGTCCGTCGGCCGCGCGTGCAGGTACTTGCTGGTGGTGGCCACGGAGGCGTGGCCGAGGGTGGCCTGCACGAGGTGGATCGGGGCGTGCCCGTGCTCGAGGGCGTGGGTGGCGTGGGCGTGGCGCAGCCAGTGCGGCGACACCCCGCCCTTCCCCGCCGGGAGCCCGACCCGGGCGGCGGCGGCGCGCACGAGGCGCCAGGCCGGGATCGTCACGTTAACGGCGCTGACTTGGCGGGGGCGAGCGAAGGCGTCGTGGAACGCCTCCTTGGCCGCTACGCCGCGGCGAGGCCGGTGACCTCACGCCAGGTGGCGAAGCGGGTCTGCAGCAGCTGGTGGTACGCGGGGGCGGGGAGGCGGTGGCGGCGGGGGCGGAAGTGGTCGGAGATCGGGCCGAAGGGGGCGAGGAACTGCTGCGCGTGCTCCGGCGACTTGAAGCGCTGGAGCACCCGTTCTCGTCGCCGTGTGGGCCGGTGCGAGTTCTCGGCTCGGTTGTTCAGGCCCTTGTGCCGCCGGTGCTCCACCCCCGGGAGCACGCGCCGCAGGGCGGGCGGGTAGCTGGCGAGCTTGTCGGTGATCACCACCCGCGGTCGGTACCCCTGCCCCTCGACCAGGCGGCGCAGGAAGGCCTCGGCCGCCTCCTGGTTGCGCCGCGGCTGGACGAGGATGTCGAGCACGATCCCGTCCTGGTCCACCGCCCGCCACAGCCAGTGCTTGCGTGCCGTTGATCTTGAGCTGCACCTCGTCGCAGGTGCCACTTGTCGCCCGGTCGGGGGCGCCGCCGGCGCAGCCCGTCGGCGAACGTCTGCCCGAACTTCCGGCACCACCGGCGGATCGTCTCGTAGCTGACCGCGATGCCCGCGCTCGGCCAGCAGCTCCTCGACGTCGCGGTAGCTCAGCAGGAAGCGGAAGTACAGCCACACGGCGTGGCTGATGATCTCGCCCGGGAAGCGGTGCCGCTTGTAGAGGGACGACGGCTGGCGCACCGCCGAGTCCTACGGCACGCACGCGCCAACCCGCCAGCCGTTACCGTGACAGTCCCCTCAGGTTCGCCCGGCGGAGAGCGCCTCCCCCTCCTGCGTCAGGGTGAGCGCGGCGACCCGGCCGGCCGGGTCGCGCTCGAGGGCGAGGTCGGCGTTCAGGTGGCGCGCGCCGTACCCGCCCCCCGGCCGCGCGTCGAACGCCAGCGGCGCCTGCTCCCCGACCGTCAGCCACAGCGCCCCGGCGCGCGCCTCGACCGCGACCGGCAGCCCCGCCGCCGCCGTCCGGTACGTCCCGGCGGCGCCGGCCCGCCGCCCCGTCGTCCGGGGGTCGACTGCCCTGGACGGCCTCGTCCCCGCCGGGGAATTCCGGCCAGCCGTACTCGGCCGCGACGGCCCGGAGGAGGGCCTCGTGGACGAGGTAGCCGTCGTCGCCGTTGGTGGTCACGACGGCGCCCCGGCCGGCCCCCACGTAGGCCGTCATGCGGCACTTGTAGCCGATGTTGTCGCCGCCGTGGCCGAAGCGCCGGGTGGCCCCTGTCCCCTCCAGGGCGAAGCCCAGGCCCCAGCCCCCCGGCTGCGCCGTCAGCGCCTCCCGCGCCACGGCCGGCGGCAGCACCCGCCCCGCCCCGCCGGCGTGGGCGCGCTGCACGTCGAGCAGGAGGCGGGCCAGATCGGCGGGCGTCGTCCACAGGCCGGCCCCGGCCATCTCCGGGAGCACCCGCCACCCGCCGGGGACCGGCTCGCCCCCGATCTGGTGCCCGACGGCGGCCGACTCCGGTCGCGACTCCGGGTACGCCTGGTCGTAGCTGCTGTCCGCCATCCCCAGGGGGGCGAAGACCAGCTCCCGCGTCAGGTCGGGGAAGGGCGCACCGGTCGCGTCCACCAGGAGCTGCTGCAGCACCGAGTAGTGACTGCCCGAGTAGCGGAAGCGGGTGCCCGGCACGAGGACGGCGCGCACCGGGGGCGTGTTGGCCGGGGCTCGCCGCGCAGGACCTGCAGCAGGGTCGGCGCCGGCGCCCCGCGGCGGAACCCCCGGTACCAGTTCCCCGTCAGTCCGGCGGTGTGGCTGAGCAGGTGGCGCAGGGTGACCCGCGGCGCCCAATCGCCGTTCGGGGGCAGGCGCCAGGCGCGGAGGGTCTCGTTGACGTCCGCGTCCAGGTCCAGCCGGCCCTCGCCCACCAGCCGCAGGGCGGCCACGGCGGCCACGGGCTTGCTGATGGAGCAGACCTGGAAGACCGTCTCCGGGGTGACCGGGGCGGCCCCGGCCGGCCGCCAGCACGCCGTACCCGCGGGCCCACGCCAGGCGGCCGTCCTCGAGCACGGCGACGCTCGCCCCGGGCACGGCGTAGCGCGCCAGCAGCTCGGGGACGGGCACCGGCGCCGCCGGCTCGCTGCGCAGGGGCGCCGACGGGCGCACGCCCGCCTCCACGCGGGCGATGCGCTCCTGCTCCGCCACCGCTTCGTCGTCCGATCGCCCCGCAGACCCGCCTGGCACGCGGCCCCACCTCCTCGCGGGCGCCAGGAGTGTAGCCCGGCGCCTTCCCCGGCGCCACGGCTCGATCTGCACCGCCGGCCGCCGCATCGCCCGTCGGCCACGCCCGGACGACGCGGCACCGTCGCACCGCGCCCGGTCGGTCCCGACCGTCATCCGACCGCGGATGCGGCCCTGCCGTCCGGTGACGGGCCAGTGACGAAGTAACGAACGAGCGACGGGCCAAGAGGCGAGGGCCGCGCGCGTGGTGTGACGGTGCAGAGAGGATGGTTCACCGGCGGCGGCCGATATGCGATCAGTCCCAGAAAGGCGGCGGCGAAATCCGGCACCGGGCCTACGGCTGCCCCATGTGCGCCGCGCGCCGCAGCGGGGAGGGCCCGCGCCACCCGCCGGCGCCGGGCGTGTCCGGGCGGGCGTCCCGACCCGTGCGCACCGGAGCTCAAGGTGCCGTGTGGGCCGGGCCGCGGCGCCACAGGGGTGGGGAAGGGCGAGCCGGGCGCAGCGGCCGCCCGCTCACGGTGGCCGGCGCCGCCGCGGGGGACGCCACCCCGGCCGGGCGCCTCGGTCAGGCGCGTGGGCCGCGCGGAGATGTCCGCGCCCGCCCGTGGGGCCGTTAGGCGGGCGGCGCTCAGGAGGCGACGGCTCTGCCTTGGGGCCGTATCGCTGGCCCGTCCGCCCGCATCCGGCGAGCGGGAGGGTGGCTTGGACCGACCACCTCCCGTCCTCGCCTTCCTCCTCGACCGCCGGCTCCGCCACGGTTTGGCGCACCGGGAGGGCCGGCGCCGGCCGGCGGGGGAGGGCCCGCAGGGGGGCCGCCGGCTCGGGGCACCGACAGAGGACGAGTCCGTCCGCGAAGCACACCAGCCGCCGGAAGGTCAGCCCGAACGGCGGGGTCCCGGCGACCGACTCCCGCGCCGCGACCCGGTTCCGCCGCGGTGACGGGGACCCGGCGCCGGGCGTACAGGAGGGTCACGTGGGGCGCGACGCCCCGCGCCGCCACCGGGACGGTCGGCCCGTGCCCCAACGGAAGCTAGCGCCTGGGCACGTACCAGATGGGGTTCGTGAGACGCGAGGCATCGGCCCTGGAGCGGGTTCGCTGCCGGCGTCTCGAGCGCGGTGCCGTCGGACGCGCGGCTGGGGTCCCAGATCTCGGCGCGCACCCAGGTGGGCGCGTCCGCGCGCGTGCCGAAGCGCAGCGTCTCGGTCGACCGCCCCTTCCGGCAGCGGCACCGCCGGCCGGCGCTCGCCGTTCAGCACCCACACCAGGTGCCAGCTCGGCTGCGCCCGATCGAGCGAGAGCCGCACCTCACGCTCCGCCGCCGCCCGCACCGCCACCACCTCGCCCATGCGGTGCCCGGCGTCATCCGTGAACGAGAGCTTCGAGCGGAAGCGCACCGGATCGGCGGGATAGATGTCGCGCGCGCGGAGCCCGGTCAGCAGCGCCGCCTCGTCGGTGGTGTCGGCGCGGATGTGCGTCGCGAAGTTGTTCCCGTTCTGCCACCCCACGCGCGCCGAGTGGGCGTCCGACGACCCGCTGCCGGCGATGACGATCCCGGCTCGCGACAGCCCATCCCACAACCGCAGGTAGTAATCGAGCGCGAAGTTGTGGCGGCCGGCGGGGAAGCCCACCTCGAGCGTGTCGGCGCCGGAGGCGCCGCTGGCGACGTACGTCCGGATCATCTCCTCCAGCACCTGCTCGCGCTGCGGGTCGTCCAGGTCGACGCGGTTGTACTTGGAGAAGGGGTGGTTGAGGCTGAAGACGCCGCCGTGCCGGCGGGCCCACGCCACGCCCTGCTCGTGGGTGAAGCCGCCGCGGGCGGCGGCGTAGTCCAGCAGCGGGACGCCCGCTGCCCCACGCGTTCTTGTGCGGGCCGGCGCGTGAGATCTCCTGGGCGATGTGGCAGACGACGCCGTGCCGGGCGGCGAGCTCGCCGGCCAGCGCGCGCTGGCGCGCGCGCAGGTCGTTCCCCGCCACCTCGTGGGTGATGGTCAGGTCGTCCACGTGCAGGAGGAGGCGGCCGGCGCGGCGCACGCGGAGCGTGAGGCGCACGCCGGTCATGGCGTTGTCGCGGCCGCCGAGGGGCTGACCGTCGAGCGCGGTGGCGTCGGCGTCGCGGGCGGGATCGATCTCGTGGCGCGTCCACGCGCCGGGGGCGCTCTTCAGCGGGAGCGGGCGGACGCGGTGCGCAGCTCGTCGCGCCGCGGGTGCGGCACGTGCGTGGCGGGATCGCCCCACAGGAGGTAGCGCAGCCGGCTGAGCTTCAAGTCCGGCGGCTGCTCGGTCAGCGTCAGGTCGAGCCAGGCTTCGGCGTCGTGCGGCGTGGCGTCGTCCAGCCGCACCGCGATGCCCAGCTTCGCGCCCGAGAAGAGCGGACGCGAGTGCATCTTGGAGTCGGCCTTGAAGTCCAGCATCAGGTACTGCCAGTCGTCCTGGTCGGTGGCCGGACCGGTGGTGGGGACGTGCGCCGGCGCGGCCGGATCGACCTTCCCGTGCAGGCGCAGCGACTGGGTGCCGCGGTAGCACGTCTCCGTGGTGAGCGCCGCGCCGCCGGCGAAGCCCGGGTCCTGGTGCAGGACCTCCCACCCGACGCCGATCCGCCCCTCGCGCCCACCCGCCCGGCAGCGCGACACGCTCGACCAGACTCGGGGGCCTCGAAGTCGAAGCGATCGACGAATGGGCCGCCGATGTCAAGGGCGATGCGCGTGTCGTGGTCGGTGATCCAGACGACCTCGACGCCGGCGCGCTTCGCCTCGTAGCAGTGGGCGCCGATGCTGGCGGGGCCCTCGATGCTGGAGTGGCAGTGCAGCTGCGCGGAGACGTAGCGGTCGAAGCGCGGCCGGCTGCGACCGCCGGCCGGCCTGGAGCACCGGCGGCGCGCGTGCCGGGCCCGGAAGCGGGGGCCGTCGAAGTCACCGAGCGCGGAATTCGACCGCGGCGCGCATCCGTCTGGCGTGCTCCCGTCCGTGATTTACCGCGCGCCGTCTGAATTGGACGCGGAGGCGCCGGGGGCGGGGAAGGGCGGCCGGCTGACGGCGCCGGGGCGGCGACGGGCCGAGGCGGCGGACGCCGGCGGGGCCATCGAGCCGACCGACGTGTTCGACCGGCGTTCGCGCCTGCTTGACCGGTCGCTGGTGGGGGTCGAGGAGGAGCCGCCAGATGGCGCCCGCGGCCGCGGTCCGCCGGGGGCCCAGCGCCAGGACGCCCGCGACCGGCCCGCGGCGAGCGGCGAGGGGGCTCCCGGCCGTGACCGGCACGTGGCGGAGCGCCCCGACCTGACTCGCTGCTCCTGCGAGGCGGCGCTGGCGGGGCGGGTCTGTTGGCACCGGGCAGCGGCCGGGGCGAACTGGAGCACGGGAGCAGGGGGCGGGTCATCGGGCCGGGGACGCAGGCGGCTCGCGCCACCGCCCCGCGTCCGACGGCGGGGGTGCGGGGCGCCGCCGCTGCCCGCAGCGGCGTGACGCGGGTCACAGACGCGGGCAGCGGGGGGGCGCATGCTGATGGGCGCCGGGCGCGCCCGCCGGGCGGCCCGGCGACCAAACCCCGAGGAGATCCCGTGCCCCCCGAGCCGCTCGCCACCGCGCCCGCCGTCCTCCTGCTCTGGGGCGCCCTCCTGATCGCGTGCGTCTACCCCGTCTGGGCTACCCGCCGGGCCAACCAGGAGGCCGCCCGGGCGTGGGACAACGAGACCCGAACCTACCACCTCCACCCCAGCGCGCACGTCCGCCTCATCTGGTGGTGGGATTCCCTCCTGCTCGACCGCTTCGGTGGCTCCCGCGACGACGACCACCTCACCCACTGGCACGCCTACGTCACGGCCCGCGCGCCCGGGCCAAGGACGACGCCCTGCGCGCGCGGTACGGCCTCCTGCCCGCCCGCCGGGACGTCGACCGCCAGGGCGCCCCTGCCCGACGGGCCGCGGTGCCTCTCGCCCTCGGCGCTCCGGGCAACCCCCCGCGCCCGACCGGACTGAGACCGTGAAGGCGGTGTGGGCCGCGGGAGACCGGGCTGGCTCGCAGCCGTTCCGGGGGGCATGATGCCGCCGTGCCCCTCTTATGCGCCGGCCCCATGGTGAAGAAGGACGGCCGGGCGCCGCTCGGTAGCCAGCGCCTCCGGCGCCGCGCGTCCCGGCTGGGCGTCCCTCTCGGTGGAACCCGCGGCCGGAGCCCGGAGCGGCGGCCGTGCCTGCGCCATCGCGTCCCCTTGTTCCGGCGCCGGGCGGGACATGGCTGACCTGAAGTGCGAGTTGGACCGGCGCCGCGGTGGTGCCAGGGCGGTCCTGGCCCTCGCGGCGGGGGCGCCGGGCGACCGCTCCCGGCCGCGAGGCGGGCCGTCACGGCTTCGGTGGTGTCGGGAGTATCTTGATGGTCGCCAGCCGGCGGGCTCCCCGTGGCGGGCCACGGTGATCGCAATCGCGGCTTCCTCTTCGCCCCCGTCCTTCATCGGCCGAGTCGGGACCCGGCGCCGGCGTTCAGTGACGGGCGAGTGACGGAGCACCCCGTGGGGGCGGCCCGTCGGTCGCGCTGACCGAGAAAGTGTGGCGCGGCGGCGACGGCCCACTCGGGTCGCTCGCCAGATCGGCGGCGGCGAAACGGGCACCGGTCCTACGGTTGCTGGTGTTCCGCCGCGGCGCGCGCCGGGTGACCGGCGCTAACGGTACCGCCCGCCGGCCATGGGACGGGGGACTCAGGCCCTACTACTCGAACGGGAGCACACGGCACCACCGCAGCACTGCGTCCCGGGTCCTTCGGCGCGGTCGTGATGGTTCACCTCGGGCCGCGGCGCCGATTCGCCCGGGTACCGGGTCTCACGGCGCGTTGTGTCGGGCCGTTACCCACCGGTCACCGGCCTTGCGGAGGCTGCCGTCCCGGGAGCGACCGCCCGGACGCCAGCCCCGGCTCACGGCGCTGGCGCAGCCGCCTGCGCGACGAATGCGACGCCGCCCGTGACGACGCCGAACGTCTGCGGGCCGGCGACCGCGAGGTTGACCACGGCGGCGCCGGGCCGCACGCCCAGGGCGTCGACCCGCTTCACGGCGCCGCCCGGTCCCCCGGAGGCGGCGAGGCGGTCGCCGGGCAGCAGGGCGTGGGCAGCCGTCCACCCCCGCCCGACCACGTAGAGGGCGTGCTCCGCGGTGACGACCAGGGGGGCGCTCTCGCCGCCGGCAGCGCGGCCACGTGGACGGCGACCAGCGGCTTCGTCCCGGCCCCCACCACCACGGCCAGAACCGGCTGGGGGGCGCTCGTGCCCGTGTGCGGGTCGGTGGCCAGCACGACGTCGCCCGGCCGGACCTCGCCGATCGCCACCAGCCCGCCGCCGGCCAGCAGCACCGGCGTCTGCGCGGCGAAGGAGTTTTCGCTCCCCGGGTCGCACGAACCGGTGGGGCACGCCCGCGCGGCACGGCGCGGCGCCGGCGGGCGGCCGCTCCGGGAGCGCCCCCGGCGCCGTGGCCACCACCGCTGCGGCGGCGAGCGCCACGAGCGCGCGGGCCGTCCGTCCCACCGCGCTGGCGAGCTCCGTCGTCCGTAGTCTGTGCATCGTCGGTCTCCTGTCGCGTCGAACTCGGGCCGTTTCGTCGGCACCACCTGGGCGGGGCGCCGGTGGCTCCCACGCTAGCCGGTCCACGGAGCGGACGCAGCCGCAGGACCGCCCATCCCGGCGCGCCGGTTCGGGCACGCCGGCGTGGGTACGGCTACGCACGCCCGGCGGCGGACCGCGATCTCGCGAAAGCAGTAGCTCGTCGGAGCGTGACGCCGGCGCCAGGTGACGGGAGCGTGACGGGCCCGCTCTGGCGGGCGGCACGGGGGGCGCGGGAAGGACAAAACCCGGTGCGAGGCGGAGTCGCCTATTGCTACCGCCGCCGGATCGGAAGCGCGGCAACGGACACCGCTCCTGCGGTTGCGGTGATTCCGGCGGCGCGCCACCGGTAAGGGGGTCGCGGACTGCTCCGGCAGCGGTCCCGCTCTTGGGCGAAGGCTGCCGGGTGCCAGGCCTCTTGGTGAGGCGGCCGCTCGCTCGCGGCGAGTCCGGTGTGGCTCGTAGGGGTGCTCCGGTACCCAGGCCGCGATCTGGCCTCGCCGGTTGACGCCGGGCCTGGCCACCACGCGCTCGACGTGGCGCAGCGTCGCGTGCTCCGAGATCCCCGGCGACGCCGCGAACTCCGGGTGGATGCAGCGGGCGCGCTCCACGTCGTAGCCCCTCTCGGCGCGCGCCGGGCGGGTTGGGATGCCGCCCACGGCGCCGTCGGCGGCGCCGGCGACGGCCGTCCACGGGAGCAGCGTGTGGGCCGTGAGCGACCGGCCGATCTCGCAGATCGGGTCGCCGAGGTGCGCAATCAGCGCGGCGCCGCCCAGACGCAGCGCCGCCGGCTCGGCCCGCAGCGTGGGAAGCGTGTCGCCCCGCTCCAGCGCCGCCGGACCATCCGGGCCGCGCTCGCGCCAACGCGTGTTCCGCGAGCGGGGCCCGGATCCCGGCCCCGTCGGCGACGCCCCGGCTCCGCCGCCGCGCCGGGATCCGGGCCCCCCGGCGGGCATCGCCGTGGCGGCAGGCATCGGGCGTCTCCTCGGACCGGAGTGTGCGCCACTCGCCCGTGATCCGCCACTCGTCACAGGTCACTCGTCACTCGTCACTCGCCCGTCATCGGGACCAGCGGCGTCTGGGGGGTTCACCATCGGCCCCCTCAGGCAGCGCCCGGACACCCGGAACGGCACCCGCTGGCGCCCCGGCCTGTCACGGACGCCCTGGCCAGGGGGCGCCGGGCGTCACGCTCCCGTCACCGGTACCGCGTAGGCTGCCGTCTCGGACGCGACCCGCCGGGGCACCGATCGACATCGGCTCCGGCGCCGGCCGCGCGGAAGGCCTGCAGGAGACCTCCGATGTACGCGTCACCGCTTCCGATCCCGAAGTCGCCGGGTTGGTGCCCGGTCTCCCCCTGCCGGCGCCCGCCCCCTGGCCGTGCCGGGCGCGCCCTCCCGAGGGGCGCCTCCCGAGCGGCGGCGCGCCTCGCGCTCCTGCCCGTCGCCGTGCTGCTCGCGGTGCTCGCGTACCGGGTGCCCGCCGCGCAGGCGCAGGAGGTGCCGGACGCGCCGGCGCCGTCCGTAGCGATCGGCGCCCCCAGCGCATCCGACCCGTCACCGGCCGACGCCGGCACGGGCGGCGGAGGCGGGCCCGCCGAGGCGCTCCGGGCGGCGGTGGCGCCGTACCTGGACGCCTTCCGCCAGCGGCTCTTCGAGGAGGCCCGGCGCGAGCTCGACCGCTTCTGGGAGGAGGGCCTCGGGGGCTACGCCGCGCGTCTGGGGGCGCGCCTGCTGTGGGCCACGCTGGGGGCCACGGTCGCCGCCTGGGACGCGGTGCTGCCCCGGCTGTGCTTCACGGGGTGGCGGGTGTGCCAGCACACCGACCCCGGCCTGACCTACGCCAATCCCGGCGTGGTGGCCCTGCACGGTGGCCTGCGCCGGGCGACGAACCTGGCCCTGGCGGCCGTGCTGCTGCTGGGGGGCCTCGGCGTGGCCGCCGGGCGGGCCCTCGGGCAGCGCGTCCCCGACGCCGCCGGAGCTCCTGCCCGCGCCTGGCCGTGGGCGCGCTGCTGGCCAACACCGCCCTGCTGTGGGGCGGCTGGCTGATCGAGCTCAACAACGCCCTGGCCGGGGCGGTCGAGCTGGCCGACCCCCTGCCCCGCTGGGGCGAGCGGGCGCTGGCCGACCGGCTGGCGATGGAGGCGGTGGCCTTCGTCGTCTACCTGGTCATGGGCGTCCTGCTGCTGCTGCAGAACCTCGTCCGCCTGGCGACGCTCGACCTGCTGCTGGTGACCGCCCCGCCGGCCATGCTGTGCTGGGTGCTCCCGCTGACGCAGCGCTGGGCGGAGCGGTGGTTCGAGGCCTTCGGCCCGGTGGTGTTCGCCCAGTTCGGCCAGGTGGTGGTGCTCAAGCTCGGCGCCGCCCTGGCCGGGGCCTGGGCCACCGGCGTCGCGCCGGAGGCCCGCGGGGCGGGCGCGGCCCTGCTGTGGGTGGCCTTGCTGTGGACGGCCTTCAAGGTGCCCGGCCTGCTGCGCTCGGCGGCCGCCGGGGCGCGCCCCGGCCTCGTGGAGGTGCTCGTGCTCCGCGCCCTCACCCGCCGGCTGATGTGACGCGCCGGGCCGCCCGCGCCCGCGCCCCGAACCCCGCCCGCACGCCCGCCGAACCAGGTCACAGGAGGAGCGACGACATGGCCGAGGCCCGGATCAACGCCCTCTTCGACAGCCTGCTGAACGTCGGCCTCACCGTCGCCGTCACCGTCTCCGCCTTCTTCCTGATGTGGGGCGCCTTCGTCTACATGAGCGCCGGGGGCTCCCCGCGCCAGATGGAGAGCGGCAAGTCGGCGATGCTCAACGCCCTCGTCGGGCTGGCCATCGTCCTCTCCGCCCGGGTCATCGCCGGCCTCATCCAGCAGTCGCTGGGCACGTAGCGCGCCTGCCGGGCCTGCCGGGCCTGCCGGGCCCGGCGCCGGCCGGTCCGGACACCGCACCGAGGAGACACGCATGAGCGTCCCACCCCCAGCCCCCGGCGCCGCCGGCGCGGCCGCTCCGCCGGCTCCGCCGGCGCGGGGCGCCACGAGGTGCCGACGCACCTCGACGTCGAGGACCGGCCCTTCCTGGGTCTCACCGTCCGGCAGGTGCTCGTCCTCGCCGTCGGCGGCACCTGGGCGTACGCCGCCTGGGCGCTGCCGGGGGGCCTCCCGGTCGCCCTGCGGCTGCCCCTCGCCGCGGCCTGCGTCCTGCTCGCGGCCGCCGGCGCCCTGGGGTGGGGGGCGTGGACGCTCGCCGCCCTGCGCTACGCCCTGACGCCCCGCGTCGCCGTCTGGCGCCTGGCCCTGGCGCCGGCGGTCGGCCCCCGCCGACCCCGGGCGGCCCCCGGTCGCGACGCCGGCGAGGGGTGGGTCGCCTGGCGGCCGGTTCCGGTGTGGGCGACCGGCGAGCACAGACGGTGCCGGCCCGGCGCGGCGCCGGCCGTCGCGGGCCCGGGGGCGACGCCGGCCAGGCGTCGCCGTGCGCTTCCGAGAGGGCGCGACGTGGGTGTCGTGAAGACCCCCCGGGCCCACCGGCGCCGGCGCCCGCTCCGGCTGCCGTGGGCGCCGGCGCCCGGCGCCCCGCCCTCCGTGCAGCTGCGCCACGTCGGCGTCGAGGACTCGACGGGGACACGCTGCACCTCGCGGGGCGGGCGCTGCGCGGCGTGCTGGAGGTCCCGGGGTCGACCGGCCCTGCCGGGGCGGACCGAGCAGGAGGCCCTGCTCGCCGGGCTCGCCGGCTGCCTCAACGGCCTGACCTTCCCCGTCCAGGTGCTCGCCCGCGTCCAGCCGGACGACCTCGCCGGAGCTGCTGGGCGCCTCGAGCGCCGGCTGGCCGGGAGCCGGCGCCCGCCCTCGCGGCCGCCGGCCGGGCCCACGCGGCCCTCCTGCGGCGCCTCGCCGCCGACGGGCCGCTGCTCGAGCGGCGGTGCTACGTGGTGGTGCCCGCGCCCGGCGCCGCCCGGCCCGGCCGCGCTGCCCGGACCGCTCCGGCTGCTCCCGGCGGTCGCCCTGCCCGGGCGCCGCGTGCGCCGGGCCGCGCGGCCGGGGCGCCGAGCCGGGCGCCGCGGGCGAGCCCTCGGCGGCGCTGGCGGCGCGCTGCGACCGACGTCGCCGCCCGAGCTGGCGCGCTCCGGCCTGGCCGCCCGGCGCCTGCCCGGCGCCGGGGTCGCGGCGCTGCTGCGCGACTGGTGGCGCGCCGGGGCACGCGCCGGGGCGGGGCCGCTGGCCGACCGGATCGCCCCCGCGGCCGTGCGGGTCGCCCCCGACCACGTGCGCCTCGACCGCACTACGTCCGCGTGCTGGCCGTCACCGGCTACCCCCGCAAGGTCTCGCCCGGCTGGCTCGCGCCCCTGCTGGACGCCGGCCTCCCCGCTCGAGATCAGCCTGCACGTCGCAGCCCCTGCCCAGCGGGGAGATGGTCACGGCGCTGAGCCACCGCCTCGCCCAGCTCCAGTCCGCCCGCCTCCTGGCCGAGCGCCGGGGGCGCCTCGCCGACCCGAACGGTGGAGGTCGCCTACGACGACGTCGAGCGCCTGCGGGACGCCCTCCAGCGGGGCGACGAGCGCGTCTTCGCCACCAGCCTCTACCTCCTCCTGCGCGCCCCGTCGCGCGACGCGCCTGGACGAGCTGACCCGGCGCACGGAGGCCGTCCTGGACGGCATGCTGGCGCCCGCTCCCGCGTCCCCCTGCTCCAGCAGGAGGGCGGGCCTGCGCGCCTGCGCCCCGCTGGGACAGGACGCCCTGCTCGTCTACCGCAACCTGGACACCAGCTCCCTCGCCACCACCTTCCCCTCTGCGGCCGGCCCGGCGCGGCGGCCGCGCCGGGACCGGAGTCCCCGGAGCACCGCGGGCCCGGAGGCGCCGCGGGGCGTCTTCTAGGGCGTCGCCCGGCCCGGCCGGACGCCCCGGTGGTCGTCGACCCGTTCGACGCCCGGCCTGGAGAACGCCAACACCGTGGTGATCGCCACCCCGGGGGCGGGCAAGAGCTACACCGCCAAGCTGCTCGCCCTGCGCAGCACCTGCTGGCCGGCGTCGACGTCCTGGTGGTCGACCCGGAGGACGAGTACCGCCGGCTGTGCGCCGCCGTCGGGCGGCAGTACGTCCGGCTCGGCGCCACCGCCCGGCGCAGCGCCTCAACCCCTTCGACCTGCCCCGCCCGCCGGGCCCTCCGGCGGCGCCGGGCGAGCCCGCGGCCGCCGACGCGCGCGCGGCCCCCGGCGAGTCCGGCGAGGACGTCCTGGCCGAGCAGGTGCTGGCCCTGATCGGCCTGCTCGAGATGCTGGTGGCGACGCCCGAGGCGCCCCTCACCGCCGGGGAGCGGACGGCCCTCGACGGGGCCCTCTACCCCACCTACGCCGGGCCGGGATCACCGCCGACCGGTCGACCCACGGCCGCCCGGCCCCGCTGCTGCGCGACCTCTACGCCGTGCTCCAGGAAGCCGGCCGGCAGGACGCGGTGGCGGCCGGCCTGGCCGGGCGCCTGCACCGCTACGTCCACGGCTCGCTCGCCGGCCTCTTCGCCGGCCCGACCAACGTCGCCCTCGACCGCCCCTTCGTCGTCTTCGACATCCAGCGCCTCGAGCCCGAGCTGCGCCCGCCTGGCGATCCACCTCGTCGCCAGCTTCGTCTGGGGCCAGGCTGCGCCGGGCCCGGCGCCCCCGGCTGCTGGTGGTCGACGAGGCCTGGAGCGTCCTGCAGTACCGCGAGGGCGGGGCCTTCCTCGCCGGCCTGGCCCGCCGGGCCCGCAAGCACTACCTGGGGCTGGTGACCATCTCCCAGGACGTGACCGACTTCCTGCGTCGGCCCCCGGGCGGATCGTGCTGGCGCACGGCCGCCACCAAGCTGCTGCTGAAGCAGGACGGCACCGCCGTCGACGAGGTCGTCGCCGCTCTTCGACCTCACCGCCGGGGAGCGGCGCTGCTCCTGCTCGGCGCGGCGAAGGGCGAGGGCCTGCTCCTCGCCGGCGGCGCCCGCGTCCCCGTCCAGGTCGCTGGCCAGCCCGCCGAGCACGCGCCTGGTCACCACCGCCCCGGCGGAGGTCGCCGCCGCTCCGCGCTCCCGACGCGCCGGCGGGCGCAGCGCCAGGCGGCCGGCGATCCCGCGCGGGCGCCGGCCTTCGGTACCCCCCCGGCGACCGCGCGTCACGCTCGGCGCCCCGCCGGAGCCACCGGTGAGGCACCGCGTACCCCTCGTCTCCGACGGCCCCGGCGCCCCGACCACCAGGAGCTTCCGCCGGCCCGGGGCCCCGCCGGCGGGGCGGGCCGCCCCCGCCGGCGGCCCGGAGCTGGTCGAGGTCGTCACCCCGCGCACGAACGCCGCCGCCTTCACCCCGGCCGAGAACCTCCTCGCCGCCATCTCCCTCCCGAGGGTGGTTCTCCCTGGAGATGGCCGCGACGCGCGCGCCCGCTGGTTCCTCGCCCGCACCGGCGGACGCGGCGACGGCCCGCCACCTGCGGGAGCAGCTCGGCGTCGCCTACCCCCAGGCCGAGCTGCGCCGGCTGGACGCCGGCGCCGCTTCCCGGCGCTCGATCCCGCCCGCCGGGCGCCCGGACGAGCAGGTCGCCGCCTGCGCCCTGGTGCTGCGCGACCCGGCCTACCTGCCGCTGCGCACCTTCGGCGAGCCGGACGTGGCCGCCGACCAGGCCGCCCACGCCGCCCAGGCCGACCCCGTGCTGGGCGTCCTCGGCGCCCTGGGCGACCTGCCGGACGGGCTGGCGGGCGCTGGCCCAGCTCGTCCTCCGCCCGGCGCCGGACGACTGGTGCCGCCCCTACCTGCGCCTGGCCGTCGAGCCCCCGCTGGCCGCCGAGCGCGCCCGCGCGGCGGGGCCGGGCGGGGCGGGCGCCTCGCTCGGCCGGCGTCCTGGCCACCGCGGCGCTGCTCGTCGGCGGGGCGCTCGCCCTGCACGCCCGGCGCCTGTGGGCCGCCGGCGCTGGCCGGAGCTGGCGCGTCCTCGCCCTGCTCGGCGCCGGCGCGGCGCTCCGTCCTGCTGGCCGTGGCCTGGCTCGGCGCGGCGCCTCGACCGCGCGGCCGGTCTACGACCCCCGCCTGGTGCAGGAGAAGCTCGGCCGCGCCCGCCTTCGCCGTCGCAGCTCCGCCTGGCCGTCTTCGCCCCGGCCGCCGACGGCGCCGGCGGCGGTCGAGGCCCGCCTGCAGCGGCTCGCCGCGGCCTACCGGCAGTTCGACCTGGCGGCCGGCAACGGCCTGCGCCCGCGCGCCGCCGGCTCGCGCCTGCCCCGGCGCGCGACCCGCGGCGCGCCTGGTGCCCCGCCGTGGCCGCCCCGCTGCGGGGCGCCCGCGCCGGAGGTGCTCACCACGCGGGAGCTGGCCGGGCTGTGGCACCTGCCCCAGGCCCTGTCCGACGTCCCCCTGCTGGAGCGCACCGACCGCCCGGCAGCGCCTGCCCCTGCCCGCCGACGTCGACGTCGCCCGCGGGGGCTGCCGCATCGGCGTCTCGAGCCACCAGGGCCGCGCCGTGCCCGGTGGCCCTGCCGGACGACCTCCTGCGCCGCCACCTGCTGCTGGTGGCCAAGACCCGGCGCGGCAAGTCCGAGCTCCTGCTGCGCCTCGCCTGGCGCAGCACCTGATGGCCGCCCGGGCGCCGGGGGAGCGCCCCCGGCGCTGGTGCTGGTCGACCCCCACCGCGACCTGGCCCGGGCCGTCCTGGGGCTCGTCCCGCCGCGCGCCGCGGCGCGACGTCGTCGCCCTCGACCTGGCGGCGCGAGCGCCCCTTCGGCCTCAACCTGCTGGACACCGGCCTCGGCTGGGACCGCGACAAGGCGGTCGCCAACGCCCTCGCCGTCTTCCGCCGGGAGTTCGACCAGTTCTGGGGCCCGCGCATGGAGGACGCCTTCCGCTTCGCCCTGCTCACCCTCTACGAGGCCAACGAGGCCCTCTGCCGGGACGACCCCCGGCGGCGGGCGCGACCGCCAGCACACCGTCCTGCAGGTGCCCGCCGTCCTGGGCAACCCCGCCTTCCGGCGCGGGCTGCTGCCCCTGGTGCGCGACCCCGTGATCCGGCGCCTGGTGGACGCGGCTACTTCGACCGCCTCGACCGGCGCCTGCAGCTCGGAGATCATCAACCCGGTGCAGACCAAGGTGCAGCGCTTCGCCGGCAGCCGCGCCGCCCGCGGCACGTCGTCGGCCAGCCGCGCTCCACCATCGACCCGCCGGGCCTGGGTCGCGCGACGGGGCCGTCGTCGTCGTCGACACCGCCAAGGGGGTCGTCGGCGAGGACACGGCCGCCCTGGTCGGCGCCACCCTGATCAACCTGGTGGCCCTGGCGGTCGGCGAGCAGGCGGCGCCTCCCGCCCCGGGAGCGCCGGCGCTGGTGCGGCCTCGGTCACCGTTCCAAGCACGACAGCGCCGGACGGTACGAGCTCAACACCGTCGCTTGTCACCGCAGACTTGAGCACTCCGCGGATCGCATCCGAACGCTGGCTCGTGTCGGACGTGATCGGCGTGCGCAGCTCGATGAGTAGCCATGTGCCCGCGGGCACCTGGTAGTCCTGATAAGAATTGCGTTCCGGTAAGCTCGCGTCCCGTTTCTGTGCAGCGGCCGACTTGCTCTGGCGGGGGCACCATCACCACCGAACGGCAGTCTCGCGGTGTCCCGCTTGGTGGCGCCGGCGCTAACCGTCAGCGCCAGAAGCAGAACTCCACAGACAGACAAACTCGCGTTCAAGGTGAGGTCTCTGCGAACATCCGGTGCAATTGCGATACCGGCACTGGCAGCTTCGAACTCTCATTGCGCAGCGCAGAAACGCGTGAACAGCCAGGTCCAGTGGATTGCCGCGCCAAGCGCCTGGCAGATTTGTTTCGTTCTCCGTCAAATCTGTAATCGCTGAGTGCTGAGTGGAGAAACACTTCAGGCAGGCGACAACGGATCGACTGACTGGCTGTGCGTACCGCCTCTTTGCTATGTCACGTTGCTCGAGGCTCTCCCCGCCATCTGGCCCGCGGGGGCTCCTCCAAGAGTGATGGCGTTCGCCAGTTGGGCGCCGAGAGCGATGGCGACGACGCCTACACCGAGGTGAGCAACTTCGACGATCCAATGAAATGGTCCCGGCATCAGCTGGATCTGCGTCATGCCAAAGACCAAAGTCCCGAGTCCCCACGCCGTGGCAAACAGGGCAAGGCTGTGACGGGTGGTTTTCCACCAGGCGATTGCTGCCAGCGCCCACAGAGACAACACGACGCCGATACCGAATCTGATGTGTAGCAGCGTTAATGACCGGGCATAGCCCAGCCAGAAAGCCAGGCCGAGCGCCAACGCAGCGCCCCCACAGACTCGGATCATGATGTTGAGCACGCGAGCAGAGGTTTCCATTTGACACCATCTCTTTCGGCAGAGTCACCGAGAAGATCAGTCGCATCGCGTCCCGGCGTCTCACATACATGACGCGCGAGACTAGCGCGATGTGACATGGTGCCTTGCTCGATCCGTCAAACGGCTTGTGGCCACCACCATCGGGCGTCCTTGGTCAGGAGATCGAAGAGGCTCGCTCTGCAGAGAAGTTCCTGAACGCGCGCGGGAGTGCTGACGATCCGCAGCACACAGTGCGGCGCCCGCGGCCAGGTTGTACGCGTGAACCAAATCGCCCACACCGAACGCTTTGTCACCTGTTGATGTCGGTCGATCTGAAACGGAGAGGAGAACGCGTTCTAACTAAATGCCCAGGGTCAATAAATGTCAGTTATCTTGTCAGCAGCTGTGGAGGCGACATGAAGAGATCCGTTCTCGTGGGTGCGCTCGCTATAGTGTGGTTGTCGTGCGTTGGAGTTAAGAGCGCGGAATCCGCCTGTAGCTGTGCGCTGCCGGCCGGTCCACCCTGCCGGTTGGCCGCTAACGACGTCGTGTTTGTCGGCACCGTTATACAAGCAATGGATGTGAACCAAGGCAGCGATCACCCATTTGGAGGACGAAAATTCGTTCTCCACGTGGAAGAGGCCTTTGCGGGAGTCAGCGGTTCTCAAATGGAGATCTTCTGGACACGTCCTCCTGCGGTGTGCACTTGACGCCCGGACAGACATATCTGGTCAGGGCGGCCAGGCACCTTGACGGAACAGCCTCGTCCCACGCGTGCTCTGGCACCACACTCGCCAGCGTCGCGCGTGACGATATCCAAATCCTCCGCAAGATTGCCGCGCAAGAACCCTATCTCGGGATCATCGGTCAACTGCTCGAGTCCATCAAACCAGGCCCGCAGTCAAGGCCGACTGACCCGGACCTGTGGCGGCCGATTGCTGGTGTTCCGGTGATCATATCGGGCGGGGATCAAACGCGACGAACGACCACGGATGCCGAGGGCCGCTTCTCCGTCTGGAACGTTCCGGATGGCGTGTATCGCGTGACGATCCAGCTGAAATCTCCACTCAAACTCGATGACTATTCGCCTGGGTTTCATCACTCGATCAGCGATCCGGACCAAGTAGAGCTACACGGATGTCCAGCTCGCGTTTTGTTTGTCGCAAGTCGTTGACAAAGATCCTTACTTCAGCTTCAAGTAATGATCCGGAACCGTGGATCCCCAGGACTGTAGCTGGCGAGCCCACGTGCCGAGGTTGTCCTTCGTGACGCGTACCACCTCCATCGGGGGAATGATCGTCGGAACGTCCTGTTTGAGGTGCACCTTGTCGACGATGCGCTGGACCGAGACGTAGCCCCAGTTGTAGGTCGGCAGGGCGAGCAGCACTGGTGCCAGTCCGTTCTCGACGAAGGGAAGTTGCGCAGGCAGCGCATTGACGGCGACGACTTTGACCTTCTTTGGATCGAGCTCCTTCATCAGCCGTGGCGTGAAGAGCGCCCATCCGCCAACCATCGCCCACCCTTGGATCTGCGGGTTGGCCGTTTGGGCGCGGATCACCTCTGCGGCTGCGTCCGCAGGGGTTTCGACGTGGTTGAAGGTGCCGACAATCTGGATACCCGGGTAGAGCGCCGCTTCCTTCTTGACCCCGTCCACGCGCTTGCGCAGGTTCGGGGCGCCCGCGTTGCCCGCCAGGATCGCCACGGAGCCCTGTCTTGCGCATCTGTGCCGCAAGTTCGCGCATCACCTCCCGCCCCAGCTTCTCATCGTCCACTCCGTAGAAGGCGAACCGCTTCGACTCGGCCGCGTCGCTGTCGAAGGTCATCACCGGAACGCCCCGCTCGACGGCGCTGTTGATCGCGCCGGTCTGTTCTTGCGGGGTCGGAACAGGAAATCAGGATGGCGCTCGCACGGTCCCTCACGGCCTGTGCGACGGCTAACGACTGGAGCTGCCCACTTCGCGGTCCGGCGTCATCCAGACAATGTCGATGGGGATGCCGTGCTTCTCCACGAGCTCCTTCGCCGCCACTTCAGCGCCCTTGCGTGCCGACACGAAGATGGGGTTGGTCGTATTCTTCGCGATCATCACGATTTTCAAGCCCGACGGGCGCACTGGCACAGATGTGGTCGCCGGCGCGCTCGGCTGCTCGCCGCCGCAGCCGCTCAGCCACCCCGCCATCAGCGTCACGATGAGCGCCGTCCTCGTACGGTTTCATGGTCACCTCTGTGAACCGCGTTCTCGCTTTTATAGCTCTCTTCCGTCGGCCTCGCTGAAATATTGTGTGGCGCCATGATTTTCCCCAACGCCCCTTCGACAGACCGGAATGTCGGTGTCGCCGACTCGTTCGTAACCCACGTCGCGTCGCGCGTGGTCCCGATCTTCTTGCGGATCCGCTCGACGGCATCGTTCCGCGTGATGTCCACCCATCGATCGCTGCCGGGGCACGGTAGCCCGGAGCAGCCAGTCTCCTCTATTGAGTGGTGTCGAGATCGAAGTTCTGTCGAGGTGGTTAGTCGGATGATCCTTCACGTTCCATGAACGTCGCCTCCTGGGTATAGGCCGACGCGGAGCCGGAGGAACCGACGCGCGCGGTCGATCCGGACGCGAGCGTCACGTCGTCCGTGCCGAGCTCGAGGCGCGCGACCTGGAGGATCACGTCGCTCACGCCCTGGCCCACCTCGGCCGCTGCGCAGTGCACCTCGGCCGAGCCGTCCTCGGCCAGGACGACGCGCGCCGCGCAGTAGTCGTCGAAGCCCTCCGAGTAGCAGACGTTCTTGAAGCCGACGGCGAACCCGACCCCACGCCGGACTCCTTCACCGCGGGTCGTGTTCCCCGCGCCGCCGGGCAGGCGGATCACGTCGCGCGGCAGCTCCTCCGGCTCGGGCGGCTCGAGTGCAGCCGCTCGCCGGATGACGTCCCTGGTCGGCAGCGAGCCGGTGACGACCTGGCCGGTCGCGAGGGTGCCGCCCGTCTCGAGCGCATTGAGGAGCCGGAGCTCGACCGGGTCGATGTCGAGCGCGGCGGCGAGCCTGTCCATCTGCGCCTCGGCCGCGAAGCAGGTCTGCACCGCGCCGAAGCCGCGCATCGCACCGCACGGCGGGTTGTTCGTGTAGACGGCGAGGCCGTCGATCAGCACGTTGTCCACCGCGTACGGCCCGACCGCGAAGGAGCATGCGTTCGAGATCACGGCGGTCGAGCTCGAGGCGTAGGCCCCGCCGTCGACCAGGATCCGCATTCGCACCGCGACGAGCCGACCCTCTCGCGTCGCCCGGTGCTCGGCCCAGATCCGTGCCGGATGGCGGTGGATGTGCCCGACGAACGACTCCTCGCGGTTGTAGACCATCTTCACGGGCCGGTTCGTCCGCAAGGCGAGCATCGCCGCGTGGATCTGGATCGAGAGGTCCTCCCGCCCTCCGAACGCGCCGCCGACACCGGCGAGGTGGATCCGCACCTGCTCCGGCTCGAGGCCGAGGCAGGGCGCGACCTGGTCGCGGTCGACGTGGAGCCACTGCGTCGCGACGTGGATGTCGACGCCGCCCTCTCCGTCGGGAATCGCGATGCCCGACTCCGGCCCGAGGAACGCCTGATCCTGCTGCCCGACGTCGTAGACCCCTTCGACGCTCACATCCGCGGGCGTGTCGGGATCGCCCCGAGCGATCCGCATCGAGCGGACGACGTTCGGCCGCGGGTCGTCGCGGTACCCGTGCCCCATCGTGGGCCGATCCGGGTGGAGCGGATCCATCTCCGTCGCGCGCTCGGGATCGGTGACCGGCTCGAGCGGCTCGTACTCGACCCGGACGGCAGCAGCTGCCCGGCGAGCCTGCTCGGGCTCCTCGGCCGCGACGACCGCCACGGCCTCGCCGAAGTAGCGCACGCGGTCGATCGCGAGCACCGGCTGGTCGGCGAACTCGAGCCCGTACGTCTTCCG
Organism: uncultured Actinomycetes bacterium; assembly: GCA_963842605.1. Taxonomy (GTDB): domain Bacteria; phylum Actinomycetota; class Thermoleophilia; order Solirubrobacterales; family Solirubrobacteraceae; genus AC-38. The sequence goes on from CAWJGV010000016.1 coordinate 27,985, forward strand.
GCCGGGGACGTCGTCGTGCGTGAGGACAGCGTGGACGCCAGGCAGCGCCAGCGCCTCCGAGACGTCGATCTCGACGATCCGCGCATGAGCGTGCGGGCTGCGGACGGTGTGGCCCCAGAGCATCCCGGCTGCGTGGAGGTCGCTCGAGTAGGCGAACTCGCCCGTGACCTTGGGCACGGCGTCGGCGCGACGCGTGGCGGGCACGGCGCGGCCCCGTCGCAGCGTGCGAGTCGCGGTGCTCATCGCCCGGCCGCCTGGTGCACGGCATCGAGGATCTTCTGGTAGCCCGGTGCAGCGGCAGAGGTTCCCCGAGAGCGCCTCGCGGATCTCGTCGTCGCTCGGATCGGGAACGCGGCGGAGCAGGTCGACCGCCGCCACGACGAAGCCCGGCGTGCAGAACCCGCACTGCACCGCGCCGGCGTCCGCGAACGCCTCCTGCACGGGATGGAGCTCGCCGTCCGCGGAGAGCCCTTCCACGGTGACGACGTCGTGGCCGTCGGCCTGCGCGGCGAGCACGAGGCACGAGCACACGAGCTCGCCGTCGAGGAGGACGGAGCACGATCCGCACTCGCCCTGCTCGCACGCGTTCTTCGAGCCGGGAAGCTCGAGCCGGTCGCGGAGCGTCGTGAGGAGGCTCTCGCCGGCCCAGACGTCGGTCTCACGCGGGCTCGCCGTTGACGGTGAACTCGATCCTCACGCGAGGCACCTCTCGAGCGCACGCCCGGTCAGCACACGGAGGGCGTGCCGTCGGTAGGCGGCCGTGCCGCGCACGTCGTCGATCGGGCTTGCCGCTGCGGCGACCAGCTCCGGGAAGGCGCTCGCTTCGGCGATCGGTGACCGAACGAGAGGCACGGTCGGCGCGGACGACCCGAACGCGGCCCTCAGCTCGCCGCGCTCGCGATCGACCACGACCGCGAGTGAGCACACGGCGATGACCATCGCATTCCGCGGGCCGACCTTCATGAACGTCTGTCGCTGCCCGCGCGGCGCAACGAGCACGGCGACGATGAGCTCGTCCGCCTCGAGCGCGTTTCGCTTCACGCCTACGAGGAACTCCTCGAGCGGGACCCGCCGCGTCCCGCGCACGCTCGCGAGCTCGATCGCGGCCTCGTCCACCAGCAGGGGCGGGAGCGCATCGCCGGCAGGCGACGCTGTCCCGAGGTTCCCGCCGATCGTCCCGCGGTTGCGAATCTGCGGCGAGCCGACGGTGCGCGACGCCTCGGCGAGCGCCGGAAGCTCCCCGGCGAGGACGCCCGACATCGCTTCCGTGTACGTGAGACCGGCCCCGAGCCGGACCGTCCCGTTCTCGCGCGACCAGCCGCGGAGCTCGGCGACCTCGTTCAGGTTCAGCAGGACGTCGGGCCTGGCGCGGTCGAAGTTGAGCGCGACCATGACGTCGGTCCCGCCCTGGATCGGCAGGGCGCCGGGATGAGCAGCCTTGAGGTCGAGTGCCTCCTCGAGCGACCGGGGCGTGAGGACGTCCACGCCGTCGTTCTACCTCTCCTCGCGTACGTACGGAACCCCCAGGGCGGCCGGAGCACCGAGCCGCCGCTTGGCGAGGCCGGTCGAGACGACGACCAGCACGACGATCGTCGTCACGTAGGGAAGCGCATAGAGGAACTCGGGAGCGACGTCCACGTCACGCGCCTGGAGGGCGAACGGGAGCGCGGACAGCGCGCCGAAGAGGTACGCGCCCACGAGACAGAGCTCGGCTCTCCAGAACGCGAAGATCACGAGTGCGATCGCGATCCAGCCGGCGCCGTTCACGAGCGTGTCTCCCACGGTCCAGCCCGCCGTGATCGAGAGGCTGTAGCAAGCACCGCCGACGCCCGCGAACGCACCGCCGGCGAGCACGTGCGCGTACCGATAGAGCGCGACGTTGATCCCCATCGCGTCGGCCGAGGCCGGTGCCTCGCCGACGGCGCGCACGTTCAGGCCGAGGCGCGTCCGCCCGAGGTAGAGGCCGACGAGGAGCGTCACGACCCATGACGCGTACACGAGCGCGGACTGGTCGAAGAGGATCGGGCCGAGCACGGGCAGGTCGCCGAGGCCGAGGACGTCGAGCGATCGCGAACTGGAATTTCGGCGGCAGATCGGCGAGGCCGACCTCGGTCCCGAAGTACGCCGACAGCCCCAGGCCGCCCGCGAAGATCGTGAGCGCGAGCCCCGAGACGATCTGGTTCGCGCGCAGCGTGATCGTGAGGAACGCGTGGATCGCCGCCATCGCCGCTCCGCCCACCGCCGCCGCGAGCGCGGCCAGCGTGAGAACCGTGGCGGAGGAGCCGTCGACGGTCTGCGTGACCCAGTAGCCCACCGCCGCGCCGAAGAGCATCATCCCCTCGACCCCGAGGTTCAGCACTCCCGAGCGCTCGGCGAGCAGCTCGCCGAGAGCTGCGTACAGGAGCGGTGTGCCGTAGAGAACCGCCTGCGCGAGCACGATCACGAGCAGGCTGTCGTTGACCGTCATGACGCGGGCTCCGCGGCCGGCTTGCCCGCACGTGTCCGCGTGAACCGAAGCCGGTAGCGAATGAGCAGCTCGCCGCCGAGGGCCGAGAACAGGATGATCCCCTGCATCACGCCGACGAGCCCCGACGGGAAGTCCGGGCCCTGCAGCGTGTACCCGGCGTTCTGGAGCCCTCCGATGAGCACCGCGACGAGGCAGACTGCGAACGGGTTGTAGCGGGCGAGCGCCGCGACGACGATCCCCGTGTACCCGAACGCCGCCGCCTGCAGGCCCGTCGGGCTGCCGTCGAGCGTGTACGTGAAGTCGCCGATCTGGCTCGCGCCGCCGATGCCGGCGATGCCGCCCGACACCGCCATGACCGCGAGGATCTTCCGCCGCGTCCGCATGCCCGCGTAGCGAGCTGCGCGCGGCGAGTCGGCGATGACGCCGACCTCGAACCCGAACCGCATCCGCGAGTACAGGACCCACAGCGCGAGCGCGGCGAGGAGCCCGACGAGGAACCCGAGAGGTACGACGACGGACGAGCCGAAGGTCGGCCAGTTCGACGCCTCGGGCATCGGCTTCCCCTGCGGGAACGCGCGTGCCTGGAGCGTCGACGTGTCCCGCCAGTACGAGGCGCTGTCGTAGATCAGGTACGTGAGGAGCAGCCCCGCGACGTAGTTGAGCATCAGCGAGGTGATGATCTCGTTCGTCCGCGCGAAGGCCCGCAGGACGCCCGGGATCAGCGCCCAGAACGCTCCGAGGAGCTGCCGCCGCAACGCACATCGCGACGACGTACAGCGGCGTCGACGTCACGTCGTGATCCCCGAGCCGGAGCGCGATCCACGACGCACCGATCGCTCCGAGGTAGAGCTGCCCCTCGGCCCCGATGTTGAAGAGCTGCATGCGGAACGCAGCGGCAGCCGCGAGGCCGGTGAAGAGGATCGGAGTCGCGGAGATGAACGTGGCCGAGAGCGACCCGTGGCCGGTGAAGCCGGCCTCGACGATCTTGCGGTACGTCGCGCCCGGGGCGTGCCCGCTCACCGCGAGGACGACGGCCATGATCGCGAACGCGACCAGCAGCGATCCGACGGGAACGAGGACCGAGAGCCACCACGGCTGCTCGAGCCGGCGCTCGAGGCGGATCACGAGCCGCGCCCGCCCGCCATGAGCAGCCCGATCTCCTCGATCGACGCGGCACCGGCGTGGAGCTCGCCCGACGATCTCGCCCTCGTACATGACGAGGATGCGATCCGAGAGGGCGCGGATCTCGTCGAGGTCCTCGCTCAGCAGCAGGATCGCCACGCCCTTGGCCGCGGCCTCCCGAAGGTACGAGTGCACCGTCTCGATCGCGCCGACGTCGAGGCCGCGCGTCGGCTGCGCGACGACGAGGACGAGCGGATCGTCTGAGAACTCCCGCCCGAGGACGAGCTTCTGCAGGTTGCCGCCGGAGAGGTTGCGCACCGGCGTCTCCGGCCCCGGGGTCTTCACGTCGTAGCGCCGGATGATCCCCAGCGCCGCGTCTCGCATCCGTCGCAGAGGTAGGAGCGGCCCGCGCGACAGCGAGCGGCTCCGGTAGGTCTTGATGCCGACGTTGCTCGTGACGCTCAGGCTCGGGGCGAGCCCCGTCCCGAGGCGGTCCTCGGGAACGTGCGCGACGCCCGCGAGGATCGCCTCGCGCGGATCGCCGCCACGCAGGCGACGGCCCGGCGACACGGATGCTCCCCGCTCGGATGTCACGCATGCCGGAGACCGCCTCGGCCAGCTCGCGCTGCCCGTTTCCCGCGACTCCCGGCGACGCCGACGATCTCGCCCTCGCGGATCGAGAACGACACGTCCTTGACGGCGGTCTCGCCGCGATCGCCCGCGACCGTCAGATCCTCCACCTCGAGCGTTCGGACGTCCGCCAGCTGCTTCGCCCGCTCGAGCGGTGGCGCGACGTCGATCTCACGCCCGACCATGAGCGCGGCGAGGGATCGCGTCGTCGCGCCGGAGGCGGAGACCGTCTCGACGGTGCGACCGCCGCGGAGGACCGTGACGCGGTCGGCGACGGCGAGCACCTCGTGGAGCTTGTGCGAGATGAAGATCACGGTCTTCCCCTCCTCGGCCATCGCGCGGAGCGTGGCGAAGAGCGACACGGCCTCCTGCGGCGTGAGAACCGCTGTCGGCTCGTCCATGATCAGGATGCGCGCCTCCCGGTACAGCGCCTTCAGGATCTCGACGCGCTGCTGCTCGCCGACCGAGAGCTGCCAGACACGCGCCCGCGGATGCACCTCGAGCCCGTAGCGCTCGCCGAGCTCCGCGACCCGTCGCTCGATCGCACGCTCGTGCACGAAGAAGGAGCGGCCCTCCGCGCGGTGGTCTCCGAGCACGACGTTCTCGGCGACGGAGAACGGCTCGACCAGCCGGAAGTGCTGGTGCACCATGCAGATGCCGGCGTCCAGCGCATCGCGCGGGGAGTGGAAGTGGACCGTCTCGCCGTAGAGCGCGATGTCGCCCTCGTCCGGCCGGTAGAGGCCGGTGAGGATGTTCGAGAGCGTCGTCTTCCCCGCGCCGTTCTCGCCGAGGAGCGCGTGCACCTCGCCGACGCCCGGCCTCGAAGGTCACGTCGTCGTTCGCCAGCACGCCCGGGAAGCGCTTCGTGATGCCGCGCATGCGCACGGCCGGAGCCCGAGAGGCGCCGGACGAGCCGGCGCCTCTCTCGTTCGAAGCGGTGGCGGGGGTGGCGTCCCCCACCGGACTAGCCCGGCGGCAGGACCGAGGAGACCTTGCCGACCACGCCCTTGACGAGCCACTGCATCGTGTACAGGTCCTTGATGAGCTTGAGCTGCTTGCCCGGGGCGACCTTGAGCTTCCCGCTCTGGTCGTAGAGCGGCCCCTCGAAGACGTGGAACTTCCCGGCGACCATCGCCTTGCGCTTCGCGGCGATCGCAGCCTTCGTCTTCGCCGTCACCTTCGGGCCGTACGGGGCGAGACCCGTGAAGCCGTCCTTGATCGTGCCGTAGTAGAAGCCCGGCTTCCACGTGCCGGCCATCGCCGCCTTCACGCGCTTGACGTAGTACGGGCCCCAGTTGTACGTCGCGGCGGTCAGCCACTGCTTCGGCGCCGACTTCTGCGCGTTCGAGTCGTAGCCGACCCAGGGAACCCCCTTCGACTCGGCGACGACGCCGGCCGACGGGCTGTCGACGTTCTGCCCGATGCACGTCGACGCCGGACGAGATGAGGTCTTCGCGGCCGCCGTCTCCTTCTGCGGCGAGTACCACGCGTTCGTCCACAGCAGCTTGACCTGTCGCGCCGGGATGCGTCGCCTGCGCGCCGAGCGTGAACGCGTTGGTGTGCCGCACGACCTCCGGGATGCCGAACGGGACGACGTAGCCGATCAGCCCCTTCTTGCTCGCGGCGCCTGCGGCCATCCCCGAGAGGTAGATCGTGTCCTCACCGGCGCCGAAGTACTCGGCCTGGTTCTTCTTGATCTGGAGCCCGGTCGCCTGCTCGAAGATCACCTCCGGGTACTTGCTGTACAGCTGACCGTTCACGCCGTTCTCGAACATCCCGAACGAGCAGCCGAAGATCATCTGGTACCCCTCGCGCACGAGACCCGCGACGATCTGCGGGACCTGCGCGTTCGAGAAGACGTTCTCCTTGTAGGTCGTCTGGACCTGCGAGCCGAGCGCCTTCTCGATCGCCAAGCGTCCTGCGTCGTGCGCCTGCGACCACCCTTGGTCGTTGTGCGGCCCCGGGTAGATGAACGCCACCTTGAAGGGGTCCTGCTCGGACTTCGCCGCGCCCCCGCCCGCGAGCACGAGCCCCATCGCGGCGAGCACCAACACGAGCCCGCCCAGTACCACTCTCCTTCTCATCTGCTCCTCCTGTCCAGCCTGCCGACTACCGGGCGACTATACGGCAGCGCTCGTTCGTGCGAACAGGCGCGAAGATCGCCTGAAGTCGGCTGCTTCGCAGCCGAGTCGTATCTGCTGACCGACGCGCATGGCATTACGCTGCGCTCGATGGAAGGGCTGCAGCGCCGTCTTGCGGTCGCACGCGGAGACGAGCCCGCCGATCTCGTCGTGCGCGGCGGACGCGTCCTCTCGGTCTTCACGCGCGAGTGGCTGGAGGCCGACGTCGCGGTGGCCGACGGCGTGATCGCAGGTGTCGGCAGCTACGAGGGGCGCGAGTCGCTCGACGCGTCGGGGAGCTACGTCGTCCCCGGCTTCATCGACGCGCACATGCACCTCGAGTCGGTGAAGCTCATGGTCGACGAGTTCGCGCGACTCGTGCTCCCGCTCGGGACGACGGCCGTCGTCGCCGATCCGCACGAGATCGCGAACGTCCTCGGCGTCGACGGCGTGCACTGGCTGCTCGACGCGAGCTCGGGACTGCAGCTCGACGTCTACTTCATGGCGCCGTCGTGCGTTCCCGCCTCGCCCTTCGAGTCTCCGCGGCGCGCGCTGACGCCCGGCGATCTCGAGTCGCTCATGCGCCGCCGGCGGGTGCTCGGGCTCGCGGAGATGATGAACTTCCCCGGCGTCGTCGGGGGCTCGCCCGGCGAGCTCGAGAAGCTCGCGCTCGACGGCGCGAGGCACGTCGACGGACACGCTCCCGGTCTGCTCGGACGCGACCTCCAGGCGTACGCGGCGGCCGGCATCTACTCCGACCACGAGGCGCTCACGGTCGAGGAAGGTCGCGAACGTCTCCGAGCGGGCATGTGGCTTCTCGTCCGCGAGGCGTCGATGGCGCGGAACCTGCGAGCGCTGCTGCCGCTCGTCGAGGAGTACGGGCCCGGGCGCATCGCCTTCTGCACGGACGATCGCGACCCGGAGGACATCGCCGACGCGGGGCACGTGAACGGCATGGTGCGCGAGGCGGTCGCGGCCGGCGTCGCTCCCGAGGACGCCGTCGTCATGGCCTCGCATCATCCCGCGCTGTGGCACGGGCTCTCGCGACACGGCGCGATCGCTCCCGGCTACGTCGCGGACCTGCTGCTCCTCCCGGACCTCGTGAGCTTCCAGCCGTCGTCCGTGCTGAAGCGCGGGCTGCCCATCGAGGACGTCCCGCGCGTCGAGATCCCGGAGTGGGTGCGGCAGTCGGTTCGGGTCGCGCCGCTCACGCCCGCCGATCTCGCGATCCCGTGGAGCGGAGGAGACGCTCGCGCGATCGGCCTCGTCGAGGATCAGGTGGTGACCGAGTCGCTCGTGCAGGAGCCGGCAGTCGAGGGCGGCCTCGCCGTCGCCGACGCCGATCGGGATCTCGCGAAGATCGCGGTCGTCGAACGCCATCTCGCGACCGGCCGCGTCGGTCTCGGCTTCGTCTCCGGATCCGGCCTCCAGCGCGGCGCGCTCGCCTCGAGCGTGGCGCACGACGCGCACAACCTCGTCGTCGTGGGCATGAACGACCGGGACATGACCTTCGCGATCGAGCGGCTCGTCGAGCTCGGAGGCGGCATCGTCGCGGTCGACGGCCTCCGCGTCCTCGCCGAGTGCCCGCTCCCGGTCGCCGGACTGCTCTCCGACGCCCCTCTCGCCGACGTCATCGCGCAGAGCCGTGCGTGCAACGAGGCCGCGCACGGCCTCGGCTGGTCGGGCGCGACACCGTTCCTCACGCTCGCGTTCCTCGCGCTGTCCGTCATCCCGCACCTGAAGATCACGGATCGCGGGCTCGTCGACGTCGACCGCTTCGAGCTCGTCCCGCTGACCGCGGGGCCAGGGTCTGGACCCTCGTGACGCGTCTCTACACATCGGGCTGGATCGTCACGTGCGACGACGCGGGCACCGAGCACGAGTCCGGCTGGCTCGTCGTCGACGGCGGCGTCGTCGCGGCGGTGGGGTCGGGTGACGAGCCGGACGCCGACGAGCGCGTCGACCTGAACGGCGCGGTCGTCACGCCGGGCCTCGTCAACACGCACCACCACCTGTACCAGACGCTCACGCGTGCCCGCGCGCAGCAGGCCGACCTGTTCAACTGGCTCCGCGAGCTCTATCCGGTCTGGGCGGGGATCGACGCGGAGGCGGAGTACGCGGCGGCGCGCACCGGGCTCGCCGAGCTCGCCCTGTCGGGCTGCTCGACCGTGTTCGACCATCACTACGTCTTCCCGCGCGGGCGCACCGGCCTGATCGAGGCCGAGGTGCAGGCGGCGCTCGAGCTCGGCGTCCGGATCGTCGCCTCGCGCGGCTCGATGGATCTCGGGGTCTCCGACGGCGGCCTCCCGCCGGACGAGCTCGTCGAGGACATCGACGCGATCCTCGCCGACACCGAACGGCTCGTCGCGGAGCTTCACGAGCCCGACGCCGGCGCGCGCGTCCAGATCGCGGTGGCCCCGTGCTCGCCCTTCTCCGTGACGAAGAAGCTCATGACGGAGTCGGCGCTGCTCGCACGCCGTCTCGGGCTCACGCTCCACACCCACCTCGCGGAGACCGTCGAGGAGGAGGCGTACTGCATGGAGCTGTACGGCGCGAATCCCGTCGAGTACCTCACCGACCTCGACTGGCTCGGCCCGGACGTCTGGTGCGCGCACTGCGTGCACCTCTCCGCGGACGACGTGTCCGACTTCGCCGCCTCGGACACGGGGGTCGCCCACTGTCCGACCTCGAACCTCCGGCTCGGGGCGGGCGTCGCTCCGGTACGCGACTACCTGGACGCCGGGATTCGCGTCGGCCTCGGCGTCGACGGCTCGGCGTCGAACGAGCGGAGCGACCTCCTGAACGAGGTGAAGCAGGCGCTCCTCGTGGCCCGCGGGCGCGGCGGGCCGACCGCGCTGACGGCACGCGAGGCGCTCCGGCTCGGAACGCGCGGAGGCGCCTCGCTCCTCGGCCGCGACGACATCGGCTCGCTCGAGCCGGGCAAGCGCGCGGACTTCGCGGTCTGGCGAACCGACGGGCTCGAGCTCGGAGGGGCTCTCGACCCGGTCGCCGGGCTCGTACTCTCGGCGCCGCATCGCGTGGACCGGCTCGTCGTCGAGGGAGAGGACGTCGTCCGAGACGGGGCTCTCGTTCGCGCCGACGAGGACGAGATCGCACGCGACCAGCGGGCGCAGGCGCGAAGATTCGCGCCATGAGAACACTCGCCTTCGGCTCGCGTTCACGGGGAAACCAGTTTCCCCCGTGTGCCCCTCTTCTCGAAACCGTGGAGAACCTCCCGGTTCCCCACACCCCTCCGCTCACGGCCGAGAAGGCCGTGAGCGCATCCATCTCCACGCACGTCCTCGACACCGGGCTCGGGAAGCCGGCTGCGGGGGTACGCGTCGAGCTCGCACAGCAGCGCGCGGTCGTCGCCTCCGGCGAGACCGACGCCGACGGCCGCATCGCCGAGCTGGCCCGAGACCTCGAGCCCGGCCGGTACGAGCTGATGTTCTGGCCGCCCTCGCCGTTCTTCACGCGAGTCGAGCTCGAGATCGAGCTCGGCGACGGCCACCACCACGTTCCGCTCCTCGTCTCGCCCTACGGGTGCGCGAGCTACCGCGGAAGCTGACCGTCGACGAGCTGAGCGACCTCTTCGAGGGCCGCACGCGACTCGTCGAGCTGCTCGCGGAGATCGACGACCCGTTGGAGCAGGCGAACGGCGTCATCGACACGCTTGAGCGAGGAGGACAAGGTCGAGGCGCTCTCGGCGCATCCCGCGATCGGCCAGCGCACCGGGCTCTCGACGCGTTCGGCCGCGGAGCAGGGCGAGGACGTCGACCCGTGCCTGCTCGTCGATCTCGCCACACTGAACGCCGCCTACGAGAGGAAGTTCGGGTTCCGCTTCGTCGTCTTCGTGAACCGGCGCTCGAAGGCGGACATCCTCGAGGTGCTCCGCGAGCGACTCGGGCGCTCGCGCGAGGAGGAGCTCGACACGGGCTGCCGCGAGCTGGTGGCGATCGCGAGGGACCGGTGGATCCGTACCTGAGAGACGTCCTCGACGTCATCCTGCGGATGCTCCACGTGATCGCCGGGATCGCGTGGATCGGCGCCTCCTTCTACTTCGTGCGACTCGATCTCGCGCTCCGTGCGCCGAAGCGACGAGAGGACGCCGAAGCGGGAGTCGCAGGCGAGTTCTGGGGCGTCCACGGCGGTGGCCTCTACCACTCGCAGAAGTACCGCCTTGCGCCCCCCGAGATGCCGGAGCCGCTGCACTGGTTCAAGTGGGAGGCGTACACGACGTGGCTCTCCGGATTCGCGCTGTTCGTCGTCCTCTACTACTTCGACGCGCGCGTCCGCCTGGTGGACGCGGGCGTCGCCGATCTCGACGAGTGGCAGGCGATCGCGCTCAGCGTCGGCGGGATCGCGCTCGCGTGGGTCGTCTACGACGTCCTCTGCAGGACGGTCGGGCAGCGCAGCCAGGCAGCGCTCGCGGTCGTCGGGACCGGGCTCGTCGCGCTCGCGGCCTGGGGCGCGGGCGAGCTCTTCGCGCCGCGTGCCGCGTACCTCCAGGTCGGCGTGATGCTCGGGACGATCATGGCCGCGAACGTCTTCTTCGTGATCATCCCGGCGCATCGGAAGCTCGTCGCGGCGATGGAGGAGAAGCGCGAGCCGGACCCCGCGCCGCTGCTCGAGGCGAAGAACCGGTCGGTGCACAACAACTACCTCACGCTGCCGGTGCTGTTCACCATGCTCGCCGGCCACTTCGCGTTCGTGTTCGGCGCCGACGAGGCGTGGCTCGTCTTCGTCGCGATCGCGGTGCTGACCGCACTCATCCGCGTCTTCTTCAACCGCTGGCACACGGGTCGACGCGTGTGGTGGATCCCGGTGGTCGCGACCGCCGGCGTCGTCGCACTCGCGCTCTGGCTGCGGCCCGACGAGACGGGAACGAGCGTCACCGGGCCCGTGACCTTCGAACAGATCCAGCCCGTGGTCGCCGAGCGCTGCGCGCCGTGTCACTCGGGTGCGTCCGCGCCGCTCGGGATCCGGTTCGAGACCCGCGAGCAGATCGAGGCGCGGATCGACGACATCGAACGACAGGCGGTGCAGACGCACGCGATGCCTCCGGGGAACGCGACGGGGATGACCGAGGACGAGCGAGACCTCCTCGCCGCCTGGATCGCGCAGCGCTGAGGCGCCCGGGATCGCTGCGATAGATTCGGCCGATGCTCGAGATCACCGCTGGCGACTTTCGGTTCTCGGCGCGCTTCGTGCCCGAAGCGGCTCCGGAGACCGTTGCGGCGTTTCGCCGGATGCTGCCTCTCGAGTCGAAGATCATCCACGTCCGCTGGTCGGGCGAAGGCGGGTGGATCCCGATGGGCGACCTCGACGTCGGCATCGGGCCGGAGAACGCGACGAGCTACCCGAGCCCGGGCGAGCTGATCTTCTACCCGGGCGGCGTGAGCGAGACGGAGCTCCTGCTCGCGTACGGCTACGTCGCGTTCGCGAGCAAGGCCGGCGCGCTCGCCGGGAACCACTTCGCGACGATCGTCTCCGGGAACGAGAACCTGCGCGAGCTCGGCCGGCGGATGCTCTGGGACGGCGCCCAGGACATCTCGTTCACCGAGTCGTAGCCCGAGCGAGCGCGTCGGCGAGCACGTCGACGCCGAGCAGGACGTCCTCGTCGGACGACAGCTCGTCGGGCGAGTGACTCACGCCGCCGTTGAGGCTCCGCACGAAGAGCATCGCGGCGTCGACCCCGGCCGAGGCGAGGATCCCGGCGTCGTGACCGGCACCGGAGGGCAGCTCGATCGACGGCAGGCCGCGCTCCGCGATCGCATCGCGCAGGGCGTCCGGCGCGGTGCCCGTGAACCGCGCAGGCTCGACCCGATAGCTCGGCACGAAGCCGACCCCCGCGACGAGCGCGTCGAGCCGTTCGGCATCCGGCGCGCGCACGTCGAGGCTCATCCGGACGCGCGACGGAATGACGTTCGCGCCGCCTGGCTCGACCTCGACCTGCCCGATCGTCGCGACCGCTCCGGGGATGGCGAGTGCGGCGTCCCGTACGCGCTGGATCTCGGCCGCCGCGGCGACGAGCGCGTCCTCGCGACCCGCCATCGGCGTCGTTCCGGCGTGTCCGGCTCTCCCGTCGACGACGAGCTCGCCGCGCGCGTACCCGACGATCCCGGTGACGACCCCGAGCGGCGCCTCGGCGTCGGCGAGCACCGGGCCCTGCTCGACGTGGAGCTCGAGAAACGCGTGCGGCAGCGGATCTCCCGACGCGACCAAGCGCGCGGCTCCCGACACAGCCGACCTCCTCGCCGCGAAACACCACGACGGATCCCGCTCCCACCCGTTCGACCGCCTCGATCGCGGCGACGACTCCGAGCGCCCCGTCGTAGCGGCCACCCCGCGGGACGCTGTCGAGATGCGATCCCGTCCATACCTCCTCGCCGCTCGCGGCCCGTCCGTAGAGGTTGCCATGACGGTCCACTGCGACCTCGAGCCCTGCCTCGCCGAGCCAGGTCGCCGCCATGCGATGCGCGTCGTCCTCGGCCGCCGAAGGATGAGGACGGTTTGCTCCCGGGCCTCCGCCGATGTCGTACAGCTGGTCGAGCCGCTCGAAGATCCTCACGCGCGGAGCCTAGTAACCGCGGAGCGGACGCAGCGACAGCCGCCCCGCGAGCGGCACGACGGCGGCGAGCAGGAACGCGAGCGCCCACGATGTCCGCGACACGGTCGCGGCGAAGACGATCGGCGCGACGATCCCGATCCCGGAGAGCACGGACTGCTGGAAGCCGATCGCAGCGCCGCTGCGCGCTGCACCCGCGAGCTCCGCCGCAGCCGCGAACGCGAGCGCGTTCCAGCCCATGGACAGGCCGCCCGCGACCGCGAGCGCCGGCACCAGCAGCCACAGCGGACCGCCCGCAAGCGCTGCGACGACGGCGAGGCAGACCGGCAACGACCACGCCGACCTTCCGGAGCGGACCGATCCGCGAGCCGACGACGTCGGACCACCGGCCCGTGCCGATGCGAGCCCCGATCGCGAGAACCTGCGCCGCGGCGATGACGAGCGCCGCCTCGCTCTCCGAGAGCCCGTGCTCGTCGTGCAGGAAGACGACGCCGAACCCGATCACGGCGATCTGGGCGTAGACGTAGACGCCGCTCCCGAATGCGAGACGCCAGAGACGGCCGTCGCGCAGCGTTCGCGCGAGCGTCTCCTGCCCGAGCTCGTGCTCCTCGCCGTCCCTGCTCCTGATGAAGGTGACGCCGACGACCGCGCCGACCACGCACAGCACTGCGAAGAACAGGATGCCGCGAGTCGCATCGCCGGGCGAGGTCAGCTGCGGGACGACCAGCGCAGCGATGAGCCCACCGAGCGGAACCGCCGTCTGCCGGACGCCGAGGGCAAGCCCTCGCTCGTCGGCGGCGAACCAGTGCATGACCGCGCGGCCGCTGGCCGAGTTCACGCTCGCGCCCGCCCCTCCCGCGAGTGCGAGCAGGACGATGAGCGAGCGGAAGTCGGGGGCGTACGCGGCGCCGGCGAGGAAAGCCGCACAGGCGCCGAGACCGAGCCCGAGCACGACGCGCTCGCCGAAGCGGTCCGCAGCGATGCCCCACGGGAGCATGGTCAGGAGGGCGCCGACCCACTCCGCGCCGAGCAGCACGCCGATCTGGCCGAGCGACAGGCCGTACTCCTCCCGGAGCGTCGGCACGAGCACCGGAAGCCCGATCGCGAGCGCCGAGAAGCTCGTCTGCGCGATGGTCCCGGCCGCGAGGACAGCCCAGCGGTACCGCACGCCGTTCTCAGGCCGTGGTGTAGAGGTCGCCCGCGAGGTGCTTCAGAGCGCTCAGAGCCCGAAGGGGTTGATCGGCCGCGCGCCGGTCGAGACGATGACGCTCTTCGTCTCGAGGTAGAGGTCGAGCGTCTCGAGCGCGAGCTCCCGCCCGAATCCGGACTGCTTGTAGCCGCCGAACGGGATACCGGGCGACTCTCCGGTGGCGGGCTCGGTCAGCGCGCGGACGTCGCCCGACGCGGGCTCGGCGACCTCGCCTCCGATGAAGAGCCCGTACTCACGATCGGTCGCGACGGCCACGACCCGGAATCTACCCCGCGGTCGACGCGGCGGGCGCGAGCAGTGCGGGATCGACCCACGGGCCACCTGCGCGCTTCGCGAGATCGGCGAAGGTGACGCCGCCGAGCAGCGTGATCGTCGCGTCGCGCACCTCCTCCCACACGTCGCGGAGCGTGCAGCCGACCATCATCGGACACGGCTCGGGGTTGTGCCTCGTCGCGCAGCTGATCGGCGCGAGGGGTCCCTGGAAGAGGCGGACGACGCGCTCGAGGGTGATCTCCTCGGGATCCTTGTTGAGGCGGTAGCCGCCGGACGGCCCGCGCTCCGAGCGCACGATCCCCGCCGTTCGCATCGTCGGCATGACCTGTTCGAGCACCGACTGCGGGACCGCAGTCCGCCGCGCGAGCACCTCGAGCTTCAGCGGCCCCCCATTCTCGAGCGACAGGGCGAGGATCGCCCGTGTCGCGTAGTCGGTTCTCCGGGATACCCACATCGGTCAATCCTCCTGGACGGTTCCAACTTGACAAGCAGTTCCGAGATTCTCTACCGTCATGACCTACTTAGTAAGTCGACAAGCTTTGTCAAGATACCCAACGAAGTAGGAGGAAGCAAGCATGCGCCGTCCCCTCACTGCCCTGGTCGGAGCCCTCGCGCTCCTCGTCACCGCACTCGCAGCGACCGCGGGCATCGGCTCGGCCGCACCCGACCGCAGCTCCGACACGAAGCTCAGCCTCGTCGCGTACTCCACCCCACGCGAGGCGTACGGCAAGCTCATCCCGCTGTTCCAGAAGACATCCGCGGGCGACGGCGTGAGCTTCTCGCAGTCGTACGGCGCGTCCGGCGAGCAGACGCGGGCGATCAAGGCCGGCCTCGACGCCGACGTCGTCGACACTGTCGCTCGCGCCCGACATGGACGAGCTCGTCGCCGCGGGCAAGGTCGACGCGAAGTGGAAGAAGCAGTCGTACAAGGGGATGGTCACGAACTCCGTCGTCGTCTTCGTCGTTCGCGACGGCAACCCGAAGAAGATCAAGAGCTGGAACGACCTCCTTCGCCCGGACGTCGACATCGTCACGCCGAACCCGTTCACCTCGGGCGGGGCCCGCTGGAACATCATGGCTGCGTACGGCTCCTGGCGGAAGCAGGGCAAGACCGACAAGCAGGCCCAGGCGAACCTCCTCAAGCTCTGGAAGAACGTCGTCGTCCAGGACACGAGCGCCCGCGCCGCGCTCACCACGTTCAACAGCGGCAAGGGCGACGTCATGCTCGCCTACGAGAACGAGGCGTACTTCTCGCGTATGCAGGGCCTGAACCTGCAGTGGGTCATCCCGAAGACGACGATCCTCATCGAGAACCCGATCGCGGTCACGAAGGACAGCCCGAACAAGGCAGCGGCGAACGGCTTCCTGCGCTTCCTGCGGACGCCCGCCGCACAGCAGGTCTTCGCCGACTACGGCTACCGGCCCGTGGTGAAGAGCGTCGAGAACGCGAACCGCAAGAAGTTCCCGGTCCGACCCGGCCTCTTCACGATCGACCAGCTCGGCCTCGGCGGCTGGGACAAGGTGCAGAAGCGCTTCTTCGACCCCTCGAACAGCATCATGGCTCGGTTCCAGCGCCAGGTCGGCGGGAGCACCGGCTGACCGAGATCGCGGTCAGCCGTCCCCGGCGCTCCGGGGCCGCGAAGGACAGGGCTGCCACAGCCCTGTCCTTCGGCGTTGTGACGACCTTTCTCATGGTCATCGTCGGGCTGCCGCTCGCCGCGCTCGTGTGGGAGGCGACGAGCGAGGGATCGCAGTCCTTCTGGGACGCCGTCTCGAGCCCGGAGGCCGTTGCGGCGCTGAAGCTGACGGTCGGCGCGTCGCTCGCCGTCTCGCTCCTGAACGCGGTGCTCGGAACGATCACGGCGTGGGTGCTCGTCCGCGACGACTTCCGCGGCAAGACGCTCGTCAACGCGATCATCGACCTCCCCTTCGCGCTTCCCACCATCGTCGCGGGCCTCACGCTGCTCGCCCTCTACGGCCCGACCTCACCCGTCGGCATCGACGTCGCGTTCACGCGGACGGCGATCGTCCTCGCGCTCATGTTCGTGACGCTCCCCTTCGTCGTCCGGACGGTCCAACCCGTCCTGCAGGAGCTCGATCCGGAGCTCGAGGAGGCAGCCCAGTCGCTCGGTGCATCGACGACGACGACGTTCCGCCGAATCGTCCTCCCGAACATCCTTCCGGGGATCCTCTCCGGCGTCGCGCTGGCCTTCGCGAAGGCCGTCGGCGAGTTCGGGTCGCTCGTGATCATCACCGGGAACATCCCGTTCAAGACCGAGGTCTCGTCCGTCCACATCTACGGACGGATCGAGAGCGGCGACTCGGCCGGGGCAGCCGCTGTCGCGGTCGTTCTCCTCGGAATCTCGTTCCTCACGCTCCTCTCGATCGGAGCGATCCGTCACTACGCGACGAGGCACGACCGATGAGGGCCGTCGTCTCGCGCCTCGGGCTCCGCGCGATCGCGCTCCTCTACCTCGCCGTCATCCTCGTCGGGCCGCTGGCGATCGTCTTCTGGCGGACGTTCGAGGACGGCTTCGCGCCCGCCTGGGATGCCCTGACGACACCCGAGACGCTCAACGCCTTCAAGCTGACGCTGATCATCACGGCCATCGCCGTTCCGGTGAACACGGTCTTCGGGATCGTCTGCGCCCTCGCGATCGTCCGCAGGCGCTTCCCTGGCAAGGGTGTCCTGAATGCGTTCATCGACCTCCCGCTCGCGCTCTCGCCGGTCGTCGTCGGCCTCGCACTGTTCCTCCTCTACGGCGAGAACGGGTGGTTCGGAAGCTGGCTGTCGGACCACGGGATCCAGGTGCTCTTCGCGCTGCCGTCGATGGTCATCGCGACGATCTTCGTGTCGCTCCCGTTCGTCGCGCGCGAGGTCATTCCGACGCTCCGGGAGATCGGCGACGAGCAGGAGCAGGCGGCGCGGACGCTCGGAGCCAGCGGCTGGCAGACGTTCTGGCGCATCACGCTGCCGTCGATCCGCTGGGCGGTGATCTACGGCGTGATCCTGACGACCGCCCGGTGCCTCGGCGAGTACGGGGCGGTCGCGGTCGTCTCGGGCCGATTGCAGGGCGAGACCGAGACCGCGACGCTGCGCGTGCAGGAGCGCTACGAGGCCTTCGACCTCGCAGGCGCCTACGCCATCTCGATCGTGCTCGCGCTCATCGCGATACTCGTCCTCGTCGCCATGACCGTCATTCGTCCACGGGAGGAGACGGCCTGACATGTCCATCCTGGTGAAGAACATCTCGAAGCGCTTCGGCGACTTCGTCGCCCTCGACGACGTCTCGCTCGACGTCGAGAGCGGCGCGCTCACCGCACTCCTCGGCCCGAGCGGCTCGGGCAAGTCGACGCTGCTCCGCATCATCGCCGGCCTCGAGACCCCGGACCAGGGCGAGATCCTCCTCGCCGGGAAGGACGCGACGGTGCTCGCACCGCAGAAGAGAAACGTCGGCTTCGTCTTCCAGCACTACGCGGCGTTCAAGCACATGACGGTGTGGGACAACGTCGCGTTCGGCCTGAAGGTGCGCAAGCGGCCGAAGGCCGAGATCGCCGAGCGGGTCGACGAGCTCCTGAACCTCGTCCAGCTCCAGAGCTTCGGGCACCGCTACCCCGCACAGCTCTCCGGAGGACAGCGGCAGCGGATGGGCCTCGCGCGCGCGCTCGCACCGGAGCCGCAGGTGCTGCTCCTCGACGAGCCCTTCGGCGCCCTCGACGCGCGCGTCCGCGCCGAGCTTCGCGAGTGGCTGCGCCAGCTCCACGACGTCGTGCACGTGACGACGGTCTTCGTCACGCACGACCAGGACGAGGCGATGGAGATCTCCGACGAGATCGCCGTCATCAACCACGGCCGGCTCGAGCAGGTCGGCAGCCCGCGCGAGCTCTACGACGAGCCTGCGAGCGAGTTCGTGATGACCTTCGTGGGAGACGCACAGCCGCTCGGCGAGTCGCTCGTCCGGCCGCACGACATCGAGCTCCTCACGAGCCCGCCGAGGGTGCGGTCGAGGCGATGATCGTGCGGGTCACGCTCCTCGGCCGCGATGCGAAGGTCGAGCTGCACGACGCCGCGGGGGCGGAGATCGTCGTGCTCATGACCCGCGACCGCTTCGAGGAGTCCGGCTACTGGCGCGGCCAGACGGTCTGGGCGCAGCCGGTGCGCGAGCGCGTCTTCACGACGAGCTAGCGCTCGAACAGCGCAGCGACCCCCTGGCCGACGCCGACGCAGAGCGTCGCGAGGCCGTAGCGACCGTCGCGCCGGCGCAGCTCGTGCAGCAGCGAGACGACGAGGCGTGCGCCGCTCATGCCGAGCGGGTGGCCGAGGGCGATCGCGCCGCCGTTCACGTTCACCTTCTCCTCGTCGAGGCCGAGCTCACGGACGACGGCGAGGCTCTGCGACGCGAACGCCTCGTTCAGCTCGACGAGATCGATCTCGTCGAGCTCGATCCCGGTGCGCTCGAGCAGCTTGCGCACCGCCGGGATCGGCCCGATCCCCATGACGCGCGGATCGACGCCGGCGACGGCGGACGCCGACGAACGCGCCGAGCGGCTCGACGCCGAGCTCGCGCGCCTTCTCCTCGCTCGCGACGACGAGCGCGGCCGCCCCGTCGTTGATGCCGCTCGCGTTCCCGGCCGTCACCGTCCCGTCCGGCCGAAACGCCGGCCTCAGCCCCGCGAGTGCCTGCGCGCTCGTCTCGGGGCGCGGATGCTCGTCGACGGCGACCTCGCCGACGGGGACGAGCTCGTCGTCGAATCTGCCGGCTGCGTTCGCCGCCGCCCAGCGCTGCTGCGAGCGGAGTGCGAAGGCGTCCTGGTCCTCGCGCGAGACGCCGAAGCGCTCGGCGACGTTCTCGCCCGTCTCCCCCATCGACTCGAGCGGGAACAGCTCCTCGAGTCGTGGGTTGGGGAAGCGCCAGCCGAGCGTCGTGTCCCACACGGTCTGGTTGCCGCGCGGGAACGCCGTCTCCGGCTTCGCCATGACGAGCGGCGCCCGGCTCATCGACTCGACGCCGCCGGCAACGACGACCTCGGCGTCCCCGGCGAGCACCGCGTGGCACGCGGAGACGACCGCGGAGAGCCCCGACGCGCACAGCCGGTTGAGCGTGACCCCGGCGACGGACTCCGGCAGCCCGGCGAGGAGAGCGGCCATGCGCGCGACGTTGCGGTTGTCCTCGCCGGCCTGGTTCGCGCAGCCGAAGTACACGTCGTCGATCGCGGCTCCGTCGACGGCGGCCCGCTCGACCGCCGCGGCGATCGCGACCGCGGCGAGGTCGTCCGGCCGGACCCCCGAGAGCGCGCCGCCGTACCGCCCGATCGGCGTGCGGACTGCGGAGAGGACGACGGCGCGCGCCATGGGCCGCCGACGTTAGCGGACGAAGTCGATCGCGACGGGCTCCGGGAACGCCCCGAGCGCCTCGCCGCGACGCAGCAGCTCCGTGACGGCCTTGCGACCCTCGTCGCCGTAGTCCTGTGTCAGCTCGTTCACGTACATCGACACGAAGCGGTCGGCGACCGCCGCGTCGATGCCACGGCCGAACTGGAGCGCGTACTCGAGCGCCTCGGCCCGGTTGTCGAGCCCGCACTGGATCGCGTCGCGGAGCACCTGCGAGACCTCGCAGAGCACGTCGTCGCCGAGGTCGCGCCGCGCGACGTTCACGCCCGAGCGGCAGCGGCAGACCGGTCTCGAGCAGCCACCACTCGCCGAGGTCGAGCACCTTCACGAGCCCGTAGTCCTCGAACGTGAGCTGCCCCTCGTGGATGAGGAGGCCCGCCTCGGCGCGTCCCGAGGCGACCTCGTCCGGAATCTCGTCGAAGGGAAGCTCGCGGAAGCGGAAGTCGTCGAGCACGAGCCGGAGCGCGAGGAACGACGTCGTCATCGTTCCCGGGACGACGATCTCGAGCTCGCCCAGCTCGGCGAGCGTCAGCGGCCGGCGGGCGACGACGATCGGCCCGTAGCCCGACCCGATGCTCGCGCCGTGCGGGAGGAGCGCGTAGTCCTCCTGCACGAATGGATACGCCGCGAGCGAGATCGCGGTCACCTCGAGCCGCGCCGCACGGGCCCACTGGTTCAGCGTCTGGATGTCGCCGAGCACCTGCTCGAACTCGTGGCCGCGCGTGTCGACGAGGTCCGTCGTCAGCGCCCAGTACATGAACGCGTCGTCGGGGTCCGGGCTGTGTCCGACGCGGATTCGCAAGGCGCCGGACGCTAGCACCGTGTGCGCCGTCTAGCGGTTGAAGAACCAGCGCTCCAGGAGCGGCAGGACCTCCTTGCGCGTGAACGGACGCGCGTCCGCGGGGCGGCCGTCCTCCTCGAGCACGCGCACGTCGTCCTCGAGCGCCTCGTTCGCGCGGTCGAGCGCGTCCTCGAGCTCGTAGCCCTCGAAGACCACGTCCTCGGGACGCGCGTCGTCCGAGTCGCGCAGCTGAGGGTTGACCGCGCGACCGACCGCCCACACCGCTCCCGGGCGACGCTCGATCCAGAGCACGATCCGCTCCTCTTCGCCGACGTCGTCGACGCCGACGAGCGTCCGCTCCGCGTACCGACCCTCACGCGAGCTGCGTCTCATCCCACCGGGATACAATCGCGTCTCGTGTCGGGGTTCAAGAACATCTTCTCGTTCCTGTTCTCCCGCGGGTCGGCCGAGGAGCACGTCGCACGGTACGTCGTCCGCGAGCACGAGCGCGGCCGCTCGCTGACCGAGATCCTCGAGGACAAGTACGTCCAGAACCGACTGACGCCGGAGCAGCAACGGCGCCTGCTCGACCGGCCGGAGATCATCGAGACGTTCTCGGGCGACATGGTCGAGGCTGCGAAGGCCTCGGTGCCTTCCGGCTAGACGTCGCGTTCCGACACCACGCTCGCGCGCAATGCGCACGGCCTCGGCTCCGATCGCGACGTCCCAGGCCGCGAGACCGTTCGACTTGAAGACGACGATGTCGTCGTCCGACTGCCGCCCGGCGTCTCGCCGGCCACGACCTCGTGGAGCTCGTGCACCTCGAGCCAGTCGAGCACGCCCGCCTGGATCGGCTCGACGAGGTCGCCCGACTCGAGCCTCGCCTGCTCGATCCAGTCGCAGCAGACGAATCGCGCACGCTCGAGGACGGTGTTGTCGAGCTCGCGGCGTGTCACGACGTTCGCGCCGACTGCGGCGACGAGCGCCCCCGGCTCGAGCCACTCGCCGCGGAGGACCGGGTCGCGCGAGCTCGTGATCGTGACGACGACGTCGTTCTCGGCGGCGTCGCGGTGGCTCTCTCCCGGCTCGGCACCCGTGTGCTCGCAGAACGCCGCGAGCCTCTCGGGCGTTCGGCAGTACGCGACGACGCGCTCGAGTCGACGGGACGGCAGCGCGGATGCACGCGACCTGCGTCTCCGCCTGGTGGCCGCAGCCGATGATCCCGAGCGTGCGCGCCCCGCGCGTCGCGAGGTGGCGCGCCGCGACCCCGCTCGCCGCCCCGGTCCGGAGCTGCCCGAGGCGATCGGCCTCGATCACGGCGACGAGCGCCGACGAGTCGGAGTCGAAGAGGCAGACGACGAACGTCGCACCGTTCGGCGTCGCGGCGTAGAGCTTCCCACCGGCGAGCCCGAGCTCGCTGTCGGCAGCCGCCATGTCGGCGAGCGCGCCCTCGGGCAGGCGCAGCCTGCGCCGCGGGGCGATCTCGACGTCGCCCGCCGCCATCCGCCGAAAGCACGCCTCGACGGCATCGACCGCGGCGGCCGGCGTGAGCAGAGCTGCGACGTCGGCCTCGGTCAGGTACAGGGGCATGGAGCCGAAGTCTAGGAACGCCGGCGCGGCCGTCCGTAGACTCGTGCCCCTGACGACCGACGACTACCTCGACCTGCGGCTCGGCGAGCTCCTCGACCGCCTGTCGGCCGACGGGCTGGCCCCGGGCGGCGGCTCGGCGGCCGCACTGACGGTCGCCTTCGCGGCGCGACTCGTCGCGATGGTCGCGCGCTGCTCACTCGACTGGGAGGAGGCGGCAGGCGTGAGTGCCCAGGCGAACGCGATCTCGGAGCGCGCCGTCGATCTCGCGCACACGGACGGACGTGCGTGGGAGGACGCGCTCACCGCGCTCCGCGACGCCGAAGCGGGAGGCGACGCCGACCCGACGACGCAGCTTCTCGCTCGAGCAGAAGCTCGAGGCGGCCGCTGCCGCGCCCCTCGAGATCGCGTCGCTCGGCGCCGACGTCGCAGCGCTGGCGGCGCTCGCAGGCGAGCACGGCGACGCGACGTACCGCGCCGACGCGGCCGCGGCGGCGGCACTCGCGGCCGGCGGTTCCGCGGCGGCCGCCCACCTCGTGCGCGTGAACCTGGGCGTCCGCACGACCGACCCTCGGCTCGCCCGCGCGCTCGCGAGCGAGCAGGCGGCACACGACGTCGCCGATCGCCTGCTCGAATCCAACCGGTGAGCGACGTCCCGTGAGCCGATACGCGGCGCTGTCCGACGCCGAGCTCGTCCGGAGCTGTCGCGAAGGCGACTCCGAGGCGTGGAACGAGCTCGTCGAGCGCTACTCGCGCTACGTCTACGCCATCGCGGTTCGCGGGTTCCGGCTGAGCGACGAGGACGCCGAGGACGTCTTCCAGGACGTGTTCACGCGGATCTACACGCGCCTCGACTCGCTGCGTGACGACTCCGCGCTCCGGCCGTGGATCGCGCAGCTCACGCGCCGCCGCTGCCTCGACGCGCTCGCGAGCAAGGGACGCGAGGTCGCTGCCGACGACGTCCTCGCAGGCGAGGAGACCGCGGATCTCACCGAGGTCGAGGAGGCGTTCACCGTTCGCGAGGCACTGTCCGGCCTCCCGGACGCCTGCCAGGACATCCTCGACCGCTTCTTCACGCGCGACCAGAGCTACAAGACGATCGCCGACGAGCTCGAGATCCCGTCGGGGACGATCGCGAGCCGCATCGCGCGGTGCCTCAAGAGGCTGCGCACCGAGCTGGAAGCGGACGGATTGATGCGAGCGCGGGAAGAAACGACGCCCCTGACGGGTCTAGGGGGTTGATGACGCGCCTCTACGACGAAGAGCGTCTCGGAGTGCTCCTCCGACTTCTGCGGCCCGCGCCCACGGGTTGGGTGCGGGCCGCGCAGGAGCTACCGGACGCACGCCGGACGTTCGACGAGATCGTCGCTCGGGCCGAGGCCGACCTCGCGTTCCGCAACGCGCTGATCGCGGACCTCGAGCGGGCGCTCTCGGCGGAGGGCTACGAGCCCGACCGTCGCATCCTCGACGAGATCCGCGAGCGTCTGAGCGAAAGCTGAGCGGGATCGGACGGTACGGGTCTGGCCCCGTATTGTCCGACCCGTGCAGGACGTGACGAGCCACGGCTGGGACGCGGGCAAGGCCGCGCTCCCGGCCTGGAGCCTCCCGAAGGACGCGGTCGACCGGATCGCGCTCCCGACCGACTGGCCCGAGCGCGTCACGAAGGAGTGGGCGCTCGGCGGCTCGACCGGCGAGGGCGTGCGCGTCTGCATCCTCGACTCGGGCGTCGATGCGACCCATCCGCTCGTCGGTGAGCTCGAGAGTGCCGTCGTCATCTCGATCGGAGAGGACGACGAGGTGGTCGCCGAGGAAGACGTCGAGGGCGACGTCTCCGGTCACGGCACCGCGTGCGCCGGAATCGTGCGCCGGCTCGCGCCCGAGGCCCGGATCTCGAGCGTACGCGTCCTCGGCTCGAGCTTCACCGGCTCGGGCGCGGTGCTGCTGGGAGGACTGCGCTACGCGATCGAGCAGGGCTTCGACGTCATCAACATGAGCCTCTCGACGACGAAGAAGCCGTTCGCGAGCGTGCTCCACGAGCTCGCCGACAGCGCGTACTTCAAGCGCACCGTGCTCGTCGCCTCGGCGCACAACATGCCGGTCGAGAGCTACCCGTGGCGCTTCTCCTCGGTCATCTCCGTCGGGAGCCACGAGGAAACCGACCCGCTCGACTTCTTCTACAACCCGAGTCCGCCGGTCGAGTTCTTCGGGCGCGGCGTGAACGTCGAGGTGCCGTGGCTCGGAGGACGAACGTTGACCGTCTCCGGGAACAGCTTCGCGACGCCGCACCTCAGCTCGATCTGCGCCCTGATCCTCTCGAAGCATCCCGAGCTCACGCCGTTCCAGCTCAAGAGCGTGCTCTATCTGACCGCGACCAACGTAGGGGGTGGTGGAACATGACCGATCGACCGGATCTTCGTGCAGCCGTCGCCGCGGGAGTCGTCGGCTCCGAGGACTCCTTCCGCGCGCTCCTCGCCGCCATCGTCGAGGTGGCGCGGTCGATCTTCGGCGCACGCGCCTCGTCGATTCTGCTGCTCGACCCGGAGACCGAGGAGCTCGTCTTCGAAGCCGTGGTCGGCGAGGGCGAGGACACGCTGCTCGGAACGCGCTTTCCCGCCGGAACGGGAATCGCCGGCTGGGTGCTCGCGACGCGGACGCCGCTCGTCATCGAGGACGTCCACAACGACCCACGCTGGTCGCGCGACGTCGCCGAGGACACCGGCTACGTCCCGAAAGGGCTCATGGCCGCGCCGCTGCTGCACGAGGAAGGGGCGCTCGGCGTGCTCTCGGTCCTCGACCGTCCGGAGCAGACGCTCTTCAGCCTCCAGGAGATGGAGCTGCTCGGCCTCTTCGCGCACCAGGCCGCGATCGCCGTCGACCTCCTGCTCAAGGCGCGGCGAGGCGGAGAAGCTGCTCGGCGACGGCGGAGGGGAGCTCGAGGTCGTCGCACGCCTCGCGACTGCGGTGGACGCGCTCGAGGACGAGCAGCGCGAGGCCGGGCTTCCGGCTGCTCGACGACCTCGCGCGAGACGCTCGGCGCGATAGAAACGACAGAGGCCCGGGCGTGCCGCCCGGGCCTCTCGAAGATCTTCGTCGGGCGCTGCTGGACCGGACCCTGTACGACCGGACGCTGGACCTGCACCGGTCCCTGGACGGCGACCCTGCAACCGGCCCGTGGGCCTCGACGTCCGGCTCGTCGTCCTCGACCGCTGACCGGTCCCTGGACGGGCCCGGTACTGGCCCGTGGGCCTCGACGTCAGGCTCGTCGTCCTCAGGCCGCGACCGGTCCCTGGACGGGCCCTGTACTGGCCCGTGAGCCTCGACCCTCGTCCTCTGGGCGAATCTCGTCCGACATTTCGTGCTCCTCCTGTTCGGGCGCTCAACGCGCGGATTCCTGTCTAACAAGACTGCGCGAGTGTCGCGCGAAATCTTCCCTCTCGCTCTTTCATTCGGCAAGTGCCGGATGAGATGCTCTCGCCGTGGGCGGGATCGGCGCGCGGCTCAGGGACTCGCTCACCGCGTTCGCGGCAGTCGGTCGAAACGCCGAATCTCCGCTGGCTCGAGCTCGCGTGGACGGCGTCGATCGTCGGGCACTACGCGTACCTCGATCGCGGTCTCGGTCTACGCGTACGACGTCGGCGGCGAGAGGGCGGTCGGGCTTGATCTTCCTCGCGCGGCTCATTCCCGCGGCGCTGGTCTCTCCCTTCGCCGGCATGCTCGGCGACCGCTACCCGCGCGAGCGCGTTCTCGTCTTCACGAACGTCACCCGCGTCGTGCTCATCGGTGCGGCCGCGGCTGCCGTCTTCGCCGACGCCGATCCGTGGGTCGTGTACGGCCTCTCGATCGCCGCGACGATCGCCACGACGCCGTTCCGCTCGTCGCAGGCAGCGCTCACGCCCGGCCTCGCGCGGACACCTGAGGAGCTCGACGGCCGCCAACGCGGTCGCGAGCGGCGTCGAGAGCATCGCCGTCTTCGCCGGCCCGGCGCTCGCGGGCGTGCTGCTCGCCGTGGCGAGCACGGGGCTCGTCTTCACGATCACCGCCCTGCTCCTCGTCGTCTCGGCGTTCTTTCTCGCTCCTCATCCGCGTCGAGCGCAGGGAGCAGCCACGCCGGGAGCTCGAGGCGTCGACGATCGTCGCCGAGCGACTCGCCGGGCTTCACGACTCTCGGCCGAAACCCGTCGCTGCGCGTGATGATGGTGCTGCTGACTGCGCAGACGACGATCTTCGGCGCAGCTCAGGTCTTCATCGTCGTCGCGGCACTCCGAGCTGCTCGACCTCGGAGACGGCGGCGTCGGCTACCTGAACGCCGCGATCGGCATCGGCGCGTTCGTCGGAGCCGTCGGCGCGCTCTCGCTGACTGGCGCCAGGCGGCTGAGCCCCGCGTTCCTCGCAGGGATCGTCGCTCATCGGGCCTACCGCTCGTGGCGATCGGCCTCTGGCAGGAGGTCGCCGTCGCCGTCGTCGCGCTCGCGGTCATCGGCATCGGAAGCTCGCTCGTCGACGTCGCGGGGCTGACGCTCGTCCAGCGAGCCGTCCCGGACGACGTGCTCGCGCGCGTGTTCGGCGTGATCCAGATGCTCTGGCTCGCCTCGATCGGGATCGGGGCCGCGCTCGTGCCCGCACTCATCGCCTGGCTCGGCGTCGAGACCGCGCTCATCGCGGCACGGCGCGTTCCTCCCGCTCCTCGTCGTGCTTCTCGGGGCAACGGTCGCGCGGATCGACGCCGCAGCGCGGGCGCCCGAGGCCGAGGAGCTCCGGATTCTCGCTTCCGTGCCGATCTTCGCGCCGCTCCCCGGCGGTTCGCTCGAGCACCTCGCCGCGCGACTCGTTCCGCTCCGCGTCGACGCCGGCACCGTGATCGTTCGCGAGGGCGACGCCGGCGACCGCTTCTACATCGTCGCCGAGGGAGAGATCGAGGTCTCGCAGTACGACCGCACCGTCTCCGAGCTCGCTCCCGGCGGCTACTTCGGCGAGATCGCACTCCTGCGTGACGTGCCGCGGACGGCCACCGTCACGGCACGGACGGACGCCGTCCTCTACGCACTCGACCGGGACGACTTCCTGGCAGCGGTCACGGGTCACCCGCAGAGCGCCGAGGCCGCGGAGACGGTGATGAGCGCGCGCCTCTCGGGACCGGCGTCGACCGGCTACCGCTCAGCCGCGACGTGAGCGAGCACGCGCGCATCGATGCCGTGCTCGACGCGTTCCACGCTGCCGCTGCGGCCGCCGACGAGGATCGCTACGTCGCGACACTCGCGCCGGACGCCGTCTTCCTCGGGACGGCTCCCGGTGAGCGCTGGGCGGGCCAGTCGTTCCGCGACTTCGTGCATTCGTACTTCTCGCGTGGAAAGGGCTGGAGCTATGCGCCCTCTGCCCGTTCGGTCGACATCGCATCGGACGGTCTCACCGCGTGGTTCGACGAGACGGTCGAAAACGAGCACTACGGCGCGTGTCGGGGCACCGGAGTGTTGCGCCGGGACGGCGACGAGTGGCGGATCGTGCAGTACAACCTCACGATCCCGGTCCCCGACGAGCTCGCCCCGGAGCTCGTGGCGAAGATTCGTGGCATGCGCCCGGCATGATCCGAACGCGCGCCCTCCGCGGAGCCATGCCCGGACACCGCTCGAACCGACCTTGTCCCTCGTCCACCCTGAGTGCGGACGAGGGACGAGGTCAGCGTGGGCTACGAGGAGATCGCGTGAGCACCTGCCGAGCTCACGACGTGGTGGAGCTCGTAGAAGCCATCTCTCGTCGGCTGGGTGAAGTTGTCCGGATTCGGAAATGCGTCGGGCCCCTGGTCGACGAGCGGCTGAACGTGCTCGTCGAGGAACCGCTGAGCGTGCTCCTGCGACTCCCAGATGTCGAGGATCCTGAATACGCCTGCCTCGTCGTCGAAGCCGGCCGTATGCGCGATCAACCCGTCGAACGGTCCGTCGCCGATCTTCTCGGCGACGAAGTCGTAGTTCTCCGTCGAGCGGTTGGTGATCGGGAACTCCTGGATGTAGGCAACTGCCATCTACCCCTCCTTGGGTGATTAGCTCGATCGTACGCCTGTTCCACGAGTCTGGGCAATGACCGTTCGGTGGCGGCGTGGTGAACGTCCTCACCACGAAGCCTCGGACTCCGGGCCGTCGCGTAGTGCGCCCGGCATGATTCGAACATGCGACCTCTGCCTCCGCAGGGCAGCGCTCTATCCCCTGAGCTACGGGCGCGGGGAGGGCAAGTCTAGCTGCCTCACCGAGCGCTCTCCGAGCCGGAGCAGCGCCCCGCGCGGAACCTCGGTCCGGACGTAGCCGAGGCCCACCACGTGCTCACCGTCGCGCGGCTGTGCTCGTGACACGCCCGACGATCTTGCCCTCGTTCTCGAGCTCTGCGTCATACGCGGGAAGCTCGGGCCCGGCGATCTCGAGCACGCGGAGCGTCCGGTTCACGCGTCCTCGGTAGTGCTGGCGGGCGATCGGCTCCTGACCCGGGTAGCAGCCCTTCTCGAAGTCGACCGCACGCGACTCCAGGCCGGCCTCGGCGGGAAGCACCCGATCGTCGATCTCGCGGCCGAAGCGCGGTGTCCCCGCGCGGATGCGGAGGAGCTCGAGCTCATCGTCTTCCACCGTCGGCTCTCGCGCGTCGTCGAGGACCTCGACCGCCGGCACCCCGTAGTCGGCAGTCGGAATGCCCTCGCTCCGCACCGAGGACGACGACCGACTCGTGCTGTTCCTGCTCGATCTCGCACTTCGCGGCGAACCGCGAACGGACGAGCGTGGATCGGACAGGCTCACCGAGCCCGGGCTCGGTCAGGAGGAGGAAGTCGTCGACGGCGCGACGGAGCACGACGAGCGGCGCGATCACCCGCGCCTTCGGCGTGAGCAGCAGCGCCTCGCACGCGTCGCCGATCCCGAGCGCCTCGACGTCGTTCGACACCATCGCCTGCAGGTAGGAGGCGGCATCGGGACCACGGACGCCGACGAACTCCCGCGGGCGAGCTGCGACCCGTAACGCCGTGACAGCCATCGAGACTAGTGTTGCAGCAGTGTTCCGGGGCAGGGCAGAGCGGAAGGTCAGAGACGCGGGCTACGACCCTGCACGCCTGCCGCCGGGTCAGTACTTCACCGAGAAGTGGCCGGTGCTCCACGCGGGATCGATCCCGCGGACGGACCTCGCGACGTGGGACTTCTTCGTCGAGGGCGAGGTCGAGAACCCGATCCGCATCTCCTGGGACGAGCTCAACGCGCTTCCGCGCACGTCCCACACCCAGGACATCCACTGCGTCACGCGCTGGAGCCGCTTCGACGTGACGTTCGAGGGCGTGCACTGGAGCGCGCTCGAGCCCCTCGTGCAACCGAAGCCGTCGGCGCGCTACGTCGTCGCGCATGCCGAGGAGGGCTACACGGCGAACGTGCCGATCGCGTTCCTGCGCGATCCGCTGTCGCTCCTCGCGACGCACGCCGACGGGGAACCGCTGACACCTGAGCACGGCGGCCCGCTCCGGCTCGTCATCCCGCACAAGTACTTCTGGAAGAGCGCGAAGTGGCTACGCGGCCTCGAGCTGACCGCGAAGGACCGCCCGGGGTTCTGGGAGCGCTACGGCTACCACAACGACGCCGACCCGTTCAAGGAAGAGCGCTACAGCTTTTGAGGGATGCGCTGATCAGTGAGCGCGGTTCGGGGCCGAAGGGCGACTTGCTCGCCGGGCCAGCTGCCGCTCGTCCGTGCACGGCCGAAGGAAGGGGTCGCGGGGGAAACATCGTTTCCCCGCGCGTGATTCCCCCGGAAGGGGGACGAAGCGAATGCCCGTTGCGACGAAAACCTGGGTACCCAATCCTCCCCAGTTCTTCCCCCTCTGAGTGGCCGTCCCAGCGGCCACTCGTCTTTCAGGGGTAGAAACACGAAGGGCCGGCGCTGCCGGCCCTTCGTCGTTCAGGTCAGGGAAGGGATCCCAGTCTAGGCGTTCGGCCTAGAAGTCCATCCCGCCGCCGGGCATGCCTGCGGGCATCGCCGGCTGCTTCTCCGGCATCTCCGCGACGACAGCCTCGGTGGTGAGGATGTTCTTCGCAATCGACGCGGCGTTCTGCAGCGCCGAGCGCGTGACCATGGTCGGATCGATGATCCCGGCCTTGACCAGGTCCTCGATCTCGCCGGTCTCGACGTTCAGGCCCTGGCCCTTCTTGGCGGTGCGGACCTTGTCGATCACGACGGAGCCCTCGAGGCCCGCGTTGTACGCGAGCTGGCGAAGCGGCTCCTCGAGCGCGCGGATGATGATCCTCGCACCCGTAGCCTCGTCGCCCTCGAGCTTGTCGAGCGTGGTCTTGACGGCATCACCGGCGTTGATGAGCGCGACGCCGCCGCCCGGGACGATGCCCTCCTCGAGGGCTGCCCGCGTGGCCTGCAGCGCGTCCTCGACGCGGTGCTTCTTCTCCTTCATCTCCGTCTCGGTGGCTGCGCCGACCTTGACGACAGCGACCCCGCCGGACAGCTTCGCGAGGCGCTCCTGGAGCTTCTCGCGGTCGAAGTCGGAGTCGGTGTTCTCGATCTCCGACTTGAGCTGCTTGATGCGGCCCTTGATCGCGTCGGAACCGCCGGCCCCGTCGATGATCGTGGTCGTGTCCTTGTCGATGACGATCTTGCGAGCCTTGCCGAGCTGCGAGAGCTTCGTGTTCTCGAGCTTGAGGCCCAGCTCCTCGGTGATGACCTCGCCGCCCGTCAGGATGGCGATGTCCTCGAGCATCCGCTTGCGGCGGTCGCCGAAGCCCGGTGCCTTGACCGCAACGGCACTGAACGTGCCGCGGAGCTTGTTGACGACGATCGTCGCGAGCGACTCGCCCTCGACGTCCTCCGCGACGATGAGCAGCGGCCGACCGGCCTGGATGACCTGCTCGAGCACCGGAAGGATGTCCTTGACCGCGCCGATCTTCTGGTTGGCGATGAGGACGTACGGCTCCTCGAGGACGGCCTCCATGCGCTCGGCGTCCGTGATCATGTACGGGCTCAGGTAGCCCTTGTCGAACTGCATGCCCTCGGTGAACTCGAGGTCGAGACCGAAGGTCTGACCCTCCTCGACGTTCACGACGCCGTCCTTGCCGACCTTCTCGATGGCGTCGGCGATGACGTCACCGATCTCGCGCTCGCGCGACGAGATGGTGGCGACGCGGGCGATGTCCTCCTTGCCGTTGACCTCGACGGACTGCGTCTTGAGGTTCTCGACGACCGCGTCGACGGTCTTCTCGATGCCGCGCTTGAGACCCATCGGGTTCGCGCCCGCGGCGACGTTCTTCAGGCCCTCGCGGACGATGGCCTGGCCGAGCACCGTGGCGGTCGTCGTGCCGTCGCCGGCGACGTCCGTGGTCGCGGTTGCGACCTCGCGCATCAGCTGCGCGCCCTGGTTCTCGAACGGGTCCTCGACCTCGATCTCGCGGGCGATGGTGACGCCGTCGTTCGTGATCGTCGGCGCGCCGAACTTCTTGTCGAGGACGACGTAGCGGCCCTTCGGGCCTAGCGTCACCTTGACCGCGTCGGCGACGGCGTTGACGCCGCGCTCGAGCGACCGGCGAGCGTCCTCGTTGAACTTGAGCTCCTTGTGAGCCATGTCTTCTCGTTCCTCCTAAGCGATACGGCTAAGCGGCAGCGCCGGCAAGCTTCTTCTTGCCCTTGCTGCCTGTGGTTACGACCTTCGCGAGCACATCCGACTCGCGCAGGATGAGTACGTCGTCGGCACCGACCTTGATCTCCGTCCCGCCGTACTTGGAGAAGATGATCTCGTCGCCTACCTCGACGTCCATCTTGATGTAGTCCCCGTCCTCGTCACGAGCACCGGGGCCCACGGCGAGAATCTTGCCGCGCTGCGGCTTCTCCTTCGCCGTATCGGGCAGCACGATGCCGCTCACCGTGATCTCGTCCTCGTCGAGGACCTCCACGATCAAGCGGTCACCCAAAGGCTGCAAATCCATTCGACAGTCCTCCTTGAATACGGAGTTTGTGACAACATTGGCACTCACACCTGGAGAGTGCCAGTACCACCCTAGCATTCTCCGCGCGTTGCGCAAAGCCAAATTGAGTCGATCACGCTCAGATTGCGTGACGAGGCTGTGCCGTAATGTTACAAAGTCGGGGTGCGCCGCGAATTCTCCGCCGGTGTGGTTCTCGTGCGGAGGATGCGCGGCCGCTGGTGGTTCGCGGCGGTTTTGCCACAGGGCAAGCCGCTAAAGACGTGGGCGCTGCCGAAGGGCCTCGTCGATGAGGGCGAGAAGCCCGCAGAGACAGCCATTCGCGAGGGGTTCGAGGAGACCGGCGTGCACGGTCGCGCTCGCCTCGAAGCTCGGTGACGTCCGCTACGTCTACACCTGGGATGAAGAGCGAGTCTTCAAGATCGTGAGCTTCTTCCTCGCACATGCGCGACGCGGCCGCATCGGCGCACTCCCCCCGGGAATGGAGATCGAGGTCGCCGAGGCACGGTGGCTCCCGCTCGCCGAAGGGCCGTCCTTCTCGCGTACAGAGGCGAGCGAGAAGATGGTCGCGAAGGCCGTCGAGATGCTCGCGAACGACCCTCTATAGTTGCCCGGCCGCCGATGCCGACGTTCGCCACACTCGTCAGAAAGTTGTGAAAGTCGCCGAGGGGCTTATGGCGATCCCTGCCGATGTGTCGAACTGCACGTTTTCCGGTTCGACGCTCGTAGACCCCTGCGGCCTCGATCGTTATCAGATCGGCAAGCTGATCTATCGGCCTGCCTCTCTTGCCCCTTTCTGGGCGGGCCAGGGATTTCAAAGTCTTCTCTACGCCTCTCGCCGATTGGGTCGCTCTTTGGGCCGTAATTTCGAGCATGTTCTTAAGTTGGAGCCACTCCTGCACTCCCCTTTCAAGCGTCACCGCTTCGGGGTACTGGGCCCCGGCCCAAGCCTCAAATGTGTTTCGATCCGCACGCTTGAGCAGCTCAAGTAAAGTTGAGGATTTGCTAGCAATTCGCTTGAGATCGCGTGCTACCGAAATTGGGCCTGCGGTCCCTGCTTTTTTTTGCCATGCGCGCGCCAAACTTGCGAGCGCGTAGCACTGGAAAAGCTCTCGCGCTTCTGCGGCGGCGTTATCCTCTCCTCCCTTCTGGAGTGGGAGAGCGCGAACTATCTGCTCAAGCCGTTCTGGCGAGGGATCGCGCGGGTCTGGCCGGGATGGCAGGCTCGCGATGGAAGGGGGGGATTCGCCACCCCCTTTCGGTCGGCGAGATTTCGCAGACACGCGAGGGGACCTCTTGGGCATGGGGCACCGTCACCACCGCCCGAGAAGGAGAGTAGCGCGGGCAAGCATCCCGGACGGTGTAAGGGATGCGACGGCTGGCCGACCGGCCCCGCGCTGTAGAAATCATACCATGGTCACGCCTGCTCGGCAGTCGACTACCGCGCTTTTCACATGTCACCAGACGGCGGAGCCGGACGGCTGCGGCGCGCTTTGGTTGGGCAAGGCACGGCTGAACGAAGCCGGGCGGTAGAGGCATGGCTCGCCTATGCCGCTCGGCATCTCTCTCCGTGCTACAGTGGGCGGGCCGCTGGTGCGTTATTTCGAGCCGCCCCCCTAGTCCCAATGCTCCTGCTATACCGGCGTGCCTTTGCAGCCAAAAAAGAGGCCGCCTCTTTGGGCGGCCTCTCTACATGCGGAGTAGCCGTAGCAAGTCTATTGACCCTCAACCGCAAACCTGCGGAAAGTCGCATACTTTTCGCCGATTTTGAGGGCGGCTTGGTAGTCTGCGCCTTTGTACCAAGCATTTATTGCGTCCATGCTGTCCCAAACTTGGATCGTAAGCCGCTTTGGCGGTGTACCTGCCATCGCAGTGATTGGTTTCGCTCCCACTCCTGCGGTTCCCCCTATGACAACAAAGCGACCGCCAGCCGCTTTGATGGTGGCCTGAGCCTTCGGCGCGAACTCTGCTCCGTAAGCTTCCGGGTTAGTGACGTCGATTTCAGTGATCAGGTAAACGGGTGGCTTGGCCTGAGCATGGAGCCCGCTGACGGCTGCGGCTCCAATCACAGTACCCGCAAGCATTGCCAATCCTAGACCAAAATATTGCTTCATAAACTGACCTCCTTGGGTTGTCGTGTCATGTGAGGCCGCCAACTGAGGCGGCCTCTGCCTTGAACCTTGTGGCAACAGGTTGTCAGTTGCGTTGTTCTACTGCATATCGGCGTACGGTCTTAAGCGCCTTGTCACGGTCCGGTCCGGCATCGGCCCATTCCTTCGACTTGAAGAAGGCCTGTGCTTTGTCGAGGTTTTCCCATTCCGTGATGGCGACACGCTGGGGTGGCGGGGGTCCTTCCATCGCCGTAACCTTTCCACCGCCAGTGCGGAAATTACGGCCACCTGCGGCCTCTTGCATCTTCAGCGCGCGCTCCGCGTAATCAGCGGCAGCTTTAGCATCCAGCGTTTCGAGTTCGGAAACGACATAAGCTTTCGGCTTGGTCTGAGCGTGCAGCCCGTGGATTGCTGCTCCGCCTACGGCTGCTCCCACGAGGATCGCAAGTACGATTCTAGACTTGGAAGTCACGATGCTCCTCCACTGGTTGATAAAACGTGGTCGCGCGTCCACAGGCGGCCGCGCCCGCCAAGCAGAAGTCGGTCAAGTAAAAATGCCGATGGGACAGGCTGCCCTTTGAAGCGAAAACTCGGCACATTTCGTCACTGCGGGCAGGTAGCCGTAGAGTATCAGCTCTTCGTGCCAATTCAAGTGGAAATTGTTGCAGTGATCTTTACAACCTAGGCGTTTACCGAAGCTCAAAATGAGCAGATGTTTTCCGGTTTGCTGCCGATAGTGGACCTCCCGATCTGCGGTTAATGAGTAGACGCCCTGGCGTTGGTGAGGCGAGGAGGAACATATGCGCACATTATTTTTTGCGGTAATTGCTCTCGTCATCCTGCAACACCCAACCCACTCGTTCGAAAGGTTGAAATGTGGTGGCACGGAACCGTTCTGGGATGCACAACTGTCCGACAGTCAGGTGACCTTTGGCCTATCTGGAGGACGCAGAACGATGTACATCGCGCCAATCTATAAGGCTGCCGCAGGCGCGCCTCAGGACTTCGCCATGAGCGTTCGTGCGAAGCGGGGTAGCTCGACGTTAATCGGATTTGTCGTGAACGAAAATCGGATGATGGTCGCCGATAAGAACGGCAAGGCCCCGTCGAATCCCGACATCTATAGCGCATATTGCTCCGATGGGATGTCAGATCGCGGATACTCTTTCAGCATTCATTTGCTTGTGGAGGGCAATACGTATACGGGCTGCTGCTCCACAGTTGCATTTCCACCAATCGGATCAGGCTGACAATCCAGGTGCCCGATCGACCGACAATGATTTCGCCCATTGTTGATGCGTACGAGGACAGCGCCGATAGAAACCCGACCGGAGCGAGGCGTTTTAGGAATTCTTTTCAGGGCATCAGGCCGCGCGCGTGCCAGAAGCGCCAGCAGGGGAAGGGCGAGCCGGGTCCGCTACGCTTGCACCGAGTCATAAGTGGACAAAAGTGTGCCCACGGTGGGGGTGTACCCGCGGTCGCGATGGAAAACTGCACTGTCGAGGCGCGTAATCAGTCGGTACGCATATAATTTAAGACGGGGCGGCTCGTGCAGGGAGCCGTGATTACGGTAGTCGGACAAAATTCATTGCCCCTTTCAACAGCCATTCGCAGCCTTCGACAGAACTCCTCGTCTTGTTTGCGTAGACGCTCCACAGCTTCAACGCTGCCTTCATCAAAGATAAAGTTTCGCTTTGCCATGTGTGCCGCCCCCGATGTGTGTC
Source organism: uncultured Actinomycetes bacterium (assembly GCA_963842605.1). Classification (GTDB taxonomy): domain Bacteria; phylum Actinomycetota; class Thermoleophilia; order Solirubrobacterales; family Solirubrobacteraceae; genus AC-38. The sequence goes on from CAWJGV010000016.1 coordinate 63,908, forward strand.
CGGCGAGCTGCGATGCAGCTTCGTGTCCGGCAACTCGCGAAAGAGCGCGCGTTTCGTGATTTTGCGTGTTGAGGCTCCCCCGTGTACGCCATGAGCCCACTAAGAAATGCGGGCGTTTTCGAGGCTCTGCTACGGCTTTCGTGCATGACGTGTCCCCTCGGAGTGCATGGCGGCCACGCCCGCGCCGCGCCCGCGCTCAGCCCGGTCGGCTCCCGCAATCGCGATGCATACCCGAAGGCCGCGGTGCGTATGCCCTCAGCCGCTCCAGGGCCATCTCCACTGCCGCAGTCATGCTCGGCGTCTCCGCCGACCGCCCTTCGCGAGGCCATACTACGACGTACCGGCGCTCGATGCGCGCGATGTGCAGGACGATCCGGTGATGCTGATGGTCGTAGATGACGCACCAGGGGTCGCCTGCGTCGGTGTGATCGCAGTCCAAGCTCCAGTGGTTAGTCTCAGAGCACACCGCTTCGAGACGGCCAATTTCCGCGCGCTCGTGCTCAGACCAATTCTTGCCGGACAGAGGTAACTGAGGCATAGCCTGACCAAAACAATTTGGGCAACACACGGTCCCCATCTGCGCCATCCCAGCCGCGCTGTAGCGGATTAGCCTCTTCACGTTGATCTAGGCGACTGGCCCGCCGCTCGTGCCTCCGCCCTCTTAGCCAGACGCATGTAGTCATCGGCAACGACGAGCATCCGTCTCTTGGCCTCCGGGTCTGCCATCTGATCCGCCAACGCACGCGCTTCTTTGGCGCGGTCAAGCCAGTGCGCAGGGTCATTCAAGGGGACCGACATCGTCTACAGCCCCCAGGTCGGCAACGCGGCTTCAGCAGCCGCAGGATCATCTTTGATCCTGTAGACCGTCTGCCGCGTCAGCCCTGTGATCCTCGCGACCTCGCCGACACCCGTGGACTTGTGCAGCATCGCCTGCGCGCTCTCGAACTGTTTGCGGCTGTAACTTGGCTTCCGGCCCTTATAGGTGTGCGGGCCTCCGTTCGCTTTCGCGTGCGCGATACCGGCGCGTTTCGCCTCCTTTGTAGCCTCCGCTTGCGGCGCGGCACCGCTTGCCTGCGATTTACGCGTTCGGTGCTTTTGTCGCAGACGGCGGCCTCATGTCCTACGGTACCTATCCCATAGAAGTGTTTCGGCAGACGGCGGCCTACGTCGACCGCATCCCGCGCGGCGCCAAGCCCGCCGACCTTCCGGTGCAAGCGCCGACCAAGTACCAGTCGGTCATCAATCTGAAAACCGCGAAGGCGCTCGGCCTGGAGGTGCCGGTCGCGCTGCTCATTGCCGCCGACGAGGTGATAGAGTGATGAGACGGCGCGGAGTTCATCACGTTGCTCGGCGGCGCCGCGTCGGCGTGGCCGATTGCGGCGCGTGCGCAGCAGACGACGATGCCGGTGATTGGGTATCTCATCAGTTTTCCAGCGGACAGGGCGTCTTCGGCTCCGGCCGGATTTGCCATCGCGCTGGGGGTCGCTGTGAAGACGGCGGTCCGTCTCTTTCAAGCATTAGGGCTTTCACGACAGTGCGAATGTGGGGCGCTGGGCATGAGCCGCTCTCGGCGCGGGGCTTTCGTTTGGGGTCTCCTTGCGGCCGCCCGTCTGCTGCAATCGGCGCGTGACGGCCCCCTCCGCGCCCTAGCCTCCGCGATAGCGGCAATCGTGACGATGGTCGGCGTGCTCGTGTACGAGCATACGGCACCGGCCGCCGCGGCGGCTTGGCGGTGCGTGGTGGTGAGCTAAGGCCGCGCCTTTCTAAACCGACGCTCAACCCTATCATACGCCACGATTGAGAATACGAGCACCATTCCGATCACGATCATCGGAATGCCCACTACGTATAGCGCAGTGGTTTTAGCGCGACGGAGGAAGCTGGGACGGGCGAGCGTGTATGCCATTCGGCTTGGTTCCGGTGTGTGGTGGCCTACAACGACTCCCAAATCCTAGTCAGCACTTCTGACGCGGTGACCGCGGCGAACGCGACAAGCAATGCTGTGACAAGATCATGAATTATTGCGGCAGGGTAGCACGGCTGGCGTCTGTAGGGCAGCGCGGCGGCCATTGACAACCCCAACCACCGCGGCGGCTTCACTGTTCAGCGCCAGCAGCGGTCTTCCGGATCGGGCAGCGCGCGGCTCAGTCGACGCGCGCTAGAGGGGCGGCCTACGGGTTGCCACTTAGCTGTTAGCGATGCGGCTTGGTATTGACAGCAATAAACGAAGACGCTCCGCTGTATAGTGGAGGCCATCAAGCACGAGGGAGCCCTCATGAAACTGATTTTTGCATTTGCTGCTGCGGGCATTGTCGCTTCCCTAACGATCACGACTCCCGCCAGCGCCCAGAAAGACCCGGCTTGTATGGAGAAATGCAACCGGAGCAATGTGGCGGCCGGTGGCGGTATGCAGAAGCGGGGCACTGCCGAAGCCGTGAGAGCCTGTATCGCAGGTTGCCCCAAGGCGGGCGCCGCCAAAGCGAAGTAGCTTAACAGGAAACCCCGGCCGTCTGATCTGCGGCCGGGGCTGTGCGCTTTGTAATTCTCGAACCATGCCTTGTTCGGGCCATCTGGCCACTCCCCTCGGGGAAAAGCCGTGCTCGACAAGGCAATAGAAATACCCACGGCCAAAGCGGCCGCAACCAGTCTGAATGACATGGAGACCCTCTGTTACCGGCAGTGATGGAAAGCGTGGTTGTTTTTATAGGTTGAACAATACCAGAGCGACACCGGGTTGTCGGTCAACTACCTGACGGACAAATACAGATTTTCACTACACTTCGTCCAAGCCGCGCACCGAGGTCGAGGTCTACCCGCTGGATGCCGCGAACGAGGCCCTGGATGCGATTCGAAACGGCAGTCTCAAGGGTGCGGCTGTGCTTCGTGTTGCAGGCCCATCCCGGTAGGGGTTCCACTTAACTTTTTCGGTGGAGTGGGGATGGGCTGTCGCCCGAAGCACTCGACGAAAAAGTACAAGACGTTCCACCCCTACCGGGATGGGCCTCAGCGGAAGAGGTCCTCGTCCCGAGACCGGCGTATCGCGGCGGCTCCCGGGCCGTCGTCTGTTGTTACGAAGCGGTCCAGACCGCGGACGATCACGACCGGAACGCGGCTGTCCTTGCCGCGGACGAGGTCTGCGGCTGAGGCGGCCTCGTCGGCGACGGCGATCAGGGTTGCTTCGAGCTTGTGACCATTGGCGTCTTTGCGGCCGCGCCAGTCGTCCAGTGGGGTGAGCCCGGCGCAGCCGATCGCGACCTCGGCCTGGCCGAGGCGCCACGCCCGGCCAAAACTGTCGGCGATCACGACGCCGACGGTGGTGGCGAGTTCGGAGCGGAGGCGTCGGGCTGAGGCGTCGGGGTTTTCCGGGAGGAGGCAGACGGTGTCCGAGTCGGAAAGGTCGGAAGTGTCGATGCCAGCGTTGGCGCAGACGAAGCCGTGGTGAGTCTCCGTGATGAGGACGTTGCGCTCGGCCCGGAGGACTTCGGCACTCTCGTCGAGGATCAGCTGGACAAGGGCGGGCTCCTTGCCGAGGACGGCGGCTAGCTTGCGTGCTTGCTCCTGGGATGACGGAGGAGAGCTTGCGCAACCGGCCCTCGGCCTTGGAGACGACCTTCTGCGAGACGACGATGACGTCGCCATCCTCGATCTCGAAGTGTGCGGCAATCAGCTCGCCGAGGTTTGCCCCGGCCTCGATCTCGGGCAGGTCGAGGACCGGCAGCACGCGCAGTTCGGCATCCACGCCGCTCATATGCCGAGCACCTTCGCCGTTCGCTTGGCCCGCCGACGATCCCTCTCCAGCGCCATGGTCAGGGCGACGACGTCGGCTGGCGTGTCCAGGTCAAGCGCCAGCGACGCCAGCTCCTCGACGCCGAAGGGCACGCCAGCCGTGCGCGCGGCGGCGACGTGGCGGGCGCAGCTGCCCTCGCCGAAGGAGGACTCGATTGCCTCCGGCGGGGCGAGGGCGAGGGCGTTTGTGCCCGTCCCGTGCCGGTCGGGACGATCGCGACGTAGCGCTCTGGCATCCCGGTCAGCAGGCGCTCGAGCTCGCGCGGGTCGAGCAGTGGGCAGTCGATGGGGAGCAGGACGACGCATTCCGCACCGAGCTCGCGGGCGCGTGCGATCCCCGCGAGGGCCGCGCCGGAGTGGCCGCCCTCCTCCGGGTCGGCAACCAGCTCGCAGCCCGCCTCGCTTGCCAGCGCGATTGCGCGTGGCTCGCTGGTGACGACCACTGTGTGCTCGATCGATCGCGCCGCTCCGATCGCCTCCAGCACGTCCTCCAGCATGGCCGCTGCCAGTTCGGCGCGGTGCGTTGCGCCCATGCCGGCGGCGAGCCGCTGCTTGGCGGCGCCGAAGCGCTTCACGGGTAGGACAGCGGTTGCTTTCAAGCCCCGTCGAGGTTGGTGGTCCAGCCGACAAGTCCATGCACCGATTCCGCGGCTGCAAACCTTCGCCGGCCTTTGTCCTCGGTCAGCCGAATAGTTACCACTATTCGGCCTCCCTGCGTCCGCGGCCGCCTCGGTTTTCGCTCGCGGAATCAGCACCTGGACTTGTCGGTGGCACGATGCGGCGTAGTCGAGGACGATGCGCGCCAGCCGCGCGCGCCCCGCCGCGCCCTCCATCAGGGTCGCCGTGGCGAGCGTCGGGATCTCCGCCGGGGGCGGGTCCGGGTCGTCCTCGTCGACCACCATTGCGTCGATCAGCCCGGCGTAGAGTGAGGTGACGCCGGCTGCGGTTGACGGCCGGCCGAGGGCCTGCATGAAGCGCTCGGTCGGGCCCTTGACGACCTGGCCGGCGACGAAGGGGCTGACCGCGACGACGGGGGCCTCGGAGGCGGCGATCGCCTCGGTCATCCCTGGGACGGCCAGGATCGGGCCGATGCTGATCACCGGGTTGGAGGGGCCGATCACGATCGCCTCGGCCCAGCGCAGCACCTCCAGCACCTCGGCGCTCGGCTCGGCCGTCGCGATTCCGTCCAGCTCGACTCCCTGCACCTCCGGCTCGCCGCGGTCGACGATCAGGTACTCCTGCAAGGCCCGCACGCCGCCGGCCGTCAGCACCTTGGTCCGCACCGGCGCCTCGCACATCGGCAGCACCTTCGCCTCGACCCCGAGCGCGCGGGCGATCTGCGCCTGGGTCGGTGAGGCGGCCGCCCTCCTCGATGAACTGGCTCGTCGAAGAGGCAGGCGGCGAGGTCGCGGTCGGAGAGGCCGAACCAGTTCGGCGCCCCGAGCTTCGTCAGGCGGTCGAAGACGGTGAAGGTGTCGTCGCGCAGCCCCCAGCCGCGCTCCTCGTCGATCTCGCCGCTGAGCCAGTAGGTGACGAGGTCAGGGTCGGGGGAGACGTGGACGCCGAGGGTCTCGATGTCGTCGCCGGTGTTGGCGATCACGGCGAGGTCGGAGCCGATCTCCTCCTGCATGCTCGGCGCCAGTCGCGCTCCCGGTGCCGCCCGCGAGCAGCGCAACCCGCACCGGCCTACTCCCAGTGGTCGCCGTCGGGGAGGCCGGTGAGCTGGATCCCCGCGTGGGCCTTGTAGCGGACGTTGACGGAGATCAGCAGCGGCGTCAGTTGCTCGACGATCCGCGC
>CAWJGV010000017.1:0-13668 GCA_963842605.1 uncultured Actinomycetes bacterium
CGCCCAGCGCGGCGCCGTCGAGCACCGCCGTGACGTCACCGGAGCGGTCCGTGCGCCACGCCTGCACGCCGGCCGCGGCGAGCGCGTCGAGCGTCTCGGGCCGCGGGTGGCGGAACGGGTTGCCCTCCCCCGCCGAGATCAGGGCCACGCGCGGCCGCATCCGGGCCAGCTCCTCGGGCAGCCCGGCGTCCTCCGACCCGTGGTGGGAGACCTTCAGCACCTCCACCCGGCCGGTCACCAGGTGGCGGAGCGCGTCCGACTCGGCGTCGGCGGTCAGCAGCACGTCGAGCGGCCCGGCCGACGCGAGCGCCACCAGGCTCCACGGGTTGGGGTCGGCGCCCGGCGGCCGGGGACCGCGCGGCGACAGCACCCGCACCCGCCACGGGCCCACCCGGAACGCCGTCCCGGATCGCAGCTCGCCCTCCGGCACGCCGCGCCGGCGGGCGTCGTCGAGGGCGGCCTGCGCCCACGGCAGCCACCCGTCGCGCGGCGGCACGGGGCTCAGCACCGTCGCCACGGGCATGCGCGCCAGGACGTCCCGCGCACCGCCGACGTGGTCGAGCGAGTCGTGCGTCAGCACCATCGCGTCGAGCCGGTGGACCCCGAGCCGCCGGAGCGCCGCGACCACCGGGGCGGCGCGCCCCTCCCCGCCGGGCGGGCCCGTGTCGAACAGCGCCGCCGACCCGTCGGCGCCCCGCAGCAGGATCGCGTCCCCCTGGCCGATGTCGAGCGCCGTCACCGCCGGCCCCGCCGGCCAGGGCGCGGGCGCCGGCGGTCGCCCGAGCGCCCACCCGGCCGCGGCGAGCAGCGCCACCGCGGCCGTAGCCACCCGCCACGTCACGGGACGGCGCAGCCATGCCGGCGGCCCGCCCGGCCGGACCGAGGTCGCCGCCGCCACCACCGCGGCCGGGAGCGCCGCGAGGGCCGGCGCCGCCCACCCGGGCAGGTCCACCGCCGCGCCGGGAAGCCACGACGCCCACAGCGCCGCCTGGAGCAGCATCCACGCACCCGCGCCGGCGGCCCACGCGAACGCCACCCCGGCGGCGGGCACGAGCGCCCCGGCCGCCATCCCCATCAGCGCCAGGATCACCACGGGCGCCGCCAGGGGCACGGCGACGACGTTGAGCGCCAGGCCGATCACCGAGAGCCGCCCGAAATGCGCCACCGTGACCGGCGCCGTGGCCAGGCCGGCCGCGGCCGCCATCGCGGCGAGGCCCGCGACCCGCCCGGGCAGCCACCCCCGCAGCCACGCCTCGAGGGGCGGCGCCAGCAGGAACAGCCCCGCGACCGCTGCGAACGACAACTGCAGCCCGGGGTCGCCGATCGCCCGCGGGTCGTGCGCGAGGAGCGCCGCCAGGCCCGCGAGCATCAGGTACCAGCGCTCCCGCGGCGCCGACCGCAGCTCGGCCAGCAGCCCGAGCCCGCCGGCGATCCCGGCGCGCGCGACGGACGCCCCGCCGTCGCACGCGAGGCAGTACGCCGCCATCACCAGCGCCGCCCCGCCCACCGCGACCCGCCGCCGCGTCCCCAACGCGCGCAGCAGCGCCAGCGCGGCGAGGGCCACGACGGTCACGTTCTGCCCGGAGACGGCCAGCAGGTGCCAGAGCCCCGCGTCCCGGAAGGCGGTCGCCGCCTCCTCCGACAGCTCGTCGCCACCGCCGAGCGCCATGCCCCGCACGAGCGCCTCCCGGTCGCCGGACAGTCCCGCCCCGGCGTGCGCCGACGCCCACGTCCTCCACCGGTCGCGCAGCCCGTCGAGCCCACCTCGCCGCCCCGCCGGGGTCATCCGCTCGGGGCGCAGGCGCCCCGCGATGCCCTGCCGCGCCAGCCACGCCCGCCACCAGCCGGGCGACGCCGCCCCCGCCGGCGACCGCATCCACCCCTCCACCCGCACCCGCTCCCCCAGCGTGGGCGCGCCCGGCCCGGCCGCCAGGTCGAGCAGGAGACGGAGCCGCCCGGGGAGCCGCCGCCCGGACGCCGTCCGCAGGTCGTCGGCCCGCGCCCGCGCCCGGAGCCCGCCGAACCCGTCGGGCCGCGGCGGCGCGTTGACCACCACGGTCCCGCTCACCCGCACCGGCACGTCGACCGCCGGAGGCGTCGTGGCCGCGTACCGCGCCGACCCCCACGCGACGCCCGCCGCAGCCGCGGACACGAGCAGCAGCGCGAGCGCCGGCCCCGCCGCGCCCCGCGCCGCCGCCAGCCCGGCCCCGGCCGCGGCGAGGGCGCACACGGCGAGCCCCGCCCCTGGCGCGCCGACGCCCGCGAGCGGCGCGCAGAGCCCGGCGCAGAACGCCGCAAGGACGGCGTGCGGGGCGGCGCGGAGCCATGCCGGCGCCGCCGCGTGGCGGCGGACGCCGACGGGCATGCGCCGAGGCTAGGCCGGTGTCCCGGCCCGCCTCACCGCGCGGATGTGACGAGGGGCGCGCGGATGCGCGCCGCCCTCGGTCAGCCCTCGGCCAGCGGCTCCCCGGCGCCGGGGTACGGCAACCGCTTGGCCTTCTTCTCCTGCTGGCCGGCCTGCTCGGCCTCGCGGGCCAGCTCGGCATTCTTCGCGTCGCGCTCGGCGAACACGACTTCCTCGACCTCGCCGTTCAGGAGGGCGATGAACTCCTCGCGCTCGATCGTCTCCCGCTTGAGGAGGATCTGCGACAGGTTCTCGAGGTCCTCGCGGTGCTCGACCAGGATGTCGCGCGCCCGCTGGTGCGCCTCTTCGATGATCCGCCGGATCTCGGAGTCGATCGTGCGGGCCATGTCGTCCGAGTAGTCGGGCTCGGAGTGCATGTCGCGCCCGAGGAACGGCGCGCCGTGGTTGTGGCCCAGCACCCGCGGCCCGAGCTTGTCCGACATGCCGAAGCGCATCGTCATCTGCTTGGCCGTCTGGGTGACCTTCTCGAGGTCGTTGGCCGCGCCGGTGGTGATCTCGTCGAAGACGAGCTCCTCCGCCGCCCGGCCGCCGAGGGTCATTGCCATCTGGTCCTCGAGCTGCGCCCGGGTGGTGAGGAACTTGTCCTCCGCCGGCATGGAGATCGTGTAGCCGAGGGCCTGGCCGCGTGACACCACCGAGATCTTGTGGACCGGGTCCGCGTCGGGCAGGAAGTGCCCGACGAGCGCGTGGCCCATCTCGTGGTACGCCGTGACGACCCGCTCCTTCTCGGAGAGCAGGCGCGACTTCTTCTCGGGCCCGGCGATCACGCGCATGATCCCCTCCTCGAGCTCCGCCTGGTCGATCAGGCGCTTGCCCTTGCGGGCGGCGAGGAGGGCGGCCTCGTTGACCAGGTTTGCCAGGTCCGCGCCGGTGAACCCGGGGGTCTGGCCCGCGAGGGTCATGAGGTCGATGTGCTTGGCGATCGGCTTGCCCTTGGTGTGGACGCGCAGGATCTGGGCGCGTCCCTCGCGGTCGGGCCGGTCCACCACGATCTGGCGGTCGAAGCGGCCGGGCCGCAGCAGGGCGGGGTCGAGGATGTCCGGCCGGTTCGTCGCGGCGATGAGGATGATGTTGTCCTTCGCCTCGAAGCCGTCCATCTCGACGAGCAGCTGGTTGAGCGTCTGCTCGCGCTCGTCGTGACCGCCGCCGAGGCCGGCGCCGCGGTGGCGACCGACCGCGTCGATCTCATCCATGAAGATGATGCAGGGCGAGCTCTGCTTGGCCTGCTCGAAGAGGTCGCGGACGCGGCTGGCGCCGACGCCGACGAACATCTCGACGAAGTCCGAGCCCGAGATCGAGAAGAACGGTACGCCCGCCTCGCCGGCGACGGCGCGGGCGAGGAGCGTCTTGCCGGTCCCGGGGGGACCGAAGAGCAGGACGCCCTTCGGGATGCGCGCGCCGAGGGCCTGGAACTTCTTGGGGTTCTCGAGGAACTCCTTGATCTCGTGGAGCTCCTCGACCGCCTCGTCCGCGCCGGCCACGTCCTTGAACGTGATCTTGGGCGCGTTCGACGGCCATCCGCTTGGCGCGGCTCTTGCCGAAGCTCATGACCTTGGAGCCGCCGCCCTGCATGCGGTTCATCAGGTAGATCCAGAACCCGATGAACAGGATGAACGGCGCGAGCCAGATGAGGCTCGACCACCAGGGAGAGCTGGGGATGCCCTTCACCTCGAACGGCACGTTGGCCGACTCGAGCTGGCCGACGAGGGTGTCGGAGTAGTCCTCCGGGTAGCCGGTCGTGAACTTGGTCTTGTCCTTGAGCTGGACGTCGACCGTCTTGTTCTCGACCTTGATCGTGGCCTTGGCCACATCGCCGTCCGCGATCTGCTGGGTGAACTCGTTGAATGTCGGCGCGGGCTTGGACGGCTCGCTCGAGACCACGAGGCGCTGGGCGACGAAGACCAGCAGGATCACGATCAGGATCGGGAACGCCGCGCTCTTCAGGAACTTGTTCAGCCTGGGCCCCCCTCCGGGCCTCGTACCCTGGACGCCTCGGCCGCGTCCCCTGGGGTGAGGATAGACCAACTCCCCCCAAATGGACCCCCCCTCACGGCACGACCTTCGTACGGAGTGATTCGAGCCGGGTGGGGCCGATCCCTGGCACGTCGAGCAGGTCGTCCACTGTACGGAAGCCGCCGTGGGCGTCGCGCCATTCCACGATGCGGGATGCGAGGGTCGGGCCGATGCCGTCGAGCGCCTCCAGCTGCTCCGGCGTGGCGGTGGACAGCCGCACCTGCGCGTCGGCCCCGGCGGCGGTCCCCGGGGGCGCCGGCGCGCCCGGCCGTGCCTTCTCCGGGACGAGCACCTGCTGGCCGTCCTCCACGGTCGCCGCGAGGTTGAGGGCGGACAGGTCGGCCCGCCGCGTCGGGCCGCCCGCCTCCTTGATGACCTCCACGACGCGGGCGCCCGGGCCGATCTCGTAGACGCCCGGGTCGCGGACCGCCCCGGCGACGTGGACGAGGCCGGTCGGGCCGTCCTCCGGCGCGGTGACCGCGACTGCTGCCGGCGCCGTCGCCGGGCCGGCCGCCGCCGCCGGCTGCCCGCCGCCCCCTCCGCTCCCGACGCGCCAGGCGACGAGGGCGAGCGCGACCGCGACGACGACGTACGCCCACCCCGAGCGCCGCAGCCATGGCAGGAGCCGATCCATGAGGCCGACGGTAGGCCGGCGCCGGCGCGCGGATCACCACCGCTCCGTGACGGGACGCGCGCGGGACGGTGCCCGCGGGCGGCCTACTTCACGACGAGGTTCACCAGCCGGTCGGGGACGACGACCTCGCGGACCACCTGCTTGCCCTCGACCGCCGGCGCCACGCGCGGGAGGGCGCGCGCGAGCGCGACCAGCTCGGCGTCCGGCGTGCCGGCGGCGACCTCCGCCCGGTCGCGGAGCTTGCCGTTGACCTGCACGACGACGGTCACGGTCTCGCGCGCCAGGAACTCGGGGGCCGCCTCGGGCCACGGCTCCTCCCACAGGCGCTCGCCACCGAGCGCCTCCCACATCTCCGACGTCACGTGCGGGGCGAACGGGAACAGGAGCGACACCGCCGTCTGCGACGCGTACCGCAGCGCCGCCCGGCCGGCGTCATCGGCGAACAGGCCCTCCCCCACGCCCTTCGTCGCCAGGTTCACGAGCTCCTGGACGCTGGAGATGGCCGTGTGGAACGAGAAGCGCTCGCCGATGTCCTCGCTCACCTTCGCGACGGTGGCCTCGGCGGCGCGGACCAGCTCCAGCGCCGGGCCCTCCAGGGCGTCGCGCGACGGCCGGGGGACGATGCCGCCGTGATCCAGGCCGCCGACGAGGCGCCACAGGCGGTCGATGAACCGGCGCTGCCCGTCGACCGCGCGGTCGCTCCACTCGATGTCGTCGGCCGCGGGGCCCATGAACAGGACGTAGAGGCGCAGGGCGTCGGCGCCGAGGCGCTCGACGATCTCGTCCGGGGAGACGACGTTCCCCTTGCTCTTGCTCATCTTCGCGCCGTCCCGGTAGATCATCCCCTGCGTGAAGAGGCGGGCGAACGGCTCGCGGGCGCCGACCAGGCCGGCGTCGTGCAGCACCTTCACGAAGAAGCGCGCGTAGAGCAGGTGCAGGATCGCGTGCTCGATCCCGCCGATGTACTGGTCCACCGGGAGCCAGTAGTCGACGACGTCGCGCTCGAAGGGGCCCGACGTCAGGTGCGGCGCGGTGTAACGGAGGAAGTACCAGGACGAGTCGACGAACGTGTCCATCGTGTCCGTCTCGCGACGCGCCGGTCCCCCACACTTGGGGCATGTGGTGTTCACGAACTCGGCGACCGACGCGATCGGGCTCTGGCCCTTCGGGGCGTAGTCGTCCACGTGCGGAAGCAGCACCGGCAGCTCGTCGTCGGGGACCGGGACCACGCCGTCGACCGGGCAGTGGACGACGGGGATCGGCGCGCCCCAGTAGCGCTGGCGCGAGATGAGCCAGTCGCGCAGGCGGTACCCCACGGTCAGCTCGCCCAGCCCGCGCTCGGAGAGCCACTCGGCCACGCGGACCTTCGCATCGTCCACGGTCAGGCCGTTCAGGAAGCCCGAGTTCACGAGCAGCCCGGGGCCGGCGTACGCCTCGTCCAGGGGTGCGTTCGCGTCCTCCCCCTCCGGCGCGATGACGCGCGTGATCGGCAGGCCGTGAGCCTGCGCGAACGCGAAGTCGCGCTCGTCGTGGCCGGGCACCGCCATGATCGCGCCGGTCCCGTAGTCCATCAGGACGTAGTCGGCCACCCAGACCGGGATGGGGTTGCCGGTGACCGGGTTGACCACGTGGCGGCCGGTGAAGACGCCGGTCTTGGGGCGGTCGGCGTCGCCGCGGTCGGCGGCGGAGGCGCGCGCCGAGGCCGCGGAGTACTCGCGGACGGCGGCCTCCTCGGGCCGGCCCTCGACGAGGTGGCGCGACCGCGGGGTGCTCGGGCGCGAGGATGAAGAACGTGGCGCCGAACAGCGTGTCGGGACGCGTCGTGAACACGGGGATCGCCTCGCCGCCGCCCTCGACCGCGAACGTCACCCGGGCGCCCTCCGACCGGCCGATCCAGTTGCGCTGCATGGTGAGCACGCGCTCGGGCCAGTCGACCAGCTCGTCCATGTCGTCCAGCAGGCGCTGGGCGTAGTCGGTGATGCGCAGGAACCACTGGGTGAGCTGGCGCAGCTCGACCTCGTGGCCGCAGCGCTCGCAGCGCCCGTCGATGACCTGCTCGTTGGCGAGGACGGTCTGGTCGTGGGGGCACCAGTTGACGGCGGCCTCGCGGCGCTCGGCGAGGCCCCGCTCGTACATCCGCAGGAAGAGCCACTGCGTCCACCGGTAGTACTCGGGGTCGCTGGTGGCGAGCTCGGTGTCCCAGTCGATCGCGAAGCCGAGCGTCTTCAGCTGCTCGCGGATGCGCGCGATGTTCTCGGCGGTCCCCTCGGCCGGCGGGACGCCGGTGCGGATGGCGGCGTTCTCGGCGGGGAGCCCGAACGAGTCGTAGCCCATCGGGTGGAACACGGCCATGCCCATCCGCCGGCGGTGGTGCGCGACCACGTCGCCCATCGTGTAGTTCTTGACGTGGCCCATGTGGATCTCGCCGGAGGGATACGGGAGCATCTCCAGCACGTACGCCTTCGGGCGGTCGGGCAGCTCCGCGGCGGCGCCGTCGCGCGAGACGGGCTCGGCGCGGAAGGCCCCCTCGCGCCTCCCACACCGCCTGCCACTTCGACTCGACGGGCGCGGGGTCGTATCGTTCGGGCAGGATCCGTGGCGGCGCGGACATCCCGCGGACTATCGCATAGCCTCAGACGCCGGAATGACCACCACCCGTCCACCCGTCCTGATCCGAGAAGCCGATGTCGCCGCGCACTTCGACGGCATCATCGGCCTGTACCGCGCGCACGGCTGGACGCACGCCGGCGACCCCGCGCGGCTGCGCACCGCGATCGAGTGCTCGTCGTTCAGCGTGGTGGCCCTGGAGGGCGACCGGGTGGTCGGGTTCGCCCGCGCGATGTCGGACGAGGCGTTCGCGGTGTACATCGCCGACATCCTGGTGGCGCCGGACCGCCAGCGTCAGGGGATCGGCCGGACGCTGACCGGCGCGATCCTCGACCACTATCCGATGGACCGCTTCCACCACCAGGTGCTGGTGGCGGAGCGCGGCGCCGAGGGCTTCTACCGCCGCCTCGGCATGGTCCCCGTGACGTCGTACGGGTTGACCGCCTTCATCCGCTCCCGGCGCTGACGTCCTCCCGCGGCCGGACGGCGCCGCGGCAAGCGAGAGGCCACGGCCCGGATCGCCTCGAACGTCCGCCGCCACCGCGCTCGGGCCGCGGCGCCGAGCGAGCGCTCGACGTCCGGTATCGGCCGAGCCGAAGCGTCGCGGGCGAGGGCAGCGACCAGTGGCGTGGTTCCGTGCGTCACACGCGACGACGATCGCCCGCGACGCGGCTGCGCGCGGACGTGCGCCGGACGCTCTCGCAGCGTGTCGGCGCGACGTCCTCGCTCCGGCCCGGCCGGCATACACGATGACCGACGCGAACACGCTCCGCGTCTGCCGAGATCCGTGAGGGCGACCGTAGGCACGACCGCGACGTCGGGCCGACTGTGGGTGGACCGGACCGTCACGCTCGAGCCATCCCCCGAACGGGGGATTTCAGACGCAACCCCGACATATGGTCAGGACGCGCCGGAAGGCGCTGGCCGAACGGGGGGCGCGGGGCCCCGCTAGGCCGTGCGTAACTCAGTCGCTGGCGCCGAAACCGCGGACGACGTTCCGGGGGTGCCGGCCGCCGAAACACCCCGTCGACGAAGGAATCGCGTGACGACGGAACGCACGGAGCTGGTTCACACCGCGGACCAGCGCGCCGCCTCTGGAGCCGCTCGCTCGCGCGCAGCGTGACCTGCGTCGCCGCCGGCTCAAGATCGGCCTGGTCCTCTGGGACGCGCTCGTGCCGGCCGCCCTCCTGTCCCTCGCCGCGCAGTTCAGCGGTTCGTTCGGCGGGCAGATCAACGGCGGGCCCGGCGCACTCTCCGACTTCCTGGCGCTCCTCCTCGCGGCCGTCGCGCCCGTCGGCCTGGCGATCGCGGGCGGCTACGACCATCGGCGCCGGCGCGGGAGCGAGCCGCCTGGTCTTCGCCCTCCGGCTGGTACTGGTCGGCGTCTCGCTGTCGTGGGTCGCCATCATCGTCTCCGCCGCGGCCGGCTGGCCGGTCGACTTCTCCCAGATGCTCGCCGTCGCCGTGCTCATGCCCGTCGGCTGGCTCGTCGGGCCGCGCCGCCTGCGACCGGCATCCGCGCGATCGCCTCGGACCGCGTTCTGCTCGTCGGCTCGGGCTTCGTGGCCGACCGGGTCGCCCGGCTCACCGCGCGGCACCCGGAGCGCCGAATGGTCGTGGTCGGCGGCGTCGCCGAGGACGACGCGCCCCGTCTGAGTGAGGACGTCCCGTCGCTCGGGTCGCTGGACGACCTGCCGGATCTGCTGGAGCGCCACAGGCATCGACCGAGTGGTCGTGATCGGCTTCACCCGGGAGGCCGACACGTCATGCTCGAGCGGCTGCGCGGCCTGCGTCGCCCAGAGGCGTCGAGGTGGACATCGTCCCGCGGTTCTTCGACCTGGTCGGGCCCGCGCCGCACACCCAGCAACTCGGCGGCATGGCGCTCGTCGAGGTCCCCGGACTCGGGCTCAACCTGTCGCAGCGCGCGGTCAAGCGAGCGATGGACGTCGTCGGCGCCGGCGTCGGCGCTCCTGCTCTCGGCGCCCGTCATGCTGTGGTCGCGGTCGGGCGTCGCGCTCACAACGGGTTCCCGATCCTCTTCCGGCAGACCCGGGTCGGGCCGGCACGGCGAGACCTTCCCCATCCTCAAGTTCCGGACGATGCGCAACGACGCGGACGCCGAGGGCGTCGCCCGGCTGGCTGCCGACGCCGATCTCGGCGACGCCGATCTCGGCGACGCCGGCGTGGCATCCGTGGTCCGCGCGCTCAAGGCGGCGTCCGACTCGCGCGTGACACGGCTCGGAAGCGTCCTGCGGCGCACGTCGCTCGACGAGCTCCCGCAGCTGTGGAACATCCTGCGCGGCGACATGAGCCTCGTCGGCCCCCGCCCGCTCCGTCCGTTCGAGGCGGCCGCACTCGCCGAGTGGCAACTGGCTCGCCAGGAACTGCGGCCGGGCCTCACGGGGCTCTGGCAGGTGCTCGGACGGAGCGCGAGTGGAATGGGACGAGCGTATGCAGCTGGATTACACCTACGCCTCGCATTGGTCACTCGTCGGTGATCTCCGGATCCTGGCGCGGACGCTCCCGGCAGTCCTGAGGAAGGATGGGGCGGTGTGAGCGCGCTGCGGCTCGCGGCATGCGGGGTGATCGCCTTCGCGGCGTTCGTCGTCTCGGCGGGCGCCGCGAGCGCTGTCGCGGTCGTCCCCGACGGCGGCTTCGTCATCCAGGGCTCGACCGCCGAGGTGACACGTCAGATCGACATCGCCCACGACGCGGGCGCCCGCTGGATCAGCCTTGCGACGACCTGGGAGCAACTGGACCCGAGCCGGACAGCTATCCGCCGGCTGTCTGGAGCGACCTCGAAGACCGGCTCGCGTACGCGAAGGCCCGCTCGATGAACGTCGAGCTCCGCTTGTCGAACGCGCCGCCGTGGGCGAGCGGTCGGACGGGTAGCGACGACCCGCCGACACCTGCGCGATACGGGGACTACGCGAGTTTCCTGACGGAGCTCGGCATGCGTTTCGGGCGGTACATCGACGCGTATTCGCCGTGGAACGAGCCGAACCGGCAGGCGTTCTGGAACCCGGTGGACCCGGACGCCTTCACCGCGCTCCAGAAGGCCGCCTACCCGGGGATCAAAGCGGGCGACCCGACCGCGACCGTCGTCTACGGTCCGGTCGTCGGCCGGTATCTCCAGCAGAACAGCGGCTACACGTTCCTGCGCCGGTCGTACGAGCTCGGCGCCAAGGGCTCATTCGACGTGATCGGTTGGAACGGATACCCCGGCGGGCCCCCGAGTCGGACGCCCCGCTCGAGAGCGGCGTGCCAGCCGCGAACACGCTTCCGGCGCAGCTCTACCTGCGGAATCTGATCGACCAGTTCGACCCGGGACGAAAGGTATGGATCCTGGAATTCGGCTGGAGCACGTGCTCACCGTGCGACGTTTCGGCGGCGAACGGCGTCAGCGAGGCGGGCCAGGCGGACTACCTGTCGCGCGCCTTCTCGTACCGTCGCAGGTACCTGCAGGCATACGTCGAGCGGATGTTCTGGTACCAGGTGCGGGACGCCGGAACCAATCGGAGCATCTGGGAGAGAACTTGGGGGTCATCCGCAACGCGACTTCTCGCCCAAGCCGGCCCTGGCGGCGTTCAAGGCGCTGAGCATCGAGGACCCCGACGGCACCTTGCCGCCCACCGGAAGTGGCTTCAGCGCCGGCCAGGTGCCCCCGGCAACGCTGCCCGCTGCCGCGGCGAGACTGCCCCTTCCCGCCGCCAAAGCGCTACGTGGCCGGGCGGTCGCAATCGGCAAGATCCGCCTCAGGCTGCGGAACGGATTCTTCAAACTCAGCATCCCCGTCCGGCTGAAGGGTGGTCGGACCAGCGTGCGAGTTGACGGCTTCCGCCGCGACAAATGGCGGCGAGTCGCACTCATCGCAGTCCCGCGCTCGGCGCGGATCACGGTGAGAGTGCGCGATCTGGGGTTCGTGGCATTCAGGGTCCGGGCGACCGTGCCGGGCCTCAAGGGTTTTCGGGCGGGTCGTCTCGTACGCGTCCCCGTACACGTGGGGACGGGCTGAGCCGCTTCCACCGACGGATTCGCCGCTGCGCTCCACTGGCCAGCGGCGGGCAGCCGGGCGGATGCGCCGCGGACCGTCATCACGGCACGGAGATGGCCTCGCCCGTCCCGCACCGTGACCCGAGCCACCGCGCACCTGCAGTCGGGTTGACCGCCTGGCGGCGATCAGGCGGCACCGAAGGGTCCGACGACGACGAATCCGGCGCCACGGATGCCGCTCGGAGGCGAGCCTTGCCAGACCGGTCTGCTTCCGCTGCGCAGGGTGGAGTGACGGCAGCGAGCCGCGATAGAGCGCGCAGTGGTGGTCCGATGAACCGCGGAGCATCACCGGGGCGTTCGCCGACGTGCAGGGTGCGATCGTGTGCATGTCTTCGGATGACTGGGTTTCCGATATCTGGACGAACCGGCAGCACGTCATGGCACGCCTGGGCCAGCGTCAGCCAGTTCTGTTCGTCGAGACCGGCGGGTTTCTGGGAAAGCGGCTCGGTGCGAGCTCTCAGGGAAGGTCGTCCCGGCCTGCGCCGGCGCTGGCCGACATGCGTCGGGTCATCCCGGAGTCACCGTCATCTCGGCTTGGAATCTCATCCCGTTCCGGCAGCGATCGAAGCTCGCCATGCGGATGAACGCCGGGCTGAATCGGCGCCGTGTTCGGCGCGCGGCCGGTCAAGTGAGCGACCGCGTCGGAATCGTTTGGATCTACGACACCACCGCGATCGGACTGGCCCATGGATTGAACGCCGAGTTGCACGTGTACCACTGCGTGGACGACTACGCGGGTTACGTGACGGACCCAGCTCGCGTGGCCCTGATCGAGCACGCGGAACGCCTCACCTGCGAGTGGGCCGACATCGTCTTCACGACGTCGGCGCCGCTGGAAGAGCGCCTCCGAGCGTCGGCCCGTGCCGTGGTCGCCTTCGGGAACGTTGCCGATTATCAGCACTTCAGCAGCGCCGCCACCGGCTCTGACCCAGAGTTGCTCGAGCTACCGGGCCCGCGCTTGCTCTTCTGCGGAAGTTTCACTCGTCGGAAGGTCGATCTCGAGGCGCTCGGTTCACTCGCCGAAGCAATACCGGAGGCGTCCGTGGCGCTCGTCGGGCCACTCACCGACGCCGATCCCTCCTTCGAGGCGGAGTTCGCAGGCCTCGTCGCGCGACCAAACGTCCGCTACCTCGGTCCTCGCGCGTACGCCGAGTTACCCGGGATCTTCGCGTCCTGCGACGTCGGCCTCATTCCGTACACCGCCAATCGCTACACCGCTGGTGTCTTCCCCATGAAGGTGTTCGAATACCTGGCCGCCGGCCTGCCGGTCGTCGCCCTCGGGGTTCCCTCCCTCGCCCACATCGGTCCGCCCGTGACGAGCACTCACGACCACGAGGCATTCGTGACTTCCGTCGCGGCTCACCTGGAGCGGCGACCGGATCCCGAGGCGGGCCGCGCGCTCGCTCGCGAGAACACGTGGGAAACGCGGCTGGACCGAATGGAGGCCGCCGCCCGGTCCCTGGTGCGGGAAACCCCCCCGAACGGCCAGCATTGCGGTTCAGCTTACGAATCCGATGCCGGCCGCCGCTAGAATGGGTGCCCGCCAACGAGGATCCGGTCGTGACTCTCCGCACCGCCCCTGAAGACCGTGTGGCCGCCGCCTTCGTCGCAAGATCGGACGGTTAGGTGGAGCTCTGGAGGTCATCCGGTGCCGAACGAATCGCGCGGGCCGCGCGTCGGAACGCGCTGTTCATCCTCATCATCGTGGTCATGAGCACGGCCGGTACGATCCTGCTGGGCCAGCTCCGTGAGCCGCAATACACGTCCGATTCGCGTGTGCTCATCTCGCAGCAGGACCTCGGCGCCACGCTCACTGGTGCGAGCCAGCTCGTTGATCCACAGCGAGTGCAGGCGACGGAGCTGGACCTCGCCAACTCGGCCGGCCTCTACGAACGCACCGCCGCTGCCACGGCTGGGCGCTACGGCTCGGCGGAGG